>NZ_JBPZHB010000002.1:0-902176 GCF_051857545.1 Larkinella fluvii | reverse complement strand
CATATTGTCCATCGGATTACCCGCTACCAGCGTGTTGTATTGCAGCATGAACAGGTGTTCCAGCCGGTTTTCGGTGCTTTCCCGGTGTACATCCTCATACGTGGTGAACAGATTGATCACCGTCGGGTTGGCATTCGAGTAGGTGATCACTTCCAGGGCTTTGTCGGCTGCCAGCTTGTAGTGCGTCGCCCCTTTGCTCAGCGGGAAACCCGCCATCGTCAGGTACACTTTCGCCAGTTGGGTTTTTACAGCCGCCAGGTTAGCCCGGCCACTGACATCCATCCAGGCCAGACCAGCCGCTTCGGCTGCCACCAGGTCTTCTACGATCAGTTTGTAGACTTCTTCCTGGGAAGCACGGGCGGGCTGGAAATCTTCCGAAGTCGCCGTTTGAGGTTTGGTAATCAGGGGAATATCACCCCACAGACGAACCGCCGTAAAGTAAGCCGACGCGCGCAGAAACCGGGCTTCGCCCAGAATCTTGGTCTTTTGGGCATCAGGCATGGGGGTGATGGCCGGCACGCGGTCGAGCACCTGGTTGGCCTGGGCGATGACCTTGTAGAGTCCGTTCCAGTAGTTGACCACGTGGGCGGTGTTGCCGTCGTGAACCAGCCCGTAGAGGTTGTTCAAATCCGAGTTCTGGGCGGTTTCGGTGGTCGAGGTGCCGGTGAGGGCTTCGAGCAACTGCCAGTTGGAAGAGAAGATCCCGGCCCCGTCGCCCATGAAGCGCAGGTCGGCGTAAACCGAGGCCAAAGCCGCTTCGGCGTGGTCAGGAATGGTGTAAAAATTGTCGGGGGTCAGGTTGGAGGGCGCCTGCTCATCGAGGAAATCGGAACAACCCACCGGACCCAGCAGCACCGCCCCCAGCAGGGCGATTTTGCTCACTTTACTAACTATATGTTTCATCGTCAACTGTCTTTTTGAATACGTTTAATCAATTAAAACCCAATCTGCAGACCGAACATGTACGTCGTCGGTTTCGGATAGTTGTGCCAGATCATCCCTTGTGAGAAGGCGCTGTTGCCATCACCCTGGTTGGTCGGGGTCACTTCCGGGTCACCTACGATTTTGTCGTCAACCAGCAGGAAGAAGTTCTGCACGGTAGCGTAAGCCCGCAGGCGGTTCAGTTTGAGTTTGTTGGTTACGTTGCTCGGGAAGGTGTAGCCGAAGAGCAGGTTCCGGCCCCGTAGGAATGAACCGTCCTTGATCCAGTGGCTGTCAACGTTGGTTACATAACCAGCGCGGGTATCCCGGATTTCAGCGATCATCGTATTCTGGTTGGTCGGCGTCCAGGCGTTCAATACCGAGGTGTAGCTGTTGGCCAGTGCCTGGCGGTCTTCGCTCGGGTGCAGGTTCATCAACATAACGTCATTACCGTACGAGAACTGCAATTCCAGCGTCAGGTCGAAGTTTTTGTAACGGAAGTTGTTGGTCATGGCACCCCATGATTTCGGGCTACCGTTCCCAATGATACTCCGGTCAGCATCCGTGATGGCGCGGTCACCGTTCACATCCAGGTATTTGATGTCACCCGGCAACATCGTCAGACCGTTCCGGTAGCTGGTAAAACGGGCGGCTTCTTCGCGCTCGGCTTCACTCCAGGTACCCAGGCGCGTCAGACCCCAGAACGACCCGACCGGCTCACCGATGCGGATGATGTTGGTTGGGTTGGTGAAGTTCGGACCACCTACGTTGAAGATATCCGAAGGTGTCGCCAGAGCCAGTACTTTGTTGCGGTTGAAGGAAATGTTGAAGGTCGTATTCCACTGGAAACCACCCGCGTCGATGTTGACCGTGTTCAGACCGAATTCAAAGCCTTTGTTTTCCATCGAACCTACGTTCCGGCGAATGGTCGCGTAACCACTCGTGCGGGGTACCGGGGCATCCAGCAGCATGTCAGTGGTTTTGCGGTAGTAATAATCCGCTTCCAATGAAATCCGGCCTTTCAGCAAGCCCAGTTCCACACCGAAGTCGGTCTGAGCGGTTTTTTCCCAACGCAAATCCGGGTTAGCCAAACGGCTCAAACCTGTTCCCGAAACCCGGGCATCGCCATAAATCGTCGCGTAGTTCGAGCTAAGCAGTGAAAGTGAAGAATAGGCCGGAATTTCCGAGTTCCCCGTCAGACCGAAGCTCGTCCGTACTTTCAGGTTCGAGATGATGGAATTGCCTTTCAGGAATTCTTCTTCCGATGCCCGCCAGGCCAGAGCCGCCGAGGGGAAGAATGCAAATTTGTGGTTTTCCCCAAATTTCGAAGAACCATCGGCCCGACCGGTCACGGTAAACAGATATTTCTCCATCAGGCTGTAGTTTACCCGACCGAAATACGAGTTAAATGCCGAACGGGAAGCGCCTGAACCCACACCAGGGTTGGTGGCACCCGCACCGAGGTTGTTATAAGTGAAATAGTCGGTTGCGAAGTTGTTGACAGCCGCACTGATGCTGAACACATCCGTTTCCTGCCACGAAATCCCCAAAAGGGCGTTGATGGCGTGTTTTTCGTTGATCTGTTTGTTATAGGTCAGGTAGTTTTCCAACGACCAGAAGGTTTCTTTCCGGTTGCTGGCCGATGCGTTACCGTTACCGCCGATGTTCAGGGTCCGGGTTTGTGACTGGTTGTTTTCCTGGGTTTGCACGTTCGCGCCCAAAATCGTCCGCATTTCCAGTCCTTTTGCCAGCGTAATGTTGGAATACAGGCTACCGATCGTCGTTTGGGTATTCAGAATGTATTTCCGACCCATCAGGCGGTGAACCGAGCTCATGGTTCCTTCCGCAAACGGGAAATCCCGGTTGTTGGCGTAGGTCCCGTCTTCGTATTTAACCGGCAGGAATGGAAAGTCTTCCACAATCTGACGGGCAACGGCATCGCCCTGATCCACAATATTTTCCGACTGGTTGTTGTAGCTCAGCGTACCCCCGATTTTCAACCACGATTTTACCTGATCGTCGATCGTAAACCGGCCAGAATACCGTTTCATGTACGAGGTTTTGATCAACCCCTGATCGTCGCGGTAGCCCAGTGAAACCGAGTACTGCGTGCGGTCGTTACCCCCGCTGAAACCCAACTGGTGGTTTTGCGACAGTTTATTTTGAGTCGATTCTTCCAGCCAGTTCGTATCAAACTTGGGGCTGCCGTCGGAATTCCAGACCCGTGGGTCGATCCGGCGCAGTTTGGGGTTCAGATACGCCCATTTGCCCGCGGCCCAGCCGACGGGATCGTATTTCGCCATATTGGCCCAGGCCAGATCTTCTACGGCCATATACTGGGCGGTGTTCAATACTTCCGGACGGTTGGGTCCGATCGTGTTTACGCTGAAATCGACGTTGTAAGTCACCTGACCTTCACCCGATTTCCCTTTTTTCGTGGTTACCAGGATAACCCCGTTGGCACCCCGCGCCCCGTAAATGGCGGTCGAGGAGGCATCCTTCAACACTTCCACTGAAACGATGTCGTTCGGGTTGATGTAGTCGATGGCCGAGCTGAACTGGTTCTGGTTCCCTTGTGGCAGCATCACCCCGTCGACCACATACAGCGGGTTGTTCGAGGAGTTGATGGAGCTAAATCCACGAACGCGAATGGTGGTCCGACCACCGGGACGACCCGAGTTGGTGTTGACCTGTACACCCGGCATCCGGCCCGATAATGCCTGCGTCAGCGAAGCCGCCGGACGTTCTTTCAATTCGGCTTCTTTCACGGAACCAACGGCCCCCGTCAAGTCGCTTTTCTTCGCCGTACCGTAACCGATGACGACGATTTCTTCCAGGACTTTGTCATCGTTTTTCAGGCTGACATTCACGGAAGTCTGTGTTCCGACATTCACTTCCTGAGAGAGGTACCCTACAAATGAAAAAACCAGGGTAGCACCATTATCCGGAATCTCGATCTTGTAAAGACCATTCGCATCCGTCACCGTCCCCCGTTGGGTACCTTTCAAAACAATACTCACACCCGGTAAAGGAGAATTCGACTCATCGGTCACCTTGCCGGAGAGAGTTCTGTCAACCGTACTGACTGCCAACGTGTTTTTCGATGAAGTGCCCGTGTTAGGGTCTTTCGCTGCGAGAGCGACATTCGTGCAGACAAAAGCCAGCAGGAGTTGAGGAATGGATAATCTCATCATCCTGACAAGCCGGGCTTGCGGTAGTAAGAGTTTTACCATAGATGTTGTGTACCGTTGACACGGCGGTTTATTAGAGTGGTAGAATTAGTAAGAAAGAAACGTGATTATCTTTTGCAAAACTAATAAATAGTAAGGTTCTAATTGCCTACGATTAGTCACTATTAATAAAAAATATTAATAAATTAATAGTAGCCGTTTCGTTTGAAATTTCGAATCCAATTTATTTTATTTCTGCACGATACACTAAAGGACAGGAGTTGGTCTATATATACCAATAAAACCACTATCATATTACTCATAATCAAGCATTTATCACAAAACCAAGATACGCTGCAACTGCACGTCCCCCATTTGAACAAGCTTGCTTTTGTCCAAATTTTACTTGAATGTACACCATAGCATAACGGACTTTTTTACTTAGTCATCAAAAAAAAATACCTGTTTACTGCCTCATTTGTCAGGGGTCATGAGCGTTTTAACAGGGCAAATGGACTCAAAAGGCTTCTAAAAGCCACGTCCGTTCAATTCGAAAACGTCCGTGTCGTGATCTGAATCCGATCTTCAGCAACTGAATTTGGAGCTATTGTACACCGCAGAGCCTTTAGCATTTCGGCCAGTGAGCCCACCAGAATGCCATAACCGTTCTCCTGTCGCAGATACAGTCGTGGTGCCGGTTTGGTCGGAATCGGGCAAAAGGCGGTTTGGCTGGCATACGCCAGCAGGTATTCCGTTCCGAACGGTTCCGCGCAGACAAACGACGCATCCGGCGCAATCCGAACATACTGATTCACCTGATCCGCCCTGATTTCAAAATCATTTTCCAGCAGGGTTTTCGTTCCATCCGCCAGCACATACACCAGCCGCAAATGACACGGTCGGTTTACCCGCGCTTCAATCGTGATCTGATTTCCCGGCCAGTATTCGACCCCGGTCCGGCCCCGGTCCGTTCGAATTTCCACCGTCAGTGGCGTTGCACCGGCCACGAAATGCTGCCGGAGCGTATCCTGCACGGCCATCACCTGCTGGTACTGCTCGGGTTTCAGCCGAAGGTTTTGCCCGCTGATCCAGGCCAGTGGCAACGCAGTACTCTCAACTTTTGCCAGAATCCGCTTGGCGCGGGCATCAAACACCTCCGCGACAATTTGAAGATTGTTCAGATCTTCCTGGTAGTAGCCCCGAATCCAAAGCAACGAGTCGGTGCGCTGCGTCGACGGCACGACCGCCACAGCCGCCTGTTTTTGCAGACAACTGTGCAGCGTGGCAAAAATCCGGTCCGACAACGGGTCGTTGATCCCGCAGCGGTTGTAGGTAAACCGGTCCAGAACCAAGCGGGTAGAACCAGCCGGAAGCACTTTCTTTAAGCTTTCCGTGATGGACGTCAGGGTTGTAAACAGGTCATTTTCGTTTTTCTCGGCCTGCTCCAGATCGCCCGGTTTCAAGACAAAGACATCGGGCGGCCAAGCGTCAACTTTGGTGATGCCGGCAATTTTAAACGAATGAAACGCATTCAACGTCGGGTCGAATACAAACCGAATCCGAAATTCGACCCGGTTCTGAAACCGAAACGTCTTTCCCTGCTTTCCCACACCATTCGTCAGTTTATCGACGTATAGACTGACGAACGAAAAACCGTCCTGCGTTCGACTGATTCGGTAGCGTGCCTCATCCAGCGTCAGGGTATTGGTTACCGGTTTCCCGGACGAAAAAATCCGGGCATCTTTCACGTATTCCTCAACAGTGGTGTAGGCATTAGACCCCGGTCGAAACTCATTGTATACCAGCACCTCCCGGTTCCGAAACGCATCTTTCAGCAAGCCGTTGAGCTGACTTTGCAACACTTCAAACGGCTGGTTGGCCTCGTAATGCGTCAGTACCTCCAAATTGGTCAGATAGCGGTCACGCACCAGCCGACGGGCGTTATCGGCAATTTTCAGTTGGTCAGCTCGCGAGTACGTCTGCGCCACCGCCAATCCAAATGCAACGAAGAGACTGAAAAACAGGACGATCCCCAAAGCCGCTTTTTTCATTTTGAATGTGCGAGTAACGGAAGAGCCAAAGAAACTTTTCCGCTTTCCCGATTACGGGTGGCTGCTTTTTTTTGGGTCTTTTTTCCCACTTCTACTTTCTTTATTCCCGATTCCAATCCCTTTTTCCACGAGCCTGACATCACCCAGCAGCACCGTCCAGCGGTTTTCTTCGTAGAAAGGGTCTTTCCGGGTTTGCAAATCGACCGCCATCTGCTTGGCGGTTTTGGCCGCATACAGTAGCTGCCCTTTTGGATTAAAAGCCTGAAAATGTTGAAAGTACGTCGCCGTGGTTTCATAACCGCTGACGGTTTTTTCCCAGTCGGCCACCAACGCCAGATCATAGAACGCAATGTCGATGTCGAAATACCGCTTTTCCAGGTTTTTCAGCCTTCTGAGGTATATCGCGAGCGGGTAGGTTTTCACTGCCGTTTTGGGATTGGACGAACCGACCTGCATGGTGGCATCGGGCAAAAACAGCAGCAAGGCATTTTCAATGGCCAGTTCCCGGATGTTTTCCTGTTGCTCAGGATCGGCAACGACCGATAGATACCGTTGAAATTCGGCCACTTTCTGTTCTGTTAACGCCCGGAAATCAAGAAGTTGTTGCTCGGTAAGCTGATTTTCCTCCACCACGCCCTCCCGGTTCAGCAAGGGCTGTTCCGGCGACGCATACACCGTCAGCCGACCCGCCGACGACCGGGTTTCGCGCAGGTTGGCTTCATACATCGATTGTTTGAAACGCGTGGCGATGTAGCGGGACAGTTGCGTCTGGGTGTTTTTCAGCACGGTTTCCCACGACAGATCGGCTCCCGAACGAGCCGCCACTTCCAGCACTTCATCGAGCGCACGCGTGTAGAAACTGCCCGAATCCGGGTGCGCACAGGCTTCCTGCGGGGGGCGGCTGCTGGCAATCAGGACGTCGCCGGTGACGTCCAGCAGGAGTTTCCGGTACGCCTGATTCAGGGAATCGTTGGTCAGCACCAGCGGCTTTGGCGGAATCCGTTTGCGCCCGGTGGTGCGGGTGGCATCGATCACTTCGTTGCAGCAATCTCCCAGGGTGATACACAGCCGCGCTCCTTTCTTTTTCAGCAGGGTATGTAGGCTCAACAGGCCCGGATTCTGCCCGGCCAGGGCATCATCCTTTTCCAGCATCAGAATCGGAAACCGGTCGGTGCGGTTTTTCAGGTTGTAGCCGTGGCCGGTATAATACAGGAAAAGAATATCGTTCGGTTGGGGACTGATTTCCTGCAACACGGCCCGGAGCCGTTTTTGGCCGAAATCATCCTGGGCCACAATCCGCTCGTCCAACGAGTATTGAATAGCGGCCGCCATCTGAACAAATTGCCGGTGCATCACGTCCATGTCCCGTTTGCAGGCATCGATCAAAACCGGGTCTTTGGTGTCGGCCACCACAACGGCATAGAAGGTCTGAGCCTGGCCGAATATACTGAAAATCAACCAGAACAGAACCGTCAGCGTTGCAAAACCACCTGTTTTCATGGCATTTGAAAGAAAAATTTCCCCCGCAACCGGCCCTCAATGTAGGTCGGCTGTATAAAACCGCGTTCTTCCAGGCCCCGATCGATCCGGTCGACCATCTCTAAAATATCGATATTGGGCTGGCCGATGTGTTTGACCAGTTCGCTCGTAAAAAGTCCATTTTCTTCGTTGCCATCGTGAGCGACTTTCCCCGGCTCGGTGGCGTAGATAATCAGCGTTCCGACGGCGGGCTGAACTGGCGCAAAAGACGGTTCACCCGCGCCCCGGTGCCACGACCGATAGGGATTGTTCCGGCAGGCATCCCAGAAAATGACATTCGATCCCTTCGGGTTGGTGCTCGCCATTCGAGCCACGAGCCTCCGCAGCGGGTAACATTCAAAATCGACATCCGGCTCGGCGGTCGGATCGGCATCCACCGGCTGCACGTAGTTTTCGCCGTTGACCATCAAACCGTGTCCGGCGTAGTAAAAAAGCCCGATGTTGTGGTTTCCCAATTCGGCCAGAAAGGTATCGAAACTGGCTTTCAGCTCCCGAAGCGGCAGATTCTCTTTGTAGGTAACCGCAAATCCCAGGTTTTCGAGTTGCCTTTTTACCGCTTTACCGTCGTTTGTCGGATTTTTGAGCGGGCTTTTCGAATACTTTCCGTTGGCAATGATGAGCGCCAGCCGTTTGGGAGCCGCCGACTTGGCGGCAATCTCCGTTTTTTCGGGCTGGTTGATAATCAGCCGCGTCTCCGACGTGGTCGTTCCGGCAGAGCTGGTGGCCGTGACATAAATCTCATTGGCACCGCTCACCAGTTGAATTTCTGCTGCGTATTCCGTACCGCAGGCCACTTTGATGATACCCCGTTGTAAGCCGTTGATTTCTTTATCGTTGTGAAAAAACAGAAGTTTAGTAACGGGCTCCGCCGACTCGATGCAGACACTCAGTCGGTAAACCGGTCTGGACTCCGTAACCCGCCTGGCCAGTGGAGTTCGCCAGGTGATGCGTGGCGCGACGGCGGACGGTTTGGTCATTTTCACCCAATCGCTCTGGGCCGAAACCGTCGGTGGCTGCTGGGCCATTCCGGTTCCGGAGATGATCAGGAAGAGTAGTAGAAAAGGTAGCGTGTTTTTCATAAGTGATGGTCCCAAACCCGGTACAAAGCATATCCTCAAAAAGACAAAAGGTTATCAGCGATTTTTAAAACCGCATCGAAAACCCCAGGGTTGGCGTCGTTCCCACCCAACCGGCCACGATATTCCGGACCGACACCCGCTTTTTCTTCCCGTTTTTCATCCCCTTCAAAAAGGCATACGTCACATCGGCGGCCCAAACCACAGCCGCAACCCGCGTTGCCACCAGATAGCGGTGATGGTGCTGCGTTGCCCGGTTGTAATACGGTTCCGCCTGCGGTTCGCTGGTCTGGCTTTCGTAGGTCTGATAAGCCTCTTTCGACCGGCTGCGTTGCACCAGGCCGTAGGCGAGCAACCCGCCATAGGTTGCCGTGATGACCGGTCGCCAGCCGATTTTCCGATTGGGCTGAACCAGTATAGTTCCCAGACCGGGTACGAGCGCCGACAGCAGCGCGTTGGCAGGACCTCCGCCCGGAACAATCTGCACCATCGGTTTTACCAGAACCGTCACCCGGATTTCATCGTCGATGGTCACCCCATCCAGGCGGTAATCCCAGTAGATCGTTTGGTTGGCTCCCGATAAAACGCCTTTCCCAACGGCGCCGGTCACGGTTTTGGGTTTTAAAAACCCATTTCGGCGGCTTTCCACCTGGATGTATACCGAATCGGTTGCGATCAGATTGGCTACATCATAGACGATTTTTACCCGCTGCGTATCCAGTTCAACGCGAACGTTGGAAACCGTCAGCCGGGTATTTCCCGAAGGTTGCCCGTAGGTGGTGACGGTCAGGAGGAGGGCGAGAAAAAGGAGGAGCCGGTTCACTGCTGGTAGAGGGCTTTAATTTCAGAATCCGTCAGGGCGCGGTTGTAGATGCGGATGTCGTCCATCAACCCGCTAAATTGATTAAGATCACCTTCCCACGCCACACCAAACCGCAACGGGCTCCCCGAACAGGCGTCGATCGGGCCATCCTTGAATTCGGTATTGGAAATTTGCTTTTGCCCATTCAGGTAAAAAGTACCGGTTTTGCCTTCGAAAACGGTGACGATGTGTACCCACTGATTCAGTTGAAAGCCTGGATCAAAATACAAAACCCGCTTTTTGGTTTTGTCCTCCTGATCGCAATTACCATCCTGCTCAATATCCGCGATGATTTCGTACCCCGTTGTCGAACCGGTCGTGTAAGGCGGGGTAATTCGCGCCGTGTACTGGTTATTGACATTGTCTTTAAAAACCGCTTTCGAATAGATCTGGGTCGTCGATGTAACCCGCTGCGGTTTTATCCAGAGGCTGATGGACAAGACCGTCGGCCGAAGCAGTACGTGATCGGGAATTTCAAAATAGTCGTCGATACCGTCCAGCAACAGGGCCGAATTTTCGTTCGATTTCCGATCCAGCCCGTACGTGGCACCGTTTTTCAGGACCCCGTGCAGGTTGTTTCCACTGGCGTCGAGCGTACTGCCGTTGAGTGGATAGTAGCCTACCGGCCCCGTTGCCACCGTAAATTGTTTACGCGGCAACACCCAGGCATCACAACTCAAGCCCAGCGCGGCCACCCAAAGCCAGCAAAGCGACTTTAGCGATTGGTTGCCATTGAATTGCCTGATCATAAGCTGGTTACGGCCTTATTTTCTGTCAGTGCCTAATGTACTGCAAAATAACAGATAATACCTATTTTATCTTGTAATCAGACAATAATTTAGATGCAGTCTATTTTCTGTAAAAAACAAAAACCGCCCCCATTGCCAGGGGCGGTTCATCCTATCAGTCGGTTATCTTACAAACTTTGTTCTTCGACGTTCACTTCAACCTGCTTCTGGCTGCCGGTCAGTTCATTCAGGAGTTCCTGCACATTGACGGTGGCAAAGCTGCTGGCGTAATCCGACATGGCGTACGGAATGATGAGTTCATTGCCGTTGATCAGGCCCCCACAACTATACACGACATTCGGAACATACCCTTCACGTTCGTTTTCGTCGGGACTCAGCAACGGTTCGGTCAGGCGGCCAATCACTTTGCCGGGATCGTTCAGATCGAGCAAAAAGGCACTGATGGCGTATTTCCGCATGGGCCCCACACCATGACTCAACACCAGCCAACCGGCCTCGGTTTCGATGGGCGATCCGCAGTTGCCGAGTTGAACAAACTCCCAGTGGTAGGTCGGTTTCAGCAATATTTCCTTCGTTTGCCAGAAATAGAGGTCATCCGAATACATGATGTAAATATTCTCCCCGTCCTGACGGGAAAGCATCACATACTTCCCGTTGATTTTCCGGGGAAACAATGCCATACCCTTGTTCTGCACCTCGGCTCCGTTTAACGTACTGATGCTGAAGTGGGTAAAGTCCCGGGTGAGCAGCAATTGCGGAAAGGTAACCTGGCCGTTGTAAGCGGTATAGGTCGCATAATACGTCACCTCGCCGTCGTCTTCGACGAACCGTACAAAGCGGGCATCTTCGATTCCGTTGGTTTCATTGGGCGATGTCGGGAAGATACACCGCTCGTCCAGGCTCTGGTCTTCGTCAAAATCCAGTTCGTAATTGGAGCGGGCCAGCGTACGCAAACTGCTTGCAATAGCCTCGTATTCTGCGTGATGCCGGTATTGACTCAAAACCCGTTTCAGCCGGTCTTCCATCTCTTCCAGCGCAAACTCCTCACCCAAACCGGTCATCATCATTTCAGAAATGGGATTCGACAACCGGAGTTCGTAGAGTTTCCGTTCAAACTGCGCCCGGTTGAACCGGTGGTTCGGCACAATTTCCGGGGAAGTCACGTAGCGCGACGGTTTTCGAAGGATGATCTTGCTGTCCTGATCGATGTAACCCATGCGGAAGGTAATCGACGAAATATGGCCTTCGCCCGTCGCCCTCATGCTCAGAATAAACCGTTTGAAACCCGGCGGAACGTTGGTCTGGTCGGGGTGCCACACCATCGACGGATTGAACAAAGCCGCCGATTCCAGCGAGTATTCCATCGTGAAATAAGCGCCCAGCAGCAGTTTCCGCTCCAGTGTCAACGGCTCGTCGGTCAGGAGCTGGGATTTAATGTGGTTGAAGCGTTTCAGGAAAAACCGCTCCAGTTTGTAATGCCGACTGCCAAATTCACGAATCACCTCGCTTAACTTCCGCTCGGCTTCTTCTTCAGTCATGGCATTGACCCGGGCAATAATTTTCAGGGTTCGCGTTGAGCTACTGTGTTCAAAGGGCCGAAAGAGAACGCGCGTTGGGTCAGGGCGCAGTACAATGCCGGTACGGGTTGCCTTTATCATAAGTACTAAAAGGTTGACAGACAGCAGGGTTATGGAATGAGGGAATGAACGCCTGTTTAGAAGCAGTGCGTTTCATTCCCTCATTGTCTCTGCCTTCAACGTTTAAACTAACAAGGTTAGTGCCGTATTTGCAATTTCAGCGTCGGAAATTTGTTTTTGGGTTAAATGCAGTTCAGTCAGCGCCATTAAATACGCCAGCGTCGATTCAGCACCCTGGTTCTGGTTGACCCGGTCGACGTGCAGGCCATCGCGGCAACCACCCGTGTTGGGATCATAAACCGACAGACCCAGATCGTTATGGCCGGTAAACCACTTGAATATCTTTGTGGCCCTTTTCAGCCAGACGGCTTCGCGGGTGATCCGGTAGGCCGCCAGACAGGCTGAAACCGACCCCTGCACTTCCACCGGCTGCTGATCGAAATACGCCCGTTTTCCACCTTTGGTATAAAAACCATTGGAACCGATCGGCTGAAAATAACCGGTGCTGGCGATGCCATTCCCCGTCATCTGCAAACTGATCAGCCATTCTAGTGTCTTGATACCCAGATCGGTCACCTTCGCGTCTTGCAACGTTTCTCCGGCACAAATCAGCGCGTGGGATAACTTCGCATTGTCATAGGTCAAATAGCCCTCGAACCAGGGCCAGTCTTTGGATTTGCCGTCCTGATACCGGAGGAGTAATTTATCCACCAACTGCTGTAAAATGGTTTTCACCAGCCGGTCATTTGCGAAACGTTTGAGGTACTCACAAGCGCCCATGATGCCGAAAGCCCAGGCCCGGGGTGAGGGCAGGTCGACCAGCGAGGGCAGTGCCTGGTGTAAAATCGGCATCGCCCAGGTAATCAGGTTTTTATCGGCCGAACGACCGACGCAGGTTCCCAGTGCCCAGATGGCGCGGCCCGTGCTGTCGTCGGACCCCACTTCTTCGAGCCAACGGCGGTCGTAGCCCATAAAATTCCGGAACTGACCCCGCCCCTGCAGGTAAGCGTAGTTGAGAAATGCTGCAAAATCGTCGGTGAGTTTGGCCAGTTTCCGATCGCCCATACCGGCTTCTTCCACCATCACAGTCAGAATCAGCGCGCGGGCGTTGTCGTCGGTGCAATAGCCTTCTTCATAGTGCGGCAAATGATAGCGGGCGTGTTGAATGATTCCCGTCGAATCGGTCAGGCGATACAGGTGGTCGAGCCGAATTGGCGGTAATTTGTACGTCCCTCCCCCATTGCCATTGATTAACGCCAGCGGACTTCCCGGTAGTGCAATCGGCTGTTGACGCGCCTGAACGAACGACTGAACGTAGCGTTCCATCACGCGTTCCCAGATCATGCTGCGCCCGAGCATATACGCTTTTTTGCGCATTCCGTGCCGCAGGGGCTCATCACTCATCAGCTTGATAATGGCATCGGCAACGGCTTCCGAATCATTGAAAGGCACCAGAACACCCCGGCCGTCGGCCAGCAATTCTTCGGCATGCCAGTAGGGCGTCGAAACCACCGCCTTGCCACATCCAAAAGCGTAGGAAAGTGTTCCGGACGTTATCTGAGCCGCATTAAGGTAGGGCGTGATGTAAATATCAGCCGCGCCCAGAAATTCGATCAGATTGTCCAGCTCAACGAACTGGTTGAAAAACAGCACGTTGTTTTTGACGCCACAGTCGGCGGCCAGTTTTTTCAAACTGTCGCGATACACTTCACCCTGATCCCGGATGAGGTTGGGGTGCGTCGCGCCCAGCACGATGTAGACGGTATTCGGAAACTGGTCGACAATGCGGGGCAACGCCTTGATGACGTTTTCGATGCCCTTGTTGGGCGACAGCAACCCGAAGGTCAGCAACACCTGCTTGCCTTCGATGCCAAACCGGTCTTTGTGAAAATGCGGATCGACAAACGGCATATCGGGAATCCCGTGCGCAATGACGTCGATTTTGTCTTCAGGAACTTCATAGATATCTTTCAGGAACTGACGGCCTTTCTCGGTCATCACCACCACCCGCGCCGACAGATCGGCGATGGTTTTCAGCACCATGAGCTGGTCCTGATCCGGATTGCGCAACACGGTATGAAAGGTCGTTACCACCGGCATCGTCAGATTCCGAAGCAGGGTCAGAATATAGTTGCCCGCCGTTCCACCGTAAATACCGTATTCGTGCTGCAGGCAGACGACTTCGGTGTTCATGGAATTCAGAAATTCGGCGGCTTTTTTGTAGGAATTCAGATCATGCTGATAAAATTCATACCGTACCTCATCCGGATAATCGTAGCCTTCAGGCACATCGTTGACCGACACGACCATCGCCGACGATTCCGGATAATACGTTGTAAATGATTTATATAGGTCAGAAGTAAAAGTGGCAATCCCACACTTTCGGGGTAAATAATCGCCTATAAATGCCACACTGGTGGGCATGTGCACACTAGGGGATACGTTTTGTAAGGTAGCAAGATTCATAATTATTCGTGGAAATAATGGTATAGAAATAATCCTGGTGCACTTGTAATTTAACTAAGCAAAGAATGACCGACCTTTTATGTGTGGACGCTTACTGATTAACTACAAATAGCAACACTTGTTTAATTAATTTACGGAGGAAGTTATCCTACGCCCGGTTTTTAGAACAGAAACCAACCACAAAGCCGAACGTTCGACCTCCGTTTTCAAAAACACACCCAAATTTTGTACCTTGCGCGCTTAACTTCTGTTCTGGCTTGATGTTCTGGCACCGCGTTTCGGATTTCATCTTAAAAAATCGTATTCTCCTGCTCATTGTCATTTTCGTAGGAACGGTATTTATGGCCTACCAGGCCACCCGCATCCAGCTATCCTACGAAATTGCCCGCATTCTTCCTTCCAACGACCCCGATTTTGAACTCTATGAATCGTTTAAGAAACGGTTTGGCGAAGACGGCAGCGTGATGGTCATCGGGATTGAAACGCCTAACCTCTATACGTTACCGGTTTTTAACGGCTGGTATGCGTTAAATCAGGCCATTAAGAAATCGGATGGCGTTCAAAATGTATTGTCGGCTGCCAGTCTGTTCCACATCGTCCGCAACGACAGCATCAAACAGTTTCAGTTTTTGCCCCTTGTCCCCCAGCCGCCTACCACGCAGGCCGAGGTAGACAGCCTCCGTTTAAAAGTGGCTAACCTGCCTTTTTACCAGGGTTTTGTCTCCGACAGTGCCGGTCGGTCGCACCTGATGGCCGTCACGTTCGACCAGAAGAAGCTGAATACCAAAGACCGCATCGGGATTGTTCTGGAGATTGAGAAGAAAGTAAGAGCCTTTGGTGCAACGTATAACATTCCGGTTCACATGTCCGGCATGCCCTACATCCGCACCAAATTTACCGGCAAAGTCAGCAACGAAATGGTGTTGTTCATGGCGCTGGCGTTCGGCGTAACGGCCATCATTCTGCTCTTTTTCTTCCGGTCCATCGTGGCCGTTCTGGCGGCCATCAGCATCGTCGGGGTGGGGGTGGTCTGGTCGCTGGGCTTTCTGGTGCTGTTTGGCTACAAAATCACGCTGCTAACCGGTTTGCTGCCGCCCCTGATCATTGTCATCGGTATTCCGAACACCATCTTTCTCATCAATAAATACTTCGAAGAGTTCAGCCACCATGGCGACAAAATCCGGGCACTGAATACCGCCACGGAAGCCATCGGTGAGATGACGTTTTTTGCCAACGTCACCACCGCCATCGGTTTTTTTGTCTTCTATTTTGCCAGCAGCCCGATGCTGGCCCAGTTTGGACTGGTGGCTTCGCTGGGGGTGGTCGTGACCTACGCCCTTTGTCTAGTGCTGATTCCGATCGTATTCGGGTATTTGCCCGAGCCGTCGTCACGGCAGCGGGGTCATCTGGAAAGCCGTTGGGTGGTTTCGTTTCTGAACTGGGTCAATCACACGGTTCACCACCGCCGTCGGGCCATTTATGCCTTCATCGGGATTCTGGTGATTGTCAGCCTGATTGGGGCCATGCGCATCCAGGCGGTTGGCTACGTGGTCGATGATTTGCCGAAGAACGACCCGATTTATACCGATCTGAAATTTTTTGAGAAAAACTTCCGGGGCGTTCTGCCTTTCGAAGTGTCCATCGACACCCGCCAGCCGGGCCGGGTACTGACGCCCCAGACGCTGACCAAGATGCGGCTTTTGCAGCGCGAGTTTGAGAAATATCCCGAGTTTACACGCCCGCTGTCGGTGGTCGAGGCCGCCAAATTTCTGTACCAGGCGTATCGCGGGGGAGACCCGAAATATTACGTCCTGCCCGGTGCGCTGGAAATGGCCAAAGTGGCCAGCTATGCGCCCCAAATGAAAGGAAAAGCCAATCTCTTCAAAGGATTTATCGACAGTACGAGCCGCTACACCCGCGTGAGTTTTCAGATGGCCGACGTCGGTACGGTGCGCATCCGGGAATTGCTGACTACCCTCCAACCCCGGGTCGATTCCATCTTTAACATCGACCGCGAAACCGGTAAACGCGTTTCCAACGGCGATATGTACGACGTCCGGCTGACCGGCAGCAGCAGCATTTTCACGAAAGGCAACGAGTATCTGGTGGATAACCTGAAGGAAAGCGTTTATCTGGCGGTAATTCTGATTACTGCCTTGCTGGCTCTTTTACTCCGCGACGTCCGAACGATCATCATCTGTTCGCTGCCCCGCATTGTTCCGCTGATCATCACGGCGGGGATCATGGGCTATTTCGGCATTCGGCTCAAACCGTCGACCATCCTGATTTTCAGCGTTGCGTTTGGGATTGCTTCCGACGGCACGATCTATTTCATCGCCCGGTATCGCGAAGAACTCCGGCGGGGCCTCAGCATTTCCAAAGCCATCACCAACACCATTCACCAGGCCGGTATCAGCATGATTTACACGGCCTTTATCCTTTTCGCAGGTTTCGCCATTTTCGCCTTTTCGACCTTTCAGGGAACCGTGGCGCTGGGTGTTCTGGTGTCGATCACCCTGCTGATGGGCATGGCCGCCAACCTGATTCTACTCCCCGCTTTCCTGCTCTCGCTCGACAAACGCAAAAGCCGGAAGGAACTGCTGAATAACGAGACCGTTTGAGGAAAAAAGGGAATGTAAAATACTAAATGATGAACGCTAAATGTAAAAGTGTTTGGACGCGCCAGCCTACTTTTACATTTAGCGTTCATCATTTTACATTTAAAATTAAAATTTCAAACTTCCTCCAGCAAACTCTGGAACGAGACGTACTGATTCCCGAATCGTTCCTGGATTTTGTCCATCAGTTCATCGCCGTGGTATTTTTGAAAACGGTAAAAATCCAGTTTGATTCGAAAGGAATACTGGAAGGTATACGTCGCGCCGTTGTTATCGACTTCGGTGAGTAGATGCAAAATTTTGTGGCTCAGCGGCAGACCGGTTGCCATCACCGCCGGCACGTGTTCGGCTTTCATCCAGTGTAACCATTCCCGCTCAACGGTTTTGTCTATGTTAATCGTCAGGTTGTAAAGAATCATACTTTTGAGATCAGAGAGGAGACAAGAGATCAGAGAAAGAGTCTCTCCACCAGAATGCAACCGCAATTTCGTTCTTTTTGTCCGTAATCTTGCGGCTATTCTCATTCGTCTTAGCCACAAATGTTGTTTCTTTGCTCTACGACAAACTTACTCACTCTATGTTTTACAATATACTGGTTCGTGCCCACTCGGGTCTTCGCTGGATTGTGTTGATTCTGTTGCTTGCCGCCATCGTCACCGCATTTCGGAAATGGCAGGGCCGCGATGAATACACCCCGGGCAATAACAAACTGTACCTCTTCACTTTGATTGCCACGCACACACAATTTCTGATTGGCCTGATCTTGTATTTTATCAGCCCCAAAGTGCCCCTTTTTGATTCAGGAATTGACATGGGCACCATCATGAAAACAACGCTGTACCGGTTTTACACCATCGAACACATGATCGGAATGCTGATTGCGGTGGTTCTCATTACGATTGGTCGCTCGAAATCGCGCCGGATCAGCGGGCCGGTTCAGAAACACCGGACGGTTTTTATCTTTTTTGGATTAGGGTTGATCGTCATTCTGATTTCGATCCCATGGCCGTTCCGCATTCCCGGCGCAGGCTGGTTTTAAACACCCTCAACCCCTAAAGGGGGCTTTTACCGGATAATAAAGCCCCCTTTAGGGGGGTTGGGGCAAAACATAGATCCATGCATCCTACACCCCAGCACCGAACCATCCTGAACTGGATTCAGCCTTCCGACGCTGAACGGTACGAGATTTATTCGGAACTGGGACTTCCGCAGGCGGTTTTAACCATTGAAGCACCCCATTATGCGACGCTCGATTCCCGCTTTGGCAGCTATCGGATTCAGCGGCAAATCCCATCGACGATCATTGCTGTGACCGATGCGGGCGGATCATCCATTGTCACCATTCGCCCCGGCTGGTGGGGACGCCTTTCCCTGACGTTTGACGACGGGCGTGAACTGCGCTTCAATTCTTCCAGCGTGTTTCGCAGCCGCTGGCTCTGGAGCAGTGCCGACGGCGAACCACAGGCCGTTGTGCAACGCAGCCGGATTTTCTTTGCCCCCGAATGGCCCATCCGCGAAGGGCTGTCGGCCCTGCTGGCCGGTCTATCCATTTATTTTATCGTCACCCGACCCAAATTTGTATTCGGTTTTAAGTTTTCGCCGGGCCGACGTTTCGGTAGCTGACACATTTTTATTGCTCGTTAGCCCCGTAAACTGAAAACCGTAAACCACACAACCATGATTAACACCCGCTCTTTACCGGTTTCACCGGATCAGCAACTCCGAAATATTGGCTGGAACTGGATGCTCGGAACTGACACCTTGTCGTACCTGACCAACGAAGTCGTTGTGGTAAGCCCGTCCGAAGCCGATGCCTACCATGAAGCCGGCAATCAGTTGTTTACCATGCTGGTGGAAGCCGGCCAGCACGTCATCGACACCAACCGGTTCAGCGAACTGGGAATCCCGGACAACCTCGTCGACCTGATCAAACTTTCCTGGAGCGACGACCGGCACATTCAGCTCTACGGCCGTTTCGACCTCGCGGGTGGCATCGACGGCCAGCCCATCAAACTGATCGAGTTCAATGCCGACACGGCAACCTGCATTCCCGAAACGGCGGTGGTTCAATACGCACACCTGCGGGCCAATGGCCTGGACGAAGAACAGCAGTTCAATTCCGTTTACGAAACGCTGGTGGAGCAATTCCGCGACATCCTGCTGCACAACGAGGACAAACAACCGACGCTGTTGTTATCGGCCATGCGCGGTTTTCCAGAAGATGACAGCAACCTGGCGGTGTTGGGCGAAGCGGCCCGGGAAGCCGGTTTTACAGTCGAATTCGAGTACATCGACAAAGTTGAATTCTCGGTCGATGAAGGCATTTTCAAACAGAATCCGGAGAATGGTCAATTCGACAAATTTGATTTCTGGTTCAAGCTGGTACCCTGGGAATACATCGGCCATGAGGAATCCGACCTGGCCCACATCCTGACCGAAGCCGTGCGCCGTCGGCAGGTGGTGATCCTCAACCCTGCGTACTCGCTCCTGTTTCAGTCGAAATACATCCTGAAAATTTTGTGGGAACTGTATCCCTTTCATCCTTTGCTCCTGAAAACCGACACCCAGTCCCTCACCGACCGGATGTCCGTCGAGAAAGTATTGTTTGGTCGCGAAGGAGCCAACGTCCGCATTCTGGATGAGCAGGGTCGCGTGCAGGCCGAAGCCGATGGGGAGTATGACGACTACCCGAAAATCTACCAGGAATACGTGGCGCTACCCACCGACGGAACCGGCAAACGCTATCAGGCCGGGGTGTTTTTTGTCGGCGAAAGCTGCGGTTTGGGCTTCCGGCGCGGAGGGGCCATTCTGGACAACGGTGCGCAGTTTGTCGGACACCTGATTGGCTAACCGGTCAGCCCATCAGCAATGACTCCCCGCCGTCAATCCAGATGGGTGTGCCGGTAATGTGACTGGCCCGATCAGAAGCCAGAAAAGCGACCACTTCGGCCACCTGTTCACTGGTGCCGGGTACACCGTCGGTCAGCGGAATGACACCTTCCGGAAACACAACCGGTTCCCGGGCCGACTCGATTTTGCGTTTTTCGGTGCTGTCATCGATTTCCGTTTCGATGGCACCGGGGCAAACGACGTTCACCCGGATGCGGTGTTTGGCGAGTTCCAGCGCGGCCATTTTCGCAAAGGCCAACTGACCAGCTTTGGTGGTCGAATAAGCCGTGGCACCCGTATTGCTAAAAATCCGGGTGCCATTCACCGAAGCCGTGATGATGACAGAACCGCCTTCTTCCTTCAACATCGGGATGGCGTATTTCAGGGTTAAAAACGTACCACGCAGGTTGATGTTCATGGTTTTGTCCCACTCGTCCGGTTCCAGGTCTTCGATGGGCGCCCACACACCATTGACACCCGCATTGGCAAAAACGATATGCAATCCGCCGAACTGGCTTTTGATGGCTTCGAATGCTTTTTGCATGTCCTCCGGTTTTGAAATATCGGCCAGCACCGCGATGGCTTCTCCTCCCGCTTGCTGAATTTCCAGAACGGTTTCCTGCAACTCGCTTTCCGTCCGGCCCAGAGCCACCAGTTTTGCGCCGTTTCGGGCCAGAAGCAGGGCTGTCGCTTTTCCAATTCCCGAACCGGCACCGGTTACCAACGCTACTTTTCCGGTAAATTCCTTATCTTGACTCCTCATGTTGCCAAATGATTACGTTTCTCCTGACTTATCTACCTGTACTTTGTCCTTTTTGTTAGAAAATTCAGCAAATTCTTTCCAACTCCCTCAGTAAATGTACCGTTCAGGATTAATTCAAAACCCAGGTTGTTCACCCCAAAACCGCTTTCCCCGTTCATGAACAACCTGAGTCTATACGCCATTGCCATCGTCTACATCGTGTCGGGTATCCTGCACTTCATCCGCCCCGAACCCTACCTCCGCATCATGCCCCCTTACATTCCCTACCATCCGCTGATGGTAATTCTCAGCGGTATTGCCGAACTGGTGCTGGGTGTTGGCCTGCTGTTTCCGGTCACCCGGTCGCTGGCTGCATGGGGGTTGATTCTGCTGCTGATCGCCATTTTTCCGGCCAATCTGTATATGGCGACGGCCGACAAATTTTCGTCCATCCCGGCCTGGATTCGCTGGGGACGGCTTCCGTTGCAGGGCGTCCTGATCTGGTGGGCCTGGCGTTATACCTGAACCGGTAAATTATATAAACGGTCAATATCACCCGCTTTATGGTAGAGGTATAAAACGGGAAAGAGCTACTTTTACCCTTTTATGCTAGAGTCAACGAACGAACATGAAACTCCCAAAATCTCTCCTGCTGGCAGTTGGCGGAATGGTATGGCTTACGGCCTGCAAAACTGAAAAAGACGAAACCGCCCGCACGGTATTTTTTGACAAATCGGGCATGGATACCACCGTCGTTCCCGGCAATGACTTCTTCTCATATGCCAATGGAAACTGGGTAAAAAACACCAAAATCCCGGATGATCAGACCGGCTGGGGCTCCTTTTACGAACTTCACGAGGAGAATCAGAAAAAAACAAAGTCAATTCTGGATGAAGCAGCCGCCAGCGGAGCCGCCAATGGCAGCGTCGAGCAGAAAGTGGGGGATTTTTACGCCAGCGGTATGGATACGGTTGCCATCGAAAAACGGGGTTATGAACCTCTGAAAGCCGAGCTGGCGAAAATTGCGGGTCTGAAAGACTACAAGGAAGCCCTGATTTACATGGCCTCCGACGAAATCAACCGGGGGGGCGTTTTGTTCGGCATGGGCGTTGGACCCGACGACCGTCAGAGCACGATCAACCGGCTGAGTTTCGGCCAGAGCGGGTTGAGTTTGCCGGAGAAGGAATATTATTTCAAAACCGACGACGAAACGAAAAAAATCCGGACGGCTTTTATCGCTTATGTCACCAAACTTTTTGTGCTGACCGGCACGGACTCAACGACGGCCCGGAAAAAAGCCGACGGAATCCTGGCCTTCGAAACCACCCTGGCGAAGGCCCACAAAGCCGCAGCCGACCTCCGCGACCCGATCAAAAACTACCACAAACTGTCGGTAGACGAACTGAATCAACGCACGCCCAATATTGACTGGAAGTCGTTTCTGACCGCCATGACGGTGAAAACCGACACGGTTCTGGTGGGGCAACCAGAATATTACCAGGCCCTGAGTGCGGCACTGCCCGCGACGCCCATCGACGTCATTAAAGACAAAGCGGCTTTTGGCTACATCGACTTCAATGCGTCTTTGTTGAGCCGCCCGTTTGTACAGGCTAAATTTGACTTCTACAACAAAACACTCTACGGACAACCCGTTCAGTCGGAACGGTGGAAGCGGATTTCCCAAAATGTCGATGCCTATCTGGGCGAATTGTTGGGGCAGTTGTGGGTCAAAAAATATTTTACACCCGAAGCCAAAGAACGGATGCTGATGCTGGTCACCAACCTTCAGAAAGCTTACCGGAACCGAATTGAGAAACTCGACTGGATGTCGCCGGAAACCAAAAAAATTGCGCTGGTCAAACTGGACGGGATCATGAATAAAATCGGCTACCCGGATAAGTGGAAAGATTATTCGGATGTTACCATCAAGCGCGATGCCTATTTTGAAAACGTGCAGTCAGCCCGCATTCATGCCTCGAAAGAAAGTTTTGCCAAAATCGATAAAACCGTCGACCGCACCGAATGGATGATGACCCCACCGGAAGTGAATGCCTACGCCAATCCGTCGTTCAACGAAATCGTGTTCCCGGCCGGTATTCTGCAGTTTCCGTTCTTTGATAAAGACGCCGACGATGCCATCAACTACGGCGCCATCGGCATGGTAATCGGTCACGAACTCACGCACCTTTTCGACGATCAGGGCCGTCAGTATGATGTTCAGGGGAACTTGCGCGACTGGTGGCAAAAGTCGGATGCCGATAAGTTTACGGCCAAAGCCAATCAGGTGGTCGATCAGTATAACAACTACACGGTTTTGGACAACCTGAAACTCAACGGACGTTTGACGTTGGGCGAAAACCTGGCCGATCTCGGCGGATTAGCCATCGCCTTCGATGCGTTTAAGCTGACCGATCAGAGTAAAAGTGATGAAAAAATCGACGGTTTCACGCCCCAGCAACGGTTTTTCCTGGGATTTGCGCAGGTTTGGCGCATCAAAATCCGGGATGAAACCCAGCGGGCCTACGTACAGGTCGATCCACACTCACCGGCGAAATACCGCGTCAATGGCCCCCTGAGCAATTTTGCACCCTTCTATCAGGCCTTTAATGTCAAGCCGGGGGAACGAATGTACAAGCCGGAAGTGGATCAAACCCGGGTTTGGTAAGTTCGTCAGCGGCCAAAGTGCAGATTGGCCCCCAGTTTGATTTGCGGGCCGCGGTTGTGGCCCGCAAATACCGGGGCCTTGTCGTAGTAGTTGTTCTCGATCATGAGTTCGAAGCTCAGCTTTTCCATCGCTTTCACACCCAGACCCAGGCCAATGTTCAGACTGCTAAAACCCCTGTTATCGTTGGGACCGACATCGCTGGAACGAAATTTTCCAATATTAAAACCGCCTTCGCCAAAGACGTAAAAATTGTTACGGACCGGGTAATAGCGCACAAAAGCCCCCCCGGAATTGGCACGGTAGCTGGTGGAGGCCCGGCTTTCAAACGCGCCCCGCAGGCCGACGGACAGTCCCTGCTGAATGAAGAAACTGGCGCGGGGATTAAAAGCCGTATACAAACCCTGCCCTTTTCCCGTAGCAAAACCCAGAGCGGCCCCCAGCATAAAGGCCCCCTTTTGAAACCACGGCAAGCCAGGTCGTCTAAAATAGGAAGGTTTTACGTCCGAAAATACTTCCCGGGAACGATAAGTCGTATCTGGTAATGGCGTAGTGGGAACATCCCGTCGGAGGGTGTCGGTTTCCTGCGCTTGTACAACAACGGTTGTAAGCAGACAAAAAACAATCAGATGGGTCAGTCGGTTAGAGTACGGTTTCATGGAATTACGCTGAGTTGTCTACGTAAAACCAGTTTGAGGGAATAAAGTTTATTTAAATGCAAATAGCACCGGTTTTGAACAGAAAATCCTCACAAAACGCGGGGATAGTCTGGCCCAAACCGGTGCTAATTCGTTTATCAAAAAACTAGACGTTACCCAACACCTCAATCAATCGGCCGATCTGCTCCACATCGGTCGCCGGGAAATTGGCAATCCGGATCTGGGTGTCTTTTAACTGTCCGTACCCACTGCCTACAACCATCCCGGATTCTTTGACTTTGCTGATGATCTCAGAAGACGGTTTTTGCGTATTGGCTACCACAACTGTCCGCGAACGGTGCCGGTCGTTTTTCACGAAAGGCGAGAATTGCGGGTGACTCTCCACAAACTTATACAGCATTTTCGCCTTTTCTTCCGTCTCTCTCCGCAGGTTTTCGACGCCGATCCGGTTGAAATCTTCGGCAATTTTACCCAGCAGGTAGATGAACAGAACGTTGGGCGTAGCCGGTGTCTCAAACGTTTTGTAGTTTTTCCAGAGCGTTGGCAAGTTGTTGTGGGCGCCAATGTGCTGATCACCGTGTTTGAGGGTTTCGGCTTTTTCGAGGCATTTCTCATTGGCAATCCACACCCCCAAACCGGCGGGCAGACCAAACGCTTTTTGAACGGAGAAAAATGCCGTGTCTACGAGCGAGAAATCCAGATCGGGAAACGGTGCCGACGACACCATATCGACCGCAATCAGTTTTTTGGCATGACTACGCTTCAGCTTATGAATGTCGACCGGTCGCATCTGCACGCCCGAGCTGGTTTCATTGTGCGTCACCGCGATCAGTTCGGCATATTCCGGTACCTCGATCTCGCTGTAATCGAACCCTTCGCCAAACGGTTTTTCCTGCTTGTGGGCGTATTTCTGCAAAGCGGTCGCGTAATCGCAGAATTTCTTCGAAAACGATCCGTTCACCAGGTGAAAACTTTCGTGCTCGACGCAATTGAGCAGAATGCGTTCCCATACTTCAGAAGCCGAGCCGGTGAAGAAAATTCCGTGCGATTCCGGAATCGTCAGTAGCTCGCGCAACTGTTCGTCACAAAACTGGTAGATACTCCGGAACCTGGCGCTCCGGTGCGAAATCGACCCGATCTGCTCGTCCATCGCCGTCTGAAGGTGTTGGTAAACAGTGGGATACAGTTCTGCTGGCCCGGCGGTGAAGTAGGTTTGTTTCATAATTGATCAATAAAAATACTGACTAGTCCAAATCAAGCTATCCGGAAATGTAAGTCCGAAATGTCCAAACTGTTCTTCGGTTGAGAGCACAACTCCATTTGACGGATTGTTTTTTTCATAAATAACCGGCAATGGCTTTTCCAGTAATGAATGGAGCTGCCATTCCGTCAAGGAATGAAAAGCACGGCATTTCTCCGTAAATGATTTTCCATTAATCAAATACCGCACCTCGGCGCGGTAGATCCGTTTTCGATACCGGGTTTGACCGGTTTCAATACGCGATATGGTTCCTACGACAAAAGCGGGTTCTTTCCGAATCTGCCTCCGTTCGTAAATCGTGTACAGCTTCGGTATGGTAGCCAGAAGGATCAGGAGAGGAATAAACGCAATCAGAAGTGCCTTTGAAGGCGGCCATTCCATTTGCTTTTTCTTTACCTCCTCTCCCATTCCTTTTCACTAATATAACAACCTGAATTTGATCGTATTATCGATATTCCGCAGTTCGTTGACCACTTCGTCCGAATAATCCTTGGCGATGTCGGTAATCACATACCCAACCTGTTCGGTTGTTTTCAGGTACTGCCCCTGAATATTGATGTGGTAATTGGCAAAAATAGCGTTGATTTTCGCCAGAATGCCCGGCACGTTGGCGTGAATATGCAACAAACGGTGCGAGTCTTTCAACAGCGGCAATTGCACTTCCGGGAAATTGACGCTGCCGTAGGTACTGCCGTTGTTGATGTATTCCAGAAGTTTTCCGGGCACAAAATTACCGATGTTTTCCTGCGCTTCTTCTGTACTACCGCCGATGTGCGGGCTCAGAATGACATTCGGCAAACCGCGTAACTCGTTGATAAACTCCTCGTTGTTGGTTTTCGGTTCATACGGAAACACGTCGATTCCCGCACCCGCTACGTGGCCACTCTTGATCGCATCCACCAATGCTGCAATGTCGACAATGTGTCCGCGCGACAGATTCAGGAAAATGACCCCTTCTTTCATCAGCGAAAACTCCCGGGCACCAATCAGGTTTTTGTTGCTGGCGCGGCCGTCGGTATGCAGGCTGAGGAAGTCAGAAATGGCGAGCAATTCGTCCAGGGTTTTGCATTTGCGGGCGTTCCCCAGCGCCAGTTTATCGACAATGTCGTAGAAATACACTTCCATACCCAGTGCTTCGGCTACCACCGACAATTGGGTGCCGATGTTGCCGTAGCCCACCAGACCCAGTTTTTTCCCCCGGACTTCGAAGCTATTTTTGGCTGATTTGTCCCAAACGCCTTCGTGCATTTTATTACTTTTCGGGACAATGTTCCGCACCAGCATGATGATTTCGCCAATGGCCAGTTCAACCACCGAGCGGGTGTTGCTGTAGGGCGCGTTGAAAACCGCTATGCCTTTTTCGGTACAGGTTTTGAGGTCGATCTGGTTGGTGCCGATGCAGAATGCTCCGACGCACATCAGTTTGTTGGCGTGGTCGAGCACGCGGCTGGTCACCTGCGTTTTGGAGCGAATGCCGAGAATGGAAACATCCCGGATTTTCTCGATCAGTTCGTCTTCGTCCAGCGCCCCTTTCAGAATTTCCACATTGAATCCTTCACCCTCAAACAGTTTCACCGCTACGGGGTGTACGTTTTCGAGCAACAGAACTTTAATGCGGCTTTTGGGGTACGACTGGCTGCGACTCAGCTTGTTGTGGTATAAAAACTCGTCGAGTGACGGCGCCACATGGTCGGCTTTTTCGATCACTTTCGGTCGCATGACATTCTCGGTAAAGGCGTAAAACCGGTTGGCTAAACCTGACTCCCGAATTTCGTAGTCGGTGTAGCCATCGCCGATGACATAAATGTCGCCTTCGAGTTTCAGATCCCGAATCAGCTTCACTTTTCCTTTGTCGGTTGAGAGCGGGTTGTCACAATCGCAGCTCACGATGTTGCCAGCAGCATCGTAGACGAACGTATTGGCAAATACATTCTCCTCCTTGATACCCAGCGACGTCACGATCGGGACGATAAATTCTTTAAAACCGCTCGACACGATGTAAATCTGATCGGCATGTTCAGCTAGAAACCCCCGGTTCCGTTGAAACGAGTCCGAGATTTCGGTCTTCAGCGTTTCAATCAGCGCAGGCAAATGATCCCGGTGCGCCTGCAACAGTTCGAGCCGCAATTCGATGGATTTCGACAGCGAAATCTCGCCCGACATGCCCCGGTCGGTGATGATCTTGATTTTTTCGAGAATCGCTTCCCGGTCGCGGTGACCCGCCAAGGAGATTTCTCCCAGTACATCCAGGGCTTCGACTTTGGTAAAGGTGCTGTCGAAGTCAATGACGAAATACGTCTGTTCGAGTGTTTTGGTTAACATAATTGAGGACTGCTTTCAACCCTTTTTAATGATAAATGTTAAATGGCGAATGCAAAATGTAAAAGTGCTTCAAACTCACATTCGTTACTTTTACATTCATTATTTAACATTTTACATTTGTAATTAGAAAATCAATTTAACAGCGGCTAGCTGCATTGGTACTATACACTTATTGCTTCAAAAACCGCAAGGCTCGTTCTTCCGACCAATACACGGTTTTATTGGACCCGGCGGGTGTAAAACCGCAATGGCCGCCCTGGGTCGGAAATTCCATCCAGACATTGGGCAGTTGGCGCGCCAGTTCTTCCGGGAAACATTCGCGCGACAAAAAAGGGTCATTTTTGGCACTAACAATCAAGGTCGGAATCGCAATTTTGTCCAGGTATGGCAGGGCGCTGCTCTGCTGGTAATAATCTTCCGCATCGCGAAAACCGTGTAAGCGAGCCGTAAACAGATTGTCAAACTCCCGCAAAGTACGGACTTTTTGCAATCCCTCCGTCTGAATGACACCCGGCATCAGGGCCGCTTTTTCAAAAACTTTGCGCTTCAGTGTCCGGTTGAACCGCTGGTTATAGACCTGACTATCCCAGGCTTCCAGCCGGCGCGATGCGCTGGTCAGGTGTAGCGGCACCGAAAAAACCACAGCTTTTTCGATAGCCGGATGAATTGCTGTTGCCTGCTCTCCCAAATATTTCAACGTCACATTGCCGCCCGCACTGAACCCCATCAGGTTGATGTGCTTATACCCTTTTTGCAGGGCGTAATCAATCACCAACTGCAAATCGCCCGTTTCGCCGAGGTGGTAAAACCGCGCTTGTCGGTTCATTTCGCCACTGCAACTGCGGTAATGCCAGGCCAGACAATCGAAACCATTGGTCGTCAAATGCCGAACCATCCCGGCCAGATATTGCCGCCGGGAATCCCCTTCCAGACCGTGGGAAAGGATAGTTAAGAGTGAAGAGTTAGGAGTTAAGAGTGGTAAAGAACTCTTAACTCCTAACTCTTCACTCTTAACTCCCGAAAGGCTCCAGTCCAGATCCAGGAAATCATCATCCGGGGTTTCAATCCGTTCGCGGGTATACGCTGCGCTGACTTTTCGGAACAAAGCCGGGACAATGGTTTGCAAATGCCCGTTCCACAAATGCGCGGGCGGGCGGTAATCCGACGGGGTAATCAGCGGCATAGCTATTCTCAAAAGAAGCACAAAGGTAAACGGTTCCACGGCAATGGGAAAAACAAACGTCCGGAAAGACAAAAGAGATTCTGCCGACCGGTTTTTTTTGTAGTATTTGTTTACCTGCTTGAACTATTTCGGCAGACCACTTAACGTATTTTATCCGCCGATTAAACCATTGCCGTATCTTTTTGCTCTAAGTTTTGTTTTCTTTGTGATGAATCATTCACCAATAACTTTCTATTACCTATGAAAAAGGGATTATTAGTATGTCTGGCGTTGCTGATTACAGCAACTTCCACCCTTGTTTTTGCCCAGGCAAAAAGTCCACACTTAAAAGTTGAAAGCCCCAGTAAAAGCGTAAAAGTCGTTTATGGCCAGCCATCCAAGCGGGGCCGGGTGATCTTTGGAGCCGACGGTTTGGAAAAGTATGGTAAAGTATGGCGTACGGGTGCGGATGAAGCCACCGAAATTACGTTCACCAAAGATGTCATGTTTGGCGATAAGATGGTGAAAGCCGGTACTTACACGCTTTTTACCATTCCTGACGAAAAAGAATGGACGGTAATTCTGAATAGCAAACTGGGGCAGTGGGGCGCCTATGACTACATCGACCCCGTAAAGGGCGTCGAATTGAAGAAGAAAGATGTTGCCCAGATCAAAGTTCCAGCTAAAACCAACGCAACGCCGGTTGAAAAACTGACGATCACGCCAACCGATTCGCAGGTGTCGATTGCCTGGGACATGGCTTCCATCGCCATCCCCATCAAACCGGTTGGTGGTACCAACTGAAGGAAATCCGCCGGAGCGATTCGCCGTCGTACGCTGTAACGACCAATCAATACCCCGGAAACAGAAAGCCCGACCACTTTGGCCGGGCTTTCCTGTTTAGAGAGTGAAGAGTTAGGAGTTAAGAGTTAAAAATGTATGCGTTAGCCAACTCTTCACTCTTAACTCTTAACTCTTCACTCTTAACTCTTCACTCTTAACACCTTAGGGCTGATCCGCATTCTTCGCGGCAGCGGTTTTTCCAGCCGACAGTGAATTGATCCAGGCGGCAATCTTCAGCGCGTCGGCTTTCGGAACCTGCGGCATGGGCGGCATTTCGGTCGAATAGTCCGGCCAGTTCTGCGGTTTCGGATTGTAAATCAGCTCGACGATTTTCTCGTTTGAATACCCTCTTTTAGCGACATCCGCAAAAGCCGGGCCTACCTGCCGTTTCTCGGCATTGTGGCAAGCCGAACACGTATGGCGGTTTAGCAACGGTTTTACCTCCTCAAACGTCGGCGCTTTCGCCACCAGCGTACCGGTTTTTGCGCCGGAAACCGCCGTTGTTTTCGCACCCGCTTTTACACCCGGTTTCGCGGGAACGCCCTTTTTGGCCGGAACCGCTTTGGAAGCCGCCGAGTTGAACGTACTAACGCCTGTCATCGCCAGTTTCTGGCCTTCCGGAATGTTGTTCAGCGTGTAATAGGCCGTTGGGTGAACCAGTGAATACGACCCCTCAGCCGCCCGAACCCCGTCGAGCGTCAGGTTGTGGATGTAATACTGGCGCAGGTTATCGACAATCACCCGGGCTTTCAGTCCGTCGGGCGACACTTTCACCCCTTTCACTGCGCAGGCTTCCTTGTTCACCGTTGGGCTACCGTAGACTGGGTGGTATTTGTAAATAAAGCTTTCAACGGAATACGAAGCCAAGTCTTCTGCTGATTTGCGGTCGACGGGCGTGGTGAATTCCACCTCAAAACCGTCCGGCATGGCGCGAACCGCGCGCATTTCAAACGGCATCTGGTTGTTCCAGGTCAGACGCTGCAAGCCTTCATCGGCTTCGCCCGCCGAACCCCAGCCGCGGTTGGTTTCGCCGACAAACAGCGAGCCGTCTTTGGCCCACGCCATACGCAACACGCCCGAGCGAAAACCGCTGCGAAAATCGATCGAAGCGCCCTGAAATTCGCCGTTCACTTTTTCCATGAACACGCGCGTAATCTTGCTCTGGCCCTGATCGCCCACCAGCAATTGCCCCGTAAAAGGCCCGAATGAACCTTCGGGAATCTGGACAATTTCCGAGTTGGAAATCCCCTGAACGCCGTGAGGCAGCCAGACGACGGGCAACTGAATTTCCGGAAACTCTTTCTTCATCTCGAACAGTGTGACGTATTTTTCGTCCACCACGTTCTCCGGTTTAATAGCCCGGCCCCGCTCGTCGCGGTTGTCGCGCGGGTTGATCTTCGCATACAGTTGCTCCTGCGTCAGTTTGACCGGCGATTTTGGGTCTCCACTCCAGCGTAAACCCGCCGGATGGCCCATAAACGCGCCTTTTTTCACGTGCCAAACACCACCGGAACCAATCCAGTCGCCCTGGTTATCCGCGTAAAACAGCTCCCCGTCGATCATGCCCAAACCGGCTGGTGACCGAACGCCCGTTGCCCAAGGCTCGATCTGACCGTCTTTGGTGATGTGCATGATCCAGCCCCGCCAGGGGACGCGGCTTTCGCCCGCCCACCATTTTTCGTCACCAAACGCGACGTTTCCGGAAATAAAAAACGAACCATCGGGGGCAATTTTCGGGCCGAACGTGTACTCGTGGTAGTGACCCGATACCGGAATATTGGTCACCGTTTCGATGATGTCCGCTTTGCCGTCTTTGTTCGAATCGACCAGTTTGGTCAATTCACCGCGCTGGGCGCAGTACAGGGCACCGTCTTTGTAAGCCAGACCCAGCACTTCGTGCAAACCCGAGGCAAATTTCCGGAAGAAAGGCCGACGGCTGGTCGGATTTTCGACAATGAAAATATCACCCCGACGAGTCGCTACGCCCAGATCACCGTTCGGAAGCACGGCTAAACCGCCGACTTCCAGCAACGTCCCTTCCGGTGCCGACACCTTCAGGATTTTATAAAAATCTTCTTCCTTGGGCGATTCCTGCGCCCAACCCACCGAAAAAGCAGCCGCTGACAGCATCGTGCCAACCACCGCCCGGCGAAGAATGGATGTATACATTGGTTTCATCAGGATTTAAAACAAGATCGAATAAGTCAATTTCCCCTTCACCGGAACAATCAGTTCCTGGCGGTCGCCCACCTTCCGCACGGCGGGTGTAGCTCCCCCGGCATCGTCGATCCGTACATAATACGCCTTTCCGTCAACGAGGTACATCCCGTTTTCCAGCGGGGCAATCGTACTGCCTTCGGCCAGCCGGGCATACAGATCGGCAGACGGATTTTGAATGGTCATTTCCCGGCGAACGCCCTGGCTATTGTCCAGCACGCGAATGGCGTCCGTAACGGTAGCACCGTAGGATTGGTAGCGGAATGTCGGCCGGTCGCTTTCATCGAGCACATACCCTCTGGTCCGAAAACCACTGCCGGTTGTATCGGTGGCCCAGGCGGCTGTCGGAGACGACAGTTTGGAGAGTCCCAATACTGGCATACCCAGCCGCTGCACCATGCCCATTGGACGCGACGAGCCATCGCCCCGCTCGTGCCACATCGGCGTCGAATCCAAAAACTGACCCCGCCACACCTGCACCAGCGTGCCGTTGTCCATGTCGTAGGTATAATGCACCTGTTCGGGGCTGCCCACCGAAACCGCATGAACGACCCGTAACGTACGGCCCTGGGCATTTTTGTAACCGGGCATATCCATGAAACTCCGCAGAATGGTGTTCGACGACGCATCGACCAGAATCGGGTCGGTCGGATCGCCGTTGGTGGCTCCGCTGGCATCACTGATGACGTATTCGCGAATGCCGGGTCCCGTTACGGCCAGTCCAATCGACGGTTTGGCCCAGTCTTCCATTTTGGCGTACAACAACTCAAACGGGACATCCCCTGCGGGCAGGGTAACACTACCGCGCTGTCTGCGGTCGCCGGGCGTGATCACGGCTTTGTTGTTGATTTTCATCATGCCGCCACCACCCGCTGCACCGAGGTTAAAGGCATATTCTCCGGCTTCTTTCACACGGAGCGTTCCGGTATACCGAATCAGAAAGTCGTTCGGAATCCGGGTGACGTTGGCGGTCAGCATCACCGACGACCCTTGCGCTTCCGGCGGCAGTTTGCTAAAATCCGGTTCTTTGTCAAACCTTCCTTTGTAAACCGCATACTTCAGGTTCATGAGTTCCGGACGCGGTTTGTCGTAATTCTTCACAATGATGTTCCGAATGGCTACCGGTCCGTGATCACCCTGAATCCGGAGTGGTCCGCTGGCTACTTCGTCTTTGCCGAGCGCCCCCCGGGTGGGGCCGGAGAGTTCCACATTTTCGTGAATCGCTACGCCGTTCAGTTCGACGAGCAACATGCGGGCGTTCTCGATTTTCTTACCGCTGGCGTCGAAACGCGGTGCCTGAAACGACACTTTGAGGTGCTGCCACAAACCGGGTGCGCGGCTGGCGTTCTGGCGGGGCGGGTGGCCTTCATAGCCTTTCTGGCCATCGGGTTTGGCATCATCCCAGCGTTCGTAGATACCGCCGTTATCGCCCGCTTTGGGATTTTTGGTTCCCCAGCTATCGAGCAGTTGAATCTCGTAGCGACCCTGCAAATAAATGCCGGAATTCGATCCTTTCGCAATCAGAAAATCCAGATCCAGATCGACATCGCCGTGTTGAAAATTCGACACCAGATCGATGTTCCCGTCTTTGGCGGGCAGATTAGCCAGAATGCCGGTTCCCGGCGTACTTTTCAGAACATCCTTCTGGTTGAGATCGGCCGTCACATCACCGACGATGCGCCAGTTGTTGCCCGGTTTTTGAAAAGCACTTAAATCGTTGAGCGGAAGAGCCGTTGGCTGGTCGGCTTTCGGCTGGGCCATCACCAGTCCGGCGCTAAAGACCCACCCGACACCCATCACCAAACGGGCGAACGTTGTGTTCATAGAGGTTGACTTCATTGGATTTTATTTTGAGTCGGAAAGTTACCATATTTTAAATTTTTTAAAAAATAGATTCCCTTCCCAGTGAAACAGTATTTTTTCAATATACAATTTTACATTACCGGCACCGCGAATTTCGGTCACAATTTTTTAAAAACGGCTTTCCAACAGAAAATCGTCTTCCCTCCTAAAGCCGTGGCAATGACCTTCCTACGGTTTTGAACACACGTGAATTGATTTTGAGCACGGGATGAGTTGTAGAATTTACTCTCCTTCTGAAATCAGTAACAATGGCAAGCAAGTTATGGAGGTAAAACGGGCAATGCGTTGACATTTCGCTATCTTTGAAGGCGGTATTTCGTGCAAATCATTGTTCACACAATCCTATTTTTACGAATGAAAAAAAGTACTTTAGCCTTTGCCCTGCTTCTGGGGCTGGCCCAATGGGCAGTAGCTCAGGAGAAACCCAAACAAAATCCGGAATCGTCTGAAATCTGGGAACCGGTTCCGCGCGTGGTCACACCGGGTGTTTTGTCGCCCGCTACGGCCTCCGGCACCACGGCTCCTTCCGATGCCATTGTTTTGTTCGACGGCAAGGATGGCAGCAAATGGGTGTCTGTTAATGGGTATAGCGCCAGCAACTGGAACGGCGTCACCGAAGGATCCAACCCCTGGCCGATCCGGGATGGAGCCATGTATTCGGCCAAAGGAGCTTCCCTGCGAACCAAGCAGGAGTTCCAGGATTTCCAGCTTCACATCGAATTCCGGACGCCGGAAAAAGTGGAAGGCAGCGGACAGGGACGCGGCAACAGCGGTATTTTCCTCCAGGGCCGGTATGAGTTGCAGGTTCTCGACGGCTACAACAACCCGACGTATTCGAACGGGATGGTGGGTTCCATCTACAAACAGGCAATTCCGCTGGTCAACCCCAGCCGCAAACCAGGGGAATGGCAGACCTACGACATCATCTATTTTGCGCCCCGGTTCAACAAAGACGGCATGATGCTCGAACAGGGCAAAGTAACGGTTTTGATGAACGGTATTCTGGTACAGAACAATACCAACATCAAAGGCACGACGGAATACATCGGGTATCCGAAACTGCAACCGCACGGCAAAGGGCCGCTCCTTTTGCAGGATCACGGCAATCCAGTGGGCTACCGGAACATCTGGATTCGGGAGTTATAAGACTGAGTTGCTGGAAGAGGTTATTTCGCGGAGTTAAGCAGAGTTAAAAGGAGTTACGCAGAGTTTTTCTCTGATTAACTCTGATGTTCTCCGCTAAACTCTGCGAAATAACCTTTTTTATTGCTACCCTTGTTTATATTGCGTCTAAATAAACGACCTCCGATGAAATACCTGCTCATGTTCTTTCTGCCCTGTTTTGCCTTTACCAGCGATAAACCGGCTTACCAGTTTTATACCCAGAAACTAAAAACCACGAGTTATCAGAAAGTTCTGAAAGAAGCGGCCGGAGCCGATGTCATCTTTTTTGGTGAATTGCACAACAATCCGATCTGCCACTGGCTGGAATTGCAGTTGACGAAGGATTTATACGAGCAGAAAAAAGAACACTTGATCCTGGGTGCCGAAATGTTTGAAGCAGATAACCAGACAGCATTGTCGGATTATGTCTCCGGCAAAACGACGGATAAGGAATTCCCCAAACAGGCGCGGCTCTGGAACAATTACAAAACCGACTACCGCCCGCTGGTCGATTTTGCGCGGGAACACAAGCTATCGGTGGTGGCAACGAATGTTCCCCGCCGGTATGCCAGTGCCGTCGCGCGGCACGGACTGGCGTCACTAGATACGGTTCCGACGGCCCAAAAAGCCTGGATGGCCCCCCTGCCCCTAACCGTCGATCTGACCCTGCCCGGTTACAAAGCCATGCTGGACATGATGCACGGCGATGCGGTTTCGCCCTCCGCCAGCAAAGGCCCCTCCGACCAGGCGGCCAATTTTGCCCGTGCGCAGGCCATCAAAGATGCGACAATGGCCCATTTTATCCTGCAAAACCGCCAACCAGGTTCTACATTCCTGCATTTTAACGGTTCCTACCATTCTAATAATTTCGAAGGAATCATCTGGTACCTGCGCCAAAAACAGCCGGATCTCAACATCGTGACCATCGCGTCGGTCGAAGTGCCGGACGTGGCAAAACCCGACAAAACCAACCAGAATCTGGCGAGTTTTATCCTGCACATTCCAGCCGATATGACGAAGACGTATTAAGTCACCCCATCCACTCAGCAGCCCCAAATCCCTCATAAAAAACCCCAAAAAACCAAGCCTGAAAGGCTTACATCAATAGCCCCGGATGAAATCCGGGGAATGCGGGGATATGCCGGAATGAACGGGAATACGGGGGGAATGCGGAATATGCCGGAATGAATAGAAATACGCGGGGAATGCTGGGTGTTACCGGAATAAACGGGAATAAGCTGGAAATGTGGGATATGCCGGGGAGAGGAGACAATCCTACCGGCAAACCATCATCAAAAAAAGCACAAAACTATAATCCCGCAGTTGCGTCCGGAGCAGTTTGAGGGCTTTCGAAAGGTGGTATTCGACGGCTTTGTCAGTCAGTGCGAGTTTTCGCGAAATTTCCGGGATGGTCCGCCCCTCGAAGCGGCTCATCCGGAACACTTCCTGCGTTTTGGGCGGTAGTTTCAGCAACTCGGTTTCGATCGTTCCCAGCAAATCGTTGTAAGACAGTTGGTCTTCAGTCGAAAAATCCGCCTGCGGGGCAAAAAACTGCTGGTATTCCTGAAATTTCTCGTGAACGATGCGGCTTTTGATGGCATCGATGATCGAATATTTCAAGGCCCCGAACAAATAATAATCGACCCGGCGAACGGCCAGCGACTCGCGTTTCTGCCAAAGCTGAACGAATAAATCCTGCACCAGTTCTTCGGCCATTTCCGGCGATTTTGTTTTTTGAAAAGCCACCCGGTAGAGGGCATACCAATACCGCTCGTACAGTTCCGCCAGCGCCAGCCGATTGCCATCGGTTAACGCCCTCAGTACCTGCTCATCATCCCACTCTTTCAGCGAAGAAAGCCGTAAATCTGCCGACATGTGTGCACCCGCGTCGATTAAAGAAAGACCAAATTACCATTTTTTTACAAAATAGTGCCAAAGGAGTTTAACCGCCCTTAAGGATACGGCTTTGCAATAGCCCGACCAATTGAACTAAAGAAATAATATATCGCCAAATTGGGCTTATTTCTATAAACAATCCCCTATTTTATAAAAACATTTAGGGTAAACCGGGGCCTTGATCGACATAGGCAGTACATGACAGCGTCAACGGCCCATGCAAAAAGAAGAATTCGCCCGATTGCTTACGAAATACAACGCCGGTCACTGCACGGACGCGGAAATCCGGCTGATCGATCGGTGGTACGATCAATTGGGAACCGGCAGCGCACTGGCGTTGAGCGAAGAAGACCGGCAGAAGTTGAAGAAAAAACTGTGGCATCAGATTGATTTACAAACGACTGATGATCTTGCAGCGTCATCGGATGCGGAGGAGAACGTACTCCGGTGGCCGTGGTTCCGGCGGTGGGTGGCGGCTGCGGCCGTGGTCGCGCTCATCGGTTTTGGCTCTCTGCTATTCTACCGGTATCAGTCAGTACGTGGAACGACAGAAAATAGTCCGGTTGCTGCCGGGGATGGTTTCGTCGAACAAGCCAATAAAACCGCTAAACCCCTGATCATCGAACTAGAAGACGGCAGCATCGTTCACCTGCAACCGCAAAGTACGATCCGCTATGCCACCCAGACACTTCCCCACAAACGGGAAATCTGGCTCAACGGAAAGGCCTTTTTCCGGGTCCACAAAGACGCCAGCCGTCCGTTTCTGGTCTACAGCGGTGCCATTGTGACGCGCGTTTTGGGGACGAGTTTCTGGATTACGGCCCCCACCAACGCGCCAACCGTGGAAGTGGCGGTTCATACCGGCAAAGTGGCGGTGTTTAAAAAGAATCAGCAGTCCACGCCAAAAACGGAAAACGCCGACGTCCGGGAAGCGTCGGTGGTGTTGACGCCCAATCAGAAAGTAACCATTTTTCTGGATGAAAACCGCCTGACCCGCGGTTTAATCGATCAGCCCGAACCGATCCAGACGGCCATCCGCCCCGAACCGGCCACGTTTGCCTTCGACAACAGCACGTTGCCAGACGTGCTGAAGCAACTCGAAAAAACGTACGGTATTGAAATGGTGATCGGCAACGACTCCCTGGCCCATTGCCGGTTTACGGGGAAGATCACCCACCAGCCGCTCTACAGCAAACTGGAACTGCTGTGCCGGGCGATCAATGCGCAGTATGAAGTGCAGGGAAACCGCATTCTCATTACGGGTGTCGGCTGCGACCCATCCTCTTTTGACCCACTTTAACCCACCCTGAACCCTATGAAGTAACCAACAGCTACCAAAAAAAGGCCGAAAGTGCGGCTACACAGTCGGCCCGGAATTTTCCCTTGATGCGCATCATCATTCATCTGCCAGGATGAACAGGGATTTGTTTTGTCGAATTCATTCATTTTCTCCCAACAAAACATACAAAAGTATGAAATTTTGTCGAATGCTCGGTTTGACCCTTCTAACCGTCATGAAAATCTCTCTATTCCCTATATTTCTCAGCCTGCTGCTGGCCGGATCGACTCTGGCCTACGACAGCAAGGCGCAGGATATGCTCCAGCGCCCGATCTCGATCAAGGCGGATGAGGTGGCCCTGAAGAACATTCTTACCCGGCTGGAACGGCTCGCTAAGATCGATTTCGTGTACAGCCCCAACACCATTCCGGCGGCCCGGAAAGTGTCGCTGAATGCCCAGAATCAGAAACTGGCCGCCGTGCTCGAATCGCTCCTGAAACCGCTGGGCCTGACCTATCAGGTCATCAGTGGACAGATCGTCATTCAGCTTCCGCCAGCGGCCTTACCGGCTTCCGAGTCGAATGCCTACCTGAATGCTGACGGTGTTCCGGAAGCGGTCGACCGGACGATTACCGGAACCGTCACTGCCGAAAATGACGAAGGGTTGCCGGGCGTTAGTGTGGTGATCAAAAACACTACACGCGGCACCTCGACCGACATGGATGGCAAATTCCGGCTGTCGATACCGGACGGAGGGGCTACGCTGGTGTTCTCTTTCGTGGGGTATGAAAATCAGGAAGTTGTCGTTGGCAACCAGTCGACTTTCGCGATCCAACTGGTTCCGGACCTGAAAACGCTGGAAGAAGTCGTCGTGGTGGGCTACGGAACCATGCAGAAAAAAGACCTGACCGGGGCCGTTGCGTCGATTCAGGGCGATGCGATCACCACCCGCAAAACCACCCAGATTTCCCAGGCGTTGCAGGGGGCCGTACCGGGTGTCACCGTGACGCGCAACAACAGCGCCCCCGGTGCCACCGCCACCATCCGGGTTCGGGGCATCACGACGATCAATGACGCAGGGGCCAACCCACTTTACATCCTCGACGGCGTTCCGATCGATGATATCAATTCGATCAACCCCAACGATGTCGATAATATTTCGGTTCTGAAAGATGCCGCGTCGGCTTCGATCTACGGTTCCCGGGCGGCTGCAGGGGTCATTCTGATCACCACCAAACGGGCTAAAACCGGTCAGCTCAGCCTCGATTACACGGCAGAATACGGTTTTGAAAAAGCAACGCGACTCCCGGACTACGTGAACGCCAAACGGTATATGCAGCTCACCAACGAGCTTCGGTGGAACGACAACGGTAACAACGCCAACCAATATCCGACTTACCCCAAAGACCTGATTGATAACTACGACAACCTGCACGCGCAGGACCCCGACCAATATCCCAATACCGACTGGCGCAGTCTGATGCTGAACGAGTATGCGCCCCGGCGCACCCATTTGCTCAGCATTTCCGGTTCCGGCAAATCGCTGCGGTCGCGGGTTTCGCTGGGCTACGACAAAACCGATGCGTTGTATGACGGCCGGAGTTACGAGCGGATTACGGCCCGGGTCAACAACGACCTCACCATCACGAAATACCTCTCAGCCAGCGTCGATTTTAACTTCCGGCGGGCGTTTTCACCCCAGCCCATCACCGACGACCGAAGCGGCTCTTACCCGTTTTACAAAATGGGCATCATGCCTCCGGTGTATGCCGCGACGTTTTCGGATGGGCGCATCGGTTCCGGGAAAGACGGCGCCAACATTTACGCCCGGCTGAAAAACGGCGGTTTCAACAACGCTTGGTACAACCAGGTCGGCGGCAAGATCAGCCTGGATTTTACCCCGATCAAAGGCCTGAAAATCACCGGTGTGCTGTCGCCTTTTTTTAATTTTGACAAGATCAAGGTCTTTACGAAGAAGGTTCCGTATACGCTCTGGAACAGCCCGAACACCATCGCCGGGTATATTGAAGGCCAATCACAAACCCGGCTGGACGAGAACCGCAACGACAGCTACCGCTACACCACCCAGGCACTGGCCAACTACACCCGCCAGTTCGGTGATCACAACCTGAATCTGCTGGGCGGTTACGAATATTTCTACGCGTTCAACGAGTCCCTGGGCGCGTCGCGCGGGCAATACATTCTGAATTCCTATCCCTACTTAAACCTCGGCCCGCTCGACTTCCGCGACAACAGCGGCAGTGCCAGTGAAAATGCGTATCGCTCGTGGTTCGGGCGGGTGATGTACGGCTATAAAGACAAGTATCTGCTCCAGGCCAACATCCGCTACGATGCCTCGTCGCGGTTTGCTTCGGCCTATCGCTGGGGTTCCTTCCCCTCGGTTTCGGCGGGTTGGGTAATTTCGGAGGAACCGTTTCTAAAAACCAGTGCCTCCTGGCTGTCGTTTCTGAAATTCCGGGCCTCTTGGGGAACGCTGGGGAACGAACGGATCGGCAGTAACTTCTATCCGTACCAGGCCATTCTGAATTTTGAAAACTCCTCCCTGTTCTATCAGGGCAACACCGTGGTTTCGGCTCAGTCGGCGGCTCAGTTTCAGTATGCGATTCGGGATATTACCTGGGAAACGACCTCGTCTTACAACCTCGGTCTGGACGTCAATTTCTTCCGCGACCGGCTGCGGGTTACGGCGGATTATTTCAAAAAAACCACCCGGGATATGCTGCTGGAACTGGAAATTCCCGATTACGTCGGCTTTGATAACCCGTATCAGAATACCGGAAAAATGCATACGACGGGCTGGGATATGCAGGCAAGCTGGAACGACCGCGCCGGCGATCTGACCTACAGTGCGTCGGTCAACCTGTCTGATTTTAAATCTTCGATGGGTGATCTGGGCGGAACCGTCTTCACCGGTGACCAGATTATCCGGGAAGGCAGCCAGTTTAAAGAGTGGTACGGTTATGTCTCCGACGGCCTTTTCCAAACCGCCGACGAGGTGGCCAACTCGCCCAAACTGAACGCCAACGTCAAACCGGGCGATGTCCGTTACCGCGACATCAGCGGTCCCACGGGCGTACCCGACGGCAAGATTTCACCCGAGTACGACCGCGTGCTGCTGGGCGGTTCGCTGCCCCGGCTGACCTACGGGGCCAACTTCAATGTGGGGTATAAAAACTGGGATTTCGGGCTGGTGCTTCAGGGTGTTGCCAAACAAAATTCCCGCCTGGGCGCAGACATCGTTCAGCCCCTGCGCGAAAATTTCGGCACCTTTCCCGCCATTCTGGACGGCAACGCCTGGAGCACTTATAACACCGCTGACCAGAATTTGCAGGCGCAATACCCCCGGTATTCGAACACCTCGGCGGGAAATAACTACACCCTGTCCGACTACTGGCTGATCAATGGCGCTTATTTCCGGCTCAAAAACATCAGCCTGGGCTACAACATTCCGAAAGGATTCACCCAGAAACTGAAAATGCAGAGCATACGCGTCTACAGTTCAGTGACCGACCTGCTGTCCATCAGCAAGTTTCCCAAAGGCTGGGACCCCGAAATGACGTCGCTGGGCTACCCCATCACCACGTCTTTTGTCTTTGGTGCTTCTGTCAAATTCTAACCCGATCTGCCATGAAACTAAATGTATTTATCTTCCTTTTTGGCCTGTTTTTCATAACCGCCTGTGATAGCCTGGACCTGAATCCGTTGTCCGACGGTTCCGGCGAAACCTGGAACGCCAACGCTGAGGAAATCGAAATGTCGTTAAACGGTTTGTACAAAGATGCGTTCTGGATGCAGGACTCCGACGAGTGGACCGACGACTGGACGTACCGGGATGCCACCACGGCCATTACCGGCGCCACCATCAACGGCGAAACCGACTTTGTCGGCACCTGGTGGACCAATACCTACAAGGCCATTGCCAGAGCCAACCTCGTGATTCAGAGCGTGGACCGGGCGGCCGCCGTTTTGTCGAAGGAACAAATCGACCGCTATGCCGCCGAAGCCCGGTTTATTCGGGCCTGTCAGTATTCGCGGCTGCTTTCGCATTATGGCAATATCGTGTATACGGAAAGTACGCTCACCATCGACGAAGCCCTCGCCCTGAAGCAGACGCCCAAAGAGACGGTTTTGCAAAAAATCTACGCCGACTTCGATTTTGCGGCCGCCAACCTGAAAACCACCTACAGCACCTCGGAACTGAAACGAGCAACCGCCGGAGCTGCCTACGCCATGAAAGCCCGGATTGCGTTGCAGATGAGCGACTGGAAAACCGCACGTGATGCCGCCAAAGCCTGCATGGATCTGAAGGTGTACCGGCTTCACGACAGTTTTGACAATCTGTTTTTATCGAAAACCAAGAATTCGCCGGAAACCATTTTCGCCCTGCCCCGCTCGGTGGCGCTGAAAGTGACCCTGGGCGGACTCCAGGATTACGTTCCCCGGAACGCGGGCGGTTATGCGGCCAAAGATCCTTCGTGGGATCTGTTCTGTGCGTTCCTCTGCAAAGACGGTTTGCCCATCGACGAATCCCCGCTGTTCGATCCGCGGAAACCGTTCCTGAACCGCGATCCGCGCTGCACGGCCACCATTGTTGAATTCCAGACGCCCCACCTCGGTTTTATTTTTCAACCGCACCCGGATTCGGTCAAGGTTCTGAGAACCAGCAACAATACCTTGGTCAACAACAACGACACCCGGTCGATTGCCCAGTTTGCGTCGTTCAACGGGCTGATCTGGAAAAAAGGCATCGATGCCGACTGGCTGCTGAACTCCTGGACCGCCGAGCCCGACAAAATCCTCATCCGCTACGCCGATGTGTTGCTGATGTATGCCGAAGCCAAAATTGAACTGAACGAAATTGACCAGTCGGTGCTGGACGCCATCAATGCGGTTCGGGCGCGGGCCTATGGCGTCAGTGCAACGGCAACGACGTATCCGGCGGTAAAAACCGGTACGCAGGCGGCCTTACGCAAAATCCTGCGGACGGAACGGCGCATGGAATTTGCCCTGGAAGGCATCCGTTACATGGATTTGATTCGCTGGAAACTCGCCGAAAAAGTGCTGAACAAGCTCAATTACGGCCTGCTCGACCCGGCTGATTTGCGGACGAAAGTGGTCAAACCGGGTCTGTGGTTTTTCCCGCAGGTACCGCAGATCGACGACGACGGCGTGGCGGATTTCTCGCCTATGTTCAGCGCCGGACTGATCAAGCAACTGACCATCCGGAAGTTCGACGCCACCCGGCAATACCTCTGGCCCATTCCATCGAAAGAAGTATTAACCAGCGGCTTGGTTCAAAATCCCGGTTATTAATGGGAACACGGATCAGACGGATTGAACGGATCAAAACGGATTGTAATCGGTGTAAATCCGTTCAATCCGTCTGATCCGTGTTCCTATAAACAGCTTAACGATTACAACAATCTATTCCTTCAAGGATGAAAAAAAACATTCTTTCCGCTTACCTCATCGGCACGTTAATCGCCGGAACGGTCAATCTTAATCCGGCAAACGCCCAATCCAAAACCGGGAAATCGTATAGCGGTATTTACCCGCATCTGGCCATGTACAACAACGAAGGCGAGTGTGGCACGGGCGCAGTGGTGCCCTGGGCCGGCAAGCTATGGGCCGTGACTTACGGTCCGCATTTGCCCTTTGGCTCGTCGGATAAACTCTACGAAATAACACCGGAGCTGAAGCAGATTGTCCATGCCGAAAGTACAGGCGGCACCCCGGCCAACCGGATGATCCACCCGGAAAGCAACCAGCTTTTCATCGGGCCCTACGCCATCGACGCACAGGGAAAGTTGCGGGTCATTCCATACACCGCCATGCCGGGACGCCATACCGGCAACGCCCGGCACCTGACCGATCCGAAAGGCAAAATCTATTACGGCACGATGGAAGAAGGGTTTTATGAAGTCGATGTCAAAACCCTGACCCCCACCCTGCTCTACGAAGACGGCAACGTCAAAACCAAAAAGGGAGCCGACGAATCGAACAACCACGCGGGAGCGCTGCTCCCCGGCGCGCACGGCAAGGGGCTGTATTCCGGTCAGGGCGTGCTGGTGTATTCCAACAACGGCGAACCCGGCCCCCAGGCACTCAAGCAATTCGACATTGAAGCCGGTTCACTGTCGGAGTGGGACGGCAAAGACTGGAAGGTGGTGCGCCGGAATCAGTTTGTGGAAGTAACCGGACCCGGCGGTATTTACGGCAACAAAAACCCGGCCACCAATCCGATCTGGGCCACGGGCTGGGATCATAAATCGGTTTTGATGGGCGTTCGTGATGCCGGTAAATGGAGCTTTTTCCGACTGCCGAAAGCGAGCCACAGCTACGACGGTGCCCACGGCTGGAACACCGAATGGCCCCGCATCCGGGACGTCGGAACCGCCCAGCAACCGGATTATCTCATGACGATGCACGGCCTGTTCTGGCGGTTTCCCGGCAATTTCACCTCCAAAAGCACCGCTGGCATCCGGCCCCGGTCGGCCTATCTGAAAGTGATTGGCGACTACACCCGCTGGAACGACCAACTGGTTTTTGGCTGCGACGATTCGGCGCAAAAAGAGTTTCTGAACAAACGAAAGGCAAAAGGCGACATCGAAGGTCCCGGCCAGTCGAATTCCAACCTGTGGTTTACGTCTACCAGTCTGCCCGATCAACTCGGCCCGAACACTGCCGAAGGGGCCGTCTGGCTCAATGAAGCCGTCAAAACCGGAGAGACCTCGGAGCCGTTTCTGTTTGCGGGCTGGCCCAATCGCTCGGCCTGGATTCAGAACCACGGCGACGCGGACGTGAGCTTTGTTTTTGAGGTGGACAAAACCGGCAACGGTTCCTGGACGACGTTAAAAACCGTTTCGGTTGGTGCAAAAAAAGCCGTCAATCTGGAGTTTACGGCCAACGATTCCGGCGAATGGATTCGGATCAAACCGAGTCAGGGAACCAACGCATCGGCGCACTTTTTCTATTCGGCAAACGACACCCGTTCGACCAGTCAAAATTCCATTTTCGCCGGTTTAAGCAACGTAACAGCCGCCAACACCTCCGGTGGTTTGATCTACGGTTTGGGCGATAACCGGCGCGCGCTGGGCATGGCCGCGCTGGATTACACGGGCGGAAAAGCCACCGAAGTGGGCTACTACGAACTGGACGGCGACATGAAACTGGTTCGCAAGGAAGATGAGAAAGCCATGGCGTTTATCAAAAGCAAGTTTGCCATTCCGCAACAGGCCGTGACCATCGAAGAATCATCGGTATTGGTGGTCGATGGCAAGGGCCGACGCTGGCGGCTCCCGCTCGGAAACGACGCCTATACCAACCTGACCAACCAGGCGGCTCTCCGGATTTGCCGGGAAGTGGCCACGGAGCGTGATTTGTTCAATGCGCACGGCACCTTTTACGAATTGCCCGCCGAAAATGCCGACGGTTACGCCAAAATCCGCCCGGTTTCGTCGCACAACCTCCGCATCAACGATTACGCATCGTACCGGGGACTGCTGATTATGACCGGTTTAGATCCTAAGTTGGCCACACAGAACGACCACATTGTGGTTTCGGATGACAAAAAAGCCGCCGTCTGGGCCGGTGCCATCGACGATCTTTGGAAACTGGGAAAACCGACCGGCCATGGCGGTCCGTGGAAAAACGCCACCGTGAAAGCCAATGAACCCTCCGACCCGTACCTCATCGGTTTTTACGACCAGCGGAGTCTGCAACTTTCCCACAAAGCAACGTCCCCCGTTACGTTCACCATTGAAGTCGATCCGGTGGGCAATGGCCCCTGGATGACGTACCGGGAAGTGACGGTTAAACCCGGTCAGACGTTCAGCCACACCTTTCCGAAAGGTTTTCAGGCCCGCTGGATTCGGTTCAAAAGCAACAAAGATTGCGAGGCTACGGCTTTTTTTCAGTACAAGTAAAAAAAAGTTTCTTCTTTTATCTGTCTAAATATCAGACGTTTAAAGAAAATAATTTCACACAGAATAATTTTTTTTAACTTTTTTCAAATCTCCGCAATCTAAACAGCGGGGTCGTTCGTAGGTATGTGACACGCGATGAAGAGTACTATGGAGGTAGCGCGCTTCATCAGCCATACACGTTTCCGACAGAAAGTCCAGAGGCTCAGCTACTGGACTTTTTCGTTGGCAGACGGTTCGTTTTCTGACCCTTCGTGCGAAATACTTTTGTTATCTTTGTTATAGCCGGTCTTCCCGTAATCCGCCGGTTTTCTATGCACGAGATTGAGCCTTTTTACAATTGGGAGAAGTGGTATAACGCGTCGGAAGATCCGAATTCGCCGTTTTTTGGCCGCGTCTACAACATGACCCAATACACCAATACGATTTATGGTTATTACATTCATCCCCTCTGGGACGAAATCGGGTCGGAGACGCTGTACTGCAAAATTCTCTTTGCCGATTATGACCGCCGGTTTGTGGTGATCGAACTCTTCGGCGAGTGGAACGACACACTGCACAACGACATCATGTATTTGAAACGGCAGGTGATCGATCCGCTGGTGAATGAACAGATCAACAAATTCATTCTGGTGGGCGAAAACATCCTGAATTTCCATGGTTCCGACGACAGCTACTACGAAGAGTGGTTTGAAGATGTGGAGGACGGCTGGATTGCCGCCGTCAATTTCCGGGACTTTGTCGAGAGCGAATGGAAACGCTTTCGGCTCGATTACTACATGAATTTTGGCGGTACACTGGATGAGATCGACAACTGGCGTACCTTGAAGCCAGCCGCCTTCTTCGACCTCGTTAATAGTTTAATTATTAGAAGATTAGGCTAGGCATTAATGCTTTAAGTATTGGATTTTAGGCGGTTTAGGCTAACTTTTTTTCCATTGGCTCGTTTTATTTTTGATTAATGACCTGAATTACATTTCATTTTTTGAAACCATGACCGGCCCCTTATCGATCTTACTCATCGGCTCCGACACCCCTGACCGCCAGGCGCTGGCTGACGCTTTTCGGAGCTATGGCGTTCCACACCGGTATCTGTCGGCCCAGGAAGACGCTACCCTGAATGCCTATTTTCAGAAGGGTTTGGCGGATGCGCTGTTTGTTCCGACCCTGATTATGCTGGACCGGGACACCGGCAAACCGGCGAAAATGCTGGAACTGTTGAAACAGCATCCGGTGCTTCGGCGGATTCCGGTAATTGTTTACGGGAGCGGCAACGATCCGGAGCAGGTCAGGCTGGCCTACCGGTGGGGCGCAACCTGTTACATGCCCAGACCGGAAAACTGGGAAGCATCGATGGCGCATTTTTGCTCCTACTGGAAAAAACGCGTTGCCCTGCCCACCATCAAGGCAGAAGACAGTTTATCATCAACCCAAAATTCGAATCAGCACAACCGCAGGCGTTGGGCCTGATGGTCCCGACCGGGTCTGCCAATAGCTGGCGGTTGGTTGGTCAATACCATATGAAAAAGAAACAGATTATAGCCGTCGTAGACGACGACGATGATGATCTATTTTTGATACAGGAAGCCTTCAAAGTGTGTTTGAACGAGGAGAGAGTGCTGATTGCGACCAGTGGAATGGATCTGTTGTCACGGCTGGAAACCGTAAAGATTTTACCTTCTTTTTTGCTACTGGACCTCAACATGCCCTTGATGAGCGGTTTTGAGGTGCTGGGAAAACTGCGCGCCGATCCCCGCTACAACCTGATGCCGGTGCTGATTTTCAGTACGTCGAATGCCCAGCCCGACATCGACCGGGCGTATGAACTGGGAGCCAATTCGTACGTCAAAAAACCGGATTCGTTCAATGACTACAAATCCGTGGTCGAAGACCTCTGCAACTTCTGGTTGCGCGTAGCCTCCACCCCTTCCAGCCGCTTTTATCGGTGAAGCCAGTAGAATCCTTCCGGGATTTTTTTATCTGATTTAATCAAAAACCTTTTGCTATACCGGAAGTTATAAGGACATTACTACGGTTTTTGGTAACCGCAGTTTTGGAAGAATTTCTATTCACTAACTCGTAACAAACGGTATGGAATCGAATGTGTTTCATGATTCGCAACAGGCGGACCTCGTATCCAACGAAAATGCTGATACAAAATACGGTCAGGATCAGGCCGATACACATATGGTCAAATTAGTCGATGGGAAATTAGTGCCGACGGCCCATCTCGAAACAGAAGTAACCGACGACCTCAGCGATCGGTATACCGACGATGTGGAGCGCGGTCTGAACTCGCCCAACCAACGGACGTATGATGTAGTCGATATCAAATCGGATCATCCTCAGGCGGATATGATTCCGGAACTCCCGTCGACTCCCAACCCGAACAATCCGATTCCGTCGTCGCCTGATTCACCCAATCCGCCGACGCCACACACTCCCGGCCCCGAAATCCCGGATTTTCCGTCGACCCCGAAACCGGACAAACCCGAAATTACGGAACCCAGTGAACCCGGGCGGTCGCACGAAGTGAACAACTCCGGGAACGCCGATGGCCAGATTTCCAACGAAGGCAACACAAAAGATACGCCCACCAGCGGACTGGCGGATACCATGCCCGGCGCGGATGTGCCGACGCAAAGCCAGCACCCCGGAGAAAAAGAAAAAGCCCCGGATCTGGTCGACTCCGACGCCAACCAGGGCCCCGGCCCGGCCAATTACATCAAGCCCAAAACCGACGAAGGCATGACCGAAAACCCGGATACGGGCTCCTCGGAACATCCCTACGACGTCAACGAAAAAGACAAGGAACCGTATCAATCCGCCGAACGCCCGGAAGAAACCGCCCAGATGCTGGATCAGCCGAAGGAAACGCTGGACGAAAGCGCGATCAAAAAACAGCCAATGCAGGAATCCACCGCTCTGGCGCCGTCTGACATGAAATCGACCGATCAACTGGACCGAAAATACAACGATCCGGCTGCGGCCCGGGAAGATGTGGTATAATAAAAAGAATGTAAAATAATAAATGCTAAATGTTGAATGTAAAAGTACCCGCGTGGGGAACACTTTTACATTCAACATTTAGCATTTTACATTTATAATTTGAAGTTTCATTTCACAGTTCCTTCACCCGAATGTTCCGAAACCGCAGCACGGAACCGTGGCCCAGAAAACCGATGTGGCCTTTGGTGCGTTGCAAACCGGGATGTTCTTTATGGTCGAGAGTCCCGTTTTTGCTGGCTTCGGCAATATCACCGTTCAAAATCTGAACCCCGTTCAATACCACTTTCACCTGATTGCCTTTCACGGTTACTTCCTGTTCGTTCCACTCACCCAGCGGTTTGAGCGCCCCGCGTTTCGCCGGAATCACGCCGTAGACCGAGCCATGGTACTGATATACCTCCAGCTTTTTGTAAATATCTGCGTCATTATCCAGAATCTGGAGTTCCATACCCACATAAGCGGCATCACCTTCCAGCGGAGCGCGGATGCCCAGTCCATTGTTGGCACCGGGGGTTAGCTGAAATTCAAACCGGAACACAAAATCCGCGTATTCTTTCTTTGTGTACAGATTGCCTTTCCCCCCGTTGTTGTACCAGACGATATCCCCATCTTCGGCCACATAATCCTTCGTATTGCCGGTCCACTGGCTGAAGTCGCTGCCGTTGAACAACGCCTGAAAACCGTCCTTTTTTTCGGCTTCGGTCACTTGATACGGTTTGGGTTGGGGCAATTCTTTGATGTAGATATTCCGGTAGGCCACGTAAGTACCATGCGCCTGAAGTTCGATCTGTTCCGACGGAAAAATAGGCTGGCTACGATCCCAGTAGTTCTCCAGCACCGTATTGTCCGTTACCAGTTCGCCATTCAGATAAACCGTCACGCGTTCGCCTTTCATGATGATCCGGAACGTATTCCACTCGCCCACCGGGTTATCGGCCCGTTTCAGCGGTTTGCTGGCAAACTTCTGGTTGTTATACAATCCGCCCGAGCCAACCTGTGCGCCCACATTCGTCCGCGCCGGGTCCCAGATCTGCACCTGCGGGGTGCCTCGCAGGTAAATACCGGCGTCGCCTTCTTTGGTAATTTTCCAATCGACCAGCATCTCGAAATCCTGGTACGGTTTTGTCGTGCAGATGTTGTTTCCGTGTCCGTTGAAAACCAGCAACCCGTCTTTCACCGACCAGCCTGCCCGCATGAGTTCATCGGCCTTCTGCTGTTTCAGTGCCAGCGAATCCGCGCTCATTTTGCTTCGTTTAACCGGATTTTCCACCAGTCCTTTCCAGCCTGAAAGATCTTTTCCGTTAAAAATCGCCACAAAACCGTCGCCAGCGGGCAGGGTTTGCAAGCGTCGCTGGATGGCCTGTCGCTGGGCGTCGCCGTCGGGACCGGTGATGACCTGGCTGGCTTTTTCCAGCAACTTCCGCACCACATCCCCCGTAAAATCCCGGCTGGATGCGGCAACCGACCAAACCGTCGAGGCCGCCTGTTGCTGCATCGCCGGATCGTCCAGATAGTTTCCGGCAAAAACCAGCGCCAAAAACGTCCGGCACCGGCTGACCGATTTCAGGATTTCGTTTTTTTGCTGCGGAGTCCGGGCTACTTCCATCGCATCCCGCAGCAGCAGCAGCCGCTGGTCGGCCGGGAAGGTCGACCGGTCGATCAGTTTGAGATAACCGCTCAACGCCGATTCGGAAACCACGCTGTTTTGCCGTGCAATCGCCAGCAAAGCGGGGGCTGCTTCGGGCGTCGACCACTCCGACAGAGCCGCTACGGCAGCAGGCTGAGCAATGCCTTCACCTTTCCCGAACGATTCCTGCACGATTTGTAACGCTTTCGGCCCGCCGATGCCGGCAAAAGCCCCCAGAAAACGCGGTTGCGCGGCCGTGGGTGCCTGTTGCATTGTGCTGAATAACAAGTCTGTCCGCTGGAGCGAGTCGCCCACCGAAACCGTCGCGGCTGCCAGCGCCTGCTGCAACGAGCGAATGGCTTTGGGTTGTGTTGCGTTGGTTAATAAAGTCACCAGTTGCGGAAGTTGCTCTGGTCCGACCATAAACGGTAACGCAGCCGCGGCCGCCTGACTAATCGTGGTATCGCTGTCCTGCGCCTGAGCCAGCACCTGTTGCACGCTCGATCCGGCAGCGCGGGTTCCCAGCACTGTTAGCAAAGCCGCCCGGGCTTCGGCGGGCATGCTCGGCAACGCGTGCGTGATTTGAGCTACAACGTCCGGTCCTTTCAGGGTCAACACCGCATCCCGGATCGCCGTTATTTCCGGCGACGTACCCCGCTTCAGCAACGCCAGCAAATCCGGCAAAGCGGTTTGCTGGCCGGTGTGGGCCAGGGCCGAAATAGTCGCCAGCCGAACCGCCTGATCGTCACTTTTCAGGCCTGGTAACAAAGCCGGTGTCAGAGCCGTATCGCCGGTTAGTCCCAGTTGGGTAATCAAATCCGCCTGCACGTCGCCGGTAGTTCTGGCAATCAGTTTGGCTAGTTGCAGATTGAGCAGTTTGTTCTTCAAACCCGTCGCCAGTTTCAGGGCCGCTACCCGGTATTCGCCGGATGGGTCCTGCACCGCCGTGGTGAGCAAAGGCAAGCTTTTTTCTTTGTTGTTATCGACCAGAATTTTCAGCGCGGCCGACCGGGTATGAACCTGTTTCGCATCCGTACACTGTTCCAGCAGCTTCCGGGCCAGAGCGTCGGCCTGCGGTTTTTTGCCCGACACCGAGAGTTGTTTGATATAATCGAGGTAACTGGCCGTGGCTTCCGTTGCATCGTACGTAAAACCGCTTTGTTCGGCGGCTTTGGTCAAAACCACTCCGGCAGTCGGAGCCGCCAGTCGGGCCAGGGCATACATCGCCACTTTGCTAAGTTTGGGATCACCCTGCTCCACCAACGGCATCAGGGCGGAGGCTGCGGGCTGGTAACGCGTGTCGCCCAGGGCTTTCACCAGAGACAGGCGGCTGGTTCCCTGCGATTCGGCCAGGGCTTGTAACACCGCTTTCTGAGCCGAGGGTGTGTTGATCTTGACCAACGCCCGAACCGCCGGGGCGCAAAGCCGTTCGTCGGTCAGATAGGGTTTCAGAAAAACAACGGCATCGTCTTTCCCGACAATCTGCAATTGACTGAGAATAAACGCCTTATTTTCCGGGTCGGTTAGCTTTTCCAGCGACTGCCCGTAGGCCCGCACCGCCACCGCCCGTTGTGCTTCCTTGCCCGGTTTGGTAACGAAATAGGAATAACCGCCCAGCGCGTATTCCAAAGCCGTGTTGTCGCCTTTGCCGGGTGCTACCAGCCGGGCTACCATTTCCTGAAGGCCGGGCGACCCCAAAGCAGCCATCGCATCCATGCTGGTGATCAACTGCTTACTGTCTAAAGCGGGTAGTTGCGCCAGCTCGTCAGCGACCCGGTTTTCGAGGGCGCGCGGATCGGGTTTGGGTTGCGCCCAACTGGTTGTAGTGAGTAAAAACAGGCCCGCAAAGGCCATCTGAGGAAATTTCATGACAGGATAACGAGGTTAAAAGGGCCAACGGCAGTTATTACAGAATCCAGGGCGCGCGCATGGGCTGGTCAATCAGCCGATTGGCGCCCTCGTCGTTGACAAATACCTGATTGACCGGATCAAATTTCAGCGAGCGACCCAGTTGCAGGGCGATTTTACCCATGTTGATGAGGGTGCAGGAACGGTAGCCATTGGCTTCGTTGAGCGCAAACCGCTTGCGCCCCCGAACGGCGTCCACAAAGTCGGTTTGCTGCGGCAACGGTTCGGGAAAAGCCGCCAGTTTTTTCTGCAAATCCGGAATATCGGACTTAAACCCTTGATACAATTTCCCTTTCGGCCCTTCGATATAGGGCATGTTGACATCCTTGCCCTCACCATCCAGAATGATTTTACAACCGTCGGCGTAGGTATATTCAATCCGTCGCCAGGTGCCAACGGCGTCGGGATGTTGCTGGGGGGCGTCGATTTCGACCGAAATGGGGCTGGTGTCGTCTTTGCCCAGAAAATACTGAATGGGATCTAGATAATGTTGTCCCATATCGCCCAAACCGCCACCGTCGTAGTCCCAGTAGCCCCGGAAGGTGTTGTGAACCCGGTGCTCGTTATACGGTTTGTAGGGGGCCGGTCCCAACCAGGTTTCGTAATCCAGTTCGGGCGGCACCGGCATGGGGTCCAGATCGGTTTTCCCGACCCAGTAAAACTTCCAGTCGAAACCGGTGTGTTTGCTCACGGTTACTTTCAGGGGCCAGCCCAGCAAACCGCTGTCGACCAGCTTCTTGATGGGTTTGACGGGCGTTCCCATGCCGTAGAAATTGGATTCAAACCGAAACCAGGTGTTGAGCCGAAAAATCCGGCCGTGTTGCTGCACGGCTTCCATCACCCGTTTGCCTTCGCCAATGGTGGTGGTCATCGGTTTTTCGCACCAGATGTCTTTTCCGGCGCGGGCCGCTTCAGCCGCCATGATGCCGTGCCAGTGGGGCGGGGTGGCAATGTGGACAATATCGACTTCGGGCAGTTGAATCAGTTCCCGGAAATCCCTGAAGGTTTTGAGCGCGGGGTCCTTGATAATCCCTTTGGCCAGTTCCAGGTGCCGGGTATCGACGTCGCAAATGGCCGCGACCCTCGTTCCGGCGTAGGGTATGTGTCCACGACCCATGCCGCCAACGCCGATGATGCCTTTGGAAAGCTGGTCGCTGGGCGCCAGATAGCCTTTGCCCAGCACATGGCGCGGAACAATGGTAAAAGCCGCCAGAGTTCCCAGCGAGTTTTTGAGAAAGGTACGTCTTGAAGGGGTCTTTTTTACTGCCATCTCGTCAGTTTGTTATAGTCAGTCCCCTTCGCTATTCGTTATTCAGTGTTCAATATTCATTATTCAATATTTGTATTTTTTAGAACCAAATAACGAATACTAAAAAACGAATATCGAATATTGAACACTGAATCCCGAATAACGAAGGGATGAAAAATACGGCCTAATTCTGCATTTTCGGGTGGATTTACAATACTACTACTTTTCCCCTTAATAAGACCATCACGCGCCCAATCACCTCATTTCGCAGGGTGTTTTTCCCGACGTAAACTAAAAAGTCGTAAATTACGGCTTCCTGTAAACGCCTAATTTAATTCTATGGAAAACCCTGAACAGGTTCCTTCTCGTCGGTCCTTTCTAAAAACATTGGGATTGGCCGGAACCGCAGCCGCGGCCGTTCCGTCTTCGCTCGCCCAGGCCGGAACGGCTCCGATGTACCTTCATTTAGTGAAAAGTCATAGCAGCACAGCCGCTAACGATAAAGTCCGCATCGGACTCATCGGAACGGGCGGTATGGGCATTGGGGATACGGAGACCGCGCTGATGGTCGAAGGAACCGAAATTATTGCCGCCTGTGACCTCTACGACGGCCGTTTGCGCCGGGCTAAAGAGTTGTGGGGCGATGGTTTGTTCACCACCCGCGACTACCGTCAGGTGCTCGAACGGTCGGATGTCGATGTAATTATCAACGGAACGACCGACCACTGGCACGAAAAAATCTCGACCGACGCCATGCGCAAAGGCAAGCACGTCTATTGTGAAAAGCCAATGGTACAGAAGGTCGAAGATGGCCATACGCTGATCAAAGTTCAGAAAGAAACCGGTAAAGTGTTTCAGGTGGGCAGCCAGTTTGCCAGTTCCATCATCATCGCCAAAGCCAAAGAATTGCTGAAAGCCGGCGACATTGGCGAGCTGGTTTTTGCTGAAGCCCAATATGACCGCCACAGTGCCATGGGTGCCTGGCAATACTCCATTCCGCCGGATGCATCGCCCCAAACCGTTGATTGGGACACCTATTTGGGAACCGCTAAAAAGCGTGAGTGGGACCCGAAGCGGTTTTTCAGATGGAGAAACTACCAGGACTACGGAACGGGGGTGGCCGGTGACCTCTACGTTCACCTGCTGACGACGCTCCACACCATTACGGGTTCCAAAGGCCCCAACCGGGTGTATGCCAGCGGTGGGCTGCGGTTCTGGAAAGATGGTCGTGATGTTCCCGATATTCACCTCGCTATTTTTGATTACCCGAAAACCGCCGAGCATCCGGAATTTAACCTGACGACGCGGAGCAATTTCGTCGATGGTGGCGGTGGCGGTTACCTGGTTCGGCTGGTCGGTACGGAAGGCGATCTGTCGGTTGGCTGGGATAGCCTGACGGTTCGGCACCACAAACTGCCCAAAGCGCCCGGTCTGTCGATCAGCAATTTCCCGAAAGACCAGCAGGAAGCGTATCTGAAAGAATACAAAAAAATGTATCCCGAGCGCCCGGAAATGGAAGGTCCGCGCGAAATGGTCTATAAGACACCGAAAGATTACAAAGGCGATCGTTACGAACACTTTGTCAACTTCTTCGATTCGGTTCGCAACCAGAAACCGGTGGCTGAGGATGCAACCTTCGGGCTTCGGGCCTGTGGACCGACCCAGTGTGGTAACATCAGTCTGTTCAAAAAGCAGATCGTCAACTGGGATCCGAATGCCATGAAAATTATGAATGCTGTATAGGTTTTACGGTTTTCAGTATACGGTTTTCGGTGGCTGACGCGTTCCAAATCATGCGTCAGCCACCGAAAACCGTATACTGAAAACCGCAAACCACAAACCCTACAAAACCATGAAAAAAGCAACCTTTGCCCTGGCCCTGCTGGCGGGCGTCTTTACCCTCATGAGCCTTTCGAATGCTGGCTCGAAACCCGGCAAATGGGTGTCGCTGTTCGACGGAAAATCCACCAAAGGCTGGCACAGTTACCTGAAAGACAAGGCCATTGGCTGGAACATCGAAGACGGAACGCTGACGCCCGACGGTACCGGCGGTGACCTCGTGACGGACAAGGAATACGAGAACTTCGAGCTGGAGTTTGAGTTCAAACTGCCGCCCAAAAGCAACAGCGGGGTGGTTTACAAAGTGATCGAAGATCCGGCGAACAAGGCCACGTACTGGTCCGGTCCCGAATACCAGGTGATCGACGATACCGGCTACCAGTTGGGCGACGGTGCCAAACTGAAAGGAAGCCAGTTGACCGGTGCCAACTACGACATGATTGCGCCCAGCGACCTGACCATCAACAAACCCGCCGGGCAGTGGAACAAAGGCCGGATTGTGGTGAACAACAACCACGTCGAGCATTACCTGAATGGCAAGAAAGTGGTGGAATACCACTACGGCGGGGACGAATGGCAGAAGATGGTGGCTGGCAGCAAATTCAAAGACTGGAATTACGCCAAAGCCCACGCCAAAGGCAAAATCGCGCTGCAAAACCACAGCCCGAAAGAAGTGGTCTGGTATAAAAACATCCGGATTCGGGAGTTGTAGGATTGCAGAAGTTTTGGTTAACGGGGCGTTGCCGGGACGGTTTTTGAAACCGCCCGGCAACGCCCCGTTTTTTATCACACCAAAAGGACATTCACCCCAGAAACGCCTGAATTTTATCCCGGTAATTGCGGGTCCATTTCAGCGTCTGGCCCAGCTTGAGATGGACGATGTAATCGCCGTTGAAATGGGTTTCCACTTCCTGAACGTAGGCCAGATTGACAATGTGTGAGCGGTGCATCCGCACAAACTGGTTCGGATCAAGCCGGGTTTCGAGCTTCGTCAGGCTGTCGTACACGATGTGTTTGCCGGTGGCGGTGTGCAGGGTGATGTAATTACCATCCGCATCCAGATACTGCACGTCGTTCAGATTCACGAAATACATCCGGCCCTGCTCCTTCACCAGCACCCGCGACAGGTACTCGCGCGGGGGTACGGGCGTATGCGCACTGAGCAATTGGGCCAGCAGGGCCTCAATTTTGGGCTGGTTCTGGTTGTTGAGCCGCTCGATGGCCCGGCCCAGCGCCTGCCCGAAACGAATTTCATCGAAAGGCTTGAGCAAATAATCAATGGCGTTGACTTCGAAAGCCTGAAGGGCATACTGATCGTAGGCGGTCGTGAACACCACCGTTGGCTGGTGATCGGGCCAGACTTTCCGCAGCACGCTGAAGCCGTCGAGCCGGGGCATCTGAATGTCGAGAAAAATCAGGTGCGGGCGGTGAAGCAGAATTTTCTGCACCGCTTCCAGACCATTGGCCGCTTCGTCGACCACCCGGAGCATGGGCGTGTCGGCCAGCAACGTCCGGATCACCTCGCGGGCAGCCAGTTCGTCGTCAATGATGAGCGTGTGATACGGGTTCATGGGTTACCGTTGAAGTTAACAAGGAGCATTGGCAGGGAATCCGCAGGCTGACGGTGGTGGTGCCCCCCGGCGGCTGATCGAACTGCATCGTCGCCTGTTCGCCGTAAGCTTTCTCCAGCCGCGAAAGGGTGTTGGACAGGCCCAAACCCATCCCGGACGTATCATGCAGTTGTTCCTGACCCAACCCATTGTCGAACACCTGAATCACGACGGTTTCGCCAAGCCGTTGCGCTGTGATGCGAATCAGCGCCCCTTCGGTGAGGTCGGCAATGCCGTGGGTGATGGCGTTTTCGACGATGGGTTGCAGAATCAACTGCGGCAGCAGGCATTCTTCCGCTTCGGGCGCAATTTCGTATTCGACCATCAAGCGGTCTTCGAAGCGAATTTGCTGGATCGACAGGTACTGCCGGGTCAGCGTCATCTCGTCGCGCACCGAAATGAAGTTGGCCTGCTGACGCACCAGCACACTCCGGAGCAGGTCGCTCAGCGTGGTCACCATTAGGGCGGCCCGACGGGTCTGATTCCGCAGCATCAAACTGACCACCGTATGGAGCGTATTGAACAGAAAATGAGGATTTAACTGCATTTTCAAAGCCTGCAACTGCGCATTGGCCAACTGGCTCTTGAGCTGTTCGTTGACCAGTTCGGCCTGCAAATGTTGCTGTTTCAGCGATTGCAGTTGGTAGACGTGCGTCAACACGTTATAGCAAACCACGAGCAGCATGTACTGGGCAAACGCATTGCCAAAACTCAGAAAAAAAACCGTCATCACCCGCCGGACAGTGATCGCCTTCCCCTGCTCGTGGGCAATGGCGGCTCCCAGCAGCAGGTGTTCCACCACCAGTTCTACCCCATACAACACCGCAGCAATCAGCAGGTGCGTCAGCACCTGGGTGACAAACCGGCTGGCGCGCTGGGTTTTCAGGAGCGAAAACCGCTGGGCGCAGAAAATGACCAGGGGGGTTGCACCCCACCAGTACAATAACTCGATGAGCCAGTAGAGCGTATCGGTGAAATACAGCCGGGCGTTGGGCGTGAGCAGCCAGACCATAATGGCCTGACCATACCAGATCAGCGAAAAAAAACTCCAGTAGAAAAAACTGTACCACCAGAACTGGCGGACGGTCAGCGGCAGACCCGAAGTCTGCAACAAGCGATCGATGGCGGATTTCATGTGTGAACAGAACGACGATAATCGGGTTCCGGCGACTCTCTCCAATGACAAAGCAATTTTTCTTCCACTCCTCCCTTTCTTCTAAATAAATACACGGCAGTCCGCGCGGACTGCCGTGTAAAACCGGGTAGAATGACCACCCTATTGAACAATCAAGTGCTTCGTTATCAGCGATTTCCCTTCCAGAATCACCAGATACGTACCACTCCGCAGATTCCGAACCGGCACGGTTATTTCAGTGGCATGTTCGGCCACATCGGCGGTATACACCACCACGCCGACATGATCTTTCAGCATCACTTTCCGAACCTGGGTATCCACGAAATTGTAGCGAACCAGCACCTGTTCCTGACCCACCGCCGGGTTGGGGTAAATCATGATGCTTTCACTGGCGTCACTCAGCGTCGCCGAATAGGTGGTTTTGCATTGGCTGACGAGGTCGGTGACCACCACGGAATATGTACCCGCCGGAACCTCCCAGATATTCAGGGTTGTGGCCCCGTTGGACCAGTCGTACGTATAGATGCCACTTCCGCCCGTAACGTTCAGGTTGATGTAGCCCTTGCCGTTCAGGTAGCTGACGTTGGCCGTGACTTCCGGTGCCGAACCGGACCCTTCCAGCGTCACCTCTTTTTCAGTCTGAAAACCGCCATCGCCTTCCACTTTGATGCGGAAGGTCCCCGGCACCAGCCCCCCAAATTCGGGGTTGTTGATCCCGGCCGGATTCGGTTCGCCGTTAATGTAGTACCTATTGTTACCACCCGAACCTTTCACGGCGGTTACCCGGATCTTTCCGTTGGGCGCACAACTGGGGTTCTCAGGGGTCAGCTCAATTCCGGGAATGACGATGGTGTAGGACGCCGTGGTGCTACAGCCCGTTGCCGCATCGGTCACCTCCACCTGGTACGTTCCGTCGAGAACTTCCCACAGATTTTGGGATTCCGACCCTTCCGACCATTTGTAGATGTAAATTCCGCTGCCACCGGTAACGTTCAGATTGATGTACGCTTTTTCATTTTCGATACTGACCTCCGCCTGAACGACCGGTTTTTCGCCCTTGTCCTGCACGGAAACGGTTTTGGCAAACCGAAAATCGCCGTCGCCCGTAATGACAATCTCGTAATCGCCCGCAGCCAGGTCGCTGAAAACCGGCTGGTCGGCCCCCGCCGGATTCGGTTTTCCATTGATGGCATACTTCGTGTTACCTCCCGAGCCGGTAACATTTTGTACCTCGATCCGGCCATTGGGTTTACACGTCGCGTCGGTCACCAAGAAGTCCGCGCTAGCGGTTCCGCCTGTTGCGATTATGGATGCTTCGATTGTACAACCGCTCACCTGATCAGTCACCGTGACGCGATACGTCCCGGGCGTTACATTGGTCAGATCTTCGGTCGTGCCGCCATTCGACCAACGGTAGCTGTACGAACCGCTGCCGCCCGAAACGGTTAAATCCAGCGTCGTCTGATTCTGCACAATGGCAGCCGACAGCGGATTGGTGCCCCCACCGACGGGTACATTTTCGTAATACAGAAAACCGTCGTTCCCCTCGATCCGTAAATCGTATTTTCCGGGAGCCAGATTACTAAAAACCGCCACATGCTCCCCGGCCGGATTGACCACATTGTTCAGGTAAAACGTATACCCCGAAACCGCTTCGCTGCCGTTGATGGAAACCACCCGAATGGATCCGGTAGAACCGCAGGCGGCATTTTGCGTCGTCAGTTTGACATCGGCGACGTTGCTGCCCCCCGCTTCGATGTCATCGACCCAGAAATCGTAGGCCTTGTCCAGTCCGGTCGACAGAAAACCGATCCGCGTCACCTGTTTCGTATCAATTTTATCACCCGCCAGCAGCGCGCTCATTGGAACCCGAACCCGCTGGTAATCACCGGAGAAAGCAGTCACATACCCCCCTCCGCGCACTGGTACGGGTGAGGTGCTTGCGGCAGAACGATCTTTCAGAAACACCTGAAAATCGAAATTTTCTCCGGGATTGCTGACTTTCACGTAAAACGTTATGTAACCCTTGGTGCTCAAGTCTTTGATGGCTTCGTCGTTGGTGTTTTCGTTCCAGTCCCAGACCATCGCGGCAAAACCGTTGTCGGCCATATCGAAGTGCATTTTCATGCTTTTGGGAGCCTTGTTGCCGTTGGCTTCATCGACCACGCAGGTCGTCACCGCGTTGAGCGTGGTCGGTTTTCCGGTATTCACCACATCGCCATCCCACAGAACCACCGAACTGGCTGGCTCATTCACCGTGAACTGAACGGACGCATCGGCGGAGTTGCCTTCGGCATCCACAGCCGCAATGTTGAGTTGCTTTGTGCCTTTGACAACGCCCGACGGAACCGTTGCCGTTGCCGCATACCGGCCATTTTCGAGCGTCATGGCCTGTTTATTGGCAAGCCCCAGCGGAGCCAGATCGACGGTTACCGTCCGCAGGTTGTTGTCCGGATCGTCTACCTGGGCAAAAATCGTAACGGTCGTTTTTCCATCGGCGTATCCGGCGGTTGGCGTAACGCCCTTTTCGCGGATAACGGGTTGCAAAACCGGGTTGGAATACGGCAGTACCCGCACGTCGTCGATCCACACATCGAACGATTTCTGGGCCGTGTTGCAGTTAAAATTCAACTGCCAGATCTGTCCGAGATCAATTTGCGAGTCGGTCGTGAAGGCCGACAGTGGAATTTTAACCCGCGTGTAGCCACTGGAATTCAGCGAACCGAGGTAGCCGCCCTGCTTCAGCCACACAGTGTTCGAGGTGTGCATTTGCGCCGTAGCATCCCGCAGACTCACTTCAATATCGGAATTTTCGGGCGCATTGGATTTGAGGTAGAACTCCAGGGCTCCGAAATCCCGAATGTCCCGGGCATCGGCGGGGTTGTCGTTGTCGGAAAGCCGCCAGGTCATGGTGTTGTAGCGGTTATTGGCGTGTTCGAAGTGCATGAACAGACTACCCGGCTGGTGCTGGCCACCGGTTTCGCGCCGTTCTATTTTTGCATTTCGGGCTTGCGTATCACTCGGATCGTAGTAAGAACCCCCAGTGCCCCGCTTGATTTCGTCGCCATCCCAGATTACGGTTTCCGCCGTCCGCTTGATAACCCGGTACGAAACGGCGGCTTCGGCCGTGTGGTTGGCCGCATCCTTCGCGGTAATTTTAATGGATTTCGATCCGGCAACGGTTCCGGTGGGCACCTGAACCTGCAAGCGATACAGCCCCGTTTCCGTCCCACTTGGCGTAAACGCCACGGCAGTACCACCCCCCAGGGGACTCAGATCGGCCGTTACACCCGCGAGGTCGTTGTCGCCGTCGGCTACTTTGGCCGTCAGTTCAAACGTCGCCGTCCCGTCGGAATAGCCCGCCGACGGATTGATCGTCGTTTCGGTGATGTCGGGATATATAGCAATGTTTTCTTCCGACAAAACGAAATGGCAGGCCGTCAGCGCCGGCAGGACGTATTCGAAGGTATTGCTGTTGATGGTTCGAACGCTTTTCAATTGTTTCAGCACCGAGCTGGAATTGTCGAACGCCCAAACCGTGGCACTTTTGTATTGCCGGCTGCCGCCGATGGTAAAAGTGGCGGTGATGGGGCCATCCTGGTTTTTGCTGAGGGCCACAACGTGCAGTTTCGAATCGTCACTGCCGTTGATGGACGCAAAAACCGAGGTATTGACCAGATCAACCGTACTTGATTCCACCGAGGTATCGCCAAAATGACCACCCTGCCCGTCGTAGTTCCGGTACAGGTCAAACCCCGATTTGATAAAATCCACGACGCCACCCCAGTAGGTAGCCAGGTAAACGCCCTGCTTGCCAAAGATTCCCAGCGCGTCGGCCTGGGCAATCCCGCCGGAAGCGTGCGTCAGACCCATGTAGCTGTATTCGGTAATGGCCAGTTTCGTTCCCGGATAATACTGCCCGATGTGCTGGTGCATTTTGGGCAAAAAGGGCAAAAACAATTGCCGTTTGACCGGATCATCGCTCACGAACGTCCCCTCACTATACGTCGGGTCCCACAACGAACGGGTCATGGCCATGCGGGCAGCATTGTTGGCGTAGTCGGTCCGGTTGTCGGTCGGACGAAGTCCGTCATTTCTCCGTTCCGGATACCAGTGTACGTCCAGAACGTCGAGCAACCGCTTTCCGCCCTGCTGCTCTTTTTCCCGCATCTTACCCAGATACAAATCCAGAAAAATGGGATAATTGCCCTTTTCCTGGTCCCAGTCGGGTGCAAATTGCAGGTTTTCAAACTCCGAGATCCCAAACGACGCGGGGCCAAAAACTTCGGCCGTGGGGTCCATTTCCTTGATGCGCTGGGCCAGTTCAAAGGAGTTGTCCATCAGGTAGCGAACGCTGACCGGCGTCGTGCCCCACATCCGGCTGTGGGAGCTGGCCCACAAACCCGGTTCGTTGTCCAGCGCATAGCCCCGAACACCCCGCGCGGTGTTGCTCCGGCCAAAGTGGTGTTGCAGGTAATTCAGCTCCTCGTCCACGTACACGTCGCCATCGTTGACATCCGGCAGCAAGGTGAACGGGCTGGGTTTGCGGTATTTGACAGCCGCCCAACGGCTCGACGGGGCCGCCTGCTCCGGCGTAACAGCCCCGTTTTTATCCTTCGTCACGTATTTCGCCATGGGGAGCGTCACCAGCGAGTAGGCGTTCTGGTTCAACGACCGCTGATGAAATGTCGACAGGGCGGCTCCCGGAACATCGTACTGATTTTCAGGCACATTCTGCTGTCCGGGGACGTAGTTATCGCTTTCGTGAAACCAGTCGAAACCGGCGTTCGACGCATTGTTTTCCCAGTTGTAGTTCGTAATGCGGTTGCCGCCCAGCCGTTTGGCGGTCGCGTAGGGATACTGATCGTTGGTGCCGTAAATCAGCGGGCTGATCGGCTTGCGGGAATTTTGTGGATTGATGCTAAAATTGACGTGGATCTGGCTGTAGGCGTAGCGACTCAACAGAATGAGCATAAGGCCTAACAGGGAAGATTTCCAGAAAAGCCGCAGTTTCGGAAGCCGGAAGCTCCGAAACCGGTTGTTGTTTACGGGTTGTGGCACGGTGGTAGATGATAAGTGAATAGTGGACTTGTTTTGTTGTTATACTGAACGTCCGGACAAAGGGTCAAAAAAGGATTGATCCGGTTATTTATCAGACAAAATACAGAATCTAGAAGCCCTGGATTAAGCAGAAATGGCTGAACTGGACTTTCTATTATTCAAACGGGGGTTTGCAGCGGATGAAAAAAAGGACGGATGCGACCCCGGTTCACTGGGTCTGTTCTGAAAAACAAAAGACAGCACCATAAACCGTAAAATTCCGTATCTTCCCCCCAAAATTCCTAAGCCTTCATGAAAAAGTACTTTATTCTCCTGACCGGTTTTTTGCTGGCCTTCACGGCCCCTTCCCGCGAACCCATCGGCAAGGAAATGGCAGCCGCCGTGACCTCTTTCCTGAAAACCCTCGATGAAGAGCAGCGCAAAGTGGCGATGTTTCCGTTCAATGACGACGAGCGGTTTGTGTGGTATTACACGCCGGTTCCGCGCAAAGGGCTGTCGATGAAAAAAATGACGCCCGAGCAGCAGAAAGCCGCCATGGCCCTGCTGAAACTGGCCATGAGTGAGCAGGGATTTGAGAAGACAACGGCCATCATGGACATGGAAAATGTGCTGCGCGTGCAGGAAAACCGTCCGCCGAACGACACCCACCGCGATCCGATCAACTACTTTTTCACGTTTTTTGGCGAGCCGAACAGCAAAGAACCCTGGGGCTGGCGGCTCAATGGACACCATTTATTGTGGCAATTTTCGTCGCTGACGGGCAAAATATCGGGCATGACGCCCACGTTCCTTGGCAGTAATCCCGACATCGTCCGGGTCGATGTGCCCCAGAAAGGCAAACAGATTCTGAAACAGGAAGCCGAATTGGGGCTGGCGCTGGTGAATTCACTGAACAGCGATCAGTTGAAGATGGCCCTCATGAGCGAAACCTCCCCGCAGGAAATTTTTTCCACCAACGTTCGGAAAGTATCCATCGAAAAAATGGAGGGTATTCCGTTTCTGAAACTGACGGAAAGCCAGCAGAAAACCTTTCTGACCTTGCTCGATACCTACCTGAACAATTACCACGTGACGCTGAAAAATCAGCAGATGGACAAGCTGAAAAAAATCGGCCTGGACAAACTGGTGTTTGCCTGGGCGGGCGACCGGCAACCCGGTTTTGGTCCCGGCAAAGGCCAGTATTACCGCATTCACGGCCCCACGCTGCTCATTGAATACGACAATGCGCAGAATCAGGCCAACCATACGCACACTGTAGTGCGGGATTTAACCAGTGACTTTGGTGAAGATGTGCTGGCGGAACATTACAAATCACAGCACAAATAACTTAAAGCTAACCAAATAGCCGTTTAACCAATTCTTCTTTTGTCATCCCAAAATGATTGGCAATGTTATTTAGGATGGCTTCAACGTACCAATCTTAAGCGGATTGTGGCGAGGGATAGTTTCATGATGCAGGCCATTCTGTTCAGTTTCAATACGGACATGGCTACCGGTTTGACGAGTTATTCGATACCCCAGCGGTTTGAGAATTTGAATGAGTTCAGTACCGGTTAAATCGCGTGGTATTTTCATGACCCAAACGTAGAAGGAATTTGCCTTGATGGAAAGGCTGGTAACAAATTGCAACCATGAAAATACAGTTTATTGTAGGGCAAAAACTTCATCTTTCACAAAGTGAAGCCGAACAATCTGGGGCCATTGGCTGGCGTCATCAAAGTGGCAGTCAATGGCATCTCGAATCATTTGCTTTAATTCTTCGACGGTTTCTCCCTGGGTAAAAATAGTTTCTCCCAGCGCCCGCGCCGTATAACCCCCTTCCGGATCTTCTTCAACAACAAAAATCAATTCTTTCATAAAACCATCTGTTTTTGTAAAAAAACGACTTTTTCTCATCGATCATTCACTTTCTCCCGCCAGGTTTTTACCTCAAATCGGGCCCAACCGGCGGCAGCAATTTTCCGGGGTTCATGAGGTTGTTGGGGTCGAGGGCGTTTTTGATCGCCCGCATCACGTCGAGCGCTACGCCGTGTTCCTGAGCCAGATACGCTAGTTTCCCGATGCCAATCCCGTGTTCTCCCGAACAGGTTCCTTCCAGCGCCAGCGCCCGATGCACCAGCCGTTCATTCAGGGCTTTGGCTTTTTCAAACTGGCCGGGGCTAGCGGGATCGATGGGGATGGTGAGGTGAAAATTGCCGTCGCCCACGTGTCCGAGAATGGGGGCAAAAAGCCCGGTTTCGGCCAGATCAGCCTGCGTATCGACGATGCACTGAGCCAGCCGCGAAATCGGTACGCACACATCGGTCGACATCATACTGGAACCGGGCACCATCGCCAGGGCGGCCGGGGCGGCATCCGTCCGTGCCTGCCATAATTTCAGGCGGGCGGTTTCTTCCTGTTCCCAGATCAAATCAGTTCCCCCAAACCGACTCGCAAAAGCCTGTACGCGCTGGATCTGCCCTTCGATTTCGGCGGGTGAACCGTGAAATTCCAGAAATAACGTCGGTTTTTCGGGATAACCGAGACCTGAATACCGGTTGACGGCCTGCATCATCAGCGCATCCAGCAACTCAATTTTGGCAATCGCCACCCCGGCCTGAATCGTTTGGATGGCCGTATTGACCGCAGCTTCCACATCCGGGAAGGAGCAAACAGCCGCATAAATAGCCTCGGGATAGCTGTGCAATTTCAGCGTCAGTTCGGCCAGAATCCCCAGGGTTCCTTCCGAACCGATGTACAAGCGGGTGAGGTCATAACCGGTCGAGGATTTCCGGGCTTTGCTGCCTGTTTTAATGACTTGGCCGTCCGGCAATACAACTTTCAGCGACAGCACATTGTCTTTCATGGTTCCGTAGCGAACCGCATTCGTCCCCGACGCCCGGGTGCTGGCCATGCCGCCCAGTGTGGCATTGACGCCGGGACCGATCGGAAAAAAGAAACCGCTGCCTTCCAGCCAGGCATCCAGTTGATTCCGGGTCACTCCCGCCTGAACCGTGGCGCACCGATTGGCCGCATCGACTTCCAGAATCTGGTTCATCGACCGGAGATCGACGCAAACGCCCCCCTTCAGCGCCAGAACGTGGCCTTCCACCGACGTTCCGGCGCCGAACGGAATGATGGGAAGCTGATGTTCCTGGCAAAGTCGGACGATCGTGGCAATTTCTTCCGTGGTTTTGGGGAAAACGACCCAATCCGGCGGCTGGCAGGTGTGGTAACTAAACCCGGCTCCGTGTTGCTTCCGGATTTCTGGTTGGTCCGTCACCCGGTCGCCTAAAAGAGCCTGTAGCGCCGTGGAAACGCGTTGTCTGAGCAGATCGTCCATGCGGTTTTAGTCGAAATCGACTTTTTTTCTACGTTCCTTGATTTCACCCCGTTTTTTCTTCGAAACCAGTTTCTCGTCCCGCGACGCCTTCGTCGGCCGGGTAGCTTTTCGGGGCTTTTCTTTCTCAAAAGCCTTGCGGATCAACTGGTAGAACTTCTCGGTGACCTTGTCGCGGTTGCCTAATTGGGTCCGCTCGGTCTGGTGGTAGAGCACCAACACGCCTTCGGTAGTGATTTTGTTGACGAGTTTTTCGAGCAAAACCGCTTTTTCTTCTTCCGTCAACACCACCGAGTGGGGAATATCAAAGTATAATTCCGCTTTTGTTGCTACCTTGTTCACGTTCTGACCGCCTTTGCCCCCACTGCGGGCAAACTGGAATTGTAATTCGGGGTATAGTCGGGTTGGGTCCATGTTCTGCAAAAACTTGACAAAGCTACAAACAATCCCCGATACCAACGGTTCAGTTTACAGGAATACGACATAGCATTCGAGCCAAATGGAGCCCCAAAACGATTTTTTAGACAGCCTTCCCAAAACAAGCGAACTGCTTGAAAATACGATCGATACCCTGACCGACGGCATTGATCTGGAAACCGGCAAGGCCGATACCAACCTGCTTCAGAAATGGGTCGACATCCTGAAACAGAACGAAAACACGCAGCCACTGGGTGAAAAACTATCGGAACTAAGCGACGCACTGACCACTCAATCGCCTGATCAGGCTACGACCCAGCGTCTCCTGAATGAAATTGCCGACGATACAACCGAATTCGCAACCCAAGTGGGGCCTGAAGGTGAACTTCCTCCCCAATTGGAAGCGCTTGCTGCGGCTTTGCGCAATCTGGCCATTCAGCTTTCATAAAGCGGTTTTACAGGTCTATCTGCATCTTGATGTTCGACCGCTGGTAATGCGACGGACTAGATTCGACCCTGAAAAAACCCACTTTTTTATACAGTTCCAGCGCGGGAGTCAGGCTGGTGTTCGATTCCAGGTATACCTGTCTGGCCCCCATTTGCCGGGCTACTTCCAGGGCGTGAAGACAAAGTTTTTTCCCAATCTGTTTGCCCTGGGCTTCCGGCGTTACGGCCATTTTCCCGAGTTCATAGACTTCACTGCTGTTTTTTAGCAGCGCACAGGTTCCCACAATTTCTCCCCGATACCGGGCAAAAAACACCCGTCCGCCTTTGGCAATCACGTATCCTTCGGGGCTACTCAAGGCACGAATATCGGGTTCTTCCACTTTGAAATACTTCTCAATCCAGGCTAGGTTCAACCATTTGAACTGTTCGCGATAGGCCGGATCGAAATCAATGATTTCCACTTCGTCGAGCTGTTTCATTGTTTCTTCCATTGTGAAAATGAGGTTATGACGCTGGTTGTTAATTAGTTTGGTATTTAATTCATTGATCGTTGGTTTTTGGGTATAGATGATAGGAACACTGATTGGACGGATGTAACAGATTTTCGCGGATAATATCAGTTTAAATCTGTTATATCCGTCCAATCAGTGTTCCTATCTTAAATTCCAGTAAATCAGCAGATTCAGCGTGGCCCGACCGGATGCGATCAAGTCTAGATCACCATCGCCGTCTAAATCAGCGGCTTGCAGATCTTCAGCCGCCATCATTACGCTATCGTCGAGAACGTGTTCCTGCCAGGTATGCAACGTTTTATCGGGTACAAAAAGCCGTACGCCCACTTTCTTTTCGGCATTGGGATTGCGCCAGCCGACGGCAATCTGGTCGACGCCGAGTTTCAGGAAGTCACCACAAGCGAGCGCGTGGCCCTGACTCAACTGCTCCGTCAGTGTTTGCTGAACACCGTACATCAGCTTATCCGGCGCATCGGCAATCGGGCCGTTTTTATACACCACGAGCTTGTTCCCGTGCATGGGCTCGACGGCGGCCACGAACGGCATTTTAGCATTCTGGAACCCCCGGCGCACCTCCCCCATGCCGTTGCCAGCGCCAATCCAGCGATCCACCGGCGTCCATTTGCCACCGCGATAGGCCACCGTTTTTCCGCCTTCTTTGCTGCCAACCAGCATCCGGGTTTCGGCGCCATCCTCCCAAATCTCAAAATTGTGGGTCAGGTGCATCGTTGAATCGACCAGTTGCATCCGCCACGGATCGCGGGGATTTTTCGGTTTTTCGTAACCCAAAATCCGCACACCCCGCCCCTCGCCGTTTTTGTTCCCCAGCCCGTGCAGCGGCACCACAATCAATTGATACCGATTTGGTGCCACTTTAGCCCAGCGCATCCGGTGGGTCGTCACTTCGTGGTGCAGCCGAACAGCTTCCCAAATCTGGGTCGGATTGTTCGGGCGAATCAAGTAAAAAACCGCCCCGGATTTGGTGGAATCGTTGGTTTCAGACGGGTTCCAGCCCGCTCCGACCGCCACTTCCACTTTGCCATCGCCGTCGATGTCGCGGGCGGCAATGCAGACGTTATCCTGCGGGGTCAGATTCTGTGCCATGACATGCCGTTGCCACGTTTCAGACGGTTTTCCCGGGTTTCGGTACCAGACAATTTCTTTCTGGTCGGCCATCAGAATATCCGGTTTTTTGTCACCGTCGACGTCTCCGATGGCTAATCCGTAGCCAATATCAATCTGATTATCAACTACCTGAATCTTGAAAGTAGGATTTTGGGCGTAGAGCGGCCCGGCAAGCAGAAAAAATGCAGCTATTTTTTTCATGGGAAGAAAGGCAGGGTTCGTAGATAGACCTTTCTCCAATATTCGGCATTCACCCGGCAATAATCAACAGTTCCGGCCTATTCCTTTTTTCCGCTCCAGCGCTCGCCCAATCGCAGCACTTTATAGGGTGTCCCCTGCCGCTCCGCTTCGCGAACAAACTGGGCGGGGTCTTCGGTATTGAATTCAAACAGGTGGTAATGATGCGGAATTACCAGACCAGCACCGATTTCCTTTCCCAGGCGGGCGGCTTCTTCGGGATTCAGGTTTCCGGCCACGCGCCGTTCGGGTTTGTTTCCATTGATCGGCAAAAAGGCCAAATCGATTTGAAACGGTTTCAGCATTTCGACCATTCCGTCATACCAAAGGGTATCCCCGCTGTGATACACCGTCCACGGTCCGGCCTGCACCACGAATCCCATGAATTTGCAACGCCCCTGATCGTCGCGCTCCAGGCTGTTATGAGCCGCCGGAACACCGTGAAACATAAAACCGGCGACCTCGGTGGTTTCGCCGTCGTTCAGACCGATGGGAAAACCGGGATCGCGTTTGATTCGGTCGGCCACAAAAAACCGGTTGGCTTCCGGAATGACGAACTGAATTTCCGGGTTGGCGTTGAACAAGGGAAGCAGGGTTTCCGCGTCCAGATGATCTGTATGGTTATGACTCGACGTAACAACATCGATCCCGGTGAGTTGCCCCGGATCAACGACCTGTTCCGACATCCGGACGTGCGGCTTGTCGGTTTGGGCATATTTAATCGACAGCGAATCGGATAAATATGGATCAAACAACAGCCGTCGACCCTGCCATTGCAGCAAAAAACCGCTCTGCCCTAACCACCAGATATGGAGCAGATCGGGTTGGGAACGGGCGTTTTCCAGATCCGAAAGAAAGGTCTGGTCTTTTTGAAAAGCAGCAATCAAATCGTTCATACAATGGGTTTTCAATCAAAATTACGCGCATAAAACCGCCCTTCACGGCAACGGTTTTCGGATCAAACTGGCGAACTCGGCGTTCAATACCGAATTATTGAATATTTACCCCAACCGCACTTTTTTCGCGCCAGCCACCATATTCGTTAGTTTCTGGCGCGCGGCCCAGCGGGCGGTTTGGCTCAGACCACAATCGGGGGCAACGGCCAGTTTTTCGGCGGGAATGTATTTCAAACACCGCTCGATGCGCTCGATTACGTCTTTGACGGTTTCGATGTAGTAATTCTTCACGTCGATGATGCCGACGGCCACGTCCATTTTTTGGGCAAATTCCGCAATCAGTTCAATTTCGTCAAACTCGCGGTTCGCCATTTCAACGTGCACTTCATCGACGGCCAGGTCCAGAAAATCCGGCAGCATCGGGTGAATTTTCCGGTACCCCACCGGTCGCCCTTTGAAATTCCCGAAACAGAGGTGCGTCGAAAGGCGGCATTTCCCGACGACCGGTGCCACCGTCCGGTTGAAAATGTCGACAAACCGCTTTGTATCTTCCTTGTAGGCATAACACGACATCGACGGCTCATCGACGGTGATTTCCGTACAGCCAGCCGCCACCAGATCTTCCAGTTCCTTCCGAACAAACGGCAACAGCGCTTCCGTGATGTCGTAGCGGTCTTTGTAGCGGTCATTCGGCAACATCCGGCCACTGAGCGTATACGGTCCTGGAATCGAAGCCTTTAGCGTAGGGCCAGCCGGAGCCAGTTTCTTCAGTCGTTCGAATTCCCGGACGGCTCCCAGTCCTTTCGGCGCGGTCAGTTCTTCCACGATGGAATGTTTGCCGCGCTGGTCGTGGGCGGGTGGGCCAAATTTGCGCGTCTCCGAATGATTGGGTTGCAGGCCTTTGATGTAGCCGTAAAACGACAGATTGAAGTCCAGCCGGGTTTGCTCGCCGTCGGTAATCACATCCAAACCCGCCGTGGTCTGGTCGTGAACAGCCGCTACCACGGCATCTTCGATCATTTCTTCAATGTCGGCCTGACCAAACTGGTCAAGGTTCTGGGACGCAAATTCTAACCAGCCCGGAAACGGGTAGCTGCCGATGACGGTGGTGCGGATGGGGTTGGGTTGCATGAATAAAGCTGTTTAGGCGTATCGATGAATAAATGTTGAAAATAGTCGGCTAAATCCAGTCGGCGAAGGTCATCGCGAAAGGTGGTCAGGAGCCACGTCAGGCCCGGTTTTCCGCCGTACGACTGCCAGTAGGTGTTTCGGGCAGCATCCATGCCCACGGTAATCTGATCTGGAAATTCGGGCAGCAGTGCTTGCAACAACGTATACGTCCAGTTTTGCTGTTCCGGTTTCCAGCGAAAACCGCTGTCGTATTCGACCCGAACGCCGGTTTGCAAAACCGCCCGATTGTAGGCAATGTCTTTGTACCGATCGACGTGCGAGAGTACCACATGCTGCAAATCCGCCCCCAGTTTGGCGAATAATTCCGCCTGAGCGAGGGCATGTTTGCCTTCGTTTGTATGGGTCAAAATGGGAATACCGGTTTCCCGATGCGCATTGACAACCGCCCGAAAAACTGTCTCCTGGTGCTTCGTGAACGGTTCGTCACCCGTGGCCAGTTTGATCAAACCGGCTTTGTGCGGGGTTCGTTCGATGACCGGCCCGCTGTAGTCAAATGCGTCGATTCCTTCGGCAATATCGGCCATAAATAGACGCGTCAACTGATCTTCCGAATACCGGTAGCGCCAGTGGTTGGGCGGGTAATACATCTCCAGATGAAGCCCCGTCGGTGCCAGGATCTGCATACCGGTTCGGCGCGAAACTTCCGCCAGTTTCAGCACATTGCGGCCACAGTTGGCGGGCATCGCGTCGACCATCGTCCGTCCTCCGGCGTCATACACCCGCTGCACTTCCTCCGAAATTTTACCGATGTCATTCAGCAAAAAATCCGGATTGCCGCGCGTCGGAAAGCTTTCGTCGATCACCACATGCTCGTGCGAATACGTGATTCCCAGTTGTTCCGGGTCAATGTCCCCCCATACCGTTCTGACAAAGCTCATCGTTTCCAACCATTTCTTGATGTATCGGCCACCGCATCCGGCAGTTCCAAAACCGCCCCAATACTGTATAATTTTTCCTGCAATAAACTGACAGCAACCTGATTAGCGGCTTCGTCATAAGCCAGTGACTGCACAGCCGCCAGCCCCGCTGCCTGACCCATCGACATGGTCTGGGCCATCGACCGGCACGACGCGTGGGCATTGTGGGTAGCCGAAAAACACCGTCCCACCGCCCAGACCGACTGGCTGCCTTTCGGCACAATCGTACCGTAGGGAACCCCGTAAACACCGTCGCCGGGAATGTACTCCCAGTGCGTTTCGTCTTCTCCGTTGAGGCCCTGCCGGTGGTCCTCGATGGGCGCTCCGCAGAGAAAAATCCGGTCAGATGGGAGCTTGCCCGACAAACATTCTTCTTTGGTCAGGCGGTGTTCACCGTAGACGCGCCGGGTTTCGCGAACGCCAATCTGGTGCGACAATCCGATGATGTTCGACTGTTCAAAACCGGGTACGGCATCCCGAAAAAAAGCTTCGTAAACAAACGCCTGCTGTCGCCCTTCGATCTCGGCCTGCGTCAGTTCATCCGTTTTCAGGGCGGATAAACCGCTCACTTTCACGGCCACCGTCGAAATGCAGCCTTTCGCATTCATTTCGTGCGCCGAACCTTCCTTGCGGGGTAAACGATGCTGACCGGTTTCGACGGCCATCCGCATTTGCTCCGCCAGCCTTTTCTTGCCGCCTTCCCGCTCGTAGCGGTCCAGATCGACGTTGCTCATCCGAAAGGTGGTGGTCATGCTCTGCGCCGGTTCGTTTTCGCCCGCCGTTTCGTAGGCAAAACCCGCCAGATGGCAAAAATCCGCATCGCCCGAGGCATCGATGACCCGTTTCGCCAGCACCTTGCCAAAACCGGCTTTGTTCCAGAAAATACAGGCATAGCGTTCTCCTTCCGGACTCACATCCACCAGCGTCGTGTGCAGCCAATACCGGATGCCGCTTTGCAAAATCAACTGATCCCAGACGAGTTTCAACCGTTCGGGGTTGTAATTAACGCCCGTTCCGGCTCCGTAGGTATTGGGGCGCAGAAAGACCGCACCGGCTTTGTCGAGTTCATTCACGACGCGGTCGGGCCAGCCACCAACCACTTTACGGGGTGTAGAACCGGGGGTAAAAAAACCGTAAAAGGTGTCCAGCATCTGCGTGGAGGTTCCGCCCGGAAAACCGTAGCGTTCCACCAGCATCACCGAAAACCGCCTTTCTTCGGCAGCCGCCAAAGCCGCTACGCAGCCCGCCGACCCGGCCCCAATGACCAGGATGTCGGTTTCGGCACGAAGCGGTATTTGGGTATGGTTTAAAAATGGATGCATGTGAAGGCTTCTCGGATGATTAGACTCCAAATTTCTGACGGATGACGTCACGGCTCATTTTCAGGCTGTCCCGAATGGGCCGGGTTGGTTTAAAACCGGGGGGAAAAGCCAGTTCAACGGTGATATCGCCCGCAAACCGGTTTTTCTTCAATTGTCGGGCCACCGCTCCCCAGTCGGCGATGCCTTCGCCCAGAGCTTCCGACCGGGTTCCCGTCCAAAGGTGGTCCCGCAGGTGGAGGTAAACGATTTTATCCGAAAATTTTTGCAGGAACGTTAGAACGTCCACTTTGGCCTGAAACAGCCAGTCCAGATCGGGACCCAGAGCGATGTCGGGTACACGCTGCAAGGTGTTTTGCAGGTCATATAAATCATCCGCTACTTCGTAAATGTGGTTGTGCAGATTGGGAACGACCTTGTTCTTTCGGCAGATTTCCTGAATTTTTTTCAGGGTTTCGGCCTGAACATCGAACTGCTCGGGCGTTTTCTTTTTCGGGGTGTTACCGACCGAGATGCCCAGCGTTCGGCCCCCCAGTTTACCCAGACGCTCGACCACCTTCTCGGCATCGTCCAGAATCTCCGTCTGTTTGCTTTTATCCCACATCGGCTGGCTATACGAGGCCCCGATAACACCAACCCCACTCTTCCGGGAACTGTCGCCAATCCGGTCGACGGCGTCATCGTGCCGCAAGTTGACTTCCATCAACTCGACGGCTTCAATTCCGGCATATTTTGCGTCCGAAAACACCTGATCCAAAATCGGAAAGCAATCGTAAGCAGGCTTGTCCGATGAATAAATCCAAACGTGCAGTCCAACGACAGGTTTGCGATCGACGGCGGAAAAAACATCCGGTATAGCCAGCGCCAGCGTGCTGGAAGCAAGAAAGTCACGACGGTTCATAGGACTCCATTCAAGGTTTTTGACTTACTTTTTAGCGAACAAAGGTCTTTTTACCAACCTCCGCATACAACTTCGCCAGCCGGTGTGCGTGTTCGTCATAGGCGGATTCGAACAGTTCGGTGGCTCGTTCAGCACCAACCAGCGCGGTGGCCGTCAGCACTTTGGGTGGTTGACCGGCTTCGGTCAGCAAGCGCGCCAGTTCGGCTTTGATGCAATTCACAATCAACGCACCACCAACGGTGCTGCCGGGTGCAACCGGCGTTTCCAGTCCCGGAACCGTTACCATCGCATCGCCAACGGGTGCGCCGGTATCCAGAATCAGATCGGCGAAATCGCTCAGTTTCAGGCCGTCTTTGCGTTTGCTGGTGCTCTGGTCCGAATGTTCTTTGGTGATGAGTGCCACCACTTTTACGCCCCGCTTCTGAAACTCCTCCGCCATTTCAATCGGGACGACGTTGCAGCCGCTCGAAGAAATGATCAAAGCCGTATCTTGTTCTGAAAGATCGTAATTGCGCAGAATGCGCTCGGCCAGCCCGGAGACGTTCTCAAGAAACATGGCCTGCCGCTGGCCGTTGGCACCCACCACCAGGTTGTGAAACGTGAGCGACAATTCGACAATGGGATTGAAACCCGGAAAAGAACCGTAGCGCGGCCACATTTCCTCGACCATGATCCGGCTGTGTCCCGAGCCAAAGACATGCACCATCCGACCCGCCAGAATCGTTTCGGCAAACCATTGGGCCGCCTGTTGCAGTTGTGATTTTTGCTGCTCAACCGTATCGATCAGTTGGCGGCATTTTTCTAAATAGGTTGTTATCATACAAGCTTTTGATGGATCTCCAAACTCATTATATTACAAAACCGGCAGCCCCGATGGCCCCGGCCCAATCTTCAAAATGCGCTTTACGGATGGCGGTTTTCTTACCAGCCGGTCGCCATTCAAACACCGCCAGAAAGGCTTCCAACGGACTGAACAAAGCTTCCCCGGCCTGCGTGATTCCACCGCCCAACACGACCACTTCCGGCGAAAAAGCATTCGCAAAACCGGCAATGGTAACGGCCAGTTGCCGAACGGACGTGAGCCAGACCAGCGTGGCCAGCGGTTCCTGTTGCCGGTAGGCATCAACCAGTTCCTGCGTGGTCTGGTATTTTCCGTACGACCGGCGGAAAACCGTCGCGTTGCCAATCGCATCTTCCAGACTAGCCGGTATCTGCGTAATATCCAGCTGGTTGCTGTCGGCATTGACCGACACATGACCCAAATGACCGGCCATCTGGTAATAGCCCTGGTACAGATTTCCATCCATCAGCAACCCGCCACCAACGCCCGTTCCCAGCGTGAGCATCAGGGCATTCCGAATGCCTTTCGCAGCTCCATACCGGGCTTCCGCCATCAGGGCCGCGTGGGCGTCGTTCAACACCCGCACCGGAACGCCCAGAAACGTCGACCAGACGAAGCCTTCCAGCCCCGGCAGTCGGCCCGGCATGCAGGCAATGGCGTCGTTGGCCGGGGTTGGCAAACCGGGTGCCGACAAGCCCACGCCTGTTACCGGTTCGGGAGTAGCGGTTTTCAGTTGCTGGTAGGTATCGGCAACGGCCTGTTTCCATTGTCCGTCCTGCCCATCGTTGGTCGGGCAAACCACGCGATGCAACACCGCTCCGGTTTCGACGTCGATCAAAACGCCTTTGATGCGGGTACCGCCAATGTCGATGCCGATTGCGTTCATTTTTTACGGTATTCGGTGATTCGGTTTACGGTATTCGGTTTACGGTATTCGGTTTACGGTATTCGGTTTACGGTATTCGGTGGCTGGCGCATCCTTATTCTCGCGTCAGCCACCGTAAACCGAATACCGAATACCGTAAACCGTAAACCGTCCTCAGTATTGACCCTCGCTGACGCTCCAGCCGCCGTCGACGGACAGCACCTGGCCCGTCGTGTAGCGGGAATAATCCGACATGAAATAAATAGCCGCCCCGTCTAAATCCGCGGGTTGGCCGATACGACCGCCGTCCAGGGGTTGTTTGGTGGTGACAAACTTCAAAATGGTTTCGTCGGTGGCCGCTCGCTGCGCCATGGGCGTTTCGACCAGACCGGGAGCCAGCACGTTCACGCGGATGTCGTGGGGCGCGTAATAGGCGGCAATCGATTTGGTAAAACCGATGATGGCGGCTTTGGTGGCGGCATAGGCGTGGGTCGAAAAGTATTTCGGCGACGGCGAATAGCCCAGCACCGACCCCATGTTCAGGATCGTTCCGCCGGTATTTTGCTCCTGAAAAGCGCGGATAGCGGCCTGATTCGACAGCATCAGCGAGGTCAGATTGAGTTCGAAAGTTTTGTTCCAGCCTTCGAGCGTTAGTTGATGCAGCGGACCGTCGCCAAACCGTCGGCCACTGCCGCCCGCAACGTGGTAAAGCCCGTCGAAACCGCCAAACTCACCCTGACAAAGCGCGATGGCCGAAAGGGCCGTGGCCGGATCGGTGGCGTCGCCGTTCAGCGCAAAACCGTAACCGCCCAACTGGGCTTCGGCCGCTTTGCAGCTTTCCTCATTCCGGCCCACCACGACAACCCGTGCGCCCTGTCCGACAAAGGCGTGGGCCGCCGACAGCCCCAAACCCGTTGTTCCACCAATGACCACAATCCGCTTGTTGGCCAGCCAGAGTTGATCCATCCTGAAAAAATAAACGGTTAAAATCCTGTAACGCCCCGTTCCCCTAAAGGGGACTTGGACACAGCAGCATCCAGATGCAAAAAGTCCGGCTCCGGCCGCCCGGCCTTTAGGGGAACGGGGCGTTAGGGCGTTGATACGAAAAATCAAATTACGAACGACGAAGGTATAAAGGCAATTTTAGTATTGCAATAACTTATTATAATAAGTTTCAGATTAAGCAGATTTTCGTATACTTGTTCACCAACAACCTTTCTCTATGAACGATCGGCCCACCCGCATTCCCCAGTATCAGTACCTCTATGAATCCTTACGCCAGCAGATTATCCGGGGTGATTTCAAATCGGGTGATCTGTTGCCTTCTGAAAAAGACCTCCAGAACCAGTTTCGTCTGACCCAGCCCACCATCCGGCAGGCGCTGGGGCTGTTGGTGCAAGATGGCTACATCCGCAAGCACCAGGGTAAAGGCAGCATTGTGCAGCCCCTGCCCATCGGTTTGGGCGTGATGTCGATTGTTGGGCGGCTGGCCAATACCGCCAACGCGAGCCGCACCGAGCGGATGACCACCGCCATTCTAACCAAACCAAAGCTTCATCCTTTCCCGGACGATTTTCTGTTTACCCCCACCGAAGACGATACGAAAGCCGGATTTTATTTTCTGGAACGACTGCGGGCCGTGGAGGAAGAACCGGTCTTTTTTGAGAAGATCATTCTGCCGAACCGCTATTTACCCGGTTTTTCGCGCCAGCGGCTGGAAAACCGCTCCCTGTTCGATCTTCTTCGCGCCAAATACGGTTTGCTGGTGAAAGGCGGAGAGCAGAAGGTGCTGGCCGTGGCGGCTGATGGCGATCTGGCGCGATTGTTAAGCGTTCCGATCGGCAACCCGGTTCTGCGGCTCGACAAACGGCTCGACACCAACCGGCCCGATTTCAGTTTTTATTCTTCGTTATACGCCCGAACGGATCGGTATATTCTGCACGGAAGGTTCTGAACGTCAGGCTGGCATGACGATTGTGAACGTAGCCCCGTTATCGGGCGCACTGTCCGCCGTAATGATGCCGCCGTGGTTTTCCACTATTTTTTTGCAGATCGCCAACCCGATTCCGGTTCCTTCAAAGTCTTTTTTGGCGTGTAAACGCTGAAAAATGGCGAAGATTTTTGTGGCATACCGGTTATCGAAGCCAATGCCATTGTCCGAAATTTTTAGCTCCAGATACCGCCGGGCTTTTGTCAGACCCGGTATCGAAACTTGGTTTGAGGATAAAAACCGGTGTGAAATCCGAATCACCGGGGGCGTGTCTTTCCGGGCAAACTTCAGGGCGTTTGTCAACAAGTTCTGAAATACCTGCCGGAACTGGGCCGCCACGACAGTAACAACCGGCAGCCCGTCGGACTCAATGCTGGCGTTTACCTGCTCGATCTGGTATTCCAGCGATTGCAAAACCTCCTCCAGTAGCCGCTGTAAACTCTGGTTTTCGAAAGTCTGATCGGACGCGATCAGGGATACCGACAACACATCACCAATCAGTTCGTGCATACGTTGGGCCGCGTCAATGATTTTCGACAAATACAGTTGTCCCTCTTCGCTGAGCTGCGTTGACTGACTCATCAGCAGCCGCTCGCCAAAAGTCGTTATTTTCCGCAACGGCTCTTTCAGATCGTGGCTGGCGATGTAGGCAAATTCCTGCAAACTGGCGTTCGACTGTTCGAGTCGGCGGTTTTTCTCCTGCGCCTGCCGCTCGGCTTCCACTTTGTCCGTTATATCCAGCGAGATGTTCAGCACGTGCTCGACGTTCCCTTCGCCGTTGCGGTCGAAAATGGTACCGTACGTCTGAAACCACCGGTAGTGCCCATTCCGGTGACGCATCCGGTAGATAAACTCCGCTATCTGTTCACTTTCGCCCCGTTTTCCGGACGGCCGATTGGCTTTTTCCAACGCCCGGTTATTGTCTTCCACCAATTTGGTCAGGTCGTCGGGATGAAGAATGGTCATTAAGAAACCGGCACCTTCCTCCAGCACCTGCCGGGACGAATAGCCCAGCAATAGTTCAAATCCCTGACTGATAAACAGATACTTCCCGGTATGGATGTTGTACGTCGCAATAATCGCGGGAGCGGTGTCGGTTATTTTCGTATTAAAATGAAGCTGTTCGTTAATACTGGTATTTAACAAACTGATATACTGCGCCATCATCCGGCTTTGCAGTTCGAACGCATACCGGTCCAGTTCCCGGATAATCTGAATAAATACCGACAAATCGGTGGTATAGCGCGGCAAAAAAAACGTCAGAGCCTGTTTCCGAACGTAACTGATGAGGCCCATATCGCTGCTGGCCACCTGGTTCCGGCCAATCATCGGTAGCTGATCCTGCGCCCAGCGCACTACGGTCGCGTTAATGTTGGCAACCGTCCGGTTCTCGATGAACGCAGTCAACAATTGCGTGGTCGTTTTCACCGACAGCGCAAGAAGCTGATCTTCCGACAGGGACTTATAAAAAGCCAGCATCGGAAGATCGACTTCCCGGAAAAGGCGAATAAACTCGGCCGCCAATTCTTCGAGGTGATGTTCCAGGAGGAATTGGGCAAAACCGGGCAGGTATTCGAAATCCAGTTCATCGGAACCGGATTTCAGGCTATTGAAAGGCACCGGCAAGGTAGTGGTGTTAGAAGTACCGATTCTCTAGGTCAGGTCGCGCTCCGAAATCCGTCCGGTTTGCTTGTCCTTCAGGATCACTTTGTGACGACCATCGTGCGTAACCTCTTCTTTGATGAGGTAAAATTCTTCGTCGTAATCCACCAGGGTCGATTCCTGCGTCAGCCCTTCGCGACCGCGCCAAACCGGCAGGTTCACCGGCTCCCACTGTTTGGTTTCGGCGGATCGGTACGCGGCATCCAGAATGGCGTTCACCACGTAACCGTCGTAGAACGTTTCGGCCGGTTCGCGCCCCTGGTCGGCCGCATTGAACATGTCCGTAAACATGTGGTTATACCCCAGATCGTTCACTTCGTCGCCGACCGGGAACAGCCAGCCTGTGGTGCTTTCGGCTTTTTCGGCCACGTAATCGGCCCCTTTTCCGGTCGTGAACATTTCAAAACCGGTGCGCAGGAAGTTGTTGATCCAGATGGTGCCTTCGGTGCCCATCACTTCGTCGCGCAGGTCCATGCCCCCCCGGAACGTCCAGCTTACTTCAAACTGCCCAATGGCACCGTTCTCGTATTTCACCAGCGCAATCGCGTGGTCTTCGGCGTCGATCGGTTTCACCTGCGTGGCCGCCCAGCACATTACCTCAACGGGTCGAACGTCCTTGCCGATAAAATTCCGGGCAATCTCGACGCAATGGCAACCGAGGTCGAGCATACAACCCCCACCGGCCTGCTCCTTGTCCCAAAACCAGTCGCTGTGCGGTCCCGGATGCGTTTCGCGGGATTTAGCCCAGAGAATCCGGCCCAGTGCCCCATTCTTCACACTCTCCAGCGCTTTCAGGAATTTCGGCGTGTAGCAGAGGTCTTCCAGATACCCGGCAAAAATACCGGCTTCTTCCACGGCCCTCATCATCCGTAAAGCCTCGTCGGCGTTGCGTCCCAGCGGTTTGGTGCTGACCACCGCTTTCTTGTGCTTGGCACACAGCATGACGGCCGCTTCGTGGATGTTGTTAGGCAGCGCAATGCACACCATATCGACTTCCGGATTGGCAATCACTTCCTCCATATCCGTCCCCCAGATGGAACAACCGTAGTCGTTGGCAAACTTTTTAGCACTTTCTTCCCGGCGGGCGTAGATGGCAACCACCCGGTCACGTCCGCGTTGACCGTGGATCGATTCGGCATAAAACCGGCCAATAAAGCCGGAACCCAGCATGGCAATTTTTCGCATGTGTCGAAGGAAATTTAAGCGAATAAATTCAATCCTGTAAAAAATTTAGACAAGTCTAAATCTATTCTCTATATTTGTTAAAATGGTTACAGACGCAATCTACAACTTATTATAAAGAGCCATGTACTGGTTGCCGGTTTATCGACGAAAAATTGCCCGCGTCCTGCTGATTCTCTTCAGCCTGATGATGGTCAATTCGGTGGTTTTCCGGCACGCGCACAAACTGGCCAGTGGGCGGATTATCGTTCATGCCCACCCTTTCAAACCCGTTGGCGACAGTCCCTACCAGCCCAATACGCACACGACCAACGAGTTAGTCTGGCTCGAAAACTTTACCAACGTTCTGTATGACGGCCTGACGCCATTCGTATTTGCCTGCGTCGTTCTGAGCGCACCGGCCATCCAGCGGTTTGGGTCGGTTTATTCGTTTCAGAGTGCGTACGTCTTCCCCTACTTCTCCCGCCGGGGTCCACCGGTTGTCGGATGATCGTTTCCTGCTGAATCGCTCCCGGCGATTCTTTTTCAATGCCCTGCTGCCAGTAGCGTCGGTGTGTGCCGGTTTATAACCGGTCGAATCATCGCTTGTTGCCGGCATCCGGGCCTTCACTCCTTCTGATCGATCCCATACAACCATGTTCAAAACGATATACCTATCGGTTCTGTTTATTTTAGGCATTACCTTCCTTGCCCATGCCCAGTCGACAGCCACCGTCGAAGGCAAAGTAATTTCCAAGCAAAAACCGGTCGAACTGGCTACGGTGGCGCTGAAAGGCACCCGGTTCGGCGTTCTGACCGACACATCGGGGGTTTTCCGCCTGACCGGCATTCCGGCGGGTCGCTACCAACTGGTGGTTTCGCTGGTGGGATTTGACAGCTACCAGCGAACTGTCAACGTAACGGCGGGCCAGACCATTCGCCAGACGGTCGACCTGCGCGAAGCCGCCAACACGCTGGGCGAAGTCGTGATTACGGGAACGATGAAAGAAGTTTCCAAACTGGAAAGCCCCGTTCCGGTGGAGATTTACACGCCGAAATTTTTCCAGAAAAACCCCACGCCCAATATTTACGACGCCCTGCAAACCATTAACGGCGTTCGCCCCCAGTTGAATTGTAACGTCTGCAACACCGGCGACATCCACATCAACGGGCTGGAAGGGCCGTATACGATGGTGCTGCTCGACGGGATGCCGATTGTGAGTTCGCTGTCGACGGTGTACGGTTTATCCGGGATTCCGAATTCACTGGTGGAGCGGGTCGAGGTGGTGAAAGGCCCGGCGTCGACGCTTTACGGTTCGGAAGCCGTGGCCGGTTTGATCAACATCATCACGAAAAATCCGTTGAAAGCACCGACCGTGACGGCGGATGTGTTCGGGACGAGCTGGCAGGAATACAATGCCGATCTGGGCGTGAAATACCGGGTTGGAAAAGCCAATTCGCTGATCGGTCTGAACTATTACAACTACCAGAATCCGTACGATAAAAACAACGATGGTTTTACGGATGTGACGCTGCAACACCGGATTTCGGTGTTCAACAAATGGCAGTTCGAACGGAAAGAAAACCGCCAGGCCAGCATTGCCGGACGGTATTTCTACGAAAACCGCTGGGGTGGACAAACCAACTGGACGCCCGAACTCCGGGGTACCGACAGCCTCTATGCCGAAAGCATTTACACGAAACGACTGGAACTGATTGGTTCTTACCAACTCCCGACGACGGAAAACATCACGCTCCAATCGTCGTTCAACAGCCACAACCAGAATTCGTATTACGGCACGACCTCCTTCAACGCGACCCAACGGATCTTTTTTGCGCAGTTGCTGTGGACAAAGGAATTTAACAGCCGGGTTAGCCTGCTGGTCGGAACGCCTTTCCGCTACACGTTCTACGACGACAACACCCCGGCCACCCAGTCGGCCGATTCGCTGCGCCCCACCAACCAGCCCGACCGCACGGTTTTGCCCGGCGTTTTCGTGCAGCCCGAGTTTACGTTCAACGAAAAACATAAACTGTTGCTGGGGTTGCGCTACGACTACAATTCGCGGCACGGCAACATCCTGACGCCCCGGTTTTCGTACAAATGGGCACCCAACCGCGACAACATCATCCGGTTGAATGCCGGAACGGGGTACCGGGTTGTCAACCTGTTTACCGAAGACCACGCGGCCCTGACCGGCGCCCGGCAGGTGGTGGTGCAGGATGAACTGAAACCCGAACGAAGCTGGAATGTGAACCTGAATTACACCAAACAGATTGTATTCGGAAGCGGTTTTCTGGGCATCGATGCCTCGCTGTTTTACACCTATTTTACCAACCGGATCATTGCCGACTACGACACCGACCCCAACAAGATTTTCTTCGATAACCTCAATGGCCATTCGACGTCCAAGGGCGTTAGTGTGAATCTGGATGCCAGTTTCACATTTCCGCTGAAGATCAACGCCGGTTTTACGCTCATGGATGTGTATAAGGTGGAAGACGATGCCGACGGACAAGCCGTTAAAACCCGCCAGTTGCTGACCGAACGCATTACCGGTACCTGGACGGTTTCGTATGATTTCGGACGCGGTTTTTCGACGGACTACACGGGCAATCTGTACGGGCCGATGCGGTTGCCGCTGCTGAGTTCCGACGATCCACGGGCCGAATATTCGCCCACCTGGAGCATTCAGAACATTCAGTTGACCAAAAAATTCAACAGCGGTTTCGAGATTTACGGCGGGGTTAAAAACCTGCTGAATTTTACGCCCCCGGCCAACAGCATCGCCCGCGCCAACGACCCGTTCGACAAGCGCGTCGTGTTCGATCGGAACGGGCAGGTGGTGGCAACGCCCGACAATCCGTACCGGTTGACCTTCGACCCGAACTACGTTTTTGCCCCCAACCAGGGCATCCGCGGTTTTCTGGGTATCCGCTACACGGTGCGCTAGGGACGGTTGCGCTGTGCAACGATTGACGGTTTGATCCTGTCCTTGCCACTGAACCCAGGCGGTTCAAACAATTTAACGGGCCGGATCGTTTTATTGGAAAAATTCTATTTCAATCGCTGGCTTTTTTAAATTATTGTATCGAATAATAGAACAATAACAAGAAAGCTCAGTTTTAATGATTTGATAACCATTGCATTACTCATTTTTCCATATAAATTTACAACCGTAAACCAAACACTCTACTCTATATGGCACTTGCAAAACAGTATGTAAAAAGCAAGCCTACAATTTGCAAAGTAACGTTTACGCTGCCTGCTGACGCCGTTAATGGTGCGAAAGCGGTTGCTTTGGTTGGTGATTTTAACGGCTGGGATGCGTCGGCTACGGCTCTGAAGAAACAAAAAGACGGTTCATACAAAACAACGGTTGAACTTCCGGTGGGTCAGGAAACGCAGTTCCGCTATCTGATCGATGGTGAAACCTGGTTGAACGATTCGGAAGCCGATAAGTACATTAGCAGCGGAGTTTCTGCTGACGAGAACTCGGTGGTTGCTTTGTAATTGATTTCCATTTCGTGTCCATAGTCGGATGCGTGTGATAGCCTGATCTCCCGGTCGGGCTATCTTGTTTATCAGGGATCTGACCGTAGTTTTGGGTTTTGGTAGCAGTAGTCAGCCACAACGAACCCCGGCCCGAGCATGAAAAAATACGTCAACAGAGTCCTCCTCTTTCTTTTAAGTGGTTTTTTATACCCGGTTTTCGGGCAGAAAAAACCGATGAATGTGCTGGTTCTTTATTCCGACGATCAGCGGTACAACACGATTCACGCCTTGGGAAATGACGCCATTCAGACGCCCAATCTGGATCGACTCGTCAAAAACGGCGTCGCCTTTACGCGGGCGCAGACGATGGGTGGACTACACGGCGCCCTCTGTGCCCCAAGCCGGGCGATGCTGCACACGGGCCGCTACTTACACAGTTTATACAAAACCGGCGATGTGATTCCCAAAGAACACACCACGCTGCCCGAATACCTCCGAACGAAAGGATACCAAACTTACGCGATTGGCAAATGGCACAACGACAAAGCTTCGTTTTCGAGGAGCTATGAAGGGGGTGCCGCCCTGTTTTTCGGCGGCATGCACCTCCCGGAAAAAGGCGGTCAGGAGCATCCACAGTATGTCAATTTTGATCCCTCCGGGCAATATAAGGAGCCTAACAAAAAGGCCGATCTGTATTCGTCGGAACTGTATGCCAACGAAGCCATTGCCTTTCTGACCAACCGAACACCGGAAAACCGCCCTTTTTACTGCTACGTTGCCTTCACGTCACCCCACGACCCGCGCACCCCGCCGGGAGCGTTTCGGAAGTTATACCCGAAAGAACGGATGAAATTGCCCGCTAATTTTCTCCCGCAGCACCCTTTCGACAATGGAGAACTGAACGTGCGCGATGAGAAACTGCTGCCCCGCCCATTGACCGAAGAGCAGGCGAAGGAGGAACTTGCGCTCTATTACGGCATGATTTCGGAGCTGGATGCCCAAGTCGGCCGGATTCTGGATGTGCTGAAAAAGAACGGTTTACTCGAAACGACACTGATCGTTTTTGCGGGCGACAACGGGCTGGCAGTGGGCAGTCACGGGTTGCTGGGCAAACAGAATCTGTATGAACACAGCATGCGCGTACCGCTGATTATGAGCCATCCGGCCCTACCGCAAAACAGACGCGTCGATGCGCTGGCCTATCTGGCTGATATTTTCCCAACGGTGACGGATTTTCTCGGGCTCCCGGTTCCGGCAACGGTTGAAAGCCAGAGTTTGCTCCCCTTTGTCAAAGAAACCAAAAAGACGGGACGGGAATCAGTTTATTACGCCTACCGGGATTTTCAGCGGGCCGTGCGAACCCGCGACAACTGGAAACTGATCAAATATAACGTCAACCGGCAGGAAACCACGCAGTTATTCGACCTCAACAAAGACCCCTACGAAGTGAACAACCTGGCGGACAACCCGGTTTTTGCGCCAAAAAAGAAGATGCTGGAAACCCGCCTGATCAGCGAAATGAAGACGTATCACGATTTTCTGGACCTCAGCCAGCCTGATTGGGGGAAGCAACCGTGATTCAACAATCGAATGGCGTGCCAGTCGGTGGAAGACTGGCACGCCATGAATACTAAACCGTAAAACTGTCCGACTCGACGTAGGCTTTGATCAAAGCGGTTTCGCCTTCTTTACCCGGAAAGGCATTGCCGTGTTCCATGCCCCAGATAAAGTCCTTGTTTTCGGCTTTACCTTTCTCGTACACATGTTTGAAAACATTCTTGTAATTGATTTCGCCCGTCGTTGGTTCCTTCCGGCCCGGATTGTCGCCGATCTGGAAATAGCCGATTTCGCTCCAGCACCAGTCGATGTGCGGAATGATGTGCCCTTCGTTTTTCTGCATGTGGTAGACGTCGAACAGGATTTTGCAGGCCGGGCTGTTGACGGCACGGCAAATCTCGTAGGTCTGATCGGAAGTGCGTAAAAACAGGTTTGGCGTGTCGCTCAGAGGTTCCAGCACCATCGTCAGGTTATGTGGAGCCAGAATGTCGGACCCCCGGCGCAGGGCGTCGATCACGTGACCGGTTTGAATGCCGATGGGCAGATTGCGCTGAAAATCACCGGGAACCACCGTCATGAATTTCGCATTCACGCGTTTGGCCACCTCGACGGCTTTTTTGCAGCCATTCAGAAAGATGTCGATAAACTCCTGTTTGCCAGCCGCCAGCGTATTTTGTCCGTTCCCGCCTTTGTCGACCACAAAAACGCCCATTTTCATGCCCAGCCGGGTCATTTCCTTCGCGATTTTCTCCTGCTCCTCCACCGGACGACCCATCATGCCGTTGTCTTCCAGGGCCGTAAAACCGTTGTCGGCCATGAATTTTAGCTGGTCGATCACATCTTTCCCGGCACTGTTCGTAAACATCCCGAAGTGGGGGGCATATTGTAATTTGAACTTGTTTTTCACCACCGTCTGCGGCTGTACAGCGTTCGTACCCGCCAGGGCATTGCCGACAAGCGTCGCACCGACAAGGCCTAACGTTGATTTGACAAAATCGCGTCGTTGAATCATGATAAAGGAAGGTTCTATTTTTTCTTTAAACTCGATAAGTAATCCACTAAATCGACCAGTTCCTGCGTAGACATATTTTCCTGCAAACCGGATGGCATCATCGAAGCATCCATTTGCTTCATGGAAACGACGTCGCTCATTTTGTAGTCGCTCACGACGCCACCCGGAAATTTCATTTGCAGATCGGTTTCGGTTTTGCTGGAAATGATCCCGGAAACCGTGCTGCCGTCTTTGAATTTGACCTCAAACCCCTCGTAGCCAAAGCTAACCCCCGCATCGGGATACAAAATAGAAAGGTATTGTCCTTCTTTCGGCAGCTTGCTCCCGATTTCGGACAGTTTGGGGCCAAAATCCATGCCTTCGCTGTTGATCTGGTGGCAAATGGAGCAATTCGTTTTGAAAACCGTCATCCCCCGACCCGCGTCGCCGGTCATGGCCAGCAGATCCGGAATGGCGGGCAGTTTTTTACCTTCTGCGCCTTTGGCACCGTCGAGGTAACTGGCAGCTTCCGTCCGGACTTTCTTCCGCCAGGTGTTAGCAACACCCTGGACGGCAGCGGTTTTGTATTCGGATTTAATCTGGCCGGAGCGCAGGAGTGACAGAATCATTTCTTCCCCGTCGTTGCTGCCGCCAATGGCGCGGGTGGCTTCTTTCCGCAGCAGCGTCGGGCGTTTCTCGTCCAACGCAATGGTTTTCAGCATCTCAAGCGACTCTTTGGTTCCCACCCAGCGCAGAGCCGACACCATGTTGATGGCGGCTTCCGGGTTGCTGCCATTCAGGATTTCCCAAACCTGCTTCCCACCACCCTGCTTCAGCAATTGGCGGGTGGCATCGCGGCCCACAATGTCGTTGAACTGCTTCTGACTCAGGGCCAGCAAGCGCGGATTTTCGGCTGCGGGTTCATACCGGCTCACCATTTCCATGTATTCGGGCTTGCCGTAGGTTTCGTCCAGCAGTTTGGTCAACGACGCCATGGCTTCCGGCGAATTTTTGACGAAGTTCTGGTCGAGGTGGCGCAAGGCCAGTTTGGTAATCTGCACATCGTTCGGGTTGCTTTTCAGAATGCTCAGCAAAGCCGTTGATTTTTCGGTAGCTCCCGGATTGAAATCGAAAGCCCGGAAATACCGCAAGCGGCTCGTCAGGTCAATTTTCGAATCACCCGCCAGACTGGCCAGCAACGGAACGGATTCTTTGGTGCGAGCCCGCCAGACGATGTCTTTCCCGGCATCGGTTGCCACCGGATTCGCGCCCGACCGTTTCAGCCAGGCGGCATAATACGTATCCCACTGGCCATCAGCCCCAATACCGAGGGCTTCCAGATACCAGCGGTCTTTGCCATCGTGCTTGGCCGCCAGTTGCGCCCACAAATCCGGTGCTTCGGGCGATGTGTTCCGGCGCAGGGCAATGGCACATTCCCGGCGAACCTGCGGATCCATGTCATTCACCAACTGCTTCACATAGGGAATAATGTCGGTTTTCAATTCACGAGCCGCCCGCAAACCGGTGATGCGCAGATTCGGATCGCTTTCTTTCAGTGCAGTTTCGATGTATTTTTTGCCTTTGCCGTCCAGCTTGCTCAACAACCAGAGCGCGCGGGCTTTCATGCGCGGATCGGGTGACGTTTTGTAGAGTTTCGCCAGGTCTTTTTCGGCTTTCACACCCAGATCATGGAGTTTGTTCCAGGCAGCATAGCGAATCGCCATGTTCGGGCTTTGCAGCGCTTCAACGGCTCCGGCCGTCGTAGCCAGATCGACTTTCGGTATTTTGTACGGCGTATTCGGTGGGGCGACGCGGTAGACCCGCCCCCGGTTTTGATCCCCCGCCTGATGACCACCCACGCCGGGATCATACCAATCGGAAATGAGCAGCGAACCGTCGGGCGCGACGCACACATCCGAAGGCCGGAACCACTGGTCACGCACGCCTTCCAGCAGCGGCACGATGGTGGCTTTATAGCCCGCGCCGTCTTTCGTGACCGGATACGACCGAACGATATTCGGTCCGGCATCGCAGTGAATCATCTGACCCTGAAACACTTCCGGCAGCAATTTTCCTTCATACAGAATAATACCGGTGGGCGAACCCGCGCCGGTTTGCAGCAAATTTGGCACCACGCCGGGGTCGTTCAGGTGCCAGTGTTGCAGCGGAATGGTGGCTTCCAGGTTGGTGCGGTTCACGCGCCAGCCCGCGCCGGTCATTTCGTCAGTATAGCCGTAATTGCCATACTCCATCACGTAATTGATCCGAACGCCCTTGTTGCCGTCATCATCGTTGTCCGACTGCCACATGGTTCCGTAGGAATCCAGCGCGACTTCAAAGTTGTTCCGGAAGTTCTGCCCCAGCACTTCCATCTCACTGCCATCCGGGTTGCACCGGAAAACCATGCCCTGGCGGTAGTTTTTGGTATCGATTTCCTTGCCGGTCGTACGGTCAAAAATGGCTTTGCCGTCTTTGTCGCGGATTTGCTTGCCTTCGTTCCCGAAATTGAAATACCACTTGCCATCGGGTCCGAAAACGAAGGAGTGCATTCCGTGGTCGTGATCGGCACCACTCAGTCCGGTAAACAGCAATTCTTTTTTATCGGCTTTATCGTCGCCGTTTTCGTCCGTAAATACAAACACATTCGGGCTATCCGACACAATGACCTTGTTGCCCTGCACCCAGACGCCCAGTGGGGAAACCAGTTCCGGCCCTTGATAAAACGTTTTGGTGACATCGGCCTGTCCGTCGCCGTTGGTATCTTCCAGAATCAGAATCCGGTCGCCTTCGGGGCGGGTGGGGTTTCCGCTGATGTTGGCACGGTAATTATACGCTTCGCACACCCAGACACGGCCCCGGGCATCGACGTCGATGTTGGTCGGATTCGTCAGCATCGGTTCGGCGGCAAAGAGCTTGGCTTCCAGACCCGGTGCCACATTCAAACTGCCTACCGCGTATTTCGGATCGCGCTTGTCGTCGTCGGAAAGTCCGGCAAATAAACGATTAAGGTATTCCGTAGAAGCCTGATTGAGGTTGTCGTTTTGCCAGGCACCGACCAGGACGCCCCCGACGATCAGCCCGGCGGTAGACCAGGCCAAAGCCCGCCGTGACAACCGGAAAAAAGAAGAATAACGAGTTGAGTTCATAAACGCCCCGTAAGGTTTGTGAGGGTTGGAATAAAACGTGTAAATGTAGCAATAAAACCCAACTATTACTTGATAAACTCCCTGATCCCGTCCGTCGCAACGGTTTTCAGATTTCCCGCATCGTCTTTGTAAATGAGATAGGCATCCAGTTCGCGGTGTTGGGCCAGAAACTGCCGGGTTTCGGCCAGGCCCATCACCAGAAAAGCCGTGGCAAAGGCGTCGGCAGTCATGGCATCGTTGGCAAAAACCGTGGCACTCAGCAGCGCGTCGGGTTTGGAAAAGCCGGTTTTGGGGTTGATGATGTGGCCATACGTTTCGCCAGTTTGGCGGTAAAAGTTGCGGTAATTGCCAGACGTCGCCATCGCCCGGTTCGCCATCCGAACCGACGACTGAAGCCCACCCGGCCTCACCGGGCTTTCGATCCCGACGTTCCACCATTGCCCGGTGCTACGTTCCCCCCGGCAGCGAACCTCCCCGCCCACTTCCACCATATACTGATCGATGCCGTTTGACTCCAGAAAAACCGCCAGCACATCGACGGTGTAGCCTTGGGCCAGCGCGTTGAAATCCAGTCGAATGTTCTTTTTGAGCTTTTTTACGGAAACCGTATCATACGAAATATACTGAAAACCAACGTATCCCAGCAGTGAATCCGTATTGGGCAGCCAGGGTTCGCGGGACTTTTTTCCTTGCTCGTAGGCTTCCACCAGCGGTTTTACGGTCGGATCGAAGGCACCGTGGGTAATCCGATACACGTCGTCGGATTTTTTAAGAACCGGATAAAAATAAGGCCGCTGAAACCGGTGCGACTCGGATTGGTTGAACTGCGAAATCTCCGAATCGGGGCGGTAGGTGGAGAGACAAAGATCGATTTCGGTGAGCAGGGAATCGACCGGTTTTTTAAAATTCCGTTGGCGTTCATCGCGGTATTTGATGTGGTAGGTTGTGCCCTGCGCTTCGCCTTCCAGACTAACCAATGGAACCTCCGCCGACCGCTGAAAATCAGGCGATTTGCCCCAAAACGGAACCAGCACGATCAGCCATACCAGTCCTTTCATGCGTTGTTTCGACTATAAATGGTGCTTCGTTTTGTAGGCATTCAGTTGCTCCGTCACGCGTTGATCGTCAATATTCGCACTTTTCAGGTAGATAAACGCTTTTTGAGCCAGGAAATTATTGTCACTTTGCAGCAGGCCCGCAATGATTCGACCGGTTTCCCGATCCGACACCCGGTGTTGTTTGAACAAATCCAGAATATTGGTCAGCAATTCACCATTGGCCAACTTCAGGGCATTGGCCAATGCGGTTTTGACCGAACTATGGAGATGGGGGGCTTCTTTCAGTTTGGTAACGATCAGGTTTTTCAGGCTGTAATTCACTTTGGGGTATTTTTCAAACAGCAAATACTGCAACGAATCCGATTTCAGTTCGGCGGGACTCAAGGCATTGATGGCGCGTTCGGCGAGATTAAACCGGTTGTTATCAATGAAACTCAGGACGGTCGTTCGCAGCGCGGGCGTCAACTCGACCTGCCCGCGAAGGTGGTTCAGTGCCCAGATTTTATCGCCGGAATCCGAGCTTTCCAGCACCTTCAACAGAAAACCGGGCGACAACCGTTTTTCCGTCAATTTGATCACTTCCTTTTGCGCGGCACCATACACAAAATGCCACATTTTGTAGGTCGTATACACGGCTCCTTCGACCACGTAATCCAGCACATTTTTCGAGGTTGCCGACGAAACCGCATCCAGTCCCGAAGCCGCCAGATCGGCTTTAGGCACCAGTTCTTCGTACGAAAAGTTGGCCAGTGGCGAAAACGGATCGGCCAGCAGGTCGTTCAACCGGGCGTATTCGGCGGGTTTGAACGGTTCGTGTTCCGTCTTGCTCAGAAATTCCCCTTCCGGCAATTCATATCCCAGATACCGCCCCGTGACGTTCCAGTAGAGCACAATGTCCAGCAACCGGCATTTGTTATCGAAGCAGACACTCGTTTTAATTTTCCGGAAATACGAAACCGGATAGCCTTCTTTCGAGCGAATCTGAAACAAGGTATCGTTGCCCGCATCGTCTTTAAACTGACTCACAAACGCCTGAATTGTATCCGGTTTTAGCTGAATCGTTTGCGACTGGAAATAGCGAATTTTGTCCTGCTTCCGATAGGCTGAAAGCAAGACAATTGTTAGGATAACCGCGTTGAGTAAACCAATGCTGAGCCAACTTCGCATACCAAAAAAATCAACCTTTTTGAGCCGAAACCGGCACGATTCCGCCGTGTTCTTCAATCAGTTTCCGAAGGTCTTTCATCGACACCTCCAGGGGCGTTTTGTTCTGTATATTAGCCAAAACCGCAGCGGCTCCGGCGGCCTGGCCCATGCCCATGCAGGATGCCTGCACCCGAAGCGCCGAATTTGCCAGCCGGTCGCTGCTCACCATCCGCCCGGCCACCAGAAAATTCCGGCTGTTTTTCGGCACCAGCGCCCGCAGCGGCACCGTCGGCACCACGCCTTCTTTCAAATGATCGGGAATGACGCCGTTTTCGTCGTGGACGTCGATGGGATAATACGAATACGAAACCGCATCATCGAATACTTTCCCGGTGACGTAATCTTCGTGCGTAATTTTGTAATGGCCGTCGATGCGGTAGGTTTCCCGCACGGCGGTTTCGTTCTGCACATCCGCCAGCCGGATTTTTTCACAACCGGGCAGCGTTCGCAGAAACCGCAGCGTCGTTAACAGCGACGACCGCCCTTTCAAATTCGCCACAGTATGGGTTTCGGAGGTTGTGGAATCGGCGCCCATCACGTGCTGGATGTTGTCCCCGGCGCTTTTCAACAGGCCCACAATGTTGTTCCGGAAGTCGGTTTTGACAAGCTCGCCTTTCTGGATCGCTTCCTCATACCGGCCCTTGATCAGCTTTAAATCCAGCGATTTAAAATCATAGCCTTCCAGCCGGAACATCAGCGTTCCGGGTTGCGTGACGGATTCCCGCAGCAACGGAAAACCGGCCAGCGAAGCCGCGTAGGCGTTTCCGGTGCAATCGATCAACTGGTTGCAGATGATCTGTGTGCTGGTTCCCTTCCCCACGGTTTGAACGGTCCAGTTTCCTTTCTGAAACGTTGCGCTGGTGGGCGTTTCGTAAAACCGGATTTGCACACCCGCGGCAACCGCTTTTTCCTCGATCAACATCGCATATAACTGCCCGTTTAGCCGCACCTGATGGCGGGGGTGGTTTTTGCCGTGGGGAATCGAAAAATCCGGCAAGGTATCGTCATTCAGGGCGACGGCTTCCTGCACCATTTCCCAGCCGATGCCGCCGATGACCTGTTTGCCCCAGGCAAAAAAGATTCCCGGATAATTCACCCCGCCGGTGGTCGTTGTGCCACCCAACTGACTGCCGTTTTCGACCAAGATGGTTTTGCGTCCGGCCCGGGCCGCCTGAATGGCCGCCACCACGCCCGCCGTTCCGCCCCCGATCACCAGAATGTCGGTTTTCAGCGTTTGCTGAACCAGTTTGTAAGGCTCGCTCAGCCGTTCGCCTTTCGATAAGGTCGGTACGGCCATCCCGAATGACAGTGCGCCGAGCGAGGTTAAAGCCGATCTTCTTTTTATTTTTTCCATAATTATACAGTTTACGGTTTTCAGTTTTCGGTTTACGGTGGCTGACGCATGCTTGCTGACGCGTCTTGTTTGGTGCGTCAGCAAGCATGCGTCAGCCACCGTAAACCGAAAACCGAAAACCGGTTGTCAATACCCCAAATTCTGATCTGTCGCCGGGTTCAGGGCTTTGTTGTAATTCATTTCCGAAACCGGGATGGGCCACAGCATGTGTTTGTCGGCGACGACTTTGCCTTTGGCCGCCAGAATCACGGCTTTGGCGGTTCCGGTTCGTTTGAGATCCAGCCAGCGTTTTCCTTCCAGTTGGAACTCATAACTCCGCTCTTTTAAAACCAGATCGACGAACGTCGCAGCGTTGTAATCGGCCAGTTTGAAATCCACTGTCGACGCCACGGCGGGGGCTTTGCCGAACGCCCGGCGATGCACCTGATTCAGGGCTTCCATGCCAGCGGCCGTTGGGCCGTTCCCCGCTTTGGCCGAAGCCTCGGCGTAGATCAGCAACACGTCCGAAAAACCATACACCGGATCATCGTTCCCCGCGCCATTTTGTCCCACCGCAGACTGGTCGATAAATTTCGAACTCACGAGCGTGTTGGCCCCCAGCCCGAAGTTGATCAGGTCCCACATACTTTTGCGGAGATCACCGGCATCCCAGGATTTGTAATAGGCACTGGTTACATCGACGTAAATCACATACGCGCCCCCGAAGTTGAATAATTTTGTATCCGGGTGGTTGCTGATCCAGAGCATGTAATTCCCCTGGCCAACCTGGCGCATGTATTTCAGATAAAAAATCTCCTCCGATGTCGACACCAGATCCGGCCCAAACACCTTGGTTTGAAAGTCATTTTTGGTGGCCACCGGCACCAGCGAAAACAGGTTGGACTTCATGACTTCCTCGGCCTTGTCGCGGGCTTCGGCAAATTTTCCCAGTTGCAGATTGACATCCGCCAGCATCGTTTTAGCCGCCCACTTCGTCGGTCGGCCCACCTGAGCCGGTTTTTCCGGGAGGTTGGTTTCAGCCTCTTTTAGATCACTCAGAATCAAGGCATATACCTCATCGGCGGTACTGCGTTTCAGGTTGATATCGGTCATGTTGCTTTCCGTCCGAATCGGAACACCGCCCCAGTTGCGCACCAGTTGGAAGTAATTGAACGCCCGCAGAAACTTCGCTTCGGCGACGAATTTATCCACATCGGCTTTGCTGATCGCCGTGCCGGTGGGGGCATTTTTAATCACCAGATTGGCGTTCCGAATGCTGAGGTAAAACGAATTCCAGAAACCGGACACCCGCGAAATGTTGGCATCGTTGAAGCCCTGAAATTCGTGCAACGGAGCCCAGCTTCCGCGCCCGGAGGCATAGTCGGCCTGGCATTCGAGCGTCGCTTCGTAATTGGAATACATGGTGCTCCGCAGGGGCGAAAAAATGGCATTCACCGCCGTTTCAACATCGCTGGCCGTGTTAAAAAACGTTTCGACCACAATGGATTTGGGGGCTTCCACCAGCGCGTCTTCGCAGGCCGTCAGAAGCAGGGGTATCGAGAGGAGAAGGAGTATCTTTTTCATAGTTTCAATTGCGATTGAGTAATTGAGTGATTGAGTGAAACAATTGGGCGAGCCTGGAGGCTAACAATAGTGCTGATCTTTTCACTCAATTACTCATTCGCTCAATCACTCAATAATTTTAAAACCCTACCCGCACGCCGATGGTGACGGATTTGGAGGATGGATAACTGTTGAAATCAAAGCCCTGGTTGGTCGAGTTGGCTCCGCCGTTGGAGTTTACTTCGGGATCCCACCACGAGTAGTTGGTCAGTGTCAGCAAGTTCTGTCCGCTGGCATACAATTGCGCGTTCCGAATCCAGTTGACGCCCCAGGTTTGCAGCGGCAGGTTATAGGCCAGTTGGATGGTCTTCAGCCGCAAATAGGAACCGTCTTCGATGTACCGGTTCGACACACTCGTCCGGCTGGAATTGCTGATGATCGGGTATTTCGCGTTCGGATTGGTGGGCGACCAGTGGTTGTAAAAAACCTCCTTCGGCATGTTGAGACCAAAACCGTAGTCCATCGTGTTGACAATCGAACTGGCGTTGAACAGGTCGTTGCCCTGAACGCCTTGCAGGAAGATGGTCAGGTCGAAATTTTTGTAGCTCATGGTCGAATTCACGCCAAACGTAAACGTGGGATTCGGATCGCCGATGTAGGTTTTATCCTTGATGCTGATGGCCCCGTCGCCGTCGAGATCCTTGAACTTGATTTTGCCTTTGTCGTCATACCCCTCTTCGACATAGCCCCAATACCGCCCGATGGGCTGCCCTTCGCGCAGGATGTTCGTCACATCGTTGATGGCAACGACACTAACGGTTCCGCCCAGAATGTCCTCGCCCCCCTGCAACTTCACCACTTTGTTGCGGTTCAGGGAGAGGTTGGCATTCAGATCCCACCTGAAAGCGCCGGTAAAGACCCGGGCATCGACGCCCAGTTCGAAGCCTTTATTCTGAACCTGTCCCACGTTCTGAATGGTGCTCGTAAAGCCCAGCGACGACGGCAGAACGACGGTATTGAGCAAATCGCGGGTATTTTTGATGTAGTAATCGAGCGTAAACGTCACCCGGTTTTTTAGAATCCCCAGATCGATTCCGACGTCCTGCTGTTCGGTGGTTTCCCATTTCAGATTGCCGGGCAGGCGCGTGCCGGGCGCAAACGTGTTGTATAAGGCATTGTCATACACGGTTTTGCCCGACGAAAGCTGGTTTAAGGTGGCATACGCGCCAATGGCCTGGCTGCCCGTCAACCCCCAGCTCGCCCGGAATTTCAGGTCCGAAATGAATGTATTTTCTTTCAGAAAATCCTCGTTGGAGACGCGCCAGGCAAAAGCCGCCGACGGAAAAAAGCCCCACTTGTTGCCTTCGCTGTATTTGGACGAACCATCGCGCCGAAAGCTGGCCGTCAGTAAATACTTCCCATCGAAACCGTAATTGACGCGCGCCAAATACGAGAGCAAAACCGACTTGGAATACCCGGAATTGGGAATGCCCGGCGTGATGGAGGCACTCAGGTCATAGGTGCCGAAAATGTCGCTTAGAAAACCGTTCCCGCCCGCCGACAGGGACGTACTGACAAAATCCTGGTAGGTAAACCCGGCAACGGCCGACACCGAGTGCTTTTGAAAACTTTTGGTATAGCTGATTGTATTTTCGCTCAACAGGCTGGTAATCTGATTTGTACTGACATTGGCGACGCCCGCCGAGTTCACAAAATTGCGGGTACGGTACGAATCCGTGCGGTCATCGCGGTTTTCGATACCGCCCGCAATCTTGATGGTCAGATCGGGAATGGGGCGAAAAATCAAAGCCGCATTCACCAGCGCCAGATTCGCCCTGATCTGGTCGGATTGTTCGTTGATAAAATTCAGCGGATTGATCAAATCCGTTGCGACAAAGGGATACGAAGTGGCCAACACGCGATACGTGCCATCATCTTTGTAGGGTGTCAGCGTCGGCGGGGCCGAAATCGCCCCCGAAATCATCGAGTTCCCCCGGCTCCCTCCCCCACTGTCTTTGCGCCCCGTGTTCAGGCGGGTCAGCGTGCTGGAGAGGTTGACACTGAACTTCTTACTGATTTCGTGATTCACATTGGCCCGCAGCGAATACCGTTTGTAATCACTGCCTTTGACAATACCGGCCTGATTGAACACACTCCCCGACACCGAAAACTGGGTTTTCTCATTGCCCCCGCTGATGTTCAGCGCCGAGGTGGTCATGGGTGCTTTCTGGAAAACCAGATCCTGCCAGTCGAACCCCTCGCCAAAACCGTCGATCTGCGCCTGCGTGAAGTAAGGGGATAATTTATCGTTGACGGCCTGTTCGTTGTAAAACGTTGCGTATTCTTTCGCGTTCATCAGATCCAGTTTTTTGATCAGCTTCTGGTTGGTGTAACTGGTCTCGAAATCGACGTTGGTTTTGCCGGTTTTTCCGCGTTTGGTGGTGATGATCACGACGCCGTTGGCGCCCCGCGAACCGTAAATGGCCGTGGCTGAGGCATCTTTCAGAATCTCGATGCTTTCAATATCCGAGTTGTTGAGGGCCGTCGGATTGCTGCCCGAAATTGGAAAACCATCCACCACATACAACGGCTCGTTGCTGCCCTGAATGGAGTTGGTGCCCCGGATCCGAACGCTGACACCGGCTCCGGGCGCCCCGGTATTCTGTAAAACCTGCACGCCAGCCGCCCGGCCCGATAATGCCTGCAACACATTGCTGTTTGGAAAAGCGTTCAGTTCCTTGGATTTGACCTGCGATAACGAACCGGTCAGGTCGCTTTTTTTAACGGTTCCGTAGCCCACCACCACCACTTCCTCCAGGCTTTTGGTATCGACTTTCAGATCAACCGCCAGATCCGTGCGGTTTCCAATCTCAGCTTCTTGACTCAAATAGCCTACGAACGAGAAAACCAGTGTCGTTGCATTGTCCGGCACATTCAATTTAAACCGCCCGTCGGCATCGGTGCTGGTGCCGCGCGTCGTGTTTTTGACCACCACACTCACGCCCGGCAGGCCTTCGCCTTTTTCGTCGGTCACTTTTCCGGTAATCGCCCGGTCGAGCGGTTTTTCGGTTTCGAGTTGGGTACTTTTCGGTGAAATCCCGGGGCTGATAGCGGGCGAAACCGGCGGTTTGCTGAGCAGAATCTGCTTCCGGCCTACGACTTCGTAACTAACGGCTGCGTTTCGGAAAAGCTGATCCAGGACGGTGGACAAAGGCTGGTTGGTGACGTTGAGCGACACCCGGCGGTCGGCCTGAATCTGCTGCGGGATGTACGAAAACGTCACCTTCGCCACCTTTTCGATTCGGGATAAAACGACGCTAATTTCCTTGTTCTCAATCGACAGCGTAACGGGTTGTTCCAGCAGCGCCTGCGCGCTGACGGTTTTGGCGTAGGTCACCCCCACGACCAGAAACGTACAAATCAGTTGGGTAAACGTGATACGCATAAGGGTAAGGACGAATGCGTGAGAGATTCGAGGTAATTTCATACCTTTGGATGTTTTTGTTTGAGGATTTAGGCAAAGACAAAGAAGCCCTGCACATCTGAAAAGATGCGTCGGAACACGATCCGGCGGCTGGGGCTTGATCCGGTCGGTGATGCTTGGACCCATCGCCGACCTTCTTTTTTGGTTTCTAGTTTACGGTTTAGCAGTTTATGGTTTAGAATTGATCGTTAAGCCTATTCGATTGTGGTTATTTTCACTGACTTTCGCTGTTGCCCCTGAACGTTTTCACTACTGGCAACCCGGCCCGGAAATGACGATCTGGGCGTCGATCACCTTGTAGCTGGCTCCCAGCAGTTTACAAATGATGTTCAGTTTGTCGTACAGGTCTTCCTGTTCCAGGGAAGTCGTAATGAAGCAGTTACTCATCACCTCCTCGTCGTACACCACATCGACGCCGTACGTTTTTTCAATGGCCGTCATCAGCACCGAAATCGGCGTGTTCTGAAACGTGAAGGTGGGGAGTTCGGCTTTCTGAACCAGCACGACCGGTTTTTCCACCAGCGTTTTCACCAACCGGTGTTCCAGATCCAAGTAGGTCACCTGCTGGTTCGGCGTCAGAACCACACCAATGGTTTCGGGGTCGGATTTGGTTTTGGCCACCGTCGCCAGCGTGGGAGAATACACCGACACGCGCCCCGTCCGCACCGACACCGTGATGTTTCGGTTGGCCGCATTGGCTTTGATGCGAAAGCTGGTCCCTAACACTTTGGTAATCAAATCATTTGAATACACCAGGAACGGTTGGTGCGGGTTTTTCTGCACCTCAAAAAATGCCTCGCCTGTCAGAGTAACTTCCCGGTTCTGGCCGGTGAACGTGGCCGGATATCGGATTTTGCTGCCGGGTTCCAGGGTTACTATGCTCTTGTCACTCAGGGTAATCCGCTCGGGAAGGGCCGAGGTGTTGGTCTTCTCAAGAAAAGCCGGTTTTGCATCCGAAATTTCGAACGGTTGTGTCGGTACGCTAGTCGTTTTCCAAATCTGAAAATACCAGCCGAGTCCCATCAATACCGCCAAAACTGCAGCGGCTGCCCAGTAAGGCCGGAAATGAAGTGGACGGACCGGTTTGGATTTCAGCGTCCGCTGGCTCAGATCCTGCCAGTTTCGGGCCAGCAGTTGTTTCTTCTCATCCACCGTGACCGGCAAGTCCACCTCCGCATCCAGCGACGCATACCACTGGTCGATCAGCGCCCGCTCTTCGTCGGAGCAGTCGCCGTTCAGGTATTTAGCCAGCAATTCCTGGTATTTTGCGCTATCCATCGGGCTGAGTGGTTCGTTCAAAAGGCATAGACGAATACCACCGAAAAACCCCTAAGGCTAAAAGCGATTTTTTTGAGATTTTTTATTGTGACACCCTTAAAAAGCGATTGGGGTAGCCATAAAACCCCTACAAAATGATTCATCCCTACGGGACTCATTTCCCTATAATGCAGAGGTGGTTTCTACAAAATGAACCATCCCTACGGGACGGATGGCGCAACCACATCCACACAAAATCGAAAAATCCTGTAGGGATGATTCATTTTGTAGCAAATGCATCCGCAGAAAATCAATAATCCCGTAGGGATGGATGACCTGTTTTGTAGAAACCGGCACCCGTAAAAACCAAAAACAATCCCGTAGGGATGACCCGTTTTGTAGAAACCGGCACCCGCAAAAAACCAAAAACAATCCCGTAGGGACGGATGGCGCAACCACATCCGCAGAAAATCAATAATCCCGTAGGGATGACCCGTTTTGTAGAAACCGGCACCCGTAAAAACCATCCCCCATCCCGTAGGGATGACCCGTTTTGTAGAAACCGGCACCCGTAAAAAACCAAAAACAATCCTGTAGGGACGGATGGCGCAACCACATCCGCAGAAAATCAATAATCCCGTAGGGATGACCCGTTTTGTAGAAACCGGCACCCGTAAAAACCAAAAACAATCCCGTAGGGATGACCCATTTTGTAGCAAGGCCAACGTTTCGGGATTTAGGGGTAAAGAAAAAACAACACCCAAACCGCGACGAAATCGCGCAGGTTCTGCCGGAGGAAGGACGTGGAACGCGAAAGGTGGTACTCGATGGCTTTTTCGGACAGTTCCAGCCGCTGGGCAATTTCGCGGATTGATAGCTGTTCAAACCGCCGAAGGATGAAGACCTCGCGGGTTTTCTCGGGAAGTTGCGCCAGCGTATTCTGAATGGCTTCCGTTAGTTCGTTCAGTTGGACGGTTTCGGTGGTCGTAAACGTTTCGACTGGGAAAAACAACCGGAGTTGATCGAGGTAATGTTCTTCCAGGATGTTCCGGCGGATGTAATCCACCATCAGGTTTTTGAGCGTAATGCCCAGAAAAGCCGGCAAATTCAGAATTTTGAGCGAATCCCGCTTCTGCCAGAGCATCACAAATAGCTCCTGCGCCAGTTCTTCGGCTACTTCTTTTCGCCGGAGTTTGCGGTGGGCCACGACGTACATTTTATACCAATACCGCTCATACAATTCCCTGAAAGCCTGCTCGTCACCGTTGCGGAGCAGGTCTAGCAATTCGGTATCGGTCAGGGCTTGGCAGGACATCGAGCTGGAGATTTATTACCAAAATTGTAACAAATCTCCAAATATTTCAAAACGTGACCAGTTTTTAATTTTTCAAAATCGGTTCGATTCTTCATAAAAAGCAACGAATCAATTTCACAAGTCCTAAAAAAGCCGATTCAATTTCGCTTCGTAATACGCCGGGAGGACCACAAAAAACCGGGACGTATACAGCCGTTGCCAATCGTAATGCATCAGTGCACTTTTCAATTGCGGTTTATAACGCTCGATTAACGCCTTATTGCCGGACAAAAGCACCACCCAACAGGCAAACAACGGTTCGCGCATGTGTTTGTCTTCATAGCCGCGGGCGGGCGACAATTTATCCCACTCCCGAACTTGTCTGAGTGCGACGTCGAGCGTGGTGGCAATGTCGGGTTGCGGTTTCCACAGCGTATTCAAAACCCGCCAGTTTTCGGTAAAGGCCAGGTCGTGGGCGTTGTCGAAGTTTTTGTAGCGCGATACATGCAGAGCCGCCCGTTCAGCTCCCGCCAGCAAGCCTTTCCGGAATTTTTCACGCCGTTCCGGGTTATCCTCCAGTTCGACCAACGCCTTCAGCATGGCCTGTGAAATCCCGGTGATCCAGAATTCGTTTTCGGTTTTGTTGCCTTTTTCCGGGTTGACGGTTTCATACGGAATGCCTAAGGCACACACTTCCAGCCGGTTCATCGAATCGCCTTCGGGAATCTCGTTCAACCGCTGGTGGTAGCCGTCCAGCCAGTGTTTATTTTTCGTCACATCGTACAACGCCCGGTAAATAAACACCAGCCGCACCGAAATCCGGCAGCCTTTGTCGGTCAGGTTTCCGCGAAAACCGTAGCCAGCCCGGTCACACGGTAGTTGCCAGTTCGTTTTTTCCAGGGCCTTTCCCACCGATTCCATCCGATTGATCAGGCGTTTCTGTTCGGTCGCGTCGGGAATACCGCTTTTGACATACCGCCAGATGCCGTAGAACCACGGCCCGGTCTGGTCGTCGGAACCAGCGACGTGGTGACTTTTTCCGTCGGTCGAAATGCCCCGGGCAATGAAACCGGGAACGTTTCCGACGGTGGCCAGCAAAACCAGGCCATCGGCCACTTTACGAGCTGCCAAAGCATCCTCTTTTTTCCGGCTCAATTTCCAGCGATTGCACAGTCCGTCGAGGTAAATGCCGTTGAAAAACGCCCCGTTTTCGATGGGCGACCACCACGACAGCCCATTCGGCTGATCCGATTGACACTCTTCCGGGGTTGGAATAAAATTGTTTCCATCCCGACCCGCGTAGTCGTACAAAATCCCGGTTTGCGAACTCATAAACCGCTTTTTAATTTCCTGACTCGCCCGTTCGATCTGGTACCGGAGTGAATCATCAGACGGCGAAACCGGGCGGTTTTGGGCACAGGCGGGGAGAAAAAGCAAGATGCCGATAACTGGCAAAACCGTTGTAAAACCCACTTGAAAAGACTGGATGCACTTTTTCATCATAAACCGTTTACGGATGCTGAAGACGAAACCAGACGGCTTCGGCGGGAAAAAACTGGGAATAATAGAGTCGGTCAGGCCGGAAATGAGACAATGCACCCCGGATTTCGGAACGATGCTGCTCCACCAGCTTCCGGTCGGGGGCCATCGTCACAATCCACGCCATCCAGAGCGGTTCGCGGACGAAGCCCAGCTCCTGATTCCGGCGGGGAGACAACTTCACCAGCTCATTCAACTCCGTTTGGGAAACGTCCAGCGCGTCCTGTTCGCTGCGTTGCGGTTTCCACCACTGGTTCAGCGTCCGCCAGTCGTGCAGAAAGGCTTTCTGATCGTTGTGATCGAATTGATGCCATAGACTGATCCCGCTGGCGGCACTGCGCGCACTGGCATTCAAACCGTCTTCATATGCCTTTCGCATTTCCGGGTCTTTTTCCATTTCCCACAGCGCCCGCACATCCACGGTGCTCGATACGCCCGTCCAGCGAAATTGCTTGGGAACGTCGAATTTCATCCCTTCCGCACAAATCTGGAGTCGGCTGCGCTGGGCTTCCCCGCCCACCTCGCGGGCCGCTTTCTGATAGAGTTGGTCCCATTTGGCGTCACCGGTCAACTGATGCATCGCTTTCAGAATGAACAACAAGCGGGGTGCGCCCTCCCAGTTGAAGCTGGCAAACGAGTTGCGATACCGGGCTGGCGAATACGTCATCGTCGGCAACCGCCAGGTATTAGCCAGTAATGCGTTGGCAACTTCCGTCATTTTGGCAATGATCTGCCGCCGTTCGGGCGGGTCGGGCAGTCCGGTGTCGAGGTAGCGCCAGAGGCCGTAAAACCAGGGCGACGTCTGGTCGTTCGAGCCCATCGCCGGGGGCGTTTTGCCGTCCGTCGCCACACCACGCCCGATAAAACCGGGGGTGTCGCCCACCGAAGCCAGAAACAAAAGACCCTGCACCAGTCGCTTCGCCTTTTGCCGGTCGGCTTCGTTTCGACGGTGCATCCAACGCTGGCAAATGCCGTCCAGATACAAGCCATTAAACATCGAACCGTTTTCAGTCGGCGTCCACCAGCCCAGCGCGTTGGGTTTGTTCTCCCGAAATTCGGCCGCCGTCGGACGATCAAAGTGGCCGTTGAAATCCGAAAAATCGATCAGGATGGCATGTTCGTCGATAAACCGTCGCCAGATTTCCTGGTGCGCTTTTTCAACATTCAAGCTGTCGTTCGCTTCCAATTGTCGGTTTTCTACTTCGGAAAACGTACCAGTTTTTAGCTGAAACGAACTGAATACCAGCAGGATCAATCCCGTAAAGCTTAAAACCGTTTTTTGCCGAAATTGCCTCATTTCCAGTCCGGGTTTTGTTCCAGTTTGGGGTTGGCCCGGATTTCATCCAGCGGTATCGGATAATACCGGTGTTTCGGCTGGGGGGCGCGGGTCGGATACACTTCGTTAACCGCTTTCGGAATCACCGTCAGAAACGTATTGGTGCGGGTCAGGTCGTACCAGCGGTCGCCTTCGGCGAAAAACTCCCAGCTCCGTTCCTGCAAAACCGCCTTGATAAAATCGTCTTTGCTCAGACCAGTCGGGAGATTGGCCAGCCCTGCCCGGTTTCGAATCGCGTTGATGTATTGGTAGGCCGTTGCCGTCGGGCCGTTCTGCCGGGCTTCTGCTTCCGACGCAATCAGGTACAAATCCGCCAGCCGCAGCATCGGTACGTTGTTCCGTCCTTTTGCGCCAACCGAGTTTCGATCCATGTATTTTTTGATCAGCACGCCTTTCACGGTATAGGGCGTAATTTCCTTCTGCGGAACCACTTTCCCCGCGACGCTGACGAAGCTCGTGTCCAATAATTGCCGCCGTTTGTCGGTGGGGCTAAACGAATCGAAAAACGCCTGAAAGGCAAAAATGGAGCCGAACGTCGTGTTTCCGTAATCCCGGCTGGCGCTGTTGGCGGGGCCGCAGAATCCCATCAACGTCGTGCCGCGCGCCCGGGTGGCGTTATCACCTTCAAAGGCAAACATATTTTCCTGCCGGGCCGCATCCTCTTTTTCGACGTCAAATACATCCATGACATTCGGCATCAAGGTATATTTTCCGGAATTAATGACTTCCAGCGACTTCGTTTTGGCGGTTGTCCAGTCTTCGGCGTACAAAGCCGCTTTGGCATACAGCCCGATGGCGACTTCTTTGGAAGCCCGCCCTTTGATCGTGGAAGCCGCATACGACGGCAGTCTGGCAATGGCATCCTCCAGGTCCTTGAAAATCTGTTTATAGACCTCAGCTTTCGGACTTTTCGCTACCAGCGCGTCCGATTCACTCTGGCTGGGTGAGGTCCGGATGACCACATCCCCGAAGTTTTTCGCCAGCGTAAAATGATAGAACGCCCGCAGGAACAGGGCTTCGCCCACAATGGCATTCCGGCGGTTGGTTTCCATCCCGATGGCTGGCACCCGGTCGATTACCCAATTGGCGTTCTCGATGCCCTTGTAGCAAAACTGCCATAAACCGTAGGGGCTTTCGGCCGTCCGGCCAAAGCTTTTCGGCCCCGAATAGTCGGTATCGTAGCTGTAGACGGCAAAGACGTTGCGGCCCACCACCGGTTTTACCCAGAGCTGATCCCCGGCAAAATCACCGGCAAAGACAATGGGAGCCTGGTCGAACAGGTCGTTGATCGACCCGTAAGCCGCCGTCAAAGCCGCTTCGGCGTCCTGCGCACTTTTGTAAAAATTGGTCGTGATGACCGACGAATACACGGTTTCGTCTAATTCCTGGCAGGCACTAAACCCGAAGGCCGCCAGAACCGCTACCAGAATGGATGTTGAAAAAGATCGTTTCATGAAAGTCAGTGGTTAAGGATCAGAACGTACACTGAAGGCCCACTACGTACGATTTGGCCGCCGGGTACGTACCGTTGTCGTAAAACAGCGCATTGGCACTCCCGTAATTATTGGATTCGGGGTCCCAGCCCTGGTATTTAGTCAGCGTAAAAAGGTTGTTTCCAGCCACATACGCCCGAATACCTTTGGTGAATTTGACGCGGGGAAGGTTGTAGGCCAGCGTTAAGTTCTTGACCCGGATGTACGAATTGTCTTCCACCCAGCGATCGCCCACCGGCAGGTTCGTGCCCTGCGCCGGTTTGACATACTCGTTGTTGGGGTTGGTCGCCGACCAGCGGTTGGCCGTTCCTTCGAGCAAATTGACCTGCCCGGATGGTGTTTCGAACGTAAACCGGAAACCGTTGAACAGCCGACTCCCCTGCACGCCCTGCAGAAAACCGCTCAGTTCAAAATTCTTGTATTTCACCAGCGTCGAAAACCCGAAAAAGTACTTGGGCTGCGCATTCCCGACAATCACCTGATCATCGGTGCTGATTTTGCCGTCGCCATTGACATCCTTGATTTTAAAACCGCCCGTCCGGGCGTCATAGCCGGGGAGGAAGGTTTCACCGGTCTGGTTAATGCCGTCCAACATATACGTCCGGTAGATCCCCAGTGGTTGCCCGACTTTCAAAATGGAATAGCTCGACAGGGCAATTTCGTTCTGAATACCGTCCAGCGCCAGCACCTTGTTTTTGTTGAAGGTGATGTTTCCCGACGCTTCCCACTTGACCGCGCCCGTCAAAATCTTGCCACTCAGTCCCAATTCCAGCCCCTTGTTCTGGATCGAACCGTAATTCCCCGTGATGGTTGTGTAACCCGATGACATCGGCAAGGCTTTGGTGAAGAGCAGGTTATCGGTTCGTTTGTGGTAATAATCGGCGACGACAGTCAGCCGGTTATTCAGAAAAGACGCATCCAGACCAATGTCGAGTTGCGTCGCCTGTTCCCATTTCAAATCCGGGTTCGCAATCCCGCTCGGGTTGATGCCGGTTTGGGTTATGTTGTTGAAATTGTAGTTGTAGCCCTGTCCGCTCACCGTCGCCAGCGACTGGTATGGCCCGATGGCCCCCGCATTTCCGGTCACGCCGTAGCTCGCCCGCAGTTTCAGGTCACTGACGAATTTGACGGGTTTCATAAATTCCTCCTCGATGATCCGCCAGGCCGCCGACACCGCCGGAAAAAAACCGTATTTGTTGTTCGCACCAAACTTGCTGGAGCCATCCACCCGACCCGTCAGATCCAGAAAATACCGGTCTTTAAAACCATATCCCACCCGCCCCAGCCACGAGCTCAGGCTGCTTTTATTCCGGAAGCTCGACAGCGCATACACCGTGGCATTCGCGGTGGACCAGTTTTCGGTGAAGTCGTTGCCAAAACCGGAAGCCGTCTGGTTATTGGTCTGCAAAATATCCGACTGCGTCGCGTACACCACGGTCGCATTGAGCGTATGGTATTGACCAAACTGGGTTTTGTAGGTCAGGATGCTTTCGTGCAGCAAGGTTCGGGCGTAGCTGCTGTTGTTGATGGCCGATCCGTTCACGGCGTTGGGATTGTTCAGCGAAATCGAGTCGACAATGGAGCGGGGCGAATACTGTTCCTGTAAACTGGAGGACAGATCAGCGTTGAGGCTGGCGCGGTACGTCAGCCCTTTGAGGAGCGTCACTTCAAGGTACAAATTACCCAGAAACCGGTTGCCGCTGGTGTAATTCTTCTTCGCCAGCTCGCCCATTGGATTGACGGTTTCCCGGTAGCGTCCGTTGAACTGATCGGCAAAGGAATACACGCTGCCATCGGCCCGGTAGGGTCGCAAGGTTGGCGGAGCCGCCACGGCCCGGCCCAGAATGCCTTCGCGCGCACTCGTGACGTTCACCCCCGTTCCGCCCGCATTCACCCGGTTTTCGCCCGTTGCGGTGTAATACAGACTGGTGCCGACCTTCACCCGCTCACTGATCCGGTGGTCGATGTTGGCCCGGAGCGCATACCGCTCGTAATCTGTCTTTTTGATGATCCCTTCCTGACTAAAATAATTTGCGCCGAGCGCAATCTGGGTTTTGTTCGTGCCGGTGTTCACCGAGAGCTGGTGGTTCTGAATCATCGCCTGGCGAAAAATCAAATCCAGGTAATTGGTTCCTGCCCCCACCGCATCCGGATTGGGATACACGACGGTGGGGCTGTAGGTGGCGTTTTCCAACTGGGCAAACTGCGTCGCATTCAGGATGCCCAGCTTCCGGGTGGTTTCCTGCTGACCGATGTAGCCGTCGTACGAAACGTTCGTCACGCCGTCTTTGCCGCGTTTGGTCGTGATCAACACCACGCCGTTGGCCGCTCTGGCCCCGTAAATCGCCGTGGCTGCTGCATCTTTCAACACCTCCACCGACTCGATGTCCGACGGATTGATCTGGGAAAGCGGATTGGCCGCATTGACGCCCGACGACGCCGAAATCTGAATCCCGTCGATCACATACAGCGGTTCCGACGTTCCGTTGATGGAGTTCGTCCCCCGGATGCGCACGCTGATGTTGCCGCCGGGTGTTCCCGAATTTTGCCGCATGTCCAGCCCGCTCACGCGCCCCTGAAGACCCTGCGCTAGGTTAGCCACCGGCGTCGCTTTCAATTCCTCGGCTTTGACAGAGGCAATGGCCCCGGTCAGGGAGCTTTTGGTTCGGGTACCGTAGCCGACAACAACGACTTCGCCCAACGCTTTGGTATCGGGAGCCAGCCGGACGTCAATGATCGTACGGTTTCCGACCGCAACTTCCTGGTTCAGATACCCGACGAAGGAAAAAATCAGCGTCACCTGACCGTCTGAAATGCTGAGTTTAAATTTTCCATCGGCATCGGTGGTGGTTCCCCGCGTGGTATTTTTGATGACGATGCTGACGCCCGGCAGCCCTTCGCCGGTTTCGCTGGTGACGGTTCCGCCAATCGTCTGATCGCTCGCATTTTTCGCCTGGCTGGACACCACCAACTCCTGAACCGGCGGAATCCTGGCCGTCAAAGGTGCGGAAAAACCGGGCGTGGTTTCATTCACGCGTTGCAGCACTTCCGGCGAGTCGGCGTTCCGGCGACCCTGTTTTTTGTCGAGAATCAGGTAAGCGCCGTTCTGCGCTTTTTTGTAATACAAACCGGTCGCATTCAACAGTTTGTCCAGATTAAACTCCAGCTTCCGGTTGTAATTCAGCCGCCCCGCCGGAACGGTAACGCCTTCCAGCAAACCGCCTTCGAACAGAATATCCACGCCGTAGTGATTTTTCAAATCCTTCAGCACATCCCGCAGTTTGCGGACTTCCGGGGTATTTTCCTGCCGGGCGGTGGGTTGCTGGGCGCGGGCCAACGTCTGGGCCCGGTTTGGGAAGCTCATCAGGGAAAGCAAGGCAAATAGACAGCCGCCCCAGAGCGTTTTTCGTAAGGGTCTTTTCATGGCAACAAAAGGGTTTAGGAATGGTTAGTGGTCTTCGACAAACCGGACGGTGTCGTCGTGCCGGACAACCCGGATGCCAAAGACTTCGGAAACGGTATTGAGCAAATCGTCTACATTGTCGGCGCGGAACGATCCTACCAGCGTGCGCCGGGCTAGTTGGTCGCTGCTGATTTCGACCTGCAAGCCGTAATTTTCCGTGAGCATATCGCCAAACTCACGCAGGGACATGTCTTCAAAAACGAAGCGTTTTTCCGTAAAAGCCGTATATTTTTCGGGTTCCACCTGGCTCTGAAGTTGCAGTTGATTTTGTCGGCTAAATGTCGCCAGATCGCCCGGTTTCAGCGTCACCTGCCGGCGTTGGCGGTTTTCGGTGTAGCTCAGTTCCACTTTTCCCCGGCGAAGCATCACCTTGCCACCCCGCGTCCGGGAATAAACGGTGAACTCGGTTCCGAGAACGGTTACGTTGAAATCGCCCTGGGTTTTCACCAGAAACTTCTGATGTCCAGCCTGGTGCGTAACCGAAAAGAAGGCTTCCCCGAACAGCACAACCTCGCGGGTTTCGGCTCCGAACCCAAACCGGGGAACCTGCAATTCCGAATTGGCGTTCAGCGTCACCTTGCTGCCATCCGACAGCGTCAGCGAGCGGGTTTGCCCAAAATCCGTCCGGTAAGTCTGGTAATAAATTCGGTTCCGACCCAGCCAGCCAGCAAAAACCAGCCCGATCAACACCGCTGCGGCAGCCAGCCAGCGGATCGGAAATCGGAAGCTTCGACCGGTTTCCCGCAACGTTTCCACACTGCTGACGGTTGCCACCGACGGATGAGTCTGCATGTGTTGCACATACCGCTCCAGAGCCTGGTCCAGTTCCGGCACATACGGGGGCGCCTGGCGTTCCCATTCCACCAGCCACCGGTAGAACGATTCCTGGTTGATTTCGTCGTGCAGCCACTGTTCGATCTGCCGCTTCTGCAGGGGGGTGGTCTTACCGGCAAAATGCGCGAACACCAGTTCTTTCGTAATCATCGGATTCATGGTTTGGCTCGTCGGAAGCGGTTGTTGTTTTGACGCCGTTTCTAGCTAGACAAAAAGGACGGGATCTACACGTAGTCGGAGGCTCGAAAAAGAGGAATTTCAGGCTGGCCAGTCGGTCATACCTGCCAGCAAAGCCATCCACATCCAACTGTCTTTCAGACCGGTTCGCAAAGTTGCCAGGGCTTTTCCGATGTGGGTTTCCACGGTACGAATCGATAGGTGGAGTTCGTCGGCGATTTCCCGGTTTTTCTTCCCCTCAAACCGGTTCATGATGAACACTTTCTGGCATTGCGGAGGCAAGGTTCCCACCAGTTCGTCCACCTTCCGGTACAATTCCTCAAATTGCATCATGCGTTCGGGTGCATCGGAGGAAGCCGATTCCTGCTGCAGGGCCGACTCCAGCGGATCGCTCTTTTTCAGCTCGTTCATCAGGTAATTGTAGGCGCGATTGCGAACCGAACGGAACAGATAAGCCCGGTACGAATGCTGTACCTGACTGAATGCCTGCGTGTTCCAGAAGTTGTAGAAAATGTCGGCCACCAGATCTTCCGCAATTTCGCGGGAATACACAAACCGGGTGGCGTGCGTACACATCGGCTTGTAATACAGCCGAAAAAGCAATTCGCAGCCTTTTTTCGGATCGGTTCCGAACGTCCGGCGAATGAACAATTCGGAATCCAGCGTGGTCACCGATTCGGCCCCATCCGACCCGTCGGGCCGGTGTGCCATCGATTCACCGCCGTCTTTCCGACCGGTGTTTTCCGAAGATTCTTGCGTAAAAGCAGCCCGCATACACGACGATTTAAACTTCTGATTCCCGGGTTTTTAGTCCCTTTGGAATAAAGACAAATTCAAAGCCGAATATACGTAGTGGCGGTTGGGATTTTTTTAGAAAAAGTTTTGCGAAAAAAGGAAGAAAAGAAAAGGGAATGAAAAATGTAAAATGATGAACGCCAAATGTAAAAGTGCAAGTGCAAGCTGGGGACACTTTTACATTTGGCGTTCATCATTTATAATTCACCATTCCTTTTTAACCAGCCCCAGATCCCAATCATCCGTCCGAAACGGAATAACCGGCAAGCCTTCTGCGCTGAATAACGTGGGTTCGGGCGCATCCCGAAACGCAAACCGGACGGCGACGGGATTCTCGACGCTATCGGCCCAAACTTCAACGGTGTTGTGTTTAATCCGGGCCCGTGCTTTCCTGAAAACTTGATCGGCCCCGGCGATTTCAAATTCCGTCAGCACCCCGGTTCTGGCAATCAGGCCGTTGGGCGCGTGGTCGAAGGTCAGCCGGATGCGGTTTCCGTGGATGCGCAGGGAGCGGTATTGCGGACTTTTGTACGAATCGATCTTTTGATGATAGGTGTCGGCCAACGCCCAGTTGGCCAGCCGATTCCCGACTTCTTTTTTATACGCCGGATGAATATCATCCAGATTATCGACCAGATCGGTCGTCACCACCATGCCGGTTTTCGGAATAGCCATCGCCCTCGTCTGTTTTTCCCGAATCAACGCGGTTTCAAACGTTCCGCCGTAGCGATACGGAGCCAGTTGGACGAAGTAAAACGGGAAATCGGTCTGCCAGCGTCCGCGCCAACTTTCCACGAGCAGACGCGTCAATTGGTAATAGGCCGGCGCATAATGCCGGTTCGACTCGCCCTGGTACCAGATCACCCCGGCAATGGCGAACGACGTAATGGGCGCGACCATGCCGTTGAACAAAACGCCCGGAACGTTCGGTGCCCAGGGCGTTTTGACCATCGTCCGGCCCGAATGGCGGGTTTCGGGATACAGATTGACGAGCGATTCAGGCAGCCAGGTATCCATCTTGGAACCGCCCCACGACATATCAATCAGGCCAATCGGAATGCCAAGTTCGGCTTGCAGTTTCTTCCCGAAAAAGTATCCGACGGCACTGAATCGTTTCAAACTGACCGAATCACAAATCGACCAGTTTCCGCCCACGTCGTTCTGGGGCGAAACGGCCGCCCGACGGTTCATCTTAAAAAACCGCATGTTGGGGTTGTGGGCCTTCGGCAATTCAGCCCAGGCGTCCTTCACCCCTCCGGCGGCAGTCAACGCCATGTTCGACTGCCCCGAACACAGCCAGACTTCACCGATCAGAATATTGGTCAGCAAAACCGTATTGTTCCCCTGAATCGTAATGGAATATGGCCCACCGCTTTTGGGCGTTCGCAGGCGAATTTTCCAGGTCGCATCGGCAGCACCGGTGACGCTCACCGACCGGTTATCCCAACTAGCAGTAACGGTTATTTTTTCGGTCGGATTCGCCCAACCCCAGAGGGCCACATTGGTTTCCTGTTGTAACACCATGTCCGACGCCAGAATCGAGGGCAAAACAACGTCGGCATAAGCCCTGGAAAGGAGCAAAAACCACAACAGCAGGGCGGTTTTCATCAGCCGCGCATCCCGAGTTTGGTCAAAACCGCCACGGCCTCACTCCATTGCACCTCATGGGGCAATCGCTTGCTTTTGGCAGCCAGGGCGGCCACCACCCCGGCGGCTTCGCCCATTGCCACGGCATTGCCGGTGACGCGGTAGCTGGCGTGGGCTGTAAAATCACCGCTGATGCATCGACCGGCCATCATCAACCCGTCGACATCTTTGGCAATCAGCGCCCGCAACGGAATGTCATACGGGATCATTTTAATACCGCCCCGCGAAATGGTTTCCGTTTCGTTGGTTTTGCGGTCGGAAGCGTGAATATCGACGCCGAACGTGGGCCGAACGACAGCATCCTGGTGCCGGGCACCCATCGCAAGATCCTCTTTGGTAACCGTATACCGACCGTGAATCCGGCGACCATCCCGAATGCCGATCTGCTCGGGGGTTGCCACAATCTGAATCCCTTCCCACGGCCCACCGAGTTTGTTCAGACCGTGGACAATGCTGTACACCTCCGCCCGCGCCCGCACGGTGGCTTCGGTAATTTCATCGGCATCGAACGCCTTGATGTTGTATTCGTGATTAACCATCACCATCACCAGATTATCGCGAATGAGGAACAGCGTAGGCATCCCGTAGGAAGGCGTAATACCGGCGCGGTTGATCTCTTTCATAAATTCCTTCGTCGCTTTCACGTGCCAGTCCATGTTGGCTTTGCCGTTGTCGTCCTGGTAAAACGAAATGTACGGTTTCAGCGCAGCGGCATCTTTCACAACCGCCAACGTATTGAGGGTCAACGGCTGGCACGGACAGGTATCACCGCCCTTGCCGATTTCCCAGCTGTTGCCGGCCTGAGCGCCCAGATCACCGTCGCCGGTGGCATCGATAAACACTTTCGCCTTCCAGGCCTGCCGCCCCGATTTCGATTCGGTGATGACGGTCGTCACCTGGTTTTTGTCTTTGTAAGCGGCCGCCACCCGGGTGTGCAGCAGGAATTTTACGCCCGCTTCGGCGCACATTTCTTCGAGCAGCACCTTCATATCATCCGGCGCATAGACAAACTGATCCGGAACCTTGTTGCGCCGGGCGTCGCGTTCGTCGAGTTTTTGGATGATCTCTTTCGTCAGACCCGGTTTGTTGAAATCGAAGATATAAGTCAATAAACCCGCCGTCCAGACGCCCCCCAGACAGCCGTGGATTTCGAGCAACTGCGTTCGGGCACCGGCGCGGGCGGCTGTGATGGCGGCTGCAATCCCTGCTGGCCCTCCCCCGCAAACGATCACATCGACGTCACCTTTGATGGGCAGATCGCGGGAAGGTTCCGAAAATTTGGTTGCGTCTTTTGCTTCAGCAGCTTCCCCATTTGTTAAGCCAAGACCAGAAAGAGCCGTGGTGCCCAGAGCCGCAGACCGCAGGAATTTCCGGCGGTTCAGGTTAAATAGAGAGGAGAGTTCGGGTTTATTATCGTTGGATTCCATAAGGATTTCGCTGTTAAGAATTTATTTAATTTGCCCCCAACCCCCTAAAGGGGGCTTCTAAATCCGGAAGTGTTTAGCCCCCTTTAGGGGGTTGGGGGCAAATTACTTTTGCTATTAAGTCGTTAAAAATCAATACCCTGGATTCTGGTCTTTCACCGGATCGATTGCCTTGTTGTAGTTCAGTTCGGAAACCGGGATCGGCCACAGGAAATGTTTGTCGGCGATGGTTTTTCCTTTAGCCGCCAGAATAATCTCCTGCGCTTTTCCGGTCCGTTTCAACTCCAGCCACCGCTTGCCTTCGTACTGAAATTCGTAGCCGCGCTCTTTGACGACCAGATTCACGAAAGCCGCCGTCGTGGGATAGTCTTCCAGTTTGAAATCGACCGGAGAAGCTGCGGTTGGGTTTTTGCCATACGCCCGGCGGTGGACCTGATTGAGAGCTTCCATTGCGGCCGCCGTTGGCGCACTCCCGGCCCGGCCCGCAGCTTCGGCATAAATCAGGAGTAGGTCGGCATACCGATACCAGGGCACATCATTCCCGGCACCGGCAAATTCGAGCGAATTCGGATCGATGAATTTTTTGCTCAGCAAGGAGGTAGCACCGATGCCGATGTTCCAGGAATACCAGATTCCCTTGCGCAAATCCGCGTTGTCCCAGTTTCTGTACACCGGGTTGGTGTTATCGCCGTGCAGACCAAAAACGCCACCGCCACCGCCCAGAAATTTGGTCCCGGGGTGATTGGTCAAGGTTGGAAAGAGGTTGCCCTGTGCGGGCTGGCGGGAGAATTTCAGGTAGAAAATTTCTTCGGGCGTGGAAATTAGATCCGGGCCAAATACCTTCTGAAAGTCGTCGGACGTGGTCACCGGAATCAGCGAAAATTTCCCCGACTTGATCACCTCATCGGCCTTGTCACGGGCTTCGGCAAATTTTGCCAATTGCAAATAGACATCCGCCAGCATGGTTTTCGCGGCCCACCGGGTCGGTCGGCCTGGTTGCGTCACCTGGTCGGGCAGGTTGGTTTCGGCTTCTTTCAGATCGGCCAGAATCAGGGCATAAACCTCATCGACGGTATTCCGTTTGGCATCGATTTCGGTCATGTTGGCTTCCGTCCGGATCGGAACACCGCCCCAATTGCGCACAAGGTGGAAATAGCTGAACGCCCGCAGGAATTTGGCTTCGGCCACAAAACCGGTGACATCGGCTTTGCTGATCGCATTGCCGTTGGGTGCATTTTTAATCACCAGATTGGCATTCCGAATACTGAGGTAATAAGCTTCCCAGGCACCGGAAACCCGGCTGATGTTCACGTTATCGAGCCCCTGGAAATTATTCAGAACGGCGTAACTGCCCCGGCCATACGCGTAATCGATATGGCCTTCCAGTACGGCGATGTAGACGCCCATACCGTTGGTCGAACTGCTGCGCAAAGGGGTGTAAATGGCGTTGGTGGCCGCTTCTACCTCTACTTTCGTGTTGTAGAAGGTTTCAACCGCCAGCGTTTTCGGCTCCTCCTTCAAAACATCCTCACAGGACATCAGGAAGAGCATGGGGAGAAGGAATATCTTTTTCATGTTTTTCTAATTTTGAATGATAGAATGAGTGAATGATAGAATGGGAAAAGAAGTTTGTGGATTTATTTATTCACTCATTCTATCATTTACTCATTCAAAATTAAAATCCCGCCCGCAGGCCCACGGTGATCGATTTGGCGGTTGGGTAACTGTACTGGTCAAAACCCTGGGCGGTGGAGTTGGCACCCCCGTTGGAGTTCACTTCCGGGTCCCACCAGGAATAGTTGGTGAAAGTCAGCAGGTTCTGGCCGCTGGCGTAGAACTGCGCCGAGCGAATCCAGTTGACACCCCACTTCTGAACCGGCAGGTTATAGGCCAGCACAATGTTTTTCAACCGCAGGTATGAACCGTCTTCCACAAACCGGTCGGAGACATTGGTCCGCGTGGTGCTGCTGATGACCGGGTATTTGGCCGTCGTGTTGGTGGGCGTCCAGTGATCCCGCAGCACCTCGCGGGGCATGTTCAGGCCGTAGCCATAATCGACCGTGTTGTTGATGGCGCTGCTGTTGAAGATGTCGTTACCCTGGGTGCCCTGCAAAAAGATCGTCAGGTCGAAATTCCGGTACGACATGTTGGAATTCAAACCGTAGATAAAGTTCGGATTCGGGTCTCCAATGTAGGTTTTATCCCGTACCGTGATGGCTTTATCGCCGTCCAGATCCCGGTATTTGATCTTTCCTTTTTCGTCGTAACCGTCTTCGAGGTAGCCCCAGAAACGACCCATCGGCTGCCCTTCCCGCAGGATGTTCCGCGTGTCGGTAATCGCCGACAGATCGACAAAACCGCCCAGAATATCCTGTCCACCGTGTAGTTTGATGACCTTGTTGCGGTTGAAAGCCACGTTGGTGTTGACGTTCCATTTGAAAGCACCGGTCAGCACATTGGCGTTGATTCCCAGTTCAAGTCCTTTGTTCTGCACTTCCCCGATGTTCTGAATAGTGGTTACGAAGCCCAGCGAGGACGGCAGTTGGACCGTATTGAGCAAATCGCGGGTGTTTTTGATGTAATAATCGGCCGTCACCAGAATCCGGTTTCCCAAAACGCCGAAATCGATCCCGATGTCCTTTTGCTCGGTGGTTTCCCATTTCAGGTTTCCGGGCAGGTTGGTGCCGGGCGCATAGGCCGTATAGAGGGCATCCCCAAAGATGGTTTTCGCCGAAACAAGCTGATTCAGGGTCGCGTAGGCGCCAATCGCCTGGCTACCCGTCAGTCCCCAGCTTACCCGCAGTTTCAGGTCGGAAACCAGTCGGCTGTTTTTCAGAAAATCTTCATTGGAAATCCGCCAGGCTAGCGCCCCGGACGGGAAATACCCCCATTTATCGCCTTCGCTGTATTTGGAAGAACCGTCCGCCCGAAAGCTGAACGTCGCCAGGTATTTGCTGTCAAAGGCGTAATTGATGCGTCCCAGATAGGACAAAAGTGACGATTTGGAGTAGCCTGAGTTGGGGATGCCCGGCGTACTGGCCGCAGCCAGATCGTAGGTTTGGCTGGTGTTGCTGATGTAGCCCTGACCACTGCCGCTCAACGACGTGCTGACAAAATCCTGGTAGGTAAATCCGGCCACCGCCGAAACGCTGTGCTTTTCCCGGATGGTTTTGGCGTAACTGATCGTGTTCTCGTTCAACAAACTGGTAAACTGGCTGGTGCTGACACTGGCCCCGCCCTGTGAGCCAAAAAAGTTGTTGGTGGTATAGGAATCCGTTCGATCGTCGGAATTTTCAATACCGCCCGAAATTTTGATCGTCAGTTCCGGTATGGGGTTGTACACAAAGGCGGCATTCGTCATGACCCGGTTGCCCCGGGTGGCGTTACTTTGTTCGTTGAGGGTGTTGATTGGGTTACGCAGTTGCGTATTGATGAACGCGTAGGTGGTTCCAAACATTTCGTAGGTTCCATCGGCCTTGTAGGGACCCAGAACCGGCGGGGCCGAAACCGCCCCCGCAATCAGCGAACCGCCCCGGTTGCTCCCCTGGCTGTTCTGGGCACTGGATTTGATCCGGGTGAGGGTGCTGGCCACATTGACGCTGAGCTTTTGGCTGATGGCGTGGTTGATGTTGGCCCGCAGCGAATACCGGTTGTAGTCGCTGCCCCGGATGATGCCGTCCTGATTAAACGTGCTGCCCGACAGCGAAAACTGCGTTTTTTCGTTGCCGCCACTGATGTTCAGCGCAACCGTTTTCATGGGCGCTTTCTGAAACACCAGATCCTGCCAGTCAGACCCGTTCCCGAACGCGTCGATCTGGGCCTGCGTGAAATACGGTTTCAGTCCGTCGTTGGTTGCCTGTTCGTTGTAAAACGTTGCGTATTCCTTCGCATTCATCAGATCAAGTTTTTTCCGCAGCGTCTGGCTGCTATAACTGGTCTCCACGTCGACGCTGGTTTTACCGGCTTTCCCGCGTTTGGTCGTAATCAACACCACGCCATTCGCCCCCCGCGACCCGTAAATCGCCGTGGCCGATGCGTCTTTCAAAATCTCGATGTTTTCAATATCGGCGTTGTTCAACACCGTCGGGTTGCTGCCCGACATCGGAAAACCGTCCACCACATACAGCGGCTCGTTGCTCCCCTGAATGGAGTTGGTGCCCCGAATTCGAACACTGACGCTGCCACCCGGTGCTCCGGTATTCTGCAACACCTGCACCCCAGCCGCCCGGCCCGACAAGGCCTGCAACACGTTGGTGGCCGGGTACGAGTTGATGTCTTTGGATTTGACCTGTGACAGTGAACCCGTTAAATCACTCTTTTTGACAGTCCCGTACCCCACCACCACCACCTCGTCCAGCGCCTTCTGATCGGGAGCAAGCCGGATGTCGAAAACCGTCCGGCTCCCGACGCTAACTTCCTGATTGACATAGCCCACAAAGGAAAAAATCAGTACGGCGGTTTCGTCGGGAACACTCAGCCGAAACGCGCCGTTTCCGTCGGTGGTGGTGCCGCGCGTCGTATTCTTCACCACCACACTCACGCCCGGCAACCCCTCCCCTTTTTCGTCGGTCACTTTTCCACTCACCGACCGGTCGGCGGTTTGGGCCGTTTCTTCGAATTTGGGCGTGGGCTGAACACGCCCCATGCCGTCTGGAATCGTGGAACGGACGAGCGCGATCTGGCTTCCGGTGACGACATAGCTCAGTTGCAGCGGTTTCAGCAATCGGTCGAGAACGTCCACCAGCCGTTCGTCGGTTGCGGCCAGCGAGATTTTCCGGTCGATCTGAACTACCTGACGGCTGTAGACGAACTTGACGTGCGCCGTTTTTTCGAGCGTCAGCAAGGCCTGCCGGACGGTGTAATTGTCCAGCCGAACGCTCACCCGCTGGTCGAGCAATTCCTGCGCCCGGGCGGCCAGCGCGCCGTTGATCAGCAACGCCGTCAGTACTACCTGGAGGAACGAAAGTCGCATAAGCATCCGAATCGTTTCGTGGTTTGTAAACTTGTACATAAATTGGAGGTGGTTTAGTTATTCCGGGCAAAGGAGTAGCTACACCGGTCCGCGGTGGCCCGAAAGTGCCGCCGGATCGGTCAATTCCACCCGCTATGTTCGCACCATAGCGGGCTTTTTTTTGGAAGATTTACGGACAGCCCCGGCTGGAAACAATGATCCGGGCATCGACCACCTCGTAGGAGGCACCGATGGAAGCACACAGCAGCCGGAGTTGATCGTGGAGCGGTACGCCCGCCATCGACGCCGTCAGGGTGCAGTTCCGAAGAACCGTAGGATCATAGATAATTTCGACACCGTAGGCTTTTTTCAGTCGCTCAAACACTTCGGATGCGTGAGTATCCTCAAAACTAAAACTTTCCCGGTTTTCCGCAGGAGCTATTAAGGCAGGTTGTGTGACGAGTTCTTTCTGGTAATGATTCTGGCTGGCATCGTACGTAACCTGTTGATTGGCAGTCAATACAACACCCGGCACTTCTCGTTTGTCCGGTCGCCGGGACGCCATCCAGTCGCGCCGGTCCATCACCGACACCTTGCCCGACAGCACCGACACTTTCATCTGTTTGTCACCCGTTCGGGCCTGTACCCGAAACCGGGTTCCCAGTACGCGGGTTACCAGCGGGCCGCTGTAGACCAGAAACGGTCGTTTTCCTTCGTGAACCACGGCAAACGTGGCCTCCCCTTTCAGTTGGATTTCGCGCTGACCGGCGTCGAACGTGCGGGGGTACCGCGCTTCGCTGTTGGGCATCAAGGTCATCCGGCTGCCATCAGGCAGCGTCAGTCGGACGGGTTGCGACGTGCCATTGACCTGGTTGATCCACTGCGCATCCGACGGTTTTTCCAAATCGGTAAAGGCTACGGTTTCTGACTCGGGCGTTATCTTGTCCTGCCACTGAAACACCCCCCAACCTATCCCCACCAGCAGGACGACCGCAGCCGCTGTCTGCCAAAACCGGGTGCTCAATGACCGTTGAACCGTCTGCCAGCGCGACTGTTCCGGGGAATAACGGGCTAGCTTGACGATGCGCTCCACCTCCAGCTGTTCCTGTTCGGGAGCCAGGGTATGCGGGCGGTTTTTCAGCGCTTCGGCCATGTCTTTCGCCAGCAGCAGCGTCGCGCGCTGCTGCGGGTTGTCCCGTTGCCACTGTTCCCAGAACCGCCGGGCTTCGGGCTGGCCGTGTTTTACCCAGGCCAGAAACCGGGCATCCAGCAGGAAATCTTCGACGGTATAGTGTTGATACGCTTTCATCGTGGTGTTGTGGAAGGGCTTCGGTCGTTAATAGGAAGGCTTTGGCGCGTCATACTCAGGGCGTCCGGTTTATTTATGTCCAGACTCCAGCAACCAATATCCGATCAACGACAGCAGCGAGGGCCAGCTTTCCCGCAGTCGGCGCAAACCCCGGTGAAGTAGGTTCGCAACCGACTGCTTGTTCACGGCCAGAATATCGGCAATCTCCTCGTTCGACAGCTCGCCGTAAAATTTCAGGTGAATCGCTTCCCGCTGGCGATCCGAAAGTTGTTCCAGCAAGGCGTTCAGCCGGGCCGTCTGGTAGTCCGACAATTCCGTCCGGATCAAAGCCTGTTCCGCCGTAATTTCTTCCGAACTGAGGTCGTCGAACACAAAACCGTCATCGCCGGTGACCGACGCATGGCGCATCATTTCCCGGTGGATTTTACGCCGGAGCGATTTGTAGAGATACGGCCGGATGTATTGCGTTTGCACGATTTTGGCCCGGTAGGTCCACAAATCCAGAAACAGATCCTGCATACAGTCTTTCAGCAAGTCGGAGTCACGGGTAAACCGGCCACCGTAAAAGTGGAGTTCCCGGTAAAAATGCTGCACCAACGCCTGAAAAGCCTCCTGCGGCCCTTCCCGGAATTGCTGCCACAGCAGCGTTTCGTCGGTTTTCTCCCAGGCATTTTGACGTTTGTCATGGATATCGGGTTTCAGCATGGTCCTTACGATTTACCGGATTCAGAATAGGCAGTCAGAGCACGTACGCGGTCGAAGGATACGACTGGTGGTTAATAGGTGATAAAATTCAACTAATACTCAAGATTGTGCAAAATATATTTTCAAATCGTTTTGCCCCGGTTTCAGCGATGGCCCACGGGAAAAATCCAATCGGGTTTTCATCAATGAACCGCGCTGTTGGGCCCCTGACGGGGCATAAAAAAAACCGGTCACTTCATGAAAATCGCAACACTCGATCCGTGATTAAAATCACGTCGGAATAGACCGCCCGTTTATAATTTCACTTCCCGGCTCGGCAAATAGCCAATCCGGTGGGCCACCACCCGCAGCGAGTCGCCCGGTTGAACAGGGATCGGTTTTCCGGCATAAACCTGCCAGACGTTGGGCTGGTCAGCACCCCGTTTCAGCACATACCCGATTGAAGCCCCCGGCGTGGCGCAGTGAAAGGCGACGGTATTTCCCGACTTCACCAGCTCAGGATCAGCGGTTTTGGACGGTTCAGAATTTCCGTTCCACATTTGTTTCAGCATTTCCGCTTCAGACATGGCCCCTTTGTCGCCCACCTTTTTCTGCCAGGCATCCATCTGTGCACGCAACTCCCGCAGTTTGGCCTGGTGGGCGGGCTGGGCGGCCAGATTGGTAAACTCGTTCGGATCAGTCCGGGTATCGCACAATTCTTCCTCCGGTTTCGTTTTCCGAAACCACAGTTGCTGCGTCGCATTCAGTTTCCCTTCCTCCTGCAACTGCAGCAATTCCTTCATCATCGGAATGCCCAGCCGGTAGTTGATGTTCTGGTAATGCGGTTTTTCGGGCATGAAGTTGCGGTAGTACTTGTACCGGCCATCGCCCACGGCCCGCACCCGGTCGAGTTCGGTATCCATGCGATCGCGACCCGCAAAAATGTATTTCCGGGGTGTTGCGGCTTTTTTCGGTCCTAAAAACGCCTGTCCCTGCAAGTAGTCCGGTAGAGAAATATTCGCCAGGGAAAGAACCGTTGGTGCCAGATCGACAAAGCTAATGAGCTGGTCATCGGTGCTTCCGGCCGGTTTGGAACCCTTTACGCGAAATTTTTCCGGAATCCGGACAATCATCGGCACGCGCAGTCCCCGGTCATACACCTCCCGTTTCACGAAAGGCAGACCGTCGCCGTGGTCGGAATAAAAGAAGATGATGGTGTTATCGTAGAGTCCGTCCTCCTTAAGCTGCTGCAGGATCGTTCCCACGATGGAATCCATGCGCATGACGTTGGACAAATGCCGGGCGATGTCGTGCCGAACGGTTTTGGTATCGGGATAATAGACCGGTACGGTTACGTCTTCCGGCCGAACCAGCAGCGTTTCCTTGTCCCGCGCCCAGATCTGCGACTCGTGCGTGATCACCAGATTGAAAATTGAAAAGAAAGGTTTATCGACCGGGCGGTTTCGCCAGTGGGCTTTCCGGCTGCTCTCATCCCAAACCGTCACGGGCGGCACAAACTGGTAATCCAGCTTTTCATTGTTTGTGGTATAATACCCCGCTTTCCGCAAATACTCGGGGAAGCAACGCACCTCCTCGGGCAGCACGGCGGAATACGATTTGACCGGCGACGATTTGTGGGGAAATGGATCGGCCTGGAGCGTTCGCATGTGCTGTGTTCCGATCGAGGTCTGGTACATGCCCGTGATGAGAGCCGACCGGCTGGGCGCACACACCCCGGCGGTGGAATAGACGCGCGAATACCGGACTCCTTCGGCCGCCAACCGATCGAGATTGGGCGTTTTCACCACCCGTTCGCCGAACGCGCCGAGGTGGGGCGACATATCCTCGCAGGTGATCCAGAGTATATTGGGCGATTCGGGCGTCTGATGGGCCGGGCGCAACACCAGGCCCAAACCGGAAAGGCTGACGAGGACAAACAGAGCAAGGGTCGAGTAGTTTTTCATGGAAGGGAATCAATCATAAATGCAAAATGATAAACGCCAAATGCAAATGTATTCCGCAATCAGTCACTTTTACATTTAGCGTTTATCATTTTGCATTGATGATTCTCAATCCATTCCAATAAACCCTGGAAAAGAAATCTTCCCATCTCTGGAAAACCGGCGAAGGTTCCTTTTCTTGCAAACGGAGAGGGACGACTACCAACCTGTAATCAAACACGCAATATGAATTCTTTCTGGAAACTTACCGGCTCCCGCGCCCTGGTGACCGGTGGCACCAAAGGCATTGGTGAAGCGATTGTAAATCAACTGCTGGAACTGGGCGCGGAGGTGTTTATCGTGGCCCGCGACAATGATGTATTGCAGCAAAAACTGGCTGAATACCGGCAAAGCGGTTTTTCAGTCGATGGCATGGCCGCCGACATCAGCCAGCCGGGGGCGGTGCAGCACGTGGCCGAAACCGTCCAAAACCGCTGGGGCCGTCTGGATATTTTGATCAACAATGCCGGCACGAACATTCGAAAACCCACTACAGAGTATTCAACAGACGAATTCGATCTTCTATTGAACACCAACCTGCGGGCGGGCTACGAACTCTGTAAGGCAGTTTATCCGCTGTTGAAGTCGTCGGGAAAAGGCAGCATTGTGTTTGTTTCGTCGGTATCGGGACTAACGCACACCAGCAGTGGTTCCATTTACGGCATGACCAAAGCGGCACTGCACCAACTGGCGAAAAACCTGGCCGTCGAGTGGGCCACGGACGGCATTCGAACCAATGTGGTCGCGCCTTGGTACATCTACACGCCCCTGGCGGCACCGGTGCTGGACAATCCCGAAAAACTGGCAGGCATTCTGAAACGGACGCCGATGGGGCGCATCGGAAAAGTAGAAGAAGTAGCCGCCACCGTCGCCTTTCTGTGCCTGCCCGCAGCGGGTTACATCACCGGCCAGACGATTGCGGTAGATGGCGGAATGACGGTTTGGGGGATGTAATGATGGTAAATAAATCAATCAACACCAGCATGATGCAAAAATAGACCAAAAAGTCTATTTTTGCATCATGCTTACGAAAGCGGAACGAACCAAGCAATTTATTCTGGAAACCGCAGCGCCACTGTTCAATGAACGAGGGGTCGCCGGTGTTCACATTGACGACGTGCTTGCAGCCACCAAAGTAGCCAAAGGGTGTTTGTATGGCCATTTTGAGAACAAGGAAGACCTTTCAGTTCAGGTCATTGACCTGCTGCTCTCAAAAATGACGGAAAAAATTTTGGCTACGATTGGGCAGGCTGATACCGCCAAGGCCAAAATCTTCGCTTTTCTTGACTTGTACAGCGATCCCCTCAATACGTACATCCGTGGGGGTTGCCCCATTTTCAACATGGCCGTAGAATCGGATGATACGCACCCGATTATTAAAAACAAGGTTGCAAATGTTATCACCAGGGGGCAGGAGTTGGCGGTTGCTGTCCTGAAACAGGGTATTGAGAATGGGGAATTTTCGACTAAACTTGATCCGGTTGGTTATGCTTTCCATATGGTTGCCGCTGTCGAAGGCGGGGTTGTCATGTGCAGGGCAATGAATACCGCTCAGCCGATGATCGGTCTTATCAAAAGGTTGAAAGCAGAACTGGAGCGGTATGCTTCCTAAAAAAATTTGCCACGAAATAGACCAAAAAGTCTAAAACGAATCAGAACTAACTGTAAACCAGAAACCGTCTCATTTCAAAACTAAAACCTACTACAGCATGAAAGCTTTTTTCATTGATCGATATAACAAAAAAGAACCCATGCGTTTCGGTGAGATGCCGGAGCCGAAACTGCGGGAAAATGACGTACTGGTTAAAATCCATGCCGCCGGCGTCAATTTGCTGGATTCCAAAATCAAAGCGGGTGAGTTCAAAGCCATGCTCCCCTACAAATTACCACTCATCATGGGCCATGACGTGGCAGGTGTGGTTGTCGAAGTGGGTGTGAAGGTGAAAAAAATCAAGGTTGGTGACAAAATCTACGCCCGCCCCGCCGATTACCGCATTGGTACGTTTGCCGAATTCATCGCCATTGACGAAGCCGACGTCGCCATTATGCCCACCTCACTGTCGATGGAAGAGGCTGCGTCGATTCCGCTGGTGGGCTTGACGGCCTGGCAGGCCCTGGTTGAAAAAGGCAACCTCAAAAAAGGTCAAAAGGTGTTCATTCAGGCCGGTTCGGGCGGAGTGGGCACTTTTGCGATCCAACTGGCCAAACACCTGGGCGCAACCGTAGCCACCACCACCAGCGCAGCCAACCTTGAACTCGTAAAGAGCCTGGGGGCCGATGTAATAATCGACTACAAAACCCAGGATTTCGAAAGCATCCTCAGCCAGTATGATTTGGTGCTCAACAGCCAGGATGCCGCCACACTGGAGAAATCACTGCGGGTGCTGCGGCCCGGCGGCAAACTCATTTCCATCGCCGGCCCGCCCGATCCTGAATTTGCCAGAGAAATCGGCCTGAACTGGCTACTGAACATGGTGATGTTCTTTCTGAGTTACACCACCAAACGCAAAGCAAAAGCCCTCGGCGTGACCTATTCATTCCTGTTTATGCGAGCCGATGGAAACCAGCTCGCCAAAATCACCAGGCTGATCGATGATCAGATCATACGCCCGGTGATGGACAAGGTATTTCCGTTTAATGAGGCCAATGAAGCCCTGGATTACGTGGAAAGCGGACGGGCCAGGGGCAAGGTTGTCATCGAAGTAGCGTAGTCAGCTTTCGCGCTTTCTGGCCAAACGACCCTGACCTTTATTTATCCAGAACCACGACGTCATTGATGAGGTAGCTTCCTTTGTCCGTCGTCAGGTTGTAGACTTTGTCAACCGTGCGAACCGTATGCTGAACGGCGGCCACTTTCCAGGCCGACACGGTTTGGGTAGCACCATCGAAGCGGTACAGCACATCGCCGTTGCGCAGGTCACCCAGTTTTTTCGTACCGGTTGCAGTTTGAACAGGGTGGTTGGCAGTGGCTTCCAGCAAAACCGGCTTGGTCAATGCAGCCGTGTTGCTGGCCGAAAGATCCTGAACCGGCGTCATCCAAACCCCGGCGATGGACAGATTGGGTTTTGCGTGGATGGTCACTTCCTGCACCCTTGACGGAACCAGCAGGCGGGTTTTGGCGTCGTAAGCCAGCACTTCATCACCGGCTTTCACGTCCTGAATAACTTTTGTCTGGCGGTCGGCCAGGGTCACCACGGCGTCGGCGGGGAAGCAGAAATTGTATTCTTCCTTTTTCTTGTCACCGCCTTCTTCCTTCGCACCGCCACCACCCATCAGCAGGGCCATTTCGCGGGAAAGCACAAAACCGAGTGCCGACATCAGTCCGGCTTCTTTTTCGCCCACATACTTCAGATCGTCGATGTAGGCATCCCAGGCCTTGCGGTCGGCGCTGGCACCGGGAATCACGAACGGCTTGGTTTCTTTGGTTTTTCCATTTTCATAGATCGCCAGCAAACCGAGTTCCTTGGTATCCGCAGCCGTGAAAACTTTGTACAGATAGATTTTCCGGGGAATCCCGTCGCTGTAATTGAAGACGTAGGCGGGGCGTTCTTCGTAGCGATCCAGAATGAAATCACCGGATTTGAAATAGGTATCTTTTTCCAGATTACCAATTTTAATGGCTTTAACGGCTTTCAGTTGATCCAGCGACATGGAAGCAGTTTGCGCCCAAACGTGAGAAGAAACCAGTTGCGCGATAATCACACAACAGACAAGCAGACCTGTACGGAGTAGGTTAGTTTTCATGGTAGATCGTTATTCAATAGTCGAGATTTAATATTCGATATTTCTTATTTTCTCAGGTAACCCGGTCTTACATCCATGCCCCTAAATTCCCTGAAGGAGACTTGGACGCGGAATTCTTCGGATGCAGCGGCCGACCGTCCTTCAGGGGATTTAGGGGCATCAAATTATTTCTTCGTGTACTCACCAACGCGGGCGTGCAGCGAATCGACCACGCGTCGGGCGGAGGTGAACGCTCCCGCCATCCAGGCCGTCAGATACGTGGTGTGTTCTCCGGCAAAGTAGATGTTTCCATCCGGTTCGAGCAGCGACGGATAGTATTTTTGCCGGACAGCATCGTCATACAACGCCCAGCCACCTTCGTTGTACGGGATTTTCTGCCACGCCAGGGAAAACGAGTTTTCAAACTCCTGCGGGTATTGCGGATGAAGTTTATAACCCTGCTCCAGCGCCATTTTTTCGCGGGCGGCCAGCGGCATATCCCCCACGGCACCCGCCCGGGTATAGAAATTATAATACCCGATCAAGACGCCTTTCTTGCCCATCAGACCGAACGATGGATACCAGATCTGGTTGATATCCATGTTGGTACGGGAAATTCCGCCGTAGATCGCATCGTCTTCCTCCCAAAACCGCCGTTTGAATTGCAGGCCGATTTTGCCGGTTTTCATGTAGGGAATAAAATCCGCCGACCGTTTGACCATCGGTGACAGATCGGACTCAATCTTTTTCAGAATGGGCAGCGGCAGCGTACAGACGCAGAATTCCGCCGTTAACTCGGTGGGTTTGCCATCTTTCTGATAAACCACCCGAACGCCATTTTCCGTTTTTCGCAACTCTTTCACCGGCGCGTTGAACTGGATTTTTCCGGCCAGCTTTTTTTCCAATGCCTTCGGAATGGCATCCATACCGCCCACGGGTTGCAACAGCGTCGAATGCTGTTCGAACGTGTAGTCGCCGTTGTTGTAAAAAACCGGTTGCATGTAGCCCGAACGCAGGTATTCCGTCAGGCCATACGGGTCTTCGAGATCACCGGGCATAGACCCCGCACCGGGCATCGTTTTGTAGCCCCGGCGATTGGTGCCTTTGTAGAGCTTGCCGGTATTCAAATCCCCTTCATTTTTCAGAAAGTCGATCAGCTTTTCAACGTCTTCTTTGGTCAACTGCTGGTCGAGCGACGATTGATCCAGGGCTTTCGCCAGCAACTCACTCGTGTAGCCCCGCAGGTCACTGTGGTATTCCCGGATGCGCATCCGTTTGTTGGCCAGCGCGCCCGTTCCGCCCTCGTTGTAGAGCCAGGCCGACTCGTTGGAGCCATTGAAAATCTCAAGCGGCACACCCAGTTCACGGCAATACTGCAACGTCAGTTGATGATTGTGGGGAATCCGGGCTGCTCCGCCGTTAAAGTACTGACCGTCAACGAACTTGCAAACCTGTTCAGCTCCGCCAATTTCTGTTTCCTTCGTTCCTCCGCGCACCGTCCAGACCCGGCCACCGGAGCGGCTGCGGGCTTCGAGCACCGTGCAGTCGTAGCCCAGTTTGCCGAGTTCGTAGGCTGCGGTCATACCGGCCAAACCCGCGCCCAGAATTACCACTTTGCGGGCTTTTCCGTCTTTCAGGCCATTGGCCGGTAAATCAAACGCTTCGGCGGGGGCCGGTTTCAGCAGTCCCCAGGCCAGCAAGGTGGCATACGTAGCTCCGGTTGATTCAATAAAATTACGTCGGGTCATTCTGAATCAGTTAAAAGTTAAGAATTAAAAGTTAAGAGTTAAAAAAACTGACCGGCAGTCAAACGCGTCAGCCAACCGCGCAGGGCGGCCTACTTTTAATTTTTAACTTTTAACTCTTAACTCTATCAGGCAATTTTCTTAAAGACATCCATAAACATCCCCATTTCGTCGACCGTGCCGATGCTGACGCGGCAGTAGGGCTGGGCGTTGTGTTCGCGGGTTGAGGTCAGAATGCCGTTGCCAAACATCTCCTTTTCGAAGGTTTTGGTTTTCATCCGAATCGGGAACAACACGAAGTTGGCGTACGAGGGAACGTACTCGTAGCCCTTCTCTTTCAGGCCTTTATAGAGCAATTCGCGGGCTTTGTCATTTTCAGTGCGGCAGAAGTTCTGCCATTCCAGGTCCTGGTAGCTGGCAATGCCGGCTTTCAGGGTAGTAACGCTCGGGTTCCATTCGCCCCGGGAATAGTTCTGAAGTTCGGTCAGGAATTTTTCGGGACCGATGGCGTAGCCCAACCGCAAACCGGCAAAACCGTGGATTTTGGAGAACGTCCGGGTCAGGAATACGTTGTGCCCCTCGGCTACGAGCTTCGGCAGGGCCGGGCGGTCTTCGGGTTTCAGAAAGTCGATGTAGGCTTCGTCGATGAAGACCGGAAGTTTCGGCGAAACCTCCTTGCAGAAAGCCACCAGTTCGGCCGCCGGAACCACCGTGCCGGTCGGATTGTTGGGATTGCAAATGTAGACCAGCTTCGTATCCGGCGTGATTTTAGCCTTCATAGTCGCCAGGTCGTAGCGGTATTCTTTTGTCAGCGGAACGGCTTCGATTTTGGCACCGAACTTCTTGGCGCATCCCAGAAAATCGTCATAGGTAAACTGGCTGGTCAGGATGGTTCCGCCCGCGCCTTTGGCCGCGCTGCCGGTAAAATAAACCGCCATTGCCGTCAACAATTCCGACGACCCGGCCGAGAGCATGATATTTTCGGGTTTAACCCCTTCGCGTGCGGCAATCAGTTGTTTCAATTCCTGACCTTCGAACATGGCATACCGGTTGCTGGTTTCGACGGCCTTCAGAATGGCTTCTTTGGCTATTGAGGAAATCCCGTGCGGGTTTTCGTTGAACGCAATGCGGGCCTTCAGTTTCGGCATTTCCCGGCCCAGTTGAGCAAACTCATTGATGAGGGTTTGTTCATGCAGGGCATTGGCAGCAACCGGGTTCCATACCTCCCGACCCAGTGCGGTCCGGCTCAGGGATAATCCGGCGGTAAGCAGCGCACCGGTGCGTAACAAATTCCTGCGGGTGATGGGGTGATCCATGATTTCGTAGAGTTGGTAAGTTTTTGTACTAAACTACGATGAGATTTTATTATTTCCGAATAAAGCCAAATCCAATTTCGTTATTTCAAAAATAATCAAAATTTCCAAAATGATTTCCGAATGAAAGTAGATTTATATTCTTTTTATAATTATTCCTACTTGTTACTTAAAAATCAAACCTATTTTGTCAGAATAATTATAAAATCATCATAAATTGGTTCATTTTTAAACTTCTATCATTTCGGTTATTGAAGCCTCAAAACACGTAATTTCACCAAAAAAGTGCGTAGAAAGATTTGGTACCCCAGGCAGAAAAATGCCGAATATTTGATATACTTACTGCCTACTCGAAAAGCCTATCCACCGACCCGGTTTTCAACGACATAACCTAAAATTTTTCCGGAATGAAACTTACGATTCAGGATTTGAATAAGACCTATTCAAATGGGGTCAAAGCCCTGCACGATGTCACCTTGACCATCCCGCAGGGCATGTTTGGGCTGTTGGGGCCGAATGGCGCGGGCAAGTCTTCGCTGATGCGCACCATCGCCACTTTGCAGGAAGCCGACAGCGGCCAGATTCTGCTGGAAGACACCCCCCTGGGTACCATCGATGTGATTCGCCAGAAAGACAGCATCCGGCGGGTGCTGGGGTATCTGCCGCAGGAATTTGGCGTGTATCCGAAAGTGTCGGCCGAAACCATGCTCGACCACATTGCCAGCCTGAAGGGCATCAGCAACAGCCGGGAACGCAAACTGATCGTCGATGCGCTGCTCGAAAAAGTGAATCTGGCGCACGTCAAAAAGAAAAATTTAGGCACGTTTTCGGGCGGGATGAAACAGCGGTTTGGCATTGCCCAGGCCCTGATTGGCAACCCCAGCCTGATTATTGTCGATGAACCCACCGCCGGTCTGGACCCCGCCGAGCGCAACCGTTTCCACAACCTGCTGTCGGAAATCGGTGAAAATACCGTCGTCATTCTCTCCACCCACATCGTGGAAGACGTCACCAACCTCTGCTCCGACATGGCCATCATCAGCCTCGGCAACGTCATCGCCCAGGGGCACCCCGCTGACCTCGTGGCCGCCATTCAGGGAAAAATCTGGCGCAAAATCATCGAAAAACCCGAACTGGACAATTACAAGGCCAATCACCAGGTCATTTCGACGCAACTCAAGGGCGGAAGAACCCAGATTCACATTTACAGCGACAGTCCGCAACTCGGTTTTGAACCCGTCGAAGCCGACCTGGAAGACGTCTACTTCTCCAAAATCACCAGCCACCAGGAGTTGGGAGTGATGAGTTAAGAGTGATGAGTTAAGAGTTAAAAAATTAAAGTACAACGCGTTAGCCAACGCAAAAGCAGCCCCGTCTTAACTCATAACTCTTCACTCCTAACTCTTAATTCTTAACTCTTAATTCCTAACTCTTTATGTTTTGGAACATCTTTACTTTTGAACTAACTTATCGGCTGAAGCGTCCGGCCACGTATTTATACGGCCTGCTCCTGTTTTTATACGCCTTCCTGATCCTGATTTACGGCAACGGCCCGGCTTCCGAAAAAGCGAACGTCAACTCGCCTTACGCCATTTCGTACCTGCTGATTCTCATGAGTGTTTTCGCCACCATGATGAGTTCGGCGGTGATGGGCGTGCCGGTTTACCGCGACATCGAACACAACACCCGCTCCTACTTCTTCTCCTACCCCATCAGCGAACGCGGCTACCTGCTGGGGCGGTATCTGGGTTCGTTTCTCATCCTGATTGCCATCATGAGCTGTGCCTGCATCGGTATTGTGCTGGGATCATTGCTGGGGCCGGTATTTAACCTGGCCGACAACGTGGAACGCTACGGCCCGATCCGGCTGTGGGATTACGTGCAGCCGATGCTGGTTTTCGTAATTCCGACGGTCTTTTTCACGGGAAGTCTGTTTTTTAGTCTGGTGGCGCTGACTCGCAACGTATTTGTGACCTATGCCGGGAGTCTGCTGCTGTTCATCGGGTATTTGCTGGGCATTACGCTGGCGTCGGATCTGGAAAACAAGGACATCGTCGATCTGCTCGATCCGTTTGCGCTTAATACGTTCACGAACGCGACCAAATACTGGACACCCGCCGAGCAGAACGAACTCCACGCCGGGCTGGAAGGCAATGTGCTGCTGAACCGGTTGTTGTGGGGCGGAATTGGTTTGGTGACGCTGCTGTATACGGTTTTTCGGTTTGATTTTCAGCGGTTTCTGGCCATCAAACTGGGTAAGAAATCGAAAGCCGACGGGATTACGGAAAAAGTAAAACCGCTCGCTACGCTGCCCGTGGCCGAGAAAATCTATTCCACCAAGGCGTATCTCACCCACCTGTTCCGGTTGACGAAATTGGAATTCGGCAACATCATCAAAGACGTTTATTTTCTGGTCATTCTGATGGGGGGCGTGTTGTTTCTGTTTCTGGATGGCTGGTTTGCCGACCAGATTATGGGAACGCGCTCGCTGCCAACGACCTATTACATGATTGAGGTAAAGGACTTCGATTACATTCTGTTTGTCTTTATTCTCATTATTTTCTACACCGGCGAGAGCGTTCACCGCGACAAAGCCGTTCGGTTCGACAACATTGCCGACGCGCTGCCCGTCCCGAACTGGGTGACCTACGGATCGAAGTTTCTGGCCCTGGCCGGCATCTGTTTTCTGCTGGTCAATCTGGTGATTGTCAGTGGTGTATTGAACCAAACCGTCAAAGGGTATTTCCAGTATGACTTCAACCAGTACTTTACCGATCTCTACCTGATCGAGTTTCCCGAATACCTGCAACTGCTGATGCTGGCTTTTTTCGTCCACATTATGGTCAACAGCAAGTTTACGGGCCACATCATCACGATCGGAATCTGGGTGGTGCTGATCGCGCTGCGGAATTTTGCGGAACTGGACTACAACCTGTTTTTCTACAGTTACACGCCCGGCTACCGGATTTCGGACATGAACGGTTTCGGGCATTTTCTGAAACCGCTGCTCTGGTTTAATCTCTATTGGCTGGCGTTTGGTTTTGCGCTGTTGATCGTCGGCAATTTGTTCTGGAACCGGGGTTCGGAAGGCGACCTGAAAACCCGCTGGCGATTGGCCAAACTGCGATTCACCCGCTTGCCGCTGACGGCCCTGGTCGTTAGTCTGCTCATTTTTGTGGGTTCGGGCATCTGGATTTACTACAACGTCAGTGTTCTGAACAAGTACCAGACCGCCGACGAAACCCGGGAATTGCAGGCCGAATACGAGAAAAAATACAGCCGCTACGAACGGGTCGCGCACCCGAAAATCACGGATTTAAAAGTAAAAATCGACCTCGTGCCGGAAGAACGACGCGTAACGGCCAACGGTATTTTCACGATCGTCAACAAAACCGTCCGCCCGCTCGATTCGCTGCACCTGCTGTTCAGTTCACCGGAATACAATCATCCGAAAACCAAAACGCTGTTGATCGACGGCAAAGACCCGAAAATCCTGCTGAAAGACACGGTTTTCCGGTATTACATCTATCAACTGCCCCGAACGCTCCAGCCCGGCGATACAGCCCGCATGGAGATCACAATCACGGCCCAACCCAAAGGATTCACCAACAGCGGTTTAAACCGGGAACTGGTCTACAACGGCACGTTTTTCGATACGGGCATTTTTCCAACTTTTGGCTATACCCCCAACGGAGAGCTGACCAGCGACAAATACCGCAAAAAATTCGGTTTGCCCATCAAGCAATACCAGCAGCCGCCCTACACCGACACCTGGGGCCGCAGCAATTTTCTGTTTACGCAGGACGGCGACTGGATTACGTTTGAAGGCACCGTTAGCACCGCGCCCGACCAGATTGCGATCATGCCGGGGTATCTGCAAAAAGAATGGTCGGCCAACGGACGCAAGTATTACCAGTACAAAATGGATGCGCCCATGGCCTATTTCATGAACGTCAGTTCGGCCCGTTACGCCGTCAAACGCGATGTCTGGAAAGGGCCGGATGGAAAAACCGTCAACATCGAAGTGTATCACCACCCGGCGCATGGCCGCAACATCGACCGGTATGTGAATTCGGTGAAGGCATCGATGGATTATTACAACCAGTATTTCAGCCCGTACCAGTTCCGGCAAATGCGGATTATGGAGTTTCCGCGCTACGCCAGTTTTGCGCAGTCGTTTCCGAATACCGTACCCTATGCCGAGAGTTTCGGCTGGGTGGGCGACTTCCGCGATCCCGACAAAACCGACTATGCCTATTACGTGACCGCGCACGAAGTGGCGCACCAGTGGTGGGGACATCAGGTGATGCCGAGCAACACGCGGGGCGCCAACCAGATTTCGGAGTCGATGGCGGAATATGCCTCGTTGATGGTGCTGAAAAAGACCTACGGCGACAACATCATGCAGTCGCGTCTGAAATACAGCCTCGACCGGTATTTGCGCGGGCGGTCATCGGAAGACAAGTTTGAAGAAACGCTGCTCGACAACGATACGCGCGCCTACGTCTGGTACGACAAAGGCTCGGTGGTGCTGTTTGCCTTGCAGGATTACATCGGCGAAGAACGGCTCAACCGCGCCTTCCGGGACTATGTGGAGAAAGATGCCTTCCAGCAAAAAGCGCCTTTCACCACCAGCCGCGACTGGTATAGCTACATCAAAGCCGCCACGCCCGACTCCCTGCACTACTTCCTGACCGACAATTTCGAAAAAATCTCTCTTTACGAAAACCGCATCACGGAAGCCAAAGCCGAGCCGCTGAAAAACGATCAGTACAAAGTGACGATGACCGTGCAGACCAAAAAGCTGTACTACGACAAGGCGGGAAAGGAAACCGGGGTAGGCAAGGCCAAAGACCTGATCGAGATCGGAATTTTTGCGGCTGATGCGAAAAACAAGAAGGGCATGACGGAAAAAGTGCCGCTCTATCTGAAAAAGCAGTGGTTAGCGCCGGGGGTTCATAAACTGGAATTCGTGGTGAAAGGCAAACCCGCCAAAGCCGGTATCGATCCGTACAACAAGCTGATCGACCGGGTGTCGGACGATAATGTGAAGCCGGTGGATTAAGAGAAATTCTATCGCAGAGTTAAGCGGAGTAAATCAGAGTTTATCAGAGAAAAAAAACTCTGCTGAACTCTGATTTACTCCGCTTAACTCTGCGATAGAACTCTCTTCAATACACTATTCCTGTCCGGCAATCAGAAAATCACGCCCGTGATCTGAGCCGGTAAAATAGACAATTGAAAGCCTGAATTGTGCACTTCAGCGTGCTTCCTCTAGAGTGATGGTTGTTTTGGAATCTACTTTACAGATTCAATCTTTTTATTCACCAAACAACAAAAGCATGAGGAAACTAAATCAGCGTTTTCGAACCGGATTCCTGTATTCACTGCACTGGTTTTTTGCCGGATGGCTGGCCATTTCGGTGGCCGGAGCCCAGTCCATCAGCAAACAGATCATCGTCGACCAATTCGGATGGCGACCGTCGGCGAAGAAAATCGTCGTGTTTGCCAACCCAGTCAATGGCCAGAACAACGGCTCGCCCTACACGCCGGGCAGTCAGTTCCAGATTCGTCGCTCGTCTGACAATTCGACGGTTTTGACAGGAAACTTAACCATCTGGAACAACGGCAATCTCCACACCGACTCGGGCGACAAAGCGTGGCACGGCGATTTTTCGAGCCTGACCACGCCCGGTCGGTATTACGTTTACGACCCGGCGAACAACCTGCGTTCGTACGAATTTGAGGTGCGCGATGACATCTACGCGGCCGCTCTGAAGGCATCGACCCGGACGTTTTACTACCAGCGATCCGGCACGGCCATCCCGGCACAGCACGGCGGCAACTGGACCCACGGCCCGGCCCACACGCAGGATGCCAACGCTCTCTTGTACACCACCTCGGCCCAGGCCGGAACGCAGCGGAACGTGACCGGTGGCTGGTATGATGCCGGGGACTACAACAAGTACATCCCGTTTCTGAGCAGCACGATGTGGAACCTCATGGTCGGTTATGAACTCCGGCCTGCGGCTTTTCCCGACAACACCAACATTCCGGAGTCGGGCAACGGCGTTCCGGACCTGCTGGACGAGCTGAAGTGGGAGCTGGACTGGATGCTGCGGATGCAGGCCGACAACGGCGGGGTTCACAGCCGGGTGACGGTGACAAGCTACGACAACGGTTCTGACGATCCGGCGACGGACGTTCAACCCCGGTATTACACGGCCATAACCACCTGGTCGACAGCCACTTTTGCCGCCATCACCGCCCATGCCGCCCGGCTGTACGGGAATTACGGCGGTCAGTATCCGGGCTATGTCAACACCCTGCGCGCGGCTTCGGAAAAAGCCTGGACCTACCTGGAAGCCAACCCGACGATGCTGCCCGCTTCGGGAACCGACGGCGCTTCAACGGCGGCTGCCGATGCGGGTTCCAACGCCAACGACGACAAACGCCGGCGGGTTGCGGCAGCGGCCGAGTTGTTTGCCACCACCGGAACCGCCAAATACAAATCGTATTTCGATGCCCATTACAACGACGTAAACGGCACGAGTGAAAACGGTTTTCATCCGTTCTCGAACGGCAATCTGGATGCGTCGCTGTGCTGGGAACTCAACCGGGCCTACTACGTCTACGCCAAGGCTTCCGGCGCGACGCCCGCCGTTGTCACGGCGATCAGGGACAAGTTCAAAAGTACGATGGACTGGCCCCTTGAATCGTACCACACGCAGAAAAGCGACCCCTACCTGGGTTTCATGTGGACCGGCCACTATTCCTGGGGCTCCAATTTGCAAAAGGCGCTGTGGGCGATTCTTCCCCTACTGGCGGTCGATCTGAACGTTAATCCGGCTAAAAATGCGCTCTACCAGGAAATTGCAGAAGAGTATCTGCATTATTTCCACGGACGCAACCCGCTCTCCTGGACCTATCTCAGCAACATGGGCAGCCGGGGCGCGAATGCCGGGGCTGAAAACAGCGTCGATGAGTTTTACCACAGTTGGTTCCGAGATGGTTCGGCGCGCTACGACGGGGCGTCGTCGCAATTCGGACCGGCACCCGGTTTTCTGGTGGGTGGCCCCAACGTGTACTACGGCGGTTCGTCGGCTCCTCCGAAAAACCAACCGGCCATGAAGGCATACCGCAACTGGAACACCAGCTACCCGGAACCCTCGTGGGAAATCACGGAACCAGCCATATACAACCAGGCGGGGTACACATTTCTGGTGGCGTATTTTACCAATCCGGGCGGAACAACGCCCCCACCGGTGATTTCAGCGTCGAGCAACAGCCCGGTTTGCAGCGGCCAAACCCTCAGTCTGGCCGTGGCCAACGCCCCGACGGGAGCCACTTTCCTCTGGAACGGCCCGAACGGTTTTACCGCGACGGTGGCAAATCCGACCCTCCCCAATGCCGGTACAGCCGCTTCCGGGACGTACTCGCTGACCGTAACGCCTTCCGGTGGAACGGCGCAAACGGTGACAACCACCGTCACAATCAACGCCCTCCCCCCGGCGACGGCTTCGAGCAACACCCCCGTTGTGGCTGGTCAGACACTGAATCTGACAGCCGCCGGGGCAGGTAACGGAGCGAGTTATAGCTGGAAAGGGCCGAATGCGTTTGTCAGCACCCTTCAAAACCCGTCCATCGCAAACGTCACGACCACAGCCGCTGGAACGTATACACTGACCGTTGGAAGCAATGGCTGCCAGGCAACGACGACGACCGTGGTGTCTGTAACGGGAACCAATCCGGGTCCGGAACCGGCTTCACTCCTGATTTATGACGATGCGCTCAAAACCGGCTGGGTCGACTGGTCTTGGAGCATGACCCGGAATTACAACGCGGCCTCGCCGGTTTACAGCGGAACCAAATCGCTTTCTCTCCAGAACACGGCGGGCTGGGGAGCCTTGTATCTCCATGCCGAAACCGCAGTTTCGTTGAGTACGTACCCGAGTCTAAAGTTTTGGGTACACGGTGGCCCCAATGCCGGGCAGCGGATGCAAGTGGTGATCAACAGCAGCGGATCGTATGAATTTACGCCCAAAGCAAACCAATGGACCCTGGTCACGGTGCCTTTCTCTGCCTTCGGAAACCCGGCGACTTTGCGGGATATTTTCATTCAGGACGTTACGAATTCCGCTCAGGCTGCGGTTTACATCGATCAGTTGCACCTGGTTTCGTCCGGCAACACGACGCCCCCACCGCCGGACCCCGCACCGGGCGGTTTGCTGATTTATGACGACGCCCTGAAAACCGGCTGGCTCGACTGGTCGTGGAGCATTTCGCGGAATTACGCCAACGGCACCCCGGTAAAAGCTGGCAGCAAATCGCTGGCGTTGCAGTATACGGGGGGCTGGGGCGGTTTATACCTCCATCCCGAACCCGCCGTTCCGCTGGCTTCGTATGCCCAGCTTCAGTTCTGGGTACACGGCGGCCCCACGGGCGGGCAGCAGTTCAAGGTGACGCTCAATAGCAGTTCGCAGGGCTACACGGTTCGGCCAACGGCCAACGCCTGGACGCTGGTGACCATTCCCCTCACGAATCTGGGCAGTCCGGCCACCCTGAAAGACCTCTATTTTCAGGACACGGGTGGAGCGACCAACTCGGTTTTCTACGTGGACAATCTTCAGCTTTCAGCGGCTTCGTCGGCCCGGCTGGCCACGGCGGAACCCGATGGCAAACCGGTGGTGCAGGTGTATCCAAATCCGGTCGACCGGCAACAAACAACCCTGATGGTGTCGTTGAGCGGTTTTCGGACGAATGAGGCTGTCGAGTTGAAGCTGACCGATTTGCAGGGGCGCATCCTTCGGCAACGACCGGTGACGGTTTCGACGACGGCGTATGCGTTCCCGGTGGGGCAACTGGCGCCGGGCAACTACCTGATTTCGGTGCAGGGCGAAACGACGCTAATCACCAAAAAGGTTGTGGTCGAGTAAGAACCGGACTACTGCCTGCGGAACGGGAGCAAGCGACGGTTTGCTCCCGCTTTTTGCGCCAACACATTCCGTACAAGAGATGATTCCTGACCGACAGAACGGTTTTAATGGTTTCCATAAAATGAAGACCTGAATAGAACTGGCACCGGAACTACGGCCTGCCCCACGACCGGTTGAAAGCGGTTTTGAAAAAGTATAACCGGCTGACGGAGGGGAATTAATTTCTCTTGAATATTAAATGATGAATGCTGACTGTAAAACTATGCAGTGCCCGCACTTTTACATTCAGCATTCATCATTTTACATTTAATATTCATTTTACTATTTTGAGTTTAAATTCTCCATCCAACCATGACACTTGACGAATTTCGGGCGCTTCATCTGGATTCCTCCAGCCATTACGTTGCCATTCAGCTTAAAGGCGATCAGCCACCTGTTAAGCCCGCCAAACTCTATGATCCACTGCCTACGGAGGCCCGTCCGATCCTTTTTTACAGCTATTTAGAAGGCAAACGACGCTTTTTCTCGATTATCCCGTATGATTTCACGGGAGCGGTCACGCATTACAGCCGCCACATTCCGCTTGAAGAGATCGAATCCATTACCGAACTACCGCTGATTGTCCGCAACAAACTACACAGCGACGGAAAACGGTTTTGAAAAGGCGGTTTTACGAATGCCGTTCCATGACGTCTTTGATTAACCGATCGGCTTGGGAAGAACCTAAACCATACTGAATCGAAAGTGCTTTTTTCAGAGCGTGATTCAGAATGGCCATTATGCGCGAATATTTGTTCATTTCTTCCAAAAACTTTATAGATTCTACGCTTTCTGTCATTACCTCATCATAACTTAGAAAACCCATCTGGCTTTTTCTTGCTGGCGCGGACTCCTGGTCTCGGGCTTTACTGACGGCGTTATGGGCTTTCCACAATTTGGCAAGGCTGGCAAATTCACTCCGAAAGCTGGAGTTGTTATAGACCTCATCTACGAGCTTACGATGTCCCGACAACAGAGCCATTACGGTCTCATCATCTGATAAATCCCGATACCGCCACTCCTTTGATTTTCCCTCCTTCATCGACACCAGGCGACGTTGATACACTATTTTGAATAGGTTTAAGAGTAAAATATAGTCTTTTTCGATAGCACTTCCGGGGATATTTAATCGCACACGTGATAACCGATTGCCACGCAACACAACGCAAGATTGGTAGTCTGCCCCCAAAGCACTGGCAACGAGGGCTTGCTCAATATCAGCATCAACCAGTTTTGTTGGGTCAATCAGATGATAAAGCTCAAAGATCCGCTTCATTTTCAGGCCCTGCTCCAGTTGACTGAAATGCGCCAGCAGTTCGTCATGCGAAAGAACTCCCTGCCCGAACCGGACAAGCGCTATCTCCTCTTCCAATGTCATGGTGACGAATCTTTATACTCTTTTATGTTTTCTTCAAGGATAAATATAGTTTTTTTATGCGAACTTGTTTGCTTATTTACGCCTGTCCAATTTTTTCAACCCATGCAAATCATCATTACCGGCGGTGCCGGTTTTCTGGGTCAGCGGCTGGCCAAAGCACTCCTGAACAGTTCGCTGGCTTTTGAGGAATTGCTTCTGGTCGATCTGATTCTACCAACGAATCCGGGAAACGACGATCGGGTTCGTTGCCAGCAGATTGATCTGTCGGCAGAAGGCGCGGCCAAAAGCATCGTGTCGTCCAGAACCGGGCTTCTGTTTCACCTCGCAGCGGTGGTGAGCAGTCAGGCCGAAAAGGAGTTTGATCTGGGCTGGAGCGTGAATCTCGACAGTTCCCGGCACCTGCTGGAAGCTTGCCGTCACCAGCATCCGGGCATCCGGTTTGTGTTTGCCAGCGGTTTTGCCGTCTACGGTGGAGAACTCCCGGCGGTGGTCGATGAACGGACCGTCATTACACCCCGTTCCTCGTACGGCATTCAGAAAGCCATCGTGGAGTTGCTGGTCAATGACTACAGCCGGAAAAATTTTGTCGATGGAAGGGTTCTGCGGTTGCCCACCATTTGTGTCCGGCCCGGCCGACCCAATCAGGCGGCTTCTTCGTTTGTCAGCAGCATCATTCGGGAACCCATTCACGGCGAAACCGCCATTTGCCCGGTTTCGCCGGATCTGACTGTGCTGGTGTCCAGCCCGGACACCAGCATTCGCAACATGCTGCATGCGGCTACTTTGGAAAGCACGGCCTTCGGCGACTGGCGGACGGTCAACCTGCCCGGTATTTCGGTTACCATTGGGGAAATGCTCAACTCCCTGGAGCGGCACACGGATCGGGAAACCGTAAACCGGGTCGAGTTCCGGCCCGATTCCGCCATTCACGCCATTGTCAGCAGTTGGCCAACCGCCGTCGACAACCGCCGGGCGCTTCAGCTTGGCTTTTCCGTAGATCAGGATTTTGACGGGTTTATCCGGCAGTTTCTGGCGGACAAATAAAGAAGTGGCCCCCTTCCCTATTTCTTCTTTTTCCGTTTCTTCCGACCCAACTGCAGTTCCTCCGCTTCCTTCATTAAGGCTTTCAGGTCAAACTGCGCGCCTTTGCTGGCATCGACGGTTTCCTGGTAGTCGATCTGGTCGATCTGGGCGACGCGGATGGGTTTGTCCAGAAACGTTTCGATTTCGTCGAGAATCGGTTTTTCTTCGGGGCTGCAAAACGAGAACGCCTGGCCTTTCTGGGTTCCCCGACCCGTCCGGCCCACGCGGTGAACGTAGTTTTCGGGCTGCTCGGGCAAATCGTAATTGACGACGTAATCCACGTTGGCGATGTCGATACCGCGCGCGCTGATGTCAGTGGCAATCAGCACCTTAACCACTCCACTCCGGAACTGATTCATCACCTGCAGGCGGTCTTTCTGTTCCTTGTCACCGTGAATGGTTTCGCTCTTGATTCCAACGCGTTCCAGGGCTTTCAACACCCGCTCGGCGCGCACTTTGGTCCGGACAAATACCAGGATTTTGCTATCAGGATGCTCCTGAATCAGTCGTTCCAGAAAAAACCGCTTGTCGTCCATCCCGACAAAAGCCACGGAATGGTCGATGTTTTTGGCCACCGGATCTTTGGGCGAAATCTGGATCCGGATGGCATTGTGCACCAGCGAATACGCTAACTTCTTGATTTTCTCGTTGATCGTCGCCGAAAAAAACAGCGTTTGCCGCTTGCGGGGCAGGAATTTCATCAGATCCTGGATGTCTTTGATAAAGCCCAGATCGAGCATGTGATCGGCTTCGTCCAGAATCAGGATTTCGACCCGCTGCAAGCGGATGTAGCCCTGACTCACCAGATCGAACATCCGGCCCGGTGTCGCAATCAGAATGTCGATGCCCGCTTCCAGTTGCGCAATCTGCGGGCCCTGCTCCACCCCACCAAAAACACAAAACACTTTCAGGTTCATGTGCCGGGAAATCTGCTCGAACACCCCGGCGATCTGCAACGCCAGCTCGCGGGTTGGCACCATCACCAGACACTTGATACCCTCCGCCCGTTTCTGCTTTTTCCGTTCATGCAACATACTGACGACCGGAATGGCGAAAGCTGCCGTTTTTCCGGTGCCGGTTTGGGCAATCGCCAGCACATCTTCGCCCTTCAGAATCGGCGGTATCGATTTAAACTGAATGTCGGTCGGTTTTTTGAAACCCAACCCTTCCAGATTCCGCTTGATTTCGGGGGCAATATAATAATCGTCGAATTTCATGGTGGTGTACGCTGGACTCCGGTGGTGGTTGGTCACGTCCAATGCGAGTGCGAAGTAAAGAGAATATTCCTGAAAAACCGTTCCAACCCTTTTGACTATCCGCGAGTCATCTTCCAAAAACAACAGATACTGGATGAATAAGTTTCCTCACTACGGAATCCTGGCTGGAACGGTGGTCTGGCTGGCGGGCCTGTTGATGGCCAGTTGCCAGACCACCGACCGCGTCACGCCCCTTACCGAAAAAGATTCAGTCGTTCTTTACACCACCGGCCAACTGCTCGACCTGCAGGCCCGTCGCTACGTAGCGGTTTATTGGGAACAGAGCAACATGCACCGCCTGGAACTCGGATCGGCGCGGGAAACCGGCTGCTACGGCCTGCAAAAGCAGGGCAATGACCTGTATATTGCCGGGTATTACGTCGATCCGGCGGACGAGCGGGTAAAACCGTGCTACTGGAAGAACGGCCGCAAAATCGACCTGCCTCTCCCCGCCCATCTGGTCTTTGACAAAGCCGGGCTTCGTGATCTCCAGTTTTTTCAGGGCGCACTGTATCTACTGGGAAGCATTGATTTACAGCCGGTTATCTGGAAAATAAAAGGCAATTCGACACCTGAGATGATCGTTCTCAAAGGATTTCCTACAGCTGTTGAAGGCGGAGAACTCGGAACGGGAAACCTCGCTCTGCACAATGACCAGCTCTTTGTTGGCGGGGTTCAGGTGCTGGAACAGAATGGCGCGTTTGTCGTTCATCCGGGCTACTGGACGATCGATCGGCGTGATTCGGTCCGGTTTCAGGAAATTGACAACCGACCGGTCAAATCACTCTCATTTTTCATTCTGCCGTCGGATCAGGGTGTTTTTATAGCCGGTGAACGGAACGACGTCCGGGATCGCTCGGCACCCATCCCGACCATCTGGAAAAACGGCACCCGGTTTCAACTGAGCCAGCCCGTCGACCCGGCATCACAGCGGCTGCACGAAATGCAAACCGACCGCCAAGGCCACCTCCACCTCAATATTCTCGATTACCGCCGGTTTTTGCCCGTCGCCTGGCGGGTGAGTCCAACCGGCGACGTGACCGAAACCCTGCTGCCCGTTCCCAACGGAGCGACGCGGGCTTTTTGTCAAAACCTGGCTTTAAGCAAGGATACGCCCTATTACAGCGGGACGTATGAACTGGGCGGAAAATACCACGCCTGTTTCTGGATCGGCAACCAGCGCACCGAAATGGAAACCGGTGATGGCAGCTTTCTGACGCTCAACCGAATGATTGCCGTTTCGGTAAAACAGTAACAAAAAACCACCGCTACACAGCAGCGGTGGTTTTCCAGTTTGTCTAATTCTACTGTATTACTCGGCGGGGGTGTTCAAAACCACCGACCGGGCGGGTGTGGAAACCGGCGGAGTGGCCACGTTCACCTGTTTGCGAATGGCACCCTGAGCCGACTTAAATTCCAGTTCGTAAGCACCATCGGCCAGATTTTTCATGTCCAGCTTGGCCGCGTATTTCAATTCTTTTTTCGAAATCGTTTCCTGAAAAATGATTTCTTTTTTGTCGTTGCGCAGCAGAACCGTCACCGGCTCCGCGGCTGATTTTACGACGGATACCCGAATCTTGTTTTCGGAAGTCACATAGGCGCTGGCGCCAAAGGGCAGTGCGCTGGGCGTAGCGGGGTCACTCAAAACCGGGGCGCTCAACAGCGCGGTACAGATCAGATTACTCAGGAGATTGAACATGGTGTTGTTTACGTTTATGTATTTGTTGTTGTTGGGTATGATTCAAAAGTTGTTGCTTACGTGTTCGGTTACTGTATTCCAAACGCCGTGCCAATATCATAATGAGTTGATAATCAATAAACAAAAAATATTTTTCAGAAATCAAACTGTACGAAGCCGGACAGGTGCTGTTCGCTGCCGGACAAAGATGTCCGTTTGGCTTTCGCACGGCGATTCTGTAGTTTTGAGTGACCCCAACCAATGCGTTCTTCGATGAAATCAACGCTTACACTTCTGATAACGACCATGCTTCTGACGGATCTCGCGCCGGTGAACGGCCAATCCACTACGGAAAATCCTTTTTTCACCGCCTACACCACGCCTTTTGGCGTACCGGCCTTCGACAAAATCAAACCGGAACACTACGAACCGGCTTTTGAGGAAGGCATCAAACAGCAGGCGGCTGACATTGCGAAAATCACCAGCCAGACCCAGGCGCCCACCTTTGCCAACACCATCGAAGCCCTGGAAGCGGGTGGTGATCTGCTCAGTCGGGTGAGCACGGTATTTTTCAACCTCAACAACGCCAACACCAGCGAGGCTCTTCAGAAAATTGCTCAGACCATCGCGCCCAAACTGGCAAAAAACGGCGACGATATTGCGCTGAATCCGGCCCTGTTCAAGCGGGTAAAAACCGTCTACGACCAGCGAAACCAGCTTAAACTCACCGGCGAACAACAACGGTTGCTCGAAAAAACGTACAAGAATTTCGTGCGGGGCGGAGCCGCTTTGACCGCCGACAAACAGGAACGGCTGCGGAAAATCAATGAAGAGCTTTCGGTCCTGACCCTGAAATTTGGGCAGAACCTGCTGGCCGAAAACAACGCCTACACACTGGTAATCGACAAAAAGGAAGACCTCAGCGGTTTGCCCGCTTCGCTCGTTGAAGCGGCTGCCAACGAAGCCAAAAAGCGGAATCAAAACGGCAAGTGGATTTTCACCCTGCAAAACCCGAGCATCATGCCGTTTTTGCAGTATGCCGACAACCGCGCGCTCCGCGAACAGATTTTTCGGGCGTATCTCGAACGCGGCAATCACAACGACGAGCGCGACAACAAAGCCCTGATGGCCAGGATGGTAACGCTTCGGGCCGAAAAAGCGCAGTTGCTGGGCTACGAAAACCACGCGGCTTTTGTGCTGGAAGAAAGCATGGCTTCAACGCCAGCCAAGGTGAGCGAACTGCTCAATCAACTCTGGGCCGCAACGGTACCCGTGACGAAACAGGAAGCCGCCGAGTTGCAGGCACTGATGGACAAGGAGAATAAGAACGAAAAACTGGCGAGTTGGGACTGGCGGTATTATGCCGAAAAACTCCGCAAGCAAAAATACGCCCTCGATGGCGAACAGCTCAAACCGTATTTCTCGCTCGAAAACGTCCGCGAAGGCATTTTCATGCTCACCGGACGGCTCTACGGTTTGCGTTTCGAACGGCGGACGGATTTACCAATCTATCAGGAGGAAGTTCAGAGCTACGAAGTGAAAGAAGCCGACGGACGGCACATCGGGATTCTGTATATGGATTTTCACCCGCGCGCCAGCAAACGCGGGGGTGCCTGGATGACCAGTTTTCGGCGGCAGGAAGTGGAAAAAGGCCAGAAAATCACGCCTGTGATTTCCATCGTCTGCAACTTCTCGCGCCCGTCGGGCGACGCCCCGGCCTTGCTCAGTCTGGAGGAAACCCGGACGTTTTTCCACGAATTCGGCCACGCCCTGCACGGTTTGCTTTCCAACGTCACCTACGCCAGTTTGTCGGGAACGTCGGTGCCGCGCGACTTTGTGGAACTGCCCTCGCAAATCATGGAAAACTGGTCGGAGGAAGCGCAAATGCTGAAACTCTACGCCAAACATTACAAAACCGGCGCGGTGATTCCGGATGCGCTGATCGAGAAAATTAACAAAAGCAGTCTGTTCAACCAGGGTTTTGAAACGACTGAATACCTGGCCGCGTCGTTGCTCGACATGGATTACCATACGCTGAAACCCGGCGAGGTGCCGACGGATGTGCTGGCTTTCGAAAAACAGTCGATGGATAAAATCGGTTTGATCGACCAGATTCCTCCGCGCTACCGGAGCACGTATTTCCAGCACATTTTCGCGGGCGGTTATTCGGCGGGTTATTACAGCTACATCTGGTCGGCGGTTTTGGATGCCGATGCTTTCGAAGTGTTCAAGCAAAAAGGATTATTCGATCAGAAATCCGCCCAGTCGTTCCGCAAAAACGTCCTCGAAAAGGGCGGTACCGACGAGCCGATGACGCTCTATAAAAATTTCCGGGGTTCTGAACCCGACATCAAACCGCTGCTCCGACGCCGGGGCTTGCTGAAGGTGTTATAAAGTTGGTTTACGGTTTTCAGTTTACGGTAGCTGACGCATTCTATGTGACGCGTTGAGCGTGCGTCAGCTACCGTAAACTGAAAACCGTAAACCGTAAATGATAAACCGTAAACCCAGAAATGAAAAAATACCTACCCGCTCTCCTGCTGGCTTTCTCCCTGATTTCCTGGACGATCGACGAAGTTCCCCAGGCGGTGATTACCAACGACGCCATCAAGGCAACGCTGTATTTGCCAGACGCATCCGCAGGCTACTACCGCGGCACGCGCTTCGACTGGTCGGGCGTTATTGCCAATCTGGAATACAAAGGCCACAGCTATTTTGGGAAGTGGTTTGACAAATACGACCCGTATCTGCACGACGCCATCAGTGGCCCGGTCGAAGCGTTTGACCCGATTGGTTACGATCAGGCCAAAATCGGTGACTTATTTGTGAAGATTGGCGTGGGAAGCCTGCGGAAACTGGATGAGGAGCCATACAAGTTTGTGGCTCCTTATAAACTGATCGATGGCGGCAAGTGGTCGGTTCAGAAAAAAACCGATCAGGTGCGGTTTACCCATGTGTTGAAGGATGCAGCCGGTTATTCCTACGAATACGAAAAGACCGTGAAGCTCACCAAAGGCAAGCCCGAACTGGTGCTGGAACACCGCCTGAAAAATACCGGAAAACAGCGCATCGAAACCGCCGTTTACAACCACAATTTTCTGGTGATCGACCAGCAGCCGTCGGGGCCGGATTTCCGGGTTCAATTTGGGTTTCCGGCCAAACCAACCGGCGATTTGAAAGACATTCTGGCCAGTAAAAATCAGGAGCTTACCTTTTTGAGGCCACTCCAGAACCGGGAGAGCATTTACACGCTCGTGGAAGGCTACGGAGCCAGTGCCAGCGATTACGACATCCGGGTTGAAAACACCAAATCCGGTGCGGGCGTCCGGATTCGGAGCGACCGGCCCCTGTCGAAACTGGCGTTCTGGTCCAATCCGAAAAACCTCTCGCCCGAACCCTTCATCGCGATCAATGTGGCACCGGGACAGGCGTTTACGTGGAAGATTTCGTACGAATTTTATACAACAGGGCAGTAAGGAATAGTCGATTCAGCCACGATTCTGCAGAAAGGCATCAGGTAATCCTGATGCCTTTCTGATTAGCTAACGGGCTGCCATGCCGCGTCGTCGAACTTCGGTAGCTCGATTTTCGCCAGCAGTTCGTCTTCCAGCAAAGCCGCCCATTCGGTCAGATAAGCTACAACGTCGTCGCGGTGGTTGTGGCGGAGGTAACGCTTTTCGATGGGGAAACGGGCCAGCACCCGCCGGTCGGTCAGTTTTTCGAGGTTCTTCAGGTCTTCGATCGCCAGACCCGCCTGCAACATTTCACTGATTACCAGATCGATCGGCATGTAGCTCGTGGGGCAATAGTCGGCCACCTGCTCATTCCAGTCGCCGTAGCGCTGCATGGCGTAGGCGTGAATCTGGGCTTTGGTCAGTTTGGTCAATTCCTGAGCGAGGTTGCCGCAGTTGCAACCGCCCATGTGGCCCCATTCATACGGAGCGCCTTCCTGTAGTTTCCGGGCGGTCCGGCGCAGCGCATCGATCAGTTCAGGATTTGGTCGTGCCATGGTAGTACAAAGTTTACGATTTTACCAACCCAACAGATTGTGATTCAATTTTGTTTCCTTCAAAAACATCTCTTTTAACAGAAAAAAAGTAGCTATTTTTTCGTGAAAACGCTTACTCAAACCAGGTAAATACCGTCTTCCTTAATGGCAATCTTCCGTTCCCGAAACAGCGCCCCGATGGCTTTCTTGAAAGTCTTCTTGCTCATCTCCAGCGTCTGGTAAATGGCATCCGGTTCGCTGTAATCGTTGAGGGGTAGAAAACCGTTCTGCTCTTTCAAGGTCGCTAAAATCCGCTGCGCATTCGGCTCCACGTTTTCATACCCCGGTTTTTGCAGACTCACATCGATCCGGTTATCGTCACGAATGGTCTTGATGTACCCCGTCAGCCGGTCGCCGGGATACACCTGGCGGAATACCTCGTTTGCGTAGACCAGGCCCCGGTAGCGGTTGTTGATGATGACGTTGATGCCCAGATCGGTCGGTTCCCAGGCTAGCAGCGACACTTCCTGCCCTTCCGTCAGGTTCGGCACTTCCGAATCCAGAAACCGGTTGAGCCGACTCGACGCCACCAGCCGGTCGGTTTCGTGATCGAGGTACAGATACACGACGTACCAGCGGCCCACTTCCATCGGGCGGCTTTGCTCGCGGTAGGGCACCAGCAGGTCCTTTTCCAGCCCCCAGTCCAGAAAAGCGCCCACGCTCGTGACCGAGATCACCTGCAAACGCGCAAACTGATTGCGCTGAATTTTAGGGGTCAGCGTGGTGGCAATAATCCGGTCTTCCGAGTCGGTATAAACGAACACATCGATCGGATCATCGACCCGCAGCGATTCCGGCACGTATTTGTTGGGAAGCAGGATGTCATTGTCCTCATCGTCGCCCAGAAAAACCCCGACGCTGGTTTCGCGGAGGGCAATCAGGGTATTTATTTTTCCAATTTGTATCATTCGAAACGGTTTTTCAAGCCCTTCTTATTTCTTCTGCCGGTCGGCCCAGGCATCCATCTTGTGTTCCAGCACATCCAGCGGCATACAACCGTCTTTCAGGAATTCGTCGTGGAAAGCCGCCAGATTGAACTGCTCGCCCAGTTGTTTTTCGTATTTGGCCCGCAATTCCCGTATTTTCAATGCCCCGATCTTGTAAGACAACGCCTGCGCCGGAATCGCCATGTACCGCTCAATTTCGGCCACCGCGCCCTGTTCCGCAATCGGTTCGTTGTCCATCATATACTTGATGGCTTCTTCGCGGGTCATCTGTTTGGTATGAATCGCCACATCGACCACCAGCCGGATCGCCCGGTGAATTTCGTCGCTCAGCGCGCCCATGTACTGGTACGGATCGGTGTAAATACCCAGTTCCTTGCCCAGCGACTCGCAGTACAACGCCCAGCCTTCACCGTAGGCACCATACCACGCAAACCGCCGGAATTTCGGCAAATCCGTGTTTTCCTGTTGCAACGAAACCTGGTAGTGGTGACCCGGAATGGCTTCGTGCAAAAATAAGGACTCCATGCCGGACGTAACGTTGAATTGGGCCGCATCCGGAATCGGAACGTAGAAAATACCGGGGCGACTGCCATCCGCCGACGCCGGGTTGTATTCCGCACTCGCCGAGGCTTCGCGGAACTTCTCCGTTTGCCGGATTTCAAATTTCGACTTCGGCGTTTGGGTGAACATCTTCGCCAGGTTCGGTTCGATGCGCGCCAGAATCGTGTTGAAAGCCGCCAGCACGTCTTTCGGCTGTTTGTAGGGATAAAATTTCGGGTCGGTTTTGAGGTGAGTGAAAAAATCATTCAGCGAACCGGGAAAACCCACCTGCGTTTTCACCTTTTCCATTTCACCCCGAATCCGGGCCACTTCTTTCAGGCCGGTCTGGTAGATTTCCTCCGGCGTTTTGTCGGTGGTCGTCCAGGTTTTGACCAGTTCTTTATACAATTCCGGCCCTTGCGGAACAACATCAATGCCCGAGGTCGTACGCGCTTTGGGCAGGTATTCCTGCTGTAGAAAATCGCCCAGTTTTTTGTACGTCGGCACGATCTGTTCCAGAATGGCTTTTTTATACGCGGCTGTCAGGCGGTTTTTATCCGCTTCACTAAAGCCTTTCGGCAGGTTCTGAATCGGGCCGTAAAACAGACTTTTGGTCGGGTCGGTCACCACCAGATCGGTCATCTGCGGAATCATCTTCACCACCAGGCTTTTCGGCCAGATCATGCCGGTCGCCATGCCTTTCCGGAAATTGACCACGGCGGTATCACCCCAGACCTGAAAGGCCGATACCCGCTTCAGCCAGTCGTCGTAATCCTTGACGGTTTTGAATGGCTGCGCCCCCGCCCCGCTGCCCAATTGGCCAAACGACAGCGTCAGTCCTTCGAACTGCGAAAATGGCACGTATTCGAGGTGAAACTTAAATTGATCCAACTGCAGTTCCAGCTCGCGTTTCAGAATATCATACGAAATTTTGTCCTGATCCGACAGTTTTTCGCGATCAAAGGCTTTTATCTTTTCGAGATAATCGGTGTAAAATGCCTGCGTCTGGCCAAGAAATGCCTGCGAAATGCTGTTGGGCAGCAAATCGTTGTAGCGGTTATCGCCCTGATACGTCGCTTCAATCGGGAACAGCTTCAGACGTTCTTCGTAGTAGGTATCGACGGTTTGGGCGAAATCGGCATTGGCAGCCGTGTTTTCCTGCCCGGTTTTGGAGTTACAGGCCATCATCGAAGCCATAAGCAGAGCGGATACAAGGAGTAGTTTCATGATCGAATCGCATTCGGCAAAAGTTCAGTGCGGAAAGGTAGCCATAAACCGCCGAAAACCCTGACAGCACCGGGCCACCGGACGTCGGGAACCACTTTCCTTTTAGTAAAAATTGCCCGCACAAATGGTAACATGAACAAAGTCTTGTTAATTTGGCTGTTTTCTCACCACCTACAAACGACAGTTGAATGCGGAGGCTCTTGCCCAACAGGAAAGGTGTTTTGCAAACAGGATGCTGGACACTGGCAATTGGTCTCTATTTTTTCATCGCAGCCGCAGCTCAGCCGATTGAATTTCCGCAACCCGAGGTCATTTCGGATCGCCAGGGCTTACCGCAGGCCTTCGTTTCGGCTATTGTTCAGGACCGCCAGGGCTTTATCTGGATGGCCACCCGCGACGGTCTCTGCCGCTACGATGGCAATCGGTTCAAAATCTTCCAGCACGAAACCAGCGGGCGTCCTTCCCTGTCCTTCAACGGAGTGGCTGCCCTTACCATCGACCACCAGAACCGCATCTGGATCGGCACCATTCGCGGTGGCATTGATGTCTTCGATCCACTCAAAGAAGCATTCACCAGTTTTACGAACCAGCCTGCATTTCAAACCGTGCTGGACAGTTCGGATTTTCCCGATAACACCTTCCATCGGCTGGAGTATCTAAAGTTTTTTCGGGACCGGCAGGATAACTTCTGGCTCTGGTACGAAAACTCCGGGCTAGTCCGGGTTTCCCTCAAGAAAAAGCAAATCACCCGCTATAAACACAATCCGGCCGATTCGGCTTCCCTGCCAAGCAACGGGGTCAATGCCGTAACGGAGGATCGGCAAGGGATGATCTGGATTGCCACGGCCAGCGGACTCAGCAGGCTTGACCTGAAAACCAATCAGTTTCGACACTATCGACCAAATTTGGAACAACCCGGCCCGAACGCAAAGTCGATTCCCGAACCGTATATTGCCAATGTGGTTGCTCAACCCAACGGCGATCTGCTGCTGGCTTCGCTCTGGCATATAACGGTTTTTTCACCGGCGACGGGTCAATTCCGTTCGTATCGGCTCCCCGAACAGGGGCAATCGCCCAACAGCAACAAATGGCGAAAAATGCAGATCGTCACCGACAGCCGGGGCAATCAGTATTTCGATCAGTTCAGTGTGCTGTTCCGGTTTAATGAACAGGATGGTCCCCGGGCAGTCGCTCATTTTCCGCACAACCAGGAATGCATCAGCCTGTTCATGGATCGTTCCGATGTGTTGTGGATGGGTACCAACGGGTCGAGTGTCCACAAGTATGACCTCCGGGCCTTGCCATTCCGGGCGCAGCCCTACCGGGCAAACTTTGTTCAGGATATAGTAACCGAAGGCTTAAAGCTACCGGTGGCTCAGGTACCCGCTACTCTCGCCAAACCTGATCCGTATAAATTTCGATATACGTACGACGGCCAGGGTGACCTCTGGATCAATGCCGGAAGCTGGCCGTTTTATCGGATCGAGCGCCAAAACCAGAAGCTGACGGCGGTTTTAAAACCGCATCCGGATAACGGGGACGAGGCCGTTGCCATTCCGCTGGCCAGCGATCCCGATGGAAACGTCTGGTTTACACAGGACTCGCTCGCGGGCTGGTATAACAAAAACCGCGAACAGTGGCACCGTTTCCCCTGGCAAATTCCATCTACCGTATCGGGTCAGGTATTGCAGGTTGTCGTTGATCGAAAAGCACTGTGGCTGGCTACCGAATTACAGGGATTGGTTCGGCTCGACCGGGAAACGGGGCGCAGTACGCACTACCGGCATCAGCCCAACGACTCGACCTCGCTGAGCAGCAATTCGTTATTCTGTCTTTTTCAGGACCCCGACGATCCCGACCGCCTGTGGGTCGGTACCTTCGGCAGCGGTTTGTGCATGTTCGACAAACGAACCGGCCAAAGTCGCCGATTGACGGTGGCCGACGGTTTACCCAACAACACCATTTATTCGGCCATGCCGGATCGACACGGTTATTTGTGGATTGGAACGAACAAGGGCTTGTGTCGCCTGAACCGCCGGACGTTCCAAACGTATACCTTTACCCGCGACGACGGTTTAGTGTCCAACGAATTCAACCGCTTTCACTTCCTGCAAGGTGCCGACGGGCGGATACTGATGGGCGGCCTGGAAGGAATGACGAGCTTTTATCCCGACCAACTGCGCCTGGATATTTTCAAACCGAAGGTTGAGATCACCGGTCTTCAAATCAATAACCAGCCGGTTCAACCGGGGCCCGACTCCCCCACCGGCGCGTTGCCGGCGCAAGCTGTTACGGAACTCACCCTTCCGCATGACCGGAATTTTCTAACCATCGAATTTGCCGCCCTGCAATTCAACCGGCTGGGCAAAAACCGCTACCGTTACCGGCTCGTTGGCATTGACCCCGGCTGGGTGGAAACCGCTCGTCCCGAAGCCATTTACACCGACCTGCAACCGGGTCAGTATACCCTGGAACTCAACACAGCCAACACGTCCGGGGTCTGGAGTCCGCACATCCGCTCGCTGGGCCTAACGATTCGTCCGCCGTTTTGGGCCACCTGGTGGGCCTATGGGCTGTATACCCTGGCGGTTTTTGGGATGGCCTTCGGCTTGATTCAGGTTTATTTGAACCGGCTGCGGCTGCGGCAGTCGATCCTGTTGCAACAACGGGAGGCCGAACAACTCCGGGAGGTCGACGAAATGAAGACCCGGTTTGTCACCAACATTACCCACGAATTCCGAACACCGCTGACCCTGATTCTGTCGCCCACCGAACAAATGAAACGGGAATTGCCGGACCCGAAAAACCAGCGCCGGTTGTCGTCCATTGAGAAAAACGCCAACCAGTTACTCCGGTTGATCAACCAGCTCATGGATCTGTCGAAACTGGAAGCCAACGTAATGACGATTCACGAAACGCGGGGCGATCTCACGTTTTTTGTCCAGGAAGTCCTTCAACCCTTTGAAGATCAGATCAAAGCCAAAAGAATTCGATTAATTTTCACCAGTCAGCTTGACCACGACTACTGGTTCGATGCCGACAAATTGGAGCGGGTGGTGAATAATCTGGTGGCCAATGCGACGAAGTTTACCCCGGCAGACGGAACCATAACTGTTGACCTGCAACCCGATGTGTTCGCTGAAAAACCGGGGGTGACCCTGACAGTTTACGATACCGGCCCTGGCATTTCGGCCAGCCATCTGCCCCGCATCTTCGACCGCTTTTACCAGATTGAAACCCAATCAGAAACCGGCATTCCACTGAATCCGCACCAGGAAGGAACCGGTATTGGCCTGTCGCTGGTGAAAGAACTGGTGGAACGGCAGGACGGGCGGATTCGGGTGGACAGCACAGAGGGTCAGGGCACCGCGTTTACGGTTTGGCTGCCATACCGGAAAATACCGACGAATGAGCCCGTGCCAGCGTTGCAGGAAACGGAGTTGCCGGTCGTCGATCCGATACCCACCCCGGACGAATCACCCCGGATTCTGCTGGTGGAAGACAATGACGATCTGGCCGGTTTTATCGCCGAAAGTTTACCCGCGCACTATCAGGTATTCCGAACGTCGAACGGGGTTGAAGGATTTGAAAAAGCCGTTGAACTGATTCCGGATCTGATCATCAGCGATGTGCTGATGCCCGTCCAGGCCGGGCCCGAAATGGACGGCTACACCCTGTGCGAAAAACTCAAGGAAAACCGCCACACCAGCCACATTCCGGTGGTGCTGCTGACGGCCAAAGCCTCGGTCGACAGCCGGTTGGCGGGCTTGTCACGGGGTGCCGACGATTACATCACCAAGCCTTTTCATGTCCGGGAATTGCAACTGCGGATCGGGAATCTGCTGGAACGCCAACGCCGGTTGCGCGACCGAATCCGGCTCGAGCTGTCCCGGCCCGGCCCACCAGGAGCCGTTGTGAAACCGGCTGAAACCGACCCTTTCCTGCAACAGGTGATGGCCCTGGCGGAAGCCAATCTGGACAACTCGGCGTTTGGGGTTGACCAGCTCAGTCAGTTAACCCAGATGAGCCGGATGAGTTTGTACCGAAAACTGAAGACCCTGACGGGCCTGTCGACCGGTGATTTTATCCGGCTGTACCGGCTGAAACGATCGACCCAGTTTCTGAGTGAAGGTCGTTCGGTAACGGAATCCGCGTATCTGGTCGGATTTGAAACCGTGGCCCATTTCTCCAAAACGTTTCGGGATTACTACCACATAAGCCCCAGCCAGTTTATCTCTCAACCCTGACTAAAACTCCCTTCCGGCTACTATTTCAGCAACACCCCGACTGCATCTGTAGCCGGGGTTATTTTTTGGGAGAAACCGCCAGATGAAGCGGTTTCTCTTGAAAAAACTGGCAGTTTTTTTCCGTTTGGGACAATTACGAAAACCGTTGGGACAATTACGAAAATGATTTTGGGCCAGTGTCCATAGGTTTGCTGCCGGGAAATACATTGTACTCCTGCCAATGAAGTAATGATTATTCATCCTATTCATTCTCACCTGTAAACCATCCAAGCATGAAAATCGATGTACGATTCACAAAAAGAAAAAACCGGATTCGCCTTTTCCAGCTTATGCTCCTGCTGCTCATCAGTCTCGGAGGAGCCCTTCAGGCCCAGCCGCTCAAAAAATTCGATAAAACGTTCGGCGGTTCCGGCAATGAAACGGGGCGCGTTTTTCTGAAAACCGCCGATGGTGGCTACCTGCTGGGCGGTCATTCCGATTCGGATGCTGAACCCGGCTCAACGAAAGAAGCACAGGCTTTTGGAGGAGCAGACTTCTGGTTGCTGAAGTTTGATGCCAACCACGTCAAACAATGGGAAAAAACCTACGGCGGAACAGATGATGAAGAATTGCGAGCCATTGTTGCAACCACCGATGGATACCTGCTGGGCGGTCATTCGTATTCGTCCAACGATGGCAACAAAAGCAGTACCTCCTTTGGGGAGGCCGACTACTGGGTGGTTAAAATCGACTTCAACGGGGTCAAACAATGGGATAAATCGTTTGGCGGAAACAGAATTGATAACCTCCGGAGCATTGCCGTTACCTTGGACGGAAAATTTCTACTCGGCGGGTATTCTGAATCTGCCGTAAATGGCAATAAAACGGCGGCATATAAAGGAGATTACGATTTCTGGATTGTCAAGATTGATGCAAGCGGCAACCGGGAATGGGATCAAACCTTTGGCGGTAGCCTCGAAGAAGAACTACGCATGATTGTACCGACGGCCGACGGAAACTATCTGCTGGGTGGCGTATCGATTTCTTTCGCTTCCCCAGTGGAAGATCTGACCGGCAAAACTGAAAATAACAAGGGCAGTAACGATTACTGGGTGGTTAAAATAAAACCGGATGGTACGAAAATCTGGGATAAAACGATCGGTGGGAATAAGTTTGAATACCTGTATAGCATCGAAGTGACGCCTGACGGGGGATATGTCCTGGCGGGCTATTCCGATTCAGGTAAAAGTGGCGATAAATCGGAAGATTTCAGAGGGGATGAAAATGATCCATTAGATTATTGGATCGTTAAGGTCGACAATACCAACAAGGTTAGCTGGGACCGGACGCTGGGGGGAACTTTGAATGACCGGTGTTACGCGCTCCTTTCCACCAGCGATGGAGGCTTTTTAGTCGGGGGTTGGTCAATGTCGGACAGCGGCCATGAGAAAACCGCTGACTCGAAAGGGGGCCGTGATATCTGGATTGTTAAACTCCAGGCCGACGGCACCACCCAATGGGACAGAACGCTGGGAGGTGATGAAGACGATGAATTGTTCGCGTTGATGGAACCGACTGCGGGGGCATTTCTGCTAACCGGCGTTTCGGCCTCGGCAACCAACGACGGCGACAAAACTGCACCCCATCGTGGCGAGGATGACCTTTGGTTAATTCTGCTCGAAGGCAGTTGTGCTCCATCGGACATTGCCATTACGTCAAACGTTTCCACCCATCCAATTTTTCAAAACACCCCAGGCGTGTCGCTGTCGGTCACTGGCTGCACGAGTGGAACAGTCACCTGGAAAGGCTCAAACAACACCAGTGGCACAGGCACCACCATTTCGGTGCCCACGTCGGCCATTGGCACGCTGGTGTATTCAGCTACCTGCACCCTCGGCAGTTGTTCCAGTCCGCCCGGTTCGGCCACAATCATCATCACCGCTCCTACCGAAACGGGCAGCTTCGACGGGTTTATTTATGGTGCCGATTGCTCCACCTTCCGCGGCTGGGCCTGGGATCGCAGCAAACCCAATACGGTGTTCTCCGTAGATATTTTCGACGGACCTAACTATGTGACGACCATTCCGGCCAATGAATTTCGCCAGGATCTGAAAGACGCCGGGAAAGGCAATGGCATACATGCCTTCCGCTGGACGATTCCCGAATCATTGAAAGACGGACAGGTCCATTACCTCTCGGCCCGCATCAAGGACAGCGGTTTCTTCCTGAAAGATTCCCCCAAAGCCCTGATCTGTCAAGGAGGAACTGTTCCTCCCCCCACCAACAAACAACCCGTCGCCCCCACGATGACAGCCTTGACTGCTCAGCAGGGCGTAGCTTTCACCACCACCCTGCCCGCCTTCACCGATCCCGAAGGCAGTATCCTCAGCTACGGACTCGTGAGCTTACCCATCGGCTTAACCTTCACCAGTGCCACCCGGCAGATCAGCGGCACACCCACGGCGAGCGGGTTGTTTGTGCTGACCTACTCGGCCACCGATGACAAGGGAGCCACCAACTCGGTGAGCTTCAAACTGACAGTCAATCCAACCGCGACCACACCGGTCACCGGTAGTTTCGAAGGCTACCTGGATAAAGTGGAATGCGGCACCATTCGCGGCTGGGTCTGGGACCGCAACAAACCCAACACCCCGCTGACGGTCGAATTTTATACCGACGGTGCGGTTTGGGGCAGTGTGGTGGCCAATATTTACCGGGTGGATTTGAAGAATGCCGGGAAGGGCAACGGGGCTCATGCCTACAGTTTTGAGGTACCGAATGAATTGAAAAACAACACGACGCACTTGATTCGGGCCCGGGTGTCGGGTTCGACCTATGACCTGAAGGATTCGGGCAAACCGCTCACCTGTCCGTCGCCGGTTCGGCTGTCGGCCGAAAGCAGCGAAGGGTTACAAGTGACGGTTTTGGGCAACCCGGTTAGCGATCAGGTGGTAGTTGAAATCCGGGGTGCCGAATACCAGCCGCTGCGCTGGCAACTGACCGATGCCAGCGGGCGGATATTCCAGGAACACCAGATTGAAGCGGCCAAACCGGTGGAACGCCAAACCGTATCGATCCAGAATCAACCACCCGGCTTGCTCCTGCTGCGCGTCGATACCAACGGAAAGAGTCACACGCTGAAAATCATGAAACGCTAATCATTCATGCCCCAAAAAGGATTCTTTCGAGTCTTTTTTGGGGCAATCGAAAGTCAGTGGCAACCGCATCGGGATTAATGCAGTTTATAGGGTCTTTTTCCTATATTTACCCACGATTCCTTTAACCGACAACGCGTTCATGCAAGCCACCCTTTCTCCTCCGGTTATACGGACTAAAATACCCACGTACATCTACGCCGTGGTGTTCTCCTCGCTCTGCATCGTGTGGGGACTGCTCTGGGACATTATGTGGCACATGAGCATTGGCCGCGACGGTCTGTTTGCGCCCCCGCATCTGCTCATGTACGTCGGAGCCGTCGTAGCGGGTGCTTTTTCCGGGTTTAAGATTCTGCAGTTGACCTTCGCCAAAACGAATCCCGAGCGAACCGGTTCTGTCCGGTTCTGGGGCATTTTCTACGGATCGCTGGGTGCCATGTACTGCGTCTGGGGCGCCCTGACCATGCTGACCTCCGCCCCCTTCGACGACTGGTGGCACAACACCTACGGCCTTGACGTCCAGATTCTGACTCCTCCGCATACGGTTTTGCTGATTGGCATGATGACGGTGCAATTCGGGGCCATGATCGGCGTGCTGGCGTTGCAAAACCGGGTGACCAACGACCTTTTGTCAGACAGTGAACGGGATCAGAAACAGGCGCAGCGGCTTAAGATCATGTTTACCATTGCCGCCGGTTTGCTGTTGAGCATCCTGTATACGATGCTCGCCGAAAAACTGGGGCAGTGGGCTTCCCACCATTCCTCCTCCTACATCACGATCGGCATTGCGTTTCCGTTTTACCTGCTGGCAGTGGGCCGCGCGTCGTCACTCCGCTATCCGATCACCCTCACGGCGGCTGCCTACATGCTGACGATGCTGATTCCGAGCTGGATTCTGCCTTTCTTCCCGGCCACGCCCCGGCTCGGCCCGGTCCTGAACCCCATCACCCACTACCAGGCCTTCATGTTCCCGCTTTTGCTGGTCATTCCCGGTTTTGTGCTCGACAAACTGCTCCACCGCTTCGATGGCGGCAAGCTCAACGACTGGCTTCTGGCCGCGCTCACCGGCACGATTTTTATGCTGGTGATCACGGTGGTTCAGTGGTATTTCGGCGAATTTCTCCATACGTCTCCCTACGCCCAAAACGGTTTTTTCTTTTCCGATTCCATGTCATACGGAGAAGATCCAACCTGGCCGTATCATCACCAATTCCATCCCCACTGGCTGCAGTCGACCCCGGACTTTTTGAAAGGCATCGGGATTGCCATTCTGTGCGCCATCGTGTCGGCCCGAATTGGGCTGCTATGGGGCAACTGGATGAAACGCGTACAACGCTAAGGATTAAGAGTTAAGAATTATGAGTTAAGAGTTAATAGGTAAGATGGTGCGTCCTTTCAAAATGAAGAATTTCCTGGTGCGGGTCCTGTTGTATTCACTCATTCTCTCATTCGCTCATTCGCTCATTGCTTTCGCCCACATCGGTAGCCCGGGCGTGCTGGTGCAGAAGCAGGCCGGAAAATACCAGGTGCTGGTGAGTGTTATTCCGCCGGATGTGGTACCCGGAACGGCCAAGGTGACGGTTTATGTGGAAAGCGGCCGGGCATCGTCCATTCTGGCCCGGCCGATCTATTTTTCGTCCGGCGACGAGGGCGCACCGGTTCACGACGAGCTTCAGGCGGTGGCAGAAAACCGCTACGAGGGCGTTGTCTGGATGATGGATTCCGGCTCGTCCAGCATCGAACTGAACATCGACGGCCCCGACGGGAAAGCCGCCCTGGTGGCCCCGGTTCTTTCGGTTCCGACCAAAATGGAGCCCATGCCCACCGGAACCGGCGTCGGCTTGGCGGCCCTCGGCATTTTACTGGTCGTACTTTTCATTACGACGGTGGGGGCCAGCCTGGCCGACGGAACGCTGAAACCGGGACAATCCGTACCGAAGTCCTATGGCCGGAAACGGCTGGTCGGCATGGGCGTTGCCGCCGTTCTCATGGCCGTTGGTCTCACCGGCTGGCGGACGTGGTGGACGAGCTGGGCCGATGGCTACCGCAATCACGAATTGTATGCGCCGACGCCCATTCAGTCGACCGTGAAGGTTGCAGCCGACGGTCAGGCGGTTCTGACCGTCCGGATCGATACCACGCACTTTGCCGAAGGCGGCATCAAACGCCGTCGCCTGGGTTTCATCGTGCCGGATCACGGCAAGCTGATGCACGTTTTTCTGGCCCGAACGCCCGGACTCGATGCTTTTGCCCACCTTCACCCCGACCGGAAAGAACTCGACCAGTTTGAGTCGAACTTACCCAATTTGCCTGCTGGCCAGTATCTGCTGTATGCCGATGTGGTGTTCCGCAGCGGTTTTGCAGAAACATTGACCGACACCATCACGATTCCCGATTTTTCCAAAAAAACCGTTGCGGATGGTAAAAACCGGACGGAAACCGATCCGGACGATAGCTGGCTGGTGACGGAAGCCATGGGTGTCAAACCCAATGCTGTGGGCTTGCCTCACCTCGACGACGACATGGTGCTGTGCGGCATACCGGGTGCCAGTTCAAAGCTAAGCGACGGTTCGACCATGCTCTGGACCGACAAACCGGCTGCAGTTTTGGAAGCCGGAACGCCTTATGTACTCAAGTTTGCCGTTGCTGACGCGATGGGAAAACCGGCTCCGCTGGAACCGTATCTGGGCATGGGTGGCCACGCGGCCATTGTGCGTTCCGACGGCACGGTGTATATCCACCTGCATCCGGTGGGCACGTATTCGATGGCGGCCGAATCCTTTATGGTCGACCGCATTGCCGACACCACGCGCCGGTTTCAGTATCCCGATGCCACCCAATTCCGCGACAGCATCGACCGCTATGTGGCCCGCCTGAAACAATTGCCCGAAGCGGAAAAAAATGCGCTATTGCTGGCGGGGATGCCCGCAATGTCGCACCCGATGAAGGTCAATAACATGGTCGAATTTCCGTATGCTTTCCCCCGATCCGGCCATTATCGCATCTGGGTGCAGGTCAAACGCAATGGGCAGGTGCTGACGGGCGTTTTTGATACGCAGGTGAAGGACGGTTTGCTCTAATCGTCTATCTTTACGAAAAGCCAACTTTGCGTTATGAGAATTGTGTGTATATGGATTCTTTTTTTTCTGACAACAACCGTTTTTGCTCAAACTAAAAAACCAGCGTTAAAAGCCGGGCCGGGCCACCAGGTATACGAACAGTATTGCCTCACCTGCCACCAGGCCGATGGCGGGGGCGTTCCGAACCTGAATCCGCCTTTGAAGCAAACCGACTGGGTGCAGGGCGACAAAACCCGGCTGATCAACGTCATTCTGAAAGGACTCCAGGAACCGATCGAAATCAACGGGGAAACGTTTGACAATGTGATGCCCGCCCACGATTTTTTGTCTGACAAGGAAATCGCTGATGTTCTGACTTTCATTCGCAATAGTTTTGGGAACAAAGCCGATGCCATTACGGCGGAGGAAGTGAAGAAAGTACGAAGTGCGAAATAAAACTGTATGAACTGTGATTAGAAAGATTTAAGGATTAACTATGACCTTCGATAAATCCTGAAAACCGATCAGGAAACGCCTACACCCATGAAAAACCTTCTCTTTACTACCCTTTTTGCCTTCAGTCTGCTGGCTACGGCCTTAGCCCAACCCAAGTCGCCGGTGGGCCTGCAATTGTATAGTTTCCGGGAACAATTTCCGAAAGATGTTCCCGGAATGCTGGCGAAAGTCCGTCAGATGGGTTTCCGGGAAGTCGAACTGGCCGGAACGTACGGAATGGAACCCGCTGAATTTCGGAAACTGGTTGAAAAAAACGGGTTGAAGCCCATCAGCACCGGGGCTTCCTACGAGGATTTGTCCAACAACGTTCCGAAGGTACTGGCCGAAGCCAAAGCATTGGGCGTCAAATACGTAATGTGTGCCTGGATTCCGCATAATGGCGACGTTTTTACGCTGGAAGATGCCAAAAAGGCGGCCGATGTGTTCAACACCGCCGGAAAACTCCTGAAAGACCACGGAATTCTGTTCTGTTACCACATCCACGGCTACGAGTTCCAACCGTATAAAGACGGCACGTTTTTCGATTATTTAGCCGAAAATCTGGAGCCCCGCTATTGTAACTTTGAAATGGATGTATTCTGGGTGAAACACCCCGGTCAGGACCCCATTGCACTACTGAAAAAATACCCGAACCGCTTCCCGCTGATGCATCTGAAAGACCGGAAACCCGGCACGCCCGGCAACAACACCGGCCACGTCGACGTGGAATCGAACGTTGCCATTGGCAAAGGCGATCTGGGCATTGCCGAGATTATGAAGCAGGCCAAAAAATCGGGCGTCAAACACTACTTTATCGAAGATGAATCGTCGCGCTCGATGGAGCAAATGCCGGAAAGTATAGCGTATTTGCAAAGCTTGAAATAAGCCCCGGAATCAGGCCGAAACCTTCAGAAGTTGCTTGAATTAATGCCTGAGGCCTGTACTGTCAATAGGCAATAGCATCCATCAGTAGTGGTAGCTATTGCCTATTGACAGACCGCCCTTCCAGGGCTCTCTCAAGTTAACTCACAAATAGCTTGTCAGGTGTTTTCCACTAGCTTCCCGGTTTTTCTGCGGGTCGTAGGCGATGAAGAACGTCAGCCACGACCGGCGCGCCAGCCGGAAAAAATAGGGCGTCAGAATCACCAGGGTGGGCACCAGCCCCATCAGGTAATAGTCCAGATCGACCTTCAGCCAACTCACGAACACGAAAAAGGTAAGGAGGGTGTAGATCGTGTAAAACGCGTAACTCACGAACATCGAACCCCAGTAGAATCCTGGTTCCGGAATGAGCGCTTCCCCACAATGCGAACAGTTTTCGTGCATCTCATCAAACCGGCGGCTGTAGGCACTGCTGGTAATGAAAAAGTCGCCCTGATGACAACGGGGACATTTGTTGAACACGACGCTATACAATCGATTATCTTTTAACATGGCTTTCGGACGTTAATGCACCAATAGCCGCCGGGCGGCCATCAGGTACGCAACAAAGGTACGTCATGAATTCTCCTTCCGAAAAGACAGAACCGGATAGCTATGGTACAAATCAACGATCAGGCAATCAACGACTGGCGAAACGCTGCGGGTGTTTGGCGGGTGTGTTTTTTAAAAAACCGGACAAAATAAGACGGATCGTCGAACCCCAGCAGAAACCCGATTTCTTTTACCGACTGCGCAGTATGCGTCAACAGCCGCTGGGCTTCGATGGTCAGCCGTTCGTGTAGCAACTGGCTGGCGGTTTTTCCCAGCACTTTTTTGCAGATGTGATTGAGATAATTGGGCGTCAGATGCATCTGTTCGGCATAAGCCGCCACTTCCCGAACCGTTAAAAACTGTTGTTCCAGCAATTCCTCATACTGCCGGATTTTGTCGAAAAGATGGGTATCGGTATCGGCCTGTTTTTCGGTATACAGCCGGTTGGCGGTTTCGAGCAGTAGGTGGACAAACGAAAGAAAAACCTCCGGCCGGTTCGGCAGACGGGCGTCGTATTCTTGCCAGGCATAGCGAAACAAATCCCGGAACAGCGCCGGTTCTCCGGCGACTTCCAGCAAGGGCTGGTGTTGGTGAGAATGAAAAAAAGGATACTGGAACAGTCGGTTTCCGAAGCGGCTGCGGAAAAAATTAGCTTCGAAAAACAGATTGAACCCTTCCACATCGTCGGACAACTGCCAACTGTGAACCTGCCCCGGCGTCAGAAAATAAAGCTGGCAGGGCGCAATCGCATACGTTTTGAAGTCGATGGTGTGTGTACCGCTGCCTTTGATGATCCACATCACGAGGTAAAACGTGTGCGAATGCGGTTTGTCGATGCCCTTGAATTCCTGCACCAGTTTTTCCAGCCGCGTCATATAAAAGAGCGCGTTGGGCTCGTGACGGGGAAAAGCCTGAAGAGGGTAAACCGGAACGGGTGTGGACATGGGGTTTAAAATTTAAATGATAAATGTAAAATGATGAACGCTAAATGTAAAAGTATTCTGGAAGCATTCACTTTTACATTTAGCGTTCATCATTTTACATTTATCATTAATTATTTCAAAACCCGCTTTGCCCGCAGAAACCGGTTTAGTTCATAGGCATCGAAGTTCGGGGCGGTGGGATCGACGCTGGTGACCCGGATGTGGCCTGATGCGTGGATAAACTCGTTGTTACCAATCCACATGGCGACGTGAACCACGCGCTCGGGTTTATCGGCGGTGGCGGGTTCGCCGAAAAACAGCAGGTCGCCGGGTTTGAGCTGGGCAAAGGTTTTGTTGGGCGTTTCGATCAGTTCGCCCTCGTTCACCTGCTGCGAGGCATCGCGCGACAATTGCTGCCCGTTGAGCAGGTAGACGGTTTTCGTAAAACCGCTGCAATCCATGCCCTTGACCGAGGTGCCACCCCACAAATACGGAATCCCCATCAGACTTTTCGCCGTGCTGACCAGGGCCTCTTCCGTGGGTTTGGCGGTTTCTTTCCACCGATCAAACCGCTGGGCTTCCCGTTTGGAAACATACCCCGTCCGGCCGTCGGGATACCGGACCTGAAAATACTGCCGGTTTTCTCCGACCAGCACCAGCGTATTCCCGGCCACAATGTCGGATACGGTTTGGGATCGTTTGCCCGGTTCGCTGTAGACAAACCCGAAAGGCCGCGTGTAGATGATTTTTTCGGCCGACTGCCACTGTTCAAAATCGGCTTTTGTCATCAGTTGGATGGCCCCCGCATCCGTCCAGGCAATGTACTGATCGGGCGTTTGCACCTGGTACCAGCCACGGTCTTTGTCCCATACTTTCAGCGGCATGCCCAGCAGGGCCTGTGTGGACAGTTCGGCGGCATTCCGGGCGTTGGAGCGCAAATTAGCAACGGACACGTTGGCAACGGCGTAGATCGTTTCGCCCAAAACCGGCGCGGGCAGCAACTGAATCTGATCGACAACCGCCACATCTGCGGCTTTTAGTTGGGCGAGCAGGGCCTGTTTGGCTTCGGGCAGGTTGGTAAAACCGGTCAGTTGACCCGACGAATCAGCTTCCACATTGAAAATCGCCACCCGTTTATCCGGGGCATACTGCTTCCGAACAGAATCAACAACCTGACTGATGGATTGCGTAAAACCGTCGGCGGAGATCATAAAAAGCAGCGAAAATCCAATAAGAATTCGTTTCATGGTACCCAGAAAAGAAGAAAGATAAGCGACGAAAGCGAAAAGACCGATACCGAATGATTCAAATTTCTAATTTTCATTGCTCTGAATCTGGTTGAATCAAGCATCGGTCGGCAGAAAGCACAAAAATACAAAAGCCGGAAGCAAATTCGTCTCCGGCTTTTTACAGTTTACGGTATACGGTTTTTGGTTTACAGTTGGCTGACGCATTTATAGTTGCATGCGTCAGCCAACCGTAAACCAAAAACCGTATACCGTAAACTTTTTATTTATTCGCGTTGAAAGACAGCAGCAGTTCGTCGCCGGTTTCGGAAGTTCCGGAAACATTAAAGATAATGAAACCGCCGTCGGCATCGCCAATCCGTTCGCCATCGGCATACAGCCCGAAAACTTTCCCGGATTCCCGAACTTCGACCTCCAGGTCTTCCAGTACGGGAATGGTTCCTTCGCCTTCAATCACAAGGTTTACATTCATCAGCACTTTCCCATCCGATTTTTTGGTCAGTTTCACCGTTCCGGAAGCGACTGTTCTGCCGCTTTCCACCACGGGTAATTTTTCCAGTTCGACTTCGTTGGCGCCGTTGATGAAGTGGAAAGAGCTTAGTTTATACGTTCCTGCCACTTTGGCCGCCGGTTCAGCAGGCTGATCGGGTTTGGGATCGTCTTTGTTGTCCTTTTTACAAGCAGCCAATACGCCGAGTACAAACAGGAAAACGAGTATTTTTTTCATCAGTAGAGTTGTTTTGTTCGCTGCAAACGTAGCGTTGAACGCACCCAATCTCAATTGATGGTTACATGAATCGTCATTTTAGGCGCTTGAACCGTTATCAAAAGTCACTGAATTTTTCGTTCCATTTTTCTATTGATCATAATTCACCCGGAACCGGCTCAAATCCGGCGGGTTGATTCGTTTCCGCTTGACTTCATAATCGAAAATGATTCTTCCCAGATTCGCCATAAACGGATACCCAACGGTTTGGTAATCGTAGTGATCGTCGTTGAAAATACCGTCTTCGTTGCAGTAAATCACCGCCGACAACAGAAACTCCACGCCCCTGTCAAAGTCCACGATATAGGCGTTGTCGATCATGTACCCGTAGGCGTCGCCCACTTTATTAAAAATCCGAACCGAGGGCGGAATTTGGCTTTTGGCATCACCAAACACCAGAAATTTGCAATAACTGTCGTAATAGGTAGAATCGTAGGCCGGAAACTTTGACTCGCGCGGCAATTGGGACAGGTAGCGGTATAGAAACCGGTAATCGTCGGAAGTCAGGTCGAATCGTTTCCGCACCGGCACGTCATCGGGAAACAAAACCGCCTTCAGCATTTCCTGCTGGTCTTCGAGCGAAAAGTAGTTTTTTTCAGTAAAATCAAACGGCTCCTTCACCAGCGTGCCGCCTTTCAGGTAGCCGACGCCCCGGCGGATGGGTTTCTCGGGTCGGAAGATTTTGTCGCATAGCTGCACAGGTTGCTGGTACAAAACCGCATCGGATTTGACCAATCGGATGGCATTGGTTTGGCGGTTTTGCTCGGGTGTCAGCGGAATGGAAAGCCGGTGGACGATGCGCAAATCCCGGTAGCCCTTGTCGCGTAGCCGTTCGTTCATCTCGCAGAGCCCGACAAATTCATACAACCGATTAAAGGCGTCGTTATCACTGACCATCAGGATTTTCCGGGCGTAGTGCGCTACCGACGGCAACCCGTTTTCTGCCGTCGAATCGGCGCTGACGGCAGTCTGAATACCAGCCAGCGAGTCGGTCAGCAGGGGCGTGTAAATCGATAAGCCGGGCTGTTTTTTGCTGAGCTGATTTATTTTTTCCAGCGATAACAAAACCGCCGGCAGTTTGACGGTGCTGGCGGGATAAAAATACCGGTCTTTATCGAGCCGGTAGTGGTAACTTTTAAAGAGCGGGCGGTTTTTCTCGTCGCGGTTGATTTGTGTGTAAATAATCTGAACGTCGTATTTGGCCGGATTATTCAGAACCCGACCGAACAATTCCGGACTCTTTTTCAGGAACCCTTCCAGAAATTTATCAGTATGCTGGGCCGTGGTTTGATAGCCGGAAAGAGAAATTAGGATGGCAAGAATGCTAACATACCACCTTCGCCGACTTGCCCCTAAATCCCCTAAAGGGGACTTGGACGTAGAATAAACCGGATGCCCAAAGTCCCCTTTAGGGGATTCAGGGGCAAGTCGGCGAAAATCGGATAGTAATCTTTTGATTTTCTGAGCAATATGCTGATTATCTTTACACTCACCTCGTTTTTCCATACAGATAGTCGCCTAGTTGTTCGATGTCCTCCGGTTGGTGCATTGCGTTGATGACAATGCGGGTGTTGGGCTTGTCGGTGGGCGATGGATACGCAAACGAATAGACAAAAATCCGGTTCGCCAACAGGGACGAATATAACTGATCCTGAGCAGTATAAAAGACCGGATAAGCGGGAATGTGCTGAAATAAATCGGAATCGCCGACCCGGTTTTCAAACCGCCGGATGTTTTCAAGCAGCCGGTCAAAGGCCGCGTGGTAGAGTCCCTGAGCCTGACCAAAAGCGTAGAGGTAAGCCGGTGGTGTGGGCGAACAGGCCCCGAAAAAAGCTGTTCGGCGAATGGATGCCAGCGTTTTGGAATCGGAAAAAATTACCCCGCCCGGCAGACCCATCGCCTTCGCCAGCGACGCCGTGACAATCAGCCGGACGTTGTCCCGCCGGGGTATCTGCGATCCGATGCCACTGCCTTCCGGGCCGATCACGCCCAAACCGTGCGAGTCATCGACCAGCAACGTAATTTCCTGATCAGCGGGCAATTGATTGACCCACTCGAACGAGTAGCCAACCGAAAACAAGGCATCCAGCGAATTGAGCGCAATGACGATGTGCCGCGTGGGGGCCGTTGCCACCAACTCGAGCAATCGCTTCGTCCAGTCGTCGAATGAAAGCGTGGGCAAACGGGTGTTCGGCTCCTGCCAGATGGCGGGATGGGCGTTCGGGCCGTATAGAAACCCAAAATCCTGCCCTTTCAGCCAGTTGACGACGGCCTGCCCCGCCAACATGCCCGACGACAGGGTCAAAGCCGCTTCGGCGCGGGCAAACGCGGCCAGTTTGACCTCCGCTTCTTCGTAAATCCGGAGTTGCAGATTGCCGTTGCGCGACGAACCGAAAACCGTGCCGTACTGCGCCATGCCTTCGATCAACAACGCCCGAAATGCCGGGTTCTGCGCCATGCCGAGGTACGAGGTTCCACTGAAAAACAAATAGTCCTGCCCGTCGAGGTCGATGGTTCGGCCGGGTAAATGGTCAATTAAAAAATGCTCGGTCATGAATTGAGGATAAGATTCGCACCCGTTCCGTTTTCGTCGGCGTAAATCACCCGGCCAAAATCGAAGGTGACGCCCGTTGCGGGATCGTTGGTAATGAGCAACGTACCGTCCATGTCGACGTAATCGAGCAGGGGCAGCAACTGCGCAATGGCCGAAATTCCGACGCTGGTTTCGTTCATACAACCCACCATGACTTTCAGGCCCAGTTGCCGCGCTTTTTCGATCATGCGCCGGGCGGGCGTCAAACCGCCACATTTGGTCAGTTTGATGTTGATGCCGTGAAAATACCCCGCGCACCGTTCGACATCGCTTTCCACAATGCAACTTTCGTCGGCAATAACGGGCAGAACACTTTCCCGAACCACGCGCTTCATGCCCTCCCAGTCATCGGCTTTGAGCGGTTGTTCTATAAACTCAACGCCTAATGCTTTAAAATCCGGCGCATACTGAATGGTGGTTTCAGCGGTCCAGGCGCAGTTGGCATCCACGCGAAAAACCGCATCAGTGTGTTGACGAAGTGCTCGAACAATGGCCAGATCGTCGGGCGTACCAAGCTTGATTTTGTAGAGCGGCCAGGGCAATTCCTGCATTTTTCGCACCATGTTCTCCACCGAATCGATCCCGATGGTATAATCGGTGATCGGATTTTGGCGGGCATCCAGATTCCAGTGACGATAGAGCGGTTTTCCGGCGCGTTTGGCCACCAGATCATGCGCGGCTTCGTCTAATGCGCACTGGGCGAACGGGTTATCTTTCAACGACTCATGCGCTAGTTGCCACAGGTCTTCAGCCGTCATCCATTCGCCTGATTCAATCAACCCGCGAATCCCTTCGAGGTCGTTGATCATGCGGTCGAGCGTAATGCCGTAATATTTGTTGGAAGTCGCTTCACCAAAACCGCTCAGGGGGCCGTCGCGGAGTTCAATGATGAGCGATGGCTGAACATCGCGGGAGTCGTGGGCAATGGTAAACGTGTGTTTCAGTCGAAGGTCGAAACGGTGGAAACGGAGGAAAATGGGCATAATGGTTGATGATGATTAAAGAGTTTGTTTTCGGTTTTCGGTATACGGTGGCTGGCGCATGCATTCAAGAACGCGTCAGCCAACCGAAAACGGTAAACCGAAAACCAAAAACACATTTACTGCCGGTTTGAAAGCATAATGGCTGTCAAATCTTCGGCATTTTTCAGGTCCTGGGCAATTTTGCGGTTCCAGCGCTCCTGCTCGGCGCGGTTGATACCGTGCTGGGTTTCGCCGTCGTACTGCTCCTGCCAGCGGTTCATGTCGCGGTAGGCTTCCAGATACAGAAATTGCACCCGGCTGTTGTACTCCTCAAAATCCATATCCGGGTCGGCGATGATGCGCTGTTTAAACCGCTCGACAATCAGTTTGACAATATCGAAATGTTTCTGTTCATGCAGCAGCCCGTAGTCGTCTTTATGCCGCACCCACGACATGCTTTTTACCATGAACGTTTTGAATGTGAGTTGAACCTCAATAAAGCCATTGACCCAACGGCTATGGCCTTCGTACGAAAACGTGGGAAAAATCGAAGCCGCATTGCGACTGCCGACGCGCGGAGCCGCCTGAAAATCGTCCCAGGACAGCGGCCGAAGCGGGTGGTAAAAAACCGTATCGCCCGACGCCTGCTGAATGCTGTGGTCGACATAGACAAATTTAAGGCCTTTCACCAGCGCCGGGCTTTTGTCGCGGTTGATTTTGATCCAGTTGGAAAGATACTGTGCGGCACTTTCGAGGGCTTTGCGGGCCACCAGTTCCAGCCGGTCGGTTTGCCCGAACGAGCGCGTGTAAATCGTTCGGGCGGTGTAGGTGGTCAACTGAATCGGTTTTCCGTCGCGCATCACATCGAAGGCCAGTTCCAGGCGGCAAGTGCCGTCGGCCTGAAATTCTTTTTTTGCTTTCTCGGAAAACACAAACTCCTGAATGCGAATGATGACCGGCACCCGCGTGGAGTCGGGAAGGAAACCAGGGCTCAGCAGGTCATCGAACGTCGAAGCGATTTCTTCGTTGCTGCGAACGGCCACGCCACTTTTGGGGCCTGATAATATGGTCCCAAACTGCGACTTAAAAGACCGCTCATCCCGAATTTTCAACAGTGAAAAGGTCGGATTGCGGACAGAAATGGGTTCTTTTTTGAACGAAATCCATACCGGTTCCTGCCGCGCCATCAGAAAATGCGGAAGCAAAAGGAGCAGGATGGACAGAATCCGTTTCACGATGGTTGGGACGTTAGCGGAACGTATAAACCGGAAAGGCTTCGCCTTCGCTGAACTCCGCCCGTTCCGGCGGCAATTCCATAAAACCGTCGCATTGCAGCAAATTGGCATAATCGGCTGACCCACTGCCGGGTAAAGGCGTGGCCAACCCGATTCCGTCCGGACTGACCGACAAACGCACGGGCAAAAAATACGTTAATTTGGGCGTAAAGGAAACTGACCGGGCCAGGCGGGCGACGGAAGGCTGCAAAACCGGCAAACCCAGCGATGCCTTCAGCCACGGTAGCAAGTACCGATACGCACACAGGAACGTCGAAACCGGATTTCCGGGTAATCCAAAGACGACCTTTCCTTCATCCGAAGCCCCAAACCACAGTGGTTTTCCGGGGCGTTGCGCCACCTGATGAAACCGTTGCCGGACGCCCAGCCGTTCCATAACTTTCGGGACAAAATCGGCTTTTCCGGCGGAAACACCCCCGCTCAACACCAGCGCATCGTACTCCTGGAGGACGGTTTTCAAAGCGGTTTCCATGGTATCGGCGTCATCGGGCAAATGCAGCAGGGTGGTTTCGGCTCCGGCTGCTTGCAAAACCGTTTGCAGCAGATAGGTATTCGACCGGCGAATCTGGTAGGGTTCGGGCGTTTCCGAGACATCGACCAGTTCGTCGCCCGTCGAAATCAGGGCAATTTTGGGTCGTTTGCTGACCAAAACCGTCGCTTTACCAACCGATGCGGCCACCGCCATTTCCGGTGGCCCCAGTCGTGTTCCAATCGGGACCAGTTCTTCGTATTGTTTCCGATCCGTCGCCCGGTGGTGCACATTCTGGCCGACCTGAACGGCGTCGATCTGGATTTCGGCCAGACCGTCAGTGATTTGAAGGTCTTCGTAGCGAATAACCGTATCGGTTCCCGTCGGTAACATGGCTCCCGTCATCACTTCGAGACAAGCGGTTTGTTCGGTCAGGGTTTGCGCCGGTTGTCCCGCAAATTGCGTTCCGGCGACCCGAAACTGCCGCTGTCCGGTTTCAAAAACCGCAAACTGAATGGCAATGCCATCCATCGACACACGGTTAAAAGGCGGCAGATCCCGGTCGGCGGTTAGTGGTTCGCGCAACACCCGGCCGGCAGCCTGCGATAAGGAGACGGGTTCTGCCGGCAACACCAGCAAGTGATTCAGTACGATGGAATGGGCTTCGGCGACGGAAAGCATAGGGTCAGTTTTTTACAAAAAAACAAAAGAACTCTACGCAAAAACGCAGAAGGCGGAGAATTTACCAGAATCTTAGTAAATACCCCACCCTCCGCGTTTTTTTAGCAACGTCTTTTTTAGTCTTCGATCAAAATCCCCATTTTCCCCATCCGGTAATCGCGGTAGGCTTCCATCACTTCCACTTCGTTATTGAGCACAAACGGACCCTGCGCCAGGATTTTTTCGCCAATCGGTTCGCCCGACATCAGCAAAAGCCGGGTGTCTTCAAGGGCTTCGAGGGTGATGCCTTCGCCGTCGTTTTCCGGAACCACCATATACCGGGCGTTCACCTCCGTTTGGTCGCCGACACGCATTTTTCCGTCCAGCAAATACAGAAACGCGTTGTGACTGGCGGGCAATGGCAGATACACTTTGCCCCCGGTTTTCAGGAACAAGGTCGCGGAATTGATGGGCGAGAACGTCGGGATGGGGCCTTTCAAACCCAACAGTTCACCGGATATCACATTGACCGTCACCTTCCCATCGTCGCTGACGAATGAAGGCGTTTCTTCTTTCAACAGCGGGTAATAGCTCGGCTGATCTTTTTTGTGCGCAGACGGTGTATTGACCCACATCTGAATGATTTCCAATTCGTCGGACAGCGGCCGTTCGCTGTGCATGATGCCCAAACCGGCGTTCATCCACTGCGTGCCGCCTTCAAAAACGCTCCGGTCGTTGCCCCGACTGTCGCGGTGCCGCACCCCGCCTTTGAAGACAAACGTGACCGGCGAAAACCCCCGGTGCGGGTGTGGTCCTACGCCAGCGTGGTTAGGGTTTTCATTTTCTTTCAGGAAACTATGACCGTGGTGTAACAGGACAAACGGGTCCAGGTAACTCAGTCGGCCCGATGGAAGCGGCTGGCGAACCCGGAGTTCGCCCATGCTCATCAATGGGGCGGGTATCAATTGTTGTACGGTGCGTTCAGTTTTCATCGTCGTAAGGATTTACAAGTAATTACATTTAATGTATATACATTTATATTGCACCAAAAGTTCATGATCATCACATATACACTAAATGACCGTATCTACGAACCCTGAAAGGGTTCCATCACTAGCCCCGGATGCAATCCGGGGTTGACCGTGGCAATCCGGATGATCATGCCCATAATCGCAATCCCCGGATTGTCGTGATCAACTGGATTGCCATGATCGACCCCGAATTACCGTGATCAACCCCGAATTACCGTGATCAACCCCAAATTGCCATGATCGACCGGATTGCCACGACCGACCCCAATTGCCATGATCGACCGGATTGCCACGACCGACCCCAATTGCCATGATCGACCCCGATTGCCATAATCGACCCCGAATTACCATGATCCCAACCCCAAATTGCCATGATCGACCCCGGATTGCCATGATCCCAAACCCGGATTGCCATGATCAACACCGAACGGCCACGACCAACCCCCGATCATCGTGATCCCAAACCCCGGATTACCACGATCAACCCCGGATTTTATCCGGGGCTAGTGATATGACCCTTTCAGGGTCGTGGGTATGGTGTTGTGGTTTATTTGCCGATTTTGTTGTTGAATTTGGAGAAAAAACCGTTTTTACAAACTCCCGGCTGATTTGGCGGGTTAACCTTCTGAATCTTTTTTTAGTCCTATGATTGCCGACGCATCCGTCCCAACTCCTTTATCCGATTTAACATCACCCCTTTCTGATCAAACCGTTACCGGTCAAACCGGGGTGCATTATGAAATTTTCGTCCGGGCTTTCTGCGACTCCAACGGCGACGGCATTGGCGACCTCAACGGCGTGACCTCCAAACTGGATTATCTAAAAGACCTCGGCGTGTCGGCCATCTGGCTCATGCCCGTCAATCCGTCGCCGAGCTACCACATGTACGACGTGACGGATTATTACGGCATCGCGCCCGAATACGGTACGATGGACGACTTCCGGCGGTTGGTTTCGGAAGCGCACTGGCGCGGCATCAAGGTCATCCTGGATTTTGTGATCAACCACACCAGCCGCCAGCATCCGTGGTTTGTGGAAGCCTGTAAAAGCAAGGACAATCCGTATCACGACTGGTACGTCTGGATGAATCAGAAAGAAATCGACGCCCTGAACATTGCGACCCGCGAAACCACCGCCGACTCGCAGGAGAAAAATCCCTGGCACCGCGTGCCGGGCGCGCCGTTTTCCGAGAAATATTATGCCCTGTTCTGGAGCGGTATGCCGGATCTGAACTACGACAATCCGAAGGTCCGGGAAGAAATTTACAAAACCGGGAAGTTCTGGCTGACCGACGTCGGCGTCGACGGTTTTCGGCTTGATGCGGCCCGGCACATTTACCCGGAGTGGGAAGAACCAAAAAATCACCAGTTCTGGGAAGAATTTGGTCAGGTCATGGAAGCGGCCAAACCGGGTGTGTATACCGTCGGCGAGGTCTGGACGCGGGCCGAACGCATTGCGCCCTACTTCCGGGGACTAAAAGCCAACTTCAATTTCGACCTCAGCCTGGCCTTGCAGGAAATTCCGTATAAAGAGCGGGATACATCAGAAATCGTTCAGATGCTGGTGCGGAATCACTCAATTTTTGCCGAAGTGAATCCGAACTTCATCGACGCCATCATGCTCTCCAACCACGACCAAACCCGGATTGGGAGCTTTCTGAACGGCAATCTGAACCACCTGAAAGTGGCCGCCAGTCTGCTGCTGACACTACCCGGCAATCCGTACGTGTATTACGGCGAAGAAATCGGGATGCTGGGCGTCAAACCCGACGAAAACATCCGCGAACCGTTCCTTTGGAATACCGGCAAAAATGACCCGGAACGCGCCCGCTGGCGCAAAGCCCGGTATTCGACCAGCCGAACGGTTGTTCCGCTGGCGCAACAGCAAACCGACCCGAATTCGCTTTACAATCACTACAAAAAACTCATTCACTTCCGCAACAGCCACCCGGTTTTGAACGACAACCTGAGCAAACTGGAAGAAACGGGCATTCAGCACAAAAACGTGATTGCATTTGCCCGGAAATCCGGAAACCGGTCGGTGTTGGTCATCCACAACCTGACCAAACGGGGGCTGGATGCCGTTCTGTATCCTTCCGAACTGGCTGAAGGAAAGCAAATTGTACTGGACACGGCGGGGGGAGCCAAACTATTCAAAAATGGAAAAGTAAGGATTCCGGCGTATGGGTGTGTGGTGCTGGAGTAATCCGCTTCGAAACGAATCCATATCCAGGGCAGCGTGAAACCAGAAGTCGAAAAATAGTACCATAAATTGGAAAGAAAATAAAGGAAAGCCGCCTGAGCAGCCCGTATATTTGCTACACACCTTTTGAGTCGACGGTATCTTTCAGGAGCGCCCTTTCGCTCACCCTGCACCCTAGGGATGTCTGGAAACTACCGCCGGTTCAAGAGCATTCCTAACCCTTTTTACCGTAGCAGGCCAGGCCAATGCGAGCCCCTATTTACCAATTTTCTCTGCTGAGCTTTCTGCTCGTGGCAGGCTGTACGACGTACTGGCAGCAAAAAAAAGCCGCTCCTGCCCCGACGACCCAATTCCAACAACAACCCTACAGCGGCAACGCATTTGACGAACACATCCGCTCGACGGAGGCACGCTCACCGGCCGACGAACAGGCCGGTTTTACGCTACCCCCCGGTTTTGAGATCGAATTGTTTGCTTCCGAGCCGCAGATTGGCAAACCCATCAACCTGGCCTTCGATGCCAAAGGACGCCTGTGGGTCACGCAATCGGTGGAATATCCCTTTCCGGCGCAGCCCGGCAACGGTCACGACCGGCTCACGATCCTGGAAGACCGGGATCATGATGGCAAAGCCGACACTTTTATCCCCGTCAGCGATACGCTCAACATTCCCATCGGTATTTTGCCGGTTCAGGACGGAGCCGTGGCGTTCAGTATTCCGAACGTGTATCAACTGACCGATGCCAACGGGGACGATCAAATCGAAACCAGCCGTCGGCTGCTGGGGCCGTTTGGCTTTAAAGACACGCACGGCATGGTTAATCACTTCCGACGCGGCTTCGACGGCTGGATTCATGCCTGCCACGGATTTACGAACCTGTCGAAAATTGCCGGAACCGACGGCGATTCCCTGACGCTCGGTTCCGGCAACACCTTCCGGTTTCGAGCCGACGGCAGCCGGGTGGAACAAACGACCTTTGGCCGCGTCAATCCATTCGGCCTGACGTTCGACGACTGGGGTTACCTGTATTCCTCCGATTGCCATTCCTCCCCGCTTTACCAATTGATTCGGGGAGCCGAATACCCGTATTTTGGCCGCTTGCCGGAAGGAATCGGTTTTGCGCCCATCATGAAACCGCACGAACGGGAAGCCACCGCCCTATCGGGTCTGGCCCTCAGCAGCGGCACCACCTTTCCCGAACCGTATCGCAACAGCCTGTTCATGGGCGACGTCGTGAAATGCCGCATCTACCGCAGTTCGTATGCCTTCAAAGGCTCGTCGCCGGTGGGGAAAATGGAGGAAGATTTTCTGCGGAGTACCGACCCCTGGTTTCGGCCCGCCGACATTGTGCAAGGTCCGGATGGCGCGTTATACATTGCCGATTTCTACAACCGCATCATTGGCCACTACGAGGTGCCGCTCGACAACCCTGGCCGCGATCACCTCCGGGGCCGCATCTGGCGCATTACCTACAAAGGTCAGGTGGACAAAAACGGTCTGAAAGACTGGACGAAAGCAGGCATGAACGAACTGCTGGACGGTTTATCGGCTGACAATTTATCTGTCCGCATGACCGTGGCCGACCAGTTGATTCACCGCATCGGCAAAGCCGCCGTCAAACCGGTTGAAGACTTTTTGAACCGACGCAAAACCGCCGAAACCGCTTACGCGCAGGGTTTGTGGGTCCTGCACCAATTGGGCGAATTACGGAATGAAAGCCTGCTCAAAGCCCTGCAAAACCCTCAGGCGTTGATTCGGACGCACGCATTGCGCATCATCCGGGAAATGAAAACACCCGGAACGGTCTTTCAAGCCCCGGTGCAATTGGCCCTGAGCGACGCGAATCCCCACGTTCAGCGGGCTGCGGTGGAAGCCATGACGGTTTTTCCGACGCTGGAAACCGTAAAAACACTGGTGGCTTTTCAGCAAAAAATACCGGCTTTCGATACGCACCTGGCCTACACCACCCGGCTTGGCCTTCGGGATTTAATGCGGGCAAAACCGTTAGGAACCCAGGCCACACTGACAGCCTGGAGTCAGACGGATCAAATCGCCCTGACCGAATCCCTGATTGGGGTCAACACGGTGTATGCCAGCGAGTTTCTGTTAAAAACGCTAAAAACCGTTTCCCTCCCGAAAGAAACGGAGTTGAAGATGCTCCGCCAGACGGCACTCTATCTGCCAGTTGCCCAACGCGATGATCTGGTGCGGTTTATCATCCGGAAATACCAGGGCGATCCGGGGAGCCAGTACAAGTTGTTCACGGTGATTCAGCAAAGCATCAAACAGCAAGGCGGTCAGGTTGATGAATCCGTTCGGAAATGGGGCATTGCACTGGCACAGAGCCTGATCGTGTCCCCGGCACCGGACTGGACGTACGCGCTTGAAGGGAATCTATACCTGAAAGACCTGCCGGTGGCGATTCGGATTCCGCCGGTCACCACACTGTTGTCACCCGACATTCGGATGTTTGGCTTTGATCTGGGTGGGCTCAAAGGCGTTGTCCGGTCGCCGGTTTTTACGGCTCCTGCGTCGCTGGAATTTTCAACGGTGAACTACAATCTCAAAACCAACACCGATCCCGAAAACCGGGTGCAGTTGCGACTGGCCGACGATACGACCCAGATCATTGCCCGAAAGTCCTTTCTGAAAGCAAATGATTATCAGGCCGAAACCGTCACCTGGAATTTACAGGCCTATCAGGGCAAACGCGTGTATCTGGAAGTGATCGACCAGGCGTCCGGGCTGATCTGGGTGGGCAACTTTAAAACGAACGCCATCCAGGTTCCGGCCATCAACCCGAAGGAACAGGGTGAACAACAACGGTTTGCGATCGAAACCGCCGGAGAATCGGGCATTTCGGCTCTGGAGCCAACGATTCAAAAGTTGCTGGCGAGTCCGTCGACGGCTTATTTTATCAAAGTGGCCAGCCTACGGGCGCTGCTTCGACTGGCTCCCGAGCGGTATGCGACCCAGGCGGTTTCTTTCCTCTCCGATGACTCATCGCCCCAGCCGTATCGCAAAGAGATTGCCGGAATGCTGGGCGAATTTCCGCTGGCCCAAACCGGGAAGGCACTGGCCGACGGACTGAAGAAAACGACGGGCGATGTGCAGCTCGAACTGCTGAAGGCGTTGGCCACCACGTCAGACGGCAAAGACCTGATTCTGAAACAAGTCCGGAACGGTATTTTATACACCCGGATTTTGCGGCAACCGGGTCTGGAAGACCGGCTGTTGCTGAACGCCAGCCCAAAACAACTGGCCGAATTTACCCAATTAACTGCCAACTTAAGTCCAATTGACGAAACTCGGGAAGCACTCATCAAAGACCGGTTGGCGCACCTGGACGCTTCGGCCACCGGTGGGCGGCAAATTTTTATCCAGAACTGCTCGCCCTGCCACCAGATCAACAAAGAGGGCGGGATGATTGGCCCGCAGTTGGACGGAATCGGCAGTTGGGGCAGTCAGTCGCTGGCCACCAAAATTCTGGACCCGAACCGGAACATCTCGGAAGCGTTCCGAACCTATACGATCAAACTGAAAAACGGCAGCGTCAAAACCGGGTTGTTTCGCCGGGAAGAGGCCGCGTCAGTGGTGTATGCCAATGCGGCTGGTGAGGAATTTTTTGTGCCGAAAAAAGACATTGCCGAAAGTCAGGCGTCCCGGTATACGCTGATGCCCGACCATTTTGGCCAGACGATTCCGCAGGCTCAGTTCAATCAGTTGCTGGGCTATTTACTGAGTGTCAAGTAAAACCGCCACCGGTTTCGGGGCTTTTGGTGCCGTATTTTCCGAAAGCTCTCCGGCTGGTGGGGGTAGTTTGTATCATTTTCCGGGCCGAATGACTATTTCCTGGTAAATGGAAGTCGTGAAATCCGGCCAATTTCTCACCTTTGCAGTACTATGTCACAAAACCGTCGAAATTTCGTCAAAAAGCTGGCTGCTGCCGGCAGTGCTTTCTCGCTCAACAGCCTGTTCAACACGGTCCACGCTGCGGATTGGGCCGTTGCCAACGAGCGGGTTCAGCACCTCAGCACGTTGCAGGTTGCGGCCGACGAAGACTATTGGGCGACCATTCAGCAAGGCTATACGGCTTCTTCATCGAGCATTATCATTCTGAACAACGGGGGCGTTTCGCCATCTCCGCTGGTGGTGCAACAGGCCGTCGAACGCTACAACCACATGGTGAACCAGGGGCCGTCGTATTACATGTGGCGGATTCTGGATCAGGGCCGCGAGCCGGTGCGGGAAAAACTGGCGCTGCTGGCAGGGACGTTGACCGACGAAATTGCCATCAACCGCAACGCCACCGAAGCGCTCAATACGGTTATTTACGGGCTCGATCTGGCGAAGGGCGACGAGGTGATCGGCACGTTGCAGGATTACCCCAACATCATTCAGGCGTGGCGGCAGCGGGCGCAACGCGAGGGCATCGTTTACAAACAGCTCAGTTTCAATTTCCCGATCGAAGATGACGAGCAGATTGTCCGAGAATACGAAAAAGCCATTACGCCCAGAACCAAAATCATCCACGTCACGCATGTCATCAACTGGGTAGGCCAGATCATGCCGGTTCAGAAAATCTGCCGCATGGCGCACAAACACGGCATCGAGGTGGTTGTGGATGGTGCGCACTCGTTTGGTTTGCTGGATTTTAAGGTATCTGAACTCGGTTGCGATTACTTCGGAACGAGCCTCCATAAGTTTTTATCGGCCCCTGTCGGCACCGGCATGTTGTGGATCAAGAAAGAGAAAATATCCAAAATATGGCCATTGCTGTGCAATAGCCAGCCAAAAAGCGACGACATCCGCAAATTCGAGACGCTCGGCACGCGGAGTTTTCCGATCGAACAGGGCATTGGGGAAGCCATCAATTTTCACAATGGCATTGGCAACAAACGCAAGGAAGAACGGGTGCGGTATCTGAAAAACTACTGGGCCGAAAAAGTGCTGAAGTTCCCCGGCGTCCGGTTGTCCACGTCGCTGAAATCCCAGTTTTCGTGCGGGATTTGCGGGGTGAGCATAGACGGCATGACGCCCGGCGAAGTGGAAGGCAAGCTCATGTCGAAATACAAAATCAATACCTCTCCGACGGTTTGGGAAAACATCAGTTGCGTTCGGGTGACACCCCATGTCTACACGACATTGACTGATCTGGACAAACTGGTGCGGGCGATTGGCGAAATTGCAGCGGAGAAAAAGAAGGCCTGAGGTGGTGAAAGGCGATGCTTTTTCACGCTTTCTCAATGGACCTCATTAAACCAATCTATGGTATCACCGCACAAGTCCTGTTTGTTTTCCTGACAAACCAATCAAAATCGCCCAAAAAATCAGGGGCGTAATCAGTTGGCGGTGATCGGCCGGATCGTTGGCTGGTATAAAACCGTCCTGTTTTGCGCCGTACAGCACCAGAACCGGATCACCCGGCTTCAGATTATCATACAAGTCTTTCGAAACCGGCATCGACCGCTCCTGATTCCGGAATTGAAAAACCGCCTGGTAGCGAAACCGTTTCGCCCGGCTTTTTTGCGTGCCTTTCCCCACCACGGTTCGCTCGGTTCGCTGAACGATCACGGCCATCGATTGCCCGGTTTTCCGGATTTGGTAGAAATTTCGATAATACGCCACGGTCGTGTTCGTAAAAAACAAAGTCGTGAAACCCAGCGTAAGGCTCAGTGTAAACCGGAGGAGTTGTTGCCGGATCGCAACGCTATTCCGTGGAAAGACGGGATGATAAGTCAGTTGCCAGATCATGGTACCGAAGACGATGAGAAGGTGATGATGCGTTTGTCACTTGCTTATCCCGGAAAAGCGAAAAGGTTATCAGACCGATTAAGTCAGCCCTGAATTTGAAAACCGGCGTTGCAAAAGCTATCTTTGCCAAACTTTTCCTCCTCATTCGCGCCATGCAACAACTCAGCGTCCGACACCTGCTGGGCATTAAGAACCTGACCGAGAACGACATTCAGCTCATTTTGGGAACGGCTCGCGAGTTCAAAGACGTCATTAACCGACCCATCAAAAAAGTGCCGTCGCTGCGCGATATCACGATTGCCAACGTTTTTTTCGAAAATTCGACCCGCACCCGGCTGTCGTTCGAGCTGGCCGAAAAGCGGTTATCGGCCGATGTCGTCAACTTTTCGGCTTCGGGCAGTTCGGTCAAAAAGGGTGAGACGTTGCTGGATACCGTCAACAACATTCTGGCGATGAAGGTCGACATGATCGTCATGCGCCACAGCAGCCCCGGCGCCCCGCACTACCTGTCGGATCGCATCAAAGCCAACGTCGTCAACGCGGGCGATGGCACCCATGAACACCCGACGCAAGCCCTGCTCGACTCGTTTTCCATTCAGGACAAGCTGGGCGATGTTGCGGGCAAACGCGTCGCCATCATCGGTGATATTCTGCACTCCCGCGTGGCCTTGTCGAACATTTTCTGTCTGCAAAAACAAGGCGCGGAGGTGATGGTTTGCGGCCCTACGACGCTGATTCCCAAACACATCAACGAACTGGGTGTCAAAGTGAGCCACGACGTTCGGGAAGCCCTCAACTGGTGCGACGTCGCCAATGTGCTGCGGATTCAACTGGAGCGGCAGCAGATCAAGTATTTTCCGTCGCTGCGGGAGTATTCGCTCTACTACGGGATTTCCAAAAAGATGCTGGACGAACTCGACCGCCCGATTGTGCTGATGCACCCCGGCCCCATCAACCGGGGCGTCGAACTGACCTCCGACGCGGCTGATTCGCACCATAGTATCATTCTGGATCAGGTGGAAAATGGCGTGGCGGTTCGGATGGCGGTGTTGTATCTGCTGGCGCAGATGTAGACACTATTCTGTCATTTGTGTTATATTTGGTAAAAGGCCGTGCCCTATGCTTGCGACCATTCAGACTTCCGACCACCTGACACTTCACCCGCCCCGTCAATACCGGTTTGACGACGAGTACTTTTTTGCCTTGTGTCAGGCTAATCAAGATCTGCGTCTGGAGCGCGATGCCGACGGAAATATTATTCTTATGCCCCCCACCGGATCTGAAACAGGACGTTATAACGCCAACCTCAATGGCGAAGTATGGAGTTGGAACCGCAAAAAGCAAGCGGGCTACGTATTCGATTCATCGACTGGTTTCACACTTCCCAACTCGGCCGTTCGGTCGCCGGATGTGTCTTGGATTCGTAAGGATCGCTGGGATCAATTACCCAAAGAAAAGCAGGAAAAGTTTGCCCCTATTTGCCCTGATTTTGTGATTGAAATCCGATCCAAAACGGATTCGACCCAGGAACTCAAAGCCAAAATGGAAGAATACCGCGAAAACGGCTGTCGGCTCGGCTGGCTCATCGACCGGATCGAGAAAACCGTCTTCATTTATCGGGAAACCGGAGCGATTGAGATTCAGACGGGCGAGCAGGTAACGCTTTCGGGGGAAGCGGTTTTGGAGGGGTTTGAAGTAACAGTGACTTTTTAAAAATTCATTAGATTACCGGTAATTCCGGAAAATTATTCCGCACCATTAGCGCAAAGGGTGAGCCCGATTTAGCGGCAACATTAACAAATAGTTTGGCAATTTTTATTAACAATTCGATCTCTTCCCAGGCGAGGTTGAACGATTGACTAAACTGCGCTTTCACGGGTTCGGTTATGGTGTCTAAATCGACCCTTGCCAAAAATACGTTGTTACGAACATTCTGTAAATGGGCTTCTCTGGCAGCATTTAGTTTAACCCGATAGATCCCATACCCCCGGATAGAGTTCTTTCCTTTCTGGGTTTTATGAATAATGATATGGCGGTTAAAGTGAATATGGTTTTCCGCTTCATCGTCTGAAGGGTGAATGAGGGCTACTGATTCTAAACGATAATCCTGTAAATGATTTTTAGCTCTTTTGGCTTCGTCTTCCAACGGAAAATAGTTTTTTTTATGGCGTTGATTACAAATCTGGCACGAGAAATAGAGATTTTTCCAGTCATAACCCAACCAATAATAGCCGGGACGATTCAGCTTTCCACTTAGGGTAATTGTATAGCCCGCTTTGGGCCTGAAATGTTCAACATCTCCGTAACCATTCGCCGTAAAATCAGCCTCACAAAAACAACATTTTCCGTTTTGTTCAGCAATCAATTGCTCTTTTACCGATGCGTCACCGTAGATGTCACTGTCAATTTCAAACGTATCGGTTCCATTATCGTAAACGGCTGGGTTTGTTTCGTAGAGCTGGCAATTTTTGGTCGTTTCCAAAACCCCTTTTATGGCTAATCTGGCGGGAACGGCGTCCGATTTAATGATCCGTACCATCGCTTATCCCTGTTGTTGTTTACGCAACGCTTCCGCCAATTGCTGAATAATCGTCTCCGCTTTAATTTCAGCGGCATCGCGACCGGAAGGCACAAATCCGATTTCACTATCCAGCTCTTTCAACCGGGCTTTCTCAGGCTTCGCCAGCCTTTTTTTCGCCAACAAACCATCCCGCTCGGTGCGTAGCTGAGAAACCCGCTCGGAGCGGTCCGAGTCCAAACCGAACAACTCACTGGTCAGAATCTGATCCAATCGCCAGTTGCGCACATCGACCGGATCATTCTCGACGTGTACTTCATTCCCCACCCGCTTCAACAGAATGATATTCGCATCCCCCGCCGATTGCACAATCAACGGGCTATGCGCCGTCACAATAAACTGCGTATTCGGAAAGGTTTCTGTTAAAAACCGAATGATCGTGCGCTGAAATTTCGGATGCAAATGCAAATCTATTTCATCGACTAAACAGATGGCGGATTCAGCTAAGGGGTTTTCGCTATTAGGATAATGTTCTAATAACCCTTTAGCTAAATCAGCCATCCAAGCAATAAGTGTTTTGTAACCTAAGTTCAATTCATGAAGTAATACTTCACCATAATGCGTTTTAAAATATACTCTTGGAACTTCAGAACCGTTTATTTTAACAATTTTACTTTTTATTTCGAAAACTTCCTCCTGAAACAATTTCAACAAAATATCTTTAACTATTTCGAGACGCTTATAATAATTGTTACCATCTTTTAATGCAAAAAATTCTGATTGAATTAGCCACTCTTCTGTGTTTACTAAATCAGAAGATTCAACAAGTAAGCTTTTAATTCTACTTTCTTGTTTATTAGTAATTGCAGATTCTCCGATTCTTCGAGTAGCGCCATATGCAAACAACAAAGGAGGTTCTAAGTTTTTGAATCTACCTTTTTTATCGTAAGCAGAAGTACGAAGATGAGTCCCCCCCATTGGTGCTATTGTTCCATCTGATAATTCTACAAGCCTTGGCGAAAAACTTGCTATATCCTTTTCAAAGCTATCAGCTAGTTTTCCTTCTAGATGAGAATGAATCATTATTTTCGTTTCATCACCTCTTGAGAGTGATATATATGTATCATAATCTTGAGCATAATATCCACTTCCATATTCTGAATTAATCGTGTAACATAGCCCCTTCAAAACCGTCGTCTTCCCCGTCCCATTATCCCCCAGAATCACATTCCACTGCGCAGCATTTCCGTCTTTGGTGAAGTTAATCGTTTCTTTCCGACCAAACGAGCGGACATTTTCCAGCGAAATACTTTTGAACCAGACGCGCGGTGTCATACTTTTTCCCATTTTTGATGAAAATTACGTCTTTACCCCATAACCTCAAATACCGTACATGGTTAAATACATACTTTTAAGCTTCCTGCTTACCGTAAATCTTGCCGTTGCCCAACCCACCCAAACCTTCACCACCGCCAAATCCCCCGCCGATGCCGGGTTCTCCGCCGAACGACTCAAACGGATTGACAATTTTCTCCAGGGTCTGATCGATCAGGGAATAGCCCCCAATGCCGTCACGTTCGTCGCCCGGAATGGCAAGATTGTTCATTACAAAGCGTTCGGTTACAGCAATCTGGAAAAGAAAACACCACTCAAACGCGACGATCTGTACCGCATTGCCTCCCAGTCGAAAGCCGTGGTGACGGTTGCGCTGATGACCTTGTTTGAAGAAGAGAAATTCCTGCTCGACGATCCGATTTCCAAGTACATTCCGGCCTTCAAAAATCCGCGGGTGCTGGTGAGCGTCGATAAGGAGAAAGTCACCTACGAAACCCGCCCGGCGAAAAGCGAAGTGACCATCCGGCAGTTGCTGAGTCACAACGCCGGGATTCCTTATGACCATCCGCTCGACCAGCGCCCGGAATTCAAAGTGCCGTTTTACAACTCGATCCAGCCGGATAAACTCGAAGACGTCGTTAACCGGATTGCCGCCCGCCCGCTTACCAAAGACCCCGGTGAAGCCTTCGTATATGGATTGAACACCGACATCATTGGCCGACTGATTGAAATTCTGGCCGAAAAACCGCTGGATGTGGCCCTGCGCGAACGGGTGCTGGAACCGGTCGGCATGAACGATACCTATTTTTATCTCCCCGCCAACAAAGCCAGTCGGCTGGTGGAACTCTATTCCAAAAGCAGCCCCGAAAAACCGCTGACCCTGCACGAAAACAACGTCTACCGCTCGTTTGCGGTGGAAGGCGCCAAAACGTATTTTTCGGGCGGAGCCGGGTTGGTCAGCACGGTGGAAGATTACGCCAAATTCTGCCAGATGATGCTCAACGGCGGCAGCTTCAACAATAGGCGAATTCTGGGGCGAAAAACCGTTGAAATGATGCTGCGCAATCAGATCAGTGAGTCCAAAATCAACGCTTACAACGACAAATTTGGACTTGGTTTTCAAGTCAGCACACCGGAAAGCAGTTTTGGTGATGTAACCAGTCCGGGTACGTTCGGCTGGGGTGGTATGTATTGCTCCGAATACACCATCGACCCGAAAGAAAACCTGATCCTGCTGGTTTTTACCAATGTGCAGCCGTATGCGCACTCCAGTGAATTCCGACGAAAATTTAAAATTGCGGTGTATCAGGCGCTGGAGTGACTCGTTCAGGAATAATAAATGTAAAATGATAAATATCAAATGTAAAATTGATCGGTACAATGCTCTTTACTTTTACATTCGATATTTATCATTTTACATTTATCATTCGAAACCCTCAAACTACTTCCTTCTCCCACTGAACCTTATACGACAACACGGCTTCCGAGGCTTTGGCGCCCTGTTTGATGAAAAACGGCAGCACCAGATCGCGGAACCAGACGGCAACGGGATGGGTCGCCACTTTCCCGTTGCCCGTCCGCCGGGCTTGGCGGACAATCTTCTCGACCCGCTTCCGGCGCAGGCTCTCGAACTTCGAAAAAGCGTGTTCCACCTTTAGCGAATCGCGCAGGCACTGGGCCAGCACGGCGGCATCTTCGAGGGCCAGCGATGCGCCCTGTCCCGAATGGGGTGAGGTTGCATGGGCGGCATCGCCCACCAGACAAACCGGCCCCTTATGCCAGGCTGGCAGCGACGGCAGGTCGTAGACCGGCCATTTGCCGATTTCGCCGGGGGTCGACTGAATAATCTCCGGAACCGGGGCCGGGTCGTTGCCGTGGTTGCGGAGCAACTGCTGCCGCCAGACTTCGCTGGAAATAGCATTCAGTTCGTTCCGTTTCGGTTCGCTGGGCCAGGCCACGTTGCTGAACCAGTAAACTTCGCCGTCTGGTTTGGCGATGTACCCGAAAAAGGCTTTCTTGCCAAATATCATCTGCATGGCCCCGGAGGTCGACAAACCGGGCGGGCATTGGGCAAAACCACCACAATCGACAACCCCGGTATAGGTCGGTTTAGGGGCATTCGGAAAAACCAGTTGGCGGGTTTGGGAGTGAATCCCATCACACCCAATCAGGAAATCCCCCTCGGCTTGCGAGCCATCTTCAAACCGGGCCGTTACGCCCTGAAAACCGTTCAGTTGAATCCCGCTAAGCTTCTTACCAAACCGAACCGGAATGTTCCGCCGAAGGGCTTCATCGCGCAGGATTTGGTGCAATTGTCCCCGTTTGATCATGACGTTGCGGCTTCCAAACCGTTCCTCTTCGTCGCAGCTTTCCAGTTGAGCCAACTGCTTGCCGTCGCTATTGAAGAAATCCATTCCCACCGAATGAAAACCGTCTTTTTCCAGCAGGTAATCGATGTCCAGCGCTTTCAACACGTTGACGCCGTTGGGAGCCAGGTTCAGAAACGCACCTGCTTCGTCCAGGCCGGCGGGTTGTGATTCGTAGATTTCGGCGTCAATGCCTGCCTGCTGTAAAAAAAGGGCTACCACCGGGCCGGCAATGCCGCAACCGATGATGAGGGCTTTCTGGGGAGTCGTCATGGTCGTTCTGCTGATTGAATAGCCAAAAGTAGGACGGCCTGTCCATCCATGCCCGGCGATTTTCGTGAACCGCCATTTTTGGCCGACGAGCGAACAATTCCAACCGACCGGGCGCGTTGCTTTTCTATACAACTGGAATTGTCTAGCTTTAACGTTCACCTTTTAACACACCCCTCAAGCCATGAATGCATCGAAAACCGCTCTGGTTCTGATCGAGTATCAAAACGATTTCACCTCGCCGGGAGGCAGCCTGCACGACGCCGTCAAAGGCGTGATGGACTCCACCAACATGTTGGAAAATACGAAAGACGTTCTGACGAAAGCCCGTGAAGCCGGGGTTACGATCATCCATTCGCCAATCAGTTTTCACGAAGGCTACTACGAAATTACGGCCCATCCCTACGGCATTTTGAAAGGCGTGGTCGATAGCCAGTCGTTTCGGAAAGGCAGTTGGGGCGTCGAGATTGTCGATGATGTGAAGCCGGAGTCGGGCGAGATCGTGCTGGAAGGTAAACGTGGCCTCGATGCATTTGCCAGCACCAACCTGGATTTTATTCTCCGCAGCAAAGGCATCGAAACCATTGCGCTGGGCGGTTTTCTGACGAACTGCTGCGTGGAATCGACCATGCGGTCCGGTTATGAAAAAGGCTTTGAAGTGATTACCTTAACCGACTGCACGGCCACCCTGAGTGAAGAAGAACAGAAATTTGCCTGCGCCAAAAACTTCCCCATGTTCTCCAAACCGATGACCCACGACCAGTTTGTGGAAGAACTGTCGGGCGAAAAAGTGACAGAAATTGAAGGACGCGGATACTCGGCGTAAAGAAGAAAAGAATTTTAAATGGTAAATGATGAACGCTAAATGTAAAAGTGAACGGCACCTGGATACTTTTACATTTAGCGTTCATCATTTACCATTTAAAATTCTCTCTTTTCAACTACCACACCAAGGCACTCCCCTCGATTTCAACTTCTTTTTTCTTTAACTTACCAACTTCATCCTTGACCAACCGTTGTTATGAAGAAGGTATCCCTGCTGTTTTTTACGTTTTGGCTGGCTACGGCGGCAATGGCCCAGGTTCCGGCGCTCATCGACCGGCAGCTAATTTTTGGCGATCCCGAAATTATCGGCGCGCAGCTTTCGCCCGATGGGGCCTACATGTCGTTCATCAAACCGTATAAAGGAACCCGCAACATCTGGGTCAAAAAACGCGATGATCCGTTTACAGCGGCCAAACCGGTGACGGCCGACACGACCCGGCCCATCGCCAATTATTTCTGGTCGCGGGATGGCAAATATGTGCTTTACGTGCAGGACAAGGGCGGGAATGAGAATTTCAATATCTACGCAGTTAGCCCTTCCGAGGGTCTGAAAGCCAGCACTGTACCGGCGGCCCGCAACCTGACCGATGTCAACGGGGTGCGGGCGGCTATTTATCGGGTTCCCAAAACCGACCCCAATACGCTGTATATTGGCCTGAACGACCGCGATAAAGCCTGGCATGACCTTTACAAACTGAACCTGACTACCGGCGAAAAAACGCTCGTTCGCAAGAATACCGACCGGGTTACCGGCTGGATTTTCGACTGGGACGACAAACTGCGGCTCGCCACCAGTACCGCAGCCGACGGCAGTTCCGAAATTCTGCGGGTCGATGAGGCCGGTATGACCAAAATCTATTCAACGACGATTTATGAAACCAGCTATCCCATTGGTTTTCACAAGGATAATCAGCGGGTTTATCTGGTCACCAACAAAGACAAGTCGGATCTTCAGAAACTGATTCTGCTCAACCCGGTTTCGCTGAAAGAGCAGTCGGTCGAATCCGATCCGATGAAAAAGGTGGATTTCGGAAGCATTCTTATTTCGGAAGTGACCCGGGAACCCATTTTTACGACCTACACCGACGACCGGCTACGCCGGTACTGGAAAGACAAACTGTTTGAAAAAGACTTTCAGTTCATTCTGCGGGAACTTCCGGGCGTCGATGTTCTATTCGGTTCGGCCACGGACGATGAGCAATACTGGCTGCTGTCGGCGACGAGCGACACCGACCCCGGTGCCACGTTTCTGTTCGACCGCAAAACCAAAGAGCTGACGTTCCAATACCGCCCCCGCCCCAAACTGCCGATCAACGACCTGGCCCGCATGGAAGCCATCCGGTATAAATCATCCGACGGCCTGGAAATCCCGGCTTTTCTGACCTTGCCCAAGGGCCGTGACCACAAGAATCTGCCGGTGGTGATTGTTCCCCACGGCGGACCGTGGGCGCGTGACGCCTGGGGGTATAACTCGTACCACCAGTTTCTGGCGAATCGGGGGTATGCGGTTTTGTCGATGAATTTCCGGTCGTCGACCGGCTACGGCAAGCAATTTCTGAACGCGGGCAACAAACAGTGGGGCGAAAAAATGCAGGACGACATCACTTGGGGCGTCAAATACCTGATCGATCAGGGCATTGCCGATCCGAAGCGCGTCGGCATCATGGGCGGTTCCTACGGCGGTTATGCCACGCTGGCGGGCCTGGCCTTCACGCCCGACGTCTACGCGGCTGGTGTTGCCATTGTCGCACCGTCCAACATCATCACGCTGCTGAACTCGATTCCGCCCTACTGGGAGTCAGTTCGGAAAACGTTCTACGAGCGCATGGGCGACCCCAACACGCCCGAAGGCAAAGCGCAATTGATGAAACAATCGCCGTTGTTTTCTGCCGACAAGATCAAATCACCCTTGCTGGTGGTGCAGGGCGCCAACGACCCGCGCGTCAACAAAGCGGAGTCCGACCAGATTGTGGTGGCCCTCCGCGACCGTGGTTTTCCGGTCGAATACCTCTGTGCGCCCGATGAAGGCCACGGTTTTGCGCGGCCCGTCAACAACATGGCGATGCTGGCCCTGGCAGAGAAGTTTCTGGCCAAACACCTGGGCGGCCGGTTTCAGGAATCCATGCCGGAGAACGTGGCCAAACGGTTGAAGGAGATCACGGTAGATGTGAAAACCGTGCAGTTGGCGGATAAGAAACCCTGACAGCGGTTGAAGGTGTATGCTTAATAAAAAATTATGCCCCATGAATACGGGGCTTTTTTTATAGCTCAAAACCGGGCACCAACGCCAACCGTCAGCAGCGGCATAAACTCGCCGTCGATGATGAAATTTTGCCGAATGCCGAGATTCAGGTGTCGGTTTAGTTTATAATCGTAGCTAATCAGAAAGTTGCCAGCCGGACTTATCCGACGCCGACTTTCGATCCTATATCCATCCGGATTGCTGTAGGTCCAAAACTGCGTGTACATTTTATAGCGAACCCCGACACCAGCACCGATCAGAAAGAGACTTCGTGAATCATCCAGGGGTGCCCATACCGCACTCACAAAGCCCGCGACAATCGATTCATGCTGCACCCGCTTATTTTTCAAAAAGCTGGGTACAGCTACGTTCTCGGAACGATTGATGTTGATCTCGTTTTTAAATCCTTCGTGACGAGTTAAATACTGCACATTGCCACTTAAGAAAAAGCGTTTTTTCAACTCCCGCATGTACTCACCCGAAAAGGCAATCCCGCCTTTCATACCAGATCCCTCTCCCATATAAGGCCAGTGGGTACCGATGCCGACGCGAAGAATATTTTTTGAAACCGATTGACCATACGTTACCGCAAACCCGCTGATCACCAGAATCAGGCATAGTAAAGTTTTCGTTTTCATGAAAAATAGATGAATAAGATGATGGTATTTACCGCACGCCAATCAGTCCGTTTGCAAATTTCACTCGTCGATACAATTTATGAATATATCTAAATAAAACCTTTCAGATTGTAGTAATACCACCTCGTTCACTCCCGCACGACCCGTGCGAAACCGCACACTTTTAGAAAACCAAAAAGACAATAAACCTCTAACTATCAGCCATTTAACTACTGGCACATCGTTTGGATAGTCTCTGTCAAGGTATAACAACAAATGGATAGAGAATTAGCCCCCGAAATCGTCAGGCAAAGCCGGACCAAAAATTACCTCATCGTCTTTGTCGTGCTGGTCGTTGCCGGAATCGCGATTTACTTCTTCCGGCGTGTTTTAAAAACATCCGTCGAAGCCTCGCGCATCCGGACAGCGACGGCGGAGATTGGCCCGGTCGAGAATTCGCTGAGTGCCACGGGTGAAGTCATTCCGGCTTACGAACAAATCATCACCAGCCCCATCCGCGCCAGCATCCGGCGCGTCCTGCTGACCCCCGGCACGCAGATCAAACCGGGTCAGGCCATTCTGGATCTGGACAAATCGCTGACCCTCATTGAATTCGAAAAGATGAAAGATCAGTTGGCGCTCAAACGCAACAGCATCGAACAATTGCGGATGAAGCTCAACAAAAACCTCTTCGATGCCGAAGCCGACGACCAGATCAAATCCCTCAACATTAACCGGCTAAAAGCCGAACTGGAAGATGCCCGACGCCTGCTGAAAGTCGGGGGACAAACCCAGGAAGACGTCACCCGCGCCGAAAACAGCCTTCGCATTGCCGAACTGGAAAAGAAAAAACTGGAAAACGACCTTTCCTACAACCGCCAGTCGATGGGCGCCAGCCTGAAAGAAACCACCTTGCAGGCGCAAATCGAAGAGAAAAACCTGAGCGAACTGGATCGAAAACTGAATCAGGCCAACATCATCGCCGACCGACCGGGCGTGCTGACCTGGGTGAATGAGAACATCGGCTCGGCGGTCAACGAAGGCGAAATTCTGGCGAAACTAGCCGATCTGGGTAGTTTTCGGATTGAAGGCTCCTGCTCCGATGTCTACGCCGATCAGGTGAAAGCCGGTTTGCCGGTCATCGTCAAAGTCAACGAAACCAATTTGCGCGGCCTCATTACACAGGTAAAACCGTCGGTGAAAAACGGCGTCATTCAGTTCGTGGTGCAACTGGACGACAACCACCACGCGTCGCTCCGGCCCAACATGAAAGTGGAAGTCTTCGTGGTAACCAGCCAGACCGCCAAAGCCGTTCGGGTGGCCAACGGACCAGCGTTCAAAGGCAAGAAAAATCAGTTTGTTTACGTCCTGAATAACCAGGGAATCGCCCAACGCCGGGAAATGCAGGTTGGCTTGTCCAATTTCGATTATGTGGAGATCAAAAGCGGGATTCAGCCGGGCGAGCGCGTCATCATCACCGATTTGAGCGAGTTCGAGCATTTGCAGGAAATCACGATCGACAACCATGCAAACTGAACACGCTACCCCGAACAAGCCGCTGATTACTGAAAAAAAGACGGCTCTTCTGATTAGTCTTGGTCTTCTTGTGCTGCTTTTGCTGGGACATACCCTACAAGCCCAGCCGCAGTTGCTGACGCTCGACGATGTGGTGCAGATGGCAAAGTCGCAGTCGATTTCGGCGAAACAGGCGGCCACGCAGAAACAGACCAGCTATTGGCAATACCGGACGTTTCAGGCGGGTTTCAAACCGCAACTGAGCCTCGACGGTTCGCTGCCCAACTTCGAACGGTCCTTTATCCAGGTAACGCAGCCCGACGGAACAATTAGCTTCCAGCCGATTTCCAACAACAATTCGGTTTTGAATCTCTCGCTGAGCCAGAACATTGCGCCAACCGGCGGGTCGGTTTTCGTGCAGAAACAGATTCAGCGGTTTGACGATTTCGAGCGAAATAACCGGCTGTACAACGGCATTCCGTTTGCGGTCGGACTCCGGCAGCCGCTGTTTCAATTCAACCAAATGAAGTGGGATCGCAAAATTGAGCCGTTGAAATTTGAAGAAAGCAACCAGTTTTTCATCGAGTCGATGGAGAAAGTGACGGTTTCGGCCACGGGCTATTATTTTGATTTGCTGGTGGCGCAGGTCAATTTGCAGATTGCCGAAAAAAACCTGAGCAACAACGACACCTTGTATAAAATTGCCCAACACAAACTGGAACTGGGCAAGATTTCCCAGAATGACATCCTGCAATTGCAAATGGGCGTTTTGACGGCCAAAAAAGAGTTCGCATCGGCGCGCCAGAATGCCGAAATTGCCTCGCTGAGCCTGCGTTCGTATATGGGCTACCGCGACGACCGGAAACTGGAACTGGTGGTGCCGACCCACATTAGCGAACTTACCATCGACGTCCAAAAAGCCCTGAATGAAGCCTTCAACAACCGCTCCGACGCCATCGCCTTCCGGCGGAAAGCCTTGGAAGCCCAGCGCGATGTGGACAAAGCCCGCAAAGACAACGGTCTGAATGCCACACTGAATGCGGCTTTTGGTCTCTCGAACCGGGGTGCCAATCTGGGCGATATTTACATTCGCCCGCAGGATCGGGAATACCTCGAAGTGCAGTTTGTGCTGCCCATCATGACGTGGGGTCGCGCCCAGGCCCGAACCGAAACCGCCAAAGCCACGCAGCAGTTGGTGACGCAAACCGTGGAGCAGGACAAGCTAACGTTCGAACAGGCCATTTATACGCAGGTGACGCTACTGCAAATGCTCCAGCAGCAGGTGAAACTCACCGCCGAAGCCGACGCAATTGGCCAGCAACGCTACCAGATTGCCCAGAACCGCTTTATACTGAGTGATTTGAGCGTCACGGATTTAGGCATTGCCATGCAGGAAAAAGACCGCGCCCGGCGCGATGCCATTCTGGCCCTGCGGGATTACTGGACGGCTTTTTACACCATCCGGCTGCTGACGCTGTACGATTTTGAACGCAATGAAAAAATCAAATACTAACATGATCAACCTTACGAACATCGAAAAAGTGTACCGCACCAGCAGCATCGAGACGCTGGCGCTCAACAACATCAACCTCAACATCCGCAAGGGTGAATTTGTCTCCATCATGGGGCCATCGGGTTGCGGCAAATCGACGCTCCTCAACATCATGGGGCTGCTGGACGAACCCTCGAAAGGCACCGTCGAGCTGGATGGTCAGCGGGTGTCGACCTACCGCGACAAGGAACTGGCCCGGTTGCGCAACGAGAAAATCGGCTTTATCTTCCAGAGCTTCCACCTGATCAACGACTTATCGGTGGTCGATAACGTGGAAATCCCGTTGCTGTATCGTTCCACGAACGGAAAACCGCGCCAGACCTACGCCAAAGAAGCGCTGGAAAAAGTGGGCCTGAGCAACCGCATCAAGCACTTCCCGAAGCAGTTGTCGGGCGGACAGAAACAGCGCGTCGCCATCGCCCGCGCCATCGTTGGTAAACCGGAAATCATCCTGGCCGATGAACCCACCGGAAACCTCGACAGCGCGATGGGCAACGAGATCATGAACATTCTCCAGGGATTGAACGACGAAGGCGCCACGATCATCATGGTGACCCACGACGAAACCATGGCCAAACGCACGCATCGATTGATCCGCCTTTTTGACGGGACGCAGGTGCAATAAAATTGTGATTGAGCGAATGAGTGATTGAGTGAATAGATCAAAGATCATACGTTTCTATTTCCTTAGTCACCCGTCCACTCAATCGCTAAATCACTCAATCACTCAATGAAATGCTAACGAACTACATAAAAATCGCCTGGAAGGTGCTCTTGCGGCATCCGTTTTACACCTTCATCACGCTCTTCGGCATTAGTCTGACCCTGACAGTGCTGATGGTGCTGACCTCGTTTCTCGACCATTTGTTCGGGAGTCATTACCCGGAAACCAAACGCGACCGGTCGCTCTACGTCATGCAGATGCGAACCCAGGATTCGACCAGAACCGGCAGCAGTTCGGGGCCGATGAGCTTCAAGTTTTTGACGGAATACGCCAAATCGCTGAAAACCGCCGAGCGGGTCACGATCTGTACCTTTGTCAATAGCTCCAACGCCTACGTGGGTTCGCAGAAAATCAAGCTGAACACCAAGTATACCGACGCGGATTTCTGGGAAGTGACCGAGTTTGACTTTCTGGAAGGCAAGCCCTACAACGAGCAAAATATTGCCAACAGCGATCTGGTTGTTGTGATTACAGATGACTTCAAAAAGCAGTATTTTGGGAATGTGGCGGAATCGGTAATTGGCAAAGACGTCGAAATAGAAAGCATTCATTACCGCGTTATTGGGGTGGTGAGAGGCAGCCCGGTGACCCGGCCGTTTACCTACGCCGACGTGTATTATCCGTACACCACGCCTAAAAGTAATTACCAGCGAACCGGCATGCGGGGCGGTTACGTGGCGATTCTGCTGGCGAAAAAGACGTCCGATCTCAAAACCGTTCGGGATGAATTTCAGAGCCACATCGCCCGAATCCCGTTGCCGGGCGTTGAGGATGGGTATAAATATGCGTATGTGGAAGTGAAAAGCGAGCCGTATGTGGAAAATTTCGTCGGCACCCTCAACGGCAACAAAGGACTGAAAACCGTCTTTTTCGGTATCATTGCCTTTATCATGCTCATGTTGATTGGACTTCCGGCCGTCAACCTGGTGAACGTGAACGTCAGCCGGATCATGGAACGGGCCTCGGAAATCGGCATCCGGAAAGCCTTCGGCGCACCCGTCCAAACCCTCATGTGGCAGTTTATCATCGAAAACATTTTCATCACGCTGATCGGTGGCGGCATCGCTATCGTTCTAACCCTGATTGTCATACAACTCATCAACAGCAGCGGCATCATTGCCTACGCCGACCTGACCATCAATCTGAACGTATTCCTGGTCAGCCTGTTGGTCTGCCTCGTCTTCGGGCTCCTGTCCGGCGTCCTGCCCGCCCTGCGCATGTCAAAACTCAAAATCGCGGAAGCACTGAAATCTTAATGAGTGATTGAGTGATTTAGCTATTGAGTGATGCACTACCACAGAGTTAGTCACTCAATCACTAATTCGCTCAATCACACAATCACTCATTCACTCAATAATCTTATGATCCGACATCTTTTTAAATTAATCTGGAACAAGAAGAAAGCCCACTCGCTGCTGCTGGTGGAGATTTGGGCTTCGTTTCTGGTCCTCTTCGGACTGACTTCGCTGATTGTGTACAACGTCCGGAATTACCGCGAACCGCTGGGATTTGAATACCAGAATGCCTGGGCCATCAGCCTGAAAAGCAATGAAGATACCACCGAACTCGCCCAAAAAATCGAGATGATTTTGCAACGAGTCAAGGCGTACCCCGAAGTTGAATCAGCGTCCCGAATGAGTAACAATTTTCCGTTTTCACAGAGTTCGAGGAACAATGGCATCGATTATAATAAAAAGCATGTATTAGCAGATTTTTATGTAACCGATGAAAATTATGCCAAAACAATGGTGATTCCCGTTGTTGAAGGGCGCTGGTACCGAAGTGCGGATAGTGTCGGCAAATACTCGCCGGTTGTTATCAATCGGAAATTGAAGGAGGAATTGTTCGGCGACGAAAAACCGGTGGGGAAAATCATTAGCGAACGATTCAAAGTAACCGGTGTTGTCAATACGTTTAAGTCGAAGGGCGAATTTATGGTGGACAAACCGGCGTTGTTTGAAATGGTGGATGCGAAATCACCCTGGGACGATTTGCTGATGATTCGGGTAAAACCGGGAACCGATGCGGTTTTTGAAGCTAAAATGGTGAAAGCGATTACGACGATGGTAGCTGGCTGGAGCGTCGAAGTCGACCACCTGACGGATTCGCGAAAAACCACGCATAACCTGACCCTCGTGCCGGTTATTATCTTCCTGATCGTGTCGGGTTTCCTGCTGATCAACGTCGCCCTCGGGTTGTTCGGCGTTCTGAATCTGAGCATTGCCAAACGCCGGGGCGAAATCGGTTTGCGCCGGGCGCTGGGGGCCACCGGAAACGGTATTTCGCAACAATTCATCAGCGAAATCCTGGTACTGGCGACGTTTGCGCTCTTGATTGGACTCTTGTTTGCGATGCAATTCCCATTGATGAACGTCTTCGATATTCAGGCCGGTATATACTTGACCGCCATTGCCATATCGGTCGTGGTCATTTACGGGATTGTTACACTCTGCGCCCTCTTCCCCAGTCGCCTGGCCGCACGGATTCAACCGGCGGTGGCGTTGCATGAGGAATAATTTGACTGTTACACAGAGTTAATCAGAGAACATCAGAGTTTACCAGAGAAATACTTTGATTAACCCTGATTTCCTCTGATTAACTCTGTGTAACAACTTTTCACTATTTTGCTTCACATGCTCTTAATCATCGACGACGATATTGCCGTTCAGACCTCCCTTTCGCTCCTGCTGCGGAGGGATGGGTTCACCGTGAAAACCGCTGAGAACCCTGCGCAGGCCCTGGAAGCCCTCGACGCCGAAACGCCGGAACTGGTGTTGCTGGACATGAATTTTTCCATCGAAACCTCCGGCGAAGAAGGCCTGAAACTCCTGAACGTCATTCGGGCGGGCTACCCAACGGTTCCGGTGATTCTGATTACGGGCTGGGGAACCATCGATCTGGCCGTGCAGGGCATGAAAGCCGGGGCCAAAGACTTCATCACCAAACCGTGGCAGAATGACTATGTGCTGCAATCCATCCGCACGATTTTAAACCTGGCCCAGCCCAAACCAGCCCAACCGCTGTCGCCCAGCCGTCAGAAACTCGACCAGCAGTACCAGTTTGAACACATCGTCGGCGAAGACGCCAAGCTGCTCGACATTCTGGAAACGATCGGCCGTGTGTCGCCCACCGACGCGCCGGTTTTGATTACGGGCGAAAGTGGAACGGGCAAGGAACTGATTGCCGAAGCCATTCACCAGAACAGCCGACGCCGGAGCAAACCGTTCGTGAAAGTCAATCTGGGTGGTATTTCGTCGACCTTGTTTGAAAGCGAACTGTTCGGCCACCTGCGCGGGGCTTTCACCGACGCCAAATCCGACCGTGTCGGGCGGTTTGAACTCGCCAACAAAGGCAGCATCTTTCTGGACGAAATCGGCGACCTCGATCTGTCGAGCCAGGTCAAATTGCTGCGGGTTTTGCAGGACCGCACCTTCGAGCCCCTGGGCAGCAGCCGGAGCAAGTCCGTCGATGTACGCGTCATCTGCGCAACCAACCGCAATCTGGAAGAGATGGTCGCCAAAGGCACGTTTCGCGAGGATTTGTTTTACCGCATCAACCTCATCACCGTCAAACTTCCGGCCCTGCGCGAACGGCCCAATGACATTCCCCAGTTGGTCACCTACTTTGTCAACAACCTGAAAACCATCTACGAGCGGCCCCGGCTGACCATCAATCCGTCGGCGCTGAAATGGGCGCGAAACCTGGCGTTGCCGGGCAACATCCGCCAGTTGAAAAACATCGTGGAACGCACGGTTTTGTTATCCACCAAAGACGAACTGGAAATCAGCGACTTTCAGAAGCACGTTCCGCTTTCGACTGTTCGGCAGGAATCGGTGCGGTTACCCGAAATCGGCACCATCACGCTGGACGAACTGGAATTCCAGATGATTCGCCGGGCGATGGATTTCTACAACAACCGGGTTTCCAAAGTGGCACGGGCGCTGGGCATCACACGGTTTGCTTTGTATCGACGGCTGGAAAAATACGGAATCCCGTTTGATGGGAACGCGGATTAGACGGATTGAACGGATAAATAAATCTTTTTCAATCCGTGAAAATCCGTTTCAATCCGTTCAATCCGCGTTCCTATCGTTTATCTTGGATTCATGAAACTTTCCCTGCGGACCAAATACCTGCTCTACATCATCGCGATCCACGCGGCTCTGATTTTCCTCATTTTTAAATGGCTTCAGGAAAACAAGCTGCTGTTCATCGTTTCGGAGGTACTGGTGCTGGCTTCGGTGCTGGCAGCCATCCAGATTTACCGGGCTTTCGGGCAACCGTCGCAGTTTATTTCAGCGGGTATTGAAGCGATTAAGGACAAGGATTTTACGATCAAGTTTGTGCCCACCGGCAACCGCGAAGTCGACGGTCTGATCGACGTCTACAACCTCATGATCGACCGGCTTCGTGAGGAACGCACCAAACAAATGGAACAGCAGTTTTTTCTGGAAAAGCTCATCGAAGCCTCCCCCATCGCCACGCTGATTTTCGATTTTGACCGGCGGATTTCGTCGGCCAACCCGAAAGCAACGGCCTTGCTCCAACGCCCTGCGAACCAATTGACCGGACGGCATTTATCAGAAATCGACCACCCGCTGCTGAACCAATTGGCGCATTCGAACGACAGCGAAACCCGAACCCTGAAAGGAACGGGAATTGAAACCTACCGGATTCAGCGCTCCCACTTCATGGACCGGGGTTTCCGGCGCGATTTTATGCTGATCGAGGAATTAACGAGCGAGATTCTGGAGTCCGAGAAAAAAGCCTACAGCAAGGTGATTCGGATGATGGCCCACGAAGTAAACAACTCCATCGGTGCCATCAACTCCATTCTGAATGTCACCAAATCCTACATGGATGCGCCTGATCAGGAGGATGTTAGCCACGCGCTCCAAATCGCTATTGAACGCAACGACCGCCTAAATCTTTTCATGCGCCGGTTTGCCGATGTGGTCCGGCTCCCACCGCCCCACAAAAACCCCGTCGACCTGAACGAAATGGTGCGCAATGTGAGCCGATTGATGCACCCACAAGCGGCTGCGCGCGGGGTTGTGCTTCACCATGCGTTACCGCCCGATTCTGTCTGGGTTCCGGTGGATGTCGTACAACTGGAACAGGTGTTGGTCAATGTGATCAAAAATGCCATTGAAGCCTGCGTTGCCGGACAAACAGTCGATATTCTGGTAGCTCCTGAACACTTGATGATCCGTGATAATGGCCTCCCGATTAGCCCGGATCTGGAAACCAATCTGTTCAATCCTTTCTTTAGCACCAAACCCGACGGACAGGGCATCGGTCTCACCCTCACCCGCGACATTCTGCTCAACCACGGTTTTCCTTTTTCCCTCAAAACCAATCCGGACGGCTGGACGGAATTTACCATTCTGTTCGGGAAATAAGCGGTTTCTGTTTTTATTAATGCAACACAGTTGTATATCATTACGTAGTCCTTATTTTTGCAACATTGTTGCATTAATAAAAACTACGATGAAAAAAACAACGCTACTTTCCCGGTTCTGGATGATGGGTTTACTCGCAGCCAGCCTGTCGGCCTGTCACACCGACGATTCAAAAACCGTCCAACCCACCGACAACGAAGCGGCCTTTACGCGCCTACTAGTCAGCGATGCCGAAACCGGTGATTTGACGCTGGTAAACCCCGCGAAACAAACCACCGAAAAATTTTCGGCCCCGTTTGGTGCCAATGCGCTTTATCCAACCGCCAGCGGACGGTTTTCGGCGGTGGTCAATCGGGCCAACCACCACGTCCGGTTTTTCGACAGCGGTATTGTCGACCACGGTGACCATGCCGACGTGAAAGGAACACCCAAATGGGCGGCTCTGACGCTCGAAGCCAGTTTGCCCACGCACGTTTATGTCTGGGGAAACCGCATCGTCGTTTTCAATGACGGCGAAGGTTCCCTGTCGCTGACGACGGAGGACGAACTGCACACAGCGGGGGCCAAAGCCAAAGTAATTAAAGTGGATGTGCCGCACCACGGCGCGGTGGTTCCCTTCAGCAATGGCACGTTTGCCGTGACCAAAAAGGACAATTCAGTTGCCGGGACGTTGCCTCAAGGGGTGAAAATCGTCGACGAAAATGGGGTTGTGGTAAAAGAGTCCACGATTGCCGTCACCAGCATTCACGGCGATGTGGGCAATGGCGAAGTGGCCCTTTTCGGAACCACCAACGGGATTCTGTCTGTCAATAAAGACGGGAATCAGCAATTGATCAAGTATCCCGCCGATTTTGGAACCGGCTGGCTGGGCTCCATCGTCTATGACCAAAGCTCGAAGACTTTTTATGGTTTCGGAGCCGCTTTAGGCGTGTATCGAATCGATCTCGTCACCAACACGCTGACTCCACTCCTCAAAACCGATCAGCTTCACTCGTTCAAAATTTCGAATGATGGGGATGTTTTTGCGATGCTGACCGACGGTACACTGAAAGGTTTCAACGCTTCCGGTTCGGCGCTGCACGATTTGAAAGTCGTAGACGCCATTGCGGCTGATGCCAAAGTGAAACCGGATTTCAGCATCACGAAGCGGTATGTATACGTAACCGACCCCGTCAAAAATCAAATCATCCCGGTTTTGCGCAGTAGTTTCTCGGCCAAACCAGCGATTTCCGTTCCGGGTAAACCGTACCGGATTGTGGTGATTGGCGCTCAACAGGATAAAAAAGGAGAAGAATAATCTATCCATAGTTCAAATCGGGGGATTACAATATGATCCCATCCCTACGGGATTGGTTGGATTTGATGATGCCTCTTCGGCGGGTTAAAACCCACCGCTACAAGATGATTCATCCCTACGGGATTGGTTGGATTTGATGAAACCGTTTCGACGGGTTCGATCGAATCTACAATATGATCCATCCCTACGGGATTGTCCAATCCAAAAATCCCGTAGGGATGGATCATATTGTAGCCCCCGGTTTGATCCAGGGTATAAATGAATCCCGTAGGGATGACCGATACAACAACAAGGAATACAAGACCCTTGAAAAAACAAACCGTAGGTGCATACAACCCGGCCCATTTGGCCGGGTTTCTTTTTGGTTCCAATCACAGGCTGAATGACAGCCCTTTTCTAAATTTTCTCAAAAAAAATCCCGAACTGTAGCATTGCTCATTTGAACTTGTACCTTTGCAATAATTTATAATCAGTCCAAATAAGAATAATTAATCAATCTAAATAAATATTACTGCCTCAGCAATGCGATACGTTTTCCTCTATCTGTGTTGTTTCCACCTGATCAGTACACTGGTCCAGGCGCAGGGATCAACCGGAAAAATCAGCGGAAGGGTGGTTTCAGCCGACGGAAAACCGGCGGTTTCGGCGACGATTCTGCTGAATGCAACCCGGTATGGAACCACCGCAGACGCGGAAGGATGGTATTCACTGGAAGCCCCGGAAGGTCGCTATAGTATAGTGATTCAGTCACTTGGCTTCGGAACGCAAACTATTCCGGTTCGGGTAAAAGCCGGAGAAACCGTCACCATTCCGCCAACCATCCTCAGCGAAGCGGCCCGACAACTGGACGATGTGGTCGTCACCGGCCAGTACGAACCGCAATCCGTCCGCCAGTCGGTCTACCAGATTCGCACCATCGACCGCGAGCGGATTCAACTGCGGGGTGCCACCAACCTCATCGGCGTGTTAAACAACGAACTGGGCATCCGGTTTTCCAACGATGCGACGCTCGGGACCTCAGACATTCAACTGATGGGCATGTCGGGTCGGAACGTAAAAATTCTGCTCGACGGCGTCCCGATGGTCGACCGGGGCGACACCCGCGAGAGCCTCAATCAGATCGATATCAACACCATCGACCGCGTCGAAATCGTGGAAGGCCCCATGTCGGTTTCCTACGGCACCGACGCGCTGGCTGGCATCATCAACATCATCACCAAAAAACCGGGCAGCGAACGCATCGCTCTGTCGGGGCGTGTTCAGGAAGAATCCGTCGGGAAAGAATACAAAGGATTTAGCGGAAAAGGCACTCACAATCAGAACCTGGGAGCGACCTGGCAAAAAAATGGCTGGCACGTGGGCGTGGGCGGAACACACAATGAATTCGGCGGCTGGCAGGGAACGTCGTTGACCCGAACGAAAGACTGGCATGCCAAAAAGCAGTGGCTGGGTAACGTCAAACTCGGGTTTCGAAATGAAAATTTCAACGTCTGGTACCGGCTGGATGCGGTCGATGAAACCATCAACGCGCTGGGTGCCGTGAACGTGAACACCAACCAGGCCCGGGACCAGAACTTCATCACCAGCCGGTTTACCCACCAGGCGCAGGGCGACTGGCGGGCCAGTGAGCGGCTGCAACTGAACGGTATTGTGTCGTACACCGACTACAGCCGTCGCACCCAGACCACCACCCTCGATTTAACGACCGGTCGACGAACGTTGTCACTCGGCCAGGGCGAGCAGGATGTTTCGGACTTTGTCAGCCAGGTGTTTCGGGTCACAGCCCAATACAAAGTGTCGCCGGCGGTTTCGTTGCAACCCGGCATCGACATCAACACGGAGCGTGCCAGCGGTGCCCGAATCCTGGGTTCACCGTCGATCAACGACTACGCTTTTTTTGTTTCCTCAGAACTCAAACCGACCTCCGCCATCACCATCCGGCCGGGTTTGCGGTTTGTAAAAAACTCGGTTTACGACGCGCCACCGGTTATTCCGTCCCTGAATACGAAAATCACCCTACACAAAAATACAGATCTGCGGCTGGCCTACGCCCGCGGTTTTCGCTCGCCGGCTTTGCGTGAGTTGTACTTTAACTTCTTCGATGCCAGCCACTCCATCACCGGCAACCCAAACCTGAAAGCCGAGTATTCCAACAGTTTCAACGGTTCCATTTCCTGGCGGTCGGTGGCCACCAGCACGCTCCGGATTACGTCCACCCTGACCGGTTTCTACAACGATTTCCATGATTTGATTGCGTATGGCAACGACCCCAATAACCCGGGGGTGATGAAAACCATCAACATCGACCGGTTCAAAACCACGGGCGGAACCTTCAATAATACCCTGTCTAGCAAGCATCTTCAGTTAACCGTCGGTTTTTCTCACATCGGCCGCTACAACAGTTTAACGCAGGATGATCCGGGTTTACCGGAGTTTGTCTGGTCGCCGGAGGTCAATGCCAACCTGACCTATCACCTGCAAAAGATCGACACCAAGGTCAGTCTCTTTTATAAATACACCGGCAAAAGGCCGACTTACGAAAGCCTGACCGACGCCGAAGGAAAGCCGGTCACGCGCCTGGCCGAAACCGCCGATTACCACTGGGCCGACCTGACGATCAGCAAATCCATTACGAAATACGTCACGCTGAATGGTGGTGCCAAAAACCTGTTCAATGTCACGCGGCTCACCAATACGTCGACCGACACCGGAGGTTCACACAGCACTGGCGGGGCCGTTCCGCTGAGTTATGGACGGTCTTATTTTCTTGGGTTAAATTTTCAGTGGAGTCAATAGTTTTTCTAGAGTAAAGAGCTGAGACGAGAGAATAAAGACATCAAATAAGCCAACATCTTCCAGTCTTTACTCTCTTGTCTTCACTCTCTTGTCTCAGCTCTTTATTCACCAATCAATCCAATTAATTTCCTTATTTTATAAATCCAGTACACCCATGAACACTGTACGTTCCATTTTTGTATTCCTCGCTTTTAGTGCCTGCATCAGTGCGTGCAAACAGGATGATCCCCCGCTACCCGATAACCTGGTTCAATTTGATGCCAGTGAGCAGGGATTCGAATCCGACAAAACCGAAACAGAAGTCAAACTCACGTTGACGCGAAGTGCCGAAACCGCCACGGCCATTGTCATCGATCTGGCACCAACCGGTATTGCTTACGGCACCCAGTTTACAACCAATCCGGCGGCAACGAACAACAGTCTGACCGTTACCATTCCGGCCGGGAGCAGCACGGGTTCATTCAAAGTAATCAAAGCTACCAATCTTTTTCTGAGTGGGAAAGAGGCCATTAATTTCACGATTAAATCAGCCGCCAGCCCGGTTTTAGTCGGCACAAAAACCACGGCAGCGCTGAAGTTTTCATCAATTGTATCGACCGGTTCGCAACTCAAATTAAACGGTGGCGAAGGAGGTTCCAGCGCGGTCAATTCGGTTTTTGTCGATTTCAGTAACAACGCCCAGACCTCGGTAGCCCGCAATAGCTGGGATCTGGGGTTCTACGGCGGTACAGACTTTCGTGTTGTCATCAACGGCACCACGGGTGCTTCGGCCAAAGAACTGACCAAAACCGACTTGAGTCAGGTCACAGCCGCGGACACAGTCGGTTTACGAAACATCCTGATTCTGAGCCAGGGAACGGGCAGTTTCGATAATGTGGATGATGTAGAAGGTGATTTAACCAAAACCGTCATCAAAACCATTTCTGCTACGGATGCTGAAAACAAAGTATACATCATCAATCCGGGAACATCCGGGACAGCAGCCAAAGCCTGGTATAAAGTCCGGGTGGTTCGCAAAGGAACCGGTTATACACTGCAATACGCGCAGATTGCCGAAACGACGTTTAAGACACTGGATGTCACGAAAGATGCGAATTTAAATTTCAGTTATGTATCGTTCGAAAAAGGCTTGACTGAGGTGGAACCGGCGAAAACCAATTGGGATATCGAATGGACATTAGCGACTTATAAAGCGGCTTTAAGCGCGACGGCATCTGTTCCTTATACCTACGCGGATTTTGTTTTCATCAATCACCTGGGCGGTGTTGAAGCTGCAGAAGTTCTGACCAGCACCGTTACGTATGAAGCCTATGCCGAAGCGAACATCACGACAACAACATTCAAGAAAGAACGCAATGTAATCGGCAGCAACTGGCGTACCTCAGCGGGTCCGAATGGCGTCGCTGCGGGGGTTAAATCCGATCGGTTTTACGTCATAAAAGATGCCGTCGGAAACGTTTATAAATTAAAATTTCTGAATTATACTTCGTCTGATGGTGGCGTAAGGGGCTACCCGAATATCGAATTCAAACTGGTGAAGAAAGTCTAACGGTTTTCGGTATTCGGTTTACAGTTTACGGTGGCTGACGCGCGCTTACAAAAGAATGCGTCAGCCACCGTAAACTGTAAACCGAATACCGTAACCCTATCGTGCCTGATCCGCTACATAATTCCGGCGGAAACTCTCAACTTCATCGTTGGTAAATCCGTAAATACCCTGGATTCTCGCAACGGCCTGGCTCAATTTTGGCAATTCCTCAGAGGTATTGGTCACGAAGCGATACACCGACGCGGAGCGGTCGTAAGGGGCATTTAACAGGGTTAGGAGTTCGTCAATCTGGTTGTCCGTAATTTTCTTGTTGCCCGCATCAATGGTTCGCCAGCCGTGCAAAAAACCGGCGGCTTCGCTGATCAAATGCAACACATCCGCCCGCTGCTGTTCCGTCAGGCCGGTTGAATTCAAAATCGAAGTACTGGCGTGAATGGTATTGATAACCGTGGCCGCATTGATTTTTTCCCAATTCAGTTTGATGGCAGCCAGGGCTTCATCCCGGTAGGTATTGTAATCCTCTCCTTCCTGCAAAGCCGCCTGCAACGTAATGAATGCCAGGCGGTTTTGACTGTATAAACCCGTACCGGTGGCATCATCCCGCCGGGCCGCATAAGCCGCCATCAGCCGGTCGGGATTCTGGTAAAAAGTGCCGTTATCGCTGTTGTAAAACATCGGGCTGGCTCCGTATACATACAGAATCTGGTCGGCAGTCGCCGGGGTAAAAGTCCCTTTGGTCAGCGACAGGGCGTAATTGTACAAAGCCGCGCCATACATGCCTTTTTCAATCATCTGCCCCATTTCCAGGCCGTATTCATCAAACAGGTACGAGCCGTAAACGCCCCCTTCCCAGCTCCGGTCGAACGGGTAAAAGGTTCCGCCACTGGCTTTCGAGAGTTCGGCAAAAAAACCGTTGTTCCGGGCTTGAAGACGGCTGGCGAAATACGGCGTTGTGACGGACAGCAAACTGAATTCGCCCTGCGTAAAAGCCGCATTGAGCGATTCTTCCGAAACATACGTCCCCCGCTGCCCTCCTTTCCGGGCCTCCTCAACCAAACTCGTAAACTGTTGAATCAGAGGCTGTAGCGGCTCCGAATTAAATCGATACCCAACGCTATCGTACACCTGTGGAATGTTCAGCAAGGGCCGGACATCCGGGTCACTTTCTTCCTGGCAGGAAACCAGCCCAATCGTGAAGCCGCTTACCAGCAGAAGGGCCCATCGCTGGATTTGATACACTTTACTCATCATGTCTTATTTTTGATTAAAGAAGATAGAGCAAAGAATAGAGACCTAACTGGCTATTTATCAAGATTTCACACCTTGATCCCAACGTCTCTGCTCTTTCCTCTCTTCTCTATCTTCTCTTTATTACTACGTGCAAAGGTCTAACGAATTGTTCTATTAAAAAAAAAGCAGCGTCAAAGACCCTGCTTTTTCTATCCTACTCACTATAGCTTTTACTGTATTGTCTTCGTTTTTTCCTCAGCGGTAACTTAATTTAGTTCCGTCCACGCTTTCTCCAGCGTATTCATCCGCGCCATGGCGTTGTGCAGAATGCCTTTCAACTGCTCCAGCTCGATTCTCGTGAAACAGAAATACAGGGGTTCAACGGTCGTGCCGAGGTAAAGCCGTCGAATCTCACCGGCGCAATCCGTCGGGTGCCGGGCAAAAAAGCCATCGATATCGATCGACTCGACGTGCCGAAATAATTGCTGGAACTCGCCCGGTGACATGATCTGGAAGATGTTGTTGAACCGAAAACTGAGATTAGCCTTGCAACCCCGGCAGAGGTGAATCTCGCCGTGTTCGGTTTGGGCCAGTGTGATAAAGCGGGCATCGCGGTCAGCCATAACAAAGTCGATAAAACCGGCGGAGTCACGGATCCTTCCGCCGGATGATGTGGATATAGTAATGGTTACTGGATTTTTTTGCTGCCGTCGGGTTGGTACGCATAGCGAAAGGTGTAATACCGGCTTTCGCTTCCCGGTCCGTCCGGCCCACCTTTGTAATAGCCCAGAATTTCCACTTTGGCGTATTTGCCATCGCCGGTGCGGATCACGAGCACTTTATCGGCCGTAGGGGCAATCACGCCACCGCCGTAGGTATACCAGCCATTTCCCGAACCGGTCGGAATCGCCAGTTTGTTGGCATTGTCATCGACGGCAAAGGCTGCGTTTTCCGGTATGACAGTCAGGCTTTCGAACGTTCCGTTGTGCACATACGCGCCCCCCTGACCCGCCCGCCCGGTTCCGCCATTCACAATGAGGGTCGTCGCCCGAAAACCGATGTCCCATTTCGCCGTCGCGGAATCGCTGTTGGGGACTTGTTTGCCGTCTTTAAAACTGAAAAACGTAAACCGGTTGGTCGAGCCCATCGGTCGGCCCGACTGCGGGTCGTTGCTGGCCGGATCGGCGGGTAAATCATGGACGGTATTGACTTTTACTGATTGTGCCTGAACGGATGGGTGCAGCAACACGACACCCAGAAGCAGCTTTGCGATCGTTAAAGAATTCATTTTCAGAGGTACGGTTTTACTGAGTAGTGTGGTGATTTACCGGTTTTTAGATCAGGACAACACTTCACATGCGATACCGGCTTTGGTCAACAGGCGGATCACGACCTGTTCATCCAGCGGGATCAACAAATCTTCCGGGGCCTCAATCCGCAGCACACAGTCACGGTCTTCCATATCGACGCTCCACCGGCAAATGCCCCGGAGTTTACACAACCGGCAAGCCGCTTTGTGAAGCCGCTGCCCGGAATTGATGTTCGTTCGAAAGACCAGTACGTTCATCAGTGTGTGGCCCCTGCCAGCGCCGTTTGCGCGATGACGTCGCGCCATTCGGTTTTTTCGGGAATACCGGGTTTCCGTTTGCCAAAAACCAGCGCAATCTGATTGCCTTCCGCGTCGTATAATTCCAGGCTGGTGACAATGCCGTCGGTCGTGGGCTTTTTCACGACCCAGGCCGACGCGACATGGTCTTCCCGCAGGTGGAGGTTGAACTGCGGATCGAGCACGTTGAACCACGGCCCCATCGCAACCAGTTTCCGGACTTCACCCGTATGAATCTGGATGCAACCCCGGTTTCCCACAAAAATCATAATCGGCAAACCGCTTTTGGAAACCTCGGCAAACACATTTTTCACCGCTTCCATTGTGATCGGGAACGCATGACCTTCCGGTGCCAGGTGCATGGCCTGCAAACGGGAGACCTTGTGTTTCCGCAACATCCCGAAAAATTCGTGCGTATCCTTCAGGTTAAGCCAGGATTCCTGAAAAGCCGCCCCGTCGATGTCCGCATCCGGCGTTGGAACGACGGCTTCCGGTTTGGGTTCGAGGTCCAGACTTCCCGTCTGCTCAGCCGCCCGGTAGTTGGCAACCATCGCGTCGTAGGCGACCCCGTTGCTTTGGTCGGTCAGGTAAATTTTGTGAACGGCTTCGCCATCTGCGGCAAAAAACTGCAAACTCCGGCGGTCGTTTTCGTGGACGGCAAACCCGAACTTCCAGTTGGCCAGAAACAGGCGCAGGTCGATGTCTTCGCCCAACACCAGCCCGACATGGCCGTTGAACGACACGTTGAGGTATTCACCTTTTCGTTCGTGAACCACGCTGTCGTTGCGGGTCAGGGCCATGACGTAGCCCAGCGTCGGCACTTCTTTCAGCAGTTCGCGAAAATCACCTTCCAGTTGGATGGCGGTTTCGCCCAAGCCCGTAGCCACCAGTTCGGCTTCGCTGACGCCCAGTTGATTAGCTGCATCGCGAATGCGCACTTTGGGATTTTCGGCCTTAAAAGCCGCATACTGTTTTTTGAGATCCAGAACGGTTGTTGTCATGTTTTTGGTTCGCTAAATTGGAGAAGGAAAGGGAACAGGACTCGTCTGCCGGGTGTGAACGATCAACGGACCATCCAGTTCCGGCTGGTGAATAATTTGTACGGATAAATGAAACGCTTTAAAAATGGAATCGGTCGTCAGAACGGAAGCCGGTTTGCCGAAAGCCAGCGCCTTGCCTTCTTTCAGCAGCAGCACTTTGTCGGCGTATTGCATCACCAGATTAAGGTCGTGCAGAATGGCGATGACGCCGTAGCCGCGCCGGGTCAACTCGGTGGCGACTTCCAGCAAACTGTGCTGGTAATAAAAATCCAGCCCTGTGGTCGGTTCGTCGAGCAGCAGGTATTTGGGTTGGCGAATGGGCGCTTCGGGCTGGTTCAGTTCGTCAGCATCCATCAGTTGAGCCAGTATTTTAGCCAGATGAACCCGTTGCTGCTCCCCGCCCGACAGCGTCGGCACGGCCCGCCCGGACAAATGGGTAATACCGGTTCGTTCCAGGGCATACGCGACAATGGCCTGATCTTCAGGGCGTGGGTGGCCTTCAAAATGCGGATACCGCCCCATCATCACCAGTTCGTAGACACTGAATTCGAAAGCCAGCGGATTTTGCTGGGCCAAAACCGCCCGTCGCCGGGCCAGTTCCAGGGCCGAAAATCCCCTGATCGGTTTTTTATCCAGCAACACCTGCCCCTGCGTAGGCGTCAGTTCCCGGCTAAAGGTTTTCAGCAAGGTCGACTTCCCGGCCCCATTGGCTCCCACCACCGCCACCAGTTCACCCGGCTTTACCGCCAGCGACACGTCGTCCAGCAGGATTTTCCGGTTGATTTGGTAGGTGATGTGTTGCGCTTCCAGCATAGAACTTCGTTGTTGATTGGTATTCAGTTTTCAGTTTTCGGTATACGGTTTTCGCCCCGCGCCCCGCACCAGCATGAACAGAAAGGTTGGCGCGCCGATCATTCCGGTAATGATTCCGATGGGCAGTTCGGCGGGTGCCACCAGCGTTCGGGCAACGAGGTCCGATAAGGTCAATACAATGGCTCCCAACAAAGCGGAACCGGGCAATACCATGCGGTGGTTGGCACCCGAAACAAGCCGGATCAGATGCGGGATAACCAGCCCGATGAAACCGATGACGCCCGAAACCGCCACCGCAACGCCCACACCGAGCGTGGCCAGAATGACCACATTCCGTTTCAGTTTTGATATATCCACACCGAGGTGTCCGGCCTGACTCTCGCCCAGCGCGAAGGCATTCATGGGTTTGCTCAGACGCGGCATCAGCAGAACCGGCACCAGCAGAAAGGGCGTGGCGACCTGCAACACCTCCCAACTGGCACCACCCAGACTCCCCAGACTCCAGTAAGAAATCGCCCGAAGCTGAGCGTCATCGGCCAGATACATCATCAGTCCGCGCAGGGCTTCGCAAAAAACGTTGATGGCAACGCCGACCAGCAACATTGTTGAGACCACGGTCCGGCCGTTTTTACGAGCCAGGGTATAGACCAGGAGCGTCGTGCCGACCGCACCGGCAAAAGCCGCCAGTGACAGCGCGTACAAACCGGATAGCGACGACAGATCGCTGAAAACCCGCAGTTGCAACACGATCATCAAAACCGCCATAACCGATGCGCCCGACGAAATACCGATCAGACCCGGGTCCGCCAGTGGGTTCCGAAACAAGCCCTGAATGGCGGCACCCGAAATTCCCAACACGGCCCCCACCAGCACGCCCAACAGGATTCGCGGCAACCGGATGACGGTCAAAACCGTCTCCTGCTGCGGTTCTACGACATCCACTTCCCAACCAATTTGTTTGAGGAGAATGGCCAGAACATCCGGAATGGGAATCGACACGGCACCGATGCCCACCGACCAGATCATCACGACAATCAGCAGGACGGCCAGCAAGCCGTTCAGCCACCAGCCTTTGGAGCGGGACAAGCCGGGCTGCGAAGCTTGCGGGAGCGGCTGGGTCGTTGCGAGTGGTGTCAAATCCGTTTGCATCCGTGTGGGTCTATTCCGTTTTATTTTAAGGATACATCCTGACTGAGTTTCCGGCTCAATTCCTGCACGGCCAGCCCCAGTCGGGGGCTAAAACCGGTCAGCAACTGCCCGTCCATTTCAATCACCCGGCGGTTCCGACCAGCGTTGGTTTGGGCCACGCCCTGCACCTTCAGCAAACCGTCGATCCCACCCAGGCTTTCCAATCCGCTCGTAAACAGCAGAATCACATCCGGATTACCACTCACCAGGGCTTCCGGTGTCAGCGGTTTAAAGCTTTCGAAGTCGTTGAAGGCATTCTGCGCCCCGGCCAGTTGGACGATTTTTTCGATGGGTGTATTCCGGCCCGAAACCATCATGGTTCCGGTGCCACGAGCATAGATGAAGAGTACTTTCTGGACTTTAGCCGGTTTTCGTACCTTGGCCAGATCGGCATCCAGTTTGCGGGTGAGGGCCACTGCTTTCGCCGAAGCACCGAAGGCTTTCGCGACCTCAGTAATCAGTTTTTTGGTGCCGGCCACACTCGTTTCCTGATCAAAAATCAGTGTTTTCACCCCGGCACTTTTGAATTGTTGCAGCACTTCCGGCTTCAGATCCATGCTTCCGTTGGATCGAACACCAATGATGACGGTAGGACGCAGGGCCAGAACGGCTTCGGCACCGATGTTTCGATTGTGGCCCACTTTCGGAATTTTCTCCATAGCCGCCGGATAGGTGCTGGTGATGTCGACGCCGACCAACTGGTTTTGCAGCCCCAGATCGCAGAGAATTTCGGTCAGGGTTCCGTTCAGGGAGACGATCCGCTCGGTTTTCGGAACGCCCTGCGCAAACGTCGTTACACGGAGAGTCAGGAGGATGATAAGCCAATAGAGTTTCTTCGCCATGATGAACCAGTCGTTTGGGTAGCACAAATTAATTAGACTATTTCTAAATAAACAACTGTTAAGCGGTATTATTTTTTACTAGTCTAAATTAGAATTGTAGCAAATCCGGGTTGTCAGGCTTAAAAACAAAAAAGCCGCCCATTGCTGGGCGGCTTTCGTACGTTATAGAAACGTAGAATTATTTTGCTGAATCAGCAGCCATGCTGTCAGTTGCCATCGTCGTGTCAGACATCATAGAAGAGTCTGAAGACATTGCAGTTGAGTCCGTCGTTGAAGTTGTATCTTCAGCTTTTTTAGATTGACAAGCAGCAGCCAAAGAAACCATTGTAGCAACGAACAATACAGATTTAACGATACGTTTCATGAGAGTAGTTAGTTTAAAAGTTTTTTAGATCTCACCTTTAATACGGGAAAGGCCATTAGGTAACCCATCTTTTTTCAGAAAAATTAAAATTTATTTTTGGGTTACATTTGACCCGGAATCGTATTAAGTATGCAAGGAACCAATGACAGAGTCCAACCGTTTGCATGTATCTGACGACCAACTGCTTGCAGGGTTAGCCAACGGTTCGGACGAGATGCTGGAAGAACTGTACAGGCGGTATTTTCCGATGGTATTACACCTGATCCAGAATAACAGCGGCAGCGAAGACGATGCCAAAGATATTTATCAGGAAACGCTGATCGTGCTGTACGAGAAAGTGACATCGGATTCGCTGGAATTGCATTGCCAGTTAAAAACGTATCTCTATTCGGTGAGTCGCCGGCTTTGGCTCAAGCAGTTATCGAAGCGGAGTCGAAACGGCCATTCGCTGATCGATACCGAAGACCTGGCCGATGTGGACGACGATCTGATTGATCACGAGGCCCGTGACCGCCAGTTCGACCTGATGGCCGATTCGCTCGACCGCTTGGGAGAACCCTGCCGGACGTTGCTGGAGGATTTTTACATCCGCCATCTGTCGATGCAGGACATTACCGAAAAATTTGGCTATACGAACGCCGACAATGCCAAAACGCAGAAGTACAAGTGTCTGATGCGGCTTAAACGGTTGTTCTTTTCAGTATTTAAAGAGGAGTAAGATGATCGACCACCAGAAATTCACCGACTGGATTGACAAATGGCTTCGGAACGAGCTGACGGAAACGGAACGGCTGGAATTTGAAACGCTCCGTCGGTCAGACCCGGTTTTGGCCCAGCGTGCCAATGAGCAACAGCAACTGGCGAAAGCGCTGAAAAATTATGGCCAGCGGACTGACTTCCGCAGCCGTCTGAACCGGATTCATGCCAGCCTGGACATGGACGCCGTTCGGGACGAAGCCAGCCAGGTGTCTAAAGTTCGGAAACTGCACCGCAACGGCGGAACGATCCGGCAGTTGTGGCAAACCTACCGCCCCATTCTGGCGGTGGCCGCTTCGGTTGCGCTCATTACGACCTTCGGAACGCTGATGCTGGTGCGGCAATACCAGTCGAGCCACAAGCAGCAGGAACAATACAGCATGATGCGCCGGGATTTGCAGGCCATCCGGCGTTCGCAGAATGCGATTTTGCAGGATCTGAACGCCCGCGAACGCGCCTTGCAGATCAATCCGGGTCAGGTGGCCGGTTCGGGCTTCCTGCTGTCGCCGGACGGGTATCTGGTCACCAACACGCACATCATCCAGGACGCCGACTCGGTATACATCCAAAGTACGCACGGGGATATTTATAAAGCCAAAGTCGTTTACGCTGATCATAAATATGACCTCGCTATTTTGCAGGTTCACGAAGACAGTGCCTTTCGGGGAAAAACCGTCCTGCCCTACGGTTTTGAAGCGGGGCCAACCGATCTCGGCGAACGCGTCTTTACGCTGGGTTTTCCACGGGAAGAAATCGTTTACGGCGAAGGCTATCTGAGTTCAAAAACCGGGTATCGGGGTGACTCCACGGCGTATCAGGTGGCCATCAGTGTCAACCCCGGGAACTCCGGTGGTCCGCTGCTGGACGAAAAAGGCAATGTGATCGGCATCATCAGCGGCAAGCAGACCTCCACGGAAGGCGCTACGTTTGCCATCAAAACGGATTACCTGTTCCGGGCCATTTCCGCCATTCCGACCGACTCGCTCAAAAACAGTTCGATCCGGATGAGCCGCAAAAACGGTCTCGCCAAGCTGGCGCGGAAGGATCAGATCAAAAAAATTCAGGAGAGTGTCTACATGGTGAAGGTGTTTAAGCACGAAAAATAGGTCAGCTATTCAGCCCCTAAATCCCCTGAAGGGGACTTTCAGCATCCATTGGATTCTGCGTCCAAGTCCCCTTCAGGGGATTTAGGGGCAAAAAAGCCGACTCCGAAAGGGGCCGGCTTTTTTGTGGGCTTCATTTACCAAATTAAAATTAAGCGTTACCTTGTCCCTTCAATTGACGTCTTAGCAACCCTTGACCCGTATCTAAACGAACTCTTCCTTATGCAGGCCAGTGTCAGTAACCGAAAGCCAGCGGCTTTCACCGATAAGAAGTACCTCATTACCCTCGTATTTGTCACCTCCCTGTTCATGTTCTGGGGCATTGCCATCACGATGGGCGATGTGCTCAACAAACACTTTCAGCATGTGCTGAGCCTGACCAAAACCCAGTCGGCTTTCGTCCAGTTTGCCATTTTCGGGGCCTATTTCGTCATGGGAATTCCTGCCGGTCTTTTCATGAAGCGGTTTGGCTACAAAGCCGGTGTTTTACTGGGCCTGGGCCTTTTTGCTACGGGTGCCTTTCTGTTCGTTCCGGCAGCCAACGCGGCTTCCTTTACCTACTTCGGGCTGGCCCTGTTCATCCTGGGCTGCGGACTTTCTACCCTTGAAACCGTGGCTCACCCGTTTGTGGCCTCGCTCGGCGACCAGCGCACGAGCGACCAGCGGATCAATTTTGCCCAGGCCTTCAATGCGTTGGGGGCCATCATGGGACCCGCCATCGGTGCCTACTTTCTGCTTCGGGGCAATACGGAAGGAAGCACGGACCTGACGTCGGTCAAGACGCTCTACATCGTTATCGGCAGCGTCATCGCCGGGATTGCAGTGCTGTTTTCGTTTGTTAAAGTCCCCGCGCTGACCGACCCGCACGGTGCGGCTGCCGTTGATCCGGAAGCTGTCAATGTGGATATTGAACCGGGGAAGGGCCTTTTTCAGCACCGGCATTTCGTTTGGGCCGTCATTGCCCAGTTTTTCAATGTCGCGGCCCAAGCCGGTACCTGGGCGTTTTTCATCAACTACGGCCACGAAAAAATGGGTTTTTCCGATGAAACCGCCGGGAACTACATGGTCTTGTTCATGGGTCTCATGCTAGCCGGACGGTTTGTCGGGACTTTCCTGATGCGCTTTATCGCTCCCCATTCGCTGCTGGCGATCTTTGCAGCCAGCAACATCGTCATGTGTCTCATTATCGCTCAAAGCTGGGGATGGCCTTCCTTCATCGCGCTGCTGATGCTGAATTTCTTTTTCAGTATCATGTTCCCAACCATCTTCAGCCTGGGTTTGAAAAACCTGGGTTCGCACACCCAACAGGCGGCTTCCTTTATTTCGATGGGTGTCTGCGGTGGTGCGCTCTTTCCGTTTGCGATGGGTGCCGTTGCCGAATACGATGTGGCTGCGGCCTATTACCTCCCGATTATTTGTTACGCCGTCATTTTTCTGTTCGGTTCCAAATTTTCGAAACCGGTTTAAGCAGTTCCTTTTAGCGGTATTGCATTGCGAAACGCCAGCCTGGACTGGCGTTTCGCTTTTTCAGGCAAGTCTGGCAAATTATTTGTTTGTAAAACGAATAATGCAACCTCTTCTTAAAAATTGACATGGCACGCAGGTATCGTTTCGTTTCCCTTTTCTTCCTCCTGAGCAGTCCGGTTTTCGCCCAGCAAATCACGATGCGCGAACTCATCGACCTGACCTGCCTGAAAACCGCCCAGTTCGATTCCTGCCTGTTCCGAAAAGGATTTCTGTTCAAAAACCGCTCCGAAAGTGTAGCGAATCCGGCTTGTATTTACGAATTTCAGGCGTTTCCCTACGTCAGTACGTTGACCCAAACGTCGGCCCTGATTCAGTACATTTGCAACGGTCGGCTGGGCTTACTGAATTTTCAGCAGCCTTCCAAAACCGTGCAGGCGGTTTTGCGCCGGGAATTGATCGGAATGGGCTTTCTGCCCGCCGAAACCGTGGCCGGTTCGGAATTGACGGAACGCCAGATCTTTTACAAAGATAAAATCGTTGTCAGTTTCAAACCCGCCGACTCGGGCAACGGCATTGCCGGAAACTATACCGGGTATAGTATTTCGATCCACCACGAGCGACGGCTGTGAGGGGCGGGTTGACCAGCGTTTCGTATTTTGCTTTTTAAATAGGGTTTTACATGTCGAATATATCCATCATTATCGAAGAACGCCCGGCCGACATTGGTCATTTTCTGGTCGGCCGGCTCCTCCCCTTTCGCGAAAAGCGGATGGTGGGGCCTTTTATTTTCATCGACCACATGGGGCCTGCCCACCTGAGCGATCACGAAAATATCGACATTGGCCCCCATCCACACATCGGCCTTTCGACCCTCACCTATCTTTTTGACGGAGCCATTTTCCATAAAGACACCCTCGGCACGGAAGTAGAAATCACCCCCGGTCAGGTCAACTGGATGACGGCCGGAAAAGGCATCGTTCATTCGGAACGAACCCCGGAACACCTGCGTCATTCGGATAAAAGCCTGCACGGTTTACAAATCTGGGTGGCTCTGCCGAAAGAGCTGGAAGAAATGCCGCCTTCGTTCTTCCACGCGAATGCCGACGAAATACCGGCCTGGGAAACCGACGGCGTTTCCTACAAACTGATTGCGGGTACGGCTTTTGGGCGAAAATCACCCGTGCCGGTTTACAGCGATCTGTTCTTTCTGGAAATCAAAAGTCCAGCTACGAAAACCCTGACCATTGGCCATGAACTGATCGGTGAAGCGGGCCTGTATATTCTGGAAGGCAGCATTGAAAGCGAAGGCCATATCTACGAACCCAAACGCATTCTGGTGGCTAAAAACAGCCAGCTTTGCGAATTTACGATCAACGCCAACAGCACGGTTTATATTTTTGGCGGAAAACCCTTTGCCGAACCACGTCATATTTACTGGAATTTTGTAGCCACCAGCCTGGAACTTATCGAACAGGCCAAACAGCAGTGGCAGAAGGGTGAATTTCCGGTAATCGAAGGCGAAACCGATGTGGTGCCGCTGCCGCCCGATCCTCCCTATCTGAAGCAAAAACCGTAACGGCTGCGCCATCGGTAGCCTGACAACGCCGGGCGAATAGGCCGCCGTCCTATTGCCAGATTACCGAGCGGTCTATGCCCGCCAAAGTCGCCCGACCGGTCAGTGCCATGGCCAGTTCCAGTTCATATTGCAGGATTTGCAGCACTTTGGCGACGCCCTCAGCTCCTCCGCAGGCCAGGCCAAAACAGATCGGTTTACCAACCAAAACCGCGCTGGCACCCAGGGCAATGGCTTTCAGCACATCCGTTCCGCGTCGAATGCCGCCATCGAGCAAAATCGGCATCCGCTGGTCGACGCGCTCCGCAATACGCGGAAGGGCATCGATCGTAGCGGGTACGGTATCCAGATTCCGGCCACCGTGGTTGGAAACGATGATACCCGAAACGCCCGCCTGAACCGCCCGTTCGGCATCGTCCGGGTTCAGAATGCCCTTCAGCAAAACCGGTGTTTTGGCAAACGACTGAATCCACTCAATATCTTTCCAGATAAGCGGTTTTTTTTCGACCAACGGCCCGCCCATGTGGGGCGTGTGTACGCCGTCCGGCAATTTAAATCGGCTCCGGTGTTCCCGGTTCCGGACGCCGGGCGTGGGCGTATCCACCGTAATGCAAAGGGCGCGATAGCCCAGGGCTTCCGCTTCCTGAATCAGATTTTTGGTAAACGCCCGGTCGTCCCGAACATAAAGCTGAAACCAGAGCGGCCCAGTCGCCCGCTGCGCAATTTCGGCGAGGGGCGTGGTCGTAAACGAACTGACGACGTAAAGTGCCGAAGCCGCTCCGGCTCCCCGAACCGTAGCCAGTTCACCTTCAGGATGCAGGAGCCGATGGTAGGCCGTAGGCGCAATCAGAATGGGATGCGATAGACGGGTTCCAAAAAGCGAAACGCTGGTATCAAGTTGGCTCACATCCGTCAAAACCGTCGGGTTGAGCCTGATCGCATCCAAAGCCTGGCGGTTCCAGCGGAGGGTCAGTTCATCGGCGGCCCCGCTCGCTACGTATTCGTACGCCATTTTCGTCATCCAGTTAACCGCACTTTCTTCAAAGTCGAACAGATTGAGCAGGGTTGATACATCACGCGTCAGGGCACCGGGCGGTATTGCTTTCATACGAATTCACTTGGTTTTCCAACGTACAAATGGGAAATCCGGTCCAATTCTACCCGAAAAACAGGTTCATAATCCGAAATTTTCCTGTCAACCACCGGCCAGTCATTCACTCCTTTTCAGGCGGTTTTTCAAAGCGAAACGAGCCAACGGTTCACAACTTACCGTTCAGTAAAAACCGTTTCCGATACGATGGATTCTGGGTTTCAGAATGATACCTTAGCACCTGTTCCTGTCTGGTAGATCGGGCCGGAACACCCCGCTTCATCAACACCCGACAGGTCCTTCATTCACCCTAAAGCCTTCCTCCTACCGCCATGGCGATCAAACGTGTTATTGCTCATTTCATGCATGAGTTTGAGCAGAATGCCGCCCGGCAATTGCTCTCTCAGGCCGAAGAAACCGAGAGTTTTGTCATTGGCAGTGCCGACGACACCCAAATTGCTGCCTTGCGCGAACAGGGTCTGATTGTGGAAGAAATCCCGGTTTCGGAACCGCCTGCCGTAGACGACGATCCGCGTCGGGCGGGGAGTTTCTCCATTGGCCGGCCCCGGGGCGGTTTTGTGGAGAACGCGGAAGATTTTCCGCGCGACATTGATTTTTACAAAGTGTACCTGAACGGTCCCTTGCTGGAATCCCAGCGGGATCGGCTGCAGGTGCTGGATGTCAGCCCGATCGAGTTTTTTCCGCCCAACTCGTTCTCCGCCAGACTGTCCATTGCACAGGTGCAGGATTTACGCAACGAAGCCTTCGTTACAGACGTGGTGCGCTATGCCACACCCGTCATCAGGAGCAGAACGGCTACCCGTGGCGTCGGCGGGGGCGTTCCGCAGTTGGGCAGTATAAAAACCTACGACGTCCTGCTCCATTTGCCCGACGACCTCGACATCGTGGTGGATGCCCTCCGCGACCGGAATACCCTGGTGGTTCAGGCGAAAGGACGGAAAATTCGCATTCAGGCACTGGAAGACGACCCCCTGCTCGACGACCTCCGATCCATGCCAGAAGTATTTGACATTGAAGAATATACGCTCCCGAAACTCTTCAACGACGCGGCCCGTCAGTTGCTCCGGATCGACAACGCACCCGTGCCACCGGGGCTGACGACCACCAATATTCCCCAAACCGGAAAAGGTCAGATTGTGGGTGTAGCCGATACCGGTATCGACGACACCCACCCGGATCTGGTCAATCGCCTGATCGGAGCGGTGGGCCTGGGACGGCCCGGTGACCATTCCGACCCGAATGGCCACGGAACCCACGTGGCCGGATCGGTAGCCGGTGATGGGTCGGCATCGGGCGGAGCCATCAAAGGAACCGCCCCCGAAGCCTCCATTTTTTTCCAGTCCCTGCTTGATGCGCGGGGCGGTTTGGGCGGTTTGCCGCTCAACCTCGCCGATCTGTTTGAGGAAGCCTATCTGAAAGGAGCGCGGATTCACAACAACAGTTGGGGTGCCAATACGGAAGCGCGTTACACGTTCAATTCCAACGAAGTGGACGAGTATGTCGATCAACACCGGGATATGCTCATTGTCATTGCGGCCGGCAACGACGGCGACGCGTCCAGAGCCAGCCAGCGGGTGCAGCCCGGTTTTGCCGACTGGCTCTCGGTGGGGTCGCCAGCCACCGCCAAAAACGCCCTGACAGTGGGTGCCAGCCGCAGTAACCGCACCACAGGCGGACTCGCAGCGCTCACCTACGGCAACGTTTGGAGCGGTTCGTTTCCGGTCAACCCCAGTTCGTCCGAAACCGTGTCGGGCGACCCCACCTCCCTGGCTGAGTTCAGTAGCCGGGGGCCATGCGACGACGAGCGGATCAAGCCCGATGTGGTGGCCCCCGGAACCGACATCGTTTCGGCCAAATCCAAACTGGCCCCCCTCCGGAACTTCTGGGGACCCGACACCCGCCCGGAATACGCCTACAACGGCGGCACCAGCATGGCCTCCCCCCTCGTGGCCGGTTGTGCCGCGCTGGTTCGTCAGTATTACATCGAAGACCGGAACCTGGCCGAACCCAGTGCCGCGCTGCTCCGGGCCACGCTCGTCAACGGCACCAAATGGCTGACGGGCCGAAGCGCCGTGGCCGAACACCCTACCCTGCCCAATTTTCACCAGGGTTTTGGGGGCATCGACATGGGCCGGACCATTCCGAACACAGCGGAAAGCTTTGATCTGATTTTTATCGATTCCTGGAAAAACGATCCACAACTCCGGTTTGTAAGAACCGGCCAGCGGTTTCAGTTTGCGTTTAACCTCCCGGCCGCAAGCTGGCTGCGGCTGTGTCTGGTCTACACGGATTCTCCTGGTCGCTCCCTGCAAAACGACCTGGATCTGACCCTGGAACACCGTCCGGCGGCCGGGCCTGCCACCAAATGGGTCGGCAACCAGGACGCCGTGGCCAATCAGTTGCTGAAAACGCCGGATCGGAAAAATAACGTGGAGGTGATTCGGCTGGAGGCTGCGCAACCGGGGCGGTATCTGATCAAGGTCAGTGCCTATAACATTCCCAAACCGATTTCGCAGGATTTTGCGCTGGTACTAACGGCCCCTTCCATCCAGAATTTCGGACGTATTTGACACGGTTTTCCCCTTAGAACAATGGTATTTCGCATGATTCAGGCCGAATTCGGCGACTGTCTGATTTTAGAAACCCCGGATGCGGCCGGGGTTGTCCGCTACATCCTGATCGATGGCGGGCCAGAACGGACGTATGACAATCACCTCAGCGGGGAACTGGACGCCATCAAGCAACGGGGTGGGCAGCTCGATCTGGTGGTGTTGAGCCACGTCGACGGCGACCACATCGTGGGCTTGCTGGATCTGTTTTCAGAACTGCTGCAACGCCCGCAAATCTCGGTTTCGCAACTCTGGTTCAACAGTTTCGACAAAGCCATCGGGCAGAACAACACCATCGCCGTTCGCGTCAGTGCGGTTTTTCAGCAGGCGGGCATGCAGGGCGTCCGCATGGCAAATACCGAAGAAGTAACGATTCAATCCATCAATCAGGGCAACAAACTGCGAACCCGGGCGCTGCAACTGAACATTCCGATTAACCCCAATGTGCCGGGCGGGTTGCTCAAAGCCACAACCCATCCTTTCAAACTGCAAATCGGCGGAATAACGCTCACGGTGGTTGGCCCCACCGCCCGGAACCTGACCGAACTGCGAAAGGAATGGCAAAAGTGGCTTGACAAACAGGAGGAAGCCATTGCCTCCGCCGACATCGAAAGTTTTGCGATGGCCGACGAAAGCATTCCAAACCTGAGCAGCATCTGTTTGCTGGCCGAATCGAACGGTGTTCGGGTGCTGCTGACCGGCGACGCCCGGGGTGATCATCTGCTGCAAGGCCTGAAGCAGACCGGCTTGTTGCAGCCCGACGGTTCCATCGATGTCAATGTGCTGAAAGTCCCCCACCACGGCAGCGACCGCAACGTAACGCTGGATTTTTTCCGGAAAGTGCGGGCGAAGCAATACGTCATTTCGGCCAATGGGAAACACGGCAACCCGGATTACGACACTCTGAAATGGATCGTTACGGCAGCAACGGTTCAACAACGGCCCATCGAACTGATTTTGTCGAACCATACGCCCCTTATCCAGCAGTTTCTGGACGATTTTCCGCAAAACGAAAATACGTACCAGATCCGATTTATGCCCCCCGGAGCGCATTCGATGGTGGTTTAGTGCAACACGTTCATGGCCCGACGGAAGACGGTTTGGTTTCAGCGAACTCCGTTGGAAGCCGAATGACGACCCACGTTCCTTTTCCTTTCCCGCCGATGATCAGGCACCGGCCACCCAGCAGGGCCACTTTCCGGTTTATCGTTTGGATTGCAGCCGGAACCCCGTCCTTCCCACCGCCCGGCTCCGCAGGGGTCAATCCGTAGCTTTCGTCACTCAGGGTGATATACAACGATGACAGAACGTATTTTAACCGGATCGTCAGTTTGGGTCCTCCCGATTTTTCCAGAACCGTTTTGGCAAACTCCTGGACAAGTTGGAGCAAAATCGGTTCGGCCCGGCGCGAAATGGGCCGGGTCGGGCCATGCCGGGTGAGATCGACCTCGAACGGGCCTGATTGACGGATGCGATCACAGATTTTTTTCATCCCATCCCACAAATCCGGGTTCCGGCTCTTCATCAGGGTGTTCGAAACGCCCCGCACTGCCTGAATGCTGGTGTGGAGCGAATCGAAGACTTTTTTGAAATCAGGTGTGGTGGATGAATCGCCGATTTTCTCTTCGATGGTGTAGATGACCAATTGCGTCACGGTTAGCAACTGCCCAACGTTTTCGTGGAGTTCGCTGGCCGTTTCCTCAAGCAGCACCTGCTGCATTTCCAGCCGGGAAGCCAGGCTTTCCCGTTCCAGGAATTCCTGTTTTAACCGATGTCGGAGCTGGTCGCGCAATTGCCGTTGCCGTACCAGGAAGAGACCGACACTGATTGCCCCTGTTATCAGTATAAAAACCGGCAGATACCCGACTTCACAATCCATAAAGGCTCCGGTTGTTGCATCCCTCAGCCTTTCCGAATAAACTCACCATATTTTCAATTGTTTAGGTCAACGAAGGTCACTACCTTTCGATACCCGATCACGGTTTTATCGTGATCGGAATTGGTAAATTTGCCGTTGGTTTTTTGCAGATTCAAGGGGAGAATTCCCGTATTTTTCCGGAAATTTCCGCTTACCGATTCGTCTTGATCAGCAGCTTGTTTATACCGGAAACCCATCCTGTCCATGCGTCATTTTTCTCTGGCCTTTCTTTTTTTCATTCTTTCTTTGGCAGACACATTCGCATTATCGCCGGTGGATAGTTTACGAAAAAAACTGGCGCAAATTCCCTCTGCCAATCATTCGTTTGAAAACGATACGTCGCGGATAAAACTGCTCTGCGAACTGGGAAAACTCGCCATGCAGGACGACACCGCGCTGGTCTTTTTTCAGCAGGCTATCGGGCTGTCCGAAAAACAGAAATGGAACCGGGGACTCATGATCACCAATTGTTATTACGGCTATTATTCCGGCCGCAAGGGCTATTATTACCGGGCCTGCGAACACCTTTTGCGGGGGCTTCACATCGCGGAGGAATTACAGAACAAATCGTACAGGGGTTTTGCCCTGCGCTATCTGGCAGACAACTACCTGAATCTTAATGCCACTGGAAAAGCAATGGCCTATTACAAAGCGGCAATGCCGGTTTTGCTGGAAGCCGGGGATACGCTGCGCTACCTGATATCGATCAATAACGTGGGAATTATTCATTTTCGGAATGCCGCCTACGACAAGGCGATAACGTTCTTCAACCTCTGTTTAAAGAAAAACCGCTTCCCCTATTTTGTCGAGGTGGAAGGATATTGCCTGGTCAATCTTTCGGCGTGTTACCAGCATAAAAAGGCGTATGACCGGGCTTTATCCTACCTGGAATTATTCCGCAAACTGAAACAGAATAACCCGAATGAGATCGCCGTGGCCGATGCTCAAAAAGCCCGAATTTTACTTTTGCAGGGCTACCCCAACAAGGCTTTAGCAGTTGCCCAAAAGGCCTACCGGGGAACTAAAAATCTGATGGGGAGTACAATCGCTGAACTCAACGAGGTTCTCTATCTGGTATACAAAAAAAATGGGAATTTTAAGTCAGCCCTTTTGCATCACGAAGAACTGACTACGGTTCAGGCAAAAGACAAAAATGACATGCAGCAAAAGCAGATCAATGCGCTACGTTTTGAATACGAAAACGAAAAAAATAAAATTCAGGTTGAACGACTCAATCGCGACATCGACAAAAAAACAAACGAACAGCTTATCTTGTCTGGCAGTATCGTTGTGTTCCTCCTTTTTATCAGTTTACTTATCGTCAACAACTACCTTCTGAATAAAAAAAACCGGCAAATCCTCCAGGTTCAGCACCAGCTCGCCATCTCCAACCAGCAACTAAACCACGTCAACAATACCCTGGAGGAACGCGTTTTGTTGCGGACATCCGAACTCACCGAAGCCAATACCGAACTGGTACGAAAAAACCGGGAGATACAGGAAGCATACTACAACGGACAGTCGATCGAACGCAAGCGGGTCGCGTCCGAATTGCATGACAATTTGGGCAGTACGCTGGCGGCTCTAAAATGGCAGCTTACCGGTTTTGAAGTCGAAAATCTCTCGGCTCAGGAGCAGCAAATCTACGCTAATTTACTCGCCAGCATGGACCAGGCGTATACTGATGTGCGTTCAATTTCCCACAATTTAATGCCTCCTGAACTGGAAAAACTGGGCTTGTCGGTGGCCCTCGAAAGTCTGGTTGCGGATCTGAACCGAAGTGGACGGCTGGTTCTTTCCTTCGAATCCGCTTACCGCCAGGGGTTGCTGGGCAAAAAACAGGAAATGGAACTGTATAGCATCAGTCGGGAGCTGATTACCAACATTTTGAAACACGCCCAGGCTTCCGTTGGCCAGATTCGCCTTGCGGTGTCCGACCATTTTCTGAACCTCATCGTTTCCGACAATGGCATCGGTATGCGGTCCGACCTGCATTCCAACGGCATGGGACTCAAAAACATCCTGGAGCGGGTGGCCGCCATTCCCGGCGAAATCCGGGTCGATTCGGCTCACCCGTCGGGGACGGTTGTCACGCTAACGATTTGGAAAGAACAATGGGCCTGAATTGGTGCGGATCATGGACGTGAAGAAAATAATAACCGAATCCGGCCAGGCCAAACTGTAAATTAGGACAGAATAGATCCGACCGCTCCGGCTTCCGGTCTCCATACCCATTCCCGAGCGGTCGGTCCTGGTTCAGATAGCGTTCAATGAGGGCATCCGCCACCAATTCGTCCGGAAGAGCCTCCAAAACCGATGCCGATGTTTGGAACAGCGAACGGAATGACCGATCCAGATCCGGATCTTTCAGATGCCAGTCGGGCTGGCTCGTGTTCTGACCATCTGCCAAATTCCGACCCGTGGGCCGGGCGCTTTTCACCACAAAATCCAGCCATTCAGATTGATAGCAGGTGGTTAAAACAGTTTGCAGAAAAAACCGTACCCCTTCAATTCCTTCCTCGAAAGAATCATCCAGCAACTGATAGACGACCTCGTTCCGGCCGTCTTTGGGCCGATACGTCAACCAGTTGCATGACCACTCCCCGGTTTTCCTGTCGTAATACCAGATTGCTTCCCGGCACACTTTAATGGCAATTCGCAGGGCCGCCAGGAGATACGGTTTCCGGCTCGAACCCGGCTGACCGAACCCGTCGATTTCGTCGACCAGCCGAAACTGGTCCACCCGGTACCCGTCATCTCCACCCCCTGGCAAAGCCTGACAAGCCCCCGGCCGGAGTTTGGCAAAATGGTCGAACAGAAACGGGTATTGAACGGGCGACGAAGGGTTCTGGTGAAAGTTTTCCGGGTCAAATTCTTTTTTCCTTAAAAAAACAAACACATTCCGGATTCGGGCTTCCGGATCCGAAGCCTGACCGGCCTCCATCAGCGCATCCGCCAGTTGAAACGAGCGATCCAGGCCAAAACTCGTTCCGGTATGCGGTTCTTCCGCCACCCCGAGACCGGGAGCCAATTCCCGAACAAACAACGGGACATCCGGCCGAAGCGCTTCGTTTCGGCTCAGCTCCCGATAACAGTTTTGCAACAGAATGGCGACCAGGTTTAGATACCGGTGATCGGTATACAGCACGGCCGAATCGGCCCGGTTGTATTTGTCCGGATTGGCCACAAACTTGAGGGTAAAAGGTACTTCGTGGCGGTTAAAACCGTTCTGAATTTCGCGCACCAGACAGGTGACGGCGGCTTTGGTCGGTTTCAGGTTAAAATAAAACCGGATTCTGCCCCGGTCATCTCCGTCGGATAACTGCCGGCCAAACAGCCAGTTGAACGGCACGGCATCCGAAACAGCCCCAAATTCGTGGGTTGGCTCGTTCGATTCCAGCAGAATCCAGCCCGAATTGGCCGCGACCCCGGTTTCGATGTATTGCCCCCCACTGACCCAGCGGGCCTTGCTGCCTTTCAGTAAAACAACTTCATTGGAATGCCGGCCGGGCCGAACAGCACCAGTTGTATATCGCCATCCGCCGGTATTCCAGAAGTCAAGCCTGACGCCGGATTCCGAATGGGTAAACTGATCGACGTCATTCGGGCCTTCCGTCGGTTTCTGGTTCGGACGAATGTAATGCTCCCGATACAACCAAACCTGGAGTACGGCTTTCAGATCGGTGGTGTCGAAGATGTATTTTTTTGCCAGCATATCCTGACAAATCTCTCCGGTTTTGTCGTCGCCGTTCAGGAATATCTGCTGCTTATCTTCCGAGATCCGGATCAATCGCACAAGCGACTTGAGTTGTTCTATTGGTTTGTGGGCCATTTCTTACCGGTTTGAGTCCATGAAATCAAAATTCGCGAAGAACCGATTCGGTTTCGGTAAGACAACGCTGCGCATAGCCGTACACTTTGGGAAAATCCACCAGCTTGCTCTGCGCCCCTTCTACCGCCCATCGATAATAGTGCTGAAGCAGAATAATGCCCAGCAGTTGAATGATTTTCCGACAGGCCGGATCAAGGGGATCGATTTTTCCGACAACCGACTCCAGCAGGACGGGTATCAATGCCCGGTACTGACCACTGGCAAGCGCGGGAACGTCGAGGGTGTCCGCCGTCGTGAACCGGGCCACCAGATACTCGGCGGCCAGGCTCGCCATTTCCCAGTCAGGATCCCCGACACTGGCAAACTCCCAATCGATCAGGAAATACGGGGAATCCTGATCCGGTGTATTTCCGGAGGTCAGCATGTTTCGCCAGCAAACGTCCGTATTAATCAGGTGCGTAAACTGCCAGTTGCGCAGCAATTTCTCCAGCAACCCTTTGTGTTGTTGGACAAACCGACCGAATGCCGACAGATACCGGTTGTTGGCTCTCTCGATTTCGAGAACATCCTGCTCTCTAAGGGTGAGTAGCCAGGGCGTAAACGTGCCGAAGCGATGCAGGCAGATCGAATCACAGGCCGTTTCTACCCTCAGTTTCTCCCGCAGATAAGCCAGCATTTGACCAATTTGACGCGTAGGATGCCGGAGTCGTGTCCCCCGCAACGGTGCGGCAGTGCAGGCAATCAGGGCTTCGAAGGTAAACGACTGATCCGAATGATCCAGAATCAGCACCTGGTTTCGGGTGTCGATTGGCGTCACGGCTTTCAGGCAGTGTTTTTCCAGACCCAGGTGCGGTTTTCCTACGAGTTCGTAAAACAGCAGTTCTTTCCGCCGATCCATCACATCCGTGATTCGCCGGGATTGCTTCAGAAAAAGATTCTTCCCGTTTGTTCTTCGGACGATAAAATTGGCGTTGCGGCTTGACGGAAACGGATTATCGATCATGACCAGGTTGCCGGCCACGAATTCCTCCCGGTTAACGATTCCGCGGTTCTGCAGGTACTGAAAAACCGTATAGCCTGTCAGCGCAATCATTTGATCAATGAGCGGTTGCTGTGGTTCGGAGAAGTCGTTTCGGCAATTTCTGACAGGTTTAACTTCGCACTGAATTTTGAAAAAGGATTCTTCTCCCACTGCCGTAGACTATCGTCGCTGAAAACAAAATCGACATCTGCCAGCAGGTAATTATCAAACCCGGGGCTGTCGGTATCGGCGGGGTCAACGATCTGTTGATTGGGCGGACAATAAAAAACCGTATCGCTCCGCCATTCGAAATACAGCACTTTTCTCAGTGCCGTATTGGCAAGCAAAAGAGCGGCAAATGGGCCTTCAGCGGAGAAATGCTGGTTAAAAGTGGTTTCATACTCGCCCGTACGGCGCATTGCCAGAATATCTTTATTCAAATCAACCGATAGAATCCATCCCTGACGCAGGAGCGATTTAGCCGCGTCCTGCTCAAAGTCGGCTTCGGTTTTATCAACACCAAACTGCTTTTTGTGAAAATCAACGTACATTTCCAGGGTAACATCGGTCGGGGATTGTGAGCTTTCCATCGGTTTGAAAGTTAAAGTAAGGTTTGCTTGATTTATGAATTCATTTTGCCCTGATTAAACCCCTATTTATGCCTCTTCTCAGGCCAGATTCTCAAAGGCCCACGAGTTTGCGGAAGTCTTCATCCCCGGCAAACACTTCGAGATCGCTTTCATTGGGGTCTTTGTTCGGGAAGTTTTTATCCATCATTTCCCGAATCTTTTTCTTCCATCGCTCGCCCATTCCGGCGGTTTGCTGAACCACCGCCAGCGCCCGGTTCCGGGTTGCCTCCAGCGCCGTCTGATCGGTCGGATTGTTGGCCAGCAGCCATTTCATTTTTTGGCCATAAGCCGCAGCGAGGTTGGCCCAGACGCCCGGCGAAACCAGGTTCTGGTGGTCCCGAACGTATTCTTCACCAAACCGAATGGCATCGTCGAAGCCTTTCGGCGGGTCCTGAAACAGCGCCTGATAGGTCAGTGAGCGGTATACATTTCGGCGCAGGGTTTTATCCGAGGCTGCGGTCAGTCGTTTGTAGGCTTCCAACAGTTGCACGAAGGCCAGGTCTTTGGCTCCACTGTAATACAGGGCCGTTGCATAGGCATACCGTTTTTCTGGGTCTTCACCCAGTTGACCAATCGCTTTCCCGTACCCTTTCACGGCATCGACATAATTGCCCAGCGAGAGTTGCGCTTTGGCCCAAACCGATATTTCATTGGGGGATTCCAACTCCGCCAGGGGCTTGCTGGCCACGTTTTTAGCGGCTTTTTTGTCGTCGTCAGACAACACCTCATCCCGGCCCAGTGTCGGCAGTTGGATGTTTTCGACCCGTTGCAGATCCTGCTCTTCCTGTTGCGATGCGGCCCGGTCGGCGCGGCCAAACGCACCGGCAATATACAGGCGGGTAATCAGGTAGGCCCCCATGAACCCCAGAATGGTAAAATAGACCACCAGACCAGCCGCAAAATAGTCGGTGCCGGGGCCAATGCCTCTGGCAATATACCCTGCCGCACTTTTGAGCCGGGCAGGAGCCGTTCGCAACTCGACCAGCCCCAACCCCACGATGATTTTGGTGAGCCAGTCGGAAATCTGCTCCAGGTTGGTGTTAACCCGCAGATCGTACCCCGCCGTTTGCAGGAGAGTCGGCGGTGCTGGTGGCGGTGGTGGCGCGGTAAGCGTGGCAGTCGGGCTGCCCGACGGCGGAGGTGGTGGTGGGGGGTTGCCTTGCAGCACGCGCGGAATCCCGAACAGGAAACCGATCAGCGCCCCCAGCACAAAACAGGCCAGCGACCACAGAACGGCTGTGAGCGGTTTTCCGTCTTTTGTGCCGTATACACCAGCCCAAACGAAAGCAATTCCGGCGCAGAACGTGATGAGCAAAAACAGGGAGACGATAACCGTATCGCTCAGAACCGGCAACTTTTTTTTCTTCTTTTCAGGAGTTTCCATACCCACGATGTACCCAATCAGGTTGGCGCTTTGTGATCAGTAGATTACTGCCTCAAAAGTCACACACGACACCCTGATTCGGTAGGGGGGAATTCCTGTATCGATCCGGGGTTTCCCCCGTATTTCGGCAGGAACCCCGAAAATTCCCGTCTTACGGTCTTAGAACTTTCGCTTTCTGCCCCTAAATCCTGTCCTTTAACTCACACTTTCCGGAAAACCACAATTCCGTTGTGCCCCCCAAAACCGAAGGTGTTGCTCATGACGGTTTTGACTGACGTCGACACGGCTTCTTTGAAAACGAGATGCAGGCTTTCGGGAATCGCCGGGTCGCGGACAGTGGTGTTGATGGTGGGTGGGATCACATTATCGCGCATTGCCAACAGGCAGATGATCGCTTCGATGGCACCCGCAGCACCCATCAAATGGCCGGTGATCGACTTGGTGGCGCTAATGTGCAGTTTTGTTTTTTTCGAGCCGGTCAGTTTGGCTACGGCATTCATCTCCGACAGGTCGCCGACGGGCGTGGAGGTGGCGTGGGCATTCAGGTAATCCAGGTCCTCGATGTTGATGCGGGCTTCGGCCAGCGCCAGTTGCATGGCTTTGGTGGCCCCGATCCCGTCCGGGTGGGTGGCCGTAATGTGGTAAGCGTCGCCGGTCATGGCCGCGCCGGTCATCTCGCCGTAGATCGTTGCCCCCCGCCGGACGGCGTGTTCGTACTCTTCCAGAATGATGGCTCCTGCCCCTTCACCCATCACAAAACCGTCGCGCCCGACGTCGAAAGGCCGCGAAGCCGTCTGGGGGCTGTCATTTTGGGTCGACATGGCTTTCATGGAACAATACCCGCCGAAGGATGAGGGTGTAATGGCCGCATCGGAACCGCCACTGACGATGATTTTGGCTTTTCCCAGCCGGATGTAGTTGAAGGCATCCATCAGGGCCGAATTGGAACTCGCACAGGCTGAAACCGCCGTGTAGTTGATGCCCCTGAAACCGTGTCGGATCGAAATCAGGCCGGAGGCCAGATTCACCAGTACCTTGGGAACCAGAAACGGGCTAAACCGGGGTTGGCCGTCGCCCAGGGCGTATTCTTTTGTTTGTTCTTCCAGCGTTTCCGTGCCGCCCTGGCCCGATCCCCAGATGACACCCACATCGAACGGGTCCATTTGAGCGAGATCGAAACCGGAATCGTTAATGGCCTGGTCGGCAGCAATCAGGGCAAATTGTGTAAACCGGTCGGAGCGTTTGACGTCGGTGCGATTGAGATACTGAGCAGCGTCAAAACCGGCGATTTCGGCGGCAAACCGGGTCCGGAACAAGGATGCATCGAAGCGGGTGATACCGGCAAAAGCCGATTGCCCATTGACAACGTGCTGCCAGAATGTTGGAATATCGTTGCCAATGGGAGTGAATGCGCCAATGCCTGTAATAACAACCCGATGTAACATAAGGAACCTAAAGGTGAGTTTTCCGAACAATTTGTCCGTAAAGAAAGCGACTTCCCCGTTGCGAAAAAACGCCGGAATCCATTTAGGTTTGTCCCACAGACGAAAGTCCGTGAGATACTGGTTATTACAAAAAAACTGCTTTCGTTGGTTGCCTCTAAAGGGGAACGGGGCAACCAACGAAAGCAGTAAAGAACGAAGGCTTTGAAATTCTGAAAACTACCGGAACTACACCGGAACGCCAATCGATTCGGGGGCCTGTGATTTTACCGGTTCCCGACCCAGTTTCTTCAACAGCCGGTAGTGCGACGCCAGCGCCGTGGAGAACGTCGGATTTTCGATATAGGGCAACCCGAATTCGTGGGCGGTGTCCCGCACGATCGCGGTAATGGCCGGATAATGAATGTGGCACACTTTTGGGAATAAATGGTGCTCGATCTGGCGGTTCAATCCTCCGCAGAAAAAAGCCGCAATGGGCGAATTGGGCGCAAAATTAGCCGTAGTCCGCATCTGGTGAACGGCCCAGGCTTCCTGAATGCCCACACCTTCGACCGGAACCGGGAAGGCCGTGCCTTCTACGACGTGCGCTAACTGAAAAACCAGCCCCAACACCAGCCCTTCGGCCATGTGCATCAACACAAATCCGATGACAAACTGCCACCAGGTCAGATCCAGCACCAGCAAAGGGATCACGATAAAGACGACGTAATAGGCCGCTTTGGTAACAAACAGCGTGATGTACTCCTTCCGGGGATGGTTCGTATTGTCGCAGTGGCCGATGGTTTTCTTGAAAAATTTCAGATAGTCCTTCCGAAATACCCACGAAAGCGAAGCCAGCGAATAGAGCGCGAACGAATACCACTGCTGGTGGCGCTGCCAGGGCCGAAGCGGCTCATCGACATCCACGCGAATCAGACCCGGTGCAATTTCGATGTCTTCGTCGTGGCCGGGAATGTTGGTGTAGGTATGGTGAACGACGTTGTGCGTCATTTTCCAGACGTACGGATTCGCGCCAATCAGGTAAAAACTGGAAGCCAGCAACCGGTTTACCCATCCTTTTGAGGAGAAGGCACCGTGAATGGCATCATGAGAGACATTGAAACCGATAAAAGCCGCAAACATGCCCAGTAAAATAGCCATCCCCAGCATCGTCCACAGTCCAAACTGGTTCGAAAGAATCAGCGCGTAGAGCCCCGCATAACCCGTCAGGAAGAAAATGGCTTTAGCCCACATGGCCCCATTGGCGTTGGGAGAAAGGTTATTGTCTTTGAAATACGCATTGACACGCTGCCGAACGGTAGAGAAAAACGGGGATCGATTGGTGGTATTAAACTTTAGTGGCGTTACCATAAACTAGTCGTTAAAAATTTGGCCGATTTCCAGAATTTAATGTAAAATGAACCAGGCTAATCGGCCCTTACCTGATTTGATAAAGCAAACCCGCGACGGAACTCCGGCATTGACCCAACGATTCAGTATACTCGGATCGTTGCTAACAATTACCATTCCGAATGGGGAGGAAATTCGTCCTGACCCTTCTGGTCATCTTTTTTCGGGATACGTTAAACCCGTTCGAGGTTACCCTCTGGTTGACCGGTGCGTAGAAAAACAATTTCTTCGACTGACCCTATTAAAGGCCAACGATACCTTGAAACCGAATTGGAGGCATCGTTGAATAGATAAAAAGAAGAGGAGTGGAACTGAATGGCCAGGGAAAGCCAATTCAGATTACGCATTACACCTATACTACGCTGTAAGCTAGCAACAAGTTCTGAAAGTCCAAGAAACATGAAAATTATTTTATATAAAACTGACTTTTTCCAAACCTGACTTCTCAAAAACGAAGCCGGGCCGGGGTTTAGTTTATCGTTTATGGTTTATAGTTTACGGTTTACGGTGGCTGACACACACCTACAGTTCCCGCGTCAGCCACCGTATACCGAATACCGTAAACCGAATACCAAATACCGTAAACCGTACACCCTACTTATCCCACCAGAGTGGGGTCGACAGCGGCACTTCATCCGGGACGTTGGCACCGTTTTTCGAATTTTCGCCGTTCGGATAGGCGGCTCTCCGGATGAACGTCGGCAGAGCGGCATTCAGCGGCAGGCGGAATCCTTTGTATTTGTAATCGTAGCGACGGGCGTCGTTCCAGGCTTCCGGGTTGAGGTAAGTGGCTACGTATTTTTCCTTGAAAATCAGATCGAGCGTCAAAGCCGCCGAGCCGACGCCAACCGCCGGATTGGCAAGATAGGCATCCCGGGCGGCCGCAGCCACGCCGTACTTGTCCATATTCGCCGTAATACCGGCCAGATAAGCCGCGTAAGCCCGCGCCCTGTCACCTGTCCGAAAAGCGGCTTCAGCCTCTACAAACTTCATTTCGGCAAACGTCACAATCAGCAGCGGAGACGCATCGCCCGTCAGCGGGGAGTTCAGGGAAATGTAATTTTCGTCTTTCACCGTGTTGTTTCCACCCACATTGCCCTGACCGTTCCGGGTTCCCTTGTAGTCGTTGTTCACGGTTTTGTCCGTAATCTTCTCGATGCGCGGATCGATAACGCCGTAGGTTACGCCGTTCAGGTGATTAACCAACTGGTCGGAAAGCCAGCCGTCGAGCAGCAATTGCGCGTTGTTGCGGGCCACCTGCGCCCACGGATTCCGCAGCAGGAATGTCGACATCTGCGCATCATCGGCATTGGCGACATACGACTTCGCCACCGCGTCGAGCACATCGGCGGGTTTGTAGGTGCTCGTTTTCGACACTTTGTTGAGCATCCGGGCTTTCAGGGCGTAGGCGGTTTTAATCCAGGCCGCCGTGCTCCCCTTGTGAATCACATCGTTGGAGGCCGACAGCTTCACCTTGGAATCGGTTTTGGACAGTTCGGTGATGCCCTCGTTGAGTAGCGTCAGGGCCGTCGTGTAGAGTGTTTCGGCGGTGTCATACTTCGGCGTCAGCGTCGTTCCGGTAAAGGCATCGGAAAACGGTGCATCACCGAACACATCGGCAATCAGCGTCAGGTGATACGACAGCATGACATTGGCCACACCCACATATTCGGAACTGCCCTGCTCCTGCGCCTTTTTCTTGAGGTCATACAGGTCGGCCATGCCGAAATAAACCGCATCCCAGGTGGCAGTGTAATCCGTAATCTGGTAGGTATCCGTCGAGCCCGCCGTTCCCGGATTGGCGAGGTATTGTACAAAGTAGGACGTCGTGTTGGCAACCCGCTGCGAATTGAGGGCGGTTTTATGCGTCGTTGTCGAAAGCAGAGAAGCCAGGGGCGGATTGCCGATCAGGTTCGGATTCTCCTTCAGTTCGAAATAATCCTTGCAGCCTCCCAGTCCGATGAGCAGCAAAGTCAGCAGCGGAACTAGTTTTTTATGATTGAATTTCATGATATTCAGGAATAAAGATGAAGCTTAAAAACCGACGTTCAGGGAAAACAGGAGGCTGCGGACGGCCGGATACGTGAATCCGGTAAATCCGTCGACGTTGCTGCCACTGTTAGTCGAACTTGTTTCGGGATCGTAGCCGGTGTATTTGGTCCACAAAGCCAGGTTGTTCCCCGTCACGGTAAAGCGAACATTCTTGATGAACGTATTTTTCAGTACCGTTGTGGGTAAGGCATACGAAAGGCTCACGGAGCGAAGCCGCACCCAGGAAGCATCTTCGATAAAGTTTTCCGACACGCCCCGGTGTACATTCCGGTAAAAACCGTTGGTGTAGTTGACGCCATCCGGCCCTACCCCCTGCCCCAGCCACACGGCTTTGGTGTTCGGCGTTCCGTCGGCCAGCACCCCTTCAAAAACTTTGGTATCGTTGCGATCCTCGGTGTATTTGGCAATCCCGAAGGCCGAGAAGAAGTTGTCCAACTGGTTGTAGCGATCCTGCCCCACGCGGGCATCGACCAGCGCCGACAGCGAGAAATCTCCGTATCGAACGGTGTTGGTGATACCGCCGATCCAGTCCGGCTGCGAATTGCCGATCAGCTTCTGCGCCGTGCTGATTACCGGGAAACCATTGGCTCCAATCACTACCGGCCGGTCTTTGTCGAAAACCGCCGGAACTTCGTCCGCGGCATTGGCATAATACCGTTTGTAGGTACGTCCGTAAAGGTTTCCGTAAGCGTATCCCGGAATCAGCTTCATGGTTACCGTCGAGCTGGCATACCCAAACTGCGATGCGTAGTTGATTTCCGTCAACCCATCGCGCAGGCTCAGCACCTTGTTGCGGTTGGCCGAAAAGTTCAGGTTGACATCCCAGTTCAGCTTGCCTTTCCGAATGGGCGTTCCCCGCAGAATCACCTCGATGCCCTTGTTCCGCATCGACCCGGAGTTAATGGCGGCTTTCACATACCCCGTCGATGAAGTCACATCGACCTGAATAATCTGGTCCTTGCTAACCGAGTGGTAATAGGTTAGATCCAGGCCGAGCCGGTTGTTCAGGAAGCTCATTTCCAGACCGCCTTCGTACGTATCCGTGAATTCCGGGCGCAGGTTTGGGTCACCCAGCAACGAGCCCCGCGTAAAACCGGTCGATCCGGCGGGCAGGCTGGCGTAGGCCGAATAGCCGGTGATGGTGGAATACGGAGCCGCATCCTTCCCGATTCGGGCATACGAAGCCCGGACTTTACCCATCGTGATGAACGTTGGCAGCTTCATCTGCTGCGAGAACACGTAACCCAGACTCACCGACGGATAAAAGAACGAATTGTTGGGGGCCTGCAACGACGACGTGATGTCATTCCGACCGGTCAGGGTCAGGAACAGAAAGTCCTTGTAATCCATCGTTAATTCACCAAAAATCCCCATCAGCCGGTAATCTTCTTCCGATTGGCTTGGCGTGATCGTTTTGGCATTGCGCAGATTGAAGTAATTATACACCGTCAGCTCATTGCCCTCCGCCCCGAAACTCCAGATCTGGCGGTCGTAGAGGTCATGACCCACCCGCAGGGTTGCGTTCAGGTTTTCGCCAAACTTGGTCGTGGCACTGGCGGCAAACGTCGACGTAAAGGCCCGAAAATTGGTATGGTATTGATAGATAAATCCCAAGGCGTTGTCGCCAAAAACACGCTCGTTGGCAATGCCCGACGGGCCGGGTGCGGTCCGTTTGCGATCTTCCGAATAGGTATCCAATCCCACGCGGTAGTTCAGCGTCAGCCATTTGAGCGGAGCATACACAAAATTCAGCCCACCCACCAGGCGGTTTACGTTGTCCCGCAGTTTGTTCGTCATGGCACCATACAGGGGATTATCGTTGCCGTAGGTCTTATAAGAACCGTCCGCATTGAGGTAATCCCGAACGTCGTAGCGGGGTGACCAGTAGCTCAGGCTTTCGCTGTAGCGATCGGCGTTGTAGCGGTCTCCTCCGGAGTTGATGAAGTTTAAATTCGCATTGGTGGTGAATTTGTCACTGAATTTGACATTGGTGTTGAGCCGGACCGACAATTTATTGAAATCCGTAAACGGAATCACCCCTTCGTGTTTCAGGTGACCAATGGACGACAGGAAGGTGATTTTTTCATTCCCGCCGGAAAAAGACAGGTTGTTCTGGTATTGTTTCCCGGTCTGGTAGGCATCCCGGAAATGATTATAGAGTTTCTGCGGGTGCGTCGGATCGATCTTGATGGCTTCGGCCACGGTGGGTCCCCACGACGGAAAAAAGTCCTGCGGATTGTAAACGCCCGAATACCCGATGGTGTATTTATCCTGCACTTCCGGAAATTTATTCACATTTTCGACGCCGAACGTGCTGTTGTAGTTGACGCTCAGCGCCCCGGTTTTGCCCGATTTGGTCGTGATCACCACCACACCGTTGGCGCCCCGCAACCCGTAGAGAGCCGTGGCCGCTCCGCCTTTCAGGATGTTGATCGTTTCAATGTCGTCGGGGTTGATGTCTGCCGCCCGGTTCGACATGCCCCGCGATTCGGCCCCGGAATTGGCGGTTCCCGTCGACGTGCTGTTGTCAAACAAAACCCCATCGACCACAAACAGCGGCTGATTGTCGCGGGTAACATCGATCGAGTTGATGCCCCGAATCAGAATTCGCGCGCCCTGGCCGGGCGCACCACCTGTGCTCGAAATTGTAACCCCGGCCACTTTGCCCTGCAATGCATTGACGAGGTTGGGCTGCCGGTTTTGCACCAGTTCTTCCGAATTGACACTCTGCGAGGCATAGCCCAGCGCCTTTTTCTCCCGGCTGATCCCCAATGCCGTTACGACGACTTCGTTCAGCATTTTACTGTCCTGCCGCAGAGAAACGTTGATGCTCCGGCGGTTTTCGACCTTGATTTCCTGCGTTTCAAAACCGATGTAGCTAAAAACCAGCACGGTATTTCCGGCATTCACGCGAAGGGTATAGCGGCCATCCACGTCCGTCAAAGTTCCGGTTGTCGTGCCTTTCACCGAGACGTTAACCCCCGGTAGGGCGGCAACGTCTCCGTCGCTCGTCACCCGACCACTTACTTCCACTTGCTGCGCCAGCGTAATCGACGAGCAGAACAGCAACGCTATTCCCAGGTAGATCCGTAGTAATTCCTTCATACACCCTCATAAGTTAAAAAATGATTAAAAAACTATTCTCATGGCAAGTTTAGCATTTATTCAAAATTTTGCAATTTTTGCTATTCAGCGTAGAATATTTTGCTCTTTACAAAACTAATAATGGATTTTTCTAAACAAAATAAAGGTACGGCCTCCGTTTGGGCTGGAGAGACCGAGCGTTTTTATCAAGGCGCTACAACATCGCCGATTGTCAACAGTGTCGCATTTGCCTATCATGACCTCGACGAATGGTACGACGTCGCCACCGGCAAAACCGAGGGCCATATTTACAGCCGGAACACCAACCCAACGGTTCACGTACTGGAAGAGAAAATCCGCATTCTAGAAAGTGCCGAAGCCGCCACCTCGTTTGCCACCGGCATGGGGGCCATCAGCAATACGCTGTTTGCGCTTTTAGGGCCGGGAAAACGGGTGGTTTCCATCAAGGATACCTACGGCGGAACCAGTCGGCTCTTTCTGGATTTCCTGCCCGCCTACCAGATCAACGTGACGCTCTGCGAAACCGGAAACCACGAAGCGATGGAGGCTGAAATTGCCAAAGGCTGTGATCTGGTATACCTCGAAACGCCCACCAATCCGACACTAAAAGTGGTCGATATCAAACGATTGGCAGCGGCAGCACATAAAGTCGGTGCGGTGGTGGTGGTCGATAATACGTTCGCGACCCCGATCAACCAGAATCCGCTGAAACTGGGGGCTGACCTGGTGCTTCACAGTGCCACCAAATTCCTCGGCGGACATTCCGACGCGATGGGCGGGCTGCTTTGCGGCAAAAAAGAGCTGGTCGAAAAAGTATTCCGGTTTCGGGAAATCAACGGCGCCAGCCTGCAAGCCGATCCGGCGTACCTGATTGCGCGGGGCATGAAAACGCTGGAACTCCGGATCGAACGGCAAAACGCGTCGGCCCTGAAAATTGCCCGGTTTTTGAAAGCGCATCCCAAGGTCAGTGATGTGTTTTACCCCGGACTCGAAACGCACCCCGGTCATGCCATCGCCCGCGAACAGATGGCCGGTTTTGGTGGCGTCATGAGTTTTTCGCTCCACGGAAATTATGAGGACGTGAAAACGTTCCTTACCAAGCTGCAATTTGTCCACCTGGCTGCCAGTCTCGGATCAGTCAGCACCCTCGCCGGGCCGCCCCGAACAACGAGTCACGTGGAACTGACCGAAGCCCAGCGCACCCAGCTTGGCATTCCCGAAAGCCTGATCCGGTATTCGGTCGGCATCGAAAACGTCGAAGATCTGATCGGTGATCTGAGCCAGGCGCTGGCGGCTCTGGAGACGGTTTTGGAGGAAGAACGAACAATATAACTCAACATTTGCCCATAAGTTGCCCCTAAATCCCCTAAAGGGGACTTGGACAGAGCTTAAGCCGGATGCTTAAAGTCCCCTTTAGGGGATTTAGGGGCAACTTAGGGGCAATTTCAACCCACTTTCTATTCATGAAAAAACCGCTATCCTTCCCAACCCATCTTTTTCTTTTCTGGATGATGCTCCTGGTCAGTGCGCCCGGTTTCAGCCAGTCAAAAAAAGCAAAAAAAGAACCGGAGCCCGTCGTCCAGCCAACCTCCCCAATCGTTGAGCAGAGACTCAATCAGGAACTGGAGCGTATCGCCAAACTGGCGAAAGGTAAGGTTGGCCTTTGCGCGGTTCACCTCGAATCCGGCAAGCAGGTGAGTATGAATCTTCAGGAGCGGTTTCCGATGGCCAGTACCGTGAAAGTGGCGATTGCCGTGGAACTGCTGACCAAAATCGAAAAAGGCGAACTTTCCCTGCGCACGATGGTGGATCTGAAACCGTCCGATCTGCATCCGGGCAGTGGCACGCTGGAAACGCTGTTCGCCAAACCGGGCGTTCAGCTTTCGGTGGAAAATTTGCTGGAACTGATGATGGTGATCAGTGACAATTCCGCGACGGACATTTTGCTGAACCTGGTCGGGGGCGTCGAACCGGTTCGGGCGCGGCTGAAAGCGCTGGGCATTCATGGCATGTCGGTCGACCGGACCATCGTCGAACTGATTGCGGATTTGGAGGGCGTCACCCTGCCGCCCTCCGACCAATGGACCGTCGGTTTCTACGATAAACTTGGCGCAACGACGACACCCGAAACCCGCCGGGCTGCGGCATTAAAACTGGAGCAAGACCCGCGCGACACCTCCACACCGGAAGCGATGGTGAACCTGCTGACCCAGATTTACCAGGCCAAAGCCCTCAAACCCGAAAGCCGCGATCTGCTGCTGGCCGTGATGGAACGCTGCCGGGGTGGTCTGGCGCGCATCAAGGGCTATCTGCCTCCTGCCACCGTGGTGGCCCACAAAACCGGCTCACTGAATTCCAGTGCCACCGACGACGTGGGCATCATCACCCTGCCGGGCGACGCGGGCCACATTGTCATTGCGGTTTTCATCACCGCATCATCTCAGGCATCAGCCGAACGGGAGCAGACCATCGCGCACCTGAGCCGCACGGTTTACGATTATTTCCTGTTTCAGCCGCCGGTTCAATCCATTCGGTAATGAAGACATTCGCGATCATTGCCCTCGTCCTGAACGTCCTGACCTCCTTTGCACAGAAAAAACCGACGGCCAAACAACTCCAGGAATTTGATGCCTACGTGGAAGCGGTTCGCAAGGAATGGGACGTTCCGGGTCTGGCCATTACGGTGGTGAAAGACAATCAGGTTCTTTTCAAGAAGGGCTACGGTGTCCGGGAATTGGGAAAAACCGAGCCCGTCGATACGCAAACCTTATTCGCCTGCGCGTCCACGACCAAAGCCATGACGGTAACACTGATGGGTATGCTGGTCGATGAAGGCAAGGTGTCGTGGGACGACCCGGTTTACAAATACCTGCCGGAACTCCAGTTCTCCGATCCGTATCTGACGCGTGAAGTGAAAGTGCGTGACCTGCTGACGCACAATACCGGCATCGGAAGCACCGACTTTTTTACGGGGGCCATGACCATTCCGGCTCAGGAAATGTTCCGGCGGATGGTCTACGTCAAACCGAGTTATTCGCTGCGATCGGGCTTCATTTACCAGAACATCATGTATTCAGCCGCCGGGCGAATCATCGAACGACTGACCGGAAAAAAGTGGTCGGAGGTGATGCAGGAACGCATTTTCAACCCGCTGGGCATGACCCAAACCGCCCCCAAACGCGGCCTGAGCAAAAGCACCAACATGACGAAACCGCATTACAACGTCAACGACACCATTCGGGTCATCGACTACGGCGCGGATAGTGAAATCGGTTCGGCGGGGGCGGTCTGGTCGTCGGTCGACGACATGAGCAAGTGGATCATTTGCATGCTCGACAGCAGCAAATACAGCGGTGGGCGTCTGGTAAAACCGCAAACCTGGGCGGAGATTTTCAAACCGCAGGCCATGGTGCCGGACGATGAATACCCGACTATGCAAATTCTGAAACCCAACTGGCTCACCTACGGATTGGGCTGGTACCAGCACGATTACCGGGGCCACAAAGTCAATTTTCATACTGGAAGTTTAGGCGGACTGACAGCCATTACCGGGCAGTTACCCGACGAAAAACTGGGCGTATATGTCTTCGGGAATTACGACCACGCCGAAGTTCGGCATGTGTTGCTGTATAAAACCCTCGACTTCTTCGCGCTCGGTGGCAACCGGGACTGGAATGCAGAATTTAAAACGTTGTATGGCAACTTGAAGGAGCAGGGGAAAAAAGCCGCCCGGGCGTTTCAGGAAAAGCGGGTCGCCAATGCGTCTCCGTCAGTGCCCTTGAAGGAATATACCGGAAAATACACCAGTCCGCTATACGGAAAAGCTGAAGTAACGCTGGTCGGTAATCAACTGGTTTTCAACATTAACGATAACGCTTTGAACGCTACGCTGGCACACTGGCACTTCGATACGTTCTATGGCCCGTACCAGAAAGCGTGGTTTGGCAAGGCACTGGCCCGGTTCAGTCTGGGCAATTCGGGCAAAGTCGATTCGCTCATTTTCGGAGGAATGGATTTCCGGAAAGAATAAAACCTTCTCCTTTTTTCATGGTTACCTATACAGAACCAATTCTCAACGTAATCATGGAAAATCAGCAAAAATTGAAGGGAAAGAAAGTGGCGATTCTGCTGACCGACGGATTTGAACAGGTCGAACTGACGGAGCCCCGGAAGGCGCTGCAGGAAGCTGGTGCAGAAACGCATTTGATCGCGCCGAAGGGTGGTGAAGTGAAAGGCTGGGCCATGACCGACTGGGGCGATTCGTTCGCCGTCGATGTGGTTCTGGACGATGCCGACGCCAACAGCTACGACGCTTTGCTTCTGCCGGGCGGAGTCATGAATCCCGACCATCTGCGACTGGAGCAAAAAGCCGTCGAGTTTGTCCGGCACTTTTTTGAGGAACACAAACCGGTAGCGGCTATCTGTCATGCCCCGATCCTGCTGATCGAAGCGGATGTGTTGCAGGGCCGTACGGTAACGTCGTATCCGTCCATCAAGACGGATCTGATCAATGCCGGAGCCAACTGGGTCGACGAAGAAGTGGTGACGGATCAGGGTCTGGTCACGAGCCGGAAACCGGACGACATTCCGGCCTTTAACCGAAAAATGATTGAAGAGATTCGCGAAGGCGCTCACGCAGGCCAACACGCGTAAGCGGTTTACCGCAAGGAGTCGTCAGATAACGGCAACACCCGTCAGGTCTTGAAGACCTGACGGGTGTTGCCGTTATCTGACGACTCCGTCCACTTTTTGCCATATTGTTCGTTTACTTCGCGCATGAACAGTCAGCTTATTGATGCCGACGAACGGCTGGCGACGGTATTCAGCCATTATTATTGCGTACAGCTTTCTCCGGAAGAGCAACCGGTCACGCTGCAATTGATGCCCAACTACGAGATGTTGCTGGTGTTCAATCTGGGTCCGGCCATTCCGATTGCTTTGGGCGGTGCAACCTATGTCATTCAGAAAACCGCCGTGCTGGGGCCGCTGCAAAAAATGCTAACGTATGAACTGCCCGCCGGGACCGATCTGATCGTGGTGAACTTTACGCTCGACGGTTTTTACCGGTTACTGGGCGTATCGATGCAGGAACTTAAAACCGGCGATTGGCACGATCCGGACGTTTTGCTCAACAAGAATTGTTTTTCGGAACTGTGGGAGCGATTGGCCCCCCTGTCTGAACTGGCTGACCGGATCTCATTGCTCAATGCGTATGCCGTAACGTTCGTTGCGCCGACCGATGCCGCATCAGATTCTTTGCGGGAAAGCATTCCCTATTTCCGGGACGCGGTCGTCGATCCGATCAAGGTGCTGGCCGAAACGCAGCAGGTTTCGGCCCGGCGTATTCAGATGCGGTTTCAAACGCACCTGGGTTATTCGGCCAAGGAACTAACCCGGTTTCTCCGATTCCGAAATCTCCTCAATTTTCTAACCCAACAACATCCACAACCGCCCGACTGGCTCAATCTGGTGCTGACGTTTGGGTATCACGATCACAGCCACCTCATCAAAGATTTTCAGTATTACCTGGGTTTGACACCCCGGCAGTTTTTGAAACAACTGGCGCAGGGAAACGTCTGTATCAGCAAAACCGGGCGGTTTTATTGAGGGAGATGATGAATAATGCCTGCAACTGCTTTGCAAAGGATGAATTATTTACTATCCTTGTTATATAATATTCTTTTATATATCAGATAGCATCTATGTCATCAAAAAGGTTGATTTTCATTTTGTGTTTTATCGCTTTCCAGATCCATGCGCAGGAAATAGTGAGTTTTAACGATGACAAGGTGGCCAGCATTGACCGCGCACTTCGTTTTTATAGCCAAAATAAGCCGGGTGGACAACTTTCCATAAGCCTGAAAGGGCGCGTGGTTTACTCCAAAGCCTGGGGACTTGCTGATCTTGAACATCGTGTTCCGATGACAACCGAGACCCGGATTGAAGCGGGATCCGTTTCCAAACAATTCACTGCTGCGGCTATATTACTTCTGGAGCAACAAGGCAAACTAACCTTAGATGACCCTGTCAACCTATATCTTCCCGAGTTACCTGTCTATCAGCGTCCCATTCGAATCAGACATCTCATTCATCACACCAGTGGATTGCGTGAATGGGGAGATGTAGCTGAACTGGCAGGGTGGCCCAATTCTCTAAAAATACTCGATAATGGACGGGTGTTTGAGATTATTTGCCGACAGAAAAAACTGAATAGCCCTCCAGGAGAGCAATTTCGATACAGCAATTCCAATTATATTCTGCTGGCTATACTCGTCGAAAAAGTAAGCGGGTCATCGGTTGCCGATTTTACCGGGAAATTTATTTTTCAACCAGCGGGGATGACTCATACCCAATGGCGCAACGACTATACCGAAGTGGTTCCGATGCGCAGCACCGCCTATGACATCAAGGACGGCCGTTTCTGCAAGTCGATGCCAGAAAATAATATCCACGGTTCAGGCGGCTTGCTAACGACCGCCGAAGATCTGCTAAAATGGAGTGAATTTTACCTGAGTGCCCGGTTGGGCGGCAACGCATTACTGTCTAAACAAATTGAGTTGGATTCAACCAGCACCCTCGTTTTCAATACGTATGCTGCGGGATTATTTATTGAAGGAAGCCCTACAAAACGGGTTTTTCAACATGGTGGAGCGACGGCTGGTTACCGCGCCAAACTGATTTGTTTACCGGATACGGGACTATCCATCGCCTGGCTCAGTAATACTTCCATGCTGGATACGACGGGAAGCGATCCCGCCCTGGAAGTTGCCGGAATACTGGTGGGGCCAACCTACCTTTCCCCCCCACAAGAAAAAGAAAAAGCCGAAAACACGGCAGTCAATATCGAAAAGCTGAACCGCTATGTGGGACTCTACAAAAGCAGTCACAGTGCCCGTGATGTGGATATTTCATTAGGACCACAGGGCCTCTTATTATCAGGCACCTTATTGAAACCGATTACTGAAAAGTTGTTTCGTTTTCATGCTATTCTTTTGTCCTTTGATACGACTAAAGAACTGGTCGTGTACCCACCCTCTTCGGAGCCGATGCGCTATCACAAAACCGACATGTCCCTTATCAATCCGATTCATTCAGAAAACTATGTGGGCAACTACTACTCCAAAGAAGTAGGTGCGTGGGTAAAAATCACGAAAAAGAATAATAAACTCATGGCCCGTTTCGCGTCGGGGGGTGAATGCGGGCTAATCAACTACTTTGCCGATGGCTTTATCGCTCCGTGTGATCTCAAAGCCGATCTATTCTTTAAGCGAGGAAGCAACCACGAAGTCACGTCACTGGAAGTGAACACCCAGCGTGCCTATCATATAGATTTTGTCAAGATTAAAAACCAGAACGCAATTGCCGGAAAGCCATAACCATTCGAATCGCATTGGTGATTAGCACGACTGCACCTGACAAACACCCGTTTAGCAAGCCCAGCATGTTGGTTCAGTGACAAATGTTCACTGATAAAAATTAATTCATACTTCTATAATCAAGCGGTGTCATCTGGGCTCCTGCTCATTTGGATAGCTTCAGGCCAAAGTCATAACGCTGATCCACAACGCGTCTGAGCATACCAATCTGTCCGCAGTGATACATGGTATGCTTAATATTCCAATCAATTGCCTCAAATTTTGTTACTGCAATTGGGTGGGGTGTGGGGGTAGGCTCAAGCGGGCTGTTTAGTTCTGAAACTGATAGCGATGTTAAGATATCTATCGACTTTTGCTGAATGACCTTTAGATCCTGGAGCAGTGTGATTGATTGTGTCTTTCCAACTGAAAGGATAGGGGCTGATACTGTAAAATAGTCACTGTATTCCTTAATTGGAAGCTTTTGGAGGATATCCATTTGATGCCCTCTGATGACCATAATGGAATGGAAGTAATGACTGATAATCAAATGTCCAACTTGCCAACTGATGTTGGATTCAACTATATCCGGAATGATTTCCCACTTGTCGAATGGAACGGCTTCGAGGAGCTTGTTTGTCCATTCGTAAGCATTCGAAGTTTGGTTGATTAAGATTTCTATTTCTGTCATTTAAATGAAGAAGTTAAAGCTGGACTGCCACCTGACACGATTAAAGCACCGATTATTAAAATGATGCGAAGAAGACAGCCTATAGAATGGTTTTGTCTCCCTTCTCTTTTAAATGCTTATTCCCCCCGCAAACTCGTCACCGGATTCATCAATGCCGCTTTGATGGATTGGAAACTGATGGTGAACAAAGCGACCCCGATTGCCAGCAAACCGGCCAGAACGAACATCCACCACGCAATGGACACCTGGTACTCAAAACTTTGAAGCCACTGGCTCATCGCATACCACGCAACCGGTGCAGCCAGCACCATCGCAATCAGCACCAGCTTGAGGAAGTCTTTGGAAAGCAGACCGACGATGCTGCCGATCGACGCGCCCAATACCTTCCGGACGCCAATCTCCTTGGTGCGCTGTTCGGCGGTAAAAGTAGCGAGACCAAATAGACCCAAACAGGCCACGAAAATGGTCAAACCGGCAAAAACACCCAGAATTTGACCAATTTTCTGCTCTGCTTTATAGGTATCATTGAATCGTTCGTCCAGAAACGAGTAGGAAAAAGGCTGTTCGGGTTTAAAAACATCCCACTGATTTTTCATGCTGGCCAATAAACCGGTAACGTCTTTGGTTTTTATTTTCACGATCATCGTTCCGGCACCTTTTCCTAAAACCATCACGAGGGGCGAAATGCGCTCGTGAAAGGATTTGAAGTGGAAATCTTTCACGACACCAATCACCCGGTACGTGCCTTTATTGCCTTCGTTGGTCAAATTGGTGATCGTCCGGTTCAGGGCATTTCCCTTCCAGCCCAACTGAGCCGCTGCGGTTTCGTTGATGATGACCGCCGACGAATCCGTTCCGAAATCGCTGGAAAAATTCCGCCCGACCGCCATCTCCATCCCCAGCGCCGGAATGTAATTGACATCGACATCATACCGCAGCGTTTTCACAAACTGCGTGGTCTGGTTATCGGGATACACCATAAAGTTGTTGTTGTACGACGGCCCCGCCGGTAAATAACCGGACGAGCTGACCGTGGCCACACGCGGGTCCCGGAGCAGTTCGTCCCGAAACACCTCCTGATTTTTCCCCAATGCCCAGGCGTCCGGTAAAACCAGTACCTGGTCTTTGTTGTAGCCCAGTTTCTTATTCTGGATGTAACTAAGTTGCTGGTAGACTATCGTGGTTCCGATCATCAAGGTAATGGAAATGAAAAACTGAACGACCACCAGCCCACTCCGCAACCCAATGCTCTTTTTGCCGGACGTAAACCGGCCTTTCAACACCGCAACCGGTTTGAACGACGCCAGGAAAAAAGCCGGGTAACTGCCCGCCAGAACGCCAACCAACAGGCCGAACAGCAAAATACCGGGCAACAGCGTAGGAACCGCATCAAGCTGCAAGCTTAAATTCTTGCCAGACAAGCTGTTAAACAGCGGTAGCGCGGCAAACGCAAAAATACTGGCCAGCACCAGCGCAATGAACGACAACAGTATCGATTCCAGCAAAAACTGCCAGACCAACTCTTTCTTCTGAGAACCCATCACCTTCCGAACGCCCACTTCCCTTGCCCGTTTGGACGCACTCGCCGTCGAGAGATTCATAAAATTGATGCAGGCAATGAGCAGCATGATGAGGGCGACGGCTCCGAAAATATAGACGTACTTGATGTCTCCATTATTTCCCAAATCGTAGGCAAAATCTGACGAATGCAGGTGAATGTCCGTCAACGGTTGCAGGTACAGGCCCAGGTCGTTGCCGCCTTTGCGGAACTCAGCCATGCTCACGCCCATCGCCTGCTTGAGTTGCGGCCCCATGTATTTTTCTACGGTTTGGGGCAGTTTCGCTTCCAGTTGTTTGTAATCGTAACCCTCCGGGAGAACCAGGTACGTAAAAAACTCCGAAATCATCCAGGACGGCGATTTCGCGTCTTCAAAACTAGCCATCGAAGCAAACAGGTCGAAGTGAAAGTGAGAATTAGACGGTATTTTCTCCATGATCCCGGTAACTTTAAAAACCGCAGATGCGTTTTTGAACGCCAGGGTTTTGCCAATCGGGTCGGCTTTTCCAAAGTATTTAGCCGCCAGTTGTTCCGAAATCACGACGGTATTCGGTTCCACCAGGGCGGTTTTGGCATCACCTTTCAGAAAGGGCAGCGTGAAGACCTGAAAGAAATTGGCGTCCGCAAAAGCCATCTGGTCACCGGTATATTTCTGATCGCCCAGCACCACCGTTGGTGACCCCGCCTGCCGCAAACGGGTAGACTCCAGCACTTCCGGATAATCCGCCTTGAGGGCCTGCGCCGTCGGTGGCATCACGTGCGATTCGTTCATTTTTCCACCCTGAACCGTCCCCCGGAAGATGACGCGAACGATCCGATCCGCTTTTTCGTGATACCGGTCAAAGCTCAATTCGTCCAGCACATACAGGCTGATGAGCAGACAGGACGCCAGACCAAACGCCAGACCGACAATGTTGATGGCCGAAAAGGCGCGGTTGCGGGCCAGATTCCGCCAGGCAATTTTGAAGTAGTTGCGAATCATAACAGGGAGAATTGAAGCAGTGGTAAATAAGATCGGTCAAATCTGATGCCAGTTCGTTAAAAAGGCCATTTCAAAGCCGCAGGAGCACTTTTTAAAAGGAGTACCAACAGAATTTGTCCCATTGCGGACACAGAACGTCCCGATGCGGACAGGCTTTTCAAAACAACTTTTACTGTCGTTTTAAAGTATACACATTATCAGTCTCCTTGATTTTCAGCGTCCCGTTTTCAGGAAAAAATTCAAAGAAAGTACCCGTCGGTGCATGCATAAAATAGTTATAATTGATCGGTTCGGCTTCAAATAGGTGGCCTTTTGTTTCCAGAAACAGCCTGTTGTTGTCGGTTTTACAATTCACACGAATGGGTATTTGAGACGAAGAATAGCTCCCCGGATAAGCCCCCAAATTCTGATCTTTAAAAAGGTATGGTTTAGAAAAGGGTATGGTGTATGGCTTATTGAAACAGATTTTTAAAATTGCTTCCAGGATATCCACTCGTGGGTATAGTATCCCGTTCGTGCAATACGACAGCGCGATTTTTTCCGCTGGAAAGTAGCGAACGGCGGAGTAAAACTCTTCAATTCTTCCGTTGTGACCATAGGCGGTTTTCGAGTCAAAATCATACGGAAATAAACCCATTCCATAGCCATCCACCAACGTTTTCATGGCGGTTAAACTCGCTTCCCTGACCAGTTTATTCGCAAATAATGCATCAATAAACAGAACCAGATCGCTCGGTGTCGAGACGATGGAGCCCGCACCGCTATGGATGCTCATATTCGTTTCTTTCTGTCCCTCCCAGCGACCCTCCCTGTATTTATACGAACTGCTTTCATTCGCGCTGGCGTCAATCTGTTTACCATAAGACGTTTCTTTTAAGCCAATTTTTGACACAATCCTTTCCTGTAAAGCACTGCTATAGGACATTTTGCAGACTTTTTCAATGATATAACTCAAAAGCAGGTAATTGGTATTGCAATAGTCAGCCTTCACATTGGGTTCGAAATCAACGGGCTTTTCAGCAATGATTTGAAGCATCTCCCGCTGTGTTTTCACTTTATCCATCCACTGCGGATACCGGGTATCGTCCGCCGTGTAATTGTGCAGACCGCTGCGATGGTTGAGCAGATTGCTAATCGTAATCTTTTTAGCGTTGGGCAACTCAGGAAAGTACTCCGCCAGCTTTTGATTCATATCGATTTTGCCTTCATCGATAAGCTGAAAAACCATGACGGCCGTAAACAGTTTCGATACAGATCCGATGCGGTATTTGGTGTGGCTATCCGCCGGTATCTTTTTATTCAGATCCCGAAAAGAGTAACCAACGGCTCTACGATATTGAACCTGACCATTTACTGAAATAATTAAGCTCCCCATTGCTAAGTCACGACTGGCAAGAACATCAAACAGGCTGTCTAACTTTACGACATTTAAATTTTGTCCAAAACCAGGATGATAAAAAAGGACAGAGACGAACACAATAGCCAGTACTTTTCTCATTCAATCCTTGATTTAAAATTTGCGAAATAGAAACCGCCCTTACCCCAATCTGGCTTTCATTTTGAAAGGAGAGATGCAAGCTCCCTGAAGAAAGCGGTTTCCCAAAAAGACCATGCAATATATAGGCAATGTCAGGTACTATGTAATACATAATACACCAATGGCAGAATAGACCGATGAATGGGCATTCTTCAATTGTAGGGTTATCCTCCGATGGTGGACATGGATTCCGTAACCGGACCGCGTTCGTGTTCGGCTTCGAAGCCGTTTTTCGGGCGGTGGGCGAAGGCTTTGAGGAAAGCGGCTGTCAGGTCAGCGTCTGTTGCACCCGTCCGGAGTAGAGCCCGAACATCGAGCACGCCGTTGTCGTACAGACAGGTTTTGAGCGTTCCCTGCGCGGTCAGTCGGATGCGGTTGCAGGTACCGCAGAACGTGCGGGTGAAGGCGGCAATGATGCCGATGGTTCCCTGATGCCCGGGAATCCGGTAAGTCGCAGCGGTCGAAAACGGCGAATCCTGCTGACGTTCCAGACCGGGATAAAGGGTTTGCAGTTCCTGGAGAATGCGCCGGTGCGTCCAGTTCAAAACCGGGTAGTGGCTCCCCTCGCCATTGAACGGCATTTCTTCAATAAACCGCACTTCCACGGGATGGTCGCGGGTGAGTTCGGCCAGGAGCGGCAGGTCTTCAATGTTCTTCCCTTCCATCACCACCGCATTCAGCTTCACCGGAATCTTGTTTTCCAGCAAGGCGTCGAGCGTTCCCTGCACGGCGGGGAGTTCGTCGCGCCGGGTGATTTGCCGAAACCGTTCCCGGTCGAGGGTGTCGATACTGAGGTTGACGGAGCCGATTCCCAGCCGCACCAGTTCCGGCACGAGCGGTTCGGTCAGCACGCCGTTGGTCGTAATGTTCAGTTCTTCAATGCCTTCGGTGGCTTTCAGTCGCCACAGAAAATCCATCAGCCCGTTTCTGACGAACGGTTCTCCGCCGGTAATCCGGACTTTCGACACGCCCAGCCGGGCCAGCACCCGCACCAGCCGTTCCATCTCTTCATAGGTCAGCAACTGGCTCTTCGGCAGGTACTTGATCCCCTCTTCCGGCATACAGTAAAAGCACCGCAGATTGCAGCGATCGGTGACGGCCAGACGGAGATAGGTGATGGGGCGATTGTGGTTGTCGAAAATCATTACAAGCAAGTTACAAAAAACAAGACGAAAAAATTTCATCTCTTTGTGTAACCTTCCCGAAGTCGCAAAGTTTCCACACCCAAATAGACCAACTCGAAACACACACCCGGTTGAAATCGCTGACGGACAACTCACTCATGCTTCAGGTGAAGGACGGCAATCTGGAAAAGATGGGCCTGCTCTTCGAGCGGTATCACCGCGCCCTGTTCGGTTTCCTATATCACATGACCGGGCAGACCGATGCGAGCGAGGATCTGGTGCAGAACGTGTTTTACCGGATGCTGAAATACCGCCATACGTTCACCGGCGAGGGCGAGTTTCGGACGTGGATGTATCACCTGGCCCGCAATGTGCTGGCCGATCACGTCCGGAAAAACAAACACGCGCTACACCATTACGACGTGGCTGATTTTGTCGAGAAAATTGGCGGTGGCACTTCGGCCGATGAATCGATGCAGAAAGAACAGGAGTTGGCATCCCTGCACGATGCCCTGCGAAAACTGAGTCCCGAAAACCGTGAAGTCCTGATTTTAAGTCGTTTTCAGGAGTTGAAATACGAAGAAATTGCCCGGATTCTGGACACCACCGAAGGAGCCGTAAAGGTCCGTGTTCACCGGGCCATGAATGAACTGAAACGCGTGTATATAAAAGCCTAAGTCCTTGATTTTTAGACATCGCGAACGGAAACCCATACAAACATGAACTGTGAAAGCGCAAAAGAGCAATTGATCGATCTGTTGAGCCATCAACTTCCGGCCACCGAACGGGCCGCCGTTGAAGCGCACCTGGCACACTGCCCGGAATGCCAGACGGAGCTGGCCGCGACCCGCCAACTCTGGCTGGCGATGGGCAACGTGCCGGTGCCCGAACCCGGCGAGAAAGTCCGCTCCCGGTTTTACGCCATGCTGGAAACGGTGCAGATCGAAGAGGCAAAAAAACGCCGTCGCTCGTGGAAGAGCATCCTGCGCCGGGTTCGACGGTTTTTGACGCCCGAACTCGCCATTCGGGTGGCCTACAGCCTGTCGCTGGTACTGGTTGGGCTGGCGGGTGGCTACTGGCTGAGTGCAAAAAAAGCACCGGTTTACGAGCAGCAAATCAATGATTTAGGTGCTCAGGTGCAGCAGATGCGGCAGACGGTTTTGCTGTCACTGCTCGAAAATTCCTCGGCTACCGAGCGGCTTCGGGCGGTGGAATACACCAAAGACATTGAGCAGGTGGATGCGCAGGTAGTAGAAGCGCTGCTGGGTACGCTGAACAACGATTCCAATGTAAACGTCCGGCTGGTAACGCTGGAAGCCCTGGCCCAACTCGCGGCCGATCCGAAAGTTCGGGAAGGCCTGGTACATTCGATTGTCCAACAGGATTCGCCCCTGGTGCAATCCGCGCTGGCCGACGTGATGGTGAAACTCCAGGAAAAACGATCGATCAAACCGCTTCGGCAACTGCTCCGGCAGGAAAACCTCAACGACTTCGTCAAGGTGAAAATCGAACAGACCATCAAGGAGTTGACCTAGAAGAGAAAAGAGGATAGACAAGAGCGTAAAGACTTGTCACTCGATCCGCGTTTTCTTCCCTCTCACTTCTTTATGCTCTGCTCTAATCTCTTTATTCTCACGTCTTTACTCTTTATTCTCACCTCTATAATCTGTACCAATATGAAACCATTTATCTCCCTCCTGCTGGTGGGGTTGGGGCTTTCCTGTGCCGCTGCATCGGCCCAAACCCTGGAGTTTAAGGACCACATCAGCAAGGAATTTACGCTGTCGAAAGACGCCGGCAGCAGCACGTTGGCCATCTACAACATCAGCGGTTTTATTAAGGTGGAAGGATACTCAGGCACAAAAATAGTGCTGGAAGTGGACCGGAGCATTCGGGCCAAAACCAGTGAGTTACTGGAACAGGGCAAGAAAGAATTTCTGCTCCAGTTCGATCAGGACGCCGACAGCGTCATTGCCTACATCGCCCAGCCCTATGATTCGCGTCCCAACCGAAATAACTGGAAAGATGGCACCAACCACCGACGGATCGACTACAAATACGAGCTCGATTTTACCGTAAAAGTCCCCTACTCCATGAACCTGCACGTCTCGACGGTGAATGGTGGCGATGTGACGGTGAAAGATGTCAGCGGTTCTTTATTCGCTCACAACGTCAACGGTGCCGTTACGTTAACCAACATCAAAGGAACCACCGACGCCCGGACGATCAATGGCAATGTGGAAGCCAATTACCTGGTCAGTCCGCCCGAAAAATCGAAGTATTACACCCTGAACGGCGACATCAAGATCAGTTACCCGGCCAGTTTGTCCGCCGACCTGAGCTTCAAGAGTTTTCAGGGCGACTTCTACACCGATTTCCCCAATGCCGAAATCATGCCCGTCAAAGTGACCAAAACACAGGAAAAGCGGGGTGACGGCACGGTTTACAAGCTCAACAAGGATACGTCCATCCGAATCGGAAACGGCGGCAAAACGCTCCAGTTCGAGACGTTCAACGGCAATGTGTACATCAAAAAACAATCGTAGCGGTTTTTGCCCCTAAATCCCCTAAAGGGGACTTGGACGCCGAAACATCCGGATGCAAAAGTCCCCTTTAGGGGATTTAGGGGCAAAATTCACCTCTCTATTCCAGTAAAAAACAAGCTATAATTCCATGAAAACGAATCGCATATTAGTCGCCCTGTTCATGCTTATTTCTTTGGCAGAAATCCAACCGCTGTTGGCCCAAAGTGAAATCAAGGAACAACTCACCATACCGCTGACCGACCCCAACAAACCGGGTTCCCTGCACGTCGGCATCATCAATGGCTCCATCCACGTCGTTGGCTACAACGGAAAAGACGTGGTGGTGGACGCCGTGGCAGAAGCGAATACCGGCAAGAAGAAAGAAGAAAAACCCGACGAACTCGCCAATGGCATGAAGCGGATTTCGACCCGGGGTGGCCTCGATTTGAGTGCTACGGAGAAAAATAATAAAATAGAGTTAAGCTCGGGTTCCTTCAAAAGGGCCGTTACGCTGAACATCAAAGTTCCCCAGCAGTTTTCGCTCAAAGTCAGCACGATCAATCATGGTGATATTGTCATTGAAAATGTCAACGGCGAACTGGAGGTCAATAATGTCAACGGCCCCATTCAATTGACGAATATTACCGGTTCCGCCGTGGCCAATACCGTCAATGGGAATCTGAAAGCGGTTTTTCGCGGGGTTACTTCAGACGTACCGATGGCGTTTTCCACCCTCAACGGCAATGTCGATGTCACCTTTCCGGCCAATGCCAAATTTGACGTAAAACTCAAATCCGACCGGGGCGAAATCTTCAGCGACTTCGATGTGGACGTGGACAAAAGCCAGCCCAAAGCCAGCCGCAGCAGCAAAGACGGCATGTACAAAGTGAGCATCGATGACTGGGTTCAGGGGAAAGTGAACGGCGGGGGCCGCGAGGTAATGATGAAAAACATGCACGGCAACATCTACATCCGGAAAGCGAAATAAACCGTTTCTGCAACCATTTCGACCCGGAGCCAGTTGTCTTGAAAACTTACTTTGTCACCGCCGAACCCCGGCGGTGACTTATTTTTTAGCATGGACAAACTGTATACGGCGAAAGCCACCGCAACCGGAGGCCGCAACGGCCACGTAAAATCACATGATGGGGCATTGGATGTCGATGTCCGCGTACCGAAAGAAATGGGTGGGCCGAGTGGCACCTACCTGAATCCGGAAACCCTGTTTGCCGCCGGATATGCGGCCTGTTTCGATAGTGCGCTGAGTTTAATCATCCGCACACAGAAAGTTGAAGCGGGTCAGACCAGCGTCACGGCTCAGGTCAGTATCGGTAAAAATGAAGACGGCGGATTTGGACTAGCCGTTGTTCTCGAAGTTCAGATTCCGGGCGTAGAACGTTCAAAAGCGGAAGAACTGGTTGAAAAAGCGCACCAGGTCTGCCCCTATTCCAATGCCACCCGCGGAAATATTCAGGTCGATTTGAAGATCGTAGATTAACTTTCCTGAAGAATGATAGATGTAAAAGTGCCGAGATTGGCAAAACTTTTACATCTATCATTCGACATTTATCATTCCTTTCTAAAACGTTTTCTTACCGTTTAAAATTAATAGCGAATTCCGCACCGGGTGTCAGCAGCACCGCTTCCCGTTGGCGCTCTTCCACAACGGCTTCGGAAGGAGCCAGGGCACCGTCGACAATGGCCCCGACAACAGCTACAGAGATCGCAATCACCAACGCCGGCCAGAACCCGGTAATAGTGAAACTACCCATCATTTTATCGATCAGCTTCAGCAAAATAGCCGTCACCACAATCCGCACAATGCCGGTTAAGAAAAAGAGTGTCACCAGGTTGAGTGGAAAACGAATGATCCAGCCGACCAGAAAATTGAGCGCGGCCAGGATAACCGCTATCAGCAGGGCTGTGCCAAAACTTTTTACGTCCACTTGGGGCATGATGTAAGCCAATCCGAAAATCACGGCGGCATCGAGTAACAGGTGCAAAATTAGATTCATGAGAAAGCGGGATTGATGGAAAATAATCCCTAAATAAACACTTTCTTTTGCAGCTTGTTCAACCCATAGATCATTTCCTGCCCGCCATGAAAAAACCGTTTCGATCCATCAGCCTCTTCCTTCTGGTCATTACGTCCTTCTGTAAATCAGGCTTCGGTCAGCAACCCGCTACCACGACCGATTCGCCCAAAGGCGTGTATCAGTATCGAAAAGCGGCTTACGATGGCATCGGGAAAACCTACCTGGGCCGGGAAATTTCGCAGGTCATGGGCCATTTGGGAGCCGCCTGGCTCGAACGCCCGGAGCGCGAACAGGAAGAGCGCACGGATCTGCTGCTGGAAGCCCTGAATTTGAAACCGGCGGATGTCGTCGCCGATGTGGGGGCCGGAACCGGTTATTTCACCTTTCTGATGGCTCCGAAAGTCCCCAAAGGCAAAATCCTGGCGGTCGATATTGAAAATGAGATGATTAACGATCTAAATACCACCAAAAAGAAGAAAGGTGTGACCAACGTCGAGCCGGTTCTGGGAACGATTACGGACCCCAAACTCCCCGCCAACGGCATCGATGTGGCGCTGATGATCGACGCCTACCACGAGTTTTCGCACCCCCGCGAAATGATGACGAACATCGTCCGGGCGCTCAAACCGGGTGGGCGCGTGGTGCTGGTCGAATACCGCGCCGAAGACCCGAACGTGCCCATCAAACCCCACCACAAAATGAGCATCGCCCAGGCCACGAAGGAAATGAAAACCGTCGGCTTGCGGCTGAAAAGCGTCTATACCAAACTGCCCCAGCAACATGTGATGATATTTCAGAAGTAAAGACATTAAAGAATGACAAATAATAAATGATGAATATTGAATGTAAAAGTGCTGGACTGGAAAGACTTTCACATTCAACATTCATCATTTATTATTTGTCATTCTTTAATCGAAAACGAAGTTATCCTTTCGATACCTCATTCAAACAACCCGTCCCTACAACCCGTTACTTTCTCAAAGTAACTTCGTTTTCCTGTGTCATCAACAACATCGGCGGTTTCATCTTCTTCTCCCAATAAATGGATTATTCTGGGCACGATCATGTTCGGAACGTTCATGTCGACGCTCGACAGCAGCATTGTCAACATTGCCCTGCCCACCATCCGGCGGGAACTGGGCGCGGGCGACAGCGTCGAGTGGATCGTGCTTTGTTACCTCCTGACCACCACCAGCACGCTGCTCATCATGGGAAAACTGTCTGACTGGGTGGGCCGCCGAACGCTGTATATCACCGGTTTTTGCGTTTTTGTGCTGGGTTCCCTGCTGTGTGGTCTGGCCTGGAACCTGTGGTCGCTGGTGGGGTTTCGGGTGGTTCAGGGGCTGGGAGCATCCATGATTTTCGCCGTCGGCCCGGCCATCATCGGCGACACCTTTTCTCCACAGGAACGCGGTCAGGCGATGGGTCTGATGGGCTCTATCGTGGCCGCCGGGTCCAGTGCGGGACCGGTTATTGGCGGTTTTCTGCTGGGCAAGTTCGGCTGGTCGAGCATTTTCTTCGTGAACGTCCCGATCGGTTTGCTGGCGATCTGGCGGGCCTGGACCATCCTGCCGGAAAGTCCGAAAGTGACCGGCCAACGGTTCGATCTGGTCGGTGCGGGGCTGTTTCTGTTCGGCGTCATCTCTCTGCTCACCGGTCTGGATTTTGGGCCAGAACCGCAGTATGGCTGGGATCATCCGCTCGTGGTCACACTCCTCTCAATCGGTACGGTTTTGCTGGTGTTGTTTCTGTTTTGGGAAATGCGGGTTCGGGAGCCGATGCTGCAACTGAGCCTGTTCCGCATCCGGCCCTACACAGCGGCCATTCTCGCAGCCTTTTGCGGTTTTCTGGCGTCGGGCGGCAATCTGTTTGTCATTCCTTTTTTCCTGCAACAACTCCTGGGGCTACCCCCCGAACGCGCCGGACTGATTTTGCTGGCGGGTCCTCTGACCCTCAGCCTGGTGGCCCCACTGGGCGGGTATCTTTCCAGCCGGATCAGCACGCGTTGGTTGTCCAGTTTCGGGTTGCTGATCACGGCGGGCGGTTATTTTGCTTTTTCATTTCTGGCCGTCGACTGGACCTGGCAGGATGTCATCTGGCGGAGTTCGCTGGTGAGTCTGGGCTTTGGCCTTTTTCAGTCGCCCAACAGCAGCAGCGCCCTCAACGCGGCCCCCATCGCCCAGCGCGGCATTGCCAGCAGCATGATTGCCTTCATGCGCAACCTGGGATTTGTCGTCGGCATCGCCATTGCGGCCGCCGTTTGGTACAGCACCCGCAACCGCTGGGCACTGGCAAACGATGCCTCGCCCGAATCGACGGCGGCCCAACTGCTCGGGATGCATTACGCCTACCTGACGATGAGCGGTTTAGTACTGACCGGTGCGCTCATTTCCTTCACGCGCGGCAAGACGACTCCGCTCGTTTCAAAGCCGGTTCAGCCGAAAAACGCCGTCACTGACCCAACTTCTTAGAAATACGGTTTCGAAGACTTTAGAACTATCCCTCAGGCTAACATTGTATATTTTTTGGAGAAAATGCTGGAGATTACCGGTATCCAAACAGGGTAAATTTGTACTGTTCCTAAGTCCTGTTATATGAACCGCTACGCTACAATTCTTCTCTTCTCCGTTCTTTTTTGCTTCCCAGGTACCGCATCGGTCATTGCGCAGGAAACCGGTAAAAAAGTCACCATCGTCACGCCGGTTTCGGCCCACGTTCGCGTCACCTTTGGTGCCGAAAAACTCAAACAGGCGCTGACCAAAGCCGGTTATCAAACTACGTTTTTCAAGGGTGTTCCGGCGAAGGGTAGTCACCAGATTGTCATTGGGTTATGGTCTGATGCCAACGTCAAACCGGTTTCTTTGCGTTATAGATTAACGGCAGACCCAAACCCAGTCAAAGAAAGCTTTGCCATTCGGAGAGACGCGCAGAATCCGCTGCTGATTGTGGGAGCCGACCCGTCCGGTGTCTTGTACGGCTGTCTGGAACTGGCTGAAAAAATCAACGAAACCGGCCAGCTTCCCGAAACGATCAGCCTGCGTGACCAGCCGGAAATGGTGCTGCGTGGCACGGCCGTGGGCATTCAGAAACCGGTGTATCTCCCCGGTCGCGAGGTGTATGAATATCCGTATACGCCCGAAACCTTCCCGTGGCTTTACGACAAAGCGCTTTGGATTCGGTATCTGGATCAGATGGCCGAAAACCGCTACAACTCCCTGTATTTGTGGAATGGCCACCCGTTTGCGTCACTGGTTCGGCTAAAAGACTATCCCTACGCCGTTGAAGTGGATGACGCGACGTTCCGGAGAAACGAAGAAATGTTCCGGTTTCTGACCGCCGAAGCCGACAAACGCGGCATCTGGGTCATTCAGATGTTCTACAACATCATTCTTTCAAAACCGTTTGCCGAAAAACACAACCTCAAAACCCAGGACCGAAACCGCCCCATCACCCCGCTCATCGCGGATTATACCCAGAAATCCATTGCCGCGTTTGTTCAGAAATACCCGAATGTCGGCCTGCTCATCACCCTCGGCGAAGCCATGGAAGGCGTCGGACAGGATGACGTCGACTGGTTCACCAAAACGATTATTCCGGGCGTCAAAGACGGATTGAAAGCCCTCGGCCAAACCGCTGAACCGCCGATTGTGCTCCGCGCCCACGATTCGGATGCGCCCCGCGTGATGAAAGCCGCCCTGCCGTTGTACAAGAATTTGTATACGATGGCGAAATACAACGGCGAAGCCCTGACGACCTACACGCCCCGGGGTAAATGGGCGGATTTGCACCGGACGTTAAGCAGTATCGGTACGGTTCACGTTGAAAATGTACACATTCTGGCCAATCTGGAGCCTTTTCGGTACGGTTCGCCCGATTTTATTCAGAAGTCCGTTCAGGCGATGCATAACGTGTATGGTGCGAATGGCCTGCATCTGTACCCCCAGGCGTCGTACTGGGACTGGCCCTATACCGCCGACAAAACGTCGCCCCGCCTGCTCCAGCTCGACCGTGACTGGATCTGGTACAAAACCTGGGCGCGCTACGCCTGGAATTCCAAACGGGATCGTCCGACAGAAGTGACGTACTGGGGCAATCAACTGGCGGATCAATACGGTTTACCGGCCGACAAAGGCAAGGACGTACTGGAAGCCTACGAAGAAACCGGCGAGATTTCACCGAAACTATTGCGACGCTACGGCATCACCGACGGCAACCGCCAGACCCTCACGCTCGGTATGTTGATGACGCAACTCATCAATCCGTTTCGCTACGGGCTGTTTACGCTCATGTACGAATCGGAAGCCCCTGAGGGTGAAATGATTATCGAATACGCCGAGAAGGAATCGAAACAGGAAAAACACCGGGGCGAAACGCCGGTTCAGGTGGCCGATGAAGTGATTGAACACGGCAAAAAAGCCGTGGCCGCCATTGACAAAGCCGCTGGTGCGGTGACTAAAAACAAGGCCGAATTCGACCGCCTGAAAAATGACGTCTACGCCCAGAATGCGATGGCGAATTTCTACGCCCAGAAGGCCCGGGCGGCCCTGGCGGTTTTGAAATACAAGTACTCGACCGACGTCCGCGATCTGGAAAAAGCGGTTCCGCTGCTGGAAAGCAGTCTGGAACATTACACGGATCTGGTGAAGCTGACGAAAGATACGTACCTGTATGCCAACAGTATGCAGACGAAGCAGCGCAAAATTCCGATGCGGGGCGTCGATGGAACCTACAAAACGTGGGAAGAAATGCTGCCGGTTTACCAAAAAGAACTGACGCGGTTCAAATCCGTGATCGACTCGCTGAAATCGGCTCCGGTGACGGTGGCCAGGCAACCCGTGTGGTTCAAACCGGCCACCGTTACGATTCAAAGCCCGACCGTGGAGACGTATGCCGTTGAAAAAGGGCAGCGTATTTTTTCCGATACGGGTCTTGCCATCGCTGCGGTGGCGGAGGAATTGAAGAACCTGAAAGGCTTGCAACTGGCAAAATCGACACAGCAGTCGGAACGCACCAGCCTAACCTTTACAGCCAGCCAACCCGTCAAACTGCTGGTCGGTTTTTTTACCGAAAAGAATCCCCGCTACTTACCCGCACCGGAACTGGAAACGGACGCCAGTGCCAACGACTACGGGCAGTCGGAAATCAAAATTTCGAACGCCGTTCTGGTGGATGGCTTACCGCCCGTCAATGTACATACGTATTCATTCAAGGCGGGAACGCACACGCTGAATCTGGGGAAAGGAGCCTGTTTGCTCCTCGGTTTTATGGACGGCAACCAGGAAATCCCGGTTTTCGACGCCGGTTTGGCGGGCAATAAAAAGAACATCGACTGGCTGTTTGAGTAACACCAATAGCCAGTCGATGTGCTGAGCCGGACCTTTAGTCCAGCGGAATACGCCCGGCGTTTTGCTCCAGCCAGGCATCAAACGACTGTAATTCGGGGTTCAACTCCCGGGTGTAGTTTACATCCCGGACCTGGTTACATACCTCGTCGAAATCACGGTAGAACTGAAACATATTGCCCATGTCATCGGCTCCCGGGAAGCCAAAGCCCCGGTATACCTCCGGCGTAACGTAGTTGTAGGTGACCTCCTGCCCGATCGCTTTGGAAAGTTTCGCAGCCATTTCCTGACCCGTCAATTGATCCCCGGCCACGCCGATGGTCTTCCCAACGAATTCCGTCCCGCCCTTGAAGATGGCGTAAGCGGTTTTGCCGATATCTTCGGAAGCCACACCGGCCATCTTCTTATCAGCCATCGGCAAAGTCAGATACAGCCTGTCATCGGGTCCCTTTTTAGGCCCGGCTCCAAAATAGATGAAGTTTTCCCAGTAAAAAGAAGCCCGGAGGAAGGTAGTCGGTACCCCTAAATCGGTAAAGAACTGGTCGGCTTCGCCTTTCGCATCAAAATGCGGCACTTTGTATTTGCCTTGAAGGGTTGGCATCCGGTCATCGTCCAGCGGAATCCACTCGCGGGTATCTTCCAGCGTCGACCAGATCACGTGCTTCAGCCCGGCCTGTTTGGCCGCCTGGGCCATGCTGCGGGCTTCGTTGTATTCCCGCTCCGGCGAAAAATGCGCCCAGAAAAAGGTCACAAAAAAGGCCCCATAAGCTCCCTCCAGGGCCTGGCTAAGGCTTTGCTCATCATCAATGTCAGCCACCACCACCTCGGCTCCCAATTGGGCCAGTTCCTTTGCCTTATCGGAACTGGTGTCCCGCGTAATGGCCCGGACGGCAAACTCACTGTTTTTATCATGGAGGATGGCTCTGGCAAGTCCGCCCCCCTGGGCACCGGTAGCGCCGAAAATGGCAATAATCTTTTTCTCGGACATGAGTATTATTGAGTTTAGGAGTTTAGAAACAGAACGTTCCATACCGAATGGAACAGAGCCCCCAAGTTAGGACAATAGTGGATACGTTGTCAACAACTGCACCTATTTTGCTCCACCGACCAGCAAATGGCTGTGAGCCGCCTACGGCGCAATGATCAGTTCAATCTCGTTGTCGTGGAAAACCTGCTTGTACTTCTCCTGAATGGTCGCGTCGGTGATGATGTAATCGATCAACGACAAGGCTCCCAGACTGGCGAAGGCACTTTTGCCAATTTTGGTCGAATCGGCCACCAGATAGGTTACATCGGCGGCATCAATCATGGCTTTTTTCACCACTAAGTCGCTGATACTCGGATAGGTTAAGCCCGCCTTCAGCGAGATTCCCGCTGTGGCCAGAAACAGCTTCTGGACGTTGATGCCTTTGAAAAAATCGGCGGCTTTCTGCCCCGTCAGCGACAGGGTGGGCGGTTTAAACTCCCCGCCGGTCATGATCACCTCGATGCCGGTTTCGGCGCCCAGAATCAGGGCGATGTTCAGGGCGTTGGTGATCACGGTGAGGTTTCGGTAGCCGCGCAGTTTTTTGGCGATTTCGGTGGTGGTCGAACCCGAATCCAGAATGATGGTGTCACCACTTTCGATGAATTCCAGGCACTTGCTCGCGATGCGTTCCTTTTTGTCGATGTTCTCCTGATTTCCCAGCGAAACCGTCCGCACCTGGTCTTCCACGTTTTTCAGGTACGCCCCGCCGTGGTCCTTGATCACCAGTCCGTCTTTTTCCAGTTTCTCGATGTCCTGACGAATCGTTACTTCCGTCACCTTAAAAATCCGGGCCAGATTGACGATCTTGGCGGAGCCGTCTTCCTTCAGCAATTCAAGTATTTTATCCCGACGTTGATTCGGTAGCATACGGTTTTATTCTAAACTATCTGAGTTTGTCAAAAGTAACAAAAAGAAATTTTCTCTTCGCTATAGATTAATTGCCTAAGACCCGGTTTGTTACCCAGCCCACGGTTTCAACCGTGGGTTTTTGATGACGAAAACCGGTGAACAAAAACCGTTTTAACGGTTTCAATTTTGGGTGGATCATTCGCGAAATCCCACGGTTGAAACCGTGGGCTGGTCAATAAATCGGATTTGCCAAATTTACTTTCTACAGCTTCTATTCATTCTTAACTAATCATAAACAATACTTAGAGAACGAAAAAATGTTTCTATTTAACCTGCGTCAGCCGAATCGCCTGATACGGTTTGGCAGGCAGACGAATTTTCCTGAATCCTTCGTCATAGACCCGGTAATCTTTCGCTTCTCCCAGCCGGAAGGTGTCCGAAACGGGCGTAATGGTCATGTTCCAGGTGTCGATGAGTTCGGCTTTGAAAACCGCGCCGGTGGGTGGTGCGCCTTTTTTGGGCAAACTGAACACCCATTCCGACGGCATCTGTTTTCCCAAATAAATCAGGTAATGCGCGCTGTCGGACTGGCAGGTCTGGTGATCTTTCCAGGGGTCCGCCAGTTCGACCGGGCCGGGTTGCTGTTCCAGCAGATTTCGCAAAAAACCGATCCGCGCCGGACTTTGCCCGTGAAACCGGCCGCCTTCGGCCCAGAAGATGGTGTCGCCCGGCGTCCGGTACGTTTCGCCGTGGGTCACGTAGGTGCCGGCAATGACGCCCTGCCAGAATGTCTCGGTCATTTCCTCCGGACTCAGTCGTCCCCAGCGCTGCGGGAGGTTGCCTTCGTAACAGACCTCGTCGTAAATCACCGGTTTTCGGTAGGCATCGCGCAACAAAACCGCCCGCCCAAAATCCTCGACGGTCGACCCATTCTGAATGCTGACGTGGGTGAAATACGGTTTCCAGTTGTCGTAGTATTCCGTCCCGTTGTGGATCGAACAGAGGTGGTGATACGGATCGGCTTCGACCACGGCTTTGCTGTAGACATCCCAGGCTTCGCGTGGTTTGTTCTTGATGAAATCAAATTCATTCGCCATCGACCACCAGACGTTCTGATACGCAGACAATCTGGCTACCAGATACTTGATGTATAATAAATCATTCTTCAAGCCCATACTATCGAATCCCCAGCGGCCTTTGTCGTATGGATGAAAAATAATCAGATCGGCTTCAATATTGAGTTTGGCGAGGTCCGCAATCCGCTTTTCCAGGTGCCGGAAGAACGTCGGATTGAAGCGCGTAAAGTCCCATTGGTACTTTGTCGAACCATTCGGGCGTTTGGTGCGGCCTTTCTCTTCATAGGCAAAAAGGGCCGGTTCTTCCTCCACGTAACTGTACGTTTTCGGGAACACGCACATTCTGATTTTGTTGAACGACGCATTTTTCAAGGTGGTCAACGTCTGTTCCTGCAACGGCTCGGGCTGGTGCGTCCAGGCATACGCCGTCGTCCCAAAGGGGTAATACGGTTTTCCGTTGGCGTACTGAAAGTGGTACGTATTCCGGACGCCGACCGGGCCGTGATTGGTCGCAGAAGGCGCGCGGCATGTAAAGCTTCCTGTTTTTCCACGCAACGCGTTGACGTTGCTGGATGTCCGGTACGACCATTGCCCCGTCGCTTCCGGCATGAACCGGATTTTATACACCCCCTCGCCGTCGTAAAAACCAGTCGTCATGATCTTCTTCTCGCCCGACGAGAACTCGGCCGTTAGCCAAACGTCCGTGAAGGGATTGCCAGCCGTTGGCCCCGACAAGGTAATCTCGTAGACCTCCCATTTTTCAATGCCTTTTTCGGAAGCCACCGTGACCTGCGCCATCGGATACAGCGGAGAACCCATGAAGAAAAGAAACAAAAGCCGGATTTGAGCTTGTCTGAACATAATTCAAGAAAATATTTTTAAAAAACAAAGTAAAACAAATAAAACGAAATACTTTTAAGAAAAAATAAGAAAATACCAACCTAACACGCTTTAAACCATTCACTATTTACTGGTAATTTATTCGGATTCAATTGATCATTTCTATGAACATTTTAACAAATCCAGTACGATGAACTCTACTCTTACCTCCCGAAGATGCTGGTGGGCCAGCTTGATCTTTACTTTATTTTGCTTTTCTTTTGTTCAGACCTTCGCACAGACCAAATCCCTTACCATTACGGGGAAGGTCACCGACGAAAACGGGAAACCGCTACCGGGCGTTTCGGTGCTGATCAAATCCGCCACCAGCGGCACGATTTCAAATCAGGACGGCGCCTATTCCCTTTCCGCCAACGAAAATTCGACGCTGGTTTTTAGCTCCATCAGCTACGAAACCCAGGAAATTCCGGTCAGCAACCGCTCAGTGATCGATGTTTCCATGCTTCCGTCCAACAAGACGCTCAACGAAGTGGTCGTGGTGGGCTACGGGACGCAAAGCAAACGGGCCATCACCGGCGCGGTGGCCTCGGTGGGCTTCAATGAGTTCAAAGACCGTTCGTTCAGCAATGTTACTCAGTCGCTGGCGGGCAAAATTGCTGGGGTGAACATCACGCAGTCGCAGGGAGCGCCGGGGGTTTCGCCCATTATCCGGATTCGGGGCGTCAGTTCCATCACCGCCGGTACGACTCCATTGTTTGTGGTCGACGGCGTTCCGCTCGAAAACTTCAACCTCAACCTGATCAATCCGCAGGACATCGAGTCGGTCGATGTCCTGAAAGATGCCTCATCGGCCGCCATTTACGGCTCACGCGGGGCCAACGGCGTCGTTTTGATTACAACCAAACTGGGCAAGGCGGGGAAAACCAACATCAGTGCGGGCTACGAATACGGCACGCAGTCGGTGATCCGGAAGGTGCCGATGATGGACGCCCAGCAGTGGATCGGGTATTACATTGACGCCCACAACAACGCCTGGGTCGACCTGAATCCGGCGGTCAACAAAGCCTCCGACCCCAACAGCGCCCGGCCCTCGACCTACCGCATCCCCGACGATTTTATCACCAATCCGCAGCAATTTGGCAAAGGCACCGACTGGCAGGACGTCATGTTTCGCGTGGCGCCATCGCACAACGCGCAGCTTTCGGTTTCGGGCGGTACCGAGAAAACCCAGTTTCTGTTTTCGGGATCATTCCTCGATCAACAGGCGGTTCTGGATGAAAATTATTACAAACGCCTGGCGCTGCGCACCAACATCAAACACGCGGTTTCGGACAAGTTTTCGCTGGGGCTGAACCTGAGCGCAACGACGGTTTTTGATCGGACGGAAGGCACGCAGGGCAAAAGCGATGTTGTCAGTCTGGCGATTCAGAGCGATCCGATTTTCCCGGTTTACAACGAAAACGGCAACCTGGGTTACCGGGATCCCAACTCGGTCTGGAGCAAATACGTCGCCTACAACGACCTGAACCTCTGGCATCCGTATTCACTCACCCGGTTTTACCACAAGCAGAACAAGTCGTTCAACACCCTCGCAACCGCCTTTGCAGAATACTTTATCACCGACGACCTGAAATTTCGGACCAGCATCAGCGGCAACCTGTTCAACAACCGCCTGAACTCGTATCGGGTTAAGAACCAAGGCTATGGCTATTCGGGATTGCTCCCGGCAGAGGGCAATGTGCAGTCGTCCTACATGCTGAACTGGCTGTCGGAAAACACGCTGACGTACGACAAACGCTTCGGCGACCACAGCCTGAATGTGCTGGCCGGTTATTCGGTGCAGAAACAACGCGATGAATTTGCGACCGTTACGTCGGGCAGCTTCCCGAACGACCTCGTCGAAACGCTCAATGCCGGAGTCGTCACCAGCGGTTCCAGCACCGCTACCGAATGGTCAATGATCTCGTATCTGGGCCGGGCGCAGTACAATTTCCAGAACAAATATTTCCTGACGGCGGCCATTCGCCGGGACGGCAGCTCGCGGTTTGGACGGGACACCCGCTGGGGCTATTTCCCGTCGGTTTCGGCGGGCTGGCTGATTTCGGACGAGTCGTTCATGCAGCATGTCAAGTTTGTGAACAGCCTGAAAGTACGCGCCAGTTACGGGATTGCGGGGAACAATCAGATTCCGAACTACGGCGCCATCAGCCTGCTATCGGCGACCAACTACGTTTCCGGGGCCGCCCTGGCGTCCGGTCTGACGATCTCCAATATTTCCAATACCAACCTGAAATGGGAACGCACCGGCCAGATGAACATTGGCGTTGACCTGCGCGTGCTGAACGACCGGATCGGGTTGTCGGCGGAATATTACAACTCGGTGACGCGCGATATGCTGCTGAACGTGCCGGTGCCGGATATTTCCGGTTTTTCGTCCCAGCTCACCAACATCGGCCGGATGCGCAACCGGGGGATTGAACTGAATATTAATTCGAAAAATACCACCGGCAAGGTCATCTGGACGACGGATCTGAATGTCAGCCGGAACCGCAATACGGTTTTGCAGTTAGGGCCGACGAACGCCCCGATCATCTACACCGATTTCGTCGTGGCGGTTAAAACCGAAGTGGGCCAGCCGATCTCGAATTTCTACGGCTACGTGGTCGACGGCGTGTTTAAAAACCAGGCGGCTGTCGATGCGGCTCCGCACTACAGCTCGACCAAACCGGGTGATCCGATCATCCGCGACGTGAACGGCGATGGCAAGATTACGCCGGACGACCGTACCTCGCTGGGTAATTTCCAACCCGATTTCACCGCCGGTCTGACCAACACGGTTTCCTACAAAGGCTTCGACTTTTCATTTCTGTTGCAGGGAACCTACGGCGGGGAGATTGTGAACCAGAATTTCCGCTACCTGGGCTTCTGGAACAACGGCCGGAACATGTTTGCGAGCGTGGACAACCGCTGGCGGTCGGAAGCCGATCCCGGCGACGGCAAACACTTCCGCGCGACCCTCGGCCTGACCGGTTTGCAGGATCAGTTTCACAGCCTGTGGGTGGAAGATGCGTCGTTTACCCGCCTGAAAAACATTCGGCTTTCGTATACGCTGCCGTCGTCGCTGACCCGCAAAACCCCGTTCCGCGTGGCCCGCGTGTACATCAATGCTGACAATGTGTACCTGTGGAGCAAATACACCAACTACGACCCCGAAAACACGACCTACGGCGCCAGCAATTATGCCGGTGGCAGCAACGGTTTGAATGCCTCAGGCAATGCGCCCAACGGGGCGTTCATCGGCGTCGATTACGGTTCGTATCCCATCCCGCGCGTCGTCACGGTTGGCCTGAAAGTAGATCTGTAAACTGAACTCTAGAACGATCACCCATGAAAACGATACAATATTTTCTCACCCTTCTTTGCGTCTGCTTGCTGACCTCCAGTTGCCAGGACACGTTTCTGGACCTGACGCCCCTTTCGAACGCGACAGCGGATAACTTCAAAACCCGGGACGATTTCGAGCTGGCCGTCAACGGAGCGTATGCGTCGCTCTATACGGTTTACCACCCGGAAGGGCCGGTTTCGTACGCCAACGAGCAGATGAGCGATAACGCCATCATGTTCAATATTTCGGGGATTCAGGCCGATAAATGGCAGTTCAAGGACTACAGTCTGGCCACCGCCAACACGATGGTGTACCAGTTCTGGCAGGAATCCTACAAGGCCATTTTTAACGCAAACATCGTTCTCGACAAAATTGAAGGGGCCAGTCTGGATGCGGCTTACAAGGACGGTGTGAAAGCCCAGATGCAGTTTCTGCGGGGGCTCTATTATTTCAACATGGTGCAACTGTGGGGTGATTTGCCCATCGTCACCACGCCACTGACCGGCGAGGAAAGCTACGCCGTCCTGCGTTCCCCGCAAAGTGCGGTTTACGATCAAATCAAGAAAGACCTGATTTTTGCGGCTGAAAAACTACCCCTGGCGACGGCCATTACGATTCCGGGCCGGGCTTCCAAGGGAGCCGCTCAGACGTTGCTGGGGAAAGTGTATCTGACCCTGGGCGATAAAGCCGCAGCGGCCACGGTTCTGAAGGAAGTGTACAATAGCAATCAGTATTCGTTGCTCGCCAATTATACCGATTTGTGGGGACCGAGCGTCAAAAACACCAAAGAGTCAATCTTTGAAATTCAGTATCTGGGCGGAAATGCCTCGGCTCCATTCAGCCGCTTTTATCAGACGTTCTACCCGAACAACAACTTCCTCGGTTTCTACGGCGGTGGCATGAACCAGGTAACCGACGACCTGTACAATGAATACGAAACCGGTGACCCGCGCCGGGATGCCTCGATTGCGCTGGGGTATAACAACGCCGGAACGTTCATCGCCCAGAAATACCCGATCAAATGGACGGACACCAAAGCAACGCAGGTGGGCGGCAACCCCTTGTCGAACAACAACTTCATGGTGCTGCGCTACGCCGACGCACTGCTGTTGCTGTCCGAAGCGACGGGCGATCCGCTGTACCTCAATCTGGTCCGAACCCGGGCGAAATTGCCCAAGTTTGGCGAGGCAACGTATCCAACCGCCAAATACCCGACGCTCGATCTGGCCATCGAACACGAACGCCGGACGGAATTAGCCATCGAATTTCAGCGCTGGTTCGATCTGAAGCGCACCAACCGCGCCGTCCCGGTTCTGACCGCCAAAGGGAAAGCCATTACTGCCACGAAACTGCTCTGGCCAATTCCCCAAATCGTCCGCACCCAAAATCCGGCCATTACGCAAAATCCGGGGTATTAGTCTGCGGTTTACGGTTTGCGGTTTACGGTTTACGGTGGCTGACGCGTTCCAATTATGCGCGTCAGCCACCGTAAACCGTAAACCGTAAACTGAAAACCGTAAACCGAACACCAAAATCCCGGATTGACAAAATGCTACACATCCCCGCTAAAATGATACATATCCCACACTCCATAAAATTGATCCTTTGTAGAGGCAAAAAACGGCTCTTCAGCCGAACGGATCGACCCCTAAACCATGAAGCGTATTTCTTACCTGTTCAGTATTCTGCTCCTGCTCAGTTCGTGTTCGAAGAGCGTCTACCTGTTCAGTTCGTTTCATGAACCGGCCAACGAAGGGCTGCGGTTTTTGTATAGCACGGACGGTTATCAATGGACAGATCAGAACCGCACGTTTCTTAAACCCGAAATTGGCAATCAGAAAGTGATGCGCGATCCGTCGATTGCGCAGGGCAAAGACGGCACGTTTCACCTCGTCTGGACGAGTAGCTGGAAGGACGACAAAGGCTTCGGTTATGCGAGTTCCAAAGATCTCATCCACTGGTCGGCGGAGCGGTTTATTCCGGTGATGGAACACGAACCGACGACGGTCAATGTCTGGGCGCCCGAACTGTTTTACGACGACGAAACCAACCGGTTTATCATCATCTGGGCTTCCACCATTCCGAACCGGTTTGAGCGCGGGGTAGAAGAGGAGAAAAACAACCACCGGATGTATGTCACCACCACAAAAGACTTCCAAACTTTCGCGCCCACCCAACTGTTTCTCGACCCGAAATTCAGCGTGATCGATGCGGTAATCGTCAAGCGCAAACCCGCTGATTACGTGCTGATTCTGAAAGACAACACCCGCCCGGAACGTAACCTCAAAGTCGCGTTTGGAAAAGACGCCACCGGACCCTACACCGACGTATCCACACCATTTACCAAAAAATTCACCGAAGGCCCCTCCGTTGCCAAAATTGGTGATGATTGGCTGATTTATTTCGACTCCTATCAGGACAAAAATTACGGAGCCGTGAAGACCCGCGACTTCAAAACGTTTACGGATGTTTCTGCCCAAATCGCGGTTCCGGAAGGCCACAAACACGGGACGATTTTCAAGGTAAAAAAGCGCATCTTAAACGAATTAGTAAAAAGTAAATAACCGCCCAAATCCGACCCATGACGCACCGATTGATACCGGTTTTTCTCCTTCTGATTGCACAGGTTGCCACCGCCCAGCAAACCGAAAAACGGTATTTGTCCGGCACGGGAAACGACCAGACCGTGAACTGGGAGTTTTACTGCACCGCCGGTCGAAATTCGGGAAAGTGGACCACCATTCCGGTGCCGTCGAACTGGGAGTTGCAGGGATTCGGGAAGTATAATTACGGTTTTGCCAAGGACAGTTCGCGCGGCAAAGAACAGGGACTTTACAAGCATCATTTTCAGGCTCCGGCGTCGTGGAAAGGCAAACAGATCAACCTGGTTTTTGAAGGCGTCATGACCGACACCGAAGTCAAGCTGAACGGCAAATCGGCCGGGCCAACCCACGAAGGTTCCTACTACGCATTCAAATACGATGTATCGAATTTACTCCAGTACGGTTCGGGCAATTTGCTGGAAATTACCGTCTCGAAACACTCGGCGAACCCGTCCGTCAACGAAGCCGAACGCAAGGGCGATTTCTGGATCTTCGGCGGTATTTTCCGACCGGTTTACCTGGAAATTCTCCCCGCCGAACACATCGAACACGTTGCCATCGACGCCAAAGCCAACGGCTCTTTTACGGCCCAACTTCAATTGAAAACAAACCGCAAAGCCTCTGAAATTTCCGGACAGATTTATACGGTTTCCGGACAAAAAGTAGGCGAACCGTTCAGCGCAAAAATCGGTACCGAAACCCATACCGTTGCCCTGACAAAAACCGTCCTGAAACCGCTCTTGTGGACGTCGGAAACACCCCATCGCTACAAAGTAGAATTCAGGTTGTTGGAGGCTGGAAAACCGGTGCATACACTGACGAAATTCTTCGGTTTCCGCACCGTCGACGTGAAACCGCGCGACGGTATTTACGTCAACGGTACGAAAGTTAAACTCAAGGGCGTCAACCGGCATTCGTTCTGGCCGTCGTCGGGCCGGGCGTTAAGCAAAAAACTGAGCATTCTGGACGTCAATCTGATGAAGGACATGAACATGAACGCCGTCCGGACGTCGCACTACCCGCCCGACGATCATTTTTTGGACGTCTGCGATTCGCTGGGACTTTTCGTGTTCGACGAACTGGCGGGCTGGCACGGCCACTACGACACACCGACGGGCACTAAACTGCTCCATGAACTGGTTACGCACGACGTCAACCACCCGTCGGTTATTTTCTGGATCAACGGGAACGAAGGCGGTCACAATGCCGAACTGGATGCGCTGTTCGCCAAAGAAGACCTTCAGAAACGGCCGGTCCTCCATGCCTGGGAGGATTTTGGCGGTTTCGACACGCAGCATTACCGGGAATTTAACTACGGCATCGGCAACTACAACCACGGTCATTCGATCACGCTTCCCACCGAATTTCTGCACGGCATGTACGATGGCGGCCACGGTGCGGGGCTGGAAGATTACTGGGAAGCGATGTGGCACGATCCGCTGGCGGCTGGCGGTTTTCTCTGGGATTTTGCCGATCAGGGCGTCGTGCGAACGGATCAGAACGGCCTCATCGACACCGACGGAAACCGGGGCGCCGACGGAATCGTCGGGCCGTACCGTGAAAAAGAAGGCAGCTTTTTTACGATCAGGGAAGTCTGGTCACCGATCCGGCTGGAACGCCGGGAGATGACGCCAACCTTCGACGGCACGTTTCCGATCGAAAACCGGTATCACTTTACCAATACAAGCCACTGTTCGTTTACCGGAAAACTAGTCAAAGTGGGTGGCCCATTCGATGGCGTAAAACCGTCTGAAAAGTCATTTCCCGTTGCAGCACCGAACCTGAAACCGCTCGAAAAAGGCGTACTAAAGGCTCAGTTACCCAGCGACTGGAAAGACTACGACTTTCTGTACATCACCGCCACCGATCCGCACCGACGCGAGCTGTTTACCTGGAGTTTTCCGATTTCATTACCCAATAAAATCGCTTCGTCGCTCGTCAAAACCGACGGTTCTGCTGCGGTAAACCTAGCCGAAACCGATTCGCTGTATACGGTTTCGGCCAACGGCATTCAGTTGGTGTTCAGCAAGCAAACCGGTGTCTTGAAACAAGTGACCAACCGGAACGGAACGATCCCGTTCACCAACGGCCCGGTGTTGCAGGAAGGTGTCAACAATTTCAAAAATTTCACCCACCGCATGGACGGCAAAACCGTCGTCATCGAATCGACCTTTGACCGAAAAAGCAGCTACAACACGCTGCAATGGACCATTTTCCCGTCGGGCTGGGTTAAAATGCGGGTGCGGTATTTTCCCGATGGCTATTTCACGACGCTGGTCGGGGTCAATTTCTCGTTCCCCGAAAGCGAAATGAAAGCCGTCAAATGGATGGGTAAAGGACCATACCGCGTCTGGAAAAACCGGATGAAAGGTGGCACATTGGACGTCTGGAACAAGGCGTATAACAACACCGAAACCGGTGAAACGCCGGTTGTTTACCCAGAATTCAAAGGCTACCACGCCAACCTGTACTGGTGTCGGTTTGAAACTACAGGCCAGCCTTTTACGGTGGCGACGGAAAACGAAGATGTTTTTTTCCGGCTGTTCACCCCGGCCTGGAAAACCGATCAGTGGCACAATTACGAGCCGATTTTTCCGACGGGCGACCTGTCGTTCCTGCAGGGCATCAGCAGCATTGGCAGCAAAACACAGCGCAACGAAACGACAGGGCCAATGGGCATGAAGCATATTTTTTATGACTACGAAAAGGAACCCGCACGCGCCAAAGAGCTGACGTTGTATTTTGATTTTTCCGGGAAATGAAAAAGAACGCCCCTAAATCCCCTAAAGGGGACTTCAAGCATCTGGATGTTTCGGCGTCCAAGTCCCCTTTAGGGGATTTAGGGGCAATTGGCTTTATGAAACGACTCATAAACCTATTCATCCTCTCCCTGCTACCAAACCTCACTTTCGCGCAGCAAGCCGAAATCTGGGTGTCGCCGGACGGATCGGACTTGAATGCGGGAACGAACGAAAAACCGGTAGCCAGTTTGCAACTGGCGCTTCGGAAGGTGCGGGAGTTGCGTCGGTTATCGGACCCGAGCGTAGCAAATGGCGCGCATATTTATTTGAAAAATGGCGTTTATGCGTTAAACGAGCCGGTTTTTATTCGCCCGGAGGATTCGGGGACGCCAGCGAGTCCGACGGTGATTGAAGCGGCTCCGAATGCGAAGCCGGTTTTGAGCGGAGGGATTTCGATAAGCGGTTGGCAGAAGTTGAAGAATAGCGTTGCCGGTTTGCCGAAAGAAGCCATTGGAAAAGTCTGGGTGGCCGATGCGCCGAAAGTCGGTGGGCGGCTGGCTGAATTCCGGCAATTATGGGTGAACGGCGAAAAAGCGACCCGCGCCAAAGATACGCCGTATCCGCTGATGAACCGGATTCTGTCGTGGAACAAAACCGAGCAAACCTGCTGGATTCCGGCCCCAAAGTTTGGTGATTTATCAAAAGTCGCCGGTCTGGAAATGCTGATTCACCAGTGGTGGGCGATTGCCAATCTACGCGTAAAACACATTGATGTACAGGGCGATAGTGCCAAACTAGCCTTTCACCAGCCCGAAAGCCGCATTCAATCGGAACATCCCTGGCCCGCACCCTGGATTTCGAAAGAAACCGGCAACTCGGCATTTTACCTGACCAACGCCGTTCAGTTCCTGAATCAACCCGGCGAGTGGTTTCTGGATACCAAAGCCGAAAAAATCTACTACCTCCCCCGCCCGACCGAAAATCTGGCCACGGCACAGGTCATCGCGCCATCGCTCGAAACGCTGGTACGAATGATCGGAACCGCCGACAGCCCGGTTTCAAACGTCCTGTTCAAGGAGATTTCGTTCCAGCATACGGGTTGGCTCCGCCCGTCGCAGCAGGGTCACGTGCCGCACCAGGCCGGGTTGTTTATGCTCGATGCCTACAAACTGAAAATACCGGGGACGCCCGACAAAAAAACACTCGAAAATCAGGCGTGGGTCGGTCGTCCGGCTGCGGCTGTGGAGGTGTCGTTTGCCCGGCAGACTGGTTTTGCAAACTGCCGGTTTGAGCATCTGGCGGCTACCGGGCTGGATTACCACAAAGGCGGGCGTGACAATGTGATCCGGGGCAATCTGTTCAAAGACATCGGCGGAACGGGCATTCTGGCAGGTGTTTTTGCCGACGAAGGCACCGAAATTCATTTACCCTACAACCCCGCCGATGAACGCGAAGTTTGCACGAACCTGCTCATTACCAACAACCTGATCACCAACGTCACGAACGAAGACTGGGGATGTGTAGGCATCGGGGCGGGCTACGTTCGGGGCATCCGAATCGAGCACAACGAAATCAGCGAAGTATCGTACAGCGGCATCAGCCTGGGTTGGGGCTGGACGCCAACGATCAACGCGATGCGGAATAATGCGGTGGTTGCGAACAAGATTCACCATTTTGCCAAGCACCTGTATGATGCGGCCGCCATTTATACCCTGTCGGCGCAACCGGGTTCGGTGATCACCGAAAATAACATCGACAGTGTGTACAAAGCGCCCTACGCGCACCTCCCGCATCACTGGTTTTACCTCTATACCGACGAAGGCTCGTCGTATTTCACGATCAAAAACAACTGGACGCCGTCCGAAAAATTTCTGCAAAATGCCAACGGGCCGAACAACGTCTGGGAACACAACGGGCCGCAAGTTTCGGACAGCATTCGAACGAAAGCCGGAATTCAAAAACCGTATCAGTATCTACTCAACTACAAAGTCCAGCCCGACGCCAAATGGTTGATTGACAGAGAAATGCCAGTCATTGTCGAGGTGATCAGCAACGAAAACGAACCCGTCGATGCGCAACGTCTGAGGGAGATTTTGATTCGGACGAAAATCCGGCCGGACGCGCTGTATCAATGGCAAAACCGCTCCGCCATTTTTGACAAAGTGCAGGATGTTTCGGTGTTGACCGGACGGCTCAAGTCGGCATTTCCAACGGCGACGATCAAGACCTACTACGAGCTGGTCTACGAGTTCAACCGAACCCGTTGCGATGCCGGCCCGACGGCTGGCGAGTGGGATCATACGATTCTGACGGCCAATCTGGTGGCCGATGAAAACCTTCAGAAGGAATACATCGCCGACCATGCCACGCAGTTTGAGAAGTGGCCGGAAGTGGCGAAAGGCTTCTGTAACGCCGGTTTTCAGCAACTGCTGGTGTTTAAAAACGGGCGGCAACTGATGCTGGTCATCAGCATTCCCAAAGGCGAAAGTCTCGACAAACTCAACCCCAAAACCACCGAAAACAACCCGCGCGTCGATGCCTGGAACGTCCGCATGAAACGCTATCAGGAAGGCATTCCCGGCACAAAACCGGGCGAAGTCTGGGTCAATTTTCAGAAACCGTAAACCATGCTACGATTAGGAATTTTAGGATTAGGCGAAGGACGCAGCACCATGTCGGCGGCTTTATCGAGCCCGAACTACGAACTGGTAAACGTCTGCGATCAGAAACTGGAACTGTGCCAGCAACGGGCCAAAGAATTTGATTTTCAGCACTATACGACCAACTATCAGGATTTACTCGACGATCCGACGATTGACGTCATCGCGATTTACACGCCCGATAAGTTCCACGCCGAACACACCAAACAGGCACTCCTGCACGGCAAGCACGTGGTCTGCACCAAACCGTTCATCGATGATTTGTCGAAAGCCAAAGAGTTGATCGACCTCAGTGAGCAAACCGGCAAAAAAGTGTTCGTTGGGCAAAGTTCCCGGTTTTTCGAACCGATGAAAAAGCAGCGGGCGGATTTTGAAGCGGGTTTGATCGGCGAATTAATCACCATCGAAGGCTATTACCACGCCGACCACCGCTGGTTTCTGGCCAAAGGCTGGTCGCTCGAAAATACCTTCAAATGGCTGTATGGCGGTCTCAGCCATCCGGTCGATTTCATCCGCTGGTATTTGCCCGACATTGAGGAAGTGATGGGCTACGGTATGCTCAGTGCCAACGGGCGGAAAGGCGGTTTGAAAAACGACGACACCATGCACTTCATTTTCAAAGCCACCGACGGACGCATCGCCCGCGTCAGCGGGGCCTACACCGGACCCGTTCAACCCGTTGTTCGTGATTCCGAAATGAGTTGCATTCTGCGCGGTACGGAAGGCTGTAGTCAGGCCGACTACATGGATTTGCGCTACGCGATCACGACCAACACCGGCGACGAAATCGTGCAGACCTGGGAACACAAGCTGAAACACTATTTCCGGTTTGAGGGCAAAAGCCACCACGCGGGTGAGTACCAGAATTACCTCGATTATTTCGCGACCTGCCTCGAATCCGGGCAAACGGCCTATCCCGACATCCGCGAAGGCATCGGCACGGTGTCCCTGCTTCAGGCCATGGACAAATCGTTGCAAACCGGAAAACCGGTGAAAATACGGGACATTTTGAGCGAATATGGGTTGTAGGTCTGCTATTTAGGCAGTTTGTCTACCCGTGTTTTTAAGCTGTAACACTCGTTTTTTTCGCTTGGCATTTCGAGTCTTAATCTGTTGCATGATTTCCCGAAATTCCACAAGTTCCTGCTCCGTCCACGGTTCAGACTTGGTTGACAGATCAATATCTATTGGTTCTTTTATCAGTCCCATCGTCTTAACTTTTAAAATAGTGTGCAATAAGTCTCAAGGCTGCGCTAGTTTCTATGAACATTCGTAATCCACGAAAATGAGTAGCCAGAAGCGATTCCTGATAGTGTTTGATTAAAGCGGACTTCGCATCAAAAGCAATAAAGCCTTCATAGCCTTTGTCAACTGAAACTTTACAGGCATAAGCAACGAGATTTCCCGGAACCCCAAAATAAACTTTGTTTTTCCCTTTATTGAATTTGGAACTCTCAATCAAATGCATAAAAACATGGTCTTGCTTGTCTTCAATACTAACAAGCCCCTGAATGATGGTAGGATTATTTACGGTCGTTAGTTTATAAACTTCTTTAGCCTTATCCCTAAGCTCTTTATGCCAATTAAAAAGCCAGTCAGCCCGCTTAATCTGTCTTGTATCCTTGTCAGTCAGCCTACTAATTTCTGTATCGAAAACCTCGCCAGTCAGGGTGTTTTCAATCGAATTTGTTAGTCTGTCTATTTCAAAATCAAGGCCTGATCTGCGTTGCTTTTTCACTTATACGAATTTAAGAATTCCAAAGGTCTTTTCAAATGTATTGGTACCGTTTGGACTTTCCTAACATCTTTCCTCCCCATGACCTCCCTCATCGACCGCCTGACCGTCCTGGATTATTGCATCGTTTTGGCCTACCTAACTATTCTGGCGGTGATTGGGTACCGCGCCAGTGTGCCGAAAAACAAAGGCGAAGACGAGACGCTGTTTCTGGCGAACAAATCGCTGGGCTGGGCCAGTATTGGCTTCAACATGTGGGGGACCAACGTGGGGCCTTCGATGCTGCTGGCGTTTGCAAGCATCGGCTACAGCACGGGCATTGTCGCCATCAATTTCGATTGGTACGCCTTTGTGTTTTTATTCCTGCTCGCCATCGTTTTTGCCCCGAAGTACCTGGGCGCCAACGTCTCGACCATGCCCGAGTTTATGGGGAAACGCTACGGCGAATCGACGCAGACCATTCTGGCGTGGTATGCCCTGATCAAAATCCTGATTTCGTGGCTATCGCTGGGCCTGTTCGCGGGCGGTTTTCTGGTGCGGCAGATTCTGGGCATTCCCATGGTGCAGTCGGTTACAGTGCTGGTGCTGTTTGCGGGACTTTTCGCCTATTCGGGTGGCCTGAAAGCCATTGCCCGCGTGAATGTCTTCCAGATGCTTCTGCTCATTGGCGTGTCGTTGACGCTCACGATTCTCGGCGTCAACAAAGTCGGCGGACTCGCTGCGGTTTTTCAGAAAGCACCCGCTTCGTACTGGAGTTTGATTCACCCAGCCAGCGATCCGAGCTATCCCTGGCCCGCTATTTTGCTGGGGTATCCGGTGGCCGCCATCGCCTTTTTCTGCACCGATCAGGCGATGGTGCAATCGGTGTTGGGAGCCAAAAATCTGGAGCAGGGGCAGTTGGGTGTCAACTTCATCGGCTGGCTCAAAATCCTCTCCTTACCGCTGTTTATTCTGCCCGGCATTCTCTGTTTCATTCTGTTTCCGAACCTGAAAGACCCCGCCGAAGCCTACATGACGATGGTTACACACCTGTTCCCGCCCGGCCTGAACGGGCTGGTGATTGTGGTGCTGATTGCGGTTCTGGTCGGCACGATTGGCTCGTCGCTCAATTCGCTGAGTACGGTTTTCACGATGGATGTATACCGCAAGAAAATCAATCCTGACGCCAGTACGGAGCAATTGATCAAAGTCGGGCGGCTGACCGTGGTGGTGGGTTGCGGTTTTGCCGTGCTGATGGCCCTGGCGATTGACAGCATCAAGGGGCTGAATCTGTTCGACGTGTTTCAGTCGGTGCTGGGGTTTATTGCCCCGCCCCTGTCGGTGGTTTTTCTGCTAACGGTTTTCTGGAAACGCACCACGCGCACCGCCGTTAACGCCATTTTATCCGTGGGTTCGGCGTTCAGTCTGGGCGTTGGTGTTCTGTATTTGTGGGTGTTACCGCCCGACCAATACCCTTTCTGGCCCCACTATTTGTTGGTTTCCTTTTCTATTTTTGCGGTATTACTGCTCACAGCCACTCTGATTTCAATATTCGATAAAAATCCGTCCATCTACGTACCCCTTGCGTCCGAGATCCGCATCAAACCGACCCGACGCGTCTGGATTGCCTGGATTTCGCTGATGATCACGATGGGGATTCTGTATCTTGCTTTTCACTAGCGGTCAACCGTTCCTGTTATGAAAAAAACCGCCTTCTTATTCCTTTTAGCCACTTGTTTTTCACGAACAACCCAGGCTCAACAATCTAGTCCACAACCGCTTACGCTCTGGTATAAACAACCCGCCAGTCAGTGGGTGGAAGCGCTGCCCATCGGTAACGGGCGATTGGGTGGCATGGTGTTCGGGGGCGTTCAAACGGACCACATTCAGTTCAACGAAGAAACGCTCTGGACCGGCGAACCGCGTGAGTACCAGCGCGAAGGCGCGGCTCAGTACTTGCCCCAAATTCGCCAGCTACTCGCTGTCGGCAAACAGGCCGAAGCCGAAAAACTGGCGCAGGAACAGTTCATGGGGCGGCAAAGCAACGAATCGGATTATACGCCGAAGAAAACCGCCTGGTTTGCGGGTGTCCGCAAGCTGGAGAAATCAAATCCGGCAGCGGTTTCGTTCGATGACCGTTCCTGGAAAACCATGTCCGTTCCCACTCCGGAAGGCTGGGAACGGGCCGGACTGGAGGGCCTGGATGGCGCGGTCTGGTTTCGTACCTCGTTCGATTTGCCCGACGCCTGGGCGGGTAAGGACGTGATTCTGGATCTGGGCCGCATCCGTGATCAGGATTTTACGTATTTGAACGGCGAACTGGTCGGTTCCGACGAAGGCATTGCCAGAAACCGGCGGTATACAATTCCGGCGGCAAAACTGCGGGCGGGGAAAAATCATCTGGCGATTCAGGTCATCAACTGGTTCGACAAAGGCGGTTTTATTGGGGTCAAAACCGCTCAGCCCACGTTTGTCGTTTACCCCGAAGGTTCGCAACCGGCCGACGGTGTTGCCCTTTCCAGACCATTCAAATACTGGGTTCAGGATGACGCGCCCCCGGCATCACCCCGCTATCAGGCCGATTATCAACCCTTTGGCGACCTGTGGCTCCATTTTAAAGGCTCAGAAAAACCGGTCAACTACCGCCGGGAACTGGATCTAAAAACCGCTCTCTCCCGCGTTACCTATTCGTCCAACGGCGTAACGTTTACCCGTGAATACCTCGCCAGCGCCCCCGATCAGATCATTGCCATTCAGTTGACCGCCAGCCAGCCGGGGAAAATCAGTTTTGAAGCCGCGCTAACCAGTCCGCACAAAGGCGCATCGGTTCGCAGGATGGATAACCAGACCCTTGCGTTGTCGGTTCAGGTGCAAAATGGGGCTTTGCAAGGCGAAAGTCGATTGCATATCCGGACGCAAAAAGGTCAAATCACCGTTTCGAATGGAAGAATCGTCATTTCGGGGGCCGACGAAGCCACGCTGTTCCTGACGGCGGGGACTAACTTCAAGAACTTCAAAGATGTTTCCGGCGACCCGGCCACACTAAGCCAGAAACCGCTGCAAACCGCCCGCGCCAAGTCATTCTCCGCGCTGAAAACCGCTCATATCCAGGACTACCAATCCTATTTCAACACCCTCTCACTGGATCTGGGTCACACCGCCAATGAACAACTCCCGACCGACGAACGATTGCAACGCTTCGAGAAAGCCGCCGATCCGGCGCTGATCGCGCTTTACGTACAATACGGGCGGTATTTGCTGATTTCAAGTTCGAGACCTGGAACGCGGCCGGCCAATTTGCAGGGCATCTGGAACGATTTGCTCACCCCGCCCTGGGGCAGCAAATACACGACAAACATCAACTTCGAGATGAACTACTGGCCCGCCGAAATGCTGAACCTGTCGGCCTGCCACGAACCGATGTTTGCGGCCATTGACGAGCTGGTGGAATCGGGTCGCAAAACCGCCAAAGCACACTACAACGCCCGGGGCTGGGTGCTCCACCACAACACCGACCTCTGGCGCGGAACGGCCCCCATCAATGCGTCGAACCACGGCATCTGGGTGAGCGGTGGGGCCTGGGTGTCGCGGCATCTCTGGGAACATTACCGCTACACGCAGGACCGGGATTTTCTGCAAAACCGGGCTTATCCGATCTTAAAAGAAGCGGCTCAGTTTTTTGTCGATTTCCTCGTCAAAGACCCCAAAACCGGCTGGCTCATCAGCACACCTTCCAACTCGCCCGAACACCTCGGCCTGGTGGCCGGGCCGACGATGGACCACCAGATTATCCGGGATTTGTTCAAAAACTGCATTGCCGCCAGCGAAGTTCTCGGCACCGATGCCGCGTTCCGCGACACGCTCAGAACCCTATATGGCCAGATTGCGCCCAACCAGATTGGCAAACGGGGCCAGTTGCAGGAATGGCTGCCGGACATCGACGACCCGAACGACCACCACCGGCACGTGTCGCACCTCTGGGGCGTTCACCCCGGCACCGACATCACCTGGGACGAAACGCCCGAGCTGATGAAAGCCGCCCGGCAGTCGCTGCTGGAACGGGGCGACGAAGGAACGGGCTGGAGTCTGGCCTGGAAAGTCAATTTCTGGGCGCGGTTCCGCGATGGCAACCACGCCTATTCCATGCTCAAACTGCTGTTTCGCCCCGCCATTTCGCCCGAAGGGATTACGGGTGGCGGCTCCTACCCCAACCTGTTCGACGCGCATCCGCCGTTTCAGATCGACGGAAATTTTGGGGGTGCCAGCGGCATTGGCGAAATGATCCTGCAAAGTCAGGGTAAAACGATCGATCTGCTCCCGGCCCTGCCGTCTGAATTACCAACGGGTCATATTAACGGGATTTGTGCCCACGGCGGTTTTGTGCTGAACATCCGCTGGCAAAATGGGCAACTGAGCGGGGTTGAGGTGATGTCGAAAGCCGGACAGCCCTGTGTGCTTCGATATGGCGATAAACAGGTGCAATTGACCACCGAAAAAGGGAAAACGTATCGGCTGAATGGCGAGTTGAAGATAATTTGAAACAAAAAAATCAGACGATTGAAAAAATAGCCCCGGATTTTAATCCGGGAAAACGGGAAAACATCCTAAAATTGGTGAGAACCGTTTCAACGGTTTCAGGATGCCAAAACCGTTGAAACAGTTTGTGAAAATTGGAAAATTGCTTTGAACCCACGGTTTCAACCGTGGGCTGCTATTTTCATTCTATCCTTGTTTTCTTCCACGATAAATGTTCGGAAAAACCGGTTTAATCAATCTTCAAACTCTCCGGTTTTCCTTCCTTCAACACCGGCGTTTTCACATGCCGGAAGTTGTTGCCGCTGACGGTGATGTCCCGGTTTTGTGTACCGGTCAATTTCAGAAACACCTCGGCACCCGCTTTCGGGAAGCAGCTATGGACGAAAGCATCTTCCACATTGATCAGTTCCACCACCGGCGTACCGGGATGCGGATTAGCGGTTTTTAGCCCATCCAGTTCAAGCGTTTTTACCTTCTCGGCAATCATTGCGGAGCCACTCTTCGTGCTGACGGAGACGTTATGAAATTCGATATTGCGGGCTTCCCTGATCAAAAAACCGGTTTCTGATGTCACATTGAGATCGGTAAACGTAATGTTGTCGATCGGCATTTCTTCCAGGCCACTCAGATACCCCGCCTGTTTGGCTTCGGCGGTGATGTTACTGAAATGGATGTTTCGAAAAGCGGGTGTCCGTTCGGAAACGGGTTCCGGTTGCGTTTTGGCGTAGTGCATGTCGAGAACGATGGCCTGCTCCCGAATGTTCTTCATGATGACGTTATCGACGCGGATTTCTTCGACTACACCCCCGCGTCCCCTGGCGGTTTTGATGCGAATGCCGCGATCCGTACCGTCGAAAATGCAGTTGGAAATGCTGATTTTGCGAACACCTCCTGACATTTCGCTGCCGATGACCACACCCCCGTGTCCGGAGAGCATGGTGCAATTTGTAATGGTGTAGTTTTCGGCTGGCACATTCATTTTCCGGCCGGCCCGGTCCTTCCCTGACTTGATGGTGATGCAGTCGTCGCCCACGCTGATGTGGCAGTTGGAAATGTGTACGTACCGGCAGGATTCGGGGTTGATGCCGTCGGTATTGGGTGAAGGCGGGTTGGTAATCGTGACTCCGGTGACCGTCACGTTTTCGCAAAACTCGGGGTTAACGGTCCAGAACGGTGAATTCCGAATGGTAATGCCTTCGATCAGTACATTTTTGCAGTGCATGGGCTGAATGAACGGGGGCCGCAGAAAACCGCGTTCCACCCAACCCGGCAAGTCGGGACGCAGAATGTCTTTGTTCAGTCGATGAAATTCGTCCTGCCATTTCGACCCCGGCGAGGTTTTCACCGTCACTTCCGAATACTTCCACCATTTTTTGCCGTGTCCGTCGATAAGCCCCCGCCCCCGGATGGCAATATTCTCGGCTTTATAGGCGTAGAAAAGCGGGGAGAAATTGGTCACATCCGTCCCTTCCCAACGTGAAGAAACCATCGGCAGGTAGTCATCGAAATTGTCGCTGAAATGGAGTTCGGCCCCGGCATCGATCAAAATGGTGATGTTGCTTTTGAGATGAATCGGACCTGTTTTGTATTTGCCGGGCGGGAAATAAATCGTCCCTCCTCCCCCTTTCACCGCCGTATCGATGGCTTTCTTAATGGCCGTTGTCGCGAGTTGGCTGCTGTCATTTTTCGCGCCGTAGGCCATCACATTGTGGTAAATTCCTGACTCAGCCAACGTACCGATGGCGGTGAAAACCGTCAGACAAATGCTTAGGAACAGGCGTTTTTTTCTCATTGAAATTTCATCAAACTCATTTTCCTGCTTTACGATCACCGCCGACTGGGGCTTCGGCCCCGGTCGGCGGTTGTTACTTCAACGGATCAAACGCCCCGCCCCAGGTGGTGTTCTGAATCAGTTTGGGGTTGTTGTCGATGGCCGACTGTGGAATGGCGAAGAAGTAATATGCCGGTTTCCAGTTGATGGCATATTTCGTATCCAACGGCTTGAATTCCAGCGTGAAATAGTTCGTATAGGCCAGGTCCAGGTTGATGTTGTCGCGGGTAGTGGCAAAATCCGCCGGAACGCCCGTCGTTTTCAGGCTGATCGTCACGCCCGTCCTCCGGGTTCCGTTCAGGGTTTTCTCGATCAGTTTCCAGCGACGCAAATCCCAGAACCGCTTGCCTTCAAAAGCAAACTCGATCTGCCGTTCGTCCAGAATCGCACTGAACAACTCGGCCCGGGTCATGTTGGCTTTCAACCCGTATAAACCGTCGGTACCGGCTTCGATCCCCGCCCGTTTCCGGATGGCTATCAACTTCGTATAGGCTTCGTCCAGTTTATTAATACCAACGGCACTTTCGGCCAGATTCAGCAACACCTCCGCAAACCGGATTTCGATCCAGTCGGTGCCCGAAAACTGCACGTCGCCAATCGCCGGGGTGGGGTTGACGGCTTTCCGGGTGTAAAAACCGGTGTTTGTTGCTTTCGGCTCCACGGTTTTTCCGCCCGCAAAATACGTCCAGAGCTTGTACGAATTGTTGCCGTTCAGGGGCCAGTTGACCCCGTTGTAAGCAATGGTTTTGTTGAACCGCGGGTCCCTGTTTTTGTAGAACAACTGATCCGTATACGTATATTTCGTCGATTCACCCGGTTTTTTGCCGTCCAGCATCGGGAAGGCTTTTACCATCTCCCACGACGGCTGGTTAGATCCGCCACTCGTGCCAGTGTAGGACGGGCGCGTCGCGTTGTCATAGCCATTGTTCTTGCGAGTCTGGTCGCCCGTAGACGTATTGAAACCCGTCACAAATACCGCTTCGGGGTTGTTGACTTCCTGAAACCACAACTGATCGAACGACGCGTGCAGGCCGTAGCCGTTGGCCGTCAGCAGATCAAATGCCTGTTTGTTGGCGTCATACGCCGTCTGCCATTTCGCCACCGCATCGCCCGGATTGAACTGCGGGCTGGCGGCCGTCAGCAACACGCGCCCCTTCAGAGCTGCTGCTGTTCCTTTCGTAATGCGGCCCCAGTCGGCCGACGAACTCCAGCGCCCCGGCACCGATGCGATGGTAGAATCCAGGTCTTTCACAATGGACGCAAAGGATTCGGTCGTGCTATTGCGGGGTAAAAACGCTTTGTCCCGGGCTTCGACGCCCACAGCCGCCAGGGGCGTCAGCACCAGCGGAACACCGCCGTACAACCGCACCAGGTCGAAATACCGCCAGGCCCGGAAAAATTGCGCCTGCGCCCGGAGTTTGTTTTTTGTGTATTGCGGCAAACTTCCGGCGTTGACATCGCTCAGAAACATGTTGATGACCCGGATTTTGCCATAGTTGTTGCTTGCACTCAGCGCCGTTCCAAAATCCCCCACTTCATTGATAAGCAGCGAGCCTTCCAGCAGTTTGCTTTCGCCAAACGACTCATCCGACAGGGTCGTAACGCTCGGATTCCCCGGCCCCAGGGTCGCAATACCGGTGGGTAAATTCTGGTCATAGACGAAATCGAGGTTCATCTGGGTGAGCGTCGAATCGTTGAAGATCAACGCCCCGCTGGTCGAACCCAGGTCGGTTTTATCGAGCACCTCCATGCAACTGGTCAGCACCAGCGACGAACAGCATACGGCAACAATTTTAGGAATGAGTTTCATGGTGTCGAAGGTTACAAGCCAAGATTAAGACCGAGTGAGAAAGAGCGCAGCACCGGATAGGCGTCGTAATTGCCCGCATACGTTTTGTAATCGAACGGATTGTACAGATTGAGCGGGTTGGTCGCCACCAGATAGACCCGGACATTGCTCAGACCCAGCCGACTGGTAAAACCGGTCGGCAAGCCATACGAAATATTGACGTTACGCACCGAAACCTGCGTGGAACTCCGGAACCAGAAGTCGGACTCAACGTTGTAATTATCCCGATAATAGGGACTTGGATAGGCGGCATTCGGATTTTCAGGCGTCCAGTGGTTTGCCCAGAACTGCGGACGGTTGGCGGTGGGCGTGGCCTGCGAACGGGCCGACGATTCGACCGAACTCTGGCCGCCAAACGAGCCGCTGATGACAGCCGCCACCGACAGCCCTTTGTACGAAGTGCTGAAATTGAACCCGAAACCGTAGTGGTTATTGGCTTTTTTCGTCAGAAACTGCATGTCGGCATCGGTGATTTTTCCATCGGGTGCCGTGAACTGCCCCGACGCATCTTTGGGGCCACGCACATCTTCGTAATACAACATCCCCGGTCTGGGAACTGCGCCGAAAATGGTATAGCCCGGGTATTTTTCCAAATGCGAGTCCACATCCTGCTGGGTTCGGAACATCCCCAGGTATTTATAGCCCTTGAAGCCCATGTCCGACGACTTGCCGAGGGGATCTTCGAAGGTGCCAATTTTGCCTTTATCGACATCGATTTTGATCTGTTTATTATCGCTCCAGGTGAAAAAACCATTGACTTTATAGGACCAGTCGCTGCCAATTTTATCACTCCAGCCCAGTGAAATCTCCGTCCCGAAACCGTCGACGGTCGCGTAGTTTTCAGACGGCAACGTGGCCCCGACCAATAGCGGAACTGACGAGGTCAGCGACGTCAGCATGTTATAGCGGTGGTCGTAGAACGCATCCAGACCGAGCGACAGGCGGTTTTTCAGGAACTGCGCATCGATCCCGATGTTGTATTTCGTGTTATCGTCCCAACGCGCCATGCGGTTGGCCATCGCGTTGTTGGGTGATACGATCAGCGGACGGTCGGCATTCCCGCCAAAAACCGCCCCTTTTCCCGTCTGGATGGCGTAGCTGGTCAGCCAGTTATATGGTTTGGTGGCATCTCCGCCCAGAAAACCCAGCGAGCCGCGCAGTTTCAGAAAATCGACCCAGCGAACGCCATTTCGAAAGAAAGGCTCCTCCGAAATCACCCAGCCTGCCGAGAACGACGGGAAAAGTCCCCAGCGGTATTCGGGCGCAAACTTGGTGGAAGCATCGTACCGGATGGCGGTTTCAAACAGGTATTTATTGGCGTAATTGTAGTTGATCCGACCGGCGTAGGACAGAAAACCGACTTCCGACTGCGTTTCTGTCGTGGTCTGTGTGCCGGTGGCGTAGCGCATGTTGTCCAGCCCGCCGATGATGACGCCCTCGGCCATGGCCGCAATGTTGTCGGCGTGGGTTTCCGACTGCTCGAAGAAGGCAATGGCCGACACCTGGTGTTTCCCGAATTGCCGGTCGTAATTCAGATACCCGTTGAGCTGGTAGGTATCCGTATAACCGGGATTGGCCCGCACACGGTCGCCGTTGTTCAGCGTAACGATTTTGAGGACATCACCCCCGTAAATGTGCTTGTGGTCGCCCAGCATCGAGAAGTTGTAGACATTGTATTTTGTTCCGTATTGCTTTCCGAAGCTGTTATCGACGGTTCGGCTATACAGCACCCGAGCCTTCAGCCCGGGTACAAACGGAATGGAATAATCTAGGTTGGCAGTAATGTTCAGGCCGCTGCTGCGGGTTTGGGTATAATTGTTGGATTTCTGAATCTCGAAAAAGTGAAAAGCGCCAAAATCGTTGGAACCGCCATTCGACAGCAAAACCGGCAGGCCGTTCACATACGGCGGAGCAAACTGGGGCGTATACAACAGGCTGCGCATGTCGTTTTCCGCGTTTTCGCCCCCCTGTTTCAGGTAATACATTTTCTTGTCCGACAGATCCCCGCTCAACGACAGAGCGGCTTTCAGGTTTTTCGTCACCTGCATGTCCGCGCTGGCCCGGAACGTCCACTTGCCCGAGTTGATGTTGTCGAAATTGGCATTCTGGGCGTTGTAGGAAGCCCCCGCGAAATACGTCGCTTTCTCGTTGCCACCACTCACGTTCAGGGCGTGGCGCTGAACGGTCGACGGTTTCCAGGCCTGCCGCAGCCAGTCGGTGTTGTTGCTTTTGAAATGCGCCAGTTCGTCGGGCGTATAAATGAGCGGGTCGGTCGGGAGTCGGCCGGCGGCATAATTGACGTCGTTCAGGTAGGTCGCGTGCTCAAACCCATTCATCATGGTTGGCAGTTGGGCATCCGAAATACCGGTCGAACCGCTGTAACTGAATTTGGGCGTTCCGGCTTTTCCGCGCTTCGTCGACACCACCACCACGCCCTGATTGGACCGAGCCCCGTAAATGGCGGCAGCCGCGTCTTTCAGCACCGAAATGGCCTCCACCTCCGACACATCCAGGGCGTTGAAATCATCTTCCGAGCGCACCACGTTGTCGATGACATACAAGGGCCGCAGCGTTCCGCCGTCTTTTGATAAAACGATGGGATTCCGAACGGTAATCTGCGCATTTTCACCCGGTCGGCTGGTTCCACCCGAAACGCCAACGCCCGGCAATTGGCCCACCAGCGCGGCCGACAAACTGTTAACGGGCAGATCCTGAACGCTTTTCATATCGATGGTGGCAACGGCTCCCGTCAGACTGACCTTCTTCTGAACGCCGTAGCCCACCACCACAACTTCGCTCAATGCAGCCGCGTCTTCTTCCAGTTGCACCGCAAACGTCGTGCGTCCTCTGACCGGAACTTCCTGGGTTTTGAAACCGATGTAACTGAAAATTAATGTTTCGTCGCCCTTCGGCAGATTCAGCCGAAACGTTCCTTTGATGTCCGAAACCGTACCGGTTTTGGTGCCTTTGATCAGAACGTTCACGCCCGGCAGCGGTTCGCCTTTGGCATCTTTCACAACACCCGTAATGTTTTCCAGGGGAGACGCCGGTTTAAAAGCCGCCAGCGCAACCTTCCCGCCGGTGTTTGCGGCATAGCAAACCGCATCAGAGAGCCATCCCAGCGTCAGTACGCAGAGCAACCTGCCGGTGCGCAGGAGGATTGTTTTCGTTCGTAAAACCGATGTCATAGGGTTGAAAGGATGGGAAGGTGCAGAGAACCTCCCGGTTGGTTGGAAAGGATTGACTTGGTTACTGTTTCCGGGCCTTTTCGGCCTCGCTCGCAATGCGTTCTTCCCAGGCTTTGCCCGCCTGTTTCAGGTCGATTCCGGCCGCCGACAGGTAGTTGTTGATCCGCCCTTTGTATTTGCCAAACATGGCGTGTTTCTCTTTCGAGGTTCCTTCATCCATCGCCCGCTCCCGGGCTTCGGTCAACCAGGCCAGAATTTGCTTTTTCTGCGCTTCCGTTAAATCAGGCAGCATAGCCTGATATCCTTTGAAAGTTATCGGCAGGACACTGTACGTCATACCGTCTTTTACCTGATCGATTTGCTGGCTGTTTAAATCAGCGGCTAAACGGGTCAGAAATTCCGTGTGCAGTATTTTTAATTCGCCGGTTATTTCACCTTCCAGCTCTTCTTTTTCGGCAAGTTTAGTCGCTGTCGGTGCCGTTTCAATCCGATTTTTTATCGCTTCTTTCCGCCGTTCATGAATGGTGTTCAGATCCCGGTATTGCTGCGCGATATGCTCCCGAACCCGGAGCGATTTTGCAGGTTCGCTCAGGTCCAGCGTGGCCACAATCTTCGCAGCCCGGTCGATAACGACCCGGTTATACGCGGTGTCGGAATTGGCCGTTGCCGAGGATTGTCCCAACGCCGAAAAAGCGCCAATTAGCACAATCAGGCCACTGAAAAGAAAGGTTTTTGGTGTCATGGTAGTCGGAAATTAACAACGCAACAGGATGATTACGGACTCGGATTCGCTGATTCTCGTCTGGTTGGCTTGTGCCTGCGATTTTCTTCATAACCAGGCGCTAAAAGAAGACTAAATCAGGATTTTACAATACTATTCTACAACTGATTACAAAAATATAGTACATTTCAGGGGCATAGCTGCATTTTTTTGCCAAATTATTATAGGAAGTTATCATCGAATAAATATAAACAATTGGAGTTATTTCGTTTATTTTTGTATATCGGTTACCGAAACCCACGAAGTGAAAACAAAATGAGCCGGAAATGAACGGTGTGGCCTGAACGGTTTCCATCCTGCTCCGGTGGGATAACAGACCCGCGCCAATTCAGTAGATCAGCCGGGATTGTTCTTTATAAAGAAGAGGGGTCAGCTTACCGACCTGTTCCGAATTCAGTAGACTCGTTAGTACGCGATACGTATGAAGCCATTATTTCGAAAAGTGACGGATAAGCTGGAAAACTCCTACATTGTCCGGCACGATATTCTGCCGCATTTCAAGAACATCTGGCACTATCATCCCGAGCTTGAACTGCATTATATTATTAAAGGAGAAGGGGTACGGTTTATTGGCGACAAAATCGCTAACTTTTCGCCGGGAGAGATTGTATTAGTGGGCGAAAACTTGCCGCATACCTGGCGAAGTGGGAAAGAATATTACAGCAACGACCCGGATTTAACCATCGAAGTTATTGTCATCCAGTTTCTGCCCGATTGCCTGGGCGATGATCTTTTAAAACTACCGGAAGCGTATTTAATTCCCCGGCTGTTCGAAAAAGCAAAAAGTGGTATGGTCATCACCGGTCAGGCCAATGCCAGACTCGCGAACCTGATGCACCGGGCGCTCGACGCCACCAATCTCGACAAAATCATCATCCTGCTCTCCATCCTGCAAACCCTCGCGGAAACGGAAGAATATGAGCTGATTGTCAATGGCCGGGCGGTTTTTTACCAATCCGACGAAACCGATACCCAGCGGCTGAATACGGTTTGCAACTACACGCTCGCGAACTACAAAAAGGAGATTTCGCTGGAAGAAATTTCGGCCATCAGCAACCTGAGCGTGACCTCGTTCTGCCGGTATTTTAAACTGATGACCAACAAAACCTACTACGATTTTCTGATCGAGATCCGGATCAGCCACGCCTGTCGGGCGTTGATCGAAGGCAAAACCCTCACCGAAGTGATCTGCTTCGACTGCGGTTTTAACAACGTATCGAATTTTTACCGCCACTTCAAAAAAGTCACCGGCGTCACCCCTCTGGAATACAAACGCCAGTATCTCAACAAGTCGAAATCGCTGCTGAGCAAGGCGACTGTTTGAAAAATTAAATTGGAATATCGAAGTGTTGCCCCTAAATCCCCTAAAGGGGACTTGGACGCGAATCTTCCGGATGCAAAAAGTCCCCTTTAGGGGATTTAGGGGCAACACTTCGTTATTCGATATTCGATATTTTCCAAGATTAAAACTTCCCTCTCACCAGCCCTACTTTTCCCGCCCGGATCACTTCCTTTCCATTCGCAAACACCCGAAATCCTTTGCCTTTTCCGTAGCGTTTTCCGGTTTTGTCGTACAAAATCGTCAGGATTTTTCCGTGGTATTTTACATTATCCAGACAAAACCAGTCCCAGTGGTCGGGAATCAGCGGATAAATTTCCAGCACATCATCAGCGCGCGGTTTCAGCCCGACCAGGTCGCTGATGATCAGATCCGCGAACCCGGAGTGGTTATAAAATTTGCTGCGGGGATTATCGCCTTTCAGCCATTCACCGGTTTTTTCATCCTGGTATTCACCCAGATAAATGGTTCCGTTCATGGTGTGCGACCGGGCGTATTTCTGCAACTCATCGTAAAAAACCGCCTTCGTCATGCGCCCCTGATTTTTGTATTTCGTCAGTAGATTCGACAACCCTTTCAGCGTTTGCGTCGTGGCAAATGGCCAGACGGGGCCATCCCATTCACAACCGTGGCCGGAACCGTGGGTTCGGAAAAGCGGGTGGCGACGTTCCGCCGTGGTCAACCCCCAGGGTGCTGAAAAACCGGTCGTGTCGGTCAACTGGTCCCACTGCCGGGCATATGTCGGGCTGTCGTCGGGCAGGTCAAAATACCAGGGAATGAAACCGATGGCTTCACGGGCGTTGGCAAAACTACCTTTGGGGGATTTCACTTCAAAAAACCGATCCTCCGCGTTCCAGAGACTATCCAGGGTCAGTTTTTTCAGCGACGCGGCCAGTTGCCGGTAGCGGTTTTGGAGCGTATCGTTGTGGACCAGAGCCGCCAGGTCGGCCAAGGCTTTGGCATTGCCATACATGTAACTGTTGATGGTCGGACGCCGGTTTTTATCTTTCCGCGAGCCACTGATCGATTCTTCCATGGCGTCCCGGACGTCAAACTGCCAGAACAAACCGCTGGCTAACTGCTTCTCCTGTTGCCACTTGCGGTAATCTTCATCCAGCGCCAGCAGGTTCTTTTGAATAAAGGGTTTATCCAGATTGACCAGATAGCGGTTGTAAACGGCGTCATCGACCCAGCTACTGAACGCGTGAAACCGGGGGGCGGTGTGTTTCGGATCGACGTAGAGCCAGAACGAAATGTAGTCATCGATGTACTGTGGATCATGCAGCCAGCGCCCCTCGTAAATGTGATGGCCCAACGCGCTGCTGATGGCGTTGTATTTGCCGGCGTGGTTCATTTTCGTGATGAACTCGGTAAAAATATAGCCTTCCGGCGTTTGCTTTAGGTGTTTCCGAAACGACCACCAGCGATAATAATACACAGTTTGAAGCGTCGAATCCGGGCAGTCAAAAAGCGGAATGTTCCGGGAAAGCCAGTCGAACGACTGCGCATTCGGAACGTGGTTTTTAACCGCTTCGTCATCGATGGAATTAAAGAAAGTTACGTAGTTTTTCAACTTCTCCGTCGACAGTATTTTTGCCGATTGAGCCAGACAAACCGTAGTCTGCAACAACCCGATCAACCACACCACGCCAACCGTTTTTCTGTATTGTATCATTCGCCGTTTTATGCCCGTTGCTTCACAAATATAGTCTGTAAATTTGCTCGGTATCTGTACCATTTTCTCCCATAATTATACCATATTAGCTTTGCGACGCTTCATTCACCGACTCAAAATGGATCGACTTGCGACCTTGTTCCCGGCGGTTATTATATTGATTTTAAATTCTTTACATACAGTTTCTGCGCAGTCGGCGGCTCTGAATCCATACCCTGTCGTCTGGAACAGTCCAAGCAAAAATTCTTCGGAATCGATGCCGTGTGGCGGGGGCGACATTGGACTGAATATCTGGGTGGAAAACGGTGATCTCCTCTTTTATGTGGCCCGAAGCGGGACCTTCGACCACAACAATACGGTGTTGAAACTGGGTCGAATCCGCCTGAAACTGGCCCCCAATCCCTTCGACGCCGGAACAACCTTTAAACAGGAACTGGTGCTGAACAAAGGACACGTGGAGATCACCGGCACCCGAGCCAGACTGTCGGCGAAAATCACGGTTTGGGTCGATGTGTTCCGGCCGGTTATTCACGTGGCGGTTTCCAGTAACCAGGCCGTCAAAGCCGAAGCGGCTTTCGAAAGCTGGCGGTATACCGATCGCATCACGAAAGGCAAGGAAAACAACGCTAATTCGTACAAATGGGCACCCCAGGGCGAAGTCAAAACGTTGAAGGACTCGGTTCGATTCAGCGGAGATGCGGTCGAATTTTATCATCGAAATGGTGCCGAACGTTCGGCGTTCGACGTAACGGTGCAGCAACAGGGGCTGGACAGCGTTAAAAATCAATTGTTTAACCCATTAACGAACCTGACGTTCGGCGGGCGCTTTTCGGGAAAAGCCTTAAAACCCGCCGGGACCTACCGGGGCAAGTACCTCGCTACGGATTTTCAGGGCTGGAAGCTGGTGAGTCAAACCGCTTCCCGCCAACACGAACTGGTTCTGCACCTGCATACGGATCAAGCCGTCAGTATGGCAGACTGGCACCAGGGTCTTGAGGCTGGAATAAAAGAAGCCGCTGCCGCGACCAAAACCGCTCAACGACAGACCGAAAACTGGTGGGACGACTACTGGCAAAAAAGCTACATTTACCTGAATGCCCCGGTTGATTCGCCCGAATGGCAAGTTGCCCGGAATTACCATCTGTTTCGCTACATGTTGGGTTGCAATGCGTTCGGAAAGTACCCGACCAAATTCAACGGCGGACTGTTCACCTACGACCCTGCACTTACCGACTCCACGATGGCCTTTACGCCCGACTTCCGCAATTGGGGGGGCGGTATTCACACGGCCCAAAACCAGCGGCTGGTCTACTGGCCCATGCTGAAAAGTGGCGACTGGGACTTGATGAAGCCGCAGTTTGATTTTTACCGAAACCTGCTGAAAACCGCCGAGTTGCGAACCGCCGTTTATTGGCAGCACAAAGGCGCAAGCTTTACGGAACAGATTGAAAATTTCGGTCTGCCCAACTCCGCCGAGTACGGCTGGAAACGGCCCGCTGGCTACGATAAAGGCATGGAATACAATGCCTGGCTGGAATATGAGTGGGACACGGTTCTGGAGTTTTGCCTGATGATGCTGGAAACCGAACGCTACGCCGGAAAGGATATAACCGGCGATATTCCGTTCATCGAAAGCTGCCTGACGTTCTTCAACGAACACTACCCGTATCTGGCGAAACGGCGGGGCAGCAAGGCCTTCGACGGCGAAAACAAGCTGGTACTGTATCCGGGATCAGCCGCCGAAACCTACAAAATGGCGTACAATGCCACCTCGACCGTTTCGGCCTTGCGAACGGTTTTGACGCGTTTGCTGGAATTGCCGGGGGAGAATTTGACCGCCGAAAAAAGGACGGTCTGGAAGCAGATGCTCGACCGGATTCCGCCGATTAGTTTCCGGGAATTTGACGGCCACCCGACGATTGCGCCTGCCAAATTGTGGGAGCGAATCAATAACGTCGAAACGCCCCAACTCTACCCGGTTTTTCCGTGGGGAATCTACGGGATCGGGAAACCGGGCCTGGATACGGCCATCAACACCTACCGCTATGACAAAGACGCCCTGAAATTTCGCAGTGCTGTGGGCTGGAAGCAGGACAATATTTTTGCCGCCCGGCTGGGTCTGACCGACGAAGCCGCCCATCTGACGCTCCTGAAATTAGCCAGTTCCGGTCGGCGGTTTCCGGCGTTCTGGGGTCCCGGCTTCGACTGGACGCCCGACCACAACTGGGGCGGTTCGGGGATGATTGGCCTTCAGGAAATGCTGCTGCAAGCCGACGGCCGGAAAATCTACCTGTTTCCGGCCTGGCCCAAAACCTGGAATGTTCACGTTAAACTGCACGCGCCGTATAACACAACGGTCGAAGCGGTTTTGAAAAATGGGAAACTGGAATCGTTGATTGTGACGCCGGAATCGCGCCGGAGCGATGTGGTGAATCTGTTGCACTAACCCTACCGAATCAACGGAATCCAGACGGCCATTTCGGAACGGCCCCGGTTGCTCCAGGCATAATACGGAATCAGGCGAATGGTTTTGGCAACCGGTGCTTTTTCCGACACTTCCCGGTATAACTGGTTCGTCCAGGACCGGTTTTCCGTCTGTTGTGCCGTACCTTCCAACGCCATCAGTTCGGTATTTTCAAGGGTCATCAGCTTCGGTTTCAGGTTGTTTTTGGCGGAAAGGGCCAGGGTGGTCAGTTTGGTACCCGGATTATCGACCGATTCCAGACAATACACCACCGGTCCGCGTTTCACGGCTACCTGGTTGCGGGTTTCCTCCACCAGCGGGTTTGCTTCCATCAGTTTCACCGGCATCGGCAGATTGATTTCGACCTTGTCGCCCGTTTTCCAGGTGCGGTTCAGTTCGGCGTATTCGCCGGATCGAATCACAGCCGAAACCGCCACGCCATTTACCTTGATCGTCGCGCCCTGACACCAGCCCGGAATGCGAACAAAGACCGAAAACGGTTTCGCCGGAGCCTGTTGCAACCGGAGTTTGATCAGGCCGTCCCACGGATAAGCGGTTTCCTGCGTCAGCCGAATCGCCGAGCCATCTTTCAGCGTCGTTGCCAGTTGATTGGCCCCGAACAAATTCAGCCACAAGCCTTTATCCGACACGCTATACGCATAGCTGCTCACTTCGGCCAGCGTCCGAACGGTATTGGGCGGGCAACAGTTCGACTTGCTGATGTACCGCTGGCGGCCACCCATCCACCGCAGGGCATACGGATAATCGTCGGACGCGCTCAAGGGGTTGGTATAGAAAAACGTGTTGCCGTCCAGGCTGATGCCCGACAGGATGCCGTTGTACAATTCCAGTTCCATCACGTCGGCGTACTTGGCCTGTCCGGTAATTTGCAGCATCCGGTAATTCCAGAGCAAATTGCCAATGTTGGCGCAGGTTTCGTTGTGGGCCGAATGGTTCGGCAACTGATACGCTTTGCCGTAGGATTGGTGGACTTTCTGAACGGTATCGGGTTTGTACGCCGTGCCTTCGGGCGACACGCCGTCGTACAAGGCCCCGCAGCCACCGGTGACGTACATTTTGTGGTTGACCACGTCGTCCCACATCAGATCCAGGGTCGACAACAGCGTGCTGTCGCCGGTTTCGGCAAAAACGTCGGCGGCTCCGGCAAAGAGGTAATTGGCCCGAACGGCGTGACCGATCACCTTGGTCATTTTTCGGAACGGCACGCGGTCGGAGTTGTCATCCGTTCCTTCCGATAGGCCACGAATGTCGATGAGTTTCTGGGCCAAAGCGAGATAGGAAGGTTCGCGGGTTGTTCGGTACATCTCGATGATGCCCATGTAATGCGACGGGCAAATGGCGTTCCGGGCCTGCTCGGGGCTGGCGTTGTTGTAAAAACTGATCAGGAAATTTGTCGCTTTTTTGGCGATGTCGAGCAAGGCGGTTTTTCCCGTGGCGCGGTAATGCACACAGGCCGCCGTCATCAGGTGTCCGAAGTTGTAAGCTTCAAAACTCAGCTTATCTTCGAACATCTTTTTCTCACCGTTTTTTTTCTGCTGGATAATGGCTTTGGTGTAAATATATCCATCGGCTGTTTGGGCCTTGCCAATCACGGAAATGGCCTCATCCATCAGCGCATCGAGCTTTTTGTCCCTGGTCATCGCGTACATCCCAGCCAGCGACTCCAGCGTTTTGTAGAAATCTCCATCGTGAAACGACGGCCCCTTGAAATTTCCCGAGGCCAGTCCGGCGGCAATCCGAAAGTTCTCGTAGGAATGGCTGAGGTTCGGATCGGTATAGGTTTTCCAGAGTTGAGGCACCATCGCGTCGCGGCACACCTGAAAGCGGTCGGCCCAGAAGCCCGTTGTCCAGCTCACTTCGTTCAGGTTGACGCCCTGCAAGCGCACAAATTTGCTTTGTGCGGTATTGACCAGGGCGTTCGGCTGGGCGTGGGCGGTCAGTGAAAGGAGTAACAGGAAGGCAATTTTGATCAAAAAAAGTCTCTTCGGATTCATCAGGTTTAAAATTTAGCCCACGGTTTCAACCGTGGGATCGCGGGAAAACCGGGCCGTTGTTGAAACCGTTTTAACGGTTTTGAGATCCTGAAAACCGTTAAAACGGTTTCAACAACGGCCCCAGTATTATTTCCCCACGGTTAAAACCGTGGGCTATTTCAAATCGGCTCGTGCCCGGCATTGCGTTTTTTCGTCATTTCGGACATTCAAAACAAAACCGTCTTTCCCGTCGACCTCTCGTTGACGGTCGCCGTTTTCGAATCCCGCCAGCCGCTGTACAAAAGGTTTTTATCCAGGGTCGGTTTTGGAAAAAACAGGCTGGCAATGTACCCGACGCCAACCACAACCAGATGACTATAGACGCCCAGCATCAGTTTGTGGTGCGTAAAATTGTATTGACCCAAGTCGAGTAAAAGCGTTTTGTCGTCGCCATAACCAATTTTGGTGGAGGTCAGAAAGGCATACGCCGTGAACAGAATACACACCACAATGGCAATGTTGACGCCCTGCCGGTTGGCGCGCGCACTGAAAATTCCCAGCAGAAAAATACCGACAATGCCGCCCGAAAAAATGGCGTACAGCGTGAAGACAATCCCCAGAACGCCCTCATTCCCAGCCCGCAGATAGAAGGCACCGATCAGAATGGCGGTCAGGCCTGAAGCCACCACAATGGCTTTGCTAACGGTCAGGTATTCGGCATCGGGCCGAGCCGGGCGTGATTTTTTGTAGAAATCTTCCAAGCCGACAGCCGCCAGCGAGTTCAGATCGGCGCTGAGGCTACAAATAGCGGCTGAAATCATGGCGGCCAGAATGAAGCCGACCACGCCCGTCGGAAATTGGGTCATGATGAAATACGGAAAAACCGCATCGGGGCGGATGGACGCGGGCAATGGCTGTTGTTTATAATACACAAACAGGGCGGTTCCGATGAACATGAACAGCGCCCAGACCGGCACCGTGAGCGAGATGCCCAGAATCGACGCTTTGATGGCCGCTTTGTCGGTTTTGGCGGTCAGGTAACGCTGCACAACGGTTTGGTCAGTGCCGTATTTCTGGATCGCGTAGAACATGCCGTTGATGACCATGACAAAAAACGTCAGCTTCGTCAGATCCAGATCATACGGCCCAAAACCGGTTCGGCCGTTGGCGGAGGCCACCTCGATAACTTCGTAAAAACCGCCTTTGACGGAAAACAGGATGACAGTGACACAGAGAATACCGCTGGCAAACAGCATAAAGCCCTGAAACACATCCAGCCAGATCACGGCTTCGATGCCACCCAGCAGGTTGACGGCGATGATGATCAGCCCGACGACGATGATAATGTAGAACGTGTCGACGCCGGTCATGTTGGTCAGCGCGACCGCCAGCAGGAAAAAAACCGTTCCCATCGATGAAAACTGCCGGAGAACGAAGGCGGTGGAACTGTAATAGCGGGCAAAGGTACCGAAGCGTTTTTCGAAGTATTCGTAGGTGCTGAGGCCAATCACTTTGCGGTACAGCGGCACGATAAACCAGATGGTTCCGAGCAACACGATGGGCACCATCAGGCCCTGCACCAGCAAAATCCAGTTCGACGAAAAGCCTTCACTCGGGTAACCCAGAAACGTCACGCTGCTGATGAGCGTCGCCAGCAACGACATGCCGATGGCCCAGGCGGGAACCCGGCCCTTGGCGGCAAAATACGTTTCCGTGGTGCGCTGATTCCGGGCATACCGCAGTCCGAAATACAGGTTGATCAGCAATACTGAAATGATGATCAGGTAATCGATTAGGCTCAGGGTCGGATTTGGCATTCGGTTCAGGAATTTTTCAAAATGATCCCAATTCCGGGGGCCAGCGATAGCTTCCCGGTTTTACGGTAACATGCAACTGTGGTATTTCAATGGCTTTGCTGCGAACCACACCCGTCGCCAGTTCCTGAACCGGGGCCAGCCGCGTAATGCCGATTTCCCGCAAAACCGCCGACGCCGTGGAACCGCCCTCGATGATCAGTTCGTCAATGTGCGTCCGGTTCAGCACGTCCCGGACGGTTTTTGCTAGGTCGGTTCGCAACTGAACTGCCGATGAATTCTCTACCCAGGCGGGGTCGATGGCCATCACAACCGGCTTTCGCTGTTGAAGGCTCGTCGCCACTTCGGTTGCCCACGTAGTTCGGCTCGATTCATCCAACGTGCCGGGTTGCAGTAGTGCTTTGGGCATATACTGCACGAAATGCCCGGAATGTACGGCTTTCTTCACCCAATCCACGCTCTCTTTAAACGCACTGCCGCAGACGTAAAGGCGAGCGTTACCCAGCGCAACCGGCGTTGCAGTTTCCCGTTTCGGCAGAAACCGCGAATCCAGAATGGCCGTAAAAAAACCGGAACCGCCCCCCGGTAGAGTCTGGTGGTCAATCCGTTCGACCCAGGCTTGTAGATCCGTCCATTTTTCAACGTTGCCAAAAACAACGCCCCGGTTCGGTAATGCATCCGAAGGATTGCGAACAAAAACCGGTTCAGTCGTGATCTTGAACCGCTTCAGAACGTCGGAATCCGTCACCGGAAATTCCGGATCATGGGCGAAATGCGTCTGGTGGAGCGGTTTTCCATCAACGTAATAGCATCCATGAACCAGCGTTCGTCCCAGCGCCGGATTGGCCGGAACGAGCAGCGCCTTCGCCAAACCCAGCACGGTCAACTGTGCGCGAGTTTCCGCCAGAATATGCCCGCGCAGCACCGAATCGATCTTTTTATAAATCAGTAGCGGTTTCAATTCCTGCAAAGCCCGGCTGACTTCAGTCATTTCCCGTACCGCTTCCGGCTCCGAAACCGAGCGGGCGTCGGTAGAAATAACGAGCAAATCGGCTTTCGATTGCAGATTGACCGACATCGAAAGCTCGACCTCCAGGCCGTACGCCAGACCAATTCCACCCAGTTCGGCGGCCCCCGTTAAATCATCGGCAATGACGGCGATCATAGTTTTACAGTAGGCAAACGCCCCTAAATCCCCTAAAGGGGACTTAAAGCATCCGGATTTGAAAGTCCCCTTTAGGGGATTTAGGGGCGTTTATTCCACTGGCAGCAAGTTCTTGCGCCGGTTTTTCGCCAGTTGCACCGCCGACTCAATCGCCAACACCATCGCATCCGGACTCGCCACGCCCTTTCCGGCAATTTCAAACGCCGTTCCGTGATCCACCGAGGTACGAATAATGGGCAATCCCATCGTAATGTTCACACCTTTGACGCTATCCATCTGCTTTTTAGCCGCGTTCCACTGAAAACCGGTCAGTTTGAACGGAATGTGGCCCTGATCGTGGTACATCGCCACGACGCCCCCGTAATAGCCCGTGGCGGCTTTGGAAAACAGCGTGTCGGCCGGAACCGGCCCTTCCACGTCGAAACCGCGTCGTCTGGCTTCCTCAACGGCGGGCAAAATCTCCTCGTCGTCCTCCGTTCCGAACAGGCCCGAATCACCGGCGTGGGGGTTCAGACCGGCAACGCCCAGTTTCAGGTTGGTTTCGCCCAGCGAAATCAACCCGTTGTGCAGCAGTTCGATGACTTCCAGGATCCGGTCTTTTTTGACCAGATCGCAAGCCTGCCGCAACGACACGTGCGTCGAGACGTGAATCACTTTCAGGTTGTCTTCGACCAGCAACATGCCGTATTTCTTCGTATGGGTAAAGTGGGCGTAGATTTCGGTATGACCCGCAAAGTGGTGCCCGGCTTCGTTAATCGACTTTTTGTTGATCGGACCGGTCACCGTCGCGTCGATTTCCTCCGCCAGTGCCAGATCGATCACGGTTTTTACCGAAGCAAAGGCCGCTTCCCCCGCCATCGCCGAGATTTCGCCGAATCGCAGGTTCGCCAGCTCCACGTTCGCCAGGTCATAGACATCGATCGTTCCCAACCGGAACGTGGCGTCCTGAACGGAGGCAACCGGGTGAATAACCGCCTTTAGGTTCAACCGGTAAGAAATATCTTCAAAAACCCGGGCGTCACCCACCAGAATCGGACGGCAGATGTCGTAAATAACCGGGTTCAATAGCGCCTTGACCGCGATTTCGGGGCCAATACTCGCCGGATCGCCCATCGTAATGCCGATGATCGGTTTGGAGTCTGTGCTCATTGGTTCTATTTTTGGGGGTTTGCGGTAGTAGGTTTACGGTATTCGGTTTTCAGTTTACGGTTTACGGTGGCTGACGCATTGGCATTCTTGCGTCAGCCACTGTAAACCGAATACCGTAAACGGAAAACCGTAATCCGTTAAAGCTGTATCTCCTCTTTCACCAACACCTCGGCCAACGCCACTTTCAGCCGGTTTTCCTCAGCTTCGGAAAGGGCTTGCAACGGCGGCATGACGGTGGTTCCGCACAAGCCGTATTCCTGCATCAGCACTTTCAGTGCCCACAACGACTCGCCCAGCGTGCGACCACCCTGGTAAAGATGGCCGAACACGTCGGATTGGTTCTGGTGATAGTAGGCTTTTACCGCATCGCCTGCCTGAACGGCTTTTAGCATGTCGCGGTAAATGCCCGGCAACAGATTGCCCGTACTCGGCACCAGTCCATCACTGCCCGCCAGCAAAGCGTCCGCCGACCGGGCCGCCCAGCCCATAAAATGGCTAAAATCCGGACGACCAGCCCACAACGCCAGGGATTCGGCCAGGCGGTCGGCGTTTCGTTCTGAATCCTTGATCCCGACGATATTCGGGTGGTAGCTCAATTCATCAATGACCGCAACCGGAATCGACATGCGGGTGGTCGCCAGAATGTTATACATGATGAGCGGCCCGTTGAGCTGATCGGCCAACTGCTCAAAATACCGTTTCATCTGGTCGTCGGTCAAGGTGTAATAACAGGGCAGCGTGGCGGCCACTGCATCGACGCCCAGATCGAAACAATAGTTGGCAAAGTCGACCGATTCCTCCAGGCAATTGGACGAAATGCCCGCGTACAAAACCGTATCGGACATCTTCAGCCGGGCCGCAGCCTTGATGTAGGCTTTTTTCACCGACGCCGGTAGGGAAGTCGCTTCACCCGTGGTTCCCAGCACAAACGGCATGGAGGCATTGGCCCGCAGGTTCGCCAGCATTTTCTCGACAGCCGCTTCATCCAGTCGATAGGCTTCGGTCAGGGGCGTCACCAGCGGAACCACTACACCCCGGTATTTCTTTTTCATGCTCATAGCTAGTAAGCGGCTGTATAGATGGCCATCGCATCCGCGCGGGTGATCTCCCGCGGGTTATTTTTCAGTAAGCGGGTAATTTTCAATGCATCATCCGCCAGTTGCGGAAGGGCTTCTTCGGGAATCCCAACATCCCGCAACCGGGCCGGAATCCCGCATTCCTGAATCAATTCTTTTATTTTCTGAACCCCGTTCGCGGCCGTTTCGGCTTCATCCCGCCCCCGCTCACACCCCAGCGCCACGGCCACCTGCGCGTACCGCGAAACCGCAGCGGGCGTATTGAATTCCATGACGTAAGGCAACAAAAGCGCGTTGGAAAGACCGTGAGCCAAATGGAACTGACTCCCCAGCGGATAACTCAGCGCATGAACACCCGCCGTATTCACCGGTCCCAGGCAAAAACCGCCCAGCAAACTGCCCATCGCCACCTGCGTCCGGGCTTCTTCGTCCGCGCCGTTTTTCACGGCCTGAACGATGTTGGCGGCAATCAGGCGCATCCCTTCAAACGCGTAGAGGTCGATGAACGGCTGGGCAAATCGATTCGTATAGGCTTCCAGACAATGCGTCAACGCATCGATGCCGGTGGCCGCCGTGATGGCCGGGGGAACACTCAGCGTCAGCAACGGATCGACGTACACGATGTCCGGCACCAGAAACGGGCTGATGATGCCTTTTTTCTGGTTATCGGTGTCGTCAACCAAAATCGCGTTGGGAGAAACCTCACTGCCCGTTCCCGAAGTGGCCGGAACGCAGATCAACTTCTTCCGTCGCCCGCTCAGGTTGCCGATGCCAAGCATGTCCCGGAGCGTCTGGTCATTTTCCAGTTGAGCCGCCACCAGTTTGGCCACATCCAGCACGCTGCCGCCACCAATGCCCAGCACCACATCGGGATTGAACGGCGATGCGGTTTTCATCAGCATCCCGAAATCCGCAAACGACGGTTCCTGTACAATACTCGTATCAATTTTTACGACTATCTGACTGGATTCCAACGCTTCCACCAGATTTTTCAGCGCCCCCAACAGCGGACTGATCGTGATCAGCAATACGTTGCGGGGTGATAACTGAATTACCTCACCGGCCAGATTCCCCAGCGAACCTCTGCCAAAAACCAGTTTTCCGGGAAAATGTATGATTAATTCCTGCGTCATTCCTTTCAGGTTGCTACTCTTTCGTATTCTCTTTTGCGACGGGTGCGGCATATCCCTCCAGCGCGGGCCAGACGCCATTTTCAATCGGTATTGCTTTCATTTTGGCCGGATCGATCACCGCGTGTTTGATCTTCTGCCGACGCCAGGTGTAAATCACGTGAATCAGCCCGTCGCTCGTCTGAATCACCGACGGATACGAATACTGGCTGATGGGTGAATCTTCCAGAATTACGGCGGCCGACCAGCTTTTGCCGTCGTTTGAAACCGCCAGATTCAATGGCGTCCGGGGGCCTTTCGCCAGATCGCCGGGTGGAAGGACGTGGTTATACACCAGCACCTGCCGACCGTCTTTCAGCGTGACGGCGTCGGTGCCCGAGTTGTTGTTGGGCAGGGCCGTTTTGGCCAAAGGTGACCAGGTTTCGCCGTTATCGGTCGACCAGGATTCCACCAGGGCGCGGTCTTTGCTGCGCGCCAGAATCTGGAGTTTGCCGTTGCCGTAGGTCAAAATGCTGGGCTGAATCGCGTTCAGGGTTCGGCCATCGCTGATCGGCCCAATCTTTCGCCAGGTTTTGCCAAAATCCGGGGTGACTTCGAAATGGAGTTTCCAGCCGTCGCCTTCGGTGCTGGTCGGGCAAAACAAATTGCCGTTGGCGAGCAAAACCGGCTTGTTTTTGACCGGCCCGATGAAGCCGTCGGGCAGCGGTTTTGCGGCTGACCACGTACGCCCGCCGTCGGACGAGGTTTTCAGCCAGCCTTTCCACTTGGACGGGCTGGGACCGATTTTGTAAAACAGCATCAGATCGCCTTTCGGGATCTGGTACAAAACCGGGTTCCAGCAGGCATACCGGAGCGAGTCGTTTACAATGCCGTTGGCCACGTTCTGCGGAGCCAACCACTTGCCTTTTTCCTGCCGACTCACCCAGATGCACACATCCGGATTCCGCTCTTTGGTGCCGCCAAACCAGGCCGACACCAAACCGGTCGGGGTTTCGGCGATGGTGGCCGCGTGGCTCTCCGGGAAAGGCGGTTTTTCAACCACAAATTCATCGACCACCAGCCCCGATTGCCATTTCGTGAGTTGCGCTGAAGCTTTCGTGAATAAACACAGAATGGCAAAAAAAACTATATATAATCGTCTCTTTATCATGATTTTATTCGGATTACAAATCCTTGACAGATGGGGTCGGGATTGCAAATCCCGACCAGCACTCCAGCAAACGTTTACTTCTTCCCGGCGGCTTTTTGGGCCTTCAATATGGCAGTATAGTTGTTATACATTTCCCGCCAGTTTCGGCCGTTGGCGTTGAGATACTGCTCGGATTTGGTTTTGTAGATCTCGAAAATGGCCGAGATTTCCTTCATGCTTTTGTAATCGACGGCCTGTTCGCGGGCCTGTTCCATGAATCCCAGCAGCGTTGCCTCTTCCTTTTCGGTGATGTTTGGCACGATGGCCCGGTAGCCATTCATCGTGAAAGCTACTTTTCCAATCGTGTATTTATCCAGAATAGCCGCTACCTGATTCTTATCCAGCTCCTTTTGCAAACCGATCATCAGGTTCTGGTGAACGGTTTCGGGCATGGCCGAATCGGCGATAAGCTGTCGGTCAAGTTCGGAGAGCGGATTTCCGGTTACCGGATTAATGCCCGCCGGAACCGTGCTGAACGGATGCTCATTGTGCCAGTCGCGAACGGCTTTTAAATGAGTTGCCACGACCTTGGTCAGCCGGTTTTCCTTTTCCGCATCGTTCAGGTTCAGGGACGCAACCCAGTCGACAGCTTTCTTTTCGTACTCGGCGTCCGATTTTACCTTTGCTTCGGCCACAGAAACCGCTGGTTTGGCGGGTTGTTCCTGGCCGAACGCTTGGACTGTGGCGATAACAGCAACGGCCAGAAAAAAGCGTTTTAGCATTTTATTCATTTTGTTTTTTGGTTATGTCCCGGCGGTAGAAACCGTTAAAACGGTATTATTCGATCATTCACTCCGGCTTTGCAATACACTCGTTTTAAAGGTTTTGAGTATAAAAACAGCTTCCGATTCCAGCTCGCCCGCTTTGGGTACATCGAAATTCTGATCAGTCGGCGTGTCGACATCCGGGAAACGACGCACCCCGCCGGTTCGGAAAACGACCCGCTGAAACGAAGCGACCGGTGCAAAAAACAGGCGGTTTCCTTTCGGCTGCCCGTTGACAAAGGCCACGAACATCCGCTTGTCGCGGTCCAGTTCAATGCGCACCGCCACCGGTTTCCCGGCTTCGTATTTCTGAATCTGCGAATCGCGGTAGCCGACTTTGGCTTTGAAAAAACCGTCGGCATCGAACAGCAAACGAACGGCGGAATTGCCTTTGGCATCCTGAAATTCAATCTGCAAACTGCCTTTGTCAGCCTGCTGCGGCACCACCGTAAACTCGACCGCCAGCTTCGTCGATTCGGGAATCACACGCTCGGCTTTGGCGTAATCGAACGGATCTTTATCCCTAAAAACCAGCGCTTTACTTCCGTCCACGGACTCTATTTTAGCCGAAGCGAAAACCGGGCTGTAGAGATTCCAGAATTTCAGTTCATCCCCGGCCGGCAATTGGGCGAAGATTTCATTGGGGTGCGTTGTCACCTGGTCGGTGATTGGCACCGGTATTTTCGACACCCAGATGTCTTCCTTGTTCATGCTGTAGGTCACCCACAGATGGCCGTCGGGCGGAGTGCCGTTGCCTTCCTCGATGCCCCGAACGTACTGCGGCCCGTACGACTTGTAGGCTCCACCGTAGCGCATGGTCGTGATTTCGCCGTTCACCAGCAGCAGATTGGTGTAATTCAGCCCGTCTTTGCTGGTCGAAACCGCCAGCGGCCAGCGAAATTCCGAGGGATTGTAGACCGTCGCGTATTGCCCATCCGTCGTTTTCTGCCCCCAGATTTTGGCGTTGCTGTTCACAAAACCGGGTGCCCGCAGCGGATTATACAACCAGGTTTGCCCCTCGTCCGGGCTGATGGTGGTCAGTGCGTGTTTCCACAATCCCACGACGCGCTTGTCCGGCAAATGGTAATAACTGAAGGCTTTCACTTCTTTTTTGAGCGTAACCAGCGGGTCGTTGCGGTCGGCTTCTTCAACCCATTGCTGCATCATCAGCGTGTTGGCCAGCAGTTCGTTACAGGCTTCCACAAACCCTTTGTCTTTCGAGCTGGTATAGAACGGGTAGGCCGATTTGGTTTTGTCCCATGACGCATTATTCCGGATGAAATAAATCGGTCCAAATTTCCCATCGGCGTAGATTTCCCGAACCACGCGGCCAATGCCGTTGCCATCGTTCGGATCGTCTTTCGGCCCCATCACAATGCCGTAAAAAGCCAGGGTCAGCAGCCTTTTGTTTTTCGCCACGAAGAAGCCCATGCGTTGGTGCATCACCGCGTACAGATCTTTCGCCACCTCGGGACGACCCGGTTTTTTCCAGCCATCCGGCAGTTTATACGGCGGAAAAAGAATCGTGGGTTTCGTCCAGTTATAACCGTCTTTCGAGGTCAGCAGCAGCGTTTGGCCCGGCGGTTCGTGTTCGCCCACCGGATTGCTGAGGTATTGCAGGTAAAACGTGCTATTCCAGTAGGCCAGCATGGGCGCGTGGTTGTACGTCCAGTGGGTGCCCCCGGCCAACTCCGGGTGCTCGCGGTTCGCACGAAACACCTGCATGTTATGCACACCCACCGCCGGACTCAACTGCCCGTGGTGGTAATCGACGTTGGAAAGCGTTTGCCCCACGTAGCGCACCGTGTCCTGCGCGTGAACGTGGGTGAGGAAAAGTAAAATAGCCCCCAACCCCCTAAAGGGGACTTTAAAAAAGTCGGCTTTTAAAGCCCCCTTTAGGGGGTTGGGGGCTATTTTACTTTTCATAATCCCTTGTTCTTTTTAACCCAGATCACTTCCGCGCCTTCTGTCGCTTTGCTCAGACTGACCACACTTCCCCCCTTGATTCCTTCTTTTGATTTCACGATCTGACCGGTTTTCGGGTGTATGGAATGTACTGAAAAAGAACCGGCGGCTTTGGTCAGGTCGAGCTGAACCGCCCCCGCCGATTCGGTATAGAGGATATAGCCGGTTTTTTCGTTGCCCATCGCCCACTGACCGGCCGGTTTCTGCGGTACGTCAACAGGTTGCATCTGAGCGACATCCGCCAAAAACTGCGGGTCGGCCACCACCGGAAGATTCGGCATGGAGCCGCCCGCCAGCAAAACCGCCCAGGCCAGGGCATCGGCATTGTCTGCCGCATAGGTGACGGCCTTGTCTGGAAATTTCCGGCGGTAGTCCCGAACCGCCCGGTAGACCTGTTCGAACGAACTTTTTTTCGGATGCAGCAAGCGGGCGTGTTGCCGGGGGGCCAGATTCTGACCGCCAGCGGGGGCGTAAACCGTGCCGTCGGCCTGGTAATGCCAGTACCGGATGTCCACCAGATCAATCACCGACGCTCGTTTGGTATCCGCCAGAATCGCGTCCTGAACGTCTTTGGTCGTGCTCAAACCGACAACGGCTTTCTGGCCGGTTTCCTTTTCCCATTCGCTGATGGTATCGATCCAGAACTGCACAAACGGCAACGGCCCGGTAAATTCGGCCCCGATGAGCTGAATGACCCCCGAATGGCCCGCGAAATTGTTCAGGCATTGGCGAATGTAGGCCCGGTGCAAGGCCCGTCGAACGGGGTGTGAGACGTCGTAAAACTGTTCGGCCATAAAAATCCGCTTGTCACCCGCATAAGGAGCTGGTTCCGGAAAACCGGTCTGGTTGATGTTGTTGACAGGTCGCCAGGGAAAATCGGCGTAGTGGGCACCCGCTTCGATGATGTTGTGCTGGAAATAGTTCTCGTGTATCAGCGTCAGCCCTTTCTGATCGGCCAGATCGGCAAACTGCTTCAGTCGGCTCCAGTACCAGTGGTTGTATTTCGTCAAATCGTATTTACTGAGTCCATCCCAGGCGGTTTCTTTGCCGCTGCGGGCAAACGGCAGTTCGTAGAAAGGCGGCCACACCTCGCCGTCCATCCGCCGAATGCGTTCGTGATCGTCGCGCCGACGGTCGTACCAAAGTCCGTAATTGTGGTCGATGGCCACGGTATTTTCGGCCTTCATGGAATCCGTCATAATCGCCAGATCATCCGTCAGGCCACGGCCCGTCATGCCCGGCACGAAGCGGGTGATGTGCGGTTTGGCATTCGCCAGTCCGTGGGGCCGCGCGCTACCGTTCCACCAGGGCACTTCCTGCCGCCGACCAGCGACCAACGTACTTCCGCGAACCAGTTTTCCCTGCTGAATCTGCATCGGCTCGGCTTTGGCAATCGCGGTTTCTTTCGATAGGCCAATGGCGTCGATTGACTTTGCTTTCGTAGCCGTCGGAATGGGTTGCCGTTGGCTGGCTGCCGTGATAAAATCGTACAATGTCGGAGCCGGATTCACGGCTTGTTTGGTTAGGGTTGCGGCCACTTCCACCTTTGGGCTGCTGGACGCTTCGGATTCGACCGGCAGCAGAATGATTCGGGCCAAAATGCCGTCACCCAGCCGGTCTTTGAGTTGGGCGTAATATAGACTCCGGGGCTGAATGTGCTCGTTCGACATGTCCCAAAAACCGTCTCCGGCAAACTGCGCCCAGGTGCCAAACGCCCAGTTTTGGGCCGTGGGCGGCTGGTAACAATCGACCCGCGCGGCTGTGCATTGCCAGAAAACGCTGTTGGCGGCATTCCAGCCCGCGCCTTGTCCGTCCTGCCCCAGATTGGAAAACCGTAACGCGTTCCCGTCAATATTGACAAGGTCGAACAACACGCCCGACGCCCAGCTATCGACGCTGCCGCTAAAACTGAAGGGCAAATGCGACTCACATTGCACAAACGCATTCGGCCCGGCACTGCAATAGCCGACCGCAAAATCATGGTAGCCGTGTTCGGAATAAAGCCGCTGGCACAGAACCTGTTGGCCCCGAACCAGAATCGTATTCCGCCGTTCGCCCCCGATTTCCGAAACCGGTTCCAGCGACTGGCAATCTTCCACCGTAATGCGTTTGGCGGTTTCGTGAACGAAGACGGCGGAACCGGCGAAATGCCGAAAAACCACCTGCCGCACCCAGGCATCCTGTACATTTTCGATGACAATCGCCATCCAGCGGTGGTCCTCGTCTTTCGGATTGGCTTTGTCGTACGAGGAGACGAATTGCAGGTTTTCGACGCCCGTCTGCGCAATCCGTCCGGGCCAGGTGTAGCGAGCTATCGTTCCTCCGCCAAAAGCCGAATCCAGTGCCGTAGTCAGGGGCGCATCGAGGGTAATTTCGGAACCGTTGACTGCCGTAATCTGCCGGTCCCAAACCAGATCGCGTTGACCCGGTTTCCAGCCCAGCGACGTGATGCCCCCCCCGAAATGATCCGTTCCCAGTTGCTGAATCCATTCTTTAGTGGAGGGCCGTCGAATCTGTACGAAGTCGCCGACCTTAAAAGCCGCCGGTTTTTCAACGCGCATTTTCTGTGCGTTGACCGGAACGTACCCATCGGAAAGAGCAACGGTTTCGGCGGTTTTGCGATCGTTTTTCCCGGAAATCGTCAGCAGGTTATCGCGACTGAAACTCGTTCCCAAAATCGTCGTTCCACCGGTTCCCATGCCGCTCCCCCGCAGCACGACGCCCGAAGCGGTTATTTTCAAATGGCCCGACACTTCATGGACGCCTTTTTCGAGCAAAACCGCCCCGCGAAAACCGGTCGCATTGACCGGCAATCTGCTTACATAATCAATGGCAGCCTGGATTCGCCGGGTGGCATCGTCTTTTCGGAACGGTACGACGACTTTTGTTTCAACGTTTGGAATAGCCTGTTCACCAGCCTGATATCCGCAATACGAAAAATCAGGAAGGCGGTTTCCGCGTTCGTCAGCCTCGTAAACCAACCGCCCTTGTGGTCCCAGTGAAACCGGCTGTTTTTTAACCGGTTTCGACCCCTGCGCGCACACCGCTCCGATTCGCCCAAAGGCGAAGAGAAGGGAAAAAAGAGCGATGAAAAGGCTGGGTTTATACACGGTATTGGAATTTTGCCCCCAACCCCCTAAAGGGGGCTATATAAATCCGGATTCTCAAAGCCCCCTTTAGGGGGTTGGGGGCATTCTTTACGTTCTTGGCCGTACCTGCTGCACCGGAACGACGCTATTCAAATAGTCTTCGATGCTCGTGTAGCCATCCTTGTTTTTGTCCAGGCTGGCATCCGACGCGTCTTTCGGGTTCAGGCCGTTTTTGGTTTCCCACTCGTCCGGCATACCGTCTTTATCCGTATCAAGGTACGGTTTTCCGGTGTATTCGGGATAACCGCCCACTTGGCTGATGTCGGTAATGATACCATTTTTGTAGGAATCGATGGGCAGACGCCGGTGTTTGAACTGCGTTTCGGGCAGTTTCACGCCTTCTTTGTACGTAATTTTGCCGGTTCTGACCTGTTCCACCACCCGAACATCGACGGGGTCGCGTTTGGGCAGCGTTGCTCCGGCGTTGGCCAGCACGTAGTCATAGGCTTTCGCCGTCGGCAACAGGGTGATTTCGGGCATGGGAAGCGGTTTGTCCCATTTCATACTGGCCGTGTATTTTCCGGCATTCGCCAGATCTTCCACCTGAACCCCGCCGTCCCAGTTGTCTTTCGTGACTTTGTCGTTTCCTTCCACAATGTTCCCGTTGACATACGCCCGGCCAAAGGTCAGATACCCCAGCTTGCTCCGCCCCGCTTCGGGTTTCAAAATCCGGTGGGCAATGGGCGAATCCTTCGGCGTTTGCGGACCGGGTTTGTAGTAGTTGTTGATCATGTTGTACATCGCGCGGTAGTCGCCCCCGTCGGTGGACCGATGCACCCAGTTGAAGATCACGTTGTTGGCAAAGTTGAAGATTCCATACCAGCCAATCGACGGATTCCGCCCCGCATTATCGGCCCAGAGGTTGCGCATGAACGTACAATTTTCGCCCCCGAGCGTGCTGCCAAACGAGTGGTTCCAGGTGTCCAGTGCTTCGGAGAAAATCGAGTTCTGAATGGTGATGTTGACCGTCGGCAACTTGTCTTCGGCCGCCTTCCCGGTGCTGTCGTTGTACATATGGCGGTACATAGACATGTTTTCGTCCAGCCCCCAGCTCGCCGAAACGTGGTCAATCATGATGTTGCCAATCGGGTTGCCGCCAATGGAATCGTCGCGACGCCCCACGTAGGTTTCGCCCCGCCGGAAGCGCATGTACCGAATCACGACATCGTGCGTGTTGATCCAGACCGATTCGCCGGCCACGCAAATCCCGTCGCCCGGTGCCGTCTGGCCCGCAATCGTAATATACGGTGCCCTGATAATCAGGGGTGTTTTCAGTTTAATAATTCCGGCAACGTTGAAAACGATGGTTCGCGCCCCCCCCTGCTCACAGGCGTCCCGCAGCGTGCCGGGCCCCTGATCTTCCAAACTGGTCACCACATACACCTTGCCGCCCCGTCCACCAAACGTGAAAGCTCCTCCGCCCTCGGCACCCGGAAAAGCCGGGATGCTGGCCTGGGGCAAATCGACGGGTCGGGCGGCCCAGGGAATGTACGGTTTTCCCTCTTTGGCTTCTTTCTCAATAATCGGCAGGGCTTTTTGCCAGGCGATGTTGGATTGCCGGTTGGCTTCCCTGAGTAATTCGTCACTTTGCTTTTGAACATCCGCCGGAATGGTGGGATATTGGGCAAAAACCAGTGGCTGTCCGAAAAACAGAGCCCCTAAAACAAATACCGGAATCAGTCGCTTTTTCATGGAAAAGGGTTTCTTTCAGGTCGTTATCGTATTCAAAAACAGAACATTGACTGAAATTTGAGTACACTATGGCTATATGCTATACCTAATCTCAAAATAAGGCTAAAAAAACCAGCCATCCCTATATCATTTTCTCGGCAATGTATAGGATATTATCATTCCCCAAAAAGACCGGACGGCTCCTTATCAGTACCGCCATTGAATCCAAATAAAACCGGTCTCACCCCTACTCGACCCGTTTGGAAACAATCCGTGAACGTTCGGTTGAGTTGAATCAATCCGTATCTTCGTGACGACGAGCGTCATTCCGTCTTCGTTTTTGTATGTCCGGCGAGGCAGTGCTGTTTATTTATCTGGGCTCGGTGGGGTCCATCCTGGTCCTGAATGCCGTTCAGTGGAGTTTTTTCCGGGACTGGGTCTACGGTTTGTTTACCCTGCAAACCCTGATCTGGTTCTCCCATTCGGTCTTTAACCGACTCTCCGGCGAGGACATTCCCCTGAGCGAATCGCAAAACATGGCGGTTTATGTAGCCGAGTATGGCCTGAGCCGCATCCTTTATCTGGGGCTGGTGTATGGTCTTTTCAATTTGGCGCAGGCTCCGCTCCGGCTAACACGCTGGCTGCGGTGGGCACAATTCGGGCTGGGGTTATTTCTGGTGGCGGAAGTCGGTATGATGCTGCTGAAGGAACACTGGCACATGTCGCCACCGGGGCGGTTTATGACGATCATTTACTTTGGGTTGCTAATGAGCACCAGCCTGGTGGGTGCCTGGATTGCGTCTCGCCGGCGCGATGCGGTAGGCGGTCTTTTCGTCTTTGGTAGTGTGTTGCTGCTGGTCAATGAGGGCAACAACCTGTTTTATTACACCGGTTATCCCTTGCCGCTGTCAACCGATCCCGCCGATGTTCAGGTCCACATCCGGATTCTGGGGGCCAGCCGCATCCTGCAACTGCTTTGCTTTTCGCTGTGTCTCGTATTTCGCCAGCGGCAGCTTGCCGTAGCCGAAGCCGTTGAACAAACGCGCCGGGCGGAGCAACTGATTCAGCAAAGGCTGGAAACTGAACTGGCCGTTCGGCGACTGGAGCAGGAAAAAACTGACGTTCAGCTTCGGGCGTTGCAGGCGCAGGTAAATCCCCATTTTCTGTTCAACAGCCTCAACTCGCTGTCGTCGCTTATCGACGAGCAACCGCAGCGGGCCAGCCAGTTTGTCGACCAGTTGAGTCAGGTGTACCGGTATCTGCTGAAAGCCAATGAGCAATCCCTGACGACGCTGGAAAGTGAACTCGGTTTCATTCAGTCGTATGCCCACTTGCTCAAAACCCGGTACGGCGCGGGCTTGACGGTAGCTGTGCAGATTGATCCGGCCTACTCCTCGTGGCTGCTGCCCTCGCTGACGCTTCAGTTGCTGGTCGAAAACGCCGTCAAGCACAACGTGATTCTGGTCACGAAACCGTTGCGAATCGACATTCTCACGGATGAGTCGGGGTATCTGGTGCTGAAAAACAACCTCCAACGCAAACGGACGTCGGTTCTTTCCAACGGGGTCGGCCTTTCGACCATTCTGGCGCAGTACCAGAAACTCAACCAGCCTACGCCGGAGGTCAGTGACGCCGAAAACACATTTACCGTTCGGATTCCCCTGATTAACCCCATTACGGAACCCGTTCAGCCGGTTAGGCCCTGAGCTTCGCGGTTTCTGGAAACAACGAAGTTTACAGGAGTTTATCCGGCGTAATCGGCAGTTCCCGGACGCGCTTACCAGTAGCGTTGAAAACCGCATTGGCCACGGCCGCAGCCACGCCAACAATACCGACCTCGCCAATTCCCTTCACGCCCAGTGCATTGGAAGCCCGGTCGTCTTCCCGGATAAAGATCGCTTCCATCGCTCCGATATCCAGGTTAGCCGGAACGTGATAATCCCCGAACGAGCGGGTGACAAAATTCCCCCAGCGTGGATCGACCACCGACTCTTCGGTTAATGCCATCCCGATGCCCCAGACATTGCCGCCAATGATCTGGGAGCGGGCGGTTTTGGGATTCAGGATTTTACCGGCACCGGTTACGGCCAGAAAACGCGTCACCCGCACCATGCCGGTGGCAATGTCGACCCGCACTTCGGCAAAATTGGCATTGAAGCTGTGGGACGAGTATTGATCGGCATTGGCGGGCGGTTTGGCATCGACCCGGGTCTGATAATCAGCTACGTTTTCAGACACCATCAATTGCGCAGCCGTCGGGCGGACCAAAAACTGTTTCCCGGATTTGGCCATCAGTTCGTCCGTTAGTTTTACGCAGGCATCATGCACGGCATTGGCATAACTGGACGCGCCCACCGAGCCCACCGAACCGGCGGCAGGCGGCAAATCCGAGTCGCCCAGCTTTACGGTAATTTGATTCAGCGGCAGACCCAGCGCATCGGCCGCCGTTTGGGCCAGAATCGTATGCGTTCCCGTTCCCAGATCCGCAGCGGCCAGTTCAACGCGGGCCATGATGGCATTGCCTTTGCGGTTGAGTGATACCCGCGCCGAACTCGGCCGTTGGTGGGCCGGGTAGGTTCCGCAGGCGACGCCGTGTCCGATGAGAAAATTACCCTGCTGATTCTGACGCGGTTCGGCCTTGCGTTTTTCCCAGCCAAACGCTTTGGCTCCTTCCTGCAAACACTGCACCGTCGTGCGCGACGACCAGGGCTTGCCATTGGATGGATCGCGCGTCGGCTCGTTTTTCAGCCGAAATTCAATGGGGTCCATTTTGAGCTGATACGCCAGTTCGTCCATGGCCGACTCCAACGCAAAACTACCCGTGGATTTCCCCGGACCGCGCGTATAGGTCGGCAGAATCAGATTCATCGGAACCACCCGGTAGGTAATCAGCGAGTTGGGAACCTCGTACATGATTTTCGAGCAGTCGCCACACGGTTCCACAAATTCGTTTTCGATGGCGCAATGGGTGGTGGTTTCGTGGGCGAGTGCCGTCAGCTTCCCGTCTTTGGTGGCCGCCAGACTTACTTTCTGGTGGTTTTGTTGCCGCAAGCCCACCGAGTTCACCATCTGCTGGCGGGTCAGCGCGAGTTTGACCGGACGGTTTACCACTTTGGCCGCCACCGCCGTCAGCACCAGATTGGCCCATTGGCCGCCCTTCGACCCAAAACCCCCGCCGATGTACGGCGAAACGATTCGGACATTTTCCGGTTTGATGTTGAGGGTAGCCGCAGCCGCCATTTGCGCGCCGTTTACGATCTGCGAACTGTTGTAGAGAACCACGTTCTCACCCTGCCATTCGGCAATGGTGGAATGGGGTTCCAGCGGGTGGTGGTGTTCGATGGGCGTTCCATAGACCGCTTCCACTTTGAATTCCGCGTTCTGCAAAGCCGCTTTGGCGTCGCCCCGCTTCGCGTCGGCCTTCTCTTTGTCTTTTGGCAACACGGCTTCCTTCGAAAGCTTCTCAAAATCAACCTTTGCTTCGCTTTTGTCGTACTCCACCTTTACCAGACGGGCCGCGTGCCGGGCCTGTTCGTAGGTTTCCGCCACCACCAGTCCGATGTGCTGTCCATGAAACTCGATTTTCGGGCTTTGCAGTAACGCTCCGCCCCGAATACCGCCATCGGTTTTGAGTTTCGGCGCATTTTTATGGGTAATCACTGCCAACACACCGGGCGACTTTTCCGCCGGGCCGGTGTCGAGCGAGCGAATTGTTCCGGCAGCAATCGTGCTTTTAAAAAGGACGGCGTAGGCGATGTTCTTCACCGGATAATCAGTCGCATAGGCGGCTTTTCCCGTCACTTTCAGAATTCCGTCGATGCGACTGACCGGCGTACCGGTCACTTTGTTTTTCTCCTGCATGAAATTAATTCAGTATACGATCAGGACCGGTTTCCGGTGAAGGCCACTTGCAACGCCCGGACCATACTCCGCTTGCCGAGTTCCACCTTAAACGCATTGTGTTCCAGCGGTTTGGCATCCGCCATTTCGGCATCGGCGGCCCGTTTAAAATTCGCTTCAGTAGCTTCCTGACCCACCAGGAGTTGTTCGGCTTTCAACGCCCGCCAGGGCTTGTGGGCCACCCCGCCCAGGGCGATCCGGGCCTGCACGATCCGGTTGCCGTCCAGTTCCAGTGCGGCCGCGACTGAAATCAGGGCGAAGGCATACGAAGACCGGTCGCGGACTTTCAGGTAGTAGGATTTTTCGGCAAAACGGTTTTTGGGCAGTTCAATGGCCGTGATCAGCTCGCCCGGCCGGAGGTTCGTGTCGATCTCGGGGCGGTCTTCCGGCAGGCGGTGAAAATCCGCCAACGCAATGATCCGCTCCGGTCCGCTGGCACTCCGAACTTTAACCACGGCATCCAGTGCCGCCAGCGCAACGGCCATATCCGATGGATGAACGGCAACGCATTTTTCGGACCAGCCGAAGATGGCGTGCATCCGGTTGATGCCTTCAAGGGCACCACACCCTGGCTGTTCGCCCGGTTCGCGTTTGTTGCAGGGCATGGCCACATCGTAGAAATATGGACAACGGGTTCGTTGCAGAAGATTGCCGCCGTTGGTGGCCATGTTCCGAATCTGCCCGGACGCCCCCGCCAGAATCGCCTGTGCGAGCAGCGGATAGTGTTGACGGATCAGCGGATGATTGGCTGCGTCGGTATTTTTCCCCAACGCCCCGATGGAAACACCGCCTTTATTGGCGCCATCGGTGAGCGGTTTGATCTGGGTAAGGTTGAGCCGGGTGATGTCGATCAGCTCTTCGGGCCGCTCCACATCTTCCTTCATCAGGTCCAGCAGGTTGGTTCCACCCGCCAGAAACCGGGCGTTGGGTTTTCCGGCCACACTTTTGGTTGCCGAAGAAATATCAGAAACGGTCGTAAATTTAAAAGGTCTCATGGGTGCGGGGTTTGTCCGATTAGCCGATCAACTGCCAGGTTTGTTCCACCGGTTTTCCGCTGTGCACTTCCTGAATCGCAGCCACAATGTTGGGGTACGCCCCACAGCGGCACAGATTCCCCGACATCCGCTCCCGGATTTCTTCGTTGGAAAGCTGAACCGGCTCCGGTTTGGAGCGAATCGATTCCGTGACGTAACTGGCGTCTCCCTTTTTGGCTTCATCGAGCAGGGCCACCGCCGAGCAAATCTGCCCGGGCGTACAGAAACCGCACTGAAAACCGTCGTGTTTGAGAAAAGCAGTCTGCATCGGGTGGAGACGATCCGGCACTCCGGGGTTTCCGCTGGCCAGGCCTTCGATGGTTTGAACCGACCGGCCTTCGCAGGTTGCGGCCAGGGTCAGGCAGGACAACACCCGGCGTCCGTCCACGATAACCGTGCAGGCACCGCATTGGCCGTGGTCACAGCCTTTTTTAGACCCGGTGAGTTCCAGTCGTTCGCGGAGCGTATCGAGCAACGTCATGCGGGAATCAACCGTCAGCTTTCGGGCCGTCCCGTTGACTTTGAACGAGACCGCAACGCCGTTTTCGATGGTTACCGACGAAAGTTCATCCGACAGTGGCCCGCTCGGAGATCGGGTAAAAACCTGCTCGGCAGCGGCAGACTGCCAGGCCAGAATGCCGCCACCGGCCAGCCCCATCAATTTCAAAAAATGACGCCGGTTGACGCCCGTATCGAGGATTTCGTCCAGATCTTCCGGCATCAGATCTTCGAACAGTTTCTTTTCGTCCTCGGTCAATTCAGAGGAGTTGTGGTCTTCCATCATGCAACGTTCTGGAAATAAAGAGTCCCTATACACTCCTAACCCGGAATCCGGTTGAAAGTTTATAGGGAATCCCGGAAAACGCTGAACGTTCCAAACCAGCCGGGCAGGAGCGGTTTATGCCAGAAATCCGACCAGATTTTCCACCATCACCGGCGACCCGATGTAGAGCGGGGTACGCTGGTGAAAACTATCCGGTTTAATATCGAGAATGGATTGCTGGCCGGTGGTGGCGACGCAGCCCGTCATTTCGGCCAGAAAAGCCAGCGGGAAAGCTTCATACAACAGCCGAAGTTTGCCATCGGGGTTCTTTTGGGTCGGCGGATACAGGTAAATACCGCCTTTGAGCAGATTCCGGTGGAAGTCGGCGACGAGCGAACCGATGTAGCGGGCGGTGTATTTTTTCCGGCGGCACGCGGTCAGATAGCCTTGCACACCCGATTCGTAGTCGTCCAGATTGCCGTCGTTGCAGGAATAAATCTGCCCATCGGCCGGACTTTGTATGTCGGGATGGGACAGAATAAACTCACCCAGCGACGCGTCGTAGGTGAATCCGTTGGCGTTATGTCCGGTGCTGTAGACCAGAATTGTTGAAGAACCGTAGAGAATGTAGCCGGCCGCCACCTGCCGGCGACCGCCCTGCAAAAAATCCGCCATCGTGGGCTGCGTGCCGATGGGCGTTACGCGCCGGTAAATGGAAAAGATGGTGCCGATGGACACGTTGACGTCGATGTTGGAGGAGCCGTCGAGGGGGTCCATGGCCACGACGTATTTGGCGTGGTTGTTTCCGGTATAAATAATTTCTTCCTCTTCTTCCGAAATGATCGCGCAGGCTTCACCCCCGTTTTTCAAGGCGCGGCTGAACCGGATGTTGGCAATCATGTCGAGTTTCTGCTGGCTTTCGCCCTGCACGTTCTGAATGCCCATACCGCCGGTGAGGTCGATCAAACCCGCCCGGTTGACTTCTCGATGAATGATTTTGCCCGCCAGCGCAATGTCGCGTAATAATTGCGAGAGTTCACCGGTTGCGTACGGGAACGCCGTTTGCCGGTGCATGATGTACCGATCCAGGGTTACGCCAACGGGCAACGCCAAGGGATGCGAGGCCGTTATTTCCATCTGCTGAACATTCATAATCGTCGAGAATCGTTATAGGTGAATTGCTTGTTTACAGAGAAAATCAATCGGATGGCCGATGCAGCCAGCGTACTATTAAAAATTAGCTTTTTCGCAGAATGGAAGCAAACGGGGAAATAGCCGGAATAGTTGGATTATTACACTAAGGTTAGGCAGGATGTTTTTTATTTTAAAATTTTACCGCATATTTATTCACGCAATCGTTACCGGGAACGTTGCCGGAAGTTGGTTTCTTTGAAAAAGTGCTGGGTTGTTTTTTTGAATTTTACCAATAATTACCTTGGACACCATAACCATCAAAGATATTGCCCGCGCCTTGAATCTCTCGACCTCGACGGTATCGCGGGCGCTGCGGGACAGCTACGAAATCAACGCCGAAACCAAGCGGCTGGTTGTCGAGTATGCCGAGCGGCTTCAGTACCGCCCCAATCCCATTGCGCTGAGCCTGAAAGAAAACCGCAGCCGGGTCATCGGCGTCGTGGTTCCCCAGATTGCCAACCTCTTTTTCTCGCAGGTCATCAACGGCATCGAAGCCATTGCCTACAACCGGGGCTATCACGTTAGCATTTTTCAAAGTCACGAATCCTACGAACGGGAGCTGGCCACGGTGCAGCAGGTGGTGGCCCGCAAGGCCGACGGCCTTCTCATTTCGCTCTCGAGCAACACCTGCAACGTCGCCTATCTGCGTCAGCTTCAGGAGAAAAAACTACCCATTGTGTTGTTCGACCGCGTGTCGAAAGACCTGGAGGTGCCGAGTGTAACGGCGGATAATTTTGCGGGAGCCTATGCCGCCACGGAACACCTGATCCAGTCGGGACGTCGGCGGATTGCGCACGTCGCCATTCCGGCCACGATCTCCATTGCGCAGGAACGGCTGGCGGGGTATCGGGCGGCACTGGAACACTACGGCATTCCGTATGAAGAGAAGCTGGTGCGACACGCCGGTTTCGGCCCGAACGAGGTAGAACCGATTGTCGATGATCTGCTGCATCAAAAACCGGACGCGTTTTTTGCGGCCAGTGACCGGCTCGCCATCGGCTGTCTGACAGCTCTGAAGACACGAAGCATCCTGATTCCCAAAGAAATAGCCTTGATCGGTTTTACCAACATCACCGTAGCCGATTTGCTGGACCCGCCCATGACAACCGTTGAGCAACCGGCCCTGGAAATTGGTCAGGTGGCCGCCGGGCGACTGATCGACCTGATCGAAGGAAAACCCCATCACCTCACGGCCGACTCCGTGAAAATTCCCACCCGGCTGGTGATCCGGGCGTCAACGAAAGCGGGGGCAAACTAATCAATTATTCCCCGGACCACCCGGACGGCCACCGCCGGGGAACCGTCCCCCTCCTCCGCCACCATTGCGCCAGTTCTGGCCGTCGGGCCGGTCGGTGCCGCGCGCCGGAGAGGCTGAAGCTTTAAACTGGCGCAGGTTGTAGGTGAACGTCAGCATAAAATACCGTTGCAACACCTGCGCCCGGCTGTTTTCCACATACGTATCGGTTTGCGTTACATTCAAACTATTGTTCTGCTTCAGCAAGTCGAAAACCGACAACCGGAGTTCGCCCCGCTGGTCTTTCAGGAATTTCTTGCCAACGGCGGCATTCCAGAGCGTATACTGCTGATTGACACTGCCGTTGAAACCGGTGTACTTCTGATTCGAAATGTCGGACTGCAACACCAGACCCGGCCCGAATATCCAGTTGATGCGCCCACTCAGCACCTGAAAATAATATTTGTTGTTGTTCTGTTCCTGAAGCGAATATTTCACATCGTTGAAGTTACCCGAATACGAAAACGAAAAGTCCAGCTTCTGGCTGATGTTGCTGCTCAGATTGACACCCTGCGACCAGGTGGTCGTACTAGCGTTGTTGATCTGGTTGTTGATCAGACTCGGCGACGTTCCGTAGCTGTTTCCGGCGTTGATGCTGATGTTACTCTTGATGAATTTGAGCGGGGTGCTGTAGGTAACAAACGTGCGAAGGTTCCACAAACCGCTCAGGTTAACCGGGCGGGTCAACTGAACGCCCTGCCCCAGCGTCGTGCCGTCGGGCAAGGTGGCGGCTCCGTTGCTGATGACGGTGGATGTTCCGATGTAGTCGTTGGTCGAACCCATGTTAACAAACACAAACAGGCTGCGGCCTTTGACCGGTTTGGTGAGTTGATACCGAACCGACACGTTGTGGCTATACGACTGCTTCAAATCCGGATTTCCGGTGGTCAGAAACAGCGGATTGGAGTTATCGAGCACATTCTGGAGCTGCGTGACCCCCGGTGCCTGCGTGTTGGTGCGGTAAAATAACCGGACGCGGCTGTCGGTCGACAGTTTCAGATCCAGCATCGCCGATGGCAGCAGGTTGTTGAAATGCGCCCGAACGTCGTTGTTGATCGGGAATGTCTGGTCGCTGAGCAGGTCCGCCCGCTGGTAGTTCAGGTTGACGTTCAGCCCCATTTTCGGTGACCGGTAATTGTAGCCCACGCCCGCCTGGTTCGTAAAATAATCGTTCTGAAACGTGTTCGACAACAGCGAATCCAACTGGTCGTAGCGTTGCGTGGCCGGATTGTAGCGGTTGGTCCGTCGGGTCGCGTCGCTATAGCGGTAGGTCGTCGTATAATTGATCTGCAACTGACTCAGCTTGCTCAGCGGTTCCGTAAAAGCCGCATTGAGCGAATTTTGATAACTCGGTGTATGGTTAGTCGTTAACTGATCAATGCGCTGATCCGGCGTTGCTCCCGTAAAATATTCATTCAGCGACAACTGCGAATTGTCCCGGTCCTGCGTGCTGATCTGGGTGCCAAAATTCAGGGACAGCGACCGTCCGCGTTTGGCAAACCGGTGCCGGAACAGAATGTTGTTGCTGAAGTTGAACGCCCTGGTTCGGCTAATGTTGTCGGTATTGCTCCGGTTCAGCAACAGGCTGTCGGGGGGCAAAACCGGGTTGAAGTTGTTGCCCAGCGTCTGGTTTTGGGAGGTGCTGTCGCCAGCCAGGTACGTAATCCCCTGCGTGCTGCTCGACGAACTGTTATTTTGCCACCGCAGCCGGGGCGTAATCAGCAGCGAGTTGTTGGAATTGATCGTGTATTCGAGCCGAAAATCCAGCCGGTGGTTATAGTTTTCGCTGCGGGTATTGCTGTTTTCCAGGTAATTCTGGCTGGCATTTTCGGTCAGCGTATACCGGCGAAAAACCGTCTGGGAGTTGGCATTGTTGCTGTTGTTGAAAAAATAACTTCCCCGAATGGTGACGTGCTTGCCCCAGTCGTCGGAAAAATTGAGCCCGATGGAGTTCGTTTTGTTGATCCCGCTCTGCTGACCCACCAGGAAGCTGTCGTTGCCACCACCTCCTCCTCCGCCACCGCGGTTTCCACCACCGCCCCGGTTTCCACCCCGGCCACCGCCACCACCTCCTCCACTGTTGCTGCTGGCGACGCCGGTCAAATCCTGCGAGGAGAAGTTTTGCTGGTTGATGTTGTTGCTCAGCCCAACGATGGAAAACCGCCGGGCACCGTTGAAGAAGTTGACATTTCCGCCCGCCGAATACGTATCGTCCGTTCCGTAGCCAGCATACACCCGACCAAATACGCCGTTCTGCCGGTCACCCCGCGTCACGATGTTGATGGTTTTCGACGTTTGACCGTCGTTAAAACCGGTAAACTGCGACTGGTCGCTCATGCGGTCGAAAATTTCGATTTTATCGACTACTTCGGCCGGGAGGTTGCGGAGGGCAATGCTCGGATCGTCGCCAAAAAAGATTTTGCCATCCACCAGCACCTGCTGCACATCCTCGCCCTGGGCTTTTACAGTTCCGTTTTCCACCGTAATCCCCGGCATTTTCTTGATCAGGTCTTCCGTGGTGGCATCGCGGGTGACTTTAAACGCTTCGGCATTCAACTGAAGCGTGTCGCCTTTTTGCTGCGCGGGCGGTATTTGCCCTTTGATCACGACTTCCTTGAGCGTTTTGGCGTCCTCGGTCAGCGTGATGGTGCCCAGATTCTGGATAGACTCAGTAACCGTAATCACTTTATCATAATCCGTAAACCCCAGGTAGGTGGCTTTCAGCCGATAGGCTGCCGGATTGAGGTTCATGAAGGTAAAGACGCCACTCGTATCGGTTACGGTATATTGTTTCTGGGTCGTATCCTGCTGCGACGTCAGAATAACCGGCACACCGATCAGAACCCCGTTGTTGACATCGGCAAATTTTCCGGTCAACTGGTTGGTCTGGGCGAACAGCGACGTTCCCGAAATCAGCAAAAGAGCCAAAACCGGAAGCAAACGAAAAAAACGTAAAGAATTTACCTTCATGGTGCAAGTGCGTAAGTGCGGATTTTCACAGGTTTGTCACCACACGGGAATCCCGGGGCGGTGACAAACGCTGCGAACGACTGAACTGAAAATTTGATGAAGTGTAATCCTGAAACCGGATTACGACAACGACACATTGTTGTGCCTGTTTGTTTGAATTTTACCGGTTTCCACCCCGACGACCGCGCATGGCCCGTTCTTCCTTGAACGTTCCCTTGGCGTCGAAGACCACAATTTTCCGGGTGGTATCGGCCGCCACGACCACATTATAGTTGTCTTCTTTGTCTTTCATGATCCGCCGAACCGTCATGCCGGGGTATTTATCTTTCACATACGCCATCACCGGAGCGGGTAGTGCGCTTTCTTCCACCTGCGTCATTCCCTGCATCTGACCGCGTCCGCCCCCCTGTCCGTTCTGCGCGTTACTTTCGAAAACCGTCATCCCGGCCAGCAGCAGGGCAATGAACATTCCTTTTTTCATGATCGATTGCTGTTTAGTTGTAGTGCTTAGATGTCAATGGGCCGGAAACCCTGCGGGCTGCGGACCAAAAAAGAATTTATTTTTCGGAACGGTCCCGGCGGCTGGAATCCGAGCGGTGTTTTCCCGACCAGCCCGATCCGCTGAAGGAGCCAAAACCGGGTCGATCGGCCAGGACTTTCTGTAATTTCTGCCGTTGTTCGGGCGTACACAGGGCGCTCACCTGCTGAAAATGCCGCAAGGTCAGCACGTCCAGCCGAACGCTGTATTCTTCCAGTTGCCGGGCCTGTTGCGTCAACTGCGCATCGGTCTGCGTCGAATCGTTGACCTGCCGGAAAAACCGCTGGCGTTCCTGCCGCATCGAATCCAGCAACGGCCGGATGGTTTTGAAATGGTTTTGCCGCATGGCCCGGTATTTCGTGCGTTGCTCTTCCGAAAAACCGAGGGTTTTGGAAAGATACGACCGGCCGTCGCCCTCCCGGTGGTGCCGCTGCGAACCCAGCCACATCCAGGTCAGCAAACCGGCGTTGAGCAGCACCAGCGCGATGATGATGCCGATCAGCATTCGAACTCGATTCCGGTCATTCATCGGCGTACACGGTTTGGTGATCCAGTTGATAATCCTGTACAAACGCTTCGTAGGTTCCGGCATCGGGTTCCGGCGTGGGTGGGCTGGAGCTGGTCTGCCAGAGTGCCACCAACACGTTGAGTGCCACCAGCATGCCGAGCGTTCCGAAGGCGTAGGCCGGGCGTTGCAACCACCACGGCAGACGGACCGATCCTTCCAACTGGTCCATTCGGTTTTTCAGCCGGGCCTCCAGCCGGGTATAAAAGAAAGGCCGGGGCTGGGCGGGCTTTAGCTGGCCCAACTTCCGAAACCGGTCTTCCCACTGTTGCTCTTCTTCGTTCGTGTTCATGATTGTCACGGGTTATTTCTTTCTTTGTAATACGGGCCTAACAGTTTACGAAGATTCTGTTTGGCCCGGTGCAGCAGCGACTCGACCGCCGACACACTGACCTGCATCACCTCCGCAATTTCGCGGTGGCTTTGTTCGTCGATGTAATGCAAAATAAAGGCAACTTTTTGCGTATCAGCCAGTTGGTCAATGGCTTTAAACAGGGTGCGCATCTCCTCCTGCTGCTCCATCGAAACCCCTGGATGGTGGAAATCCGGCGGATCGTGCAGCACTTCGTTGTTCAGCCCAAACAAACTGGTCAGGACCGAAAACCGCTTTTGTGCCTTCCGTTTCCGGTGGTGCGCCAGGGCTTTGGTGGTGGTGATGCGATACAGCCAGGTCGTCAGTTTGGCCTCTTCCCGAAAATGCTGAATGGTTTGGTACACTTCAATAAATACGTCCTGGGCAATATCCTCCGCTTCTTCGGGATGCTGCACGATCGCCAGCGCCAGGTTGTAGACCTTGTCCTGATGCCGTTCGACCAGCATCCGAAAAGCCGACGCACGGCCTGCTTTCAGCTCAGCAATCAGTTCGGACTCCTGCAAACGGGCGGTATCGTTAAAAGTGAACACATGGCATTAGGTACGAAAGATTGGAAAAACCTGCGGGAATGCGGTATTTTTTTTAGCTAACCCCAAAATACCACCACGCCGGGGCACTCGGCTTTTTTAAGGTCGTCCCGTTGCAGATGTACGTTTTGGTCTGGCGTTGATACGCGGACGCAGTCAATCAGCCTAATTTGTCTCACCAACTCAGGCAAAAATACGGTGATAAAACCTAGATTTGTGAAAGGTCAATTTGAGAGATTTTCAGTCAATATTTAACCGATCTCGCTGGCTATTGGTGTCGTCTCAGTAAACGGGTGATTGGTGAGATGACCAAGTAGGCTGTATGGGTATATTTTTCAATAGGCTTGCTCTACACCAATACCAAGTACGCATTGCGTATTTGGTATTGAAAGTGCGTCAATCGGCGAGTTGGTGGCAAGTATAACGGGAGGCAATAACATAACAACCTATAAAAACAATGAAAGACATACTATTTGACTTTATATCAAAATACGTTTCTCTGACAGAAGACGAGAAAAACGCGCTGCTTTCGTTAGACTTATTTCGCTCGGTAAAGAAAGGAACTACTTTACTCAAAGAAGGACAGAAATCGCAAGATTTCTATTTTGTTTTGAAAGGATGCATACGGAAATACTATATCATAGATGGTGACGAAAAAACAACCGCTTTCTACACAGAAATGGAAGCTTTGACACCCCATTGTGTAATAAGTAAAACGCCGTCCGAATATTTCATTGGTTGCATTGAAGACAGTATTCTTTTAGTCTCAAATTCTGACATGAGCGAAGAAGTTAACAGTAAATTTCCAAAGTTTGACATAATGTGTAGACTATTGTCGGAAGAGTTATTAGCCAAACAACAAATCAATTTTGACGAGTTCAAGACTTCTTCACCTGAGCAACGATACCTGAACCTACTGCAAAATAGACCGGACCTTATTCAACGTGTTTCACAACACCAATTAGCGAGCTATTTAGGGATCAAACCGCAATCGTTAAGCAGACTACGGGCAAGAATCCTTGAAAAAAAGAGCTAAAGTGTATTTCTTAACTTAAGTGAACGAGTTATGGCAACTCGCCAATCTACTTTTGCAGTATCGCTTCACATAAAAAGAAAGCAATGCAAAAGAAAATTTTATGGATTGGACTTGCTATAGCTTTGGCAAGCATTTTACAGGCCAATGCACAATATGGCAAACAAGATAGTACTTATAAAAGGTGGTACGTTGGAAGTTCGCTCTTTATGCTAGGAAATCTTGATAAAAAAGATAACCCTGAGTATATTCAAATAAATTTTGGCTATAGGATAACACCTAAAGATGTTGTTTCCTTTGAATTTAAAAGGTCCATTTATTCCTGGCCCATAGGTATCCCTTTTGGACCATCATTTCGTAAACCAGGAGGAAACTATCCCGGACATGCGCGCATACTTGCACCTACATTAGGATACCAGCATTTTTGGTGGAAAGGAATCTACACATCCGTTTATGCATTGAATGCTTTTGAAAAATATTTGGATGAGAATAAAAAAAAGATTGGAAATGGATACACGTTATATCTGAACTTCCATTTGGGCTACCAGTTTAAGTTTTTTAAAAACCGGTTCTTTTTTGAACCAGCGATTGGATGTAGTTATTGGCCAGTAAGAACTAATGTTCCGGATACTTTTAAATTAGTAGAAAAAAAATGGTCTAACTACTTTATTCAACCAGGGCTTCATTTTGGGTTTAACTTTTAGCTTTCTGATCGAAAAGTTTTCAGGATACCTTCCAACAGAATAAAACTCCCAACAGCAACTCTCCCTGTTCAAGAAATGGTTTTACAGAACCTTCCATCGCGGTCTCTTTCTGTACCATGAGCACCAACATGCCGGAAAGTTTTAAAGTACCAGACAACAAGTGGAAAAAGTACTTTACCGGTGGCCGGGCCTGCATTTCGGATTGAAGTTTTAATACATGTATAACAATAAATAATTACTACAATGAAAAAGATCGGCATTTATTCCGTGTTGTTATTGCTCGCAGCATTTTTTAGTTCATGTGGCATCGGCACCGCCCTTGTTACCAACCACAATCAAAACGCCACTCAGGTACACTTAAGTGGGAACAACTTCAAAGTGATTGATCAGGTAAGCGGAAGTTCGGAAGTGTCTTATGTATTGGCGATTGGAGGTATGAAGAAAAGGCAATTGTACGAAAATGCATATTCAACGATGATGAAGAAAGCCAACTTGCTGAATGGTTCCAAAGCCATAATCAACGTGATGACAGAGGAACACGTCAGTGGTTTTGCCCCTTTCTTTGTCAGAAGAACGATAACTGTGAGTGCTCAGGTAGTTGAATTTACGAGGTAAGTTCAAAGATCTGCTAAGAGCAGGAATCCTAAAAAAAAAGAGCTAAAGTGTATTTCTTAACTTAAGTGAACGAGTTGTGGCAACTCGCCAATCTATTTTTGCCGTATCGTTTCACATAAAGAAAAGAAAATGCAAAAGAAAATTTTATTCATTGGTTTTGTCTTCTTGATGACAAGCACGCTCCAACTCTACGCGCAATATGCTAAAACAGACAGCACGTATAAACGGTGGTTCGTTGGTAGCACTATATTTTTATTAGGTAATTTGGATTCTACAAACCCTCCCGGCTTTGCCCAGCTTAATGTTGGCTACCGGATTACAGGAAAAGACGTAATTTCACTTGAACTAATAACCTGGAAACATGCTTGGCCTCTTGGTATTAACCCATTTTATAATAAAGCATACGGAACACCTGAAGAGAAATTTCCGGGTTATATAAGAGAGTATGGAATTGGCCTAGCTTATCAAAGGTATATTTGGAAAGGTCTTTACGTAGCAGTACATGCAATGCCTATGTGGCAAACATTCAAGAATGAAAACGGTGATAAGGTGGGTAATGGTTTCATTATATTCAACACTAATCGAGTTGGCTATCACATTAAACTCTTAAAGGATAAGTTTTTTATAGAACCTTCTCTTGGTATTGCTGGTCGTGCTTTTTACACGGAAATGCCCAATGGATTTAAAGAAAAAGATGATAAATGGCCAAAATACACGCCTGAACCAGGGCTACATTTCGGATTTAATTTTTAATTGACAATTTATGAATACACAAATAACAGCACAAAATGCACTGGAAGACATCAAAGTTAGTCTGAAACTGAAGCTTGCTACGCTGTGGACGAGTTTAATGTTTCTAATTATCTATCTTGATTATTTCCACTTATATATGCCAAGTAAGATAGAGGATATTCTGAAAGGGAGGGTGTTCGAATTTGATATTACGCAGGGATTTCTTTTGGCAGCACTCTCCTTAGTGACAATTCCGGCACTGATGATTTTCCTTTCTGTTGCCCTGCCGGCTAAAGTAAATCGCTGGACAAATATCATTACTGCTGCGGTGAATATTCCCTTTATATTGTTTAATTTGGCAGGAGAGGCTTGGTTGCACATGGTGATTGGCGCTGTTGTAGAAGTCGTTCTTCTCTGCCTGATTATCCGTTATGCATGGAAATGGCCTCGTATTGAAACATGAAAAACCCAACAAAATGTCTTTAACAAGTAATAAAGACAGATAGATACCAACCACCAACACCGGTTTTGCTGCAAGCGTGGCTTGGCGTGGTAGTCTTCGGCTGTAGTTTGCTATCAGCAGCGGTTTCGGCAGATGGAATTCTGATGAGACCCCTACCCCATCAGCCCATTAAATCGACAGTTTAGCAATTGTCTTAGAACTGAAACCATTTTCCTCACTTGAATTCTGAAGCACTCTTTTGGCTTTTTTATTATCCTTTAAATAAGCATCAAAAAAAGATAATGTATAGTGGCATACGGCCCGGTAACTATCCGTTTGGTAATTGGTAGTCGGCTTGATGGAAGCGTAGAAAGACCAATAGGCCGTAAATTCCGCATGTTCTAGCTTCTTAAGCCGATATAAATGCTTGGTGGTGTTGGCTAACGAACGAAAGAAAGGGAAAGTAGACCAGTCTTCATTTTGATTGCAAAGATACAGGTAAGGCCCTGTTAATTGGGCCGGGTTGTAGCCGCTAACGGTTTTGATTAGATCATAATCCTGGTACTCGGTGCTACCATCCCAGCAGGCCAACGCTTTTACGTTCGGGTTCCGCATCTGATAAATGACAGTAGCCATACTTCCCCAACTGAATCCAAACGTACCTACTCTGGACGTATCCACAGCAGGGAGTTGGTAAGCCTGAGCCATGATGTATTCCAAGTCCCTAACCTGAGCCATAATACCCGCCGTATCTTTGGTCATTGTTTGCCCATGTTTCCCGGCTGACGCGGCTGAAATGACTACATAGCCGTGGCTGGCTAAGTACTCACAGGCCATATGGTTCTGATTGGCTGGTTTGCTCAATGAAGGTGCATAGAGGATCACCGGAAACTTTCTATTAACCGGCGCTGCGTTATAAACCGCCTTCGTCGGTGCCAGTAGAATATCATCTACCTCACGATGAGATTTTTCATAAAGGTGGTGGCGTATTGGCGATATCCCCCCACTAGATTGGTACAAAATGCACGAAACTGGTTAGAATCGGTAGTGACAAATCCTTCCCGTTGCGTTTCCAGCCCAATATACGTTCTGTAAGGCATCAGATTCTCCGTTGATGCTTTCCGGGCAGGGTACCAAATATGAATAGACAATGGTCGGTACGGTATGCCCCTGTCCGGTTGATAGCTCCGGGTGCTGTCAACCTGTTGCTCAGTCCTGAATCCAACCTGATAGAATCCGTAACTCAATGGCTTTGTTTGCAGTTCAATGGGGCTATAGATTGACCAGTAGGTTAGTAGACAGAAACCGATGTATAACGCCTTTCCCATATAAAGTTCGTTTTTCAACGCAAAATAACTAATAAATTAGTTATAAAATTAACTTTATAGTTACCAACGACATAAATAGCTGGAAAAGTTGTAGAAGTCATGACTCTATACGGCTTCGGTTTTCAGGAGAAACTACCGGCAAAAACAGTAAAAACTGTTTTTACTGCCCTAATACACTCTTGCCCAAGTCTTTAGAAGTAGCTACGGCAATGACGCGCCCCTGGTCGCCAACGGCATTGTAGAAATGATAAACGACACCTTTCCATTTGATGACCCACGGTTTGTGGGCGTAAGTTTTGTCGTACGGTTCCGAGGGTGCAATCAGATCGTCCCCCTGCCAGTCGGTCCAGTTGACGAGGTCGTAGGAACACGCAAACCGCTCGAAAGCGCCCGGTTTCCAGAACGCACCGAAGTAAAACATCACGTACAGATCGCCGATTTTAGCGATCTGTGCATCACCACAGATGCCGGTTTTCCGGGTAATCAACGGCTCCTGCCCGTGGCGTTTCCAGTGCGTCATGTCGTTGGAAACCGCCATCGCAATGTTTTCAAAACCGGCTCCTCTGGCGTCCGGTTTTTCGCCTTTGGCGTTGTAATACATCACAAACAGATACCCGGTTTTCTTCGCCTTGTCCCGAATTATCAGACTCTTGTAAATGGTTTGGTTATCGTACCAGCGCACATCTTGATCCACCGCCGACAGCACCGGTTTCGACAACCGGGTGACTTCCTCCGGTTTAGACAAATCGTTTGCGCTCGCGATTCCCACCCCCAAACGGCCCGCTTCGTAGCCTTTTTCGGAGCCGCCCAAATACGACAACCAGTAACGGTTCCGGTATTTTTCGGGTTCGTAGGAACCGCCCCAGTCCGTGTCGATCAAAGCAACATAGCCGGCTTTCTGCGTGGCATCCCAGTCTTTATCGGTAAATGACATCAGTTTTCCCAGGGTGTTCCAGTGCAGCAGATCGACGCTTTTTGCCAGCCAGGTTTCGTAGCCTTTGCCATCAAAAATGATGTAGGTCATGTACCAGGTGTCGCCTTTACGAAAAATCGTGGGGCTGTCGACCATCCGGCCTTTGTCGGGTTGGGGCAGCACAATCCCGTATTTATAAGGCGTTTTCACCTCCTCAAAAACCGCCCGCATCTTTTCATCCGGGACGGTTGCCGCCGGATTTTTCGGCTGGGCAAAACCCGTTACGGCCATGACTAGACAGAAAGCACCGGCAATCCATTTTTTCATATTAGTTGACCAAAAGGTAAAACGATCCAATTTCCCAAATTTCATTCCGTGAACGGGTCAATGATCCCGTAGGGATAATTAGCAGGTTTAATTTGATCCACAATTTGGTTTCAATCCATATGAAAAACCCGCTCCAATGGAATTGCCACCGGCGACTGGTCCGGATTGGTGTCCATTAAATCGGCCATATACGCCCACCAGCGTTTCATCACGGGCAAACCCGGCAACTGATCGGCGGTATGATTCTCCTCGCGCTTCTGCACACCGAACAGAATCCCGCTCGACCGATCAAGAAAAATGGAGTAATCCCGGATACCGGCATTGGTCAGTGCCTGCGACAATTCCGGCCAGATTTCATCGTGACGGCGTTGGTACTCAGCCTCCACGCCGGGTTTGAGTTTCATGGTAAAAGCAACTTCCTGCATTGTAATTGGGGTTAGAAAAGTCCTGGTTTTGCGTTCGCATCCCTGGTTGACTTGAATTACCAAAATCGATTCGTTTGCCTTACGCTATTTGCCTAATCGCATTATTCCTTTGACCAACTGCACCAACACCACCGGTGCCAGACCGGCTGCGGCAATGAGCCAGAGTTCGGTGCTGGTCATGGGCTGAATGCTGAGCACCTGGTTCAAAAACGGCACGTAGTACGTCAGAACCAGAATCACCAGACACAACAGCAAGGCGTACCAAATATACCGGTTTCGCGTAATCTCGTTGACAAAAAACGAATGGCCGGACCGCAGATTGAAAACGTGCAGCAATTGCGCAAACGACAGCGCGTAGAACGTCAGGTTGTTGCCTTCCTTTGCCGTCAGCCCCAGTTCGCGCGTGCCAAGCAGGTAGGCTCCCAGCACCGAAACCGTCATGGCCAGGGCGTAAAAAACCACCATGCGCCAGTCGCGGATGTCCATAATCGGCGTTTTCGGGTCGCGGGGCGGCTGGTGCATCAGGCTTGAATTCTCGCGACCCACGCCCAGCGCCAGAGCCGGGAACACGTCGGTGACGATGTTGATAAACAGAATCTGCAACGGTAACAGCGGATTGCCAACGTTCAGAAATCCCGCAAACGTCACCACAAAAATCTCGCTCAAATTACACGACAGCAGAAAAAGGACGAACTTGCGGATGTTCTCGAAAATGACCCGCCCCTGGGCAATTGCGGCCACGATGGACGCAAACGAGTCGTCTTTCAGCACCATGTCGGCGGTTTCGGCGGCCACCTGCGTGCCGCGCAATCCCATCGCAATGCCGATGTCCGACTTTTTCAGCGCGGGCGCATCGTTGACGCCGTCACCGGTCATGCCCACAATATCGCCCTGTTGTTGATACAGGTCGATCATATCCAGCTTCTGGGCCGGGCTGACGCGGGCAAACACCCGGCACTCCAGCAGCTTCTTTTTGTCGGCTTCCGTCAGTTGATCCAGTGGTTTGAGGTCTTTGCCCGTCAGGACAATTTCTTCGCCGGGTTCGATCAGGTTCACTTTGGACGCAATCGTGAGGGCGGTTGCGGGGTGATCGCCGGTCACCATGATGACCTTGATGCCAGCGGCCCGGCAGGCTTTGAGTGCGGGCGTTACTTCGGTGCGGGGCGGATCGAGAAAACCGATCAGGCCGACATACGTCAGGTCGCCGTCAATAAAATCGTCACCTGGTTTTTCGGGGGTTTCCCGAAACGCAAACGCCAGCGTTCGCAACCCGTCGACGGCCATTTTCTCGGAAATGTCGTAATAGGCTTTGCGGTCTTGTTCGTTGAGCGACCGGCAGCGCTCCAGCACTTCCTCAGCCGCGCCCTTCACGGCCACGAAAAAGCCGCCGTCGTGGGCGTGGAGCGTGCCCATAATCCGGGTGTCCGAGCTAAAAGCCTGTTCGGCTTTGCGTGGAAAATTCTGGATGATGCGGTCGGGATTGTGACCGGCGGCAATCGCGAATTTCAGCAGCGAAACTTCCACCGGATCGCCCACTTCCTTGGGCTTTCCCTTCACGATATCATAATCCGCATTATTACACAAAACGCCCACGCGGATGAGCTGCTGGTAGGCATCGGATTCCGTGACGGCCTGATCACCCTCCACCACTTCCAGTTTTTTAGCTTCGGCATCAGCCCGGATCTCGGCGTGAAAATCCGGCAGTTCGAGGGTGTTGACCTCGATGCGGTTTTGGGTCAGCGTGCCGGTTTTGTCCGTAAAAATAACGTTGGTTCCGCCCAGCGTCTCGACTGCCGACAGCCGTTTGACGATTACTTTCTTCTCCGCCAGCCGCAACATGCCGTAGGCCAGCGCAATGGTAGCCACCACCGACATGCCTTCCGGAATGGCCGCAATGGCCAGCGCCAGCGCGGTTTCGATCAGCCGCAGCGGTTCTTCTTTCCGGATCAGGCCAACCACCAGAAACAGAGCGGCCAGTGCCACCGTCACCCAGATCAGCACTTTCGCCAGCGAATCCAGCTTCGCTTCCAGCGGTGTGGCCGATCGTTTGGCGTCCTTCACCATCGTGGCAATTTTGCCCAACTCCGTTTGCTGCCCGATGCCTGTGACAATGGCCCGGCCGTTGCCCGCCGTCACGGGCGTTCCTTTGAACAGGCGGTTGTGCTGGTCGCCCAGGGGTGATTCGTCCGGCGGGATTTCCGTATTTTTGTCAACGGGCAGCGATTCGCCGGTGAGGGCCGATTCGTCAATCTGTAACTGACTGACTTCAAACAAGTTGCCATCAGCAGCGACCAGATCACCGGCTTCGACGACCAGGATATCGCCGAGCGTGACTTCTTCCGACGAAATTTCCCGGATGCGGCCGTCGCGCAACACCCGCGCGGGCGTGGTGTCCATTTTTCGCAGGGCATCCATCGACTGCCGGGCGTTCCATTCCAGCAAAAAACCGGTTACGGCGTTGACGAGCAAAACCGCAATGATGGCAAAGCCTTCGACGGTTTCGCCCAGAAAAAACGAAATACCGGCTGCTGCCGCCAGAATGTAGACAATGACGCCGGTAAACTGTCGCAGCAGAATGGTGATAGCACTTTCGCGTTTGACCTCCTGCAGCGCATTCGGACCCAATTCGTCGTAGCGGTTTTTGGCTTCTTCGGCCGTCAGCCCGGTTTTGGGATCGACGTTCAGATCCTGCAGCAACTGTTCGATGGGAAGTTGATGCGGATGTTCGGGCGTTGTAATCGTAGACATAAGGTGGATAGGGAAATGAGGCTTAGGTAATAACCAACTTTCCGGCGAAACCGCCAAATTAACACTGCTTTGAATTGGTAGAAAGTCGTAGAATTTACTTTAAGTTATTACACAGAGTTAATCAGAGGACATCAGAGTTTATCAAAGTCTTTCTCTGCTAAACTCTGATGTCCTCTGATTAACTCTGCGATACAACTCAATTTAAACATGCCATGAAATATCTATTTCTGATCCTCTTCACTACCTGCGCTTTCGCCCAGCAAAAACCGTATTCCCAGCGCATGGCGGATTCGTTCATGACGTGGCACAAGGATTCGATTCTGATTGGGAACCACAAAACCGCCCGCTGGGATTATGAACAGGGACTGGTTCTGAAAGCCTTCGAACGGGTTTGGTACCGCACCGGTGACAGCAAATACTTTACCTATACGTTGAACGACATCAACCAGTTTGTGCGCGAAGACGGCAGCATCCGTACCTACAAAATGGACGAGTTCAACATCGATAACGTCACGACCGGGCGGGTGCTGTTGATGCTGGCCCAGCAGTCGCTGCCGGGCAAGGAGAAATTTCAGAAAGCGGCTTTTTTGTTACGCGATCAACTGGCGAAACAACCGCGCACGAAAGAAGGCGGTTTCTGGCATAAAAACCGGTATCCAAACCAGATGTGGCTCGACGGGTTGTTCATGGCCGAGCCGTTTTACGCCGAATTCAGCCGGGTATTCAACCAACCTGAAAACTTCGACGATATCGCCAAACAGTTTGCGCTGATCGAAAAACACCTGATCGATGGCAAAACCGGGCTGCTCTACCACGGCTATGACGAAAGCCGGGAGCAGAAATGGGCGGATCCGAAAACCGGGCAGTCGCCCCACTTCTGGGGTCGGTCGATTGGCTGGTACGGCATGGCACTGGTCGATGTGCTGGATTATTTCCCGACCAACCACCCCCAACGGGCCAATCTGGTGAGCTACCTGCAACGGCTGGCAACCCCGATGGTAAAATACCAGGACCCCAAAACCGGCTGCTGGTACCAGATGACCACGCAGGGAACCCGGAAAGGCAATTACATCGAGGCTTCGGCGTCGTGCATGTTTGTGTATACGCTGGCGAAAGCCGTGCGGATGGGCTATCTGGACAAGTCGTTTCTGGCTTCGGCGCAGAAAGGGTATCAGGGAATTCTGAAAAATTTCATTGAAGAAGAACCGAACGGAGCCATCAACCTCAACGGCACCGTCAGCGTGGGCGGTTTGGGGGGGACGCCCTACCGCGACGGCAGCTACGAGTATTACCTGAGCGAACCGATCCGCAAAAACGACCTGAAGGGCGTCGGGCCGTTCATCATGGCGAGTCTGGAAATGGAAATCGCGCCGGAACTGGCCCTTGGTGCCGGAAAAACCGTGGCTGTCGATTACCACTTCAACCACGAATTTCGCAAGGATTTACTCGGCCAGACCGAGCAGTTTCACTACACCTGGGAGGACCGGATGCACTCGGGTTTCTGGCACTGGGGCAACACCTTCCGCGAACTGGGGGCTAAAACCGTCCCGGTTCGGACCGCGCCGACCACCGAATCGCTGAAAGGCATCGACGTTTACATCATTGTCGACCCCGATTCTCCGAAAGAAACCGCCAAACCGAATTACATTCAGTCGGCTGACATTAAGGCGATTAATGAGTGGGTGAAAGCCGGTGGGGTGCTGGTGATGATGGCCAATGACACGGCCAACTGCGAAACGAAGCATTTCAACGAACTGGCGCAGACCTTCGGCATCCGGTTTACCGATAAAAACCGCAACATGGTGAAGGGCAAAAACTGGGAGCAGGGCAAAGTGACGATCCCGGCCAATAACCCGGTTTTCAGGGAAACGAAAGCGGTTTACATCAAGGAACTGGCGACGCTTGATCTGAAAGCTCCGGCCAAGGCACTGGTTTCGGAAGAGGGCGATGTGATCATGGCGGTGGCGAAAGTGGGCAAGGGGACAGTTTTCGCCGTCGGCGACCCCTGGCTCTACAATGAATACACCGATGGCAGGATCATTCCGACGGTTTACGAAAACTACAAAGCGAGTAAAGAATTGGGAGCGTGGCTGCTTGAGCAGGTACGGAAGTGAAGTTGGCTTTACGGTCTGCCGTTTGCAAGGGCAGCACAGGCCAAAAGGTACGGTGGGTTTAAAAAAATGGTGTGGATAGCACACATTATCAACAGGACAAAAGTGCTGTTTTACCGGCTGGCAGGCTGTCGGATTGGGGACAGATGCTGTCAAATTGGGGACATTTACCCGGAAAAGGCCGAAAAATTAGGGCATCAGAGGCTTTTTGACGAGCTGGTCATAAACTCGGTGGGGGTTTGCTGATACACTTCTTTGAAAACCATGGCGAAATGAGAAGGAGTGCTAAAACCAACCAGGTCCGCCGTCTCAGAAACCGTATGACCCGCCTGGAGCAAGCGGGCCGCTTTCCGGATTCGATACTGCCGGATGAGTTCATTGGGAACCCAGGGCGTCAAGCTGACTACTTTCCGGTGGAGCGTACGACGGCTGATGGCAAGTTGATCGGCCAGCCACTCGACACTCAGTTGCGGATCATCAAGTCGCTCATCCATGAGGTCATAAATCCGTTCCAGCAAAGGGTGCGTGACCTCCCCTTCCACCGATGGGGCGCTGGCGGTTGCCAAAAATTGTTGCTGGTAACGTTCACGGAGCCGTTGCTGGCGACTGAGCAGGTTCTGAAGCCGGAGACGCAGCTCGGCCATGCTGAAGGGCTTGGTTAGGTAATCATCCGCTCCCTCCTGTAGCCCCTGCAGCCGACTCGGCTGGGCGGCTTTGGCCGTCAGCATCACGACGGCAATATGATCGGTATCCGCATGGCCTTTGATGAGCCGGCTCAATTCATGGCCATCCAGTCGGGGCATCATCACATCCGTCAGAACGATATCGGGCAGTTCAGCCTGGGTTACCTCCCACCCTTGCTGCCCGTCGACCGCCTGTAAAACCTGATAGGAAGCGGTCAGTTCACCCACCAGAAACTCCCTCAACTCCTGATTGTCTTCCACGATCAAAATACGGGGAGCGGTATTTTCCTCCGGTGACGGGCTCGTACCGGAAATATGATCAAGTGGTGTCGGTGGGTCGGCAACAGGCAATGGCGCACCGGACACCCGGACCCGGGGGTGGTCGACGTTGGTGACCGGGCTGACAGGCAGCGTCCAGTTGAAACGGGTTCCTACCCCTACCTCACTCTCCACGGCAATGTGGCCACCCAGTAACTGAATCAACTCATGAACCAGCGCCAGCCCAAGGCCGGTGCCTTCATGGGTTCGGGTAGTGGAGGTGTCGGCCTGATAAAACCGGTTAAAAATGTGCGGAATATGTTGTTGAGCCATGCCGATGCCCGAATCGACCAGTTGAAATTGAACTCCGGTCATTTCGTCCGCTACCCAAACGGGCGCAACGGTTAGGGTGATGCTTCCCCCAGCCCCGGTAAATTTGAGGGCATTGGCGAGCAGATTGGTCAGGATTTTCTCCCACTTGTCCGCGTCGAAAAGCTGCGCCTGGGCGGGAAAGTGATCCATCGTACCGGTTAAGGTGATGCCTTTTTGCTCGGCGGCCCGCTGGAATACCGTGACGATCGGGTGGATGAAGTCGGTGACCTGGCCCTGCACGGGCGAAACCGTCATGTGATTCCCCTCCAGTTTGGCAATATCCAGCAATTGGTTGATCAGTCGCAGGAGCTGTTCGGCATTTTGGTGGATCAGGCGGAGCATCGGCCCATCGAACCGGCCTTCCTGGAGCAACTTCTCTACCGGTGCGATGATCAGCGACAGGGGAGTTCGAAACTCGTGGGTCATGTTGGAAAAAAAACGGGTTTTCAGCTCGTCGACGGCCTTGAGCTGCTCGGCCTCCCGGCGATTCAGCTCAAACTCCTGGCGTTGCCGGAACCGGCTGGTAGAAAACCGGATGTACCCCCAGATCGCTCCAGCAGTCGCCAGTCCATACAATCCATAGGCCCACCAGGTGGCCCACCAGGGCGGCTGGACAATCACCTGAATGGCGGCTTCGTGCGGGCTCCAGAACCCATTGCTGTTGGCGGCCTTTACCCGGAATGTATAGTGGCCCGGTGGCAGACTGGTAAAATTGACCACGGTGCGGTTTCCGTTCTGAACCCAGTCGGGGTTGATTCCAACGAGTTGGTAGGCATACTGGTTTTGCCGGGGCTGATCGTAAGCCAGGGCAGCAAAGGCAATCGACAAAAAGTTCTCGTCGTGTTGCAGATGAATAACGTTGCCGGTGATTTTCCGGGGTTTATCCATGACCGTCAGCCCGGTAACATAAACCGGAAAGGGGCGCGTATCATCGCGAATCTGGTCGGGGTCGAACTGGACAATGCCATTCTCACTGCCGAAAATAAGTTGATTTCCAGATCGAAAAACGGCATTTTGCTTGAAGTTGTTGCTGGGTAAGCCGTCCGAAACCTGGTAGCTGCGAATGGCTTTGGTGCGGGGATCGACCCGGCAAAGACCGTCGTTGGTACTGAGCCAGAGATGCCCCGACGCATCTCCGGTGATGCCGACGATGGTGTTGCCGGGGATGCCTTCCTGGTGGGTGATCGTCGAAAACAGGCCGGTCTTCGGGTCGAACCGGTTTAAACCGCCCAGGTAGGTGCCGATCCAGATGATTCCGTTCGGATCTTCGTAAATGGTTCGAACGTCGTTGCTGCTCAGGTGTCCTTTGGGGCCGGCCGAATAGCGGGTTATCTGGCCCGTTTTGGGATTCAGTCGGCACAGGCCCAACCGGTGGATCAGAATCCATACCTCACCGCTCTGGCTCACCAGAAGCCCATACACAAACCGGTCGGGGATGCCACCCGGTTTCCCCGGTTGATAGCGGTAATAAGTGTATCGATGCGTGCGGACATTGAAAGAAGCAAAACCGCCATCTCCCCCAATCCAGACGTCGCCCTGTGGTTTCCCCGCCTTTTGCTGAACCGCAATAAACTGGGCCGGCATTTCCGACGGATATGCGGTAAACCGTCCGGATGTCTGATCGAAGTGGTATAAACCATCGTACGATCCCAGCCAGATGCCGTCTTTCCCGTCGGGCAGGAACGATCTCACCTCGTTGTAGTGGTCTCCCACGGCCCCCAGCTTTTCGGGCGGTATGGGGTCAAGCCGTTGTTGATCGGCGGAGAGTCGGTATATTCCGGGTGAATTGTTGAACCAGAGCTGACCGCGCGTATCCTTGAAGACGGCGTATGCTCTGTTTTCAGGTACATGGGCCCTCCTCTCATTGGCTTTTACCTGGTAGGTGGAAAAGGGCTTGGTGTTCACAGCCTGCCGGTCGATCCCGTTGTTGGTTCCGATCCAGAACATACCCGACCGATCGTGATAAAGAGCCTGTATACTACTGCTGGCCAGCCCTTTATACCGGTTTGGGTCAGACTGGTACGTAAAAACCTGATCGCTGGCCGGGTTGATTCCCTGTAAACCGCTGGTGGTTCCGATCCAGATCATCCCGGTGGAATCCCGGTGGATGGTGTTCCGCCACACGAAGGAATGAAGTTCTCCGCGCGGGTTGTAGGGAACCAGGTTCCACGGCTGGCTGCGCAGATCGAGCTTGAACAGACTGTAGCCGGCCAAGGCCGTACCCAGCCAGAGCACATCGTTCTCATCGAGGTAAAACGATTGGAAGGAGGGCTGGGGACCTTTCAATCCCTGAACCACCACCGGAGTGAATTTTCCGGTCGGGCGGTCGAAGCGGTACAATCCCTGGTGGGTGGCAACCCAGAAACGATGCTGTCGGTCTTCAAAAGCCGTAATTACCGGCACATCGGCAACGGGAGATGGATAGAGGGTGAAATGGTGCCTTGCCGGGTCATAACGAGCCAAACCCGCATAGGCGCTGATCCAGATGATGCGCTGGTGGTCGATGAAGATGGAATGCTGGTTATTCCACCGGTTGGCCTGGCTGGCCTGAATGGGATGCGGAATGACGACCCCCGTTTTCCGGTTGATTTCATGCAATCCACCACCCCTTGTAACCGCCCATAGCTGGGTGGAGTCGCCTTCGCACAGGCCCATGATGTAGCCATTCTGAAAGCTGCGGGCTGGCTGGCTGGGATCTGGTTTAAAAACCGTAAAAGAAGAACCGTCGTATTTGTTGAGGCCCTCCCCCGTTCCAAACCACATAAAACCGTCGCGATCCTGGAGAATAGCCGTTATGAAGTCATTGGACAAGCCATCTTCTACCGACAGATGCTCAAATTGATTGGCGATCGGGGATTTTTCAGAAATTCGGAGGGGTTGATTCGACTGGGCGTAGGAACGCAGGAGCGGTATGACTAAAAGGATGAGCCAGCACGGACGTATCATACAAAAAGTCGACAGTTTAGTCACTCGTAAATACGACTGCAGGGGTCGTATAGCTTATGATCTTATCTTTATACTTCAAATATAGTTCACTTGCCCCAAGCGACAACCGATTGGACCGGTTATTACACGAACGGAGACACCCGGCGGTTTTTCAGTGTTAACCAAAAATTTTCTCTGATGTCCTCTGATCACCTCTGTGTCACAACTAAAAATATTTATTAAAAAAGTTTTTAATAAACCAATTCTATCCCTACCTTTGTGCCGATGAAACCGAAACAGACCGAGCAAAACACGGAGCAGAAGATCAAGGAAGCCGCCAAGAAGGTATTTCTGGAGCGCGGATTCGACGGGGCGAAGCTGCGTCACATTGCCGAGGAATCCGGCACGACCATGGCGATGGTGAATTATTACTTCCGGGGCAAGGAACAGCTTTTTCAGAGCATTTTCATGGAAACGATGGGTTCGTTCTTAGGCAGAGTCGTGTCCATCCTGAATGAAGAAGTGCCACTGGAAATAAAAATCTGGAAAGTGGTCGATAACTACACGGACTTTCTGTGTGCGAACCCTCACGTGCCGGTTTTCATACTATCTGAATTACAGAAAGATAGCAGCGAAATCTTCGAAAAGCTCAAAGCGAAAGACATTATTCAATCATCTACTTTTGTCAGGCAGTTGCAGTTGGAAGGGGAAAAAGGGACCATTCGGAACGTAAAACCACTGCAATTAATCGTCAGTCTGTTGGGGAGTCTGGTATTTCCATTTATGGCAAAACCGATTGTTCTCTACATTGGCGGTATGGACGATGCCGCCTACAGGGCTTTCCTGGAAGAACGAAAAGTAATTGTATTTGAGACGATCATGGCGTATCTGAAACCCGTCTGATTTTTTTTGATATTTTATTAAAAACATTTTTAGAAAAACAATTTAGAATGAATTTTTAAACTAATTTTTATGAAATCGATCTCCGCACTTTTATTGGGAGTGTTGCTGACGGGGGCCGCCCGGGGGCAGTCGGTGGTGACGCTGGCACAAGGCTATGCCGCTGCCCTGGCCAACGACCCGTTGAGCCGCCAACGTGAACTGGTGCAGCAAACCGGCGATCTGACCGTAGCGAATCTAGACAAAAACCGGCGGCTTCCGCAGGTGGGTGTCAACGGGCAGGCAAGCTGGCAATCGGAAGTGACTAAACTGCCCATCGAATTGCCGAACGTAATGATTCCGCAACTTAGCAAGGACCAATACAAGCTGACGGCGGATGTCAGTTACACCTTGTTCGACGGCCAGCAGACGACGCTCCAGAAACAGGTGCAACAGGCCGGTACGGCGGTGAGTATGCAACAGGTAGCCGTCGACCAAAACCGGTTGAAAGAGCAGGTCAACGCCTATTTCCTGAACAGTCTCTTAACCGACGAAAACACCCGGCTGACCCGAAACCGCCTGGCAGAATTGCAAAACCGCATTGTAAAAGCCGAAGCGGGCGTAAAGTATGGAACGGTTGCCACGATGAACGTCGATGTGTTACGCGCCGAAGTGCTGAACGCCGAACAGCAACTGGCTCAGTTGGCGGCCACCCGCCGGGGCCTGCGCGATCAACTTGCCATGCTGACCGGTTTAACGATTACCGACAGCACGCGGCTGGTGGTGGAAGAAGCGCCAACCGTTCCGGTAAATCTGTCGCTGAACCGCCCGGAGCAAAAACTTTTTGAGTCGCAACGGACGCTGCTCGATGCGCAACTGCGGCTGATGAACAACCGCCTGCAACCCCGGCTGAGCGCGTTTGCCCAGGGCGGGGCGGGCCGACCGGCACTGAACTTTCTCAACAACGACTTTCGAGGCTTTTTTATCGGTGGCATCCGGTTGAGCTGGAACCTGTCGTCGGCCTACACGCTTCGCAACGACCGGACGGTTTTGGCCCTCAACCGGGAGCAGATCGGCGTTCAGCAGAAGATGTTCGACCGGAACCTGTCGCTCCAACTTCGGCAGCAGCAAACCGAGATCGACCGCATTGGCGCCCTGCTGGAGAAAGACCAGAAAATCAGCGCCTTGCGTTCGAAAATTCGGCAAACCGCCAGCGTACAACTCGACAACGGAACCCTGGCCGCCCGCGATTATGCATCCGAACTCAACGCCGAAAGCCTGGCGCTGTTGAACCAGAAAACCCACGAATTACAACTGCTGTTGGCGAAAATCCAGTACCGAACGCTGACCGGAAATTAACCATACAAACCAGCCATTCCATGAAATCCATTCTAATTACTTCCGCTTTTCTGATCGGTATGCTGGGTTGCAAATCCGAGCCGCAATCAGACGCGTACGGCAATTTTGAAGCCGTCGAAACCATCATCTCCGCCGAAGCCACCGGCGCGTTGCAACACTTGTCGGTCGAGGAAGGCCAGACGCTGAAAGCCGGACAAACCGTCGGGCAGATCGATCCCCTTCAACTCCAGCTTCGGAAAGCGCAGTTGCTGGCCAGTCGGCGGGCGGTTTCCAGTCGCTCCCCGAACATTCCGGCGCAACTTTCGCCTTTTGAACAGCAGATTGCCGTTCAGGAACAGCAACTGAAGACGCTCCAGCGCGAGAAAATCCGTACCCAAAACCTGATTGCCGCCGGAGCGTCTCCGACGAAACAACTGGATGACATCGTTGCCCAGATCGACGTCATCGAGCGACAGATTGCCTTGATTCGCCAGCAGCGGGCGGCCCAGCAGTCGGCCCTGACGACCCAGCGGAGCGGAACGCTGTCGGAGGAAGCCCCTTTGGAAGAGCAAATCCGGCAGATCGACGACCAGATCAAAAAAGCAACGATTGTGAACCCCTCGGCGGGTACGGTCACCGTCAAGTTTGCCGAAACCGGCGAGGTGGCCGCTTACGGAAAACCGCTGTACAAAGTGGCTGATCTGGACCAGATCACGCTCCGGGCTTACATCAGTGGCGACCAACTTGTCCGGGTCAAAACCGGTCAGCCGGTGAAAGTGCTGGTCGATGCGCCGAACGATCAGTTCAAAGAATACACCGGAACCGTGACCTGGATTTCGAGCAAAGCCGAGTTTACGCCCAAGGTGATCCAGACCAAAGACGAACGCGTCAATCTGGTGTACGCCCTGAAAGTGAAGGTAAAAAACGACGGCGGACTGAAGATCGGGATGCCGGGGGAAATTCGGTTATGAGGTCGGTTTTCGGTTTACAGTTTACGGTAGCTGACGCATTCTTCGCTGATACAGAAATTCTAACGCGTCAGCCACCGAAAACTGTAAACCATAAACAGTTAAATTATGGATGCAATTAGCATTGAAAACGTCTCGAAATCGTACGGCGACGTTCCGGCGGTTTCCGACATTTCCCTTTCGATCCGGCCGGGCGAACTGTTCGGGCTAATCGGGCCGGATGGCGCCGGAAAAACCACGCTCTTCAAGATGCTGGTGACGCTGTTGCTGCCCGACCATGGCCGGGCAACGGTGGCGGGGTATGATGTGGTCAAAGACTACAAAGCCTTGCGGCAACTGGTGGGGTATATGCCGGGGCGGTTTTCGCTGTATCCCGACTTAAGCGTGCAGGAAAATCTGTCGTTTTTTGCAACGGTTTTCGGAACCACTATCCGGGAAAACTATCCCCTGATTCAGGAGATTTATTCGCAACTGGAACCGTTCAAAGACCGTCGGGCCGGGCAACTGTCCGGGGGGATGAAACAGAAACTGGCCCTGTGTTGTGCCCTGATTCACAAGCCCGAAGTGCTGTTTCTGGACGAACCGACCACCGGTGTCGATGCGGTTTCCCGCAAGGAATTCTGGGATATGCTCCGCAAACTCAACGAACGCGGACTGACGACGCTGGTTTCTACGCCCTACATGGACGAAGCCAGCCGCTGCGACCGGGTGGCCTTTATGCAGACCGGAACCGTGCTGGCGGTCGATACGCCGTCGGCAATTACGAACCGGTTTACCAAACCGCTGTACGCCGTTCGGGCAGCCGATACGTATCAACTCATTCAAGATCTGCGGCTGGCTCCGTTTACGGAATCCTGCTATGCGTTTGGCGAGTTTCTGCACCTGACGGTTCGTTCGGAACGGGTAACTGACGAGCAGATTGGCCGGTATCTGCTGGACAATAACCATCGGAATATTGAAATCCAACCTATTCAACCGGGTATCGAAGACACGTTTATGGCGTTGATGACCCAACCGGAAGTAACAAACTGATAATCATGGAAAAAGCAGTTCATACCCACCAGTTGACCAAAAAATTCGGCGGTTTCATTGCGACCGACGCGATCACCTTCGATGTGGCACAGGGTGAAATTTTTGGCTTTCTGGGCGCGAACGGGGCCGGGAAAACCACGGCGATGCGGATGCTCTGCGGTTTGTTGAAACCATCGTCGGGCGAAGCTACCGTAGCCGGTTTTGATGTCTATCGCCAGTCTGAAAAGATCAAGCAAAACATCGGCTACATGAGTCAGCGGTTTTCACTCTACGAAGATTTGACGGTTCGCGAAAACATCCGGTTTTACGGCGGTATCTACGGTTTACGCCGGGCGGACATTCTGGTGAAAACCGACCAGATTTTGCAAAAACTGGGTATTGAATCCGTTGGCGATTCGCTCGTGGCGTCGCTGCCGCTGGGCTGGAAGCAGAAACTGGCCTTTTCGGTGGCGCTGATTCACGAACCCAAAATTGTGTTTTTAGACGAACCGACCGGTGGGGTCGACCCCATCACCCGCCGACAGTTCTGGGATTTGATCTACGAAGCCGCCCACGGCGGCACGACGGTTTTTGTCACCACGCACTACATGGACGAAGCCGAGTACTGCAACCGCGTGTCGATCATGGTGGACGGGAAAATGAAAGCCCTGGACACGCCAATGGGTTTGAAAACCGCCTACAACGTGGATTCAATGGATGCGGTTTTCCAGATTTTAGCGAGAGGAACGTCAACGAAATGATACCGGTTTACGGTATTCGGTTTACCGTTTTCGGTAGGCTGACGCGTGCTGGCTGACGTATACAATCAAGAAAGCGTCAGCCTACCGAAAACGGTAAACCGTAAACCGAAAACTACACCATATGAACCGCTTCACTGCATTTGTCAAAAAAGAATTCTTCCACATCCTGCGCGACCGGCGGACGCTGTTGATCCTGTTCGGGTTGCCCCTCGTGCAGGTGCTGCTGTTTGGATTCGCGCTCACAAACGAAATCAAAAACGCCGGCATTGCGATTCTCGACAACGACAGAAGCCCGCATTCGCAGCAGATTACCAACAAGTTACTGGCTTCCGGGTATTTTCAGTTGCGGGAAAACCTGCGCTCGAACGACGACATCGAACGGGCGTTTCGGAAAGGGACGATCAAACTGGCGGTGGTTTTTCCGGCCGGTTTTACGGAAAACTACGAACACGGTCGCAACACCCAAATTCAATTGCTGGCCGACGCCACCGAGCAAAATACTGCCATTAGCCTGACCAATTATGCCACGGCGATCATCCGCGATTACACCACAGACCTCAACCCGACCATTCAGCCGCCGTTGACCATCGACGTCCGCAGTCGCATGGTGTTCAACCCCGAACTGAAGGGCGCGTTTGTGTTTGTGCCGGGCGTGATGGCGATGGTTTTGCTGCTGGTGTCGGCCCTGATGACCTCCGTTACCATTGCCCGCGAACGTGAAACCGGGACGCTGGAAGTGCTGATGGTATCGCCACTGAGTCAGGGACAGATTTTGCTGGGGAAGGTCGTGCCGTATCTGTTGTTATCATTTCTGAACGGCTGCATCATCATCGCACTCGGCGTTTTTGTCCTGAAAGTGCCGCTGAATGGCAGTCTTTTGCTGTTATTGTCCGAAACATTGCTGTTCATCTTTCTGTCGTTATCGATCGGTATTTTTATCTCGTCGATCGTTGACACCCAATTGGTTGCCATGTTTGCGTCGCTGATGGCGCTGTTGCTGCCGACCATTTTTCTGTCAGGCTTTATGTTTCCGATCGAAAGTATGCCCAAACCGCTTCAGATCGTTTCCAACCTCATTCCGGCGAAATATTTCATCAACATCGTGAAAGGAATCATGATCAAAGGTGCCGGTTTTCGGTATCTCTGGCAACCCACGCTGGTGCTGGTCGGGATGTCGGTTTTATTCATGGGCCTGAGCTTACGTAACTTAAAAACCCGACTGTCATGAACCGGATTTGGTATATGGTTGAAAAGGAAATCCGCCAGCTTCGCCGGAATCCGGTGTTGCTCCGGATGATGGTTTTTACCCCGATCATGCAGTTGATCCTGCTGTCGTACGCGGCCAATTACGAGGTAAAAAACCTGAACATCGCCGTAGTCGACGGCGATCATACGACGTATTCGCAGCGGCTCGTCGGCAAATTCCGGCATCTCGATAATTTTAAGCTGACCGGTTATTTACCATCGGACAAACAGGCCCGGCAAACGCTGCTGGCGGGTGATGCCGACCTGGTTCTTGTCATTCCGCCCCATTTTGAGCGCGATCTGGCAAAGGCAGGAAATGCCTCCGTTCAGTTGCTGCTCAACGCCATCGACGGTTCCAAAGCCGGCATTGCCAACGGCTACTCGACGGCCATCATCCGGGATTTCAGTGCTGATCTTTTGGCTGAAACGAAGGTGATTTCACCTGGAACAGATCAGGCATTATCCATTGAAAATCAGTACTGGTACAACCCAAAACTGGAATACAAAACGTTCATGGTGCCGGGTGTTCTGTTCGAACTCCTGTTGCTGGTGGGCGGGTTGGTGTCGGCCCTCAACATCGTGCGGGAAAAGGAAATCGGGACGATGGAGCAGTTAAACGTAACGCCCATCCGCAAGCACGAGTTTATTCTGGGAAAATCGATTCCGTTCGTGATCGTCGGGCTGGGTTTATTCACGGTCGGTTTGCTGCTGGGGCGATTTTTATTTCAGATCCGGATCGAAGGCAGTGTTGCGTTGATGTACGTTTTTGCCCTTCTTTTTCTGATTTTGTGCGTGGGGCTGGGCCTGCTGATTTCCACCCTGGCCGAAAACCAGCAACAGGCATTGTTCGTCTCGTTTTTCCTGTTGGTACTCTTCATTCTCTTGAGCGGTTTGTTTGCGTCGACCGAGAATATGCCGGTCTGGGCGCAGTGGCTCAATTGGCTTAACCCGCTGAAATACATCATTGAAGTGGGCCGGAACGTCATGCTGAAAGGCAGCACCTTCGCCGATGTCAGCCGTCAGTTTTTCGTGTTGGCGGGCATGGCCGTCGGGCTGTTGCTGCTGGCGTCGTGGCGGTATCGAAAAACGGTGTGAGACGCACTGTTGTTACACAGAGTTAATCAGAGAAAGGGGAGTTTATCAGAGTTATAGAACAATTTCTCGGATAAACTCCCTTTTTCTCCGATTAACTCTGTGTAACAACTTTTCAAAGTAGATAACCACCACCGCCTGCTTTCTGTACCTGAATTCTACTCTTTTTTCTCATGAATAAAGCCATTGGAAGGTACCGCTGGACGATTTGTGCTCTGGTGTTTTTTGCAACAACGATTAATTACCTGGATCGGGTTGTCATCAGTTTGCTGAAAGGCGACCTGGAAAAAGATTTTAACTGGTCGGAATCAGACTACGCAGATTTGGTGGTGGTTTTCCAGCTCGCCTACGCCTTTGGGATGCTGGGTGCAGGAAGTCTGATCGATAAATTCGGAACCAAGATAGGCTATACCATTTCGCTAACCGCCTGGAGTATTGTGGGTGTGTTAACTGCTTTTGCCAAAACAACCTTCGGCTTTGGCATTGCCCGGGCCGGTTTGGGATTGAGTGAATCCGGTAACTTCCCGGCGGCTGTGAAAACGATTGCCGAGTGGTTTCCCAAAAAAGAACGTGCGCTGGCCACCGGTATTTTCAACTCCGGTACCAACGTTGGTGCCATCCTGGCGCCCCTTTCCGTGCCGTTCATCGCCGAATTCTGGGGCTGGCAATGGGCCTTCATCATCACCGGTGCGATTGGGTTTCTGTGGTTGATCCTGTGGATTACCATATACGATACGCCCGCGAAGCACAAGAAAGTCACCCCGGAAGAACTGGCGTACATCAACAGCGATCAGGATGAGCAAACGGAAGATCAAACTTCGACCGAAAAAGTCTCCTGGTTTAAACTCCTGACGTTCCGCCAAACCTGGGCATTCGTGATCGGGAAAATGCTCACCGACCCCATCTGGTGGTTTTACCTGTTCTGGTTGCCCGCCTTCCTGAAAGCCGAGTACGGACTGGAAGGCAGTGCCGCATCGCTGCCGGTGGCCGTGGTCTACACGATTGCCAGTGTCGGCAGTATTTTTGGCGGCTGGTTGCCCCTGAATCTAATTAAAAAAGGATTTCCGGTGTTTCGGGCGCGGAAAACGTCCATGTTCATTTATGCCCTTTGTGCCATTCCGGCGGTTTTTATCCAGTATCTGGGCAGTATGGGCCTTTGGCTGGCGGTTTTGAGTATAGGGTTTGCTACCTCGGCCCACCAGGCCTGGAGTGCCAACATTTTTACGACGGTTTCGGACATGTTTCCTAAAAAAGCCGTGGCCTCTGTCATCGGGATTGGCGGTATGGCGGGTGGTTTGGGCGGCATGGCCTTTTCGAAACTGGCGGGAAAACTGTTCGATCATTACAAGGCACTCGGGCACCTGGAAACGGGCTATTACATCATGTTCCTGATCTGCGGTTTTGGGTACCTGCTGGCCTGGCTGATCATGCACCTGCTGGTTCCACGCTATAAACTGATCGAACTCTCCAGTTCAAGTGCGCCGGTAGCCTGATGGTTTACGGTTTACGGTTTACGGTTTACGGTTTACGGTGGCTGACGCATTAGGCTTCTTGAGCCAGCATGCGTCAGCCACCGTAAACCGTAAACTGTAAACCGTAAACCGAATACCGTAAACTGAAAACCGAACCAATCCTCTCTTCTTGTTTTCAGATGAACCGAATCGGTATTGTCATTTTTCTGATCATCAGTTTCTTGACTGGCGTTGAAGCGCAAATTGTCCGCAAACCGATTCCGGATAAGCTTGTGGTTTTGACGTTTGACGATGCCCCCGTCACCCACGCGACGGTGGTGGCTCCGCTGTTGAAGAAATACGGTTTTGGCGGTACGTTCTACGTCTGCGAATTCCCGCCCGACTTTGCCGATAAGCAGAAATACATGAGCTGGGAGCAGATGCGGGAACTGGACCGCATGGGATTTGAAATTGCCAATCATACGCTGACGCACAGCAACGTGGCGAAACTGTCGAAAGCACAGTTTACGGCGCAGCTCGACTCCCTCGAAGCGCGTTGCAAAACGTATGGCATTGACCGGCCACTCACCACGTTTGCGTATCCCGGCTACGGCACCAACCCGGTTGCGTTTGAGGTTCTGAAAGAAAAAAACTACCAGTTTGCACGGGTTGGCGGGGCACGGGCTTATGATCCGACGACTGATTATCCGTATCTGATTCCGAGTTTCAGCACCACCGAACCCAACAATTTCGACAAAGAGCGGATTTTCAAGGCCTTTCAGGAAGCAAAAAACGGCAAGGTTGTCGTGCTGACGATCCACGGTGTTCCCGACTACGCGCACGACTGGGTGACGACGCCCCCGGCTATTTTTGAAGCCTACCTGAAATACCTGCACGACAACAATTACAAGGTCATTGCGCTGCGGGATCTGGCGCAATACGTCGATTACAAAGAAGCGCTGCGGGTCATTCCGACGCCCCCGCCCCCGGTTTCGATTCAGGTGGATCTGAATAAGAAAAAAGGCAAAATGGAACCCGTCTGGGCGTGGTTTGGTTACGACGAGCCGAATTACACGTACATGAAAGACGGCAAAAAACTGCTGTCTGAACTGGCCGAGTTGAGTCCGGTTCCGGTGTATGTCCGCGCGCACAGCCTGCTGGTGACCGGCGACGGAAAACCGGCCCTGAAATGGGGATCGACCAACGCCTACACGGAAGATGCCAAAGGAAAACCGGTGTATGACTGGACGATTGTCGACAAGATTTTCGATACGTATGTCGAGCGGAAGATGAAACCGATGGCGCAGATGGGTTTCATGCCGGAAGCATTATCCTCCAAACCGCAACCATACGGCCACGACTGGCAACCCGGACAACCCTACGACAAGATTTACACCGGCTGGCGGTATCCACCAAAAGATTACCGGAAATGGGGCGAATTGATCTACCAGTGGGTCCGGCATTCGGTGAAGCGGTACGGCAAAAAAGAAGTCGAAAGCTGGTATTGGGAACTCTGGAACGAACCCGACAGTCCGTACTGGGGCGGCACGGTCGATGACTACAACAAACTGTATGACTATTCCGTAGACGCCGTTCGGCGGGCCTTGCCCACGGCCAAAGTCGGTGGGCCGCACGTGACGGGGCCGCAGGGAAAACGGGGTGCGACTTTCCTGAAAGCGTTTCTGGAACACTGTCGGAGCGGGAAAAATTACGTCACCGGCAAAACCGGCACTCCCCTCGATTTTGTGGCTTTCCACGCGAAAGGGTCGCCCAAACTGGTCGACGGACACGTTCGGATGAATCTGGGAACCCAACTGCGCGACATTTCCAGCGGTTTTCAGATTGTGGCTTCGTATCCCGAATTCAGCAAGCTACCGATCATCATTGGCGAGTCTGACCCGGAAGGCTGTGCGGCTTGCGGGATGCAAACCAACCCGGAGAACGCCTACCGCAACGGTACGATGTATTCGAGCTACACGGCAGCCGCGTTTGCCCGGAAATACGAACTGGCAGATGCGCACCAGGTGAATTTCAAAGGCGCGGTTTCCTGGTCGTTTGAATTTGAAGGCCAGCCCTGGTTCTACGGTTTTCGCGATCTGGCGACCAATGGCGTCGATAAACCGGTGCTGAACGTGTTTCGGATGTACGGCATGATGCGCGGAAACCGGGTAGAGGTTAGTGGTAACCTGGCCTACCACACGATGGCGATTCGGGACTCCAGCGTTCGGCGGACCGAACCGGATGTCAATGCGCTGGCAACCCGCGATACGGCTTCGAACACGGCGGCTGTGATGGTCTGGAACTACCACGACGACAACGTCCCTTCGGCCGCTTCGCCGGTCGATCTGACTATCAAAGGCTTACCAACCCAGCAGGTGACGGTGACGCAGTACCGGATCGACGAAAACCACAGCAATTCCTACGCCGTCTGGCTAAAAATGGGTTCGCCAAAGCAACCGACGGCGGAGCAGGTTGCGACGCTGGAAAAAGCCGGGAAGCTGGCCCAATTCGAAGCGCCGGCGCAGGTGGCGGTTACCAACGGCACCGTCCGGCTGAAAACCGACCTGCCGAGGCAGGGGATTTCGTTGTATAAACTGACGTGGTAAAGAGAAATTGAAGTTATTTCGCGGAGTTGAGCGGAGGAAGAGGAGCTAAGCGGAGAGAATTAATTATAATCTCCGCTTAGCTCCTCTTCCTCCGCTCAACTCCGCGAAATAATCCTTTAAAACACATGAAAAAATTACTTTTTTTACTTCTTCTCAGCAACGCCCTTCTTGCCCAACCCCGCTGGCCAGCCATCACGCAACAGGCCAAACCCTGGACCCGGTGGTGGTGGATGGGGAGCGCGGTGAACCCGAAAGACCTCACGAACCTGATGACCCAATACCAGAAAGCCGGTTTAGGCGGGGTCGAAATTACCCCCATTTACGGGGTCAAAGGCGAGGAAAAGCAGTTCATCGACTTTTTGTCGCCGAAGTGGATGTCGATGCTGGATCATACCCTGAAAGAAGCCAATCGGATTGGCCTGGGGGTCGATCTGGCGCAGGCGTCGGGCTGGCCGTTTGGCGGTCCGTGGGTGAGCCCGGAAGATGCCTGTAAGTACGTCGTTCACAAGACGTTCACGCTGAAAAGTGGCGAAACCCTCACTGAGCCCGTTACGTACATCCAGAAGCCGATCATGCGGACGGTGGGCGAGAAAATCGACATCAAAGAAGTAGTCGAACCGATTGCGAAAAATCCGAACCTGCAACGTCATGCGTTCGATCAGGTGCGGTTTGAAAAACCGTTGCCGCTGGTCACGATGATGGCGTATTCGGACAACGGCCGGGTCATCAACCTGACCACGAGCGTCGACAGTACGGGGAAACTGAACTGGACGGCACCGGAGGGCACCTGGATTCTGTATGCGGTTTTTCAGGGCTGGCACGGCAAGATGGTGGAGCGGGCCGGACCGGGGGGCGAGGGTGACGTCATCGATCACTTTTCCAAAACCGCCACGCAGAATTACCTCAAAAGATTCGACACGGCTTTTAAAGGACACGACCTGAAAAACATCCGGGCGTTTTTCAACGATTCGTATGAGGTGGACGACGCCCAGGGCGAAAGCAACTGGACCCCGGCCTTGTTCAATGAGTTTGTGAAACGGCGCGGTTACGACCTGCGGCACCAACTGGTGTCCTTCTTTGCAAAAGGAAAAAATGACCGTTACCAGCGCGTGCTGACCGATTACCGGGAAACCATTTCGGAACTGCTGCTCGAAAATTACACAAAAACCTGGAGCGATTGGGCCAAAGGGAAAGGCAAAATCATCCGGAACCAGGCGCACGGTTCGCCCGCGAACATTCTGGACTTGTATGCCATCACCGACATTCCCGAAATCGAAGGCACGGAGATGCTGCGCATCAAATTTGCGTCGTCGGCGGCTAACGTGACGGGCAAAAAACTGACCTCGTCGGAGTCGGCGACCTGGGATAACGAACATTTCCTGTCGAAACTCAGCGACATTAAAAAGGACATGGACCGGTTTCTGCTCGGCGGGGTGAACCACACCTTTTACCACGGCACCAACTATTCCCCGCAGGAAGCTGCCTGGCCCGGCTGGCTGTTTTATGCCGCCGTGCATTTCAATCCGAACAATTCCTTCTGGGCTGATTTTGGGAAGCTGAACCAGTATGTGGCTCGTTGCCAGTCGTTTCTGCAAGCCGGAAAGCCCAATAACGACGTGCTGGTGTACCTGCCGATCTACGATGCCTTTGCCCGCCCCGCCCGGGAACTGCTGCAACATTTCGACGGCATCGAACACGGTTTTAAAGGCTTGCCGGTGGAGAAACACGCCGAGGCACTCCTAAAAAAAGGCTACGGTTTTGACTTTATATCGGACAAACAACTGATGAAGGTAACGGCCATTGGCGGGAAATTGCAAACGGGCGGTGTAATGTACCAGACGATTCTGGTTCCCGAAGCGCAACTGATTCCGCTGGAGACGCTGCAGCAGTTGATGAAGCTGGCGCAAAGTGGGGCGAAGGTGGTTTTTGCCAACGAATTGCCGCAGGATGTTCCCGGTTGGGGCAAACTGGCCATTCGCCAGAACGCGTTTAATGCGCTGATTACGTCGATTAACTTCGAGGATGCCGAGGATGGCGTGCAGAAAGCGCGGGTCGGGAAAGGCGCGTTCTGGGTGGCGAGTGATCTGGAGGCTATGCTGACGGCTGCGGGTGTCAAGCGCGAGAAAATGGTCGATACCGGACTACAGGTCGTGCGCCGGAGCCACGCCAATGGCAACTATTATTTCATTGCCAACTGGGGCAACAAGGCTGTAGACGGCTGGGTGCCGATCAGTGTGGTTGCGAAGTCGGTAGCGTTGTATAACCCGATGACGGAGAAGCTGGGACTGGCCCGGTTTCGGACCACCGGCGGAGTTGGGGAGGTGTATCTGCAACTGGCGCCCGGCGAGTCCTGCATTCTGGAAACGTCGCGAACGGCCGTCAGTGGTCCGGCGTATGCGTATCTGAAACCGTCAGCCGCCGGGACTGAAATCAAGGGAACCTGGGCGATCAATTTCGTTGATGGAGGGCCCCAGTTGCCCACCAAAAAAGAAACCGATCAACTGGCTTCATGGACGGAACTGGAGGGCGACGACGTCAAGAAGTTTTCGGGAACAGCCACCTACACGGTTTCTTTTCCGAAACCGGAAGGAACCGGTGATGGCTGGTTGCTCGATCTGGGAAAAGTGGCCGAAAGTGCTCGTGTTCAGTTGAATGGCAAAGAAATCGGAACGTTGATTGGCCCGACGTATCAGCTTTTTATTCCCAAAGACCAACTGAAACCGACCAATACCCTGACGGTTTTTGTGTCGAACAGCATGGCGAACCGGATTGCTGACATGGACCGGGGGCACATTAACTGGAAGAAATTTTACAACATCAACATGTCGGCCCGGCTGCGCGAAAACCGGGGGGCGGATGGCAATTTTACCGCTGAAAAATGGAAACCGCTGGCATCCGGCTTGCTCGGTCCGGTGACGTTGACCCCCGTAGTTTCGGGGAAATAGGATTAACCTCTGATCAATCCTATTTCCCCGAGACCACCGGCCAGACCATTCGTTTATTCAATTCAAATTAAAGCACCAGCCCCGCCGATTTCCGGAACCAGTCGATCTCGGCATGGTAGTCGGACACGGCTTTCCGGCGCTCGTCCTCGGTCCAGCCCAATTCGGTGGCCATGAGGTCGGCAACGGTTTCGGAAATCTGGTCGGTGGATTCCCAGTCGGTGAGTTCCAGCCCAAACCGCCGGGCCAGCACGTCCTTGAGGGTCTGCGCCATTTCGGCCCTCACTACAAAAACCACCTCGGCTTTGGTGTGTGGCAAGCGATCCGAAAGCCGCTCCGTCCAGTCGGGCCGGTCGTGCATGAGCTGGGCAATTTCCAGGCTTTCGGTGCCGTACTGCCGGTTCAGGTGTCTGGCAATGGCTTCCGGAACCGCATATTTATTGACCAGTACTTTCCAGAAATCATCCGCGTAGCCTTCGGCCCCGACCAGTTTGATGTGATCCGTAACGCAGGGTTGTTCGGGCCATTGCTGCAATTCATAGAACTTGTCGATGGTGTCTTTCGCCATAAGTCGATAGGTTGTCCATTTGCCCCCAAGAATGCTGACGAGGCCCGATGACGGATCCACTTCAACCTCGTGATCGCGCACCAGTTGCTTGGTATCGGCGTTGGGGTCGGCCTGCAACAAAGGGCGCAATCCGGCAAAACCGGCAATGACCTGATCGGCAGTGATCGGTTTTTCAAAATACCGGTTGACGTAACTGATCAGGTAATCGACTTCTGCCCGCTCGACCACCGGCTCCGATTCGCCCAGTTCAGATTCTGTTTCAGTCGTTCCAATCATCAGTTTCCCGTTATAGGGAATGATGAACACCACGCGTCCGTCGTCGGTTTTCGGCACCAGAATGGCGGCATCCGATGGCATCAATTCGCCCGGCACAATGATGTGTACACCCTTGCTGACCCGCATCCGGATGCCCATTTCGGGGTTTGCCAGCAAACGGATGCGGTCGGCAAACGGACCGGTGGCGTTGATAAACCGTTTGGCCCGCACCCGCAACAACCGCCCCGTTAACGAATCCCGGACGTACAAAACCACCAGTTGACCGGCCGCGTCCTTCTCAAAGGTGCGGGCTTCGGCGTGGTTGAGGGCCACCGCGCCGTATTGCATGGCGGTTTTGACCAGCGACATGTTGTACCGCGCATCGTTTAACTGACCGTCGTAATACAACACCGCACTATGAATTTTATGGGTGAGCGAGGGGTTGCGTTTCAGGGCTTCTTCCTTGTTCAGCCACTCGCTTTTTCCGATGCTCAGGTCGCCGGAGAGCGTGTCGTACATTTTCAGTCCGGCGGTATAGTAGATGCCTTCCATCCAGCTCATACAGGGCGTTAGCAGCGCCAGCGGATGTGCCAGATGCGGAGCGTTCCGGATGAGCGTCAGGCGTTCGCGCAGGGCTTTTTTTACCATGTGATACTGGTTCAGATCGGCCTGTTTGACCGCCTGTTCCAGATACCGCACCCCGCCGTGAATCAGTTTGGTCGATTTACTGGAGGTTTCGGAGGCAAAATCGTGCTTCTCGATGAGAATGGCCTTCAGACCGCGACTTTGGGCATCGAGCAGACACCCGGCGCCGGTGGCACCTCCACCAATGATGCAAATGTCAAATTCCTGATTTTCGGCTTCTTTGAGATGGTCGTTGCGCTGCATAATCGAGTTGTTTCGCAGACGGGATCGCCCGTGCGGTTTAGCGGAGAAATGCAAAGGTAAGCAGAGTCTGGTAGTTATTTTCATGCAACTTAACAACCGCTCTACGGGCTTATTGGCAATTTCCTGGTTTGTTTTCTTCGTAGCTCTATTACCTTTGGTTATAACTATAGCTTTATTGATTGTTCCGATGGAAGATTTCCGGTTGAGAGTATTTTACAGCGTCGCCCGTCACCACAGTTTCACGAAAGCCTCTTCGGAGCTATTCATCACCCAGCCCGCCGTTACCAAACACGTGAAGGCCCTGGAGGATATGCTCGGCCTTCGGCTTTTTGACCGGAAAGGCAATACCATTGTGCTGACGCCCCCCGGTGAGGTGTTGTTCCGGTATGCCGGGCAAATCTTCGATCTGTATCAGGAAGCCCTTTTTGAGCTCAATACTTTTAAAAATGACCTGAAAGGCAGTCTGCGGCTGGGTGCCAGTACCACCATCGCCCAATACCTGATTTCTCCCCTCCTGGCTTCCTATTACGAACGGTATCCAACCATCCAGCTCAGTTTGCAAACCGGCAACACCGAGATGATCGAACACGCGGTTTCGGCCAAAGAGATCGATTTGGGCATTGTGGAAGGCAAAAAACACCATGCCGGGTTGAAATACCATGATTTTCTGGAAGATGAACTTGTGGCCGTCGTGCACAGCAACAGTCGCTACAGCCGTCTGAAGGAAATCTCGCTGGAAGAACTGAGTGCCATTCCGATGGTGTTGCGCGAACGGGGTTCCGGTACGCTCGAAGTACTGGAAACGGCACTCCAGGCGCGGGGCATCCGGCCTTCTGCACTAACTGTGGTCATGCACCTGGGCAGTTCAGAAAGCATCAAATCGTTTCTGGAACACGCCAATTGCCTGTCCATTCTGTCCTCCCGCGCCATTGAAAAAGAAGTCAAGAGCGGAGTACTCAAAATTGTCTCCATCAAAGATTTTCGCCTGCCCAGAACGTTCAGTTTCGTCCATTTGCAGGGTTTACCAGAAGGGCTAGCCGCTGGTTTTATGACATTTGCCCGGCGGTACTACACGTCTTAAAACAGAAAACCCTTCAATACATCACTGATTTTAAGCCTTTTACTAATCTTGCAGATATTTATTTCGGTCTAATATGTTACCATTTAGCCATATCATCATCTTAATAGTAACCTTATGCATTTGACCTGACGGGATCACTTCGTTTTTCACTGCCTATGCCCGTAAACGGGAAATGTAAGGGCCTTTCAACTCGAAACGTGTACCAACATTTCCTTTTCATGCAGCTCTGTTCTACCAACACCTTACCAAAATCCTTCGCATCCATCCAGGCATTGCGCGCCCTGGCTGCCCTCCTTGTCACGCTCTTCCACGTATCGATGAAAATGGAGGATGTCGCGATTTATTCCCCCTTCTTGCGATGTTTCAAAGCCGGTTTTGGTGGCGTCGATTTATTTTTTGTGATCAGCGGTTTCATCATTACCCACACCAACGGGTCGAAAATAAACCGACCCGATCAGTTGGTTCCGTATTTAAAAAGACGCTTTGGCCGCATCTATGTCATCTACTGGCTGGTTCTGGTAGCAGCCGGTGTGCTGTTTCTGTGGCTCAATGCCTTTGCCCCTTCGTTAAAATGGCTTTCCTACGGCTTGAATCCCGTCGAAATTGCAAAAGCGCTCACGCTTTTTCCTTTTCATGAGAGCCTGCTCCCGGTTACCTGGACCCTGAGCTACGAGCTTTATTTTTACGTTCTCTTCGGACTGTTGATTGTCTCGCGGTACTTCCTGATCATCCCCGTTCTGCTCATGGGGGCAACACTGCTCAACGGTTTGGCAACCGGGGCCGGCCAGCCCCCGCTGTTCGCATTCAGTCATCATTCTTTCCTGTTGAGTCCTTTCACGCTGGAATTTTGCTTTGGCGTGGCGGCCTACCATCTCGCCCGCCGGAATGCCTTTGACATTCATCCTGTGTTAATGGGATTGGCCGCCGGGCTTTTCTTCCTGACCGGAGAGTGGGCTACCCCCGCCGACTATTGGCTCAGAATCGGCGGATTCGGTTTTCCGGCGATGGTTCTGTTGCTGGGTCTGATCCGTTGGGAGGTGTCGAACCGGTTTTCGTATCCGGACTGGCTGACAAAGCTGGGGGATGCTTCCTATCTGCTGTATTTGATTCACGTTCCCGCCATCATGATGCTTACCCAGGCGCTGATGATTCTGGGGTTTGCCAACTTCGTGGTCGTATCGAATGTCCTGCTGGTTGCGTTCCTGGCCTGGTTCAGTTGGCTGGCGCACCGATGGGTAGAAAAACCGCTACTACACTGGATTCACACGAGCCGACCCAAAATCGTTGCTCCTATAAAAGCACATCCGGAAACGATTCGCTATGAATCGGTACCCGTATCGGTTCTACACACACAAAATGACCAGGCGGCAGCGTTATCCTGAAACGGTCGCGGGATTATTTCTAATCAGAAGCCTCTTTTGAGGCTTTTTTTATTCATAAAAACTCCCGAAGATTGGGTTTTCATCACCTTTTGCTCTCCAATGCGCAACAACCAGTTTTATTACCTCGTCCTGTTCGTTTTAGTTATCGTCGATGCCTGGCTGCTGGCCCATCCGAATTTGATTGGCCAGATCAGTATTTTCTGGTACGACCATGATTACCTTGAAACGCTACCCAAAGCCATGGCCACTGTGGCGGTCACGGTTTTGGTGGCCTTGCTGCTCGGCTTCCTCATCAGCCGGGTCCTGAGTGGTACGCTGGCGGCAGTGCTGGCCGTCACCCTGTTTGTGGTCTGTCTGTTTGCGATTTTTCAAACCTACACCCGGTTTTCGTCCGGTACCTACCAATTGATGGGTTCAGGCTTTAAAACCGGTGCGGTTCTGCTTCCCGTGATTCTGGCAATTATCTTCGGAAAAACGTCGTATGATGTTTTAACGACGAAAACGCCAAAAAAACGGCGGTAACCAGATCAATTTATCACAACGGTTTTCGATGGACTCAGGCCGGTTATTTGTGGCTTTCCAGGTAGTGCTGCTTCAACACATCTTCGCCAAAGTCGTTTCCTTTTTCCCGCAGAATGGCGTGGATGTGGTTGCCATCGTTCTGAAAACCAACGTTATCGTATTCGATCAGGAAATCGGGGCCGTTGATGATGTAATAATGCGGTTTGTTGTTTTCGTGGCTACCGATCCAGGCAAAATAAATCTTGTCGATGCCCGACTTCACGATTTTATTGAAAAGCTGATGGGCTTTCCAGTGTTCGAAATTGTGGGTATACTCCTGAATCAGCAAAGTCAGCAACGCCTTTTGTCCCTCGTCGAATTGCCGGGCGGAAATGCCGTAGTATTGCATAATGCGCTGGCTGCCCTGCGGACTGGTTATGATGTCTTTCGGAACGTCCTGCCTGAGGGTAGCAAGGGCTTTCTGCTTGTCGGTCAGCGCGTTGATGAGCATAAATCCATAATCTTCCTCCTTGCTCAACACGCGTAGCCCCGCATATTTGGCGGTTTTTACCTCCGATGGATCGGTACCGATAAAATAGGGCGACATCGACACCTTCTGGCCGTCGGCGGTGAGACTGAGCGCCAGGTGATGTCCGCCAAAATTGAGACCCCAGGGTTCGGCGGTTTGCGGTTTTCCCCAGACCGAAATGTAGTAATTACCGTGTGACCACTTCAGGTTCTGGACCATGGTGAGCGTTTTCTGGTCGATCTTGCCCTGATCGAATGCCTGCTGGTAGAGGGTGTTCAGGATATCGTCCAACTGCATGATACTCGTCGTTTTCAGGTATCCCTGCGAGCTCAGCATCGCCGACAATACCCGGTGAAAAGCCAGACGGCTCTGATCGGATAAGGTTCCGTAGGCAATACCGGGCCTTGGCACCAGACCCACCGGCAGGTTGGTCCATTTTTTTCGAAGACTGTCGGCAAAGGGAAACTGCGTTTTTTTCAACTCTCCGGCATCGAGCGTGCTGAGAAATTGCGAGGTCGTTTCGATCAGCGTTTTGGTCGACTGGGCCCATGCAAACGGAGTCAGGAATCCGCAGAGTAACAGGAGGATAAGATTTTTTTTCATCGTCGGCGGTTTGAACCTAAAATTAGAATATCTTCCACGAACTTACTAATCGGATTCCGTCGATCGGGGGCTTTCCGGAAGGTGGGGCTGTTGTTCAAAAATGATGAATTCAGCCAATTAGAGTCGCAACTATTGGCATCCATTTCGGGTTAAACAAGTAGATTTTGCATAATCCTTGCGTTTTTACCAAAGTAATCACTTGTCGTTAGTGGTTTTTGGCTAATTTCGCCCGGCGACTCCTCGCCCGGCGTTGTCCATTCGTTGCGCAGGGTCGTCACTATGGAGGATAGATAGCCAACCTGAACGATTAAGTTTACCATAACCGATTTACTCTACCCCAAATACGTATGTCAAACACTGCCGAACTGTCTGTCGATGGTAAAACCTACCAATTTCCAATCGTTGTTGGTAGCGAACAAGAAAAAGCCATTGACATTTCCAATCTCCGCGACCAAACGGGTTATGTTACGTTAGACAAAGGATACAAAAATACCGGTGCGACCCAGAGCGCGATCACTTTCCTGGATGGTGAAGAAGGCATTCTGCGGTACCGGGGCTATTCCATTGAAGACCTTGCCGACAAAGCCAGTTTCCTGGAAGTGGCTTACCTCCTGATTTACGGTGACTTGCCGACTCAGCAGCAATACGCCGAGTTTGAAGACAGCATCCGGCGTCATACGATGGTGAATGAGGACATGCGGAAAATTTTTGAAGGTTTCCCCAATAATGCCCACCCGATGGGCGTATTGTCATCGCTGGTGAGCGCCCTGAGTGCGTTTTATCCGGACTCATACGACGACAAAGCGCCGGATCAGACGCAGATGCACATCATCCGGTTGCTGGCCAAACTGCCGACGATTGCCACCTGGTCGTTCAAAAAATCGCAGGGCCATCCGGTCAATTACCCGAAAAACCAGCTTGACTATTGCTCGAATTTCCTGCACATGATGTTTGCGTTGCCGGTGGAAGACTACCAGATCGATCCGGTGGTTTCCCGCGCGCTGAACAAACTGCTGATTCTTCACGCGGATCACGAACAAAACTGCTCGACTTCGACGGTTCGGCTGGTCGGTTCGTCACGCGCCAATATTTATTCCTCGATTTCGGCCGGTATCAACGCGCTGTGGGGGCCGCTCCACGGCGGTGCCAACCAGGAAGTGATCGAGATGCTGGAAGAAATCAAGGCCAATGGCGGTGATGTGGCGAAATATGTCGACATGGCGAAAAACGCCAAAACCACCGGTTTCCGGCTTTTCGGCTTCGGCCACCGGGTGTACAAGAATTTTGATCCCCGGGCGCGTATCATCAAAAAAGCGGCCGATGATGTACTGAGTAAACTCGGCGTGAACGATCCGGTGCTGGAAATTGCCAAAGGACTCGAAGAAGCGGCTCTCCACGATGAGTATTTCGTGTCGCGGAAACTGTATCCTAACGTCGATTTTTATTCTGGCATTATTTACCGCGCCCTCGGCATTCCGACTAATATGTTCACGGTGATGTTCGCCATCGGACGTTTACCCGGCTGGATCGCCCAGTTCGTTGAAATGCGGGCCCAGAAAGAGCCAATCGGCCGTCCCCGTCAGATTTATACCGGCCCGACGTTGCGCGAGTTTAAAGCCATCGGCGATCGGTAGAATTCATGAACGTTAATTAATTCTATTGCAGGAACCCCGTATGAATGCGGGGTTCTTTGTTTTTCCGCCAATCACGAAAAAGAGGTGGTCAGCAACGGCCAACCACCTCTTCATTTGTCAAACAATACTGAAAATTTTTCCGTTGTGAAGCCCCAAAACCGGCTCATCACGGTATCTCTTAATCAAGTGTCTCGTCACCTTCAATGGCAGCGCCAACAGGATCAACCAGCGCATCTTCGTTGGCATTCACCATCGCGCGGATTTTAGCTTCCAGTTCGGCCATCAATTCGGGATTGTCGAACAATAGGTTTTTAACCGCATCGCGTCCCTGTGACAGCCGGTTGCCTTCGTAAGAGAACCAGGAACCGGATTTTTTCACGATTTCCAGTTCAACCGCCAGGTCCAGCACTTCACCGACTTTCGAAATTCCCTGTCCGTACATGATGTCGAATTCGATCACTTTGAACGGAGCGGCCAGTTTATTTTTGACCACCTTCACTTTCGTGCGGTTACCCATGATTTCATCACCATCCTTGATCTGTCCGATCCGGCGAATGTCCAGCCGAACTGACGAGTAGAATTTCAGGGCATTTCCACCCGTGGTCGTTTCGGGATTGCCAAACATAACCCCGATTTTTTCGCGCAACTGGTTGATAAAGATGCAGCAGCAACCGGTTTTGTTGATCACACCCGTCAGTTTCCGCAAGGCCTGCGACATCAACCGGGCTTGTAGACCCATCTTGCTATCCCCCATGTCACCTTCCAGTTCGGCTTTCGGAACCAGCGCGGCCACAGAGTCAATGACAATAATGTCGATAGCCCCGGAGCTAATCAGGTGTTCGGCAATTTCGAGCGCCTGTTCACCGTTGTCGGGTTGCGATATGAGTAAGTTTTTGGTATCGATTCCTAATTTTTCAGCATACGAACGGTCGAACGCGTGCTCGGCATCGATGAACGCAGCCAGACCACCGGCTTTCTGAGCTTCGGCGATGCAGTGCAGCGTCAGCGTGGTTTTCCCCGACGACTCCGGCCCGTAGATCTCAACGACCCGACCCCGTGGAACACCCCCGATTCCCAACGCCAGGTCCAACCCCAGCGAGCCCGTCGAAATGACCGGAATATCAACGACTTTGCTTTCACTCAGCCGCATGACCGTGCCCTTGCCATAGGCCTTGTCCAACTTTTCGATGGTCGTTTGCAGGGCTTTCAGTTTGTTCTCAGTAGCCGTACTAGCGGTTGCTTGTGCCATGTGATGTGTTTTTCCTCAAAAAATGATTTTTAGTATGTTTAGCCTTATAAAATTACGATTTTGCAGCCAGATTTGCAAGCCCTGTTTGTAAAATAATCAAAATATATGAAGCGTAGTATACGCTCGGTAACCCGACAAAAGCTAACACAGGTTAAATATTTTTCACCAATACCCGCGTGTAGCCGAACGATTACTACTATAGTTGTATGGTATTTATATTTTATATCCCATACAGTTAGCGCTCAATTGGACAACCGGACCTTCGATCAACGCTTTCGGCTCGACAGCATTCAAAAACTGAGTTTTCGCTTCACTAGTTTGGGTTTTGTCCGTAATAATGAGTTTTTTGGCCCCATCGCCGACGGGTATACGCTCTTTGGCTACCAGCTCAATCCCCGGATTGCCTACCAGCCTGCGCCGAACGTGGTGGTGGAAGCCGGTGTGTTTTTCAGGAGTGATTTTGGCCAGGAACGGATCACGCAAATCGCGCCGACGTTCACCGTGAAATTTCGTCACCGCAACTGGAATTACCTCTTTGGGACGTTGGAAGGCTCAGTAAGTCACAACCTGATCGAGCCGCTCTATAATTTTGAACGGCTGCTGCAACAACGCATCGAGAATGGCCTGCAAATCAACCACCAAACCGACCGCACCTTCTTCGACGGCTGGATCAGCTACCTCCAGAATACCCGGCCCGGCTACACGCGTCAGGAGCAATTCTGGGGAGGCATTTCGGCAGAATTTTCGTTGCTATATTCCCCCGGTTTTCGGCTGAGCGTGCCGCTCCAGTTTACAGCTTTTCACGCTGGCGGTCAAAACATCAACAGCCCGCTCCCCGTCCGAACGGCCTTGAACGCGGCCGGTAGCCTGAGTTTGACCTGGCAGAATGGAGCGTCCGGTTTTTTGCGCTCGGCCCGGCTGGACACCTATGTGGCTGGCTATTCCGAAAATGCGGAAAAAGCTTATTCCGGTGGTGCTTTTTATCCCAACCTGACGCTACAGCTCAAACCACTGACGGTTTTGGTTAGCTACTGGCGCGGGAATGCCTACCGGGCCGAACTGGGCGGAGATTTGTACCAGAGCTACACGCGCCGGTATAACAGCACCTACGAGGAGCGTAACCGGCAGCTTTTCATTCTGCGGTTTTTAAAGGATATTTCGATCGCCAGCGGGCTTTCGATAAGCGTCCGTTTTGAGCCGCATTATGACCTTGGAAACGGAAAATTTGAGCATTCGGAGGGGGTTTATATCACCTTCCGGCACTAAAAACCGGGAGAGTCTGCTATTTTTGTCTATGGTTCGTAAAATCCTGCTGGCACTTCTGGCCGTATGTATTGTGTTGGGAATCTGGTACCGCAATCTGATCGGGTATGGCTGGATGCAGGCGAAGGGGCAATTCCGGATTTTGTGGAACACGCGCCCGGTCGAAGAAGTGATGGCCGATGCCTCGATTCCGGATTCTTTGAAGCAAAAAATTGAACTTATTCAGGAAATCAAACGTTATGCCGTTGATTCTCTGGGTATTAATCCTTCCAAAAACTACACGACTTTTTACGACCAGCACGGGCAACCGATTTTGTGGGTCGTAGTAGCTTCGGAAAAATACCGGCTTGTGGCCAAAGAATGGGAGTTCCCGGTCATCGGCACGTTTGCGTATAAAGGTTTTTTTGAACGTGACCGCGCCAATCAGGAACAGAACGAACTGAAACAACTGGGCTACGATACGCGTTTAAATGAAGTATCAGCCTGGTCGACGTTAGGATTTTTCCGTGACCCTATTTTGTCGTCCATGTTGAAACGATCGGAAGGGCAGTTGGCCGAGTTGATCATTCACGAACTGACGCATGGCACGCTGTTTGTGAAAGACAACCTGGAATACAACGAAAACCTCGCGGATTTTGTCGGTGAATACGGAGCCTTAAAATTTCTGACCCAGAAATACGGAGCCAACTCACCGGCGGCTCTCGGGTATCTGGATTCGAAGCAATACGGCGAAAAATACGACGAACACGTTTTGCACGGAACCCGGAAACTCGATAGTTTATACGCCACTTACAACCCTCAAACACCCGAACGGGTCAGGGAGGAGAAGAAGTGGCAGTTGATCGGCCAGATTGTCGAAACCGTCGACACCCTGGAAAGAAAGTCGCTGGCGGGCATACCGGTTCCTAAAAAGCGCCGGTTTAATCCTCAGAATTTGCCGAATAACGCGTACTTCGTGGGCTATAAAACCTACCGGCAGCAGCAGAACAGCTTCCGGCGCGAATTTGAAGAGAAGTTCAATAGCAATTTTAGTCAGTATCTGACGTATTTGAAAAAGACGTATCCGTCTTTATGAGTTTGATGACGGTTGAGCCACTTTTTTTGGCGGTTCATTCGTTTCCAGTTGGAAGTATCTATCTCTAATCCTGACATTTGCGGGGCCAAGGGTCAAGCGATCATGAAAAAAGTAGTCCTTATCCTATCCATCCTAACCAGTGCGGCTCTGTCGCAGGTGGCGCTGAAACCGGAAAATGCGTACCGTCGCGTACCCAATTCCAGTTTTGGGGCCGGTGAGCACCTGGAATATAAAGTCCATTACGGCATTTTCAACGCTGCGGAAGCGGTGGTCGATGTAGCTCCTACGCTTTATAAAGTCAACGAACGGCCTTGCTACCGCGTCAACGTGTATGGCCGAACCGTCGGTGCCTTCGACCTCGTCACCCGGATTCGCAACACCTGGCGGTCATACATCGATACGACGGCGATTCTGCCGCAGAAATTTTTTGCCCACATCGAAGAAGGCAATCACCGCAAGGAAGAGAACGTCACGTTCAATCACTTTGCCAATACCGTTCGGGCCGAAGAAAAAACCCAGAAGGATGTTTTTAAAGTGCCGGATAACGTTCACGACGTCATTAGCGGGTATTACTACTTACGAACCATCGACTTTAGCCGGGTCAACACGAACCAAACCATCGAAGTACCCGCTTTTTTCGACGATCAGGTCTACAACATGAAAGTGCGGTATCGGGGTCGGGAGGTGGTTAAAACCCGGTTTGGTCACATCAATGCCATCAAACTGAATCCGGTTTTGCCGGAAAATAAATTGTTCAAAGGCGAGGATGCGATTCGGATCTGGGTGTCGGACGATGCCAATAAAATTCCGGTAAAGATCGAGGTGGAATTGTGGGTGGGTTCCATGGAAATGGATCTGAAAAAACACTCCGGTTTACGCAACGACCTGAAATTTTTTAAGCAGTAAAGCCCCTACGAACGGCTCCTTCCAGCGCGGTTTTCCATCCAGAAACCCTACGAACCAAAGCCCAGGCGCAGGCAATAAACCACGGCAGATGGTCGTAGGTGATTTCGGTATAGGGGCGGCTTTCGGCCCCAAAGCTCTGGTAATACGCCTTCACCGACTCCGCTCCTACCGCCGGACTTTCGAAATCAAATTCCACAGGTTGTCCGGCAAATTCCTCAATAAGTTGATTGATCATCCACAACCGCGCCTGTTGCTTCCGCCCGGTCGGTGATGCGCCATTAAAAAGATAACTGATCCGGTCGCGATCCAGCACAAACAAGCCACCCGCTTCAGCGTTTTTTTCGCCTTCCTTCCGGGCCAGCCAGATGCGCGTCATTCCCCGGTATTTTAGTTGATCGACGGCTTTCATAAACCGGTCGTAGATTGTTAAATCTAGTTGAATACCACCGACTGCCTTTTCTTCGTTGTGTTCCCGATGCAGTTGAATCAGTAGCCGCATGTCCGGTTTTTCTTCTACCACCCAGCCCACATTGCGCGCCCGGTTGAGATTGGTTTTTCGGTCGGTTGCATAATGACGGTAGATTTCTTCATACGGTTTATTGAGCGGCAAAACGTGGTTATAACGCTTGATCGCAGAAAAACCGGTCGGAAATCGCAGTTCGTTTTCATTTTTTTCGTTAAACCGGTACGAAACCACCCAGCGAAATGACCGGTTTAATTGATCGAAAAATTTGGAAGACCATGAAGCTAAATCGATTCCGGCCCGGCTGAAAATCCCCAGTTGCTGGCAGTAATCGGGTTGGTAGGCATACCGTATCCCGTACTTTTTTTTGTAAACCACCGGCATCACGGCTACGTATTGTCCGCCCCGTTCGGCCACGATACCGCCCCACTGTGGAGCGCCGACGCCCGTGGTCAGGGCATCCAGGTACCACGAGAACGCATAGATCAGTCGTTGGGACGATTCGGCAACGCAATCATCCCAGCGAACCGCGTCGAGGTCAGCGCGGTCGAGATACCGGACGGTCATCGGGAGAGAAGCGTTTGCTGCAGCCATTGCTTCATCCGGTGCAAGAACCGCACCGAATCCGGCAATCGATTGCTGACCAGCCGAACATACGGCTCCGGTTCGGCCCCGAAACTTCGGTTAAAAGCCGCCAGATTTTCGACTTCCGGACTTTCAAAATCAAAACAGAGCGGCTGCCCGGCGTATTCCCGAATGAATTGATCCAGAATAACGGTTCGGGCGTTGCCCCTTCGCCCTTCCGGACTGGCCGCGCAGAACAAATGAATGATCCGGTTTACGTCCGTCACCAGCAGGCACCCCGCTTCGATCCGTCCGTTTTGCTTTGCCACCCGAATGGTTACCTGCTGCCGGTTTTGCAAAACCGCAACCAGTTGCCGAAGTTGACCATAGGCCTGGGGCGCAACGCGACCAATACCAGCGGTGTTGTGCTTCCGAAATAAGTCGATCAGCGGAGCAACATCGTCGGTATCGACAAATTCCCATTCGCGCTGCAAACCGCGTTTCAGGTTGTTTTTTCGATCTTTCGAATAGCCCGCAGCCAGTTCCGCATACGGTTTCCGGAGATTCAATACGTGATTTGTCAGGAAAATTGGTTGTAGTACCGGCGCAACTAACCCGGCTGAATTGACGGCATTGAACTGATACGAAGGGATGTAGCGTATGTGCTGGTGGAGGGCTTCCAAAAACCGGGATAAAACCGAAGAATTCGGTGTTTCACCAGCCGAAAAAACACCCAGCTGGTGGCAGAACAAAGGCTGAATAACGGATTTGACGCCATACCGACTGCGAACCGGCAATGGCATCACTCGTTCATAATCACCTTCTACCAGCAACTCCCACCCCGGCGAAACGACGTCCAGATACCACGAAAACGCATAGACCAGCCGCTGCGGGGAAAGGGCCACGCACCGATCATACGCGGCATCGTCGAGGTGTTGTCGGGAGAGCAGACGAACCAAATGAGTTTAGGGTCTGGGGTTCATTACTTTATGTAGTTAAGAATTAAGAGTTATGAGTTAATGCGTCAGCCAACTTTTAACTCATAATTCTTAATTCTTAACTTATTTCAACGAGCCCTTCAGCTTTTCGACGGTTTCGCGGATTTGCGGGTTCGTGTTGGTGATGTCGCTGATCGTTTGAATGGCGTGAATCACCGTGCTGTGGTCACGTCCTCCGAAGTGATAGCCAATCGATTTCAACGACAATTCCGTCAGGTCTTTGGCCAGAAACATGGCAATCTGGCGCGGGAAAACGGCTTCTTTCTTCCGGCTTTTGCTTTTCAAATCAGAAACCGCGATTTTGAAATGATCGGCCACCACATCCTGAATGGTATCGATGGTCACTTCCTTATCCGAGTCGATGATGAGGTTCCGGAGGGTGTTCCGCGCCAGATCCAGATCGATTTCCCGGCGGTTGAGCGACGCCTGTGCCATCAGCGACACAATGACGCCTTCCAGTTCGCGCACATTCGTGTTGATGCTGTGCGCCAGGTATTCGATGACGTTATGCTCGATAAAGATGCCTTCGGCCAGCAGTTTTTTCTGGATAATCGCCGTCCGTGTTTCCAGATCCGGCTGGGTCAGATCAGCCGTCAGTCCCTGCTTGAAGCGCGACTGAAGCCGGTCCTGCATGCCCTGCAAGTCGCGGGGGGCACGGTCGGACGTCATGATGATCTGCTTCTTGGCGCCGTGCAGGTGGTTGAAAATATGGAAAAAAGTCTCCTGGGTTTTTTCTTTCCCCGCCCAAAACTGCACATCATCGATGATCAGCACGTCGACCTGCATGTAAAAACCCATGAAATCCCGCAGCGAATCGGTACGGATGGAGTTGATAAACTGGGTGGTAAACTTTTCGGAAGACACGTACAGGACGAATTTGTCCTGATTGTTATTTTTGATATAATTGCCGACGGCCTGCACCAGGTGCGTTTTGCCCAACCCCACCCCGCCGTAGATCATCAGCGGATTAAAGGCCGTGGTTCCCGGATTCTGGGCGATGGCGAAACCCGCCGAGCGGCCCAGCCGGTTGCAGTCGCCTTCAATAAAATTATCAAATGTATAGGCCGGATTCAGGTACGAATCCAGTTGCAGTGAGTCCAGGTCTTTCATTTCAAATGGACTCTTCAAAATATCGGCGTCGACGTTATCCGGTTTGGCATTTTGAGGTGACTTTGACGTCGGCACGTTGACTGTCAACGGCTTACTCCCTTCGTCACCTTTGTCGACAATGATCGAATATTGCAATTGACCGTGATGACCGATGGCAAAGTCGAGCGCTTTTCGGAGTAAATGAACATAGTTTTCCTCCAGCCATTCGTAGAAGAACTGGCTGGGTACCTGGATGGTCAGTTCGCTTCCATTCAGGCGCAGGGGAACAATCGGCTCGAACCAGGTCCGAAAACTCTGGTCGGGAATGTTCTCCTGGATCACCTGCAGGCAGCGGTTCCAGACCGTCACTGCTTCACGCTGTATGCCGGGTACGGATATGTTCACAGTTTCATTTTACCTAATAATAAAGCCAAATTGCCCAAGACAATCAGCCCGGTGGGTGAAAAAAGGGAGACAAAAGTAGGAAAAAAAATAGAGCAGACAAGGTGACTTGCCAAACTCCGGCCGGATAAAAATACAGCCCCATTTTTTATCTATCAATACATTAAAATAGATTATCAAAATAATACAACCCAATAGTGAACAGTGAAGCCTCCCGCTGTGGCTTTACTCCGAAAAGACCTAACTTTGGAAAAGAATGGATTTGATGAATTCGATGGTTGAATGGTTGAAAATGGTTTGATGGTTAAAATGGTTTGATGGTTAAATGGCTAATGGCTGCTTGTGAAGGCCATCCTTTTTACCGTAAAACCATTTAACCATTCAACCATATTCAAGCATCAAACCATTCAACCCTTTTTAACCCTACAGCCCTTGATACTATGTTTTCTATAAAATCGCTCTTTCCGGCCGTTACGAAAGCGGAGTGGACCCGGCAGGTGGTGGCCGACCTAAAAGGAAAACCGGTTGAATCCCTGAAGCGGCTCACACCCGATGGCCTGGAGACGGAGCCGTTTTATACAAACGAAGATCTGGCGAAGTTGCCACTTGCCACGAACCAGCAAAGCCAACAAACGGGCCGGTCGCTGGGCTGGCTGAATGTTCCGGGTGTGCGGTTTGAAACGGAAAGTGAGACCAATACAGTTCTGCGTACGGGGCTCACCAAAGGAGCCGATGGTTTTCTTCTTGATTTGACCGAGGCAAAAATCGAAAAAATTCAGTGGAGTCGGCTGCTGCATGGCCTGAAACTGAGCAACACGCCGGTTTGGTTTCGCGTCGATGGGCAGTCGGAAAACGTGGCGAAGGCGTTGAAGCAGATTCTGCCGTATCAACTGAAAGGCGGTATTTTTGACGAACCGGTGGGCTGTTCCCTCCAATCTATCACCCATCCCGACGCGGCACTTGCCCAGATGGCGGAAGCGACGCGCCTAACGCTGGACTCACCCCACTTTCGCACGATAACCGTAGGCAGCACGGTTTTCCACAACGCCGGAGCCACCGCCACGCAGGAACTGGCCTTTACGCTCAACGCCGTGGTGGACGTCTTCGACTACCTGACCAACGCCGGTTTAACGATGGAACAACTGATTCCCAAAACCGCCTTCGTGGTCTCGGTCGGAACGAGTTACTTCACCGAGATCGCCAAACTCCGCGCCCTCCGCATCCTCTGGCAACGCTTGTTACTTCATTATTCGATATTCGATATTCGCTATTCATTATTCATTCACGCTCAAACCTCCACCTTCTACGACGCCACGGCCACGCCTTACAACAACCTGCTCCGGGCCACGACGGAAGCCATGTCCGCCGTCATCGGGGGCTGTGATGCGCTGACCGTTCATCCATACGACGCGGTTTTCGGCGAACCCGATGAATTTTCTACCCGCATTGCCCGGAATATTTCCATTTTGCTGAAAGAAGAAGCCCATCTGGACAAAACGCTCGACCCCTCGGCGGGTTCGTATTACCTCGAAACCCTGACGAACGAGTTGGTTGAGTCGGCCTGGGCGTTGTTTCTGGATGTCGAAAAGCAGGGCGGTTTATTGAAAGCAACCGAAAGCGGTTTTGTTCCCAGCGAACTGGAGAAAGCGTATCAGGCCAAAGTGGAAGCAGTGAAGAACGGCCGGATTTTGGTGGGCGTGACGAAGTTCCGGATTGATGAGAAGGTCATGGTGGCCAAACCGGTAAGGTTTCAAAAAACCTTACCGGTTTTACGATTGCCCCAAGAATTCGAGTAATTTCCAGAAGAGAAAACCGGTATGAGACCTGATTTCAATACGCCACTTCATCAAACGACACCTGACAACCCTCCATCGTCAGCCACGTCTTCGCGCCCTTTCGTAACCTCCGAAGGCATTAAAATAAAACCGCATTACGAAGCCGCCGACCTTGCCGACGCCCAGCACCTGGGTTCCGTCGCCGGGATTCCGCCTTTTCTGCGTGGCCCCTACAGCAGCATGTACCTGACCCAGCCGTGGACCATCCGCCAGTATGCCGGTTTTTCAACCGCCGAAGCGTCCAATGCGTTCTACCGCCGGAATCTGGCGGCCGGGCAAAAAGGGCTTTCCGTTGCCTTCGATCTGGCGACTCACCGGGGCTACGATTCCGACCATCCGCGCGTGGTGGGTGATGTTGGAAAAGCCGGGGTTGCCATCGACACGGTCGAGGACATGAAGACGCTGTTCGACCAGATTCCGCTCGATCAGATGTCGGTATCGATGACCATGAACGGGGCGGTTTTGCCCATTCTGGCGTTTTACATCGTGGCCGCTGAGGAACAGGGCGTCCGGCCGGAGCAATTGTCGGGCACCATTCAGAACGACATTCTGAAGGAGTTCATGGTACGGAACACCTACATCTATCCCCCCGAACCGTCGATGCGGCTGGTCGGCGATATTTTTGCGTATACGAGTCGCTACATGCCCAGGTTCAACTCCATCAGCATCAGCGGCTACCACATGCACGAAGCGGGCGCGCCCGCCCACATCGAGCTGGCCTATACGCTGGCCGATGGCCTGGAATATATCCGAACCGGTTTGAAAGCCGGGATGAGCATCGATGAATTTGCGCCCCGCCTGTCGTTTTTCTGGGGAATCGGCATGAACCATTTTATGGAAATTGCCAAAATGCGGGCGGCCCGGGTGCTTTGGGCGACGCTGGTCCGGCAATTTGAACCGAAAAACCCGAAGTCGCTGGCGTTGCGAACCCACTGCCAGACCAGTGGCTACAGCCTGACGGAACAGGACCCGTTCAACAATGTGGCTAGGACGTGTGTCGAAGCGCTGGCGGCTGTACTGGGGCATACGCAATCGCTGCACACGAATTCGCTGGACGAAGCCATTGCGCTGCCCACCGATTTTTCGGCGCGGATTGCCCGAAATACGCAGCTTTATCTGCAATACGAAACCGACGTGACGTCCGTGGTCGATCCGTGGGGCGGTTCGTATTACGTCGAATCGCTAACCGATCAATTGATTCAGAAAGCCTGGGCGTTGATTCAGGAAGTGGAAACCCTGGGCGGCATGACCAAAGCGATTGAAACCGGCCTGCCCAAACTCCGCATCGAGGAAGCAGCCGCCCGAAAACAGGCCCGCATCGATTCCGGGAAAGATGTCATTGTCGGCGTCAACCAATACCGCCCCGATTCGGAAAAGGAACTGGAATTGCTGGAAGTCGATAACCAAGCCGTTCGGGAAGGGCAGATCCGGCGAATTAATGAGGTGAAAGCCCGGCGGAATCAGGCCAAAGTGGAAGCCGCGCTGGAAGCAATTACCGAAGCCGCTCAAATGCCCCCCGGCCCCCTAAAGGAGGAGTCTACACCCCCTAAAGGGGAATGGGGGGCAGCCAACCTCCTGACCCTCGCCATCGAAGCTGCCCGTCACCGGGCCACGTTAGGAGAAATTTCATACGCTATGGAAAAAGCATTTGGCCGTCACAAGGCCACGATTCGTTCTGTGTCAGGCATCTATTCCGCCGAGGTGTCGGATGATGAAAATTTCCGGCTCGCCCGTCAGCTCACCGACCGGTTTGCCGAGCGGGAAGGCCGCCGTCCACGGATTCTGGTGGCCAAAATGGGGCAGGATGGCCACGACCGGGGGGCCAAGGTCATTGCCACCAGCTTTGCCGACCTGGGCTTCGATGTGGATATGGGGCCGCTGTTTCAGACGCCGGAGGAAGTAGCCCGGCAAGCCGCCGAAAACGACGTTCACCTCGTCGGCGTGTCGAGTCTGGCCGCCGGGCATAAAACGCTGGTGCCCCAACTGATCGAGGAGTTGAAAACCATCGGCCGCGACGACATCATGGTCATTGCCGGGGGCGTCATTCCCGCGCAGGATTACCAGTTTCTGTATGATGCGGGAGTCAAAGGCGTTTTCGGGCCGGGAACGGTTATTTCAATAGCGGCTCAGAAAATATTGAAGGGGCTGATGCCCGAGTTGGGCCAGCCTTAGATCGTAAACCGTTTTTTCGTATTTTTATAAAAATTGATTTTCACTATGATCACAAGCCGCGTTGCTGATTTACTGGAAGCGCCGGATGCCAAACTGGTTATCGAACGGGCACAGGCTATATTGAACGACGAAGCACAACGGCGTAAAGAATTCCGGGAATGGCTGCGCGATGATGTAAAAGCGGAATTTATCAATGGTGTGGTTGTGATGCACTCGCCGGTTAAGCGACAACATTTGAATGCCAGTGAAAACCTCCTGATGCTGTTAAAAGTCTATGTTAACAAACAGGATTTAGGTGAAGTGAATACCGAAAAGGCGCTGGTTGCCTTGTCCCGAAACGATTATGAACCAGATATTTGCTACTGGAACAAAGAAATAGCGGCATCGTTCCACGACGATCAGATGGAACATCCTGCCCCGGATCTCATTGTTGAAATTCTCTCCCGAACCACCACCGGGCGAGACAGAGGCATCAAATTCGAAGACTATGCCGCGCATGGCGTCCGGGAATACTGGATGATCGATCCGGTTCGTCAGTCGCTGGAGCAGTATAAACTGGACGAGGATTTGATGGCTTTTGAAGAAGCTGCGGTTCTTTTTGTGGATGACACCCTCGAAAGTCTGACGATCCCCGGTTTCCGGATTCCGGTGCGAGCCATTTTCGATAAAACCGTCAATATGCACACCTTACAGGAATTGATCAGGAAGTAATGGGTTCTTAATCCCGCACCGGAAAACGGCCCAATTGCCCTTCCAGATCCGAAATAGCGCGCTCCAGCTCATCGTTGTTGGGACTGACCGACAACCAGAATGGTTTGTTGGGATCACTGTACCAATCCGGGGCCGCTTCCTGATCCAGTTTGATCCCGAATGAATACCCACTCAGCCCTTTCGACGAATTGCTGAAGCCCAGGCACGGTTCTACAAACGAAAGCCGGGGCGAAAGCTCCCGTTGAGAAGCCACCGAACGCATCCAGTTGATCAGCAACTCAATTTCCCAGGTCGATAACAGGGGAGCCGTCGTCGTATACTCTTTGTTTCGATACCGGGTTTTTAAGCTGATCAACAGCCAGTTACGATCCATAAAATACTGCGAATCGCTGTATTCATAGTCCAGAATATCCAATTCAAAAGAAGCTTCGGGGCCAGTCAGTTTCATGGGTTAGAAAAATCAGGCGATCTGTTTGAGGCAGACCGAAGTAGGATCAACACAATCTTGCAGCGCAGTTCAGGCACGGGGCAGCCAAGGCAAATCGCAGAACCGAATCAGTAAAACCGGGTCTCAACCGAAAGCCAGTAGCCATTCAAACACAACCAACACGTAGGTATAAACGTAAAGTAAAAATACAAAAGGGATAGAATTATATAGCATTTTCCGTTTAAAAAATTTAACTAGGCGAGAAATAATTCAAAGTCACCTCTTTATCGTCTGATAAACGAAATTAAGTAGGGACTGTACACGAACATTTTTTTTGTGTTATTGGAATAGTCGTTAATTTCACCTGTCCAAACTTCCTGTGAAGATACAGTTCACCACAAGCCATTGACTTTATGTCTACCAAACGAGTACTGATTGCCGAAGACAGCTCCGTTATCCAGAACCTTGCCCGTAAAATTCTTGAATTTCAGAATTACGACATCACCTCCGTCAAAAACGGGGAGCAGGTATTGCAAATTCTGGAAAAGGAAGATTTCAGCATCATCCTGCTGGATATTAACATGCCCGTGATGGATGGCATGGAGTGCGTACGCCGGGTGCGGGCGCTCGCCGACAAAGAAAAAGCCGCAGTTCCCGTGGTAGCCATCACCGGAAACGCGAAAAATTATACGGAGGAAGAATTTAAAACCGCCGGTTTCAACGATGTTCTGGTGAAACCGCTGAACTTCGACCGGCTGGTCGAAGTCGTGAATCAGCTAACGGATAAATAAGGTGTGAAGAGACGGAGGAGTGTCTGTTAAATCACTCCTCCACTTTTCCTTCTTTCAATCCTTATGATTGTTACGCTCCTCGGAACAGGAACATCCTCCGGTGTGCCGCTGATTGGTTGTGCGTGTGACGTATGCCGCTCGATTGACTTCCGGGACAAACGGTTGCGGACCTCCGTTCATCTCGACATTGATGGAAAAAGCTTCGTTGTCGATACCGGCCCGGATTTTCGACAGCAGATGTTGCGCACCGGCATCCAACGACTCGATGCGGTGCTGTTTACGCACGAACACAAAGACCACACCGCCGGGCTGGATGAAGTTCGGGCTTACAACTTTCTGCAGGGGCAGGATGTCCCTGTTTATGCCCACCAGCGCGTCCTGAACCAGCTTCAGACCGAATACGCCTACATCTTCGCCGAAAAAAAATACCCCGGCATTCCACGGCTCCAGTTGAACGAGATCCGGAATGAACCGATTGAAATTGAGGGTGTTCTGTTCACGCCCATCGATGTATTACACCATCGGTTACCGGTTTTTGGTTACCGCATTCATAACTTCACCTACCTGACCGACCTCAATTATATTTCCGACGAAGAGCTGGAAAAGGTGTACGGAACGCGGATTCTGGTGCTGGATGCCCTGCAAATCGAGCCCCATATTTCCCACTTCACGCTCGAACAGGCCCTCGCACTGGTGGAGCGGATTCGGCCGGAACAAACCTATTTTGTCCACATGAGCCACAAAATTGGTCTTCACCGGGAAGTCGAAAAACGATTGCCGCCGTCGATCCGACTGGGTTATGATGGGTTAAAAATTGAACTGTAGGCGATCTCACCCCAACCGATCCACCATTTCGATGCACGCCCGGCCGTTGTGATACGGGCACTTCCACATGCTGATTTTGGTATTTCCGAGTATTTTGTGGTTTTCGTCAATGCCGCTATACCACTCGCCGTTCTTCTTGTCGAGCAGATAGGTTTTGATAAACTCCCAGGTTTTCAGCGACTTATCCAGAAACTGCTGCTCCTTGGTTAGCTGATACGCATTCATAAAACCGACCATGGCTTCGGCCATCACCCACCACGAGCGTTCGCGGTTCACATGGTTTTCTTTGGGATCATACTCGTAGTTCATCCCGCCGTCGGCTTCCAGACCGGTGGCAGCCGCCCGCGCCATTTTCACGGAAAGCGTCTTGATGCGTTTGATCAACGCTTCGTCGTGCAGGGCTTCGGCCGATTCGACCAGCAGCCAGGATGCTTCGATGTCGTGGCCGTAGGAAATGGCGGTTTTCCGGATCTTCCAGTCGTCATCCATGAACAGATTCATCCGGTACGTTTTCGGATCGACAATGTATTTCTCAAAATTGCCGATCAGTCCGTGAATGTGCTGATTCAGCCCTTTGTCCGGCCAGGCGCGGTAGAGGTTGGTGAATGCCTCCAGAATGTGGAGGTGCGTATTCATGGTTTTGCTTTCGTGATTGTCTTTTTTGCTGATCACGTAGTCGTCGGCCATGCCCGACCAGTCGCGGGTCATCGACTCGTAAAAACCGCCCCGTTTGGGATCGTAGGCGTGTTTGATCATCCGTCCGTAAATATCTCTGGCAAAATCCAGGGCGGGCTGGTGTTTGGTGGCCCGGTAATATTCGCTCAATCCGTAGATCGCAAACGCCTGACCGTATTGTTGCTTGAAGGTTTGTAGCGGCTCGCCTTTGTAGTCGACGGCCCAGTACACGCCACCGTGTTCCTTATCCCGAAAATATTTTTCGATGTAGTTGTAGGCGCGTTCGGCGTAGGGAAGGTATTCGTCGTGCTGCATATGCCGGGCGGCAGCGGCAAACGTCCACAGAATGCGGCTGTTGAGCACAATGCCTTTGGCAGCATCGGTTTTTGGCACATTCTGGTAATTGACCTGGCCATAATACCCCGCAACCGGGTCAGGGCCATATTTCTGCCAATAAGCCAGAATGTCTTTTAATTCCTGATTGAGTTCCTGACGGATCACTCGAAGGTCAATCATAACAAGGTTAGGAAAGTATAAAGAAATATCGAATACTGAACATTGAATAACGAATATCGAAATAATGAAGTGAATAATCCTACTTCGCTATTCAATATTCGTTGTTCGATATTCATTATTCGATATTCTTTTCGCTGCCCCCTTAATTTCCGGTACTTTTGTGCCCTATGCACACCAATTACTATTTTCTTCGTCAGCTTGCTCCTGCCCTGAAACCGCATTTAATCGGCCTGAAACTGATGGAATGTTTCAGCCAGGATCGGGACGAACTGGTGCTGGTGTTCGCTCACGCCCGGGGAAAAGTCAATTTTTACCGCCCGTTTTTCATCAAAGCCACCCTCCGACCCGATTTTTCGGGCCTGCTGTTTCCCGAAACCATCCAGCGCGCCCGCATCAACAGCGTCGATCTGTTCGAGAATTTGTATGACCAGCCGGTGATCGACGTCCGCTCATTTCTGAACGAACGCTGTCTGGCGATTACGCTGGAAGGCGGTTTTACGTTGCTGTTCAAATTTTTTGGAAACCGCCCGAATCTGCTGATCTTTTCGGACGATGCGGTGATCGACCTGTTCAACAACAAACTGGCGGCTGACACCCAACTCGTGCTGTCAGCTCTCGACCGGCCGCTCGATCAATCGTGGGAAGCTTACGAACAAAGCGGTTTCGACCACCGGAAGCTGTTTCCGACCTTCGGGAAACTCGTCAATGCGTATCTGGAGGAAAAAGACATCAACGAAAAAGACGAAAGCGGAAAGTGGGACTTGATTCAGGAAACCGTGCGGCAACTGGAACAACCGCGCTTTTACCTCACGATGTTTCAACACAAACCTGCGCTCTCCCTTCTGCTTTACGGCGAACCCATCCGGCAGGAATTTACCGATCCGCTCGAAGCCAGCAACCGGTTTTTCGCCAGCTTTATGGGGCAAAATACGCTGGAACGCGAGAAAGGCGAAGCCCTGCGGTTATTGGAAAAGCGGCTGAAACGCACCAAAGCCTCCATCGACGCCAACCTGCAACGGCTCATTGGACTGGACGAATCGGTTAAGAATGAAGAGGTTGCCAACATCCTGATGGCCAATCTGCACCAGATTCCCGAAAGTCCGGGGGCGCGTTCGCCGGAGGTGGTGGAACTGGAGGATTTTTACCGGAACAAACCGATTAAAATCAAGCTCAAAACCGACCTCAGTCCCCAGAAAAACGCCGAACATTACTATCGAAAAGCAAAAAACGAGAAAATTGAAACCGTTATCCTTCAGGAACAAATCGAAAACCGGGAGTTGGAAGTTCAGCAGCTTCAGCAACAAATCGACCTGATTCAACCCGTGGAATCGCTGCGGGAGTTGCGGAAATACCTGAAAAAGAATCCGATCAAAGAAGAAAAAGCCGCCGACGGGACGGCTCCTTTGTTCAAGCAGGTGATTCACGAAGGTTTTGTGATTTTGATTGGGCGCAATTCGAAAAACAATGATTTGCTGACGCAGCAATACGCCTACAAAGACGATCTGTGGCTGCACGCCCGCGACGTGTCGGGCTCGCACGTCGTGATTAAATACAAAGCCGGGAAGACGTTTCCCAAAACCGTCATCGAACGGGCGGCTGAACTGGCGGCCTGGTATTCCAAACGCCGGACGGATTCGCTCTGCCCGGTTATTTATACACCCAAAAAATTCGTCCGCAAACCCAAAGGGTTGGCGGCCGGTCAGGTGAAAGTCGAAAAAGAAGAAGTAATTCTGGTCGTACCGAAAGATGAAGGACTGCTCAAAACCGTTTAACCCCATGATGTTCCGAAGTATATTGTTTATCATCAGTTTTCTGGCTTCATTTTCCGTTTACGCTCAGATCGAAACCCTCAACCAGAAGGCATCCGGCTACCGGGGCATCTGGTACTTCATCGGCGACACCAAAAACGACTATGTGTACAAGTACAGTGGCGGGTTGGGAACGTATCCGGCCAATCACTATCCATTCTCGGTTTACGCCCCGGCAGTCGGGCGAACGTTTTTCTGCTACGGAGGTGTCACCGACTCCAGTTCCCGCGCGTTGTGCCACATGGTCGGGTTCTTCGATCACAAAACCGGGATGGTGTCGCGCCCCACGCTGGTGCTGAACAAACAAACCGGCGATGCACACGACAATCCGGTGATTCAGTTGGATAGTCAGGGGTATATCTGGCTCTTCTCCACCTCGCACGGCACCGAACGCCCGTCGTTTATTCACCGGAGCCGGAAACCGTATGACATCAGCGCCTTCGACCGCATGGAAGCCACGCGCCGGGATGAAAACGGGCAAACCGTTCCGTTCAACAACTTCTCTTACCTGCAAACGTATTACCAGCCCGGCAGCGGTTTTTTCAACCTGATGACCCATTACGACCGGGGCGTTTTACCCTACGGCGCCAAGAAACCCCGCCGAACGATTTCCTACATCACCAGCCCGGATGGCATTACCTGGTCGGCCTGGCAGGATATTGCGACCATCGAGGAGGGCCATTACCAAAGCAGCGGGCAGCGGGGCAACAAGATTGGCAGTGCGTTTAATTACCACCCCAACACCAAAGTCGGTGCCGGACTCGATTACCGCACCAATGTCTATTACGTCGAAACCGACGATTTCGGCAAAAGCTGGCATACCGCCGACGGAAAACCGGTTCAGTTGCCCCTCAAAGACACCCTCAACACCGCTCTGGTGAAAGACTACCGGAAGTTGGGCCGGAATGTGTACATCAGCGATGTGAACTACGATGCCGCTAACCGGCCGATCATTCTGTATGTCAGCAGCAAAGGCCCGGAACCGGGACCCCAAAACGGCCCGTATGAATGGCAGGTGGCCCACTGGACCGGCAAGCAGTGGGCAATCCACGCCGTGGCGCAATCGGACCACAACTACGACATGGCGTCGCTGGTGGTAGAAGGCAATACGTGGGGCATCATTGGCTCCTTCGAAGCCGGGCCGCAGCCGTTTGGCACGGGCGGTGAACTCTCCATGCTGGAAAGCCGGAATGCCGGAAAATCCTGGAAAACCGTGAAAGCCGTTACGCAGAACAGCGTCCGCAACCATGCCTATCCCCGTCGCCCCGTGGTAGCCCATCCCGGTTTTTACGCCTTCTGGGCCGATGGAAACGCCCGAAAACCGTCTGCTTCTTTTCTCTATTTCTGCAACCGGGAAGGACAGGTGTTTCAATTACCGGCAGAAATGAAAGCGGAGATGGAAAAACCGGTGCTGGTTGGTGGGAATTAATTTCAAATATCAAATGATGAATGCTAAATGTAAAAGTGAATAGCGTCAGGCTACTTTTACATTTAGCATTCATCATTTGATATTTTACATTCCTTTTATTTAGCGATTAAAACCGCTTTCGTCAGCCGACGGTCGCCGGTGGTTAGTGTCAGGTTATAGCGTCCGGCTGGCAGGTCAAGCACCGGCCAAGTAACCGTATGCCGTCCGCTGGTAAAAGGCCGTTCGGATAGGGTAACTACTTCCTGTCCCACCAAATTGGTCAACACCAGCCGCCCCGTAAACGCCCCGGCCACATCGATTTGGGCCGTTAACTGATCGCGGGCGGGATTGGGCAAAACCGTCAGTTGCGTCGCCGGAACCGGGTCGTTCAAAGCCGTAATAACTTCCGTTACTTCGACCTGTTTCAAAATCCAGTTGTTCGGATCAATTTGAATTTCAGTCGGTTGCCCTTTCACGGTAAGCTCGAACGTCTGGTCGGCACTGTTGTTCACGACCGTAATCAGCGTATCGCCCACCGATGTTCTCACCAAAACCGGCACCGGCATCGTGAAAAAAGCCGGGTTGGCCGTGCCGGTGGTTTGTTCCAGCCGCAGGTTGACCCGGTATTGATTGGCTTGACCCGCCAGGGCACCGCTGCTCCATTTCACCCGGTAGGTCGGATAATTTTCGCCGTAAACCCACTGTTTGAAAAAATAGTCGAGCGGTTTTCCGTAGACCTGCGACGCAATGGCGGCAAAATCCTCGGTGGTAGCAGCTTTGTAGGCAAATTCCGAAGCGGCATATTTCTGCAAAATCTCCCGGAATTTTTGATCACCCACGATGCCCCGGAGCATGTGCAAAACGGTTGCGCCCTTGTAATACGTCCGGTTGGAATCAAAGATGTTGTTCACATTGGCCAGATCCTGCACAAACAGCGTCCCGCGTGCCCGTCGGGCCAGCAGCATATACGAGTTCATGTAGGAACGAAGCGCGGGGGTTCCCCCGACGGTTTCCCGGTACAGCACTTCTGCGTAGGACGCAAACCCTTCATTGAGCCAGATGTGTTCCCAGGTTTTGCAGGTGATCTTGTTACCAAACCACTGATGAGCCAGTTCGTGAGCAATCAGATCGGTGTTGAAGGCGCCCATCGAGCTGATGGTCTGATGCTCCATACCTCCACCCCAGCCGAATTGGGCGTGGCCGTATTTCTCTTTGAGAAACGGATACGGCCCAAAGTAATTCGTAAACACCTCCAACATGGCCGTGGTCTGGTCCAACGTTCTTCTCACGTTATCGGTTAGGGCTTCGGGGTAAAGGTAGTGCGTCACTGGCATCGAATCCGTGGGCGATGAGCGAAACGTCTGTTCGTAGAGCGCGTAATTCGACATGGCCACCGAAATCAGGTAGTTGGCAATCGGGTAGCGGTTTCGCCAGCGGTACGTACGCGTGCTGTCGGCATTGTCGATGACCCATTCCAGTCGACCGTTCGAAACCGAAACAAATTGCTTCGGGGCGGTAATCCAGACATCCGACGAATCGGCTTTGTCGGCCGGGGAATCTTTACAGGGAAACCAGTCGCGGGCACCGTAGGGCTCACTCAGACTCCAGATAGCGGGTTGATTTTGAGAACCATGCGTACTAAACGTAAAGCTTCCTAATCCCGTTGCACCCGGTTTTCCCTGGTAATAAACCGTTACAGTTAGCGCCTGACCCTTGCCCAGTGGCTGGGTGGGCGTAATGGAAAGCTGGTTGTTTTCCTGCGAAAATGCGAGGTTTTGGGTTCCGGTTTTCACCGAATCTGCCTTCATTTCATTGGCCAGATCCAGAAAAAACCGGCTGAGGTTATCGCCCGCGCTGGTGAGTCTGATCGTCGCAGCCCCGTGCAGGTAATTGGGCGTATAGGTGATGTTCAGATCAAGTTTGTAATAGGTTACGTCGATGGTCGCATCGCCGGGGTATTGGATGCGCGCCGACCGGCTGGTTTTCGCCAGCGACCCGAAGTAATTCAGGCGCGTATGCTGGCACGTGGCAATGCCATTGTCGGGTAATTGGGCGGATGCGGTGAGGCAAAATAAAAACAGGACCACCGCGTGAACCTGCTTCCGGATCATTATTTCAGCGAAATGTGTCTTCATACTAGTTTTCTTCATCCAGAATATCCCCCGGCAACGCCTTGGGTTCGGCTTTCAGTTGGTCGTATTGCTGTGTCAGTTCGGTCAGTTTGCGCTGTTCCGCTTCGGGCAATTCGAGCTGCCAGCCCATCGTTTCGGCCAACTGGTACATCATAAACTGAATCTGGTTGTTGGCAATCCGGGGCAAATCACTCTCCATCGCGCGGTCGAGCATCGTTTGTTTGGATTCGTCCAGCAGCCGGGTGTAATCCTCGCTCCGGAAGTGATTCAGATATCCCGGATCGATGTCGTAAAATTTGTAGTCGGTATCGATCGACAGCACCTGCGGTTCGGGAAACGATTCGATGATGAGCTTTTTCTCGCCCGACTCCGGCTGCCGAAACCGGATCTTCGCAAAGTCAAATCCAACCAGCACTTTTGCCTTCGCAATGATTAACGCTTTTTTGGGGTCGTTTATGAAATACAGAAACTTTTTATCATCCTGATAACTCAGAATTTCCGTAAAATACCCTTCGGCCATCACCACCTTGAAGACTTTCTCGATCCGGTCCAGCAAAATCGTGGACTCCTTGCGAACGTCGGTGATCGGATTCGCCTTTTTTTTGCGCCACCAGTTGGAGATCGCGACACCGCCAAAACCGCCCAACAGCAGCGTAATGAGAATGAATAACGTATTCGAAGACTCCATAGAAGAGTTGGATAGTTGACGAAAGGTACAGACTTTTGCAGTTCTACCAAACAGGGCCTGCTTTCATTTAAGACGCTAAAAAAGGGAATTGGTTTCTACTCCATGACGAATAAATTATTGATTGTCGTTGCCGGCCCCACCGCCGTCGGAAAAACCAGCCTGTGCGTCCGGTTGGCGAAGGTGTTGCAAACCGACGTCGTCTCGGCGGATTCGCGGCAGTTGTACCAGGAACTCAACATTGGAACCGCCAAACCGACCGCCGGAGAAATGCAGGGCGTCCGTCACCATTTCGTTGACTCCCACAGCATTATGAACCCGGTCAGTGCCGGGCAATATGAGCGGGAAGCCCTGGCGGTGCTGGATGAACTGTTTCAGACAAAGGACGTCGTGATTTTGTCGGGCGGGACGGGGCTGTACATCAACGCGGTCTGCTTTGGCCTCGACGATGTTCCGCAAGCCGATCCGGCCCTGCGTGCGGAACTCATGAACCGGCTCGAAACCGAAGGGCTGGAGCCGTTGCGGCAACAACTTCGGCTGCTGGACCCGACGTATGCCGAAACCGCCGATTTGCAAAATTCACAGCGCGTGATCCGGGCGCTGGAGGTCTGCCTGAGTTCAGGAAAACCGTATTCGTCTTTTCGAAAACAGGAAGTTACGGGTCCGTTGTCGCCCCGCCCGTTTCAAATGGTCTTCATCGCCCTGGATCGTCCGCGGGCGGAACTTTACGACCGCATCGACCGCCGGATGGATGCCATGCTCGCCAGCGGTTTGATCGATGAAGTGCGTGCGCTCCTTCCTTATCGACATTCCACCGCTTTGCAAACCGTTGGTTATAAGGAAGTTTTCGGGTATTTGGATGGAGATTATGATATGACCGAACTGATGCGTTTGCTCAAACGCAACTCCCGGCGCTATGCCAAACGCCAGTTGACGTGGTTCCGAAATCAGGGAAATTACCAGTGGTTTGGGGCGGAGGAAGAAGAAGAAATCTTATTTTTTGCTAATGAAAAATGTAAAATATCGAATGATGAATGATAAAGTAAAAAGCCCAACTGGCCGTCCTTTATAATTTATCATTCAATATTTTACATTTATAATTTCCTTTTGGGCTTATTGCGATTTCCGCTCATTTTCCCGATACGCCAGAATGCCCCCGATCAGGTTGCGGACGTTGGAAAAACCGTTCTGCTCCAGGAACTGCTGCGCGCGGGCACTGCGGGCTCCCGACCGGCAGTGGATAATAATTTCTTCGTCTTGCAGGTCTTCCAGTTCGTCGATCTGGCTGGGAAGACTACCGAGCGGATACAGTCTCCCGCCCAGATTATCTTCATCAAATTCGTATTCTTCGCGAACGTCGATCAGGTTGATTTTTTCGCCTTTGTCTAATCGTTCTTTCAGTTCCTGTACGGTAATGTCCATGTCAATCGTGTTTTGTCATTCATCAGAAAGGCAAAAGTAGGGTTACTTTCTGACAATTAATTTCTGGACCACGGTCTTTTTACCGTCTGACAGCCGAACAAGGTAAAAACCGTCCGCTAACTGACTGACGTTTAGCTGATTTTGCCCAACTGCCGGACGGGCATTGACCAACAGCCGACCGTTCAGATCGAGGATTTCAATCCGCTGAATGGCCGGGTTTTTCCAGATCAAAATACCGGAACTGGGATTCGGAAACACCAGCAGTTGGGTTATGGCTTCCACGTCGTCGTCGATTCCGGTGATGGGAGCATCTTTTCCGGTTCCCATCACGGGCCGGATCATCGGCACCCCGCCCGGATTGTTGGGGTCCCAGGACGATCCCCGACCTTCAAAAACCTGATTGCCGAACGGGCTATTTTTGTCGAAACCGATGGCCACAATATAGTCTTCACTCACCTGTGTCCAGCCGACGTAAAAAGTGTCGGTAACAGCTACGCTATACTCGAACGGAATTTCAACAAAACCGCTGCGGGAATTGGCGTAACTGATGACGGCGGCCTTCTGATACAGTACCCGACCCGGTCTTCCCCGGTCGTCGGCATACAGGCTAAAAACCGCCACCTGCCCGGTGAGGTTCGTTTTCACCGGTGCAAAACACACCTGAAGGGCAGACACCGCATCCGGTTTGTTCAGCAAAAACCGCATGGCCACCCGCCCTTGCCGTTGCGTATTCTGAATCGCGGCTTCGGCGGTACCGTCGTCGTAGGCATAGTAGTTATCCAAAACCGTTACCGACGCGATCGTGTCGTTTCGGCGGAGGTTAACGCCGGGAATCTTATCGGTGGTCTGAACCGCAAACTGGGTTTGCAACCACGCTTTCTCTCCCGTAAAACTGGCGGGTAGCGGTTGTGGTTTCATGGTTTTCGGCTGCGAACTCAGCGATGCAATCCCTTCCGACGGTGACTGGTATTGCTGAAAAACCGTACCGCTTAGCTGGTCTTTGATAACCGTTCGATAGGTCGTAAAGTTGAAGTTATTGAACAGATTGACGATGTCTGTTCGGATCGTATCGGCGGTTTCACCCACGGGGTTCAGCCGGTATTGCTTCATCGGCATGGCCGAATACCGTTTCAGAAACGACGAAACCGGTTGCCGGGTTGCAATGTCTTTGATATACAGATTAGTAGCCGACCGGCCTTTGTCCATATAAATGTAATCGAGGTGCCAGGTGTCGAACGCGCCCGACGTCCGGCCAAATGCCTCGAACCGGAACTGAAAAGCCGAATGAAGAAACCGGGCCTGGTTGACGGCGACGAACGACTGCGTAAAATTATTATTGGCCGTATCCCCTTCCTGTTTCCAGACCGTTTCCCAGGTTCCCGCATTGTTCAGAAACTGAAGCCGCAGCGAATCCTCGGCATCGGGCAACTCGCCCAGCCCTTTGCGCTGCCAGTAAAAACTGAGAAAAATCGCATCCGCAGCCGACGTTCCCGCCAGATCGATTGGGTTAGCTGTCAGCGTATCGGTAGGCCCATTCGCGTCCTGATCCAGAAAATCGTAGGGTGTTCCGTTGGCTTTCAATCCGTCGAAGGTGGCGACATTCAACGAAGGGTGGTTGATGGGCAGCGTGTTGTTGATGTAGACGTTGCTGGGTTGCCACAGTGCCGGGTCAGGCCGGTCGACCGCCGTAGCAAAATCGTCGAAAAAAGGCAGTTTCATCGCCTGAATCCGGGCTCCGGCGGTTGCTGGTTTGGCGGGTGTGAGGGCATTGGGAAAGGATTCGATCGGGACAACCCGAATCTGCGCGGAAGCGGTTGGCAACCAGACACAAACTGCGAAAACCAGACCATAGAGAACCGCCGGGCTACATGCATGACTAACCAACCGTAACCAGCCGGCAACAGCCGATGGATGACAAAAAACCCGCCTGTTGCTTGCTATAGGGTGCTTCATTCTTCCTGCGTATCATCATTTTCGACCGGACCAACCACCCAGAGGTCAATCACATCGCCCACCCGGATGGTCGCACCGGGTCGGGCAGCCGGGTTTTGCCGGACCACCGTGCCGACTTCTTTTTCAGGATCTTCTACAGGAAGAATCGTGCCAACCTGCAAATTAGAACCCCGAATTAACATTTCGGCTTCGTCGCGTGGTTTACCTACAACGTCCGGAATGGCAAACATAGTATTGCCCAGGCCGTCGCCCACCACAATGTCGATTTTTGATCCTTTGGCAATCCGCGTACCCGGCAGGATTTCCTTTCCTTCGTAGAGTTGCTGCAAAACCGTACCCTGCGCCAAATCGGGAACGTACTTCAGTTTTCCCATCTGTAAACCGTTGCTCGACAGAGCATACTGCGCGCTGACATACGTCTGATCCACGAGCTTGGGCATGGGGATCATCGGCGGATTTCCGGTCGTGATGGTGATGTAGATTTTTCGTCCTTCTTTGACTTTAAAACCGGGTTTGGGATATTGCGAAACCACCGTCAGCGGCTCGGCACCGGCCACGTAAGTAGAATCTTCCACTTCGAACCGGAGGTCGTGGTCACTTAAAAAATCCTCCAGTTCCGACGTATTCATCCGGCTCAGATCCGGAACCGTAATCGTCTGACCGTGGTGAGTAGTAAACGGGAGATACAGGAAGAAAAAGCCTAAAAACAGAACGGCCACCAATCCGAGCATAATCCCTATATGGGTAAGCAGGTCGGTTGTCGTACGGGTGCTGATTTTCGTCATGAAATCAAGGTATAAACACTAGGATAAACCACAATATTAGCGGTTTGCCGGGCGGTTATTGATACAGGCCCATCATTTTTTTTATGTATTTCCCCACCACGTCGAACTCCAGATTGACCACATCGCCCACCTTCAGGTCTCGAAAGGTCGTGTGTTCGTAGGTGTAGGGAATGATGGCTACCCGAAACGAATCCGGTTCCGAATTAAAAACGGTCAAACTGACGCCATTGATACAAATCGACCCCTTCTCAACGGTAATATTGTTTTCTTTGGGATCATTAGAATAGGTACGGTATTGAAAATCGAACAGCCAACTTCCATTCTGGTCGGCAATGCCGGTAACGATTCCCGTCTGATCAACGTGGCCCTGAACAATGTGGCCGTCGAACCGACCGTTGGCGGGCATACACCGCTCCAGATTGACCCGATCGCCGGTTTTTACCTGACCCAGATTGGTTTTCTTCAGCGTTTCTTCCACCGCCGTAACCGTATAGGCGTCTCCGCTCACCGACGTCACCGTCAGGCAGACACCGTTGTGGCTCAGACTCTGGTCAACTTTCAATTCGGGGGCAATTCGGGATTGCAGATGGAAAGTGAGGTTGGTACCCTCGGCGGTGATGTCGGTCACCTCGCCGGTCGCTTCAATGATTCCGGTAAACATAATACGCTTAATCTTGGATAATGCACTCAATACGGCTAACAGGATGTGGAGGAGAAGAATTCCTTTTCACATACCGGTATCAAAATCGGCGGGGTCGTCATATTCATTGGAGATCACCAGCAGAAAAGCACCAGTTGTCAGGTCTCCAATCTGATGCCAGTCTTCCGGCTCCAGGAGCAGGCATTTCCGGGGATCATCCAGCACAAAACCGGTTGACTGCGAGCCGCTCTGCGTCTGAATCCGGCAACTCCCGTTCAGGCACAGAATGGCGTGCCAGGCCTGGTGATACCGCCGACCAATCCGCAGCGTGTCTTCGGTTTCGTAGATATAAAAAACGCGTTTGATCGATCCCGGCATAATTTTTTCAATCACCGTCAGATTTCCGGAATCGGATTCAAACGTATCCAAAAATAAAAGTTGAGCCATACTTTACCTTTACTCGCGTCAATTTGGCGGTAAACTACTGAGAAATTCGGCAAAATTTTAACAAAACAAGCCTTTTGACCAAAACCGCAAAACCATTCGCCCTACACCCTATTTTCCGGTCAGTACGACTGGATACCACACAAAAGCGATCCACGCCGACGGTTTATCCCGTAAAACGAATGCAATTTTCCTGCAAAAACCCGTCATGAATCTGTAATTTCACGGCTCAAAACCATCCTGTTATGCTTCGGAATCGTTTTTTTCTGGTGGGTCTGTTCCTGATTGTGCTGGCGATCATTTACTATTCTTTTTTCGACGCCGGGAATACCGACACGCCATCGGTGACCAACCCGGAATCCTATCGTCTGGAAGTGCTCCAGAAGCGAAAAGACAAAGAAGAATTCTTTCGAACGAGCAGCGAGTCACCATTTACCGACAAAACCAAATTCAAAAGTCTGGTCTATTTCAACCCCGATCCGGCCTACCGCGTTGCGGCCCGGCTGGAGCCTTTTGCCGATAAAAAGAAACTGGTGGTTCCGCTGACCGATGGCAGTGAGGAAGTCTACGAAAAATACGCCCATGCGGTTTTTACGATCAACGACGAGTTGTGCCGTCTGCTGGTGCTCAAACACGACAACACGCTGTCGGTTCTCTTCAAAGACCAAACGAGTGGGAAAGAAACCTACGGCGGTGGTCGCTACCTGGATTTTAGTCCCGACGATGTGAAGGAAAACCGCCTGGTGATCGATTTTAATGAAGCCTATAATCCGTATTGCGCCTACAACCACGAGTATGCCTGTCCACTGCCCCCAGCCGAAAATAGCCTTCCGGTAGCGGTTCGGGCGGGGGAGAAATATGTTGAAATGAAATGATGGATGATGAACGATGAATGGGTTGTTATGAAGCAATTCAACGTTCATCATCCATCATTCATCATTTAATCAGGCCAATCCGCTGAATCAAGGTTCAAGACTCGTTATCTTTGTCATTCATTTTTAGTTGCTGTATGAAGATTTCCTATAAATGGCTCAATCAACTGATTAGCCTGAGTGAAAGCCCGGAAAACGTTGGTAAAATCCTGACTGATACGGGCTTAGAAGTTGAAAGTGTCGAGAAAATAGAGTCTGTTCCGGGCGGTTTGGAAGGGGTCGTGATCGGTGAAGTGCTGACCTGCGAAAAACACCCCGAAGCCGATAAACTGAGCCTGACGACGGTTGATGCCGGTCAGGGAGCGCCATTGCACATCGTCTGCGGGGCGCCCAACGTGCGGGCCGGGCAGAAAGTGGTCGTAGCACTCGTGGGAGCCACCCTGTACCCGGTCAGCGGAGAGCCGTTTACGATCAAAAAAGCGAAGATTCGGGGTGCCGCTTCCGAAGGCATGATTTGCGCAGAAGATGAAATCGGGCTGGGCATCTCCCACGCCGGGGTGATGGTGCTGGATACGGACCTGCCAAATGGAACGCCCGCTGTCCGTTATTTTGGACTGGAAGCCGACTACCAGATTGAAATTGGGTTGACGCCCAACCGCGCCGACGCAGCCTCGCACCTCGGTGTGGCCCGCGACCTGAAAGCCGTGTTGCAGCGGCCGGTTCAGTGGCCTTCGGTCGATGCGTTCAAAATTGACAATCAGAATCTGCCGATTTCTGTTTCGGTCGAAAGCCCGGAAGGCGCTCCCCGCTACGCCGGGTTGACCATCGACGGGTTGACCGTTGGCGAGTCGCCCGACTGGCTGAAACAGCGGCTACGGGCCATTGGACTGAACCCGATCAATAACATTGTCGATGTAACGAATTACGTCTGTCATGAGCTGGGCCAGCCGCTGCACGCCTTTGACGCCGACCAGATTACGGGCAATCAGGTGATTGTTAAAACCGTGGCCGAAGGCACGCCGTTTGTGACCCTCGACGGGATTGAACGGAAGCTGTCGGCCAACGACCTGATGATCTGCAACGCCAGCGAACCGATGTGTATTGCCGGTGTCTTTGGCGGTCAGCAATCGGGCGTGAAAGCGCAAACAACCCGGATTTTTCTGGAATCGGCCTATTTCAGTCCGGCCTGGATTCGGAAAACCTCTCAGTACCACGGCCTGAAAACCGATGCGTCGTTCCGCTTCGAACGCGGCACCGACCCGAACATGCCGGTTTTTGCGCTCAAACGGGCCGCCCTGCTGATTCAGGAAGTGGCCAGCGGAACCATCAGTTCGGAAATCATCGACCTCTATCCTACCCCGGTTTCGGACCGCACGGTTGCGATCCGGTATAAGAACGTGGACCGGCTCATCGGGATTCCAATCGACCGGGCCGAAATCAAGCGGATTCTGGAAAGTCTGGATATTCAGATCAGTGACCAGACCGACCTGGGCTTCACGGCGCTGGTGCCGCCCTACCGCGTCGATGTGGAGCGGGAAGTCGATGTGATCGAAGAAATTCTGCGGATTTACGGACTCGGCAATGTCCCGCTTTCGGACCACCTCTCCTCGGATTTCCTGTCGGAGTTTCCCGAAACTGATCCCGATCAGTTGCAGGAACGCGCCAGCCAGCTTCTGGCGGCCAACGGTTTTTACGAAACCCTGAGCAACTCGCTGACCCGCCCGGCCTACCACGAAGCCATTCGGGCGAGTTTGCCAAATGCGGATGTGCAGTTGTTGAACCCGTTGAGTGAAGAACTCTCGGTGATGCGTCAGACCTTGCTGTTTTCCGGTTTGGAAACGTTGGTATACAACATCAACCGGCGACAGAAAGACCTGAAAATTTTCGAGTTTGGCAAGACGTACAGCCGTGACGGCGAGCGTTTTTTGGAACGCCCCCGCCTGGGAATCTGGATGGCCGGGCGTCTGCAACCGGAAAGCTGGCTCACCGGAAACCAACATTCCGGCGAAACGGCTTTAAACTATCACGACCTTGCGGGTGTTGTACAAAAAGTTTTAACTTCGTTTCGGGTTAAAGCAACTGATAACCAACCTGCTGACCCGGCTATCTTCCAGTATGGCTTGACCTTGCTGGTTAACAAAAAACCGCTGGTCTCGTTGGGTCTGGTAAAGGCCGGTTTAACAAGACGGGTTGAACTGAAAAACACCCCGGTTTTCTACGCGGACTTCGACTGGCAATACCTGTTGAAGTTATACAACGCCAAAGTGGTTTTCGAAGAAGTGTCGCGGTTCCCGGAAGTTCGGCGCGATTTGTCGCTGGTGCTGGATACCGGCATCACCTACGCGCAAATCAGTCGGCTGGCGTACCAAACCGAACGGAAGCTGCTTCGGGACCTAAACGTGTTCGATGTGTACGAGGGTGAAAACCTGGAGCGCGGCAAAAAATCGTATTCGGTCAGTTTTATCCTGCAGGATGCCGGGCAAACGCTGAACGATGCGGTCATCGACAAAACGATGAACCGGCTGATGTCGGCTTTCGAGCGGGAACTGGGGGCCGTGATCAGAAAATAAGATTCGATGGGTGATTCCTTTCTGAATCAGAAAGGAATCCGTTCCAACTGGTACTTTAGCCCGGAAATTTCAACGCAACCATGAGCAATACGTCGTCGGTTTTATCGCAACTGGACTCCTTCGAGGACAAGGCGAATCGCCTGGTCGAACTGGTCAAAGCGGGTCGGCAACGGATTAGCGAACTGGAGCAGGAGAACAGCGCCCTGGAGCGTGAAAAGGCCAAATTGACCAATGAGGTAGCAAAACATCAAAATCAACTGAGGCAATTGGAAAAAATGGTGAATAATTCATCAAAAGAGTTTTCTAAACCAACAAATATTCCTAAGATTGTAAATAACAAACACAATGACGCAGGGACTACTGCCGAATTGAAGCAACAGCTCACGGTTTACATCGAAGAATTGGATCGTTGTATTGCCTATTTGAGTGACTTGTCATAAATCACTTGCCGGAAGGTTGGAAACGCCTGATGCGTTTTTGGCACCGGATGGACAAGCTGTACGGATGGAAGAGTTATTGTCAATAAATATCCGAATTGCAGGCCGGAACTACCCGCTTAGCGTTCTTCCAGAAGACGAAGAAACCGCCCGGGAAGCCGGACGTCTCGTCAATGAACGCTTTTTAGGGGAGAAGAATAAGAAAAAAAAGCGCGATGACATGGATATTCTGGCGGTAATTGCCGTCATGAATACCGTACGATGGCTAAACGCTCGCAGTGAAAAACTGGCGCTGCAAGAAAAGATAACACAACGGATAACCCGTTTAGACGAGTTAATTGACTCGACGTTAACTACTTAACTAATAAGTAGAAAACCGAACGCGAAAACCGCCTTCTTCCCGTACTTCCAACGCTGACTGCCTGAACAGTCGGCTTGCTTCATTTCTTCGGCACTGTAGTTGTCTGTGAAAACTATATTTTTCACACAAACGTCTACGGACATGAATAAAATTGATTTCTGGGTGATGCTCCTGTCGGATATAATCTCGATCGCAGTGGGCATCTACATTGGCAGAAGGCTTCTAGGCCGCCTGTTTGCCCAGCGTGAGAAGGATGCCGAAACCCGATCGGCAGAGATCATCAAAAACGCCGAATTGACGGCTGAAAATATCAAGAAAGACCGCATTCTCGAAGCACGGGAAAAGTATCTCAAATTAAAAGCGGAGTTTGAAGAAGACACCAACCGGAAGAAGAACATTCTGATTACCAACGAAAACAAGCTCAAACAACGCGAGCAGCAGCTGCAGCAACAAGCCGACCAGAGCAAACGCAAGGAAGCAGAACTCGACCAGCAGAAACAACAACTGGCCCAGCAACAGGAAGCCATCGGCAAACGCCGGGAAGAAGCCGAACGCATGCGCCTGCAACAGGTCGAAGCCCTGGAGAAAATTGCCAACCTTACCGCCGAACAGGCCCGCGAACAACTCGTGGATGCCCTGAAAGCCGAAGCCGATTCGCGCGCATCGTCCTACATCAAAAGTGTGGTGGAAGAAGCCAAACTGACGGCAACGAAAGAAGCCAAAAAGGTGGTGATCGAAACCATTCAGCGGACGGCCACGGAACACGCCATCGAAAACTGCGTGTCGGTGTTCAACATCGAAAGCGACGACATCAAAGGGAAAGTGATTGGTCGCGAAGGGCGAAACATCCGGGCGCTGGAAGCGGCTACGGGTGTTGAAATCATCGTCGACGACACGCCGGAAGCCATCATCATTTCCGGTTTCGACCCCGTTCGGCGCGAAATTGCCCGCTTATCACTCCACCGTCTCGTTCAGGATGGCCGGATTCACCCCGCCCGGATTGAGGAAATCGTGGCCAAAACCCGCAAGAACATCGAAGATGAGATTGTCGAAATTGGCGAACGAACGGTGATCGACCTCGGAATTCATGGTCTGCACCCCGAACTGATCAAGATGATCGGCCGGATGCGCTTCCGCTCCAGCTACGGTCAGAACCTGCTGCAGCACTCCCGCGAGGTCGCCAAACTCTGCGCCACGATGGCGGCCGAACTGGGCCTAAATGCCAAATTAGCCAAACGCGCCGGATTGCTGCACGACATTGGGAAAGTCTGGCCCGAAGAAGCCGAACTGCCGCACGCGGTTTTGGGAATGGAACTGGCCAAGAAATACAAGGAACACCCGGAAGTGTGTAACGCGATTGGGGCTCACCACGACGAGATCGAGATGACCACCCTGATTTCGCCCATTGTGCAGGTGTGTGATGCTGTATCAGGGTCCCGGCCGGGCGCACGGCGCGAGATGATGGAGTCGTATATCCGACGGCTGAAAGAACTCGAAGAACTGGCGATGAATTTCCAGGGCGTCATCAAGTGTTACGCCATTCAGGCGGGTCGCGAACTGCGGGTGATGGTGGATGCGGAGAATGTTACCGACGAAAAAGCCAACACGCTCTCGTTCGATATTTCGCAGAAAATTGAGAAGGAAATGCAGTATCCCGGTCAGATCAAAATCACGGTCATCCGGGAAATGCGGTCGGTGGCCTACGCGAAATAGGTTTACGGTATTCGGTTTACAGTTTACGGGGGCTGAAGCATGTTTACAAACGTGCTTCAGCCCCCGTAAACTGTAAACCGAATACCGTAAACTTTTACCTCACCGGAAACCGCAGGGCGGGAACCGCCGTTGGTGTGGGAGCACCAGGCAACACGGCTTCATGTTTCAGGCTGTCGGGTAAAATCTTCACATCCAATCCAAGCTGTTTTTTCAGACCTTCCCAGTTGTTACGACCATCCTGATAGGCCGGGTTGACCATCATCGACATGTTGTAGAAGTACGAAGCGAGGTGATAGCGACGTTCGTTCTGGTAAATCACCCCGAGGTTGTTGTAGGCCGGTGCGTAATTGGAGGAGGCCCGAATCGCCTGTTTGTAGAAATAAACCGCCGAATCCCGGTTTGGAATCAGTTTCTGGTATGAATAGGCAATCGAGAAAAAGGCTTCACCGAAACCGGGGTAAATCTCCGTCGACCGTTGCAGGTGGTAAATGGCTTTGTTGAAATAAAACCGCTTTTGCTTCGGGTCTTTTTCTTCTGCACACTTGTTGATCCACTCATTGGCCACATGCCGGTTGACCTGGCAACTGTTGGAAGCATATTCCAGGCCGCTGTTGAAAAGCGTGAAGTTATCCTTCCAGTCTTCATTGCGAACTACCGTCCGGAAGCTGAACAACCCGCCAACCACCACACACAATCCAATCAAAATACCGTATCGCTTCAGCACCGGCGCACTGTCGGACAGGTCCAGCCGTTTGGCCAGCAACAGATCCAGCCCGGCAACGGCGGCAATGACGAAGCCCAGAATCGGGGAATACAAAAAGCGTTCGGCCAGAATACCACCCCGGAAGAGCACGAAGCCCAAACCGGGAGTCATGGTGATGAACATCCACGTCAGACCAAAGCCCCAAAGTGACCGTTGCCAGAACCCTTTCCAGGCCAGCCAAACCAATCCACCAAAGGAAAACAGCCCCAGTAGGGTTTCCCAATCGCTCAGTTTGCCGGAAGGAATGACGTTATACGAGTAGTCGTAGGACAAATGGAGCGGAAAAATGAGCAGCCGCGCGTACTGCGCAAAGAATTTGAAGGTGGTCAGGAACTTCGTGTTTTCGAGCGCATACGGATAGTTGGCCCAATCGACCGGTGGATTCCCGCTCAGGGTGCCGATCATGGTCTTTTTCTGCCAGAAAAACAGGGCCGTCACCACGAGATACGGCCAGATGCTGATGAGTGACTGGAAAAAATTCCGTTTGGCAAAGGTATACTGCATGATCACGATCAGCCCCAACCCCACCAACGACGATTCTTTCGAGAGATACGTCAGATACATCCAGAAGGCCGAAAAGACAATCCAGCCTTTTTGCTGGGTTTCCAGGTATTTCCAGTAGGTCAGCATGACCAGCGTGATGAACAGGAAACTCAGCATTTCATCGCGGCTTTTGATATTGGCCACCACCTCGGTATGAAGCGGATGTGCCATGAAGAGCAACGCAATCAGGGTGGTCAGGACGGTGCGGCCCGGCAACCATTTCTGCAAAAGCACCACCAGAAACAAACCGGTCAGGGCGTAGATTCCTCCGTTGATCATGTGGCTGATGTGCGGATCGCCATTAAAATATTCTTTCTCCAGCGCGAAGGTGATGAGTGCCAGCGGGCGGTAATAGCCGAGTGAAATGTTACTAAAATGCCAGAACTCGGTTTTGAGCAGATCCGGAATGCCTTCAATGCCTTTCTGAACGAACAGGTTCTGGGTAATGGCCGCAATGTCGTCCAGTGCCAGCCCGTGGTTGAATGTGTTGGCGTAGAGGGCGAATCCGGCGACTGCCACCAGCAAAGCCCAGGGCCATTGAATGGACCGGGGCGCCAGTGGTTCCGAGAGGGTTGGGAACGCCGGTTTAGTCAAGGAAGCCGCGGGGCGCGTAACCGCCGTTACCGGTCTGGATGTGGGCTTGGTTCCCCCATTGGGTGTAGGCCGAATGAGGGGTTTTTGACTCGACGAGGATTGATTCTTCTTGGACATACGAACGGGTCAGGTCAGTTTTTTGTAGCGATGGTACGTTTGTTTAGTAAAACAACCTTTCATCTCGATGGTTATTTGTAAAATTGGCAAGATTCCTCCAAAAATCAATGAAGGATGTTGGTCGAATCCCAACAATTGGTTGGTAAAGTCAGTTAAACCAGTACAGTAAGTGTCCAGCAAATACCTTGCCGGGCGAGGATCGGAAGTGGGTATCCTGCTCCCGAAACGGATGGAATTGTCCATTTCCCGGAATGGGTATAAACCGGAAAAGAAATTCTATGGACGGTATTTAATCTTTTTTCTTATTTTTCCATTTCATTTCCATCCGGCTCCTGCCAGTTGGGCAACTGATCTGTTTTTTATGGCATCCGCTTTTCTGGGCCTACGGACTATAATTTACGCGGCACCTGATTTATTCAACGCGAAAAACTGGTACTCAACCATCCTGGGCATTGATCCGTATTTTGACGAACCATTTTACATCGGTTTTTCCGTGGGCGGCTACGAACTCGGGCTCGATCCGACGGCCAAACCCGCCGATGGCAGCACGATTACGTACTGGGGCGTTCCTGACATCGAAAAGGCCTGGGAACACCTGATCAGCCACGGTGCCAGCGTGCATTCGGGTATTGAGGAAGTGGGTGGTGACATTAAAGTCGCCAGTGTGAAAGACCCGTTTGGCAACGTGTTCGGAATTATTGAAAACCCACATTTTAAAGCGGAGTGAGCTGATTGTTTTTTTGAGTTCCACTAAAAAGCCGTTTACAGATGTCTGCAAACGGCTTTTTAGTGGAACTCAGAGACCCTACAACCGCGGAATCCGCAGCACCTGGCCCGGATAAATCAGATCCGGGCTTTTCAGCATCGGCTTGTTGGCTTCGAAAATAATACCGTATTTCATGGCATCGCCGTATACTTTCTTGGAAATCGCCGACAGGGTATCGCCCGACTCAACGGTGTGGTACTGACCTTCCGGTTCCGGGGCTTCCACCACCAGGCGGTTATCGACCTGATGAACGCCTTCGACGTTTCCAACGGCCAATGCCAGTTTTTCGGCATCTTCCTGCGTAGCCACTTCGCCTTCCAGCACCACCGTATCGCCGGCGGTTTTCACCGTCAACTTCTTGTACGACAAACCAAGTTGCTTGACGTGATTGAGCAACGCGCTCGCTTTGAGCGGCTCTACTTCCGCAGCCTTGGCCGGTTCGGCAGCCGGTGCTTCGTGTTCTTTACCGAAAACTTTTTCCCCTACACCTTTGAAAAAACTGAGCAGTCCCATGGATTTTGTGTGTTTGATTAACAATGAATTGGGTTTGAATAGAACAACTGCGAACAGGGCGGAACTGTTTGTCTGCCAAGCCTCGCGATCCTATTTTAGACGCTAAATGTATCAGTTAGTAATCAATTGTCGACAAATTATTTTAAAATCTATTTACGACTTGGCAGAGTTTTCCGTTCTTGTGGCAGGGTGTGGCGCAATGGAGCACCAAAACCGTAACGGCTTTATTCGGGATGAAACTAATTAGGGTCGCTTGCCTTGTCTTTCTGATGGCCAGCAAAGCACAAGCTCAGGGCGGTATGGAGTTGGGAATCAGGGGGGGAGGCACTTTTACACACGGGTATACGGTCATTCCGGCCCAAACGCTCTCGCCGGGTCTGGAACTTCCCCGGATCCGAAATTCCAACAACGGCATTGGCGTCGGGTATTTCGGGAGCGTGTGGGCGCGCAAACACTACGACCGGTTTTTCCTGCAGGCCGAAATCAGTTATTCGTCGCTTGCGCTGAAACAAAAAGCCCCCATCGACCGCATCGATGTGGCCGCAGCAAAGGAGTTTGGCGTCAACCTGCCCAATATTCGGCCCGGAACCCTTTACGCCCGGTTAAATACCACTACCGAACCCACTCTTACTTCGTTGAATGTTCCCCTGTTTATTGGCAAACAAGGGAATGAAGGCAAATGGCGTTTCTACGGTGGCCCTACTTTTCTGTTCACTTTGAAGGCCGAAGCAGCCCGAACCGCATCGGGGCAGGTTGAAGCCAGCGCCAGTTTGCCGGGCTTTACTCTTTCAGAAATATCCGACCAGGTCGATCTGACCAATCCGGATCAGGCTGGCATTCTACAGGTAAAAACATTCAATTTTGGGGCTGAATTTGGCGCGGGCCTTACACTCCTGAAACGGCTTGAAGTCGATGTCCGCTACGGATTACCCGTAGGGGGCGTTTTCAACGACAGCGGGATTACCGGTTTTATCGGATACGTGACGCTAACGCTGGGCTATAAACTCGCTCATTTCTGAGAAATATTTGATTCCGGACGCAAAAACAGGTGTTTCTGCGTCCGGAGTAAAAATTCAAATAAAGGCCTGACCCACTTCGCGGAGGAGATCGATAACGGGCAAAACCGTACGCCCTTTTTCATTAAGACTGTACTCCACCCGGGGCGGAACTTCGCCAAATGACTGCTTGTCGACCATTCCCAGTTCGACCAGTTGTTTCAATTCATGAACCAGCACTTTCTCACTGATTCCGGGAACCCCTCGCTTAATTTCTCCGTATCGCAGGGTTTTCTCGCGGAGCAGATGGATGATGATCAGCCGCCATTTTCCACAAATAACTTCAACTGCTTTCTTGATAATCAGTTCGGTAGAGATAATTTCTTCGCTTGTTTGTTTTAGTTCGGGTGTCATTGGTTAATAGTACTTACCTTTTGGTGGGTAAACCACTGATTAAGAGATTATTATGTGCAACCGAAACAAAAATACAGCATTAACAACTAAGATGGAATGGGTTCTGAAAAATGATTTTCAATTTGGAATTAAGTCAACTTCCAGGGTTCAAAAACGCCGTTACTTCAATCTCGATCAACAATTCAGGATCGATTAAAGCACTCACTTCCACCATGGAAGTTGCGGGCCGAATATCTTTAAAGACCTCACCATGAGCCCGTCCCACATCTTCCCATTTTGAAATGTCGGTAACGTACATCCGTGTACGCACAACGTCGTTGAGCGTTGCACCAGCCTCCGCCAGCACCTTGCTGATTTTTTGCAGTATAAACTGGGTTTGTTCGTAAATGTTATCGCGACCAATCAAGTGGTCGCCGTCCATGGCGGTGGTACCCGAAATTTCGATTAGATTGCCGACACGAACGGCACGGCTGTAACCGACCACCGGCTCCCAGGGTGTGCCGGAAGAAATGAGTTGACGAGAAGACATGAGTTTATCATTTAGCCGGCTTTTTCGGCGACCAGCTTTTCGAGTGTATTTTTATATTCGCTTAAAAACAGTTTGAATTCTTTATCGAGCAGGTGCAAATCATCCGCCAGGGTGCTGCTGTCACTCACCTTTAGTTTGCCTTCGGCTTCCCGGGCGACCTGCGCAATGCGGGCGACTCCAATGGTTCCGGCACTGCCTTTGAGCGTGTGCAGATGGCTTTTGACGGTCGGAATATCGCCAATGGCAAAGGCATCGAGCGATTCCTGTACCAGGGTGGTGGCTTCAATTTCGAAATCTTCGTAAATCGACGTCACCAGATCCCAGCCACCCACCTGCTCCAGTTGACCAATAATTTCGGTGTCGACCATCGGCATCTCCAGTTCGCGAATGGTTTCCAGTTGTTTGGAGCGCATCTGGGCCGCTTCCCTGAAATCCTTGCGGGCATCTACGGTTTCCTTCACTTTGGAAATCAGGCTTTGGGCCCGAATCGGTTTGGCGATGTAGTCATCGAGGCCCTGGCTCAGAAACCGATCCCGGTCTTCGCGCATCGAATAAGCCGTCATGGCAATCACTGGCGGCAACTGCGTACCGAACAGACTGCGCAGTTTCACCGTCGTTTCCACCCCGTCCATATCCGGCATCTGAATATCCATGAAAATCAGCTCATACGGTTTGCCGTTTTCGGCCATCGCCACCGTCACTTTATCAATGGCTTCCTGTCCACTCGATGCGGTTTCGACCTGGCAGCCCGATTTTTTCAAAATCTCGGTCGCCACCTTTCGGTTCACGGCATTATCATCGACCAGCAACAAGTACGGATGATGGTCGATGAACACATTCTGCAACGAAATTTCGGCCTGATCGGACTTCTGGTTCGTGGGGCTGATCAGGGTTTCTTTCAACTCAATGGTAAACCAGAAGTTACTCCCCTTCCCGGTTACCGATTCAACGCCGATCGTTCCTTTCATCAGAGCCGCCAACTCCTTCGAAATGGCCAGACCAAGGCCCGTTCCGCCGAAGGATTTGCGCGACGACATTTCGACCTGGCTGAATGAATTGAACAGAAGGCCTAAATCGTCTTTTGCAATCCCGATGCCCGAATCCTTCACCTCCACCTTGATCCGGTTAAATTTACCCTTCTTACTGACCAGTGAAGCCTCGACCGTCACCGCACCGTTTTCGGTAAACTTAATGGCATTTGAGGTCAGATTAGACAGTATCTGCAACAACCGCGTTTGGTCGGCTATCACAAACCGGGGCAGTTTGTCGTCCAGATGGTAACTCAGTTTGTTCCCTTTCACGCTGGCCTGCTGCCCAAAAAGCGACACCAGTTTGTCAAAAACCTCCCGGAACAAAATGGGTGCTTCGTGCAAAACCATTTTCCCGGCTTCGATTTTCGACAAATCCAGAATATCGTTCAGAATGTTCAGCAGCGTTTCCGAGGACTTCTTGATCGTTTGCACATAATCCTTCTGATCCTGATCCAGGGGCGTATCGTTCAGCAGGTCGATCATGCCGATTACCCCGTTCATCGGCGTCCGGATTTCGTGGCTCATGTTGGCCAAAAACCGCTCCTTCACCTTCAGCGACCGCTCGGCTTCGTCTTTGGCTTTCATCAGTTCCTGAGCGTTGCGCTTCAGTTCGGTGATGTCGCGGGCCAGGGCGGCCACTTCGTCCACCCGGCCATTCTTATCGTTGAGCGTCAACATGTTGAGCATGATCTGCCGGATTGTCCCATCCTTCCGGTGCAGCGTGGCCTCGAAGTTTCGCAGACTCTTGTTCCGAATCAATCGCACGAGCGCCCGGCGAATATCCTGCTTATCGATGAAGTTGGTAATCGGCTGACCCAGAACTTCTTCGGGTGGGTAGCCGGTTCGTTTCAAGACCGACGGGCTGATCATCGTGACGAGTCCTTCGCGGTCGACGCGGCAATAAATGTCCTGCAGGTTGACGAAAATACCCCGGAATTTTTCTTCGCTGCCGCGCAGTTCCAGTTCCGTCCGTTTCCGGGCGGTGATGTCGCGGGCAATCCCTGAAACCTCCTCGATGACGCCCCCCGACAGCAGAATTGGATTCAAATGCACCTCCAGCCAGGCTTCACTTTTGGTGGTCTGGTAATGCAGTTCGACCGTTTGTGGCAGTCCCCGGAACGCCAGCCTATATTTTTCTTCCAGCAACCGCCGGTTTTCGGCCCCGATGATTCGCCAGCCCAGCTTTTCGGTCGTCACGTTCAATTGTGGAATTTCGCCCAACTGGTTTTCGATCAGCCGCGTATAATTCCGGTTGAAGGACGTCAACTGGAAGCTTTTATTGACCGACCAGATCAGGTGGGAACTGCTGTCGAAAATCGCATTCAACCGGGCGGTTTGCTTGTTGATGGCGGCTTCGTCCTGCTTCCGGGCAATGGCCAGTGCCACCTGTCCCGAAATAAATTCGAGCAATTCCAGATCGCGGATGTTGTACGTATCGGCTTTGTCGTAAGCTTTCACACCGATTATCCCCGTAATCCGGTCGCCAATCCGGAGCGGAACGCAAAGCATGGCTTTCGGAATCTGTCCATAGAGGTAGAGGTTCTGCGTGTCTGCGAGTTGCTGAATATCCTGCTCGTAGAGAAACAGCGGGCGATTGGCGCGGATGGCGTATTCGGTCAGGCCGTTGCCCAGCCTCCGTTTCGTAAACCGCATTCCCGTAAAATATTCATCGACGTAATACGGGAAATACAGGAAGCTCTTGCTCTGGTCATACAGCGCAATAAAAAAATTCCGGGCATCGATGATGTTGCTCAGTTCATCGTGGATATTTTGGTACAACTCGTCCAGATTCGGCGCGTTGAGCGTCCAGTTGGCAATGCTGTAGTAGAGTTTCTGGGCTTTTTCCGCGCGGATGCGGCTCGTAATGTTGTGCAGAATGCACCGGTACGCGGTCGGTTTTCCCTGATCGTAGCGGCAGTTGACGCTGCCCGACACAAAGACGGTTTTGCCTTTCTTACTCTGAAAAACCGTCTCGAAATACGGAAATTTCTCCCCGTCCCGCACCCGTTGCAGCCGCATCAGCGTACTTTCGGCATAATCGGGGTGCAGGACATCCTGCAAAGTCAGCGAGGCAATTTCGTCGGAACTGTATTCCAGCACCTCGCGCCACGCCCGGTTGACAAACATAAATTTGCCGTCGAGCGTCACCAGTTGAATCAGGTCACTGGTATTATCCACCAGATCCTGCAACTGCGAATTTGAATACGACAGGGCCGAAGCAACGCGCTTTTTATTGGTGACATCTTCGCCAATGAAGGTGTATGACGGAACCGCTGTATGATCGGCTACGGTGTTGATAATGAACGAATTCAACTGAACATTTCGCACGGCACCGCTCTTGGCCAGGAGGTTGATTTCTTTCTGCTCCACCACGCCCCCGCGCGCAATGGCATCGTCGAAATCCCGCTGCATCTGCACCCGCTCGCCCGCCGGAATAAAAATCTCGAAAAAGTTTTTTCCGATGACATCGGTCGGTTGCCAGGCCGTAATCCGCAGGGTATACTGGTTACAAAATGTCACCGTACCGTCTTTCTCAATCGTTAACCCAATGAGATTCAATTGATCAACCGTTTTGCTGACGTCGAAAACCGACGCATGCGGCAGTTGTGAACTTCCGTCCAGTGAGTTTCGTATATCGACTTCCTTGCTCAACCGCCGAATCTCGGCGACCAGCTCATTTTTTGTTTTCGCAGTCCAGGACATTATCAATGTGTGGGTGTTTGGAATTCGGCGTATTTCAGGCGGACGGCCCCGGTTCGAAACTTGGTTTCCAGGCGGACGGCCTTCCCTGAAAGACGGCAACATTACAGAATAAATTTACAAAAAAATACCGGCAATGTGATAAACGTTTGTTTGCTTATCGGAATGGCATTATTTTGGAAGGGCATTTCTGTTAATTTGATTAGTTTCGCAAGCCTATTGAACGACCATGATAAAAGTCTTTATTGCGCTGGTTCTGATCAGCCTGTGCTGTGCCGCCTGCGAACCGTTTGACCTGGATCAGAAAAATTTTCCGATCTGTGAAAAACCCGAAGGAACCATCGGTTTCACGGCCGCCAAACTGGAAGTTACTTTTTTTCTGGAAAATAAGAAAGGCGATATTGGAGCGGTAGGCTGGGATTTGGGCGATGGGCGCAATCGTTCCGGGAATCAGTTCACGGTTTTTTACGAGAAACCCGGCACCTACAACGTTACGATGGTTCTTGCGAACCAATGCGACGATAAGCTTTCCGTTTCGCGCCTGGTTACTGTCACCAATTAGCCTTCTTCTCCGCTATGCATCAGCAATACGCTCTTCTCTGGTTGAAACGATGGATTGCTTTCTTTCTGGTGATGTCTGCGTTACCTGCTGTTAGTCAGGTTGCTGTAACCAATATCCGCGTCAACGTCATTGAAGAGTCGTCGGTCGAAATCCTGTACGACATTACCGGAAACCAACCCGCCGATTCCGTATATTTCCGCCTTCGCAGTCAGATTAACGGCGTCCTGAACCCTGCTCCGCAGTTTATTTCCGGCGATTGGGGGCAGGATGTTTCGCCGGGTACCAACCGGCGCATCGTCTGGAGAGCCCTGGAAAACGGATTCGAGCTGGATGAGAATATTCGGGCAACCCTGCTGGTCAAAGTGATTCCGGGGGCCGTGCGAAAACCGACCGAGTCTGTAACACAAACGCCCATCGATCTTCCGAAAAAGAAATACCGGCCCGGCGGCCCCGAATTCGCCTTGCTCTCGGTGGTTGCCCCCGGAGTTGGCAATATTTTTGTTCAATCGCCCAAACCCGTCATTGGCCACCGGCTGGGCATTACAGCTACTTGCTACGGCCTGATGCTCTACGGTTTTATGGAACGCAAAAAGTCGCGCGACGACTATGCGCTGTATGAACAGCAACGCAACCGCACAGCCGCACAACCGTTTTACGACAGTGCTAACGACCACCACCACCGGTATATGATTGCCACCCGCCTGTCGGGAGCCATCTGGATTACGGACATTGTGGCCACGTTGATCAAAGGCGTGCGCAACCAGAAGCAGCGAACCAGAACCACCGAACCGAAGGTCAGTCTGAAACCTGGTTACCAATCCGGGTATCCGGTTGCGGTGTTCCACTACAAATTTTAACGACTACAGTATGATGCGTTTCGCACTCATTTTAGGAGTTCTGTTCAGTCTGCTGGGAGAAAGCCAGGCGCAGGTTGGGGTCTATTCGGCGTCCGGTTCGTGGGTACACGTGAAAATCAAGGCAAAGAATGCGGCATCCGCTTCCAACCGGTTGTTTACGGAAAAATTCACCGATAACCGGAACCGCTGGCTCATCGGCCGACGGGGGGCTTACGGGTACGACATGTCCCAGAATGCCTACCACATTTACAAACAGGCTGATGATTCACCGACTTCGGCCTTTAGCTACGTATCGATTCCGACGGCCCTCAATCTGAACAAACTGGACACCTTCATGGTCCAGGTCGATCTGGCCGGACCCAGCGGCATCATCCCCGATGCAGGCTTGCTGATTGGCGTAAAAGACTCGTTAAATTATTGCCATTTTCGGATCAACAACAAAAACCAGGTGTCCGTCAAATACGTGATCAACGGATTGAGCTACACCATTTATATGCGGGGGGATTATGTTCCGGCGGGCATCCCGCTCTCAACGACGAAGAATACGCTGACGGTTCGTAAAAAAGGGGAGCAGATTCATTTTTACCTCAACGGGCGGGAAATACCGACCAGTCCGTACCAGTTCCGGCAGTATCAGGGCAACGGCATCGGCTTTGTTTCGACGACCGACGGCACGCAGTTTCAGAACCTGACGGTGAGCGCCGGAGCCGGTCCGCGTTAGTTTTCGTCCCGAATACGCCCTCCGTCCCGGTCAACCACAATTTGCTGACCATCCAGAACTACCGTTGCCTTTCCGTTCAGGAAAGGGGTCACGTCGTCATACACCGGGTCGATGTGCCACTTATCCTTTTGATCGACATAGCCCCATTTTCCTCCCTTGCGGGCAGCCCGTAACCCAAAATCGCCTACTCGATTGTCGACCGAATCATACGGTTTCGTTTGAACAGCCGTTGCCGGTTCGACCGTTCCTGAAGCAGCGGAAACGGGAGTCGGACTGAGATCGGTGGGCGTAAGAAGAGGATTGTTGTCTTTTACAACGGACTCAGCGGGCAGCAGCACGACTTTCTTTGCGGCTTTGCCCACATTGGGCTGGCGAATGGTCTGTTTGACCTGGACAGCACCGCTGCTCCGGGTTTGTTCCAGTTCAGCGACTTCGTCGCGACCGGCTCCGCTGTCGATTTCGGTTAATTTCCCTTTCCAAAGCCACAGCAAGATGCTCACAAAAACGATCACCAGCGCAATCAATACTTTATTGGACTGGCTGAATGGCGTGGATATGGGGTGAACCGACACATCGCCGGTTAGGGCAGCCACGGATTGCTGGGGCTCAACCAACCACGTTTTTGCTTCTTTTTGCCGCCAGTCGGTCGAAATAAGCTGTTCCCGAAGCGATTGACCTTTGGGCGTTTCGAGGGCTTCATAATTATGTTCAAGCAGGTACCCCATAATTTCCTGCGTCAATGTGGTTTCATCGGACGGAATGGCAACAAACAGCCGGTTGATCACGTGGGCTGGGACGTGCCGGTCGTAAGGGCCAAAAACCTCCTGTATTTTCTGACGAATGGTATCGATCATTTCATGCTTCAGTTAGTAAACGAGGAAAGCCATTCTTTTTAGACCTTCAAAAGTTACGAAAAGTCAAATAATCTTCATAATTTTTTACGCGATCGGTTTCAACGTTCATTCAGACAACAGTCTGACACCGTGTCTGTTTATTTTTCTGATCATTCGGTATCTAGTTTCTATCAGGCTTGGGAAGTCTTTCAGGATTTCCTGATCTTTATCACGTTAGAAATACCTTTGGGTAGGGAGAAGCCTCCAGTCGCTGGCTCGTCTGTTTTTTTGAGCTTTTCCGAGTCGGTTCCGGCTCCGGTTCTTCGCCCCGCGTCATCCGTAATACGACCCAGATCAGCACCAAAGCCGATAAAATGGCCAGGCCAATCAGAGCGGCATCCGAAAAGCTGCTTTTTTTAGGTGGTTCCGGCGTCACGACCGGGGGTGGCAGAATCGCCTGCGGGTTTCCGGGTAATGGCCCGCCACCCGCTGGAAACCGGTTTGCCGGATTCACCCCCGCCGGAGCAGGGGTTGTGGTATACCCGGTCTGGGTTTTCACATAGTCCGCCGGTTGTGGTTTGGCTTGCTCCTTTTCCCACCAGCTCAGGTGCCGCCAGTCGGTCGAAATCAGTTTTTCCTTCAGCGTATTGCCTCGGGGCGGGTTCACCGATGCGTAATAATGCTCCGACAGATACAGCCGGATTTCCTCGGCCAGTGCCGCTTCGTCATAATCAACGGCTTTGAACAGAAATTTCAGACTTTGTGCCTGAATATGCTTGTCGTAATCGTCCAGAATACTCTTGATTTTCCGCCGAACCGACTCCACTTTTTCAACAACCGGTGCCGGGATAGGCGGACTTTGCGGGTTTGCTTGCGAAGCAACCGGACCCGCCGGCGAAACGGGATCCTCGCTTGCGGACGCAGCCGGAAGGGCTTCCAGAATAGCCGGAATCCACTGTTCAGTTACAAAAGCCCGCGACAACTGAACCCGTTCGGCTTCGGCGACAAACTGGTTAATATCCGTTTCCGACAACTGGTTGTGGCGTTGCAGGGCCACCGCGACCATCTTCTTTTTCAGATCCAGAATCTTCCCGAAATCACGGTTTACCTGACGGCTGATGTCGTTGACCAGGCGGGTAAAATCCGTAATTCCCAATTCATTGGCCTCCGCCACGAGCCCTTTCTGTCGCCATTGCCAGTCAGCCAGTTCGCCCTCATACAGAACAACTTCATTTTTAATTCGATCCCGTAATTCTTCGAGTGTCATGATCTCCGTAAATCCCTGTTCATTGTAGCGAAGACCGGTTACAAGGCAAGCGGCTACCAGAATAGTGAAAGTAAATACTATCTTGTTACCAAATAATCCGGGCTGGGTATTAAATTAACGTGAGCTATGAGATTATTGACCCCGGAGGGGTCAGATGTTAATAGTAAATCGGTATTTTAAGAACTCCAGGCGTGCCGGAGGTACGCGATAAAGGCTTAGTTGCGTACCTCCGGCACGCCTGGAGTTCTTAAAATATCGATTTACTATTAACATTACGTGCCTCTGGCACTTAAACAACTGTTAGGCAAGGGCATCATCTCATAGTTCACGTTAAATTACTAAATAAATCTAATTTTTGCTTTTTCTGTAATCTTCCATTTGTCGCCCTGAAGCGTCAACCGACCCAGCTGTTCCGTCCGAATCCGGCTATTCGGATTGGGCTGCGTCAGGTACTCACAGGCATCGTTGAGGTACGAATACGGATCGCTCAGTGCCAGCCGTTGGGCATCCGCATTTTCCGAAACCTGGTAAGTAGCCTGCGTATCACCTTGCAGGCTAATATCAAAAACCGTATCGCGTTCGGGGGTGGTCAACAAGCCTCCGGCACTGAAACCGTCGCCCAAATCCGCCGTCCGGGCGTAGAGAGCCGTGGGTTTTGAGGGCAGGGTCGGGGTGCGAAAACGATTGGACGGACGCGCTGTTTCCGGCTCAACTGGCACTTCCTGAACCGGTGCTACCACTTCAAGCGGCACTTTAACGGCCGGAGCAGCCGGTTTTTCAGCCCGGTTTTGTTCCAATAACCGGACGGCTCTTTCGAGGGCTTCCAGTTGTGCATTCAACTGAAAATTTTCATTCGTCTGGTTCTTGCGTACTTCAAGTTTACTGATCCGGTCAGACAGTTTCGCCAATTGGGAGTCAAACTGCACATCACGGGCCGACTGCTGCGGCTTCTGGTTTTTTATGACGAGATACGCCAGAAAAGCGACGGCAACGAGACTCAGTATTGATAAAATAAGCGCAAAACTATCCATAGCATTCCAGTTTGATTGAGTGGGTGATGGGGTGGTTACCGGTGTTTTTTCAGCACTTTCCGCCGGATTGACGGGCGCATTTTCTTCCGTAGCAGCAACTTGCTGCGGGGGAGCTACAACGGCAGGCCCCGCGCCTAAAGCGCTGGTAATGATGCCGTCCAGGGTGGTTTGAAAAGCCGGATAACCCGGCAGCGTCTGCCGGGTTATCCGGTCTCCGGTGGCTACTTTCTGAACCAGAAAATCTTTGACGCCTTCCAGAGCTGTGCGGGGCTGGTTGATCTGCGCGATGTTCTGAGCCGCTCTTTTTTTGGCGTCATCGGTCAGTTTATCCGCCCCGACGAGGTCGTTTTGGGCAATGAATTCCTTTAACCCCTCATAGGAGTCACAGGCACATTGTTTCGACTTGACGTTCGGAAAGGTCTGGGCATCCGTCGCCAGAAACTCAACCGTCGCTTTGGTCATCAGAAAAGCCGCCTGATCGAGTTTTCGGCGGTATTCCGCATCGTTTTGGGCAAAAGCCGGTCTGTTTAGAAGCAACACGCCAAGCAACAAAATCCAGCGGGTAGTTTGACAGATCATCCTTTGAAAAGAAAGTTTAGTTGAGGATTACGATTCGGCAATGTACTTCGACAGCTCATACAACGCGTGTTTGAGCGGCAGAAAAAAGTAGGTTTCGCCCAGGGCATCATTCGGCCGTTGTTCAAAACCCATCCGCGCCAGCATGTAGCTGTCGTAGAGCCGTCCCCCCCGCGTAATGTCCGCGCCGACGAGGTAATCGACATACCGCTCGGGGGTCTGAATGTTGTATTCGCTCAGGAAATAAGCAATGTCGCGGTCGTGCAACGTCAATTCCAGAAACCGCTGCATGTTGTGTAAAACCGAGTGGTGAAAAGCCTGCTGCGGGCTGACTTCCCCAATTTTCGTCCGGCGGTATTCAAAGGCAAAGGGGTTTGCCTGCTCCTGCCCTGCTTCGTCGGCGGTTGCGGGTTCGTTGCCCCAGTAACAGGTCGTTTCCCGGTTTTCATATTGCGCTTTTTCGCCACCGGCATTTTCGTATAAAACCGCTCCGTTGGCTGTTGTTTCCTTCGGATTGTCGGACAGAATCACCTCAAAATCCGACGGCACCGACTGTTTGGAATACGCCTTGAACAGCATCTTGGTAAACTGAATCAGGCGCGAACGCGACCCGAGCATCGCCAGATACTGACTACCCCGGCCCGTAAACGTCAGGTAGCGCGGTAACGCCAGGTTGTGCGACTCCAGCAATTGAACCAGGTGATAGACAATCGAGCTGTAGTGCAGGTAGAGTACGATCCGCAAGGCCGGTTTCCCGTCCTGAATCGACTGCGTAAACTTGAAGTGACTGTCGTACTTGAACAGCAAACTAACAATATCCTCGGCGGTCAGCTCCGGTTTGTTCAGGAACGTATCGAGAATCGAATCTTCCCGGGCGGGGGTTTGATTCAGCGTTCGGCGGTAGGCCAGGTAATTTTTGACAAAACCGCTATCTTTCCGGTGCGACGGGTGGCCCTGTTCGTCCAAACCGCCCCCCCAGATGTCGTAACCGGCAAACCGGAACGACGTATTCAGATACCGCCCCTGCTGTTTCATGAACAGCATGATGTCGGCCGTTCCGCCACCGATGTCCACGTTGACGGTGTCGGCAAAGGACTTGACGCCGTTTTTGACAAGGTAAAAATACGGAGCAAGTGACTCCGGTACCGGTTTGACCCGGAAGTTACTCGTGGTGCCAAAGACATTCCGGGCGGCCTGTTCCCACTCATGGACCAGATTATCTTCCGTGACGGCCCGCATGCTCGAAGGAGCCAGCCACACGATGCTCGTCTGCTGCACATTGCCTTGATTCAGAATCACTTTGTTCCGGATTAACAGAAACAGCGTTTCGAAAAAGGCCCGAACCCGGGGGCGGTTTAAGGTATCGCCCGGCTGGTTTTCAAACAGCCATTTCAGGTTCGTTACGTAGTGATTGACGCCCGTGCTACCCTCTTCCAGATCGATGTTGAAGCCCAGGTTGACTTTGGAAAACAGATTGTTACCGCTGTCGGTAAAACCGCTTTTCTCATACACCGTAGTCCGAAGCGGGAATGCAAACGGCGAGCCAAATTCCTTGCCGATGATGGCCGGAATAAACTCACGCCGAACCAGTTGATCGAGCTGCACAAGGCCGCCAAAGCTGACCCGTTTTTCGTATTTGTCGTACACCGTCTGCGCTTCGTAGCCTTCATACGGTTTGTTGAACAGCACCATTTGCAGCTCGTCCTTGTTGAGCGACGTGTTCTGATCGCTCACCGTTAGGGCTTTCGGCTCCACATCGCCCATCGCAGCATCGGTATAGGCGATGTGCGTATTGGACGTTCCGAAGTCGATGGCAAACGTAAAGTTCTTGTAGCCTTTTTCCGAGATGGTCGTAAACTGCGGCAACACCAGCCCCCGGTACGGAATACCGCCCCGCTCCAGCCGGATTTCCATGACGTCGAATGCCTGCGGAACTTTGTAATAATACGAGGCTGGCAAGGGATCGACTTTCGGTGAACGGGCTTCAGGAGCCGGAACGTTGAGCGGTTTTCCCGCAATAATATTCGGTAACTCGTAGAAATGCACCGAGTTGTGCGCCCGAAAACCAATGTTAGGATCGCTCACATCGGCCAGCATCACATAATACTGGTTCATGGACTGCAAATCGGGAACCGTAACGCGGTAGAATGGGAAAAACGCCAGACCAGCCCGGAAGTCGATCACGGTTTCCGGTCGGGCCAAATTGTATTCTTTCCGGAATTCAATCGTCCGGTTGTTCCGAATCGGAATGCGAAGGATGGCGGTTATGATTTTATCAGTTCCCCGGTGTTCCACCGAAAAGGCGAACTGCTTTTGCAGATCGTCGATTCGGAAGAAGTTAAAATACTCTTTCCGAACGGGCAGCAAAAACTCACATTCGCCGATGGTTCCGGTAAAAAACCGCTTATTGTTGATTTTAAAGGGTACCTGAATCAGAAAATCTTCCAAAAAATCGTCGGTTGTCAGGAACGGATACCGTACATTGTCGACGCCCGGCAAATACCGTTCGGCGAGCAAACCGCCTTCGCTGAGGTTGTTCAGCAGCGAGCGCATGATGACAGTCTGCGGGTTCCAGTTGGTATTTTTCACATACCGCCCGGCCACATCCATCCGCGATGCCAGTGCCAGCGGTTTCCGAACGTTGGTCGGCGCTCCGTTGCGGCTTTCCTGCTGGTAATACGAAACCGTGGGCTGCATGACGAAATCGCTGTTTTCCTCAATGTCGTCCAGCACATCGTTTTCGCGTACCTTATACAAGGCCAGGCCCGGCAGCACCTGCAAAGTCGAGTTGCCTTCGCCACCAATCTGAATCGGTTCGAAGTTCGATAGCGTCGTGTTCGCTTCGACCGGAAGCTGGGTGGTGTTGTCGAAAAATGCCTTGTAAAGAAATTCGGAAAAACCGCCTTTCGATGGCAGCAAATCTTTATACTGATCATAGAGCCGTCGCAGGTAAGTCACAAAAGCCGTATCCCGGTCCTGCAAAGGCACATATTCATTCTGAAACAGCATCCGGCCCGTCGTGCTTTTCGGCGGATCGATGAACTTGTTCTGGCGTTCCTGCTCCCAGTTGGGCGACGTAAAAACCAGCGACAAGGGCGACGTTCCACCCAGCAGCGCGCCTTTGTAATAGATCAGCGTAAACTGTTGAAGGGTCCCCAACTCGTTGCGAAAATCCAGTTCCAGGGCTTTGGCCAGAATCTGGTGCGCATGGCGGACGGTGGTCGAGGGATTCGCTTTTTTCCGCAGGGCATCCAGCCGCTCGGCGCGGTTCCACACCCGGTACGTCAGATCGGCACTATTCCCGGCCTGAAACAGCAGTTCCAACATGTCGAGGGCGTGCGAAACCAGCACGTGATACAACGACAGTTCACGCGGAAGCTGGTTGTTTTTAATCATCCGGAAAGCCGTATCGAACAGATACAACCGCGCAAAGGGCGACGGAATTGACGTACCGGCTTTGGCAGCGGCTCCGGCAGCACCACCAGCGGCCCCGGAAAGCGTGTCGGGAATGTGTTCAATGCGGTTGCCCGTCAAGCCCGTGTGTGAACCCGTCCAATCCTGGTGGTTCTGCTGGCTGACGTTGGGGTCATTATCAATTCTGAGAATATGTGGCATGAGGTTCGAGAGATCAAAGAAGGGGTTTTTACACAGGGTTGATCAGGGGTTATCAGAGTTAATCAGAGTGTTTCATGAAAAACTTTTCCCTGATTAACTCTGATGTCCTCTGATCAACCCTGTGTAACAACTCACTACTATACATTAGCATCCGACAGTTGCCGGTTGAGCGGGCCGAGTTTTTCGCGGGCTTTCTCCGCGATTTCAATCAGCAATTGCATAAACCGTTTTTCCGGTTCCGGGAAAGGCGTCTGGAACGTATTTTCGATTTTCCCGGCTTGGTCCCGGAGAAATTTTTCACTGAGTCCTTTGTCGAAGAAACCGGTTTCGATCCGCTTCGAGCGCACCATGGCATTGAAATCGTTCAGCATATCGAACGGATAAAACGCCCGGTCGTTCTGCGCCATTTCGTTGAGCCAGGTTTTGAAGTGGTGGGTCATGAAATTCTCCAGCGACGTATAAAACGTGTTGGTGCGCAGGTTCTGGGAAAGGGCCAGGTTTTTGGCAAATGCTTCGCCCAGGTTGGTCGGCACAAAGTCGGTGAAGAACTTTGTCGCGTAGGCAAACCGGATGAGGGGTTCAAGGATGCCGTTGTAGGTCTGGTCGTGAAAATGAGGCAGATCGAGCGTCCGGTCGTTGCGTTTCAGGCCGTATTCAAAATACCGCTTGGCGTCGCTGAATTCGGCTTCCGGTTTATTGGCAAAATCCAGAATGGCCGCAGCCGCCAGCATCTCCACGACATGGGCGTTGTTGGTCTGCTTCGAGCCACCCTCCACGTTGGGGTAGAGCTTGCTGCCGGGCCGGTCGCCGATGTAATAGAGCGCATCGAGATTTACCTGCGTCTGGTAATACGAAAGCGCAGCCTTGGTTTTAGACAAAAACCGGTTCTGGTCGATGGCACTCTGGCTGTTTTCTTCCAGCGCGAAATACGGCATCACCGTCACCGCCCCTTTTTTGGCATTGCGGATCTGGATTTTCTGACTCGGATGCTGTAGCAACTTGACCAGTTGCGGAAAACCGGCCGAACCCGTACCGCCAAAAATGGAGCTAATGACAAAAATCCGGTCGGTCTGGTCGTTGAAGGCTCCGGTGAAATATTTATACACCGCCGAGTCTTCCAGCGCGTTGAACACCACACTGCCGATGTTCGGATTTCCTTTGAAACCCACCGACAGATTCAGTTTCAACTCCGCACTCGTGGGCCGGGCCGAGTTGTCATAGAGCAGTTTGAGCAGTTCGCGGTCGATGTCGTCCATGCTGCTGACACTCAAAAACTCTTCAAAAGTCCCCTCGTGATCGGTCAGTTTGGGCAACACCGAATCGCCGATTTTCTCCTGCGCATTTTCGGCCTGAAGCGTCCCGAGCGGTTGCAAAGGGGTGGCAAAAAAAGTCCGCCGTTCGGTCTGGCTTCCCTGACTGGCAGCGGTATCTTTATACGCCGTCCGGCGGATGGCGCGGTAGAGTTCCACTTCCCGCAACGCCCGTTCGGTGTCTCCGTTCTGCATGTCCATGTCGAGCAGAATCGGGATAATGGTCAGGTCGGCGGGGGTTTTGGACCCGGCGGCCAGTAACATGGTCAGCGAGCGAAGGACGCGGGCGCCCGTACCACCAATACCAAAAAGAAATAGTTTCATAGAAAAAAGGTCTGAACCCGAATTGAGCTAATTTTTGTGATTGAACTGATTTTAATGGAAGTACAATTCCTGACTTGTATCCGTTGAATCAGAAAAATCAACTCACTCCCGGTCAAAAGGGGGTTCTCTTCGCAAAAATGGAGAACCGCTTAAGAAGTAACGAAAAAACGAAAAAGTAAATTAGCGCGTACAATAAGTTTACGCCCCCAAATCCCTGCATGTAACTGTCGGTATCCTCGGCACCGGTGGCGTCGAGGGCGAACCAGACCGCATACCCAAATCCGAAAATACCGGCAATCACCAACATGATGACCCAGTGAGAGGTGCGGTAAAAAATGGACTTCCAGCGTCCCAGAATCAGGTAAAACAAGGCCGCCAGGCCCAGCGAGAACAAGAGGGTAAGAAGACCAACAGGCGTAAAAATTTCGTCGGCGTAAATAGGGTCATTGTTCTGGCCCAGCCAGAGTTCATACAGGGTTACAAACATGGGGATGAAAGTTAGTATTTGTGTGTTGTCGCACAAGTAAGGGCATTTTTCCTTACTTTTCCAATTTTAAATTCAGCACCAGAAAATCATTGTTCGACGATTGGTAGGCTTCCTTGACGCCATTCATCAGGTGAACCAGCGCAAAGGTTTTATTAAACCGGCTGGTGGAAGTCCGGTCATCCATGGTCGACCAGCCACCGGCATACCAGTCATCAAACCGCACCGGCAATTTAAGGATCACATCGGCCTTTTCGTCATAGAGGTTTTCGACCCGGAACGTCAGCACGTGGGAGTTCTGGTTGAGCAGTTTCAGTTCCCGCTCTTTCAGTCGATTGGTAGCTACTTTTTCTTTTTTCTGAACGTTGATCAGCTTTACCGTGGCATTGGGAGCGGTTACGACCAGATTTTTCCGGATGAAATCTTCCGCCTGTGCATACGCCGGCAATCCGTTCAGGTTGACGCCCACCGCAAATTCAGCCGGAGCCGCCGGTTTGACCGTCAGTTCGGCCAGGCCCGCTTTTTCGGCGCGCCACTCGCCTTTTTTATTCAACGAAAAGAACAGGTCGAACTGTTTTAACGCCCCGCTGGCTCCAAAATCCAGTTGCTTGGCGGGTTTAGTAATCATCAGTTCGCTCAGTTTCCGGTTCAAATCGCCGACCAGCTCCTGTTTGCCAATGATCCAAATGTAAAACGGCCGGGATTCGCCCGTCAGCTTGTGTTTGTTATTCTGGTAATCGTAATAAGTTCCGTTGAAACCGGAGCTATAGGCCAAAACCGTGGCACTGATGCCCTGCTTTTTCAGGCTGGCAAACTGGTCGTTGATCTGACTTTTCAGGACGCTTTCGGCATTTTGTCGGTTGATTTCCGGGTTTTTCCGAATTTCGGCATCCGGAAACGACAGAATGCAATCCGACACCAGCAGGGCTACGGTGTTGCCCTTCGCCTTCTCCCCGACTTCCTTAAAAATTTTGTGCAATTCCGAACTCCGCTCGGTGGCTAAGGGCGTGGTAGCCAGATTGACCACAAACTGATTATAGCCCTCCACAACGGGCTTGGGCTTTCCGGCAATGGTCCAGACTTCCACCGGCGCAATCTGGTTCAGTTTTGTAACGACCTCGGATACTGCAACTTTAAAATTCGTTTCCCCTTTCAGATACCCGCCCATACTGGCCGACGTTTCCATAAAAAACAGAATGTTGCTGATACCGGCGGGTTTGGCTTCGGGCGGTTTTTCGGTCTTTTTTTCTTTCCGGCCGCAGCTTTGGAAGAACAGGAGGAGTACCAGAAAAAACAGGCTGGTGGCCCGCAGAGGTGATTGATTCATTCGTTTGTGCACGTCGTATGGTATCTGGTTTGAAACCGGTTCCCGACCGGTTACTTCCTCTCTAAACGGTTATAGACCGAGGTTGTTACCCGTTTTTTTGTTTAGGCAATAAATAAACGATCAGTAATAAAATCGCCAACACAATGGTATAAACGTCAGCGAGTTTGTCGGCTTCATAGTGATCGCAACCCCTCATTAACAGGCTGGCAAATACTGTACAAACGACGATACCCCAGTAATTCGTACGTATGCGCCAGCGAGCCGCGCCCACACTGAAATAAATTAGTTCGATCAGCAACAGCACCCCCGCCATAACGGCCCACATGGAGTCGATCAGTTTCGGATTGCTGCCCACGCCGTCTTTGCGCGGCTCTCCTCCGATGTTGATCAACAATAGCAAGGCCAGTCCGGACAACGCCATCCCGATCCAGTTGAGCAGACCCACCCGGGCGGGCGGCAACCCCGCCGAACTCGCCCGGGGCATGGCTTCCAGCGGTTTTGCAACCGGCAGCGGTGGCCCCAATGGCCGGCGATCAGGCTGAATAACGGGCATTACAACCCCTACCGGCGGTTTTTCGGCGATTTCATACGTCCAGACATGCCGGTAGACCGGATCATCCTTGCGAAAAATATGAATCTGACCACTTGCATCCTTGAACAGCCCACATTCCGTCAACTCATCGTAATGAATAACACCTCTGTGCATGAATAAATGACGTATTACTCCGAAAGCGGTAAAATTAACCAATTCCCTCAGGAAATGCCACGAATTTTATACGGTTCCATCAACGGTCGGTGTACCTTTGCAAGATCAAAATTAGCAAATCATGCCTGTGCGATCTTACGGAAAACCTTCAAAGCGAGCCACGTCAGACCGGGAACAGTCCTTCCGGGGTGATGCCGTTCGCGCTAAAAAACACCTGGGGCAACATTTTCTGAAAGACCTCAGCATTGCCGAACGCATCGCAGGGCTTCTTTCCGGCCACAATGGCTACAAAACCGTGCTCGAAATCGGCCCCGGCATGGGCGTGCTAACGCAATATCTGCTCGGCCCCGACCTGCCGTTCACAACGCACGTCATCGAGATCGACACCGAATCCATCGCCTACCTTACCGCCCATTTCCCCATGTTGCGCGGCCGGATTCTGGACGGTGATTTTCTTAAAAAAGATTTATCGGTTCTGTTTCAGGAACCCGTTGCCATCATCGGGAACTTCCCGTATAACATTTCGTCGCAGATTTTATTCAAGGTTTTAGACCATCGCCAGCAGGTGCAGGAAGTGGTGTGTATGCTGCAACAGGAAGTGGCTCAGCGCATTGCTTCCCCACCGGGCAATAAGGACTACGGGATTCTGAGCGTTTTGTTGCAGGCTTACTACGACATTCGGTATGAATTTACGGTGGATGCCAGCGTCTTTTCGCCCCCGCCGAAAGTGCAGTCGGGCGTCATCAGTCTTCGGCGCAACACCGTCGTTGCCTTGCCTTGTGACGAGAAAAAATTTGTTCAGGTCGTTAAACAAGGCTTCAACAACCGGCGAAAAACACTGCGAAATGCCCTGAAACCGTTAAACCCTCCGGAGTCCATGTTGTCTCATCCTTTACTGGATAAACGCGCCGAACAGTTGGGCGTGCCGGAGTTTGTTCAACTTACCTTGCTAATGATGAATGATGAATGATGAACGATGGATTAACCGCCCAGGCAGTGTCATAAGCCACTCCATTCATCATCCATCGTTCATCATTCATCATTTCCATCCATGACTTTCGAGCTTACCAAAGAATACGTAGAGCACATTCAGACGGCTATTGAAGCCCATGACGACGAAACGTTGCGGGCGGAAATGGAAGAACTGTATCCTGCCGATATTTCCGGAATTCTTTACGAACTGGATACCGAGATGGCCCGGTATCTGCTGGCCTTGCTCGATAAAAAAGTTGGTTCCGAGATCTTAACGAACCTGGAAGTCATCGATCGACGGGAATTTCTGCAAAGTTTCACGTCGGAAGAACTGGCGCAGTATGTCGACGAGATGGATTCCGATGACGCCGTCGACTTGCTGAACGAGCAGCCCATCCAAACCCGCGAAGAAGTGATCGCGCTCCTGAGCGACCGCGAACAGGCCCGGTTTATTCTCGATCTGCTCCACTACGACGAGGATGTGGCCGGCGGTTTGATGCAGAAGGAGCTGATCAAGGTCAACATCAACACGACGGTCAATCAGTGTATCGAAGAAATCCGGCAACAGGCTGAGAATGTGGAGAATGTCTACTCGGTCTATGTCATCGACGATGCCGATAAACTGCTGGGCCGGGTTTCGTTGAAGAAAATTGTACTGGCGCGAAAAAACGCCAAAATCGCCGATATTTACGAAGAGGACGTCATTTTTGTCGAAACCTACCGACCGGTTCAGGAAGTGGCTGAAGTGATGCAACGCTATGACCTGGACGCGGTGCCGGTAGTGAATGTGCAGGGACGGCTGCTGGGTCAGATCACGATTGACGACGTGGTGGATGTGATCACCGAACAGGCGGAGCTTGATATTCAGGCTATTACCGGGATTACGGGGGACGTTGAAGAAGAGGATGATACGATCTGGAAACTCGTCGGTGCCCGGCTGCCGTGGCTGATTGCCGGAGCCGTCGGGAGCCTGATGGCGGCTACGGTGATCAATACATTCAATGTCCAGTTGAGCAAAATCGCGGCTCTGGCGGCTTTCATTCCCATTATTGGCTCCACCGGTGGCAACGTCGGTATTCAAACCGCATCGCTGATTGTGCAGAGCCTGGCCGAAAAGTCCGGCCTAAGCGCGACCGTGGGGCAGCGGCTGGCGAAAATGGTGCTGGTCGCCCTGATCAACGGCCTGATTATCGGTTCGTTAGCGGGTTCCTATTGTATGCTGATCGGTGAACCACGTCTGGTGCCGGTCGTATCGCTGGCCCTGCTGGCGGTGGTTTTGCTGGCGTCGTTCATGGGCACCATCACGCCCATCGCGCTCAACCGGTTCGGGATCAATCCCGCCATCGCATCCGGTCCGTTCATCACCACCGTCAATGACCTCATCGGCATCGGCGTTTATTTTCTGATTGCCAGTTTGGTGCTGAGTATTTAAAAATATCCGGTTTACGGTTTTCCGTTTACGGTGGGTGACGCGTGCTTGCTGTCGCACGTAGTGTAACGCGTCAGCCACCGTAAACGGAAAACCGTAAACCGTAAACCATTCGTCCCTGTGATTGCAGTCATCCAACGCGTTTCAGAAGCCTCCGTCACCATCGACGGACACATAAAAGGCCGGATCGGTACCGGTTTTCTCATTCTGCTGGGCATCACCCACGCCGACACCCGCGAAGACCTCGACTGGCTGAGCAAAAAAATCGTCGGTATGCGGATTTTCAGTGATGCCGACGACAAAATGAACCTGGACCTGAAAACCGTCGACGGTTCGATTCTGCTCATCAGCCAATTTACGCTCCACGCCAGTACCAAAAAAGGCAACCGCCCCTCCTTCATCGATGCCGCCCGGCCCGAAGTGGCCATTCCCCTTTATGAACAGATGATTCAGCAACTGTCGGCCGAGTTAGGAAAACCGATCGAAACCGGCGAATTCGGCGCGGACATGAAAGTCGCCCTAGTCAACGACGGCCCGGTGACCATTGTCATCGACTCGAAAAACCGGCAATGATGCTCCCCCCGGTTCAAACCGGGGGCTACAACATGAGTCATCCCTCCGGGATTTCAGCCCCCCTTTATTCATTTTCACCCCCGGTTTGAACCGGGGGCTACAACATGAGTCATCCCTCCGGGATTTTTAAATTTGATCATTTCGCAGCCATGAATCTTGTTGTAGCGGTGATTCCAAACCTGCCTAATAAGGCAAAACCGAATTCCGTAAGGATGACCATTTCGTAGCAATGGATTCCAACCCGCCCAAAAAGGCAAACCCCGAGCCAAACAAATCCCGGAGGGATGACCCATGTTGTAGAAATCCATGCCGCGCAAAAAACCAACAATCCCGTAGGGATGAATCATGTTGTAGCCCCCGGTTTGAACCGGGGGTAAAGATCCAGGTGAGGCTAAAATCCCGGAGGGATGACCCATCCACATGAACAGATTTCCCGAAAATCAACGAGTCCGTATAATCATTATGGTTTCTGACGTGAAGCAACTGCAAGCATCTCAGTTAATTAGCCGATCGATCGTGTCTACATGATTTTTTCTTGACTATTTATAGGATGAAAATCACAATTTGTTAACCCGCTTCAGTATCAGTAAAATTCAATTATTCCCTTTCTTCGCAGCCGAATTGAAACCGTCGACCTGGAGGTCTCAAAGGCTCAATTATCCGAACAGAAGATGCCGTAATTGAATTACGGCCGTAAACTAATGTACTAGTTTACCATTCCTGCTACTAAACCCTTCTAAAAGGCATCCACTTTGAGCACAAGTGTAGACCATATGGTAATCTTATTATCAAATCATGTGATTGCATAGAGTAAAATAATCTAAGAAAGCCTTTTTTTAATCACACAATTTCGGTGTCTGATTATCAGTGCAGTAATCCCGATCGCCGATGAGGTACCGGGCTCTGTTCCTTTGATTTCATCCTAACACCCAACCGTTGCAAAAACAAACTAACCAATTTTTTATCTATCCATTTTATGAAAAAACGCATACGAAAAACCGGTCTTCTGACCCTGCTGCTGACCGGTTGTCTGGCTTCGGGTTATAGCCAGACGACACTCGCCTATGGCGGGCAAAACCGACCGGTGTCGGACCGGAAAACGGTGGAAAAACCGGCTCCCGCTGATGTCAATATCGAAGGACGCGTAACGGAAGGCGAAAAAGGCGAGGGAATACCGGGTGTCAGCGTCGTGCTGAAAGGAACGACCAAAGGAACTACGACCGGTGCCGACGGTTCCTACCGCCTGGTCGTTCCGAATACCGACGCGGTGCTCGTGTTCAGTTTTGTGGGCTACGAGTCGCAGGAAGTAGCAGTGGGCAACCGTACCAGCCTGAACGTTTCGCTGAAACCGGACACCAAAACGCTGAACGAAATCGTGGTGGTGGGCTACGGAACACAGAAAAAAGTGAACCTCACCGGTGCCGTCGATCAAGTGACGAGCGAAGTGCTCGAAAACCGGTCGCTGCCCAACCTGACGCAGGGTTTGCAGGGCACCATTCCGAACCTGAACCTGAAGATGGGCGATGGCAAACCAACCCAATCGCCGTCCTATAACATCCGGGGAACCACCTCCATTGGACAGGGCGGCAATGCGCTGGTGCTGATCGACGGGGTAGAAGGCGACCCGAGCCGGCTGAATCCGAACGACGTTGCCACGGTTTCGGTGCTGAAAGACGCGGCTTCGGCGGCCATCTACGGTGCCCGGGGTGCGTTTGGTGTGGTGCTGATTACGACCAAAAGCCCGACCAAAGACCGCACCAGCGTGACCTACTCGCTGAACCACTCGATCAAAAGCCCGACGAGCGTGCCGGATTTCGTAACGAACGGTTACACGTTTGCCAAAATGTTCAACGAGAGCTGGTCGGCCTGGAACGACTACTCGCAAACACCCCAGAACGTCAACAAAACCGTACGGTTTTCGCAGGCCTATCTGGCAGAACTCGAACGGCGCAACAACGATCCGAGTCTGCCCCGAACCGAAGTCGATCCGGCCACGGGCGAGTACGTCTATTACCACAGCACCGACTGGTATAAAGAGCTGTATAAGAAGCAGAACAGCGCCACGGAGCACAACCTGTCGGTATCGGGAAGCAGCGGCAAGGCCGACTTCTACGTAACCGGGCGGTATTACAACCAGGAGGGTTTGTTCCGCTACAATTCCGATGATTACAAAATCATTAGCTTACGCGCCAAAGGATCGATTCAGGTGTTTCCGTGGCTGAAAGTGTCGAACAACGCCGATTTTTCGTCTATGAAATACCACAACCCGCTGAACGTCGGTGAAGGCGGCAGCATCTGGCGGAACATTTCGGACGAAGGCCACAACATGTCACCGATGTTCAACCCGGACGGAACGCTTTCGTATTCAGCGGCTTATACGGTCGGCGATTTCTGGTACGGCAAAAACGGCATCGACATGGACAAGCGCGTGTTTCGGAACACCGCCGACTTTGCCACCAACTTCTTCGACAACCAATTTCGGGTGAATGGGAACTTCACATTTCAGAACACCGATGATAACGAATACCGCACCCGTGTTCCGGTGCCGTATAGCCGCAAACCGGGTGTGATCGAGTACGTTGGCGTGAATACCAACGACCTCCAGAATATTTTCCGGGAAACGCTCTATACCGCGACCAACCTCTACGCCGAATACGAACCCAAAATCAACGCGAACCACTACGTAAAAGCACTGGTGGGTTACAACTACGAAACCTCGAACTTCCGCCGGCTGGAAGCCGTTCGGAACGGGTTGATTTATGAAGATGCCCAGGACATCAACCTGGCCCTGGGGCAGGCCATCACCACTGCCGGGGGCATGGAAAAATGGGCGATTGTCGGCGGTTTTTACCGGCTGAATTATTCCTACAAAGACCGCTATCTGCTGGAGGTGAATGGCCGATACGACGGATCGTCCAAGTTTCCGTCGGGGCAGCGGTATGCCTTCTTCCCCTCGGTTTCGGCGGGCTGGCGCGTGGCCAACGAGCCTTTCTGGAAAGTGTCGCCGAAACTGATTTCTGACTTGAAAATCAGAGGGTCATACGGTTCATTGGGCAATGGGACGATCGCTTCTTATGCTTTTCAGGAAAAATTCTCCATTTCGCAGTCGGGGCGGATTCTGAACGGCGTGCGGCCCCAGAAAACCGGTCAGCCGAGCGTGATCCCCGACGGGCTGACCTGGGAAACGTCCACCACCGCCGATCTGGGTCTGGATCTGGGCATGTTGAACAACCGCCTGACGCTAACGGCGGATGCTTACGTCCGGAAAACGACGGATATGTTTACGGTTGGCATGACGCTGCCCGCCGTTTTTGGAACCGACGTGCCGAAAGGAAACTACGCCGACCTGACCACCAAAGGCTGGGAAGCGGTTCTGGCCTGGCGGGATAAAGCCAACGTGGGTGGCAAACCGTTCGGCTACGAAGTCCGGCTGACGATGGCCGATTATACGGCGAAGATCGACAAGTATAACAACCCCAACAGACGGCTGACGGATTACTACGCCGGGCAGACCGTGGGCGAAATCTGGGGTTATACGACCGAAGGATTTTTCACCTCCGCCGACGACATCAAAAACTCCGCCAAGCAGACGCTGTTCAAAGCTTCCAACACCAACCAGTTGCTGCCGGGCGACATCAAATTCCGGGACATCAACGGCGACGGCGTGATCGATCCGGGCGACAATACCGTGGACAAACCGGGTGATAAAACCATCATCGGTAACTCGACGCCCCGCTACACCTACGGGATTATGCTGAATGCCGACTGGAACAATTTCTTCTTCTCGGCTTTCTTTCAGGGCGTTGGCAAACAGGACTGGTGGCCGGGCGCAGAAGCCGGCACGTTCTGGGGAGCCTACAACCGCCCCTACAACCGGATTCCGACCTGGCACCTCGACAACATGTGGTCGGAAGCTAACCCGAATGCCTACTTGCCCCGGCCCCGGGGTTACGTAGCCCAGAACGGCGCGGGAGAACTGCGCCAGGAGCAAACCAAATACCTCCAGAGCCTGGCTTACCTGCGGCTGAAAAACGTTCAACTGGGCTACAGCCTGCCGAAACTGCTCATCAGCAAAGCCGGGATGAGTAGCGCCCGGGTGTTTGTGTCGGCCGAAAATGTCCTGACGTGGGCCGCGCTCTACAAACGCACGAAAGATCTGGACGTGGAAAGTGCGACGGAATCGGATCGCGTGTTGACCAGCGGAACAAGTGGAAACGGCCACAATTACCCGATTCTGAAGAGTTTCACGATGGGCCTGTCCGTTACTTTTTAATCTTACAACCAGCAACACCATGAAATTACAACATATAGGACTTCTTCTGGCCGGTCTGCTTTTTGCCGGATGCAGCGAACTGGAGCAGATTCCGGAATCCACGGCCTCTAAAAACTCCGTTTTCAGCAGTGAACGAGGACTGGAGTTATACGCCAATTCGTTTTACGATAACCTGCCAACAGCCAACGACATCATTCGGAGCGACGAAATGGCCGATTTTGCGGCCCGGACGCAGGTGCCGGACTTGATTCGCGACGGGGCTTACGGTCCTCGCCAGAGTTCCGGCTGGTCGTGGACGGCTCTGCGGAACATCAATTACTTCATCGAAAACGCGACCAATCCCGCCATTCCAGCCGACGTCCGGCGGCATTACATCGGGCTAGCGCGGTTTTTCCGGGCCTTGTTTTATTTCGATAAAGTGAAGCGGTTTGGGGATGTGCCCTGGATTAACAAGGCGATGGGTGTGACGGATCAGGATTTGTACAAAGGCCGGGATTCGCGCGTGATGGTGATGGATTCCGTGCTGGCCGATTTGAATTACGCGACGCAAAACATCCGCACGACTTCCGATAACTCGCGGACGCTTATTACCAAATCCGTCGCCAACGGCTATAAATCCCGAATCTGTCTGTTCGAAGGCACGTTCCGGAAATACCAGACGTCGTATAAACTCGAAAGCACCGCCGAAAAGTGGCTGACGGAATCCGTTGCGGCTTCCGAAGCGGTGATGAAAGACGGCGGTTTTTCGCTGAACGAAGCCGGTGGCACTGACAAATCGTACCGGCAATTGTTCATCAACAAGACGCCCGTAACGAATGAAATCATGTTATCAGCCGTCGTCGATCCGGCGTTAAGCGTTTTCAACGATGCCAACTGGTGGTGGACCAGTGCGACCTACGGCGCGCGCGTCAGCCTGACCCGGACCTTTGTCAATACGTATCTGAACCTCGACGGAACGCCGTTTACCAGCAAAGCGGGGTATAAAACCCTGACGTTTATGGAGGAAGTGAAAGGGCGTGACAAACGATTGCCGCAAACCATCCGGTCGGGCAACTACACCCGCGTCAATGGCGGAGCGGTGGAACCCGCGCCACCGGTTTTCTCGTACACCTACACCGGGTACATGCCGATCAAATGGACGCTCGACGACACCTATGCCGACGGCGGAACCCGAAACGATAATTCGATTTCGATCATGCGGTATGCCGAAATTTTGCTCAATTATGCCGAAGCCAAAGCGGAACTCGGTACCTTTACGGATGCTGACTGGACCAAAACGATGGGTGCGTTGCGGAAGCGGGCCGGTATTACGGGCGGTTTAACGGCCAAACCAACCGCGGCCGATCCCTATCTGCAAGCCAACTATTTTCCCGGCATTTCGGACCCCTCGCTGCTGGAAATCCGGCGCGAACGGGGCATCGAACTGGCGCTGGAAGGTTTCCGTTTCCCGGATCTGATTCGCTGGAAACGCGGGGAGTTGATGGAACAGGTCTGGAACGGTTTTTATGTCCCGGCCCTCGACAAACCGATGGATTTGAACGAAGACGGCAAGAACGACGTGGTGTTCTACAAAGTGAAACCGGCGACGCAACTGGCGGGCATCACCTACATCAACGTCGCCGAAACCGTCAATGGCGTGCCGAATCCGCAGCGGTTGTCGAACGACACCTCGGGCGAACTGACGTGGCTGAGCAACATTCCACGGAAGTGGAACGATAAATATTACCTCTACCCCATCCCGGAAAACGACCGGCTGCTGAACCCGGAAATCGGGCAGAATCCGGGGTGGTAATAGAGAAAAAAGAGTTATTTCGCAGAGTTTAGCGGAGTAAATCAGAGTTTATCAGAGGAAGAAATTGCTTTTTTTCTCTGATAAACTCTGATTTACTCCGCTAAACTCTGCGAAACAATTTCATATCTAACTTCAAAACATGAAACCAACAATCCTACTCCTGCTTTGCACCTTTTTAATCATTCAAGACGGTTTTTCCCAGAAAGACACGCCGATTACCATTGCTACGTACAACATCCGCTACAACACCAAAAATGACGGCATCAACGCCTGGCCCAACCGGAAGGAAGAGGTCAAAGCCCTGATCCGTTTCCACGAATTTGATATTTTTGGCACCCAAGAAGCCCTGCGGGATCAATTGGACGGGATTGCTGAACTCCCCGAATTTGCCTTTTTTGGGGCTGGTCGTGACGATGGGCAACAGGCGGGGGAACATTCGGCCATTTTCTACAAAAAGGACCGCTTCGAAATCCTGAAATCCGGCAATTTCTGGCTGAGCGAAACGCCCGACAAACCCGGCAAAGGCTGGGATGCCACCTGCTGCAACCGCATTTGTTCGTGGGCGCAGTTTCGGGATAAAACCACGAAAAAGAAGTTCTACTTTTTCAGCGTTCACTTCGACCACCAGGGCGTGAAAGCCCGGCAGGAATCCGGCAAACTGATGGTGCAGAAAATAAAGGAAATCGCGAAAGACGAACCCGTCGTGCTGGTGGGGGATCTGAACTCGACGCCCGAAACCGAGCAGGTGAAAGCCATTGAAACGATCCTGAGCGATTCGTACAAGGCCACAGCCCAGCCGCCCTACGGCCCCGTCGGAACCTTCAACAGTTTCAAGTTCGACGCGCCGATGAAAAACCGCATCGACTATATTTTCGTCAAAAAAGGCATCGATGTGCTGAAATACGGCGTTTTAACCGACGCCAAAGACCAACGATATCCGTCCGACCACCAGCCGGTTGTGATCAAGGCCATTATCCGCTAATCTGGACGATCGCTACGATAGACATGCCGGGGGCTTTCGTTTACCGTGTAAAAAAAGGGAATGTAAAATGACAAATGATGAACGCCAAATGTAAAAGTTAGGAGCTAACGCACACCACTTTTACATTTGGCGTTCATCATTTGTCATTTTACATTCCTTTCTATCCCTTCCAAACCGCCCGCAAATCCAGCAGATACAATTGCCGTCCATTGCCGCCGTGGGTGGAGTCGATGCAGACGAAATTGCCGTCGTTGCTCGTGCGGGGGTGCAGATCGCAACGCCACTCGGCCACATAGCTCTCTCCCGCCGGAAAATGCCCGAGGTCGATCCGCCGGTCGGTGGGCAGGTGATAGAGGTAGGGCGTCTGATTCCGGCTTTTGGCATTGGCGTAGTTGTCGTTCAACAGCCATTCGTTATTCCGCCCCGGCACATACGTCTGATGGCCGTTGACGGGCATTTTGTCGGATTTGATCGGCTCTATTTTTCCGGTTTTATCACCCAGCAAATAGAACGACTGCGGCTGGCCTTCCGGTTTCGTAAAGGCACAGATGGTGGTCGGATCGCGCCAGATGAAATGCGAGGTAAAACCGGAGGGATCGATGATGAAGCGGTCGGTGCCGTCGGGATTCATCGTAAACATCCGGGTGACGAAGTTGGTCCGGGCCATCACCTGCCGGTCTTCGCGTTTGGCCCGCCAGCGGTGCAGGAAAGTCAGCCGGGTTCCGTCCGTATTGACCAGTAAGTGATTGAACCAGTGAAAATTATCCTCCACCGATGCACCGTTGTGCGGAATAGAAGCCGCGTCGGCCAGCGACAGAAGCAGTTGGGTTGCCCCGGTTTTTAAATCCATCCGATACAGACCGATTTCTCTGGGTGCCTTGACATCGTAATACGGATCGCGAATTCCGGCATAACCGTAACCGGGTCGCAGATCCTGAATCCGGCTAAACTCCGTGCCAATGGCCCAATTCCCATCCGGACTCAGGGCATACACCGCCACCGGCAACGTCCGTTTTTTGCGGGTGAATACATCGACAATGTGGCTGACATACTGATTGCCCACACGGTCGTTCCAGATCACTTCCGACGCCGAACCCGGCACCCACTGCAACATGCAGCCCTGCTGCCAGCCCCACGCCCGGCTTTCGCCCAGTTCCGTCCAGGAATCGTTTTTCTGCAAATCGATCAGGCCAATTTTGATGACATCATCGCCCACCGGCGAACGCCCTTCGAAACCGACTTTCATGCCCAGCACATAGCGGTTTGACGGATCGAATTGCCGTTTGTCGTAATAGCCGAACCAGTGAAAACCGGGGCCTCTCGTCAAAGCCCGAACCGGAACCTCCAGCGGTTTTCTTATCGCCTGACTAAATGTCAGTCCGCCCAAACCGGCCACGGCGGTTGTCTTCAGAAAATAGCGACGGTTCATATCTAGTTGAGCGCTTTTTATTTTTCAATGGTTTTTCAGGATTCTCCACCACGCCAGGGCCCTATTTCTACGGATTCCTCCGGGAAATGAAAGCCGGGAAGTGTTAAGAAATAATCACGAAGGCACAGGAAATGTGAAGAAATTGTTACAATAACCCGAAAACTTTTTCTTTATTTGGGCTGAGGGTAGATTTGCCGACCCATCATCTTTCAAGCTCGTGACCGATCAGGAGACTCACTTATGGCAAGCTTTTCGTGAAGGAGACCGGAGCGCCTTTGAGGCTTTGTTGCGTACCTACTATCAGCCCCTGTACGAATACGGCACCAAATTTCTGAAAGACCGGGATCAGCTCAAAGACTGTCTGCACGATCTGCTGGTGAATTTATGGGAACGGCGAACGTTTTTGAACGAAACCGAAAATCTGAAACTGTACCTCTTCAAGGCCCTTCGCAATCAGATCTTTAAGGAAAAACATAAAGCCGGACAATTGGCCAGTCTACCCGATTGGGAGGAAGGCGAACCGGAAGCCGACGATTACGCCGAAAACCTGATCATTCAGGACGAAACCACCCGCGAAAAACAATTCCGGGTACAGCACCTGATTGGGCGGTTGTCGAAACGGCAGCGCGAAATCCTGCATTTGAAATTCTACGAAAACCTTTCCAACGAACAAGTTGCGGATCTGCTCAGCATTTCCCGACCGGCGGTGGCCAACTTGCTCTATCAAACCCTCAAACAGTTCCGGGAAAACTGGCATCTGCTGTTTATTTTCTGGGCGGTTTTTTGAACACATTCCCTCGCTTCTCCCTCATCCTCAGGCGTCTTCCAGTTTCCTTAATTTTTTTTCAACTTTTTTGATTATCTCGAAGGTCTTTTTAGACTATCCTCATAGAAAGCCGCCAAATCAGTGCTTTGCCATGAAGGAGTACAAGGACTATAACCTCGAAGATTTTCTGTTTGATGAAAAGTTCCAGCAATGGGTTCGCTCGGGTTCACCGGATCAGGTGAGCTTCTGGCGGAAACTCACGGCGGCTTATCCCGATAAAAAAGCCGAGTTGGAACAGGCCCGCGAGGTGATCCTGAGTTGGCAGAACCAGCCGCCTTCCCTGTCGGAACAGGAGCTGAATCAGGAAATTCACCGGGTGATGAAAAGCACCGAGGTGGTTGTCGATGAACCCGCCCATCGCCCGTTCTACCGGCTTGGCTGGTGGAAAGCCGCAGCCGCAGTCGTGTTGCTGGCGGGGCTGGGGTGGGGTGTCTGGCGGCAGGTGTTGGCCCCGGCAACCTACTCCTACGAACAATTGACCCGCGCATCGGAACAGCCACTTCGGGAAGTCGTGAATCCGAAAGTGACGCCGTTTGTGGTGACTTTACCCGACGGTAGCCGCGTCACGTTGTCCGAAAACAGCCGCATCAGCTACTCGACCCGGTTTGACCGGGAAACGGCCCGCGAGGTTTTTCTGACGGGCGAAGCTTTTTTTGAAGTCACCAAAAATCCGAAACGCCCGTTTCTGGTTTACACCGACGGCCTGGTGACCCGCGTCGTGGGGACGAGCTTTACGGTTCGTTCGGCCGACGCCAAAGTGTCAGTGCGGGTCCGATCCGGGCAGGTGGCGGTTTACCGGATGCGGGAGGCTGATAAAAAAGCCCGCAGTGAAGAACAGATCCTGCTCACACCCAACCAGCAGGCCACTTTTCTGGAGAAAGAAAACCGCCTGACCCGGTCGGTAGTCGAGAATCCGGCGCCCCTGCAAAAGGATCTCCCGATCAACGAATTTCAGTTTGATAATACTCCGATTTCAAGCGTTTTCGCCCTGCTGGAGAGAACCTACGGTTTGCCGATTGTCTACGACAAAACCGCCCTGCACAACTGCTATCTGACGGTGCCGATGAGTAATGAGCCGTTTTTTACGAAGCTCGACATCGTCTGCCGCACCATCGGGGCCACCTACCAGGTCTACGACACCCAGATTGTCATTACCGGACCAGGATGTGACTAGCCTCTTCCCATCTTAACCCTGAATCTATGCAAAAAACGTAGACGTTCTTCACAAAAAAAGCCGGTAATGTGTCCAGCATTACCGACTTCAGTAACTCCCTCATTAGTAGCGTAATGATTGCCCCTCACTGAGGGGCCAGGGAGAGTTTTGCTTTTTTCTCATTCAAAAGCGATGGTAAATTATGAAAAAAACGACGACAACACGCAACTTTTTTGCGCTGATTATGAAAGTTACCGGTGTCCCTACTCTGTTGGTTCTGCTGCTTGCCGGCATGGCGTATGGCCGTACCGGACTGGCGCAGGAGATGCTGAACCGCCCCGTCACGGTCGAAGCGGACCGGCGGGAATTACGAGTTGTTCTGAATCAGTTGGAAAAATCGGCCCGGGTGCGGTTTTCGTACGTGCCGGCCCTGATTCGGGATCACAAAGTGAGCGTAGCCGCTCATAACCAGCGACTCAGCGAGGTATTGGAGAAGTTGTTGCGGCCACTCCGAATTCAGTATTCGGTGGCCGGTGGGTATATCATCCTGAACCGGGAAACCGACCCGGCCGGGTTGAACAACCCATCCGCTTCGCCGGAAGGAAATGAGTATGCCCAAATTTCGCAGAAAATTTCCGTACCCGTTGAAGAAACCATTTCCGGTAAAGTAACCGGCGAAAACAATGAGGTGCTGCCCGGCGTCAGCGTCGTGCTGAAAGGCACCACCCGGGGAACCACCACCGATGCGGAGGGTCAATACCGCCTGACGGTTCCGGATCGCAAAGCCGTACTGGTTTTTTCCTTTGTGGGTTTCACCAGCCAGGAAATCACCATCGGGAACCAGTCGATCATTCACGTGACGTTGCAACCCGACACCAAATCGCTGAATGAGATTGTGGTAGTGGGCTACGGCACGCAGAAGAAAGTGAACGTTACCGGTGCCATTTCAATGGTAGACGGTAAAAACCTGAAGCAGGCCCCCACAACCCACGTCACCAACACGCTGGCGGGTCGGGTGGCCGGTGTAATTGCCGTTAACCGGTCGGGAGAACCGGGTTCAGAAGGGTCCGATCTGTTTATCCGGGGCCGCAGCACACTGGGTGATAACTCCCCGCTGATTGTCGTCGACGGCATTCCGAGTTTGCTGGGCGGTCTGGACAAACTCGATCCCAACGACATTGAAAGCGTGTCGGTGCTGAAAGATGCCTCGGCTTCCATCTACGGGTCGCGGGCGGCCAACGGAGTTATTCTGGTGAAAACCAAACGGGGTAAAACCGGCAAACCCACCATCGATTACAGTTTCAACCAGGGTTTTGTGTCGCCCACCCGCCTGCCCGAAATGGCCGATGCGGCTTTATACGCCCAGTTGGTCAATGAAATCCAGGAATACGCCGGTGGACAACCCCGGTTTACAGCGGACGACATCACCAAATTTCGCGACGGTTCCTCTCCGTGGACACACCCCAACACCAACTGGGTCGATGCAGTGATTAAACCTACGTCGCTGCAAAACCGCCAGAACCTTTCCCTCCGCGGAGGAAGCGACAAGGTGCGCTATTTTGTGTCGTTGGGAACGCTTTTCGAAGATGCGGTCTACCGCAACAGCGCCACCAATTACAAACAGCAGAACCTGCGGATCAACCTCGACGCGGATGTGAACGAGTATGTCCGTCTGACGTTCGATGTGCAGGGACGGCACAGCAACAAGAATTATCCGCCCGTTAGTGCCAGTTCGATTTTCCGGTTTTTGCTGCGCGGACGGCCCACCGAAACCGCTGTCTGGCCCAACGGTTTGCCCGGTCCCGATATTGAACAGGGGAACAACCCGGTGGTGACCTCGACCAACACCAGCGGTTACAACAGGCACGACATCAACCTCGGAAATATCATCTTCGGTTTCAACATCAAAATACCGGGTGTGGATGGCTTGTCGGTGGATGGAAACCTGGCCGCCAGCAAAGAACTGACCCACAAGAAAAACTTCATAAAACCGTGGACGCTTTACACCTTTGGCGGTTTCGACAGCCAGAACAATCCGATTTTGAACGGCGCCGAGCGGGGTGTGGTCAAACCGCAGTTGACGGAGACCTTCGTACACGAACAGCAGGTGACATTCAACGCCAAAATCAATTACAACCGCGCTTTCGGACTGCACAACCTGAGCACGTTCGTGGCCTATGAGCAGAACGAACAGAAAGGCAACGATTTTTACGGTCTTCGGAAATTCTTCATTTCACCGATTGTCGATCAACTGTTTGCCGGTGGACAGGACGAGCGGGAAGTGAGTGGAAAAGCCTTTGAAGCTGCCCGCCGGAATTACTTCGGCCGGGTTTCGTACCAGTACAACGACAAATACCTGTTTGATTTCAACTGGCGGTATGACGGCTCGCAAAACTTTCCGAGCGACCGGCGATTCGGGTTTTTCCCGGGTTTTTCGGCGGGTTGGGTCATTTCCAATGAAGGATTCTGGAAAAATAACGTCAACACCGTCAGTTTCCTGAAAATGCGGGGTTCGTGGGGGCAGATGGGGAACGACAAAGTGTCCAGTTACCAGTACCTCAGCATCTACGGTTTCGACTCCGGCACCATTCCCGGGGCCATTTTCGGCAACAACCTGAGCTTGAATTCGGCCATTTATCCGGTTCGGATTCCCAACCCGAACATCACCTGGGAAGTGGCCAACACCTTTAATTTCGGCCTGGAAAGTCATTTTCTGAACGGTGCGCTCACAGTTGAAGCGGATTATTTCAATACCAAACGGTCGAACATCCTGATTCCCCGCACGGCCTCCGTTCCGGATTATACCGGTATGGTGTTGCCCGACGAAAACCTGGGAAAGGTGCGAAACCGGGGCTTCGATGCGCAGATCAGCTACCGGAAAACCTTCGGGAAAGTAAAATTCGACTTGGCCGGAACGGTTTCGTATTCCCGCAACAAAATCCTTTTCTGGGACGAATCTCCCAATGTACCAGACTACCAACGCTATACCGGCTCCACCATCGGATCGAAACTATATTACGATGCCATTGGCGTCTTCAAAGACATCGATCAGGTTAACAGCACCCCACGGGTTTCGGGAGCGCGGCCGGGCGATGTAATTTTTCGGGATGTCAACAGCGATGGAAAAATCGACGCTCTGGATCAGATCCGGGTCAACCAGTCGGAGTTCCCCAACCTGACCTACGGCCTGAACCTGGGTGTTCAGTATGGCGGTTTCGATCTGAACATGCTCTGGCAGGGCGCCGGCGATGCGAACCAGTATGTCCGGACGGAATCGGGATTGATTGGAAACTTCCCGCGCGAATACGTCGAAAACCGCTGGACGAAAGAGAATCCGAGTGCTACGGTTCCGCGGGTGTTCGACAACCGGGAGTACTGGATCACGCAGCAAAATACCTACTGGCTCTACAACACGAACTACCTCCGGCTGAAAACGCTGCAAATTGGCTACACCATTCCGGCAACCTTTACCCAAAAGCTAAAGGTGCAGAATCTGCGGTTCTACGTGAGCGGGCAAAACCTGCTGACGATCGATAAAGTCAAGCTGTTCGATCCGGAAGTGCCCAATGGATCGGGGCAGTATTACCCGCAAATCAAAATCCTGAACGCCGGCGTTAGCCTGAGCTTTTAATGAACTCTGCCATGAAAAAACTAACCAGAACCATAACCGCTTCTTTTTTGATCCTGATGCTGTCAGGAACGATGTCGTGTCAGGAGGATTTCCTGGAACGAAAACCGCTCGACGCCATCAGCGATGCCGACGTATGGAAAGATCCCGCCCTGGTTGAAGCCCTCGTCAACGACTTCTACGCCCGCATCTGGGACCCGTTCCGCGACGACTGGAAGGTGATGCATACCGCCGTTACGGACGAGGGCATGTACATCCGGGATAAAGGCACCGACGTGATTGTCAAAGGCACCTTGACTCCCGAAAACATGGGTTCGCTGACGCAATTTGGCCGCTGGAACGATTATTACAAGAACATCCGCAACTGCAATATTTTTATGGAACAGATTGCCGGCGTTCCGTTCAAAGACGAAACCCTGCGCAAACGGCTAACGGGCGAAGTGTTCTTTCTGCGGGCCTATTATTATTTCAATCTGGTTAGCTACTGGGGCGGTGTGCCGCTGTTCAAAGAAAATTTTGATCTCAATGACAAGGAAGGAATGCTGATTGCGCGCAGTTCTTTTGCCGACTGCGTGGCGGCAATTGTTGCCGATTGCGACCAGGCCATCGCGCAACTGCCCGAAACCTACAACAGCGAGAACACGGGCCGGGCCACGAAGTTTGCCGCTATGGCTCTGAAATCACGATTGCTGCTTTATGCCGCCAGCGATCTGTACAACAAACCGGGGAATACCAACGCCCTGATCGGTTACACCGACGCCAATCAAACCCAACGGTGGCAGGCGGCCAAAGCCGCAGCCAAAGCGCTGATCGACAAACCGGGTCCACACCGGCTGTATACGCCAACCGATTCGTCCGCCGAAAACTATTCGCGGGTGTTTCTGGATAATCACAATCCGGAAATTCTGTTTGCCAAATTGCACAACAAACAGTTGAGCGGCACCTCCGTCGATCTCTGGAACGGCCCCAACGGCTACCACAACTGGGGTGGAAACGTGCCACTGGAGGAATTTGTCAGCGGTTATCAACTGAAAGACGGCAGCGCATTTAGCTGGGCCAATCCGGCGCAGGCGGCTCAGCCGTATGCCAACCGCGATCCGCGTTTTTACGCATCCATTCTCTACAACGGCGCCATCTGGCGAAAACGGCCCGCCGACGCTGCCGCGTCCGACCCGAATGGCGTTATTCAGACGGCCAATGTGGAACGCTGGAACAGCGCAACGGGCAAGGTGGAGGTGGTGCCGGGGGTTGATACGCGCAACAGCCCGGTTGAAAACTGGAATGCCACCACGACCGGGTATTATACCCGGAAGTTTCTGGACAAGAATGTCGATGGCCAGTTTTTTCGGGGAGATCAACCCTGGATTATGTTCCGATATGCCGAAATACTGCTGAATTACGCCGAAGCCTGTCTGCGGCTGGGTGAGGAAGCCGAAGCGCGGACTTACCTGACGATGGTGCGCAAACGCGCCGGTATGCCCGCCGTTGGCGCTTCCCTTGCGGGTGCAGCACTGCTGGATCTGTACCGGTATGAACGCAAGTACGAACTGGCCTTCGAGGGACACCGGTTTTTCGACGTCAGACGCTGGGTGATTGCCGAGCAGACGTTCAACAAACACGCAACCGGTATCGAGATTCTGGGCAAACTGAACCCCGACCGAACCACGCTCACCTACCAGTATAAAGTGGTACAGGTGGCCACGCGGGCGTTTAACCCGAAAGCCTATTTCTCTCCCATTCCGGTGGCCGAAATCCGCAAAAATGCTAAACTAGTCCAGAATCCGCTGTATTGATCGATCGAACCGGCTTGCGGAACGGGCTGAATGAATCCTGTTGTCCGGAAGCCGGTCAAAACCAACCCCTGAAGTATGTCCATTAACCGACGATCGTTTCTCGAAAAAGCCTCAAAAATGGGTGCACTGGGTGCGCTTTCGCCCACGGCACGCGGGGCGGTTTCACCGGCTGACAGTAAAAAAAACGCTTTTGTAACCGGTCCTTATCTACAAAATGTCGGCCCTTCGGAGGCAACCGTGATGTGGGTAACCCAAAACAACAGCCTGAGCTGGGTCGAATATGGCGCGGGCAACAGCCTGAGTCTAAAAGAATACCGGTATCGCAACGGCCACGTTGAAGCGAACAACAAAATCAACAAGATTACGCTCAATGGGCTGAAACCCGGCACACTGTATAAATACCGGATCGTGTCGTCCGAAATTCTGGATTTTCAGCCGGCCAAAGTCACCTACGCCGAACCCATCAAAAGCCCGGTTTATAGCTTCAAAACGCCGGGACTGAACGACGAGGAAGTAAAGCTGGTTATTTTTAACGATATCCACGACCGTCCGCAGACCATCCCGCAACTGCTGTACCGACACGGTTACACCGGCAACCGAAAGGATTTTGATTTCATCGTTTTCAACGGCGATTGTTTCGATAATGTCAACACTGAAAAGCAGGTATTCGATCATCTGCTGAATCCGTGTGTCGATCTTTTTGCGCGCGAAATTCCGTTCATTCTCACGCAGGGAAACCACGAAACCCGGGGGGCTTTTTCCCGAAATATTCCCGATTATTTTGCCTATCCGACCGAGAACTATTACTACGCCTTTACGCAGGGGCCGGTGCGGTTTGTGGTGATGGATTCGGGCGAAGACAAAACTGATGACAACTGGGAATACAGCGGTTTGGCGGCTTATGACGCGTATCGGGTGAAGGAACGCCTTTGGCTGGAAAAAGAAATCGAAACGGAAGCGTTTAAAAAAGCCCCGTTTCGGGTAATCCTGATCCACATTCCGCCGTTTCATTCCGGCGACTGGCATGGGCCGCTCCACAACCGCGAACTGTTTGCTCCCCTGTTTGCAAAGGGCAAAGCCGATCTGGTGATTTCGGGTCATACGCACCGGTATGGCGTTCATCAGCCTGATGCAAACCACCCTTATCCCATCATTATCGGCGGAGGGCCACTGGAAGGCAACCGAACGTTGATGAAACTACACGCCAATTCGAAAGAGCTTACCCTGCGCATGATTCGGGATGATGGCGAAGAAGTCGGAAAATACGCGGTTAAACGAACCAAAATGTAAACGGAATCAGGTTCGGTGACAACGCGTCTTCCAGTCGAACACGCTGTCACCGAACCTGATTCCGTTTGCTTTTACCGGTCCCTTCCTACCCGATTCAATACCCCGGATTCTGGGTAATTTTTGTCGGGTTGATGTCGATCTGGCTCTGCGGAATGGCAAACACCAGGTTATTTTCAGTCAGATTGGTCTGGATGCCGATGGCGGCCGCCTTGGCTCGCAGCACCGGCAACGCCCGGCCCGTGCGCACCAGGTCGAACCAGCGGTGGCCTTCGAATGCCAGCTCAATCCGCCGTTCCTGCTCCAGGGCCAACCGCATGGCGGCTTGTGTTCCGGCATCGGTGGCGGTTTTGGCGGCCAGTCCGGCGCGTTGCCGGATGCGGTTCAGGAAGGGCAACGCCTGGGCCGTATTGCCGGTTTCATTCAGCGCTTCGGCATACATCAGCAAGACATCGGCATAGCGCAAAACCGGCCAGTTGTCTTCCGAATCGCCGGAAATAACGGGCGCATCACGGTATTTGCGAACAAAATTATAGTCTACCCGCACCCCACTGGCATTGGTGTAACTGGTCGCCAGCGATACATCTTTCCGCAAATCACCGGGTTCATAAGCCGCGATCATGTCGGCCGTGGGCTGGTTGTTGCCCCCACCCCCAAACTGAATCACCGCGTTGCCCGAGTTTTCGGGCGCATAGGTATTGGCAAAACCGCTTCCCTCGCCGATGCTGCCTTTTTTGTACTGGACATCAAAAATTGATTCTTTATGATTCTTGGCGGATGCCTGGAAAACACTGGCGTAACTGGGCAGCAAATCGTAGGTTCCGGCGTCGATCACTTCTTTCAGTTTGGCCGCGGCTTCGGCATACCGCCGTTGGGTCAGATATACTTTTCCCAACAACGATTTGGCCGCTCCGCGCGTGGCCCGGCCCACATTGGCTCCGGTATAACTAACGTCCAGAACCCCTTCCGCATCCGTTAAATCCTGAATGATCTGCGCATACACGTCCGCAACCGGTGTGCGTCCGTAATTATAGCCTTCCTGCGGGTCGACCACTTCCTGAACCACCAGCGGAACATCGCCAAAAACCCGGACGAGGTTGAAATACATCAACGCCCGCAAAAATTTCGCTTCGCCCACGATGCGTTTTTTCTGGTCTTCGTTCATGGTCACCCCCGCGCTCCGGTCGATGATGGCGTTGCAGCGGTAGATGCCCCGGTAGCCGTCGCTCCAGCGGGTGGCCACGAAGGGATTGGTGGTTCGCATGTAAAATTTATCAAACTCGTCCTGATCCGTTACCGAACCGGATAATACGGGACGGGTATCGTCGGACGGTATTTCCGCCACCACGTAATACTGACCATACTGACCGCCGGACTGCAAAGCCCCGTAGGCTCCGTTCAAGGCATTCAGCAGGTCGGAACCGGTTCGGTAGAACGTCGCCGTGCTGGCCTGTGAAATGGGCGACAAGGCTAGGAATTCATCCTTACAGCTTGTCAACACAAGGCTCAAAAAGGTGATATACAAATAGTTCCGTTTCATGGAAGAGTGAGATTAAAGACCAATATTTACGCCAATTGTGTAGGTACGGGCCAGCGGGTAACTGCCGTAGTCGACTCCACCGGTCAGCGGACCTTCATACCCGCTTACCTCCGGATTGTAGCCCAGGTATTTCGAGATCGTCAGGGCGTTCTGCACCCCGCCATACAACCGCAGACTTTGCACCTTCACACGCTGAATCAGCGTTTTCGGAATGTTGTAGCCCAGCGTAATGTTCCGGATGCGGAAATAACTGGCATCTTCAACCCAGCGCGACGAAATGGCGTTGTTGTTTCCCGTCGTACGCGTGTTGGCGCGGGGCGTGGTGCCATCGCCGGGTTGCTCGGGTGACCGCCAGCGGTTGAGTGCCGTGGTCAGTGAGTTGGCATTTCCTTCGAGGTTTTCATAAAACCGGCGTGACAGGTTCAAAATGGTCGAGCCCTGAACGCCCTGAACCACGATGCCCAGATCGAACCCTTTGAAACTGAATGTATTGGTCATGCCGTAAATGAAATCCGGCTGGTTATTGCCAATCAGCGTCCGGTCGTTGGCATCCACTTTTCCGTCGCCGTTCACGTCTTCGAATTTGACATCGCCCGGCTGCGAATCGGCAAAGTGGGGATACGAATCCAGGTCGGCCCGGTCGCGGAATACGCCGATTTGCCGATAGCCGAAGAAGCTGCCCAGCGGTTGGCCAATCATGGTGATGTTCGACTCACCAACCCCCGTACCGCTGCGGATGGGGTCGCCGGTGGGTCCCAGTGCCAACACGGTATTGCGGTTAAACGAGAAATTCAGATCCGTCGTCCAGCTAAAGGCGCCCGTCAGGTTCCGGGTGTTCAAGGCCACTTCAAGCCCTTTGTTCTCGACTTTACCAATGTTTCTGACGGCCGATGAAAAACCGGTCAGGGTCGGAACCTGCACGGCCAGCAACAAATCGGTCGTGATGCGTTTGTAGTAATCCACCGTCAGGAAAATGCGGTTACTGAGCACGCCCAGTTCAAGCCCGATGTCGGTTTGCCGGCTTTTCTCCCACGTCAGGTTGTCGTTCCCGATGGAGCTGACCGCCAGACCGTTGGCCAGTGCGTTGCCCAACACGTAATTGTCCGGGCCCAACAGCCCCAGTGACGGGTAGTTGCTGGTAAAGGCATTGTTTCCCGAAATCCCGTAGCTGGCTTTGAGTTTCAGTTCCGAAATGACGCGGTTGTTTTTCAGGAAAGACTCTTCCGATACGCGCCAGCCCACCGAAGCGGAGGGGAACGTACCCCAGCGGCTGTTCATGCCAAACCGCGATGAGCCATCGCGCCGGAAAGACGCATTGAGCAGATAACGGTCTTTGAAAGAATAAGCAACCCGGCCAAAATACGACGCCAGCGACCATTGATCCCGGAAATTGCGGCCCGCCTGGGTTCCGATAATCGTCCCCGCATTCACCGTCCGAACCAGGTCATTCGGGAAGTTGTTGGCATCGATCCGGCTGCGTTCGAAATCATTCTTCTGACTTTCCAAACCCACCAGCACTTCGAACCGGTGTGTTTCGCCGATTTGCCTGGTATAGTTTAAGGTATGGTTGGTCACCCAGTTCAACTCCTGGAGATTTTCCGCATAGGCTGAGTTAGCAGTCGGCGGCAACAATTGATTCAGCGGCAGCGACGAGGTCTGGTAGTAGTTCTGCCGCGCATGCCGCACATCGCCACCAATAGTACCCCGATACAGGATGCCAAATGGCAATTTCACCTCGGCATAGGCGTTGCCCAACAGACGCGTAGTCCGCAGTTTGTTATCGATTTCGAAGATGTTGGCAACCGGGTTGGTTATGCCCGGCCAGTCGTAGGGAGCTGCGTAAAAAGCCTGAGAGTTATAAACGGACGTTCCAGGCTGGTAGATCGGTACGAAAGGCGGCAAACTCAATGCGGCATTGATCACCCCGTTGCTGGCCCAGTGCCCGTCGGTATTGACCCGGTCTTCCACCGAAAAAGACGGGCTTAGGCTGATCCCCATTTTCAGGTACGAGGTAATCTCGGCATCGATGTTTGTCCGGACAGTGTACCGGTCGATCCCCGAACGCTTGACAACGCCATCCTGTTTCAGGTAGTTACCCGACACCATGTATTGCACTTTCTCGCTGCCCCCCGATGCCGTCAACTGGTAACTGCTGATGGGCGCATTCTGAAAAATCATATCCTGGTAATCGTAGGTTGGCAAACTGCCCGGATCATCGAAATTGACTCCGGCAAACTCCCCGCGCGGATACCGATACCGCTGACCAGCCGGACGGGCCGAGTTGGGATCCGTAATGGCAGCACCAGCCACCCGCTGGAGGTAAGCATTGTTGAAGGCTTCTTTGGAAAACTCGGCAAACTGCTGGGAATTCAGCATGTCCATTTTTTTGGTAATCTGCTGAACGCCGGTGTAGTAATCGAAATTTACCCGCGCCTGGCCCGATTTCCCACGTTTGGTGGTGACCACCACTACCCCGTTGGCTCCCCGCGAACCGTAAATGGCCGTCGCCGATGCATCTTTCAGGATGTCGATTTTATCGATATCGTTCGGGTTCAGCAGGTTCAATCCCCCGCCGTTGGCCAGATCACCCGAGTTCAGCGGTTGCCCGTCGATGACAACCAGCGGCCCGTTGCCGGCACTGATCGAACCCAGCCCCCGGATTTTGATGGATGGGCTGTTGCCCGGCGCTCCGGTATTTTGCTGAATCAGCACCCCCGGCAACCGGCCTGTCAAGCCTTCGACAATGTTCGGAACCGGCTGATCCTTGATATTTTTGGTACTGATCGACGCAATCGATCCGGTTACATCCCGCTTTTGCTGCGTTCCATACCCCACCACCACCACTTCATTCAACGTCTGGTCCGACGGTTTCAGCGTTACGTTGACCGTCGACTGGCTGCCCAGCGGAATTTCCTGCGTCAGATAGCCGATGAAGCTGAACACCAGCGTTCCGCCTTCATTCGGTACCGAAAAAGCAAAATTACCGGATGCGTCGGTCGTTGTACCGCGGGTGGTGCCTTTCAGCGCCACACTGACCCCCGGCAAACCGTCGGCATTTTCCTCCGCCGTGACACGGCCCGTCACCCGGCGCTCCTGAACGGTAATTTCCAGCGGTTGCCGCATCAGCAGGGCCGATGTAACGGCAAGATCCAGGCGCTCATCCGGTATGGTTCCCGGCCGCGACTGCACCAGTTGGCTGTTTTCCAGGGGCGCAACGAACGGAGCCAGCCGGCTCGTGGCCTCATCCGCGTCGACGATCACATAATAATAGTCATCGACTTTGCGGAAAGTCAGGTTGTTGGGTTTCAAAACCGCTTTCAGAACCGCTTCCCGGTCGGCCGTAGCCGGCAACGGCAGGCTCACCGTTTTGTCGCGCAGGGTTTTCCGTTGAAAAGCGAACTTGATGCCATATTTCTTTTCCAGGTCGCGCAGCACGTCACTCAGCGACCGGACCGTTGGGTTGCCGTTTCGGGCATTCCGGGGAAATTCCTGTATCAAATGGGGATGCCGGGGAATCGTGTTCGATGCCAGCATCTGCGCTTCAGCCGTGGTCGTCAGACACCACAGGCCCAAGATCGCCAGTCGGATTCGGGTTGGTAGGGATTTATTCATTTTTGTAATTGGATAAAACGATTTGATTGTCCTGTTTATCAATTCGCAAGCGAAAGGTTTCGGCAATCAGCCGAATCAATAACTCCGGTTTGTTGGCCGGTACCGATCCCGTAAAGGGTTCATTGAGCAGGTTTTTGTTGGTAATTGCGACGGTGAGTCCATACTCATCATTCAATCGCTGGACAATTTCGGCCAGACGTTCCTCTTCCAGCACCAATACATTGTCGCGCCAGGCCACGTAGCGCCCGGCATCGACCCGCTCCCGGCGGAGGGCGGTTTTGCCGCCCGTCGTTTCCACCAGATCACCCGGCTGCATCAGCACATCGGGTTGTTGCTGCAATGCCAGCTTCACTTTTCCTTCCTGCAAGACCACCTGCGTGCGGGTCCGGCGGGTGTTTACGTTGAAGCGCGTACCCAACACCACCACGTCAGCAGCACCCGTATGCACCACGAACGGCATCCGTCGGCCCAGCGGTTTTTTGCTGACGTCAAAGAATGCTTCACCCGTGAGATGTACCTCCCGGCGCCCTTCCGTCTGCCAGTCGCCCGACATTTGCAGAATGGAATTAGCATTCAGCGTCACGACAGAACCATCCGGCAAAGTCACCGTCTGAATCTGACCGTAAGCGGTTTTGTACTCAATCGGCAAAGTGGTTCCATCATACAACCACCAGCCCATGCCGGCCAGCAACAGCAGGGTAACGGCAGCCGCATACCGGTAAAAAACCGGTCTGAAAAACAGCCGCTTCGGTTCGGGTTGCTGAGCAAGCTGCTTCAGGCGGAGTCGTTGAAATGACTCCACTACAACACTTTCGGGCAGTTCCTGCCAGGTAGACTCCAGACCCATCACCAGCAAGCGGGCCTGCTCGATGGTGCTTTGCTGCTGTGGATAGAGGGCTTTCACCGACTCCCAGAACTGATTCGTTTCTGACGTTGGGGCCACTATCCACGCCTGAAAGTCGGGGTCCCGGGCTAGGTCAATGGATTCGAGGGTAGCGTAGTATTCCTGCGGTTTCATGCCGTGTTGAAGGATCAATTAACGGTAAGAGCAGAAACCGGGGGCTTTGTAGTATGAACGGAGGAAAAATTTGTAAAAAAAATGAATCAGCGATTCATAAGCAGACCCAGCAGGAGCATTAAAACCGGCCAGTTGGTCTGCAGACGTTTGCGAAGGGCGGTTAGGGCCTGGTACAATTGCGTCCGGGCGGTGTTGTAGGTGATGCCCATCACGGCGCAGATGTCATCGTAACTCAAATCCGTGAAGTACCGCAAATACAGGATTTCCTGCTGCCGGGGCGACAAGGTCGTGAAAGCACTCTGAATGTGTTCGTGCTGTTCCTGATTCAGTTTGTCCTCCAGCAGCCGGTCTTCGGCCGAAGGCTCGACCGGCAATAAACCGAATTGTTCTTCCACATCGGTTTCGGCAAACCGGCGCTGTCGCTCGGCGAGTTGGGTCACCAATCGGTTGCGGAACGCTTTCAGCAAATAGGATTGAACGGATTGTGGCTGTGTCAGCGTCTGGCGATACTTCCACAAGTCGATGAACACGTCGTGAATGGCATCCTCGGCGGTGGCCTGATCGGCCCCAAAGCGCCGACCGTAGTTGATCAGATGCCGGTAATGTGCCGAATACAAAGCCGCAAAAGCCGACTCACTTCCCTCCCGGAAAGCATTCCAGTGCATCAGGTCGTTCGAGGTGTCGGGGCGGGCGTTCATCAGTCGTGTGCAAACTAACCTGCAAAGGCAGAAGAGGAGCAAACTTAACCGATTCCTGCAAAATTTGGTATTATTTGCGGATAAATTTGCGTTGGGCGTCTTGCTTAAAAACGCCTAGATTTGCAGGCAATGCTCCGGACAGGCTTTCCGTCGCAACGACGGTCCTGCACTTTTGGGGTATTGCCTGCTCCTTTTATGACACTACGCGAAGCCCAGGACACGGTCGATGCATGGATTAAAACCATCGGCGTCCGCTACTTTAACGAACTCACCAACATGGCCATGCTCTCCGAAGAAGTCGGCGAAGTGGCCCGGATCATCGCCCGCCGGTATGGCGAACAATCGGAAAAAGAATCCGACAAAGACAAGGATCTCGGCGACGAAATGGCCGATGTCCTATGGGTACTAATTTGCCTCGCTAATCAAACCGGTGTTGACCTAACGGCGGCATTTCAAAAGAATATGGAAAAGAAAACCAGCCGGGATGCAAGCCGGCACCTTGAAAATGAGAAGTTGCGGTAAGGCTAGGCATCCGGCCGGTTTTCCTGGTTTAAACACACCAATTGGTAAGTAATTATCCCGTTATTTATACGGTTTTAAAATCTGATGCCCTTCTTTCACCAGGGCTTCCGCGGACTTTTTGGAGACCACCCAAAAAAGGGTCTCACTTTTATGTTTAACGACTGAAAATTCCTTTCCACCGTCGCGAAACAAGCGGTTACAGGCCCGCATAGCATCAATTTGATTGGTGTACTGATTGTCCTGGGATTCATGCAAAGCTTTGGCAAGTCGTCTCAATCGAAGGTATGAGCGAATGGATTCAAACATGGGAAACGGAGGGCTAGTTAATTTTAAAGTTACACGTTAGAGTAATTTTACTCATAAATTTAAAAATACTCAAACAATTCAGGTGCCAATGTAACCAATATGGCCAAAAATGGTAACATAAGACACTAGAATGCTAATATCCTGCACTTCTCCAATCAAAAAATCAGGCTTGTTCGGCCCTCCTCAGTGGCGCCGTTGTGTTCATAAAACGAGACGAAAATAGGGCCATTCTAGCCTCTGAAACCTATTTTGTCGAAAATGAGACAAAGAATGTCTATTTTGAGCTAACAGCAGTCTCTCACAAATCCCGACTTTTACGCCGTATTCCCAGCGCGTCGAAACAGCAGGAGTATTTTTTCTCAACTAAAAAAAACAGCTCACTATCACATGAAAAAACTTTTTACCATTCCATTGCTGGCTCTGCTCTTTCTGACGGGCTGTGGCGACAACGACGACACGGTTGCAGTTGCCCCGACCTATAAAGGAACCGAACAGTCACTGGGCAATGGCAAGGCCTATTCCTGGGTGAAATTTACGGCCGACAACAAACCTACTTCCATTGGATTTACCCTCACCAAAGGGGCGTTGGACAACCTGCCACACGGCGGAGTGGCGCTGGTGTTGAGCCTACCGGCCGAAGCCGTCGGCAAAACGCCCTTCGACCACATCATGCTCGATTACCTGCACACCGGGCATGAACCGCCGGGTGTCTATGACGTGGGCCATTTCGACATGCACTTTTACATGCAGCCCCTGGCCGAGCGGAAAGCCATTCCGGTTTATGAAGCCGCCAAAGCAAAATTCGACAATCTGCCGGCCGCCGGGTATTTGCCCAGCAACTATATTCGCCTGCCGGCCGGTGTGCCGGAAATGGGCGTTCATTGGGCCAACCCTGCATCCCCCGAACTGGCGGGTACGGGCAAATTTACCGAAACGTTAATTTTTGGTTCCTACGACGGCAAAGTCACCTTCATTGAACCGATGGTTACGCACGAGTTTTTGAAGAGCAAACCTAATCTTGCCAAGAGCGTGCCGGTTCCTGCCAAGTTTGCCAAGGCGGGTTACTATCCGATGCAATACACCATTAAACAAGTAGGAGACGACATCCAGGTGAGCCTCGAGGGTCTGATGATGATGCAATAGCGGTTATTCGTTCGGCCGATTCCGGTTCGTCTCTTTTTCCAGATCGTAATCCTTTTAATACATTATATGAAAAAACTTCACTTGACGGTATTCCCGATTGCCCTTCTTTGCGTGTCTCTTTTGGCCGGTTTTACCAAAAATGAAGGCCCGCCGAAAAAAAATAACGTGGTCGCCCCTCAATCGGATGAAGCCACAATCAAGCGGGGGAAGTATCTGGTTGGCATTCTGGGGTGTCAGGATTGCCATTCTCCCAAGCGGATGGGCGCCCAGGGGCCGGAGGTCATTCCGGAATTGCATTTATCCGGTTATCCGGCGGATCGGCCGGTTGGGAAGGTGGTGCCGGAGGCCCTGAAAAATGGCTGGATGCTGTTTGGTCCCGATGGAACGTCGGCCGTTGGTCCCTGGGGTGTTAGTTTTGCGGCTAACCTGACCTCCGACGCCACGGGAATCGGTACCTGGACCTACCAACAATTCAAAACGGCACTGACCCAGGGCAAATCCAAAGGCATTGCCACGGCCCGGCCGCTGTTGCCACCTATGCCTTGGTTCAACTATACCGACATGGCGGAGGAAGACATTCAGGCGGTATTTCAATACCTGAAAAGCACCAAACCGGTCAAAAATGCCGTACCTGCTCCCATCGGCCCCGATAAGCTGAATTGATCAAAACGGGGAGGGCTTGCCAATGCCCTTCCCGTTTTTCTTTTCCTTTCTCACCAGAAACGAATAAACAAATAGGCAATAATCAGGATCAACCCGGCAAACAGGTAGATGCGTTGGGTGATTTGACGCCGTTGTTTGACGATCCACAGCAAAATAAGACTCAAACCCAGAGCCCATAGCGTACCATCCATATTCCTTACCGGTCTTTAAAGGTGCTTGTCTTAGCAAAGGTAAGAAAGAAACCGACTCAAAGGTTGGCTTAACATTTCGCGGTGTCCGGTAGTTAAGAACGTATACCAGACATAAACCCATGAAAAATCTAAGTGACCTTTCGTTTGATGAGATTCAAAAAATGTATGCTTATGCCATCAACCTGGCGGCTGCTTATGTCAAAGATGCCGAGAAGCATTACAAAGCAGATGAAAAAGAAAGAGGAGATGACTTTACGTCTGCTGATAAAGAATGGACGGAATACGCCCGAATTCTGGATCTGGAACTCCAAAACCGGATCAAGTCGGCGGTAAACATCCAAACCCCGCAACCACAGCCGTTTATTTAACCGGCCGAACAACAAAGTCCCCTGATCGCACCAGTGTGGTCAGGGGGCTTTATTGTTTGTAGATATTCATCCAGGCATTTGAGAGCGATGGCATTCAGTCAGGCAGAAGCCGTGGCAGAAAATGCTTAGCGCAGGAAATGGACCGCTATCATCGCAATGTGAAGCAGCAGATTAACGGTGAAAAGCTGGACACAAAACCGGACGGACAACAGGCCCAGGTTGGACACCAGGACGCCGAAGAAACTAACCACCGCGACACCGGCAAAAATGTCGCTGTAACCGAAATCAAAATATTGAAAAACCAGCAGCGAAGCCGGCGTTATGACGCAACTCTGGATGATCAGCAGGGCCACCATGACCGTAAACCGGTAATCGCCGGTTTCCAGAACATTGATGGCACGGTTATACCGGGTGCGCCAGTTTAAGTGAGTGGGCTGATCGGCAACGGAATGGGCGGGAAAAGCGAGTTTCGTGTTCATCGTCGTAAGGAATAATTGATGACACAAAAGTCGCTGCGAAAAGACCGCCCGGGAATGAGATCCGTTAGCCAACCGGCTGATCTGTGCTTTGCCGCGAATTAACAATCCTCACGTCAAAAACTGACGAATGTCATGGCGAAGGTCCGGGCGAACCAGCAGCTTTACGGAAAATATGAATACGATGGAACCGCTAAAGAATTCAATTGCCGATCTGGAAATGTATCAACTGGAAAATTGTCATTCCGAAAACAAGCGGTGGGCCCTTACCCTGACGAGCTACGAACAGGAAATTGAGCAGTTGATGACCCTCCTGGATGATGTTTTGGAGCAATTCAACCACCAGAATCTTCGCCAGCGCGCCTTCGATTACCAACAGAGCCTGAACCGGCTGAAAGTGTGGTTTACGCGCCTGCATACCGACCTGATCTGCGACCGTTCTACCTGCGTTTCAGCCACACCACTTCCGTGCGGAGAGTCTCAGTTCGGCCGCTACAAGGCCATTCCCAGCCAGTTTGCCGGTTTATCCGACGAATTTTCCAAAATCAAAGCGGGTTGTTACCAGTTCCTGTCGGTCGTGGTTCAGTTGAATTTGATGTAACGTTCACGGATTGCACCCCTGTTTTCTACTGTCTGCGGGTTTCCGCCTGCCGCATGGGCATGCTGTCGATGATGCGGAATACTTCGCCGGGTTTGATCGGTTTTTTGAACGTGTGTTTTACCCCACCGTCTTTGCCGATAAGCCAGCCTTTGAAAACGTCGGATGGGGTTAACTGAAACGCATTTTTTACCAGAAACTGCCGGTCGGTTTCCGGCAGTTCGGCGGCAGTCAGCATGATTACATCCAGGTCGCGTTCATCCAGGCCAGCTTTTTCAGTTTGCAGGATTTTTTGCTGCTGCAAAAACGCAGGTTGCGCCGGATCAGTCCCATACACCAGCAAAATGCGCCGGTCGTTCCGCTTCTCATCCAGCACGGTTTTCAGAGATTTCTTTTGAAAACCGTTATTTTCTATGGCGCCAACCAGGGTCATACTGAGCAGTACTCCCATCAACCATACCATCTGCATACCGTCAAGGGTTTTAAGAGCCTCGGTTTCGGCTCACTACCCATAACCCTTTTTTAATCGAAGAGGTTTTCGGAACGTTCCAGCAACAGAATGGCCGACTGCGGAACGATGCAGTATTTTTCGCCTTCGTATTCCAGTTCGATGGCGTTGCGCTGGAGGTAAATGGCCAGATCGCCTTCCAGGGCCTGGAGTGGCATGTATTTCACTTTTTCTTCGGTTTCCTTCCAGGGTTCCTCTTCCGACGGCGAAGGAATCGGATACCCCGGTCCCACTTTGATGACGTAACCGCTCTGCACCTGTTCTTTTTCCGTTACGGTCGGTGGTAAATACAAACCGCTGTTGGTACGTTCACTCGGGTTTTTGGGTTTCACCAGCACCCGGTCCCCCACAACGATCAATCGTCTCAATCGGTTATCTGCCGTTATTTCCATGGTTGTCAATCAGTAGTCGTTTTTGCGCCGGTAACCGTCGCCAGCCACCCCGATCAATAATCAGGCTACCCCGGATTTTGCGACAAAATGTCAGCCTGCGACCGATCTCCACCCCCATCAGGGAACCGGATCATAGCCGCTGCCGCCCCACGGATGACAGCGCGCGATGCGCTTTAAACCCAGTTCTCCGCCTTTCAAAGCGCCGTATTTCTGCACGGCTTCAATCATGTACTGCGAGCAGGTTGGCGTATACCGGCACGAATTGGGCAGGTAGGGCGAGAGGGCGCCCTGGTAAAATCGAACGAAACCAATCAACACGGTTTTCATAATGGATAACAAGTCCTTCATTAAATCTTTTCTATCTTTGCTTGCAATCCGCGCCGGGCCAGCTCTTCAACCAGCCGGTTGGGCCGCAGAACTCAAACCCTGAGCCGCCGATGCGGGTCTATTTTTTAACACGTCACGAAATCGAATGCTCTCCTACATCATCTGGGACGTTAATCCCGAATTGTTTTCTATCGGCTCTTTCTCCGTTCGCTGGTATGGTCTCCTGTTCGCCCTCGGCTTTCTGTTGGGCCAGCAAATCATGCTCTACATCTTCAAACGCGAAGGCAAACCCATCAGCGACATCGATGCCCTGACCCTCTACATGGTCATTGCCACCGTTCTCGGTGCCCGAATCGGCCATTTTCTTTTCTACGAACCCGAAGTTCTGTTCAAAAACCCGCTGGAGGTGATTCTTCCCCCCTACCGCGGACTGGCCAGCCACGGTGCCACCGTCGGGATTCTGACCGGTTTGTGGCTCTATTCCCGCCGGAAATCCAGCCTGGCTACCCAACAGACGTTCCTCTGGGTGACCGACCGCATCGTCATTGCCGTGGCCCTGGGCGGCTGTTTCATCCGGCTCGGTAACCTGATGAACTCCGAAATTGTCGGTCGACCCACCGATGTTCCCTGGGGATTCGTCTTTGTTAACAACACGGAGTATCTACAGATTCCCCGCCACCCGGCGCAATTGTACGAAGCCATTTCGTGCCTGTTCATCTGCCTCTTTTTGTTCTGGTTCTGGAACCGCTACAAGCAGAATACACCCCGGGGCAGTTTGCTCGGCATCTTCCTGATCGGCGTGTTTGGACTGCGGTTTTTCTACGAATTCCTGAAAGAGGATCAGGTCGAGTTTGAAAAAACGCTGGCCCTCAATATGGGTCAAATCCTGAGCATTCCTGCCGTACTGGCCGGTATTTATTTACTGGTGGTGAGTTTCCGGAAACAAGCGGCTCTGCAGAGTTCCGGAAAAAACCGGTAGCCGTCGATATTTGTTACCGCTGACTCAATAATGAATACGTTGTAAACAGAATCCTTCTTTCTTTGCCCCAATTCCACCGGTGCCAGCCGGTTGGGGTAAAAAACTCTTGACTTAACCAATCCAATCTACGAATGAAACTGATCCAATCAGTGCCCGTTTTCCTATTGGCGGCTACGCTATTGATGAGCTGTGGTGGCAACAAAGAAGAAGAAAAAGCCGAATCATCGGACGATGACGGCACCTCGATTTCGGCCAGCGAAAGCGTCGATGCGCTGAAAAAAATGGCCGACCAGGCGGAAGAAATGCAGAAAAATGGCCCTGTCGAAACCGTCGATTTCCGCAAACTGAAAGAAATGCTCCCCGCCGATGCCGACGGTTTGGCCCGCAAGGAAGCCACCGGCGAGAAAAACGGCATGGTCGGTTTCAACATCTCCACCGCCAAAGGGGAATACCGCAACGACGACGATAGCCAATCCATCGAAGTGAACATCGTCGATGCGGGCGGCACCGGCGCTTTGATGGGCCTGGCCGCCTGGTCGATTATCGAAGTGGACAAGGAAACCGAAAACGGTTACGAAAAAACCACCAAGTTTGGCGACTACAAAGCCTACGAAAAATACGATAACGAAAGCAAAAACGGCGAAATTGCGGTATTGATCAACAATCGGTTCATCGTAACGACCAAAGGCAACGGCGTTGAGATGAGCAAAATCAAAGCCACGCTCGAAGACATTGACCTGAGCAAGCTGGCGGATTTGAAATAGATAAACGAGACAAGAGAGGTGAGACATGAGAATAAAGACAACTGCGAATGGTTTGGTCTTTACGCTCACGTCTCACCTCTCTTGTCTCGTTTCATCAATGTCCTCCGGCTCCAATGGGAAAGGCCGCTTCTTCCGCCTGATTGGTTTCTTTCACCAGGAAACACGCCCCGGCGGCCAGAATCAGGCAAACCCCGCAAAGTGCCAGTGCATTGCGCGGATCGCTGTTCAAGACGGTCTCGTACAGAAAGCCAATCGTCATGTTGTTGATAATCTGCGGAACGACGATAAAACCGTTGAACAGTCCCATGTAAACGCCCATCCGCTCCTTGGGAACGGAGGTGGAAAGCATGACGTAGGGCATCGACATGATGGAGCCCCAGGCCAGGCCAACCAGCGTCATGCCGACCAGGAAGATGTATTTGTCGTGCGAAAACAGCATGGACAGGAAACCCAGCCCGCCGATGGTCAGAAAAACCGCGTGGGTGCTGCGTCGGCCCAACCGGTTGGCAATCGGCGGCAGCAAAAACGAGATCCCGAAACAGCCGACGTTGAAGAGGGCAAAACACAAATTACTCCATTCCAGCCCTTTGGCAAACCCTTCGGGGTTGATTTTCGCATCCGGCGCATCGAAGGCATGGCGGGCAATGGCCAGCGACAGATACTGCCACATCAGCGGCAAACCGTACCAGGTAAAGAATTTCACCCACCAGAGCTGCTTCATGGTGGCCGGCATGTGGCGAAAGGCATCGAATACTTCGGCAAACGCGTGAAAAACCCCGCGCTTTTCTTTTTTCATCCGCTCAAACTCTTCCATATTCTCGGGCGGATATTCGGTGGTCGTATACATGGTCCAGATCACCGCTCCCAAAATCGCAACACCGCCGATGTAAAACGAGTATTTAACAAAGTCGGGGATCAGATTGGCCCCCGTAGCCGCCATGGCGATGCCAAAAATCGGCAAAATGAACGGCATCAGATTGGCCAGCGTCTGCCCGAAACCGACAAAGAAACTCTGAACGGCAAACCCCAGATTCCGCTGCTGGTTATTTAATTTATCACCGATAAACGCCCGAAACGGCTCCATCGTGATGTTTAGACCCGCATCGAGCAGCCACATCAGGCTGGCGGCCATCCAGAGCGCCGACGAGTTGGGCATCATAATCAGGGCGAAGCTGGTGATGAGTGCGCCAACGAGGAAATACGGTTTTCGACGCCCCCAGCGTTTAGACCATGTCCGGTCGCTCATCGCGCCGATAATGGGTTGCACCAGCAAACCGGTGACGGGACCCGCCAGCCAGAGGATGGGAATGGCGGATTCTTCGGCATTGAGATACCGGAAAATGGGACTCATGTTGGCCTGCTGTAAACCAAAGCCGTACTGAATACCCAGAAATCCAAAACTCATGTTCCAGATTTGCCAGAAACGTAGGTGGGGCTTTTCTTTCATAAGAAAAACGACGGGAAGAAGTATGTTTAGGTTAGCGGAGGAGCCAAAAAGTGACTCGATTCTGACAATAATAAGGATTTTGTTGCAAGATTCGAAGATTGTTTTTACCTATTTTTTTATTGCGGTACTTTTGAAGATGCCTTCGTCAATGGCACTCGTTTGATGCTACTATCCTTACTTTTCTGGTCGTTGTCTTTGGCAGATTCGACGGCAAAACCATCCGCCGTTGCCGATACCGTGCAGCATGATTACTGGGTGGTTCGGTCGGTCCACATTCACGGAAACCACCGGACGCGGGAGCGCATCATCCTGCGCGAACTGGAAGTGAAAGCCGGCGATACCATCCAACGCCCGCAATTGACCGAAAAGCTGGCCTGGGACCAGCGAAAAGTCACCAATACCAACCTGTTTATCACCGTCGATGTGACGGCGAAAGAAGTCAGTGCAAGCGAGATCGACATCGAGATCAATCTAAAGGAACGCTGGTACGTTTTTGTGATCCCGGTTTTCGACCTGGCCGACCGCAACTTCAACGAATGGTGGTATGAACGGGGCCGCAGCTTCCGCCGAACGATTTACGGAGCACGTCTGAACTACAAAAATGTGACCGGCAATGCCGACAAAATCAACGCCATTTTCGAGTTCGGATTTACGCGCCGAACCCAGGTGGTCTACTCGCTCCCCTACATCGACAGAGCGCAGAAAACCGGCATCAGTTTCGGGGCGTCCTACCAGACCAACAAGGAAGTGGCCTACCGCTCGGCGCTTGATAAACTGGTGTATTTTCGAAGCGAGGATCTGATGCGCGACCGGTTTTTCACCAATGTCATCCTGACCCGCCGGAACCAGTTCTACAACTTCCACCGCCTGGAACTCCGGCTGGTTCGCAATTCGATTGCCGATACCGTTGCCCGGCTGAATCCCGACTATTTTCTGAACGGCCAGACCAAACAGCGGTATTTTCTGCTGAGCTACCTCTTCACGCACGACCGGCGCGATGCCGTGGCGTATCCGCTGCGGGGGCATTACCTCAACCTGACCGCCAATCAATACGGGCTTCTGCCGTCCGACAATGTGCGGCTGATTGAAATTATGGCGAATTATACCCGCTACTGGCCACTGGGCGCGAAGTTTTACGCCAGCAACAGCGTGCGGGGCAAACTTTCGTGGCCCGAGCGTCAGCCGTATACCAACCTGCGCGGTCTGGGCTATTTGTCGGATTTTGTTCGGGGCTACGAGTTGTATGTAATCGACGGGCAACGGTATGGACTGGTTCGCAACACGCTGAAATACCAGTTGCTGAACGTTCGAAAACAGGTCCGATGGATGCCGATGAAACAGTTCAATACCGTTCCGCTGGCGTTGTACCTCAGTCTGTTTGGCGATATGGGGTATGTCAACAGCACGCTGGCGCAGGAATACAACAGCCGTCTGGCGAATTCGTGGCTCTACGGTGGGGGCTTGGCACTGGACGTTGCCACGTTTTACAACATTGTGGGGCGCATCAGTTACTCCGTCAACCGGCAGGGCCAGACCGGTGTTTTCTTTAACTTCACCTACGATTTGTAAAACCGCTTCCCGGCAAAACGCATCCCAAAAACCGGCTAACGGTTTTGCGTATCGCTATTCCTTCGTAACTCTCCGGTATTTCTCCACAATGATCCGGTCAATTCCCAGTTTCTCCAGTTTTTCAACGCCTTTTTGAATCAGCGTATCCCCGTGTAGTTGCACCACAAATTCGAACTTGTGATTTTCCCACGCTTTGTCAATGAAATACTCCAGGTTTTCAGTATAGACGCTGTCCACTAAGGTGTAGCTGCCCCCGCCTGCCGTAAACGCCGGAGCAGTCGAGTCTTTTTCTGTCGGCAGGGCGTGGTTGAGGAAGGCGAAATGGGTTGAATTGATAATTTTAATCATTTTCTGTTTCGGATTAAACGTCGAAAACGTCGAATCCTTCTCGGTGGCGGTAGCCGAAATCAGTTCCCAGGTGCCGACGAGTGGCAACGCGCCAGGTTTGGTTTCACAGCCGGCAAAGGCAAGACTTAGGGCAATCAGGGCTAATGTAAAGGTGAATTTCATGTTTACTTGGGGACGGTTTTTCGTTATCTTGTCAATCGGTAAAGGTAGTGGTCTTTGCGATTAATTTCTCACCTTGTCGGTCAGTGTAATTTTGATTGGCTACTGACATTCAGCCCTAAAAATGAAACCCAGAACCGTCCATTTTAACCCGTCGGATTTCGAACCCGTACGAACGATTGCGCTCCGCTTTCCGGGAACCGAAGAAAGCGTTTCGCACGAAAATACGCCGTCTATCAAAGTGCGGGGCAAACTGATGTGTCGGTTGCACGAATCCGGCGAATTTATCCCCATCCGGCTCGATTTTGCCATCCGCGATGCTTACCTCGACAGCCATCCCGAAATTTTTCATCTGCCGGATCATTTCAAAGGCTACCCTTATGTCTGCATGTGGATCCATCCATACGACCGGAAATTGCTGGCTGAAATTCTGGAACTCAGTTGGCGGGGGCTGGCCACCAAAAAGCAACTGGCGGAATGGGAAGCCCGAACGGGTTCATCCGAACCCCGCTGAACCGGCTTAAAACCAGGCTTGCTATGAAAATCGGAATAGCCCAGACCCGCCCCGTCAAAGGTGACATTGCGCACAACATTGCCAACCACCAAACCCTCATCGACCTTGCCGTTTCCGACGGCGCCGACCTCCTCATTTTTCCTGAGCTATCTCTGACCGGCTACGAACCGGAACTGGCCGCCGACCTGGCAACGACCCCGGACGACAACCGGTTCGATGTTTTTCAGACCCGCAGCGACGCCCACCGGATTACGATTGGCGTAGGCGTCCCGATCCGAAGCGAGGAGGGCATCTGGATCAGTCTGCTCATTTTCCAACCGCATCAGCCCCGGCATCTGTATTCAAAAGCGTACTTACACGCGGATGAAGAACCGTTTTTTGTCAGCGGGCAGAGCACCCTGTGTTTTCTGGGCGACAAAGCCAACATAGCTCTCGCCATTTGCTACGAATTGTCGGTTCCGGAACATTCGGAAAAGGCCTTCCAAAACGGCGCAACAGTCTACCTGGCCAGCGTGGCAAAGTCGGCCCCTGGCATGGAAAAAGCCAGTGAAACGCTGTCTGCGATCGCCAGAACTTACGCCATGACGGTTTTTGTTTCCAACTGCGTGGGCTATTGTGACAATTTTGAAAGTGCCGGTCGCTCAGCCATCTGGAACACCAAAGGCGAATTAATCAGACAACTTAATGACGTTGATGAGGGGATTCTGATCATCGACCTGGAAACCGGAACCGGATTATAACACCAGGAGGAGCCATTGGAAAGGACTGAGAAAATTCTATTTTTTCATCTCCCGACTCGCCACCAACCCCACGGTTTCCGAATGCCGAATCGCTTCGGAACTGTGGCTGAAATAACAGCATGGCACCCCGGCAGCAACAATCTGATCGACAAATTCCTGGGTTCGAACGCCATTCTGCCTGTGAACCCGGCGCAGATACACACACCGGATTTGATGCGGAAAATGGGAGACCAATGAACTGTAGATGTTGGGATCTTCCTGCGTATCGTCGCCCAGCAGCACAAATTTCATTTCCGGGAAGGCTTCCAGAATCCGGACAATCCGGGCAAATTTGGTTACGTGTTTATTCTGACCGGTTTTCCAGACTTCGCGAAACCGTTTGATCTGGCTCAGGAGGTAAATCCCGTTGGGCATGTCATTTTTTTCGCAGAACGTCAGAATGTAGTCGTACAGGTTCCATTCACTGCTCGACACGTAGAAAAACGGGTTTGTCGCATTCCCTTCCGTTCCGGCGCGAGCCAGCAGTTGGTAATGCGTCACCACATCCTCAAACGGATCGCGGCTATGGGCGTTTTCGGTCAGCAGAACGTGCAGCCGCTTGCGGAGGTTGGACGAGTGCGAAATCAGAAACGTATCGTCGATGTCGGAAACAATACCAAACTGGGTCGAATGCGGCCGGTAGACTTCACCCTGCCCCGTAGCAACCGGATCGTCGGGCCCGAGGTTGGCCGTAATCAAATCGACTTTCACCGGATGCCAGCCGGGCGTGAAGGGTTCATCAGGCGTCCATTCCAGCCGAAAAAAACCGTCTTTTTCGGTAACAAACCGCACATCTTCCGCAATACCCCTCACTTTGACGGTCGCGCCCGAAACCGGCCGCATCATAAAAAGCCGCAGCAACGCAAAAGTGTTGATCCAGAAATTCTGCCGGTATTTCTGGCGGGGCATCGGGCTCACCCGCAACACATGACCAAACACCACAACCTTCTGCTGGTGGACGTAGCCCCGGTACACTTTCACCACGGGCTTGTCCGAAATTCGGAGCCACGTTAAGATTTTATCTTTTATTCCGCCACTTGCCTTCATTCTTTGTTTATTACAGATAGTTAATCTGCTTTCGGTTTACGGTATTCGGTTTACGGTGGCTACCGCAGGCCGATGTTGAATGCGGCAGCCACCGTAAACCAAATACCGTAAACCGAAAACTAATTCTAATTAACTCAGGAACATGCCGGAAGCTAAAAAGTTAAAATTTCTGTTCGCCATCAACCCGATTTCCGGCGGACAGGACAAATCGACCTGGGAATCAGGCATTCGTTCTTTCTTCGAAAAACAACCGCATTCGGCTAATCTGTTCCTCCTGGACGGTAAAAACGACGACAAGGAACTTCCAAAACTCATCGAATCCTACCAACCCGACCGATTGGTGGCTGTGGGTGGCGATGGCACCATCAAATTCGTGGCCGAACATGCCCTAACCGCCAACCTGCCGATGGGAATTCTCCCGGCGGGCTCGGCCAACGGCATGGCCAAAGAACTGGGCATTCCGTCGAGCCTGGAGGAAAGCCTGGAGGTGGTGGTCAATGGAGTCGAAAAACCGATCGATTTGATTGGCATCAACGGCACCGAACACTGCCTGCACCTGAGCGACATCGGCATGAATGCCCAGTTGGTCAAGTATTTCGAAGAAGGCAAGATGCGGGGCAAACTCGGCTACGCGCGGGGCGTATTGCGGGTGTTGATGCGGAGACGGCTGCTGCGCATTCAGGTCAACACGGGCAACGAGGTGGTGCACCGGGCGGCTTTCATGGTGGTGCTGGCCAACGCCCGCATGTACGGAACGGGGGCGGTGATCAACCCCGATGGCGACGTGGCCGACGGCAAATTTGAGGTGGTGGTCATTCGTAAACTCTCGTTGCTGGCCATTTTCCGGATGTTCATCCATTTCCGGCCGTTCGATCCCAAACACATCGAAATATTCCCGGCGACCTCCGTTCACATCATCACCAAACGGAAAGCTTATTTTCAGATCGACGGCGAATACCGGGGCCGAATCCGGGAAATCACCGCCGAGATTGCGCCGGGCTTGTTGCGGGTGCTTTTGCCGGAAAACACATCGGTTTAGCTTTCTAGGACTTTCGCTTTTGCCCCGTTCCCCTAAAGGGGACTTGGACGCAGATCTTCCGGATTCTGAAGTCCCCTTTAGGGGAACGGGGCAATTTGTCACTGTGACGAAATGATCAGACATAAGTCTTACTTTCTTCGCTTCGAACAAAACCCCGGGTTTGCCGATTTCCACCCGTTATTGATCCAAAACCGCCAGTTGTTAAATCAGGGTAGCATGCCCTACCCTGCTGCCCTACTTTTGAGCCATCGTTTAACGCAAAACAACGCAACAATGGCTAATGTAAAAACCGTGATCGATGAATGGGCCGTTAAAGACCTCGAAGATGGTTCGTCGCTGAAAATCGCCGTTCTCGGTTGTACGGAACTGGGCAACGAGTCACGACCCGGCATTCAGGTCATCTATATGGGAACCATCATCAACTACGAACCCCTGTTTGTGGAACGACTGGCCTATCAGGCGCACAAAGCGGGGGTCGATGAGTACCTGCTGGAAAGCTACTCCTGGATGGTTCACGAAGATCAATACATCAAAAATTCGCTGGTGCTGGGTTTTCCGCTGAAAGCCAAAGTGGAAGTCAAAACCCGCTCCTCAAAACCCATCATTAAAGAATACGACCTGCCGTTTGAAGTGTAGAAATAGACAAGAGAAGTAAGAAAAGAGAGTATCAACTTAAATTTCAGTAGTCTCCTGTCTCACGTCTATCTTCTCTAATCTGAATAAAACATTGAAACCATATCCACACCATCGTAAAAAACAAACCCGGTTGATCAGCGTTTGCCGATCAACCGGGTCTTTTGTTACCGTACGCATCGTAGCGCCCCTCTATTATTTTGCCCCCACGATCAGTTCGTGCCTGTCCTCGGCGGTTTGCTGAGTAAACGGCATTTTGCGAAAGCTTACCTGGCTCATTGCGTCTTTCTCATACACCGCCAGGCAGGATGACTCATACTTTTTATCAAAATGGGGCCGCTTCGGAAAAACCTGCGTGGGCGCGGGCCGACTTTCCGGAAAGAAATAGACTTTGGTGGTTCCGTATTTGGTGTACAGCATAAAATCGCCGTATTGCCGCATTTCCTCCCAGAGCGTATCCTTCACCATCACGGCATAAATCCGGACGATGGGGCCGGTATTGTTCTCATTCCGGTACATCGCCACTTCCCGGTAGGTTCCTTTCAAGTCATTGATTCCGGGTTCTGAGCCCGCATCATAGACCATGTAGGCCACCAGCAAAGCCACGAGTCCGAACAGGATGTATTTTCCTTTTTTACCAACCATTTTTATTTCGCACTCACCATGAGTTTGTACATTTCGTCGGCCACCAACTGATTCCCGGTATCGTTCAAATGCACCCGGTCGGTGGTCAGAATGCCTTTTTCGGCATTGGTGGGGTTGTTTTTCAGGTTATACGCCAGAAAAGCCTTCCGCAGATCGCAGAGGGGCAGATTATGCCGGGCGGCCAGTTCGCGGATCAGCGTGGAATAGTGCTGCAAATCCCCATCCTGATCGTTGGAATAATCGGTTTTTTCTCCAATGACCGCGGGCGTGCAGAGAATAACCTTGCTGCCAGCCGCCTGTAGTTTTTTGATTACCGCATCGTAAAACTTCACGAACTTGTCGGGGTCGGTGCCGGTGCCGTAGGTGCGTTTGTGCCAGACGTCATTCACGCCCACATACACAAACGTAACCGTCGGCTGTTTGGCCAGAACATCCTCATCCATGCGCAGAAACAGGTCGTAAATTTTGTTTCCACCAATACCGGCGCCAACCAGTTCATATTCATTCGACAGGTTCTGTTTCTTCAGCATGTCGCCAATGCGGGTGATGTAACCGCCGGGCTTCACACCCGCCTGCGTAATGGAATCACCAAAAAAAACAACGCGAACCGGTTTCGACGGGGTGAGTGCCAGCCACATGAAGGTGAGCAGGAGAATAGGGAACGTACGCATGATCAATTTGTGTCAGGTTAGGGGGTTGGTTACAGCGTGTTAGTACGTAATCCGGCGTTTACGGGCTTCAATGGCCCAGCGACCGGTGGTTTCGCCATTCAGAATTACTTGGGCTTCGTCGTGCAGCGCCACCGTGGGGCAAATGTGATACGGCACCCCGTACAATACATCGCCAACCTGAAGGGCATCCCAGTTTTCAACCTGCAAAACGAGGTGTTCCTCGCTTTGTCCGGTGATTTCGTAGCCCGTCAGGTTCAGAAACTTCACCCGTTTCGCCAACGGATTTTCGGCGGCTACGGCTTTGTGTCCCAGATCGGTGGTCACCACACCGGGTGCCGGTTTTGACACCACGCGGGTGAGCAGCAGGGCGGCCCATTGAAAGTGCTGCTCGGTCAGTAAAGCGCCGTAGCCCCAATCCCACAACAGGCAGGTTCCGGGGCTGCACCAGACGTTGGGGCGGTGGGCATGGTTGGAAAAAGTCGGCGTTCCTCCCACGATCATTACCGGGCGCGGTTGCCCTTCCTGCTCCAATTTGTCGGCCAGCACTTCCAGCGGTTTGATGGCCGCATCGGCATGAACCTGGCGAAGTGCCACGTCCGCATCCCGAATGTGACCGTCGTAGCCATGAAAACCGCGCAGGTCCAGCCGGTCATCGGCTTTCAATTGCCGGTACAAGGCTTCCAGTTCATCATCGACGACGTGGCCCGTGCGGTTCATGCCAAGGTTTACATCAATGTAAATCACGGGTTTATGAACGGTTTTCTCGAACTCCCTCGCCAGTTCCTCCGCCGACGCCAGGTTGTCGACCAGCGACGCCCATTCGACCCAGTTGTAAGCCTGCACCAGTTCGCAAAACCGGTGGAGTTTCGGGCCGGTCAGTTGGTAGGAAATCAGGACGTGTCGTGCGCCGGTATCGGCCAGCATTTCGGCTTCGGCGATGGTGGCACACTTGAATTTGGTGATGCCCGCTTCGACCTGCATTTTGGCAACTTCCGCCATTTTGTGCGTTTTGACGTGCGGAATCAGCTTGTCGGCGTCGCCATCCACCATGTCCAGCATGGTTTTGATGTTGTCGGCAATGCGTTCGGGATAGATCAACAGGGCCGGGGAATCGATCAACTGAACGTTGTGAACCAGGTATTCATCCATGAAAAACAGGAATTGGGTTTTAGTCCGCCAGTTCGAACATCACTTCAATTTCGACCGGGATATTTTCCGGCAGGGTGCCCATGCCGACGGCCGAGCGAACGCCAACACCATTGTCTTCTCCCCAAACCGCCACAAAAAGCTCACTACAGCCGTTGATGACAAACGGATGCCGCTCAAAGTCGTCCGTTGCATTCACCATGCCCAGCGTTTTGATGACGCGTTTGATTTTGTTCAGGGTGCCAAACTTGGCTTTCAGGGTTGCCAGAATGGTCAGGCCAACCTGCTGAGCCGCCAGTTTGCCTTCGTCGATGTTCATATCGGCCCCAATGCGGCCGATGATGCGGCTTCCGTCGTTTTTCACCGGCCCATGGCCGGAAACGTAGACGAATTTGTCGACAATCAAACACGGTTTGTACACGCCCATCGGCTTCGGCGCGGGCGGCAGGGTCAGCCCCAGTTGGGCGAATTTTTCGTCAGGAGTCATAAGTGCAGGTTCTGCGAGATGGTCAGGCTCAGGCCCAAATGTTAAGTTTTTATCGGGTTCAGGCCCGAGATTCAGATACATGTGCGAGGTGTATTCCATATAAACTAGTTGGTTTTCAGTTTTTGGTTTACGGTTTTCGGTGGCTGACGCAGGCTGTCCACGAATGCGTCAGCCACCGAAAACCGTAAACCAAAAACTGAAAACCGTCTTTAAACCACCAAATTTAATGCTAAAACGCCCAACAGTCCCACAATGGAGACAATTGTTTCCATGACGGTCCAGGTTTGTAGCGTTTCTTTGATGCTCAGGTTAAAATATTCCTTGAAAAGCCAGAAACCGCCGTCGTTCAGGTGCGACATCATCAGGCTGCCGGAGCCAATGGCCAGCACCATCAGTTCCGGTTTGATATTGGGGTTCCCTTGAATCAGCGGCAGAATGATCCCGACGGTTGTCAGGCCCGCTACGGTAGCCGAACCGACACAAACCCGGATGACGGCGGCAATGCCCCAGCCCAGCAACAGGGGCGAAATATCCACGCCCTGCAACATAAACCCGATGTATTTGCTTGTTCCGCTGTCGATAAAAATCTGCTTCAACGCCCCGGCTCCGGCAATCACCAGCAAGACCGGCGAAGCGGCTTTGATGGCTTCTTCGAGGTCTTTCATGACCACTTTCATCGTCTGCCCCCGCTGAATGCCCAGCGTATACACCGCCACCAGCACCGACAGCAACATCCCGATATACGGCTCGGCCAGCAACGTAACGACCTGATGACCAGCAGAACCTTCCGTGAAAACCGCCTTCAAGGGGCCGGTCAGCGTCAGCAACAGAACCGGCAACAGTGCTACGAAAAAGCTGATACCCGCACTGGGCAACTGGTCTTCGGGAATCACTTTGACGTTGAAAAGATCCCGGTCAATTTTGGGTTGGTATTTCGACAGGGTTTTTCCGAAAATCGGCCCCGCAATGACAATCGCCGGAATCGAGACGATGATCCCGTAAATCAACGTCCGGCCAATGTTGGCCCCCAATTGCCCGGCAATGGCCGCGGGCGACGGGTGCGGAGGCAGGTAGCCGTGGGCCACCGACAAAGCCGCCAGCATCGGAACGGCCACGGTCATCATCGGCAAACCCGACGAAGCCGTGATCGTGACGATCAGCGGAAAAACGATGATAAAACCGGCGTTGTAGAACAGGGGAATCCCGATGATAAAACCGGCCAGGGCCAGACCCCAGCGAAGGTTTTTGACCCCAAATATTTTAATCAGGACGTTGGTAATCCGCATGGCGGCTCCGCTTTCGGCGACCAGTCGGCCCAGCATGGCTCCAAATCCGACGATCAGAACCAGTTCGCCCAGCGTTCCGCCGATGCCCGTCTGAATGGATTTGCCAACTGCCGCAACATCCATTCCCGACGCCAGCCCAATGGCGAGCGACACCAGAACGAACGAAATGAACGTATCGATCTTGACAAAGGCGATCAGAAATACCAGGGCCAGAATGCCCAGAAAAGTGAGTAGAAGTGGCATTTAGGAAGATTGAGGTTATTTAGGAGGGCGTAAGATAGTAATGAGTTATGAATTATGAGTTATGAGTTATGAATTATACGCGTCAGCTCATTCGTCGTTCATCGTTCATCATTCATCATTACGTTCAAAACTGCTTCCTCCAGCGGCACATTTACGTCGAACGGAACGACGCGCAGGTGCAGAGACTCGTCGTAGCCGAAGAGATCGAGCGGCTGTTGAAAAAGCGCAGTGGCCGGGTAAATCAGAACCAGTTCAGAAGCTTTGTATTTTTTGCCGTAGGCATATAACTGGTACAGATCGGCCTGGTCGATGCCGTAGTTTCCGGCGGAATTGGTGGCATCGATTCGTTTCCATTTGGTATCCAGAACCGTCGTTACGCCGTTCTGGCGCAGAATAAGATCCGGGCGCAATTTGAACTTCCGCAGTCCGCTGTGGTTATCGATCAGGTGCTGCGACGCTTCCTGTACAACGAGGTCGCCCGTGGTGACATACCGTTTAAACCCGGCCGCAACGTAGTCTTCAAAAACCCGTTCCATCGGAAACAAGAGCGCCAAATTCAGGTGTTTACCAGCCGCCAGACCCAAAGCCCGGCCACTCAGCAGGGCTTCGGCCCAGCGCAAAGCCGGTTGATAGTGTACAAAAAGCCGGTTGCCCGTCGCAACGGTCCGCAAATCCTCCGCAATCCGGTCCGACGGCGGGATGTCATCCATCGCAAACAGCAGTTGACGGATGCGGCTCTGGTTGGGAACCGTCCGGGCGCGGGTCTGCACAAATTCTAGAGCGGATTTCAGCAGGCGGTTGGGGGGGAGATTGGTCGTATGCTCGTCGAACGTGACGACCATACGCTCGGCGTGGTAGCGGTTTTGCCGGATCTGCTCCGCCAGTTCCAGCTTCCCTTTCAAAAACCGCTGATTCGTCGTTTGCGACACATATGACTTCTGCAAGCCCCGCGTCAGGAGCGGGGTCACTTCGTCCAGAAACATCGCGATAAAAACTTCCCACAAGGGTAGTCGGCTGATGCCCAGCCGCACTGACTCGACAGGTCGAAACGGGCTGTTGCGCAGATGAAGCAACATTCGCAGCAGGGCGGCACGGGGGCCGTCCGGTACTTCGCCGGCGGTTTTGGGCAAAATCTCAAGCTGGGTTCCGTCTCTGGTTTCGAGCAAACCGACGTAGTTTTTCACCCTAATACACTCCCGACCCCGTTGCAGAAAAAACGTCATCACCGCATCGGCTTCGTTGTCGGTCACGAAGTTTTTGAGGGATTCAAAGGCGACATCGGCCAGAAACAATTCCGTCAGCGAATTCGGCTGATCCGGAAAATCCCGGATGCGCCGGATGAGGCCGTATTCGGTAATGGAAAGCGTCATCACGTTGGTTTACCAGTGGGTACTCACTTCTTCTCAACCATTTTCCGAAACGACATCACGTACTTGCCGTCGGCCAGCAAGGTCAGGCGGTTGTTGCTGATGCGGTAGAGCGTTACGCTTTGCAAAGCTGTCAGAAAACCGCTTTCGAAGTTGTAGGGACATGCCCGACGCGTCGTCGAAAGGGCCTCGAACCGGACGTTATCGCCATCGGCTTTCACCTGGCCGTTCAGGGTATTACAGCCGGTGAATCCCTGCAACCGGTTCTCTTTCAAGTTGATGTCGAGTGTCGGAATTTGCCGGTTTACAAACTGCTCGGCGTGGAGCCGCTGCCCGCGGTAAGTTTCCAGCACCCACTGGCTGTTCAGCCGGGTCGCGCCGTTGAGAAACGTTCCACAACCGCTGTAGCGCTGGCCGTTGGCTTCAATCGTCACGCCGTACGCGAAGGTCTGGCCGGAACGGGTATCCCGGCACACCACCGGACTAATGACCACCTTCAGTCGCCCCTCGCGCCGGGTGGCCGCTGCCGAACGGCTGGCGGATCGGCTGTTTGACCCGGTTGCACTGGCGATCAGCGGGGCATCGAACAGAATACCGTTACCACGCGGATCGCGTTGTGACTTGGGGACGGCGGCCGTCAGCAGCGGGCCGTTCTGGGTCTGAAAACGAATGATTTTGGCAAAATCAATGTCCAGCGTCCAGGTCGGTGTGGCGCCCTGGGCTGTAAAGTCAACGCCCTGCCGCCGTTTGCTACCCGCGTCCATCGCCATGATGTCGACGGTTTCCGCTGGTTTTGATGCCTCTGAGGGTGGTTTTCGGCAACCATCTGCCAGCACCAGGAAGCCGCTCAGGTAAACAAGTTGTGCCAGTTTTTTCATAATCCGATGCGTTACTTCCAGAACGTTACGCATCGGATTTTGTTGAATACCGCCTAGGAACTCAATCGAACGGGCTGCCGGGTGCGGGTCGATTCGTAAATGGCCTCGAACAAAGCGACCACTTTGCGGCCTTCTTCGCCCGTCACCAGCGGACGGCGACCGTCGCGAATGGCCTGACCAAAATCCGCCAGTTGCCGCGAAAAATAGTGACTGGACGAATCGACACTGTTGAAAACCGCATCATCTTCCGCTTTCCAGACCAGCCGCTGATCTTCTTCGCCCACCACCGACCACACATCGTTGTAGGGTGCATCCTGAATGCCCGTCATGCCTGCGATGAACATCGATCCGCCATCGGTCTGAACGCCAATCGACGCACCGTTCTGGCCGTGAATATGCACTTTTCCGTAGAGTCCCGGTTTTTGCGAATTGCTGACGATCACATTGCCAATACCACCGTTTTTGAAACGAACAATGGCCACGGCGGTGTCGTCGACTTCAATGTCGGGGTGGTTGAGGTTTGCCCAAACGCCGTAGACTTCCTCCATTTCGCCCATGTACCACAGCAGCAAATCCAGTTGGTGGGGAGCCTGATTGACCAGAACGCCCCCGCCTTCGTGTTCCCACGAACCACGCCAGGGATCGCTGCGGTAGTATTCTTCGCTGCGCCAGCCGAATAGCTGCGCCATGCCCAGCACCGGTTTTCCGATTTTTCCGTCGTCGATTGCCTGACGCATCCGCATACAGGGTTCATAAAACCGCCGTTGGCTCACCACGGCGAGTTGCCGGTTGGCATTCCGGGCCGCGTTGATCATGGCATCACAGTCGGCCAGCGACGACGCCAGCGGTTTTTCGACCAGCACATTCGCTCCGGCTTCCAGGGCCGCCACGGTAACGACGCGGTGGGCGGGGTGCGGGGTGCAAACGATGCAGATGTCGACATTCTCGCGGTCGACCATGTCGTAAATGTCGGAATACGCCGTGATGCCGTATTGATTGGCAAATTCGTCCGCTTTGGTATGATTCCGGCCGTAGATGGCAACGAGTTTGGTGTCAGAAGTTTCTAAAACTGCCCGGGCGTGATTATGAGCTACTTTGCCGGGGCCGATCAGGGCGATGTTCAGGATTCGGGACATGAAAAGAATTAAATTAATTATAGGATGCAATCCAACGATTGGTTTGCCAAATGGCTCCTCTTTACAAATGTAGAAAAGTCATGAAACTACTGATTTTATTTGCGCTGATTTTAACCCTTTCCACTTCCTGTGACCGATCAAAACAAGAAGCCTCCCCTTCCGATTGGCTCTACCGGAAATGGGAGTTGGTGGAGACAAAAAGTGGTACGGAAACTTGGAAACCGGTATCGTATGTGTGGCAAATCGAGTTTCGCAGCGATGGCGGCATTCTGTATCACAACACCAAACCGCCCTGCTGTTCGCCCGTCCGATTTGAACGCAACCAACAGACGCTGAAGGTTACTGAACTATACGGAGGCCCCGGTTGTGAGTACGTCGATTGCGCATCCCCCTCGGAGTTGAAACTGGTTGCGTTAACGGCTAACGAATTGATCGTGGAGAGTGTATTTGGCTCCTCCTACCCGGCTGGTCAGTATGTTATGAAATATAAACCGGCCAACTAATCGTATCGGTCGCTGTTATTCTCTCTATTTCACCCCCGATGAAAACCGCCCTTTACGTTCTGTTCACCGCAATGGTTTTTCTGGCTTGCGACCAGTCGGACACCTACGTTTCGCCCTCCGATAAACTCTATAAACGCTGGAAAGCGGTGGAAATAGGAAAAAACGGGAAAAACTGGCGGACGTTGACCCCGCCGGAAGTGATTGAGTTTGTGGCCGATGGAACCGTTAAATACGAAAATCAGGCTAATCTTTGCTGCTCTCCAACGGAATTAACCCGGCAAAAGTCCATTCTGAAAGTGGTTAAAACCGGAAGTAACGGCCCGTACTGTGCCGGTATGAGTTGTGTTGCGATTTCCGAACTTCACATTCTGCTGCTCAGCGATACCGATCTGGTGATCGATTACTCGCACGACGGCGCTTCGATGTATTCGCTTCGTTATGAGGCTGCCCCCTAAACCAGGAAGATTTACCCTTACTGATTTTTCGTTATTCAGTGTTCGTTATTCGATATTCGTTATTTGGTGTTCGATATTCGTTATTCAATACTTAGACACAGTCCTTTCATTGGCCTGACTTGAATATCGAACACTGACAAGCAGTTTGAGTTGATCGGAAAGAGCCCTGGAAGGGCGGTCTGTCAATAGGCAACCTACATCAGCTAGTGGTAGCCCCGGAGGAGCGGTCTATAAACATTTTCAGGCCGCTCCTCCGGAGCTACCACTAGCTGATGTAGGTTGCCTATTGACAGGACAGGCCTCCGGCCTTAATTCAAACAACTTCTGAATGTTGAATAACGAATATCGAAATTATCGACCTGGGAGCAGGTTGGTTATGGCTTCAACACCACCTTGATCAATCCTTTTTCTTTTTCATACAACCGCTGGAACCAACTGGCTCCTTCGGTCAGGGGCACTTCCGCGCTCAGAATGGCTTCGACGTCGATTTTACCGGACGAAATCAGTGCCAGAGCCGCTTCGTATTCGCCGTTGATGGCGCAGGAGCCCTGCAACCGCAACTGACGGGTCACGATGGCCTGCAACGACACTTCCACCGATTTCGACAGATTCCCCACCAGCGTCACCGTTGCGCCTTTCCGAACGCAGTCGATGGCGGTTTTTACAGCGGGCGCAATGCCAACGACTTCAAACGAAACATCGGCCCCGCGTCCGTGGGTCAAGGCCTGAACCTCCGCCGTAACGTCTTTCTCACGGGCATTGAGACCGACGGTTGCACCGAGTTTCAGCGCCAGCGCCAGGCGATCATCGTCCAGATCGACAGCGATGATGGAACCACACCCCGCCAGTTTCAGCGCCTGAATGATGAAGAGGCCAATCATGCCCGAACCCACGACCACCGCCGTATCGTTCACCTGAATGGGCGTCAGACTCAGGGCGTGCAACGCCACCGCCACCGGCTCGACCAAAGCTGCCTGTGTATAGCTGACGTTGTCGGGAATCTGGTAGAGGATGTGCTGCGGCACCACGATAAACTCTGCAAAAGCCCCCTGCCGACGAAAATCCGGGGTTGAAACCCCCAGGACTTCACGACCGTCACTGAGGTTATACATGCCTTTCCGACTGTACCAATCGTCTAAGGAATAGACGGTGGAGTCGAAGGTTACCCGGTCGCCAATGTGCCAATTTTTAACGTTTTCGCCGGTTTCCACCACGATCCCGGCGGCTTCGTGCCCCATCACAATGGGAGGAATCCGCCGGCCACTGCTGCCGTCCATGCCGTGGACGTCGCTGCCGCAAATCCCTACGGCCTGGACCTTCACCAGCACATCGGATGGGCCGGGGCTGGGGCGGGGAAGGTCTTGTAATTCAAAGTGTTTGTACTCAGTTAGGACGAGAGCTTTCATAATTTTTGACGGACCCGCAGAATTAAATTCTACTTTTTTGTGGTGAACAGAAAACTGTAACACAAAAACGTGAACTTTCGTCCACCGATACGCCATTATTTTTGATAAATAGAAATAAAGGCTTCTTTCGGCACCTGCTCATACTGACGCCGGAGCAGATGTGGATTGATTTCAAACGTAACCACTTCGGTCAGGTCATCCGGTTCTTCCCCAAAAACTTCTTTGGTTAAAGCCGGTCGATACTGCTTTTTTACCCAAATTAATTTCTGATCGGGGGCTTTCCCCCAGGCCGGATTATCGCCCAAAACGAACTGAATCTTCCGCCAGTCGTTGTAAAAATATTCCTGCAACAACGGTATAATCCGGTCACTGAACGCATCGCAGAGTTCGGCATGTGACTGAATGTTCATCAGATAAGCATGACCAATCAGGTGATCGCGGTCGTACAGGTATTCAATTCGTTCGTTCACCAGTCGCAATACTTCGCCCAGATCGACCCCATCGACCACGGAAAGCAGCGTAGGGTCGGGCAAAACCTCCCGAAAATGAAACCGGCGACGCAAGGCAATGTCTAACAAGGCAATAGAACGGTCGGCGGTATTCATGGTGGCCACAATGTACAGGTTGGCCGGAACCCCAAACCGCTCCTGCGAGTAGGGCAACGTCAATTCTACTTCATGGGCGGCTCCCAGCCGTTTGTCGGGCTCGATCAGGGTGATCAGTTCACCAAAAACCCTGGAGATATTAGCCCGGTTGATTTCGTCGATGACCAGCACCTGCGCATCCGCCTGCGCCAGTTTTCGCTGCCGGTTTTCGGCCGAATCGTTCAGGCAATCGGCCATCGTGGCATACCCGGCTTTTTGGAGAGCAGCCAGACACGACTTGTAGAAAATACCTTTGCCTACTTTATAGCTGATCTGCCCGCCACGGGTTTCGGGCCGGATTCCTTCCAGAAACTCTTCGTAACCAAACGACGGATGGAACGTAATCCATTCGCTGGAAAAAGCCTGGCTCAGTTGTCGGGCTTCGTACGATTTGCCGGTACCGGGTGGGCCGAAAAGAATAAAATTCTGGGGAATAGCAGGTCTGGCCGCAACGGTTTTTTCATACACTTCCGGTTCTTCCGCCACCCGATCCCAATCATCCGTCGACCGATCAGGCCGAAGCAGGGCCGTCATGATCTCACCCCGAATGGCCTCATCATCAGCAGCCTGGTAAATAAACGGGTTATGACTGGCCGTATGCGGACCGCGTTTGGTCGTCACCAGCAGCTCCATCAGGCAATCTTCCCAGCAGCTCCGCAGCACGGGATGGTTCAGCAAATGATCCGACGATTGCCCAATCACGATGGAAATATAATCCGACTTCTCCGACAACGGCACCACATCCACCACCGCGATCGATTCGATCCGCTCCCGGCATCCTTTCTTCACCGTGAGCCAGTATTCGATCTCACCCTGACGTGGTCGGAACAAGCGCAGGGCCAGGAAAAAGTTGATGTGTGCCGAAATGCCCTTCCGATCCCGGTCGACCACAAACGCCAGCCGGGCATCGCCATTGGGCAGATTGACCATATCGATCAGTTCCTTAAGCAACCCGAAGTATTTCCGGGCCGCTTCCGGCTGATCGATGGTCCGTAATTTTTCAAGAAGCTGGTGTCGCTGCTGGGTCAGGGTCATAGTCTGGTTTGGTATCCCGCCTGTCGAAACTACGACATTTTGATAAATAGTTCGTATTTTGGCGGTTCATTGTTGTTCTGGGCATCTTTACACATGAAAAAATGGTTTGGCTACGGAGGGATAGCCCTGATGTTTGTTGCTTGTACGCTCAAAGACCCCAGTCCGGCCGACACGGTTTGTCTGGTTACTGAACTGGTTCGCTATCAGCAAAAAGATGATGATCAGCAGGAAACTGGCCGACAAACCTTTGCCTATAACAATGGCCAGCTCACTTCATATACCAGTACGACACCCGACCGCTCTATTTCATTTCGATTTGACTACTTGGGCGGAAAAATCGCATCCGCTTATACCGAAGACCGTTCGATCGTACTGAGTCTCGATTACAATGCCCTCGAACGCGTCGAAAAAGCATCGTATGTGGTCAACAACAAGGAACAATCCGTGTTTTCACTTTTTTACGATTCCGTTGATCGTACGGTCCGTTTAATCCGCCTGGTCGAAACGCGGGTGACGTTGCCGACCAATTCCTTCATTGCCAGCCGGACGTTTCAGTTCTCGTACGATACCATTGCCCGGAATACCGTAGATCTGGTTTCACAATCGGTTCAGAATGGGTACAAAGATGGTTCACGAACCGAAGAAGAATTGACGTTTGAGCAAAGTGCCGACAATCATTCGCCCTTTTACGACTCGGGGCAGGCCATTGTGCTGGCCCTGCTGGCTCTGACCAACCCCACCGAAGCAGACGTCGCACGATACTTGCAACGTTATGACTGTAAGGGATTTATCCGAAAAACCAAGGATACCAACGGAGCTGTTATCCTGCAGGAATCCAGTCAGTTTACGACCAATTATGATGTAAATTTCAACCCGCTTCAGGCCATTCAACTTTCCCGCTTGTCGGTTCCGGCCGACACCTTTCCCGCCGACCGGCACTACCGGCAAACGTACCAGTACAACTGTGTGGAATAAGTGTTCTTGATTCCGGTTTCTAGTTCAGGGCTTCGAACAGGATTTCCGCCGGATGTTGGGCCACTCGCCCCGTTCCGTCTTTGATCTGATGGCGGCAACTGGTTCCGGGCGCGGCAATGAGCACCTCGGCGGGCTGCTCACGGACCGTCGGAAACAACACCAGTTCACCCACCTGCATCGACAGCGTGTAGTGTTCTTTTTCGTAGCCAAACGACCCCGCCATCCCGCAGCAACCGGAAGGAATCAGTTGCACCTCATAGTTTTCGGGCAATGACAGCATTCTTTTCGTTGGCACCTGCGAGGCCAGGGCTTTCTGGTGGCAGTGTCCGTGTAGCTTGATCAGTCGTTTTTCGGACGTGAAGGCGGTTTTGGTAATGTTGCCCTTGTCCATTTCCTGTGCAATGAATTCATCGACCAGCAACGAATGCTTGGCCAGATGCTGGGCGGCTGCTTTTAATTCCGCAGGCATCAAATCCGCGTATTCGTCCCGGAATCCCAGAATGGCCGACGGTTCGATGCCGATCAACGGGGTTTCAGCCGTGATCAGGTCCTTCAAGCGGTTTACGTTTTCGATGGCTATCTTCTGCGCATCCCGCACCAGGCCTTTCGAAAGATACGTCCGTCCGCTTTCCAGATGGTCGGGAATGATCACGTCATAGCCCAGTCGTTCAAGCAGTTGGATAGTTTTCTGTCCGACTTCCACGTCGTTGTAATTCGTAAATTCATCGCAGAAGAGGTAGACGGTTTGGCGGTTTTTATGCGCCGGAACGTCCCGGTTTTTCCACCATTTCTTCAAGGTCGTTCCCGCCAGTTCCGGCATGGTTCGATCCGGGTGAAAACCGGCCATCCGGTTGGCAATCCGCCGAAGCGCGGGCGTGTCATAAATCGCGTTGTACGCCCAGGGAGCCACACTCGCCAGCGACATCAGTTTCGTAAAATTACCAATCAGACGGGAGCGCAAGGGCGTTCCGTTGGCGTCGTAATAATGCTGCAAAAACTCCGCTTTCATCCGGCTGATATCGACACTCGACGGACACTCGGATTTGCACCCTTTGCAGGACAAACACAGATCCATCACTTCCTTGATTTCTTCGTGATCGAACTGGTTGGCCTTGCTGGAGTTGGTCAGAAACTGGCGGAGGATGTTAGCCCGCGCCCGGGTGGTGTCCCGCTCCCGGCGGGTTGCCATGTAGCTGGGACACATCGTTCCCCCTGTGACAGCGGTTTTTCGACAATCCCCTGATCCGCTGCATTTTTCGGCCAGATTGAGAATGCCGTCTTCCGCCGAAAAATCAAAAATAGTGTCGATCGGAACCGGTTTCTGATCGGGCTGATACCGCAAAAATTCGTTCATCGGCGGGGTATCCACAATTTTCCCCGGATTAAAAATGCGCTGCGGGTCCCACATCCGCTTGATGTCCTGCACCAACTGAAAGTTAGCGTCGCCAATCATGTACGGAATAAACTCACCCCGCAAGCGCCCGTCGCCGTGTTCGCCCGACAGCGAACCACCGTATTTTTTTACCAGCTCCGCCGTATCGGCCAGCAAGGCCCGAAACTGCAACCGGCCTTCATTCGATTTCAGGTTGATCAACGGCAGCACATGGAGTTCTCCCGCACCGGCGTGGGCCGAATATTCGAGCGTCAGGCCGTGCTTTTCGGCGGCCATTCGGTCCAATTCGTCAATGTAATCGGGCAGATCGCGGACATCCACGGCGCAATCTTCGATAACGTTCGCCGGTTTATCATCGCCCGGAATGTTATACATGATGCTCAACCCGGCCTTCCGCAGGTTCCAGGCTTTCACCGCTTCCTGATCGAACAAAATCGGAAAGGCGTAACCTAACCCTTTCTCCTTCAACGCAGTAATAAGGCGATTGGCTTTTCCGGTGACGGCTTCAACGGTATCATCAAAAAACTCGACCATCAATACCGCCTTGGGATCACCCTCGACAAAATCCCGGTTTTTGGCCTGCTCGATGTTGCCTTTGGTCAATTGCAGAATGTAATCGTCGACCAGTTCAGAAGCCGAGCAGCGGTGCTCCAGCGCCACCAGATTGGCTTCCAGCGATTGCCGGATGGTGACAAAATGGGCGCAAACCAATGCACTTTTTTTCGGCGGCAACGGCAGCAGGTTCAGTTTGGCTTCGGTAATAAAACACAGCGTTCCTTCCGAGCCCGCAATGAGTTTGCAGAAGTTGAAGGTCTGGTCGGGATTTTGCTCAAAAAACGGCAGTAATTCATCGAGCGCGTAGCCCGTATTCCGGCGGGTGATGGTCGGCTTGGGAAAACCGGCCCGGATCTGTTTCTGATTTTGTGATCCACTGAGCAGGTCGCGAACCTGTTGATACAACCGCTGTTCGAGCGGACTCACGACCCCAACACCCCGGCATTTGCCGTCAAATTCGTCACGACTCAAACTCCGGAACGTCACTTCGGCACCATCGCTTAAAATCGCTTTCACTTCCAGCAAATGATTGCGCGTGCTGCCCCAGACAATCGAGTGCAGCCCGCAGGAATTATTGCCGATCATTCCTCCGACCATCGCCCGGCTGGCAGTGGAGGTTTCCGGGCCAAACATCAAACCGTGCGGTTTTAAAACTGCATTCAGATCGTCGCGGATCACACCCGGCTGAACCCGAACCCATCCCGCTTCGGAATTGATTTCCAGTACGTTCGAAAAATATTTGGAACAGTCGGCTACGATTCCCCCACCGACTACCTGCCCGGCCAGCGACGTTCCGGCGGCTCTCGGAATCAGTGACGTCTGGTTTTGGCGGGCAAACCGCACCAGCCGTTTGATGTCTTCCGGCGTTTTGGGAAGGGCAACGGCCAGCGGTTTTTCCTGATACACCGACGCGTCCGTCGCATAGAGCAGGCGCATGGCTTCGTGTTCGGGAGATTGGTCGTGGTAGAGTTCTCCCTCGAACGACTGTGCGAGTGATGAAAAGGTAGGGGCGGGAATTTTAAACATAAAAGGCGAAAACCGGTCTGGGAACCGGCGAAATTAGGAACGAATGTCTTGAAAAAAAACAAAAGGCCGACCGCAGTTCATCAGCCCCGAAAAAAGATCCCATCTCCACAGCAGACAATTTTCACCAAAAATAGTTTATAGCCTACAAACCACTCACTTGAACGACAATGAGCGTAAAAAGCATTTTCGGAATTATACTGACATTGGCCGGACTAATCGGCCTCATCTACGGCGGCATGGATCTCACCAGCGGGGGCGTTGCCCGGGCGTCCTGGATTTACCTCATCATGGGCGGTATTTTTTTCTTTTCCGGAATCAGCCTGATTCGCAGCACAAAAGACGCTGCGTAGGGACAACACCGTCATTTCCACCGATAGACCCGGACGGCATAAAAAACAGAAATACCGATCAAAGTCAATACAAAAAGAACGATTGGAATCCCTTTCGTATGAATTGGATCGATATTCGATGCCGCCAGCAACCAGTTCCAGAGCGTCCAGATCATGAAGGTCATAAATGCCAGCGACAGCATAGCCAGCATTTCGTTTGCATTCCGCAATTGACGGTCCCGATTTTCGGGTGTAATTGGAAACGGCATGTTGTAAAGATCGATCGGGATGGAACGGAAGCTCCAGAATAACAGAAAAACAAACACCGAAAGTCCCGGCACAATGAACAGTTGCCCGCGACCACCCCAGCGATCCGGTTTTCCGGCCAGACCAAAATGGACGGGGATGGTTTCGGGCAGTTGGGCATAATACCCAATGATCAGAACCACCTGCCCGACGAGCAGGAACAGGGTCAGGGCATTCAGCAGACGTTCCGTTCGTGGAACGGTGGTGGATAGCAGGGGTTTCATGTCAATTTAGTTAGGGGTTGTAAACGGTTGTTTCGACCGCATCCGGTTTTATCTGCCGGACCAGCCGGAAAAACCGGATTGGGAACAGAATGGCCGCCATCGTCAAACCAGCCAGCAAACCGATCCAGATACCGATCGCGCCCAGTTTAAACCAGAATCCCAGCACATAACTCATCGGCAAACCGATGATCCAGTAAGCAAACAAGCTGATGATGGTTGGCGTATTGACGTCCGACAACCCACGCAACATGCCGATTCCGACCACCTGAATGCCGTCGGACAGTTGGAAAAAACCGGCCATGATGACCAGCGAAGCCGCAATCGCGGCCACTTCCGGGTTGTCGCGGATATACCAGCTCACCAGCCAGTCGTTGGCCGTCAGGAAAACCACCGCCGGTAGACCCATGAACACAAAAACCAGCCACAAAGCCGCTACCCCGGCCCGGCGCACGGCGGTCAGGTTGGAGCGACCCAGCGCACGGCTAACCCGAATGGAACCCGCAGCCGAAATGCCGGTAGCCATCATGTAGGTGATCGAAGCCATGTTGATGGCAATCTGGTGCGCGGCCAATTGGTCGGTTCCGAGCCAGCCCGCCATCATGGCTGCCAGCGAAAACGTCGCCACTTCAAAGAAAAACGTAAAACCACCCGGCAGGCCCAGTTGCAGAATCTGACGAATGTGCCTGCTCACCCGCAGCGTCTGGAACGAGGGGAGAAAGTAACACTGAAACAGGCGGTTTCGCCGGATGTAGAGAATGATTGCGGCTGCCATGAAGCTGCGTGAAAGCAGTGTTCCCAGCGCCGAACCCTGAACGCCCAGTGCCGGAAACGGACCGACGCCTTTGATCAGAACATAATTGAGCAACGCATTCAGAAACAGCGCCAGCAAGGTGATGATCAGGGCAATTCGCGGATACGAAAGACCGTCGCACAACTGCCGGGCGGCAATAAACAGAAACAGCGGAATGTTCGATAAACTGAGAATGAGCAGGAAATTCCGGCCAATTTCGGTGACCTCCGGCGTCTGTCCAAACTGGTCGTAAAAGTAGGCCACACCGACACCAACCAGCCCCAGCGCCAAACCCAGCCACAGGGCAACCCACAAACCCGCCCGGAACAACCGGTTGATCTCGGCGGCATCGTTGCGCCCGCGAGCCTGTGATACCAGCGCAGCCACCACCGACAAACCGCCCACGCCAATGCTCGATACCAGAAAAGACAGCGACACCGACAACCCAGCCCCCGCCAGCGGAATGGCGCCCAGCAACCGCCCAACGAACAGATCGTCGGTGACGCCCATCAACACCACCCCCAATTGGGCAATCACAATCGGAATGCTCAGCCGGATGGTGTCGGCAAGTTCCGGTTTATACATCTGGTAACACTGCTTCATGCTTTCCCAACAGCAACTTTTCGATGCTTGTTCCGGTCGTCGACGCTCTGGAAAGGATTAATGATGGTGCAAGACTTTTTTTGTTACTTTTGTCTAAACATACCATAGACGCCCCAATCGATTGAAAGAGTACGGCAGCAACATCCAAAAATTAGTCGAACATCTACAGACTATCGAAGACCGCGAGAAGCGCACCCGCTACGCGCACATCCTGGTAGAACTGATGCGGCAGATCCATCCCAACATGCGGGATAATCAGGATTACTATAATAAATTGTGGGACGACCTCTACATCATGTCGGGCTTCAAGCTCGATGTGGATAGCCCCTACCCGCCCCCGACGGCGGATGTCCTGGGGAAGAAGCCGCAGCCCGTTCCGTATAATACCCACGGTTTGCGCTACAAACACTACGGCCAGAATATCAACCTCCTGATTGCCAAAGCCATTTCACTGGAAGATTCCGAAGAACGCCTGGCCTTCGTCTCGTACATGGCCAAGTTGATGAAGACGTTTTATTCAACCTGGAATAAGGAGGCTGTGGAAGACGAGACGATTCTGACCAACCTCGACGAGATGGCGAACGGCAAGCTCCACGCCGACATCATGTCGATCCGAACCAACGGTTTTGTCGATGCCACCCCGCGCGAACGGACGGGTGATCAACCGCCCCGGCGAACGCCCAACGGCCCTTCTCACGGCCGAAACGAAGGATCGGCGCCCTCCCACGGTCGTCACGATGGCTCAGGACAAGCCTACAACCGGAACGAAACGTCGGGGAACCGCCAGAATAACCCAAATTTCTATCCCAATCAGGGATCGCGTGGCCACCGGGATGGTGGCGCCGGCGGCCGTGACAACCGCGATGGCGGACACCGGAACGACCGCTTCAGAGGGGGCAACAATCCCAACAACCGCAAAAGACGTTAAACAGAGTCAGGAAGGAAGAGTTAAGAATGAAGAGTTAAGAATTAAAAGTCAAGACGGGGCTGCCATGCGTTTCCTTATTCGTCTTAACTTTTAACTCTTAACTCTTCATTCTTAACTCATTTCTCTTAACTCCTAATTCTTAACTCCCCATATGGCTTCTTTCCGAATTGCCGGTGACCAACATTTGAAAGGCGAAATCAGCCCACAGGGCGCTAAAAACGAAGCACTCCAGATTCTGTGTGCGGTTTTATTGACTGATCAGCCGGTCACCATTCATAATATTCCTGACATCAGTGACGTCAACAAATTGATCGAACTTTTGGGCGATCTGGGCGTTCAGGTCAAGCAGTTATCTCCGTCATCGTACCGTTTTCAGGCCGATCAGGTCGATATTTCCATTCTGGACACGGCCGACTACCGCGAAAAAGCTTCAGCCCTGCGTGGCTCGGTCATGCTGCTGGGTCCCATGCTGGGCCGTTTCAAAACCGGACGGATTCCGCGGCCCGGTGGCGACAAAATTGGCCGTCGGCGACTGGATACGCACTTTCTGGGTTTTGAAAAACTGGGTGCCAAGTTCAATTTCGACTCCGACGAAAGCGGTATGTACCATGTCGATGCCAGCCATTTGAAAGGCACCTACATGCTGCTGGACGAAGCCTCCGTTACCGGAACCGCCAATGTGGTGATGGCCGCCGTGATGGCCGAAGGCACCACGACGATTTACAATGCCGCCTGTGAACCGTATTTGCAGCAACTATGCGCGATGCTGAATCGCATGGGCGCCAAAATCAGCGGTATTTCTTCCAACCTGCTCACCATCGAGGGCGTCGACAAACTGGGCGGAACCGACCACACCATGTTGCCCGACATGATCGAAATTGGATCATTCATCGGTCTGGCCGCCATGACGCAGTCGGAAATAACGATCAAAAACTGCCAGATTCCGCAGTTGGGCATCATTCCCGACGTTTTCAAACGGCTGGGAATCAAGATGGAATTTCGGGGCGACGACATTTTCGTACCGGCGCAGGAGCACTACCAGATCGAGAGTTTTTTGGATGGCGGCATGATGACGGTTTCTGACGCACCCTGGCCCGGTTTCACACCGGATTTGCTCAGCATTGTGCTCGTCACGGCCATTCAGGCCCAGGGCACGCTGCTCGTACACCAGAAGATGTTCGAAAGCCGGTTGTTCTTCGTGGATAAACTGATTGAAATGGGTGCCCAGATGATTCTGTGCGATCCGCACCGGGCCACGGTCATTGGTCTGAATCGCCAGCAGCAACTGAAAGGCATTCGGATGTCGTCACCCGATATACGTGCAGGCGTTGCCCTGCTGATTGCCGCTCTTTCGGCCAAAGGCGAAAGCATTATCGACAATATCGAGCAAATCGACCGGGGGTATCAAAACATCGACGGGCGACTCAACGCGATTGGAGCCAAAATCGAGCGATTGTAACGTACCACGATTTCCTTGTGATTTTCAAAAAGCCGCCCCAAAATGGGGCGGCTTTTTGAATGTAAATGCTATTTATTTTGTATTCCTGATGATAAGCGATAGTATTTTTTGATAAACGGTACGTACTATGCAGTAAAACGAACGTTATAGTTTATGAAGGGTGCGCGGCAGATCCTTCATCGTATTCCTAAAAACAACAGAGCAATGAACCCTACCAGCGAACTTTACCAGCGGCTGAGCGCCCGCCGGAATGCCCTATTAGTGCATTACAGCCACAACGACACTCTCAAAAGCAGCGATCCGGCCACGTATCGGAAATACCAGGGTGAACTCCGGGATTTAAACCGGAAATTACGCCTGATCCGGGGTCAGATGGAAGAGAACCCAACTCTCCATAGCTAGACTTTTCTGTACGGCGACTCCGCTTGGCATCAGGGGATTGATGTCTACCACACCACTGTGTCCCTACGTGTAGGAGGCTTTCGGTTTGGGAGCCGAATCTTTCATGCTTTCCGGTTCCGAATCCGGCGTGTTCTTGTTCAAATAAAACGTACGATGGCAACGCCGGCAACGGAAATACTTGAGCGGAAGGTAGTCATAAAGCCGGCGAACGTAAAGGGGCCTGTTCGTTCGTTCCAGATGCATGGCCGTGTGGCAGTGACTACACTCGCAAACTTTTTGGGTGTTCAATACAATTACCAGCAGCAGGATGATGTAAAGGGCTGCCAGGCCAAGGAGTGCGTAAAGTACCAGAATCATTTATAGCTACGAACGATGTGGGTTAATTAATCTGCAAAATTGAGTTACCTACGAATAGGAGACAATTTTAGTTGCGTCGAAGTGGCAAAATACTTATTTTTTTTTACCCTATGGCCCCAAAATTGTTTAATTTCAACCTCTTTATACCTAACAATCAGGGAGTTATTTTGTTATGATTTTCGTTTTTGCCAATGCCGCGGATACACATTCTTTCCAGTTTGTATCTTTGCGGCTTTCTTGAACGGATACACCATGGCGAAATCGCCCAAATATTACGTCGTCTGGAAAGGACGGCAAAAAGGAGTTTACGATACCTGGGAAGGCTGTCAGGAGCAGATTCAGAATTTTCCCGGCGCTCTGTACAAATCGTTTGAAAGCCGCACGGTGGCCGACAAAGCGCTGGGCGAAAAACCGCATCTGCATTTGCAGGGCAAAGGGCCGGGAACGGATGGCAAAAACCAGAAGCTGTTTGTTGGCAAACCCATCGCCGACAGCATTGCCGTCGATGCCGCCTGGAACACCGCCACGGGCGATATGGAATACCAGGGCGTGCATGCCACCACGAAACAACTCCTCTTCCACCAGGGCCCTCATCCCGACGGCACCAACAACATCGGCGAATTTCTGGCCATCGTTCACGCCCTGGCGTGGTTGAAACAGCGCGACAGCAATCTGCCCATTTATTCCGATTCACGGACGGCCATTAGCTGGGTACTGAAAAAGAAAGCCAACACCAAACTGGAAGAAACGCCCCGCAACGCCCACCTGTTCGAACTGATCGACCGGGCCGAAAACTGGCTGAAAACCAACAACTTCCTTAACAAAATCCTGAAATGGGAAACCGAATACTGGGGCGAAAACCCCGCCGACTTTGGCCGAAAGTAGTTAAGAGTTATGAGTTAAGAATGAAGAGTTAGCTGACGCATTTGTTTCCAGCTTGCGTCAGCTAACTCTTCATTCTTAACTCATAACTCTTAACTCTTAACTCCCTTTGTTTCGCTTCAAACAATTCACCATTCACCAGAACCGGGCGGCCATGAAGGTTTGCACGGATTCGTGCGTGCTGGGGGCGTATGCGGAACTGGGAACCGGCGGGCGGTTGCTGGATATCGGAACAGGTACGGGTTTGCTGGCGCTCATTGCGGCTCAACGGAATCCCACGGCCCGGATCGATGCGGTGGAAATGGACCCGGCGGCTTTCGGGCAAGCAACTGAAAATGTGAACGATAGCCCGTTTTCGGATCAGGTTCGGGTGATTCAGAGCCGGATTCAAACGTTTTCGTCCGAGCCATATGACCGCATTCTGTGCAACCCGCCGTTTTATACCAACCACCTGCGATCGCCCGACCAGGCCGTCAACCGGGCGTTACACAACGACGAACTGCCGTTTGAAGAATTGATTGCCAGCGTCGTCCGTCTGTTGAAACCGGAGGCACAATTCTGGGTTTTGCTGCCGCCTTTTGAAATGCAACGACTGGCCGTGATTGCCGAAAAAGCCGGTTTGCATCCGTATCAACAACTCGAAGTACGGCATAATGAACTAAAACCGGTTTTTAGAACCATCGCTGGTTTTGGTTTCAACCGGTTTAGCACGCCGAAAACCGAACAATTATCCATTTTCAATCCGGACGGGAAGATCTATACGGAATCATTCCGTCAGTTATTACAACCTTTTTATCTGAATTTCTAAAATCCTTACGACCTTTGGAGAACCGATCCTGAACACCGGGCCTTACGAAGTTGCGGTAACGATTCCTGCCTGCGCTTTATTTCGGCCGTGTTTAGCCCGTATTTTTATGACTGACAAACGCCAACTTTCCATCGTTATCCCGCTTTACAACGAAGAAGAGTCGTTGCCCGAACTGCACGACTGGATTGTGCGGGTGATGACGGAGCAGGGATATACGTACGAAATTCTGTTTGTCGACGACGGCAGCACCGACCGTTCCTGGGAGGTCATCGCCCGGCTTGCCGACCGGAACCCGCAGGTGCGGGGCATCCGATTTACGCGAAATTACGGCAAAACGGCCGCCCTCCAGACCGGTTTTCAGGCAACCAACGGACAGGTTGTCATTACGCTGGATGCGGATTTGCAGGACAGCCCCGACGAAATCCCGGAATTGTACCGCATGATTACCGTCGATGGGTACGACCTGGTGTCGGGCTGGAAACAGAAACGCTACGACCCGCTGACCAAAACCGTCCCCACGAAGTTCTTTAATGCCGTATCCCGCTGGGTGTCGGGCGTTCACCTGCATGATTTCAATTCGGGCATCAAAGCCTACCGCCGGGCGGTGGTGAAGTCGATGAACTTGTACGGCGAAATGCACCGAAATCTGCCGATTGTGGCCAAATGGAACGGTTTTCACAAGATTGGCGAGAAGGTCGTACAACACCAGGCGCGTAAATACGGAACGACAAAATTCGGGCTTAACCGGTTCATCAACGGTTTTCTGGACTTGCTCGTCATCGCCTTTGTGCATAAATTCAGCCGTAGGCCGATGCACCTGTTCGGCAGTTTCGGAACCCTGTCCTTTTTTATCGGGACCATCATTACGATTTACCTCATCAGCGAAAAGTTATATAACATTGCCAATCGCCTGAAGTACCGCAATGTAACCGACAATCCGCTGTTTTTTCTGGCCTTAGTGGCAATTATCCTCGGCGTTCAGTTATTTTTGGCCGGTTTTTTGGGGGAAATGCTGGTACGGCAATCGACCAACAAGACCGGAGATTATTTAATTGCTGATCAGGTTGGGGGCCGAATGGCTGAAAATGGTTAAAGAGGGTTAAATGGTTAAATGGCTGAAAAGTGCTAAATGGTTAAAGATGGGTACGGATCAACCGAAATACATTGATGTTACGGATTTAGAAGCCTATAAAATTGCTTTTGATCTAAGTAATCAGGTTTGGAAATTGGTTCTTGAGTGGAGTCCGTTTGCCAAAGACACCATTGGTAAACAATTTGTCAGAGCCGTCGACAGTATTTCTGCCAACATTGCCGAAGGGTATGGCCGTCATGGACGCAATGATAAGATCCGGTTTTACTTTATTTCATCGGGCTCCATTAAAGAATCGCTTGACTGGATCCGCAAAGCTCAAAGTAGAAATCTGGTGGACGAGCAACAATTCAACCATATCCATGCCCGCTTGTCTCAACTACCCAAATTGATCAATCAGCAAATCAAATACACCCGCGACCACCTCAAAATATAGCCATTTACAACCATAAAACCATCCTCAACCATACCAACCATTTAAAACCAACCAACCGCATTTAGTTACTCGACTATAAAAAAGATGAACAATCAATTTAAAGCACATCCCTGGCATGGGATTCCAATCGGTGAAAACGCTCCGGAACAAGTGACGGCTTTCATTGAAATTGTACCAACCGACACGGTGAAGTATGAAGTTGACAAAGAAACGGGCTATCTGAAAATCGACCGCCCGCAGAAATACTCCAACATTGTTCCGGCGCTCTACGGATTCATTCCGATGACGTATTGCGACGAGCAGGTGGCCTCTCTGGCCCGCGAACGCTCCGGTCGTGAGATCGAAAAAGGCGATGGTGACCCGATCGACATCTGCGTTTTGAGCGAACACGCCATTACCCACGGAAACATCATTCTGCAGGCTATCCCCATTGGCGGTTTTCGCTTGCTGGACAAAGGAGAAGCCGACGACAAAATCATCGCCATCTTGAAAGGTGACGGGATGTATAAAGGCTACGAAGACCTGAGTCAACTGCCCGACAGTGTGGTGCAACGCCTGAAACACTACTTCCTGACGTACAAAAACTTACCCGGCGAACCAATGACGTGTGAAATCGTCAATGTGTATGGTCGGCAGGAAGCCCACGAAGTCATTCGCCGGTCTATCGAAGACTACTGGCTGCTGATCCGGAACCAGGCGAAATAATCGGAACGAATGAACGGGAAAAAAAGCTGACCGGCTGACGGGTGGCTTTCCTCCCTTCCGTTCTGTTTTCCACTCTTCCTCAAATAGTCACATTCAACATAAAGTAAGGAGATGGGGAGCCGTCTCCTTTTTATTTTTGTTATGAAACCGGTGTGAATTTCAATCCGTTTCATGTATCTTATTGCTTTAGGTGTAAATACATGAAATAGTACCATTGAAAGAGACTTACGACGGACCGTCGCAAGTCTCGTATCGCTTTTCTTTTTTCTCGTTTCTAATTCACTAATCGTCAGTCGTCAACCCAAAACATGCGTCAGTTTTTTAAATACGTTTTTGCAACCATCGTCGGTATACTGCTTTTCACCTTCGTGGCCTTCCTGATGGTGCTGGCTATCGGGTCCGCTTTTTCAGCGGCATCCGGCGATGAAGTATCGGTAAAGGAAAATTCCGTTTTGAAGCTCAACCTGAATAGCCCGATCCGTGAAATCGGCGTTGAAAACCCATTTGGCGGTTTTGGTCCCTTCAATTCTTCCGGCGATGTGATTGGCCTGATCGACCTGAAACAGGCACTGGCCAACGCCAAACTGGACCCGAACATCAAAGGCGTTTATGTCCAGACCGAATACCCGCAAACCGGTTGGGCATCGCTCGAAGAAATCCGAAACGCCCTCATCGACTTTAAAAAATCGAAGAAATTCGTCGTCGCCTATGGCGAGGTGATGACCGAAAAAGGCTATTACATTGCTTCCGTAGCCGACAATATTTACCTGAACCCGGCTGGTGCCCTGGAGTGGAACGGTCTGGATGCCGAATACACGTTTTTCAAAGGCACCTTCGACAAGCTGGGCATCAAACCGGAAATTTTCCGGGTCGGCGAATTCAAGAGTGCCGTTGAACCCTTCATTCGGGAGGATATGAGTGAAGCCAACAAAGCACAAACCACGTCTTTCCTGAATTCCCTCAACAATCATTTTCTGGCGAATGTCGCCCAAAGCCGGGGTTTGCAGGTTCCGGAATTGAAGAAACTGGCCGACGACCTGTCTATTCAAACCGCCGGAGATGCGCTTAGAGCCAAATTGGTGACGAAAGTGGCGTATTACGACGAAGTGGAAACCGACATCCGCAAGTCCCTGAAAGTGGATGAAAAGAAGAAAATCGACTTCGTTTCGCTGGGGAAATACGAAAACGCCAAGAAATACGTCGAAGAAGGAAACATCAAAAACCGCATTGCCGTCATTGTAACCGATGGTGAAATTGTGTCGGGGAAAGACGACGAAAACATCGCTTCCGATCGCGTGGCCGAGCAAATCCGGAAAGCGCGTCTGGACGAAAAAGTGAAAGCCATTGTCATTCGGGTCAACTCGCCGGGCGGCAGTGCGCTGGCGTCGGATGTGATGTGGCGCGAAATTGTGCTGGCCAACAAAGCCAAACCGGTGATTGCGTCGATGTCCGATTATGCAGCTTCGGGCGGCTATTACCTGGCGATGGGCGCCCGCCAGATTGTGGCCGAACCCAATACGATTACGGGCTCGATCGGTATTTTCGGGATGCTGTTCAACACAGAAGCATTCTTCAAGGATAAATTGGGCATCACCTACGACCGGGTGGTGACCAATACACACTCCGATTTTCCGTCTTTCACCCGTGAAATGACGCCTTTCGAAAAGAATGTGCTGCAACAAAGCGTCAACCGGGGTTACGAAATTTTCACCAGCAAAGCCGCTCAGGGCCGCAAGCTGTCGGTCGACAGTCTGAAAGCACTGGCGTCGGGCCGGGTTTGGTCGGGCGTTCAGGCGAAAGCCAACGGGCTGGTCGATGAACTGGGCGGGCTGGACAGAGCCATTCAACTGGCCGCCAAAGCCGCTAAACTGGAAGCGGGTGACTACCGCGTCCGGTATACGCCGGAAAAGAAAAACGCCATTGAAGAACTGGTCAAATCTTTCACCGGCAGCGACGAGGAAAGCATGAAGGCCACCCTCGGCGACCTGGCACCTTACGTCAAATACCTCAAGACGCTGAAACGGATGGAAGGAATTCAGGCCCGTCTGCCGTTTGGGCTGGATGTTAAATAACGATCACGTAGACCTGTCAGGTTTTTAAAACCTGACAGGTCTTGTCTTTATGGTTTGATGTAGACCTGCAAGGTTTTAAAAACCTTGCAGGTCTTTTTTGTATCTTACAAACGCATTGCTGTAGCCTATGAAGACACTGCCGGTTCACCTCGATTTATTTGCTCTGATTATTCTGCTGGGAGTGGCCCAGGGAATTTTTCTCGGCATCTTTTTCCTGACGGGCGAACGGGGGCGGGTGGTTTCAAACCGGTGCCTCGGCTGGTTTATGCTGGGACTGTCGGCCATCATTGCCGAAATTTTCCTGTGCTACACCAATTACATGTTCCAGGTTCTGTGGCTGATCGACTTTTCAGAACCGGTCAATTTTACGCTCGGACCGCTGTATTATTTCTTTGTTTTCTCCCGGCTCCACCAACGGCTGCCGAAGCGCTGGTTCTGGCACATGCTGCCCGCCGTCATTTGGGCCATCAACTCCATCACCTGGTTTTACCAACCCATAGAGTTTAAATACAACGCTTACCTCCATGCGTATCACCCCGAACTAGCGTATATAGACAGTGACGAATACCTGCCGGAAGATTTCACGAACCTGCGGGATTACGTCAGTGAAATGACCATGCTGGGTTGTGCGATTTATGCTTTTTTCTCCTTCCTCGATATTCGCAAAGCGTTTCGCCAACGGGGTCTTTCGTTGTTCCAGCCAGCACCTACCCAACTGGCCCAACTCCGAAACCTGATTCTCCTGAATTTGTCTTTTCCCCTTCTGGGAGTTTTTATCAAACCCCAATTCTACGAGGATCTGGGCGACTATATCCTGGCCTGTTACCTCACCCTACTCATTTATACCACCAGTTTTCTGGTGATGCGCGGGTCCAATTTCTTCGTTGAAGAACCCGATCCGGAACCCGAAGCCCCATCCCCCCGCAAAAAATACGAGAAATCGGCGCTGTCGGAGGAAGTGGAAGAAGCGGTTTTGCAAAAGCTGACGCGATTGATGGAGGACGAAAAACCGTTTCTCCAAAGCGACCTTTCCCTACCCAAACTGGCACAGCAGCTCGGAACCTCGTCTCACCACCTCTCGCAACTGCTGAACGACCGGCGGGAGCAAAGTTTCTTCGATCTGCTGGCGACTTACCGGGTGCGTGAAGCGCAACAACTGTTACAGGATTCCAGTACCGCTAACCTGAAAATCGATGAGATTGCCGAGCGGGTGGGCTACAATTCCACCTCGGCTTTTCACACGGCTTTTAAGCGGCTGACAGGGCAGACACCGGCACAATTTCGGGCCACGGCGACTTCGTCCCGGTCGGCGTGAACTTCTTGACGATCGGAAAATGGCGGTTTAGCGCACATGGATAGCCATCTTTGTCCCAGCCAGGCAGCCAGCGCATTTTCCGATCAGTGCGCTGGCATTGGCTTTATTCATCCAGATAAAACCGTCTATTTCGGAAGAAACCATTCCCATGAACTACCTCCTTTCAACGCTTCTTTTTCTTTACGCAGCCCTTCCCGTCATTGGGCAACCGCAAACCAGCGGCTCGGTCGAATGGCCCGCTTACGGTAACGATCCGGGCGGCATGCGTTTTTCACCCCTGAAACAAATCAACACCGCCAACGTCAACCAGTTAACCGTGGCCTGGACGTTCCGAACGGGTGAACTGGAACAATACAAAGGTACGAGTGCCGACGAAAAAGCGGCTTTTGAAGCGACGCCGTTGATGGTCGACGGAACGCTTTTCTTCAGCACACCCTCGTCGCGGGTTTTTGCCATCGATGCCGCTACCGGGCAACAAAAATGGTCGTACGATCCGGAAGTCTATTTGCGGCAGGATCTCTCCGAAATCACCTCGCGGGGCGTGTCGGTCTGGCCCGCTTCCAATGATAAAACCGCTTCCGGTGCCGCCAAACGGATTTTGATTCCCACGCTGGACGGCCGGCTCATTGCGCTGGATGCCAAAACCGGCAAGCCGGTTTCTTCGTTCGGAAAAGACGGAACCGTTGATCTGCGGCAGGGCGTCGGCAACATCAGCGTCACCTCGCCCCCCGCCGTTATCGGCAATACCATCGTTGTCGGGTCGTCGATGGGCGACAACCAGCGGTTTAATTACGAACGGGGCGTCGTTCGGGCCTACGATGCACTCACCGGAAAATTACGCTGGAGTTGGGACCCCATTCCGCGTTCCAAAACCGATCCCGGTTTCGAGACCTGGAAAGGACCCAATGCTACCCAAACCGGTGCCGCCAACGCCTGGTCGGTCATCTCGGCGGATGCCGAACGGGATCTGGTGTTCATTCCTACCACCTCGCCCAGCCCGGATTATTACGGCGGAGAGCGATTGGGCAAAAACGCCAACGCCAGTTCCATCGTCGCCATCCGCGCTTCCACCGGAAAAGTGGCGTGGAGTTATCAGACAGTTCACCACGACCTTTGGGATTATGACAATGCGGCCCAGCCGTTGCTGTTTTCGTATGATCAGAATGGAAAACCGGTTCCGGCGGTAGCCGTCGGCACGAAGATGGGACACGTTTTCATCCTGCACCGCGAAACCGGCCTTCCGCTACTGCCCGTCGAGGAACGGCGCGTTCCGGCGTCCGATATTGCGGGAGAAGAAGCGCATCCCACCCAGCCTTTTCCGGCGACGCTTCCCCTGCTGGGATTGCAAAAACCGGAAGCCTGGGGCCTGACACCCGACGCCAAAGCAGCCGCCCAACACCGGATTGCCGCCCTGCGTTACGAAGGCCCTTTTACGCCCCCTTCGCTCAAAGGCACACTCGTTGCACCGGGCAATGTGGGCGGGATCAACTGGAGCGGGATGTGTTATGATCCCGAATCCGGTTTGCTGATCACCAATGTCAACCGACTGGCCGCGTCCATCACTTTGATTCCGAGAGCCCAATTGGCACAATCGGTCAAAAACGACCAGGAGTTGATGCGGGCCGAAACCGGTATGCAGTCCGGCACGCCCTACGTGATGAAACGCAGCTATCTGTTTGCTAAAACGGAAACTGGCTTAACGATGCAAACCGCTCCACCCTGGGGAACCTTGGCGGCTATTAATCTCAAGAAAGGTACGCTGGAATGGGAAGTACCACTGGGCTTCATGCTCGATCCGCGTCAGTTTCCCGAAGCGAAACAATGGGGTTCGATCAACTTTGGCGGGGCCATTGCCACAGCGGGCGGGCTGGTTTTCGTAGCCGCATCACTGGACGGGCATTTCCGGGCGTTTAAAACCAGCGACGGCAGCCTGCAATGGGAGGTTCCGCTGCCCGCCGGTGGACAGGCCACGCCGATGACGTACCTGATCAATGGAAAGCAATACGTAGTCATTGCCGCCGGAGGCCACGGCAAGCTGGGAACGAAACTGGGGGATTATGTGGTAGCCTATCAGTTGCCGTAAAGCAGCCGATTCAACAACCAAACACCATTGATGATAATTATTTCATTTTCAACCCATTAAGTAACACGTAAAGGTTTTAGGGAACGGTCAACCGTTCCCTAAATAGTTCAGGGACGATCCGGTTCGGTCAATTTATCTTTCAACGATCATTGAACTGCATAACCCGGAGTCTGATCTTCCTAAACCTTTACGACTTATGATAGCGCGCTGGAGAGTGGTTCAGCAGGTGGCCGACCGGTTTGGTTACCGCGAACCCCGGTTTGCCGAAGACGAGAAAAACCTTGAAAAGGTCCGGGAGGGCGAAATCCCGCTGGTCAGCCTGGAGAATGATCTGGGTCGGGTTCAACTGCGGCTCCGGCGCGAAGGACTCTCCGCCCTGGGCGCCATCGAGCGCATCAACGGCATTGTCAATTTCCAGGACAAAAACGTACTCGACAAACTGTCCGGCATTGCCCGGGCGGTTTGTCGGTTGCTCAAAGACGGTCGGCCCATCGGCACGGGTTTTCTGGTTGCGGATGACATCATCATCACGAACCACCACGTTATCGAAAACCCACAGGACGCGGTCAATATGCTGGCTCAGTTTGATTACGAGTTGGATATCAACCAGATTCCCAAGAAATCACCCTGCTTCAAACTAAATTCTGCTAAGTTTTTTCTTACCTCGACCCTCGACTACAACGCGAACATTCCGCATTCCGGCCTGGATTTTACCTTCATCAGCCTGGAGCCCTTTGGAACCTCCGGCGAACCGCTCGCCAACTACCCACCGGTGAATCTGGACGGGAATCTGGGAAAAATCATCAAGGGCGAATCCTGCGTCATCATTCAGCACCCCAAAGGCGATTTCAAGAAAGTGGTCTTGAAAGACACCGCCTTTTTCTCCGAAACCGACACCCGCCTGATCTACGAATCGGATACGCTTCCCGGTTCTTCCGGGTCGATGGTCGTCGGCCTGGGTACCTGCGAAATCATTGCCTTACACCACTCAGGTTTGCCGAGAGTGGATGATCAAAACCGGATTCTGACCAAAAAAGGAACCATTGCCACACCAGATACGCCCGATGACGAAATCGACTGGTTTGGGAATGAAGGCATAAAGATCAGCAAGATTATTCAGGCCCTGCAGGAAAGCACCCTGTCCGCGGACATGGCGAAAATCCGGGACACGCTGCTCAAAAAAACGAAGGTCGTGGCCCAGCAACTGAGTCAGCCCATGCCAACCGGCAACACCCGCCCAGGAGGAACTGTAACACCGCCCATTCTTTCACCGACAACGTCTTCCCTTCCAAAAGAATCAGCTATGGATACCGTGTTTTCTTCGTCCACAACCGGGCGCGCCCAGTTTCTGATTACGGCCCCCAACAAAACCCCTACCATTAATCAGATCGAAACCATTCTGAAAGCCATCTATGGGCCGGGCGTAACGGTTACGCTGGCGATGCCCGGTTCGGCCGTCGAGGGCGAAGTCGAGCTGTTTGCGGTGCAGTTTCCGTTTAGCGGGAACGTCAATGAAGAAGCGCAGAATTTGTTGAAAATCCCCGGTATCATCAATGCTGAAGCCGACGTTCCGCTGCTGTTGAATGCCGATACGGGGTTTATGGTTCAAGGCCCTTCGAAAGGCACCGGCACCGAATCCGATATTTTGTTCGATGACGGAACGGGTGAATGGAACGAAAGTGAGTTTATCAGGGTGTACGCCGAAAGCAAGTATTACAAAAATCAACCGGAACTGAACTACCGCCGGTGGAACTGGTTCGCGACGAATTTCGATAAACTGGAAAAGCTGCCGAACGTCAAATCACCCGGCGAATGCGGTATTCAGATCGTACAGTTCGATACCGGTTTTACGGATCACTCGAAAGTTCGGGGTGGGTATGATCTGGACCACGATTTCAATTTTCTGGACACCGCCGACCCCACCACGGCCTTTGACCCCAAAACCATAGGTTTGGGGAAGCAACCGGGACACGGCACCCGAACCGGCAGTTTGTTGATCGGCAACAGAAACACTCCGATCACCCACGAAGGCAACTGTGGTCTGCTGACGGATTTTAATTTCAAGCTCATTCCCTACCGGATCGCCGAAACCGTCATCATCATCAACCGGCAACAGCAACTTGCTTCGGCGCTGGACATGGCCATTCAGCAGGGATTCGACATCATCACCATGAGCATGGGTCTGCCGCCGACCATCGCCACGGCTAAAATGGCCAAAAAGGCGTACGAAAAAGGCATCATCTGGTGTTGTGCGGCCGGTAACGAAGTTCAGGCGGTGGTAGCCCCGGCGGTTTATCCCGGAACCATTGCCGTGGCGGCTTCCAACCCACTGGATCGGGAGTGGCCGGGGTCGAGCCGGGGGTCGGCGGTGGACATCACAGCACCGGGGCAGGCCATTTACGTACCGATCTGGAACGCCAGTCATGAGGAGGATTTTGCGTACGGCAACGGCACGAGCTACGCCACACCCCACATTGCCGCGGCCGCAGCCTGCTGGCTGGCCGCTTACCAGGATGTGCTCAGCGACCCGGCCTACGCAGGCTGGAGACGCGTGGAAGCCTTCAGAACCGCCCTGGCGTCGTCGGCCCGGCGGGAGAACGACCTGCCGAGAAAAGGCTTTGGACACGGCATGCTGGATGTTGAAAGGCTCCTCAAAACCGCCCCGGTTCCGGCTGCCGACTTGAAGGATGCGTACAACGACTGGAATGAACATGCGTTTTTTGCCACGCTCCAGGGTTACGGCGAACTGGCGAAAACCTACTGGAATAAATTTCACGGCTGGCTGTTCGGAAACAAACGGGGCGGTCAGGAATCCCTGGAGGACGACGCCTTGTCACCTTTTTCGAAGCAACTGGAAAACAGCCTGTTTGCCAACCGGCCCAGCCGGTTCGAGTCGGTAGAACCCACGGGGGCCGACACGGCTCTGCAACGTTTCCAGCTCGTGAATGCTATCCTTGAAAATTCAGCCCGCTAAAGCTCCCATGGAAAACCTATTCGATTTTCACTTCCACCTGCTGTTCAAACACCTGATTACGGTGACTAAAAACGGCGGAAAGTTTAAACTCAGCGAGAATGTCAAAACGACCGGGCTTGCTCAATTTCTGAACGATATTTTTGGTGGCCCGTTCGACAGCCAATCCTCCCCGCTTCAGGTTTCCCAAAGTTCGCTCCGGCTCGGGGTCATTGCCCTGCTGAGCGTCGAGCACGCGTTTGCCAACCGGGTTTTGCACGTTTTCGGGGCTGATTTATCCGGCGTACTGCCGCTCGACAAGGAGGTTTTCAACCGAACCCGAAACGGTGAAACGACGTATTATCAGGAATTTAAGAAACAGATTGCGTTTCATCTCACTACCGCAGCCGAACTCAACAAGCCGCCGTACCAGATTGAATACCTGAACCGCACCACCTGGGCCACCCTGAGCCCGGATGAGGTGACGGCGAAGCTGACCACCGGTGACAAGCGGTATTTTTCGTTTTCCATCGAAGGGGGCCACAACCTGTCGGATGTCCCGATCCGGAAAACGATACCCTCCCGGTTTCCGGAACTGAAACTGAAGGAATTGCAGGACCGGTCGGATGTCGATTTCATCAGCATCAATCTGTGCCACCTGAGCCACATCCCGGAACAGCCGCTGGGCGGTTTTGCGCAGGGCTTGAACAAAACGTCGCAACTGGCTTTTGCCAGCGAAGACTTCATGCCGAAAACCGGGCTGGGCCTGACGGAACTGGGCAAGAAAGTGATCAAACAGGCGCTGACGCATCCGACGAAGCCGATTCTGATTGACGTGAAACATATGAGTGTATATACGCGGCTGCATTATTACCGGTATCGGGAGCAACTGGCCATCATCGACCCCGAGGTGGAGCGGCTGCCGATCATGACCTCCCACACCGGTTTTACATTTTACACCCTCGACGATTACCTGGAAAACAAGCGGTTTCAATCGACGACCGGCAGCGAAGGCGGGCAACCGATCAGTAAAGTAGCGCCGGAAAACCGGCGCATCGGGCGAACCAACGACCTCATCAACAAGGGTCTTTTTGGCAATCCGTGGACCATCAACCTGTTCGATGAAGAGATCGTCGAGATCATGCTGTCCAACGGCATGATGGGCATCAGTCTCGATCAGCGGATTCTGGGCGCGTCCAACCCGGCGGTCGACAGCCGTAGAGATCGCTTTTTTGAAGAAGAATACATGGCCCGCCCGGAATGGGAAAAGATGTTTCGGGACGGGAAATTACCGGGCGCTACGGAGTCGCTTTTTGGGGGAATTGCCCCATCGAAGCAGGAGCGCCACAGTATGCTGTTGTGTCTGCACCTGGTTCATGCCGTCCGCGTCGGCTACTCTGCCCTGAACTGGATCGAAAACACCTCGCCCTGGGATCACCTCTGCGTCGGCTCGGATTTTGACGGACTGATCAACCCGATCAACGGTTTTGACGATGTGCTCCAACTTTCTAAACTCCGCGGTCAATTGCTGAAACACCTGCCCCAGGCCGACAAATTTCTGCCCTTCAACCCGGATCAGAAAGCACTTCGGTACAAGGACGACGGCTCCGTCGACGCAGCTTTTCTCAATGAAGTCATTGATAAATTTCTGTTCAAAAACGGCCTGCGGTTCACCGTACGGTTTTTACACAACTGGTAGCCGGTTCCGGTGGAGGTTCCATTTTAGAACCATGCCAAGGGAATCTGCACTTTAAAATGCGGAGTTGACAGGGCATTTCGGGAATCCACCAGATCGACGAAACCAACTAACTTTTCATTCTTTTTCTTATTTTTGCACATACACGCAAACTAACAAAGTCACTATCCGATGCTTCCGACCCGATCAGAAGCCAATAGGTTCGATTTTGTCGTTTGCGTGTAATGCCGACTATTGGATAGCTTCATCGTATGAGCAATAAGGAAGAACTGAAAACCATTGACGAATTAATTTCGGCCATCACCGACACCCATCATTTTTTTCAGAACCAGGCGCAGAAACAGGTTAATGTTGCACTTACCATACGAAACTGGCTTTTTGGCTTCTATATCTCCGAGTACGAGCTACAAGGTTCGGATAGGGCACAATATGGCAAGCATATAATGAAGGAGATTGCCCAAAGAGACAAAAACATCAAAGGGTTTTCTGAAAGCAATCTGTACTTATTCAAACAGTTTTATCTTGAATATCCACAGATTTTCCAGTCACTGACTGGAAAATTATACGGTTTTGATTTAGAAGAGATTGTACGCCCTGAGTGGTTATCTAAACAGATAAAATCGGAGAGATTTACATTAAGAACCTCATTAATTCAGATTCCCAATTTGTTGAGTATTGATACCAACGTACTCATCAACCGGTTGAGTTTTACCCATATAATTGAGCTACTAAAGGCCGAAACGGTCTTGAAACGAGCATTCTACGAAACAGAAGCCATCAAAAACAACTGGTCGGTTCGGCAATTGCAACGCGCCATGAACAGTATGCTTTTTGAGCGCACGGGTTTAAGCACCGACAAACCAGCGGTTTTGGCTCAACAGGCGCAGGGTGAAGGACTAAAAGCAGAAGATGTGTTTCGAAACCCCTACATATTGGAATTTCTGGGGCTGGAAGAAAAAGCGGACTACAGCGAGACCGACCTTGAGGTGGCAATAATAAACCATCTTCAGACTTTTTTGCTGGAAGTGGGCCGTGGATTCTGTTTCGAAGCAAGACAAAAACGGATTACATTCGATAACACTCACTATCGAATTGACTTGGTTTTCTATCACCGTATCTTGAAATGCCATATCTTGATTGACCTGAAATTGGGAGAATTCACGCATGCCGATGCCGGGCAGATGAATGTTTATCTCAATTACTACCGCGAAAATGAGGTTACTGACGGAGACAACCCACCCGTCGGTATTATTCTGTGCGCCGGTAAAAACGAAAATCTGGTTAGGTACGCTACGGCAGGTTTGTCTCAGCAGGTCTTTGTTAGCAAATACCTTATCAATTTGCCGACCGAGGATGAGTTATCCAAAATTATTGAAAAAGAACGGCAGAAGATAGCCTGATTATTCAGCCCAAACTTTTTTTCACGCCAACGCAACCATTTTCGCCCCTGACTCGTATATCCGGCACAGAAGCCTTTGGCTCGACCTACCTATGATAACGAAGCGCCAGGGGAACCGCTGATGTTACCGGCTCGCGTCATGAGGTTCTGACTGAACACGCCCGGTCCTTCCGAATCGCTCGGAATGGCCGGGTGTTCTGTTTTTTCGTATTTTCGTGAAAATTCCCGCTGCTACTTCCAATCTTTTCCCTGATGAAAATTCCACGCCTGCCAACCCGCCTGTCGACCGGATGGTTCGTTCGTTCATCGTTTCTATTTCTGCTTTGCTGGCTGGCTAACGGTTTTGCGGGTTCAGCCTGGGCGCAGGGGAAACTCGAGGATTATAAACGGTCGGCGGCTTTGAAGGAAACGCTACGGAATAAAGTCTATAACGCCCCGAACAACGTCTATTGGACACCCGCTCAGAAACTCTGGTATTTGGTCCGAACGGCACGCGGACTCGAGTTCGTGGTGGTCGATCCCCGGAAAAAGACGCGCCAACCCGCCTTCGACCAGGAACAACTGGCGAAAAAATTATCCGAAGCAACGGGTAAAAAAATCGATCCGTTCAATTTGCCGTTCGCGTCCATCACCTACGGAAAGGACGATGAAGAACTCGAATTTGTGGCCGAAGGGTCAACCTGGCAAGTGTCGACCGGCGCGTTTGCTTTTCGAAAAAAAGGCGCATTCCAGGCCGAACCCACCGACCGCGGCTATTGGGGCAACAGCCGCAGCGAACGCGACGGGAAACCGGTTTTTTCGCCCGACAGTTCCCAAACCGCCTTCATCAAAAATGACAACCTGTACATTCGTTCCGAAAAAACTAAGCAGGAAACCCAGCTCAGCTACGATGGCTCGGAAGGCGACTATTATTCCAGCTACATCCAGTGGTCTCCCGATGCGAAGAAGCTGGTTACCAATAAAGTTCGTCCGAATGCCAAACGCCTGATTCACTTCGTCCGATCGTCGCCGGACGACCAGCTTCAACCCAAACTGGAAACCCGCGAATATCTGAAACCGGGCGATGCGCTGCCGGTTCGGCGGCCTCAGCTTTTCTGGGTCGAAACCAAAAAGCAGATTTCGGTCGATGATGCGCTGTTTAATCAGCAATTCAGTTTGTCGCGGCTGGAGTGGCGCAAAGACAGCCGCGCGTTTACGTTTGAATACAACCAGCGCGGCCACCAGATTTACCGGATTCTGGACGTCAACGCCACCACCGGCGTCGTAAAACCGCTCATTGAAGAACGCAGCAACACGTTTATCGACTACAGCGGAAAACGCGCCCGCCACGATGTCAACGACGGGCAGGAGATCGTCTGGGCTTCGGAGCGCGACGGCTGGAACCACCTGTACCTGATCGATGGCGTTACCGGGAAAGTGAAAAAACAGATTACCAAAGGGGAATGGGTAGTTCGCAATCTGGTGCACGTCGACGACAAAAACCGGACGATTCTGTTTGCCGCCAGCGGCCGAAACGCCGACCAGGACCCGTATTTTGTTCACTACTACAAAGTCAATTTCGATGGTTCCGGCCTGACGGCCCTGACGACCGAAAACGCCAATCACACGGCTACGTTTTCACCGGACTTCAGCTATTTTGTTGATTCCTATTCCCGTGTGGACCTGCCGCCGGTGACGGTTTTGCGAAATTCCGCCGATGGCAGCGTGGCGCTCGAACTTGAAAAAGCCGACATCAGCGTCTGGCAAAAAGCGGGCTGGAAAGCGCCGGAAGTGTTTTCAGCGAAAGGGCGCGACGGAAAAACCGACATCTGGGGCATCATCATTCGTCCGACCAATTTTGATCCCAACAAAAAATACCCGGTCATCGAAAATATTTACGCCGGGCCGCACGGTTCGTTCGTACCGAAGTCGTTCATGAGCAATTATGTGTCGATGCACGAACTGGCCGAACTGGGTTTTATCGTCGTGCAAATCGACGGCATGGGAACTTCCAACCGCTCCAAAGCCTTTCAGGACGTGTGTTGGAAAAATCTGAAAGATGCCGGTTTTCCCGACCGGATTCTGTGGTTGAAAGCGGCTGCTCAGAAATACAATCACCTGGACTTGAGCAAAGTAGGCATTTTCGGAACGTCGGCGGGTGGACAAAGCGCAACGGCCGCGCTCCTGTTTCATCCCGAATTTTACAAAGCCGCCGTTTCGTCCTGTGGCTGCCACGACAACCGCATGGACAAAATGTGGTGGAACGAACAGTGGATGGGCTACCCCATTGGGCCACAATACGATGAATGTTCCAACGTCACGAACGCACACAAATTGCAGGGAAATTTGTTGCTGCTCGTGGGCGAAGTGGACGACAACGTGGACCCCGCTTCGACCTACCAACTGGCGAATGCACTCATCAAAGCCAATAAAAACTTTGAACTGGTGACCTTACCGGGTCTGGGCCATACGGCGGGTGGCGACTTTGGCGAGCGCAAACGGCGGGATTTTTTCGTCAAAAGTTTGCTGGGCGTCGATCCGCCGAACTGGAATGAAATCAGCAGGGACGCAGCCGGTTCGGGAACCGGAAAGTAAATCAGAGAATTTTTACCGGATTTTTATGCTCATCGATGGCCACAAACGTAAACGAACCGTGGACGGCCCGCTCGCGGTGATCGCTGTACATTTCCTCAACAAAAATATCGACATCGATCCGCAGGCTGGTATTTCCCAAATGCGCCACGCGGCCAATGAGTTCAACAATCGTTCCGGCCGGAATGGGTTTATTGAAATTGATTTTATCCGATGAAACCGTTACGACCCGTTTGCGGGTAAACCGGGTAGCGGTAATGAACGCAATTTCGTCCATCATCTGCATGGCCGTTCCGCCAAAAAGGGTGTCGTAATGATTGGTGGTGTTGGGAAAAACCGCTTTGAAAACCCGGGTTTCGGCAAGTTGTATTCGTTCTTCGAGTGGAATCATTGGTTCAAAATTAGGGGCAAAATTCAATGCGCATTCAGGAATTTTTCCATCTGTTCCTGATGCATTTGTTGGTTATATTCCGTTCGAACTTCCTGCAAACACCCGGCGCATAAACACGTGGAAAACTGGGAACGGACGTAACCCCGCTGCTCGTCGCTCAACTGAACCGCCACGCACTGGCAGAGGGTAATGCTCCCCACCTTGCATTCAAAAGCTTCTCCACAACGCGGACAACCGACGGTTTCGTGCTTTTTCGTTCGTGTTTCCATGTGTTTATAACAACAGAAATAATAATAAATGTAAAATGATGAACGCTAAATGTAAAAGTAGGCTGACGCGTTCAAAACACTTTTACATTTAACACTCATCATTTAATATTTATTATTAAAAAGTTTGGTTACACCCTCTCAATCACCAGATTCCGCGCCGTTTGGGCGGCCTGCACCATGTTTTTGAGCGCCTGTTCCGTTTCTGGCCAGCGACGGGTTTTCAGTCCACAATCCGGATTGACCCACAGATTCCGAACCGGCAACACATCGGCAGCTTTATGAAGCAACGCGATGATTTCTTCCGTGGTCGGCACGCGTGGGCTGTGAATGTCGTAGACACCGGGGCCAATTTCGTTCGGATAATTGAATTGAACAAAAGCATCCAGCAATTCCATCTGCGACCGCGAGGTTTCGATGGTAATCACGTCGGCGTCCAGATCGGCAATGGGCTGAATGATGTCGTTGAATTCCGAATAACACATGTGCGTGTGAATCTGGGTTTCGTTGCGCACACCCGAGGCCGATACCCGGAACGCTTTTACGGCCCAGTCCAGGTAGGTTTCCCAGTTTTCGCGACGCAGTGGCAAACCTTCCCGAATGGCCGGTTCGTCGATCTGAATAATCTGAATACCAGCCCGTTCCAGATCGACCACTTCATCGCGAATCGCGAAAGCAATCTGCATACACGTATCCCGGCGCGGCTGATCGTCCCGAACAAACGACCATTGCAGAATTGTTACCGGGCCGGTCAGCATCCCTTTGACCGGTTTTTGGGTCAACGATTGCGCATACCCGGCCCAACGAACGGTCATGGGTTCGGGGCGGTGAACGTCGCCGTAGATGATTGGTGGTTTGACGCAGCGCGAGCCGTAGCTCTGCACCCAGCCGTTCTGACTAAAGGCAAACCCATCGAGCAACTCGCCGAAGTATTCGACCATGTCGTTGCGCTCAAATTCGCCGTGAACCAGCACATCCAGACCGATTTCTTCCTGCCAGCGGATGGCTTTTTCGGTTTCAACCCGGATAAAATCTTCGTAGTGTTCCAGCGTCTTCTCCCCTTTTTTGAACTTCGCCCGGTTGATGCGCACGTCGTCGGTTTGCGGAAACGAGCCAATGGTCGTTGTCGGGAAAAGCGGCAGATTCAACCGCTCGTGCTGGAGGCTTTGGCGCCGGTGAAAGGATGCGTTCCGGTGCGTATCGTTGTCGGTCAATTGACTCACCCGTTGCTGAACGCCCGGGCGGTTGATCAGCGCGGATTGTCGGCGCGCGGCCAGAACCGTCTCATTTTCAATTAGCCAACTCTTCGCCTGTTCGCTGTCGGGCTGAGCCGCAATCGTTGCCAGTTTAACCACTTCGCCCAGCTTCTGTTTGGCAAAAGCCAGCCATTGTTTGATTTCGGGCGTTAAACCGCTGGTTTCCGTTTCCGCATCCAGATCACAGGGGGTGTGCAGCAAGGAACACGAAGGCGCTATCCACACACGGTTCTGGCCCAGGGCGTCAGTGGCTTTCCGAATCAGGCTGAGCGAACGGATCAGGTCATTGATCCAGATGTTCCGGCCATCCACTACGCCCAGCGACAGGATGGTTTTCTGATCCACAAAATCCGTATTCAGCAGGTCGTCCAGTTGATTCGGGCAGCGAACCAGATCGATGTGCAGCGCATCGACCGGCAATTGTGTCGCCAGAGGCAGATTTTCGCCAAAACACTCGAAATACGAAGCGACCAGGAATTTCAGGTTTGGAAACCGTTCGCGCAAAAACCGGTAGGCCGTGGCGTAGGCTGTTTGTTGTTGCTCATCGGCATTCAGCACCAGACCCGGTTCGTCAAACTGAATCCATTCGGCGCCCTGTGCCTCCAAACGGCTCAGAATCTGTTCGTACACCGGCAGCAGTCGTTCGAGCAAATCCAGCCGGTGAAAACCGTCCTCTTTTTCTTTTCCCAGCAACAGATACGTTACCGGCCCCGGCAAAACCGGTTTTGGAATACGACCCAGTACGGTTTTGGCTTCCTCAAAATCCGTGAAGACTTTCCCGGAACGCAGCGAAAATGATTGCGCTTTGCTGAATTCGGGAACGAGGTAATGGTAATTGGTGTCGAACCACTTCGTCATTTCCAGGGCGATGAGATCCAGCCCGTCCTGTTGATAGCCGCGAGCCATCGCAAAATACAAGTCCAGTTCGCGGATTTCCGGTTTTTCGGCGAGGGGCCGAAACCGTTCCGGAATGGCATCGACGGTCAGTGACCAATCCAGGATGTGATCGTAAAACGAGAAATCGTTGCACGGAATGAGCGAAATGCCGGCCTGTTGCTGGGTGAGCCAGTTGTTGCGCCGAATGTGCTGCCCGGCTTCGACCAATTGGTCAGGCGTAATTTTTCCGGCCCAGTACTGTTCACTGGCCTTTTTGAGTTCGCGGTGGCTACCGATTCGTGGATAGCCGAGGTTGTGTGCGAGCATTTGTATGAGTTGGTTAATAAGGGTACAGAATTCTTTGCCAAACACTTTACTACGCCCACACGTTGCGGAAAACCAACCCCCGTGACACACCTCACCCAGGCCCTGAAAACAGGACGAAACGTAAAATCAGGAACGGATGGAAGCCTGGAAGCGTGTAGGCTTAATCAAGCGGAAAGAAAAGTGCTGTCAAAGGCAATTGAACCCTGTACCAGATTAAAAATCTCAACAAATGTAGATAGTAAGACTAAATATCTACCATTAATCAATTAATTAAGAATAACAATCTACATTTGTACCATTATTAGATATTTCTTCTTTTATTAACTCATTTTTTCACACATAAAAGGCGATTTTTCCGTGGAAAAACCAGATCACATAGACGTTCAGTTGCTTAAACTGTTGGGAGAAAATTCGAATGTGACCATTAAGGAATTGGCAGATCAGGTAAATCTGTCGCACACACCGGTTTTTGAAAGGGTAAAAAGATTGGAGTCGAATGGGTACATTAAAAAATACATCGCCATCATCGATGCGGAAAAGCTCCATTACGGATTAATTGTTTTTTGTAATATCAAGCTTAAGCAGCATGATAAAAAGATAGGTCATGAGTTTGTAAGCGATATTCTTAGACTGGAAGAAGTCGTCGAGTGCTACAATATTTCCGGGGATTTCGACTTTCTATTGAAAGTGTATGCGAAAGACATGAAGCACTACCAGGATTTTGTATTCAATAAACTTGGTTCGGTGACAAGCATTGGAAGCACCCACAGTACCTTTGTGATGTGTGAAAACAAAAACTCTTATAACGTTAATTTGTAGTCTGTGAATCCGGCTCGTCTCGACCGATTGAGCGGAAAAACCCAAAGCCCATGCGATATTTTCTGCCTTCAGGACTCCTGATTTTGATACTGAGTAGCTGCGGTGACGGTTCCCGGCGGTCGGAAACGACGGAAAACCGGGCTGATTCGACGGTTACGTCTATCGACACCGTTTGCTACCGGCAGGTGGTGGGGCGCGATACCACGCTGCTCCGGCTGGTCATTCAGGGCGCCGACGTAACCGGCGAGCTGGCCATTTTGCCTTATGAAAAAGACCGGGCGCGGGGTCTGTTGAAGGGAACGTTAACGAAGAATCAAATCCGGGCCGACTGGCAGCGTTCGGGCGAAGGCGTGACGCAACCGCACGAAATCACCTTCACGCTCACCGGCGATGCCATTACGTGGCACGAAGGCGAGCGTGTTGAAACAGAAGGACGGTGGGTATTGAAAAAACCGGAAGGCGGTTTTAGGTATACGTTACTGAAGACAGAATGCCGGTAGATTATTCCAGCCCCAGATCGGTCAGGATTTTCTGCGTTTTGGCGTCGTAACTCTCCACGGTTTTCAATTCGATGGCGAAGGAGTTGTTTTTGCCAAACGAACTCGCATCGATGATTTTGGAAACCCGGTAATCCAGTTGTTCGGGTTTAAACCGGACGTTAAACAACGGCTTCGGTTTGTTGGGATACTGGCTGTGGTAGAGCAGTTGTTTCATCGCGAGCGGGCGTTTTTCGGGCGCCACCGACTCCAGCAAATCACCGAGTTCGCTTTTCATTTGCTCATACCATTCGGCCACCACTTCGGCCGGCAATTCAGCTTCCCACTGCGAAATATGCTGCCATTCTCTCAGCACACCCACCACTAATTTTTTGGCCGACCCTTTGCCATTTTCAGCAAAACGGAGGGTATACAACAGAATGGGAATTTCCAGATTCTGCTCCGGCCCCAATCCTTCAATGTAGGCATACTGATACCCTTCGTACGAATGCCGTTCGTTTCGGAACCATTCTTCAATGCCAAAGCCGTAGGTTGCTTCAAAAGCCGTCCGGCTTGAGGTGGCATTATCAGACTTATAATTAGGGCCGGATGGTTCTTTATAGCCCCTATTATTATTCGTTAAACGAGCAAGATAAAACATACTATTAGGTTTTGATACTATGTAAATTTGTATTTTCGTTTACATCAAAAAACGATTGCACTTTCCTTTCAATCCTTATGAAGCACTTCAACGTCTCTCAAAAAACCGAAAATTTGAATCGCAAAAAGCCTTTAGTGAACAAAAAGGTCACTTAGGCAGACTTCATCACGCTGCGGTTCTACAGAAAGGATCAGCTAGTAATCAGTAGATTAGTGAACGAAACATTCGCCAAAAAACCGGTAACCGCCTTGACGCTGGTTTTGGTTTTATCGTACCGGTTGGATAGCCTGTTGGGCGGTGTTCACAAGTCAAGATCGTAGTTCTACTGCAAAGGTCGCCAAATCTGACAATTTAGCCAACAATTTTTACGACTGGCCGAGTATGATTTTTTTTATTTGGCAGCCACAGCGACAATACCGAACTTTACCCCGAATTAAAACCACCCATTCGTTACATGCTATTTTTTGAGGATACGGTTTCAGTCGTAAAAGTCGTCGTTTCATTACTTCTCGCCCTGGCCAGTTGGCTTCTGATTCGATTTCCCGCTCCTTTCCGCCACCACCTGAACCCACGGCCCGCTTTGACGCTCTGGGTTTCGTTCATCGTTTTCCGGGTTATTCCGTTCCTGATCGTGTATCTGATCCTGGATTTTGCCCCCCGCAGCGACACTGAATTCTTCTACAAGAAAGCCATTGCGGCTTTTGCGGGCAAAATGGTCTACCGGGATTTTCTCTCCTACCACGGCCCGCTGTTTGGCTACCTCATTAGTCTGCCCCTTTACCTCTGGTATAATGCCAAAATTCTGATTCCCTTCATGGCGCTCATCGAGTTCGCCATCGTCTGGGCCACCTGGCGGTATTACCAGGCCAGCCGACCGGATTCCCTGCTGATGGCGGTTTTGTATTTTTTGTTGCCCATGCCGTTTGTCGCCATGATCCTGAGCAGCGAAGAAGACGTCTGGTTCTGGGGGGTAGGTCTCATCACTTTGCTCTACACCCATCGTACGCAGAGCAGCCTGTGGATCGGGATCATCTGGGGGCTGTCGATGATTGTCATCAAAAGCATGATCATCGTGCTGCTGGTGCCGGTTTTCTTTCTGGTCGACAACAAATTCAAGTACGTGCTGGGGCTGGCAATCGTTGGCGTTCCGTCCATCGTCATCCTCTATCTTCTGATGGGCGATGCGTTTCTGATGCCGTTGCAACATTCCGGCTACCACATGACACCCAACATCGTCAGCATCACCCGGCCGTTTCTGAGCAGCCTGTATAACCAGATGAGTCTGACGCGGCTCAACACGATCAGCCTTTTCATCACCATGGCGTTGTCATCCTGGGTGGCCATCCGGTTCCGGCACCTGGGCTATCGGCAGATTTTCCCCTCGCTCTACATCCTAACGTTCGGCATCTTCATGCTGGCGCAACCCAGCGCCCCCGGTTTTTACCTGTTCATGTACATGATCGTGGTGCTGTTTGAAGTGGCCCGACTGGAAGATAAAGCGTTCCATTTTCAGCTCATCCTGCTCAACTTCCTGATTGTCATTCAACCCATCATCTGGGTAATCTATGTCGGGATGCTGAATTATGACGACTGGCAAACCGTTTTTGCCGCCCCGGTGAATACCGCCGATTATCTGATTCAGATCATCGAGGTGGGGCTCTTGATTTCGTTGGTCTGGCGCACCTTTAACCACCTTAAATCACTGGACCGGGCCACGAGCCCATCCTTTCCGCCCCAATCCTGGTCGACGGGTCGTTCGTCGGTTTCGTAAGGCGGTTTTTCTTTTCATAGAACGTCAACTATGTTTATTGTTTACGCAAAGGCCGTAACCGCCTTCCTGCTGAGTGCCGTGCTGCTGGTTGCGTGGTTCAAACGCCCGGTCCTTGAATCGCTTCTGGACGAAAAAAAGGTGCCCTGGCTGTTGATTTTCTGGGTTCTGTTGCGGCTGGTTCCGTTTGTGGTCATTTATGTTTTCTTCGACTTTTCGCCCCAGTCAGATGTCGCCAACTACTATTATCCCATTGGCATCTCAGCCAAACTGCGGGAAATCCCGTACCGGGATGTCCTGAATCCGTATTCGCCCTTTTACGGTTTCTGGATGGAAATTCCGCTGCTTTTCTGGGACAATACCCGCTCGCTGGTGCTGTTCTTAACCCTGATTGAACTGGTGGCCGTGTGGCTGACATACCGAACCTATGAGGACGTTATGCCGCGCGCTGAACGTCTTTTTCGGGTCTTATTTTACCTGCTGTTGCCCGTTCCTTTCGTGATGTCCATTCTGAGCGGGCAGGAAGACGTGGCACTCTGGATTTTTGCCCTGCTGGCCATTGTCGCCCTCCAACGCGACGGGAATGCGTATCTCTGCGGTTTGCTGCTGGCGTTGGGCATTCTATCAACCAAAGCGGTTTTTATCCTGATCATTCTGCCATTTTTTCTCCTTACCCGTCGGCTGATTCCGTTGATGGCGGGTCTGGCCACGCTGGGTATCCCGGTTCTGATTTTCCTGTACATTAAAACCGGTTCGTTGTTCATCGAGCAACCGCTGGAAGAAGGAAAATACCTGAAAGCTCCCAACTGGGCTTCCCTGCTGCATCCTTTTACCTCCGGTTTCATCAATGCCGAACTGTCGGTCTGGAACTACGCCGGGCTGGTCATTTGCCTGCTGGTGGGGGTGCAGGTGTTGCGGTTACGCGGAAACCACGATTACCGAACGTATTTTCCGCTGTTCTACATCGCCACGTTCAGCATCATGACGGTGGTGCAGAAAAATGCCGTTGCCAACTACACCTACCTGTTTATGTTGCCCCTGGTGTTTCAAATGCTCGACTTTCAGAACCGTACGTCAGTGGTTTTTCTGCTGGTATTCAACATTGCAGCGGCCGTCCATCCGTCCCTGTGGTGGCGAATCGGGCAACCGTATTATCAAACGGTGAGCGAAATTTTCAGTAAACCGGTTTATATCCTGGAATACAGCATCGAGCTTTTCATCGTCGGTTACCTGCTTTATCTGGTGGTAAAGGCGCAAAAACAGCTCAAACTGGCTCCGCAGTTGGCTCCTATTCCACCCCTAAAACCCGAACCAACCCGGATGTAAGTTTCAGAAACCGGTAGACATCGGTGGATTGAAGTGGCTTTGTGTTTGCGCCAAACTCCTCCACCCCCTATATTTGGCTTTATTACCTGACAAGCTCTAGATTGTTGCTATGACTGACGTTCGTACTGACTGGACCCGCGACGAAATCGCCGATATTTATAACTCCCCTGTTCTTGATCTGATCTACCGGGCCGCCACGGTTCATCGCCAGCACCACGATCCGCAGGAAGTGCAGGTTTGCACGCTTCTTTCGGTCAAAACCGGGGGTTGTCCGGAAGACTGTGCCTACTGCCCCCAGGCCGCGCGCTATCACACCAGCGTGAAGGTTCACAAACTCATGGAAGTGGACGAAGTGCTGACGGCCGCGCACCGGGCGAAGGAGTCGGGCAGCACACGTTTCTGCATGGGAGCCGCCTGGCGCGAAGTCCGCGACAACCGGGATTTTGACAAGGTGCTGGAAATGGTGCAGGGCGTCAACCGGATGGGCATGGAAGTGTGCTGCACGCTCGGGATGCTGACGGAAACCCAAGCGGAAAAACTGAAAACCGCCGGGTTGTACGCCTATAACCACAACCTCGACACGAGCGAAGAATACTACGGCGACATCATTTCGACCCGCACCTACGACGACCGGCTGGATACGCTCGGCAACGTTCGGCAGGCTGGTATTTCGGTCTGTTCCGGCGGCATCATTGGCATGGGCGAAAGCCACCAGGACCGCATCGGGATGCTGCTCACCCTGGCCAATTTGCCCGAACACCCCGAATCCGTGCCAGTCAATGCGCTGGTTCCCGTCGAAGGGACCCCGCTGGAAGACCAGCCCCGCGTATCGGTTTGGGAAATGCTTCGGATGATTGCCACCGCCCGGATCATCATGCCCAAGGCGATGGTACGTTTATCGGCGGGCCGGGTTCGGATGAACACCGAAGAGCAGGCCTTGTGTTTTCTGGCCGGTGCCAACTCCATTTTTGCCGGTGACAAATTGCTGACCACGCCGAATCCGGAGGAAGACCAGGATCGGCAATTGTTCCAGACACTCAACATCCGCCCGCGCAAGGCGTTTAAGGATGCGGAGAAACCGGCGGTGGTTTTTGAGCAGATTCCGTTGTAAACGGTTTTCGATAGCGATTTTGGGTTACGGCAAGGCGATTGATTGATCGCCTTGCCGTTTTTTTATACTGTTAATCAACTAGTTATAATAACCGCAAGCCCACCGTTTCAACGGTGGGTTCAGAAGAAGAAATGAATTGAAGGATTGAAACCGTTTTAACGGTTTTGAGGCTCTTAAACCGTTAAAACGGTTCTCAACACTGAATCTATTTCGGTAATTTCCCCACGGTTTTAACCGTGGGCTAACAATTAACTTCTTACATCTCTACAACTTACAATTATGACATTTAAAGAGATAAATAGCAGAATTAGAGGGATGAGCGAATAGCACCAAGTACTATCTTAAAAATTCAACTACTTCACAATCACATCCTTTTCTTTCCCGATCGTGTTGAACAGCGCATCCTCGATCCGGTCGATGGCCTTTTCAAATGTCCACTGCTCCTGAACAATCCGCCGGGCATTGCGCGAAAGCCGATCCGCCAGGCCGCTATCCGTCAGTACCCGCTCCACGGCCCGCGCCATTTCTTCCGGTTTGCGGTTGACCAACAGGCCATTGTAATTTCCAATAACGGTTTCCCGGACTCCGCCTTCCGCTACGGCGACCACCGGCAAACCGCAGGCATTGGCCTCCAGCGGAGCCAGGCCGAAGGGTTCCAGGGTCGATGTGTACAACAGACAGGACGCCGTATTGAGGAGTTGCACCAGTTCCTGATGCGGTATTTTTTCCCTGGGTTCAAAGTTCACCCGCAGCGACTGGCTCAGGTCTTTCAACTTGTCGACATACGCCGTGTCGCCCATGTCGCCCACCCAGATCAGTTTCGGGCGGATGGCTTCGGGAATCAGCGCCAGCGACTCGATGGCCAGATCGGGCCGTTTGTGCTGAAAAAACGCCCCCAAGCCCATGACAAACGGCTCGCGGGGCAAATTTTGATAGGGAAACAGGCTGGCGTCGATACCCAGATAACAGACCTCCCCCGCGCCACCGTAGGCCCGAAGCACGTTTTCGTTGCTGAAATAGGAATTGACCAATACTTTATCGTAACTGCGGTAGTTCTGAATTTCTTCCCGCACCCGCACCCGTGCCTGACGAATCTTGAACATATCGTCCCAATACTGGCTCCGGTAGTCAGCATTCCTCCAGTTTCTGTTGGCCGGAGGAAGACCTTCCCAAATCAATTCCGGTGACGATTCAAAGAGGGTACGGTTGGGTTCGCCCAGATACAGGGCTTTCGGAATAGTAACGAACCGGCCGATGTAGGGCATCGAAAAATTGATGCAGGAGTTGGCAAACAGGACGTCAAAACCGCCCGCGTTGATCTGATCGGCGCAGCGGCTGCAAAAGTCAAGCATTCGCCGGATGCGGGTTTCCGGCTCGAATTTCAACGCCCAGAGCTTATCCCGGTATTCATCCCGAATGCGGATGTCCATCGACAACGGCAGGATGTGCGTCTTGGCCACATACCGGTCCACGTCCAGAAACTTCGTATCGGCGACCGACGACGTCCACACTTCAATAGAATGACCGCGCTGGGCAAGCCCTTTAATATGCTGGTGCAAAGCCCGGCTTCCGCCCCCGCTCCGCAGATTATGCCAAACTGCAATTTTCATCAACTACCAATCATTCAGGTAAACCAGTTGCCAATATAGTATTAATTTTCGGCAACTGGTTTACCGCTTACCCAATTCTATCACTTCCATATCCCGGACCCGACCCGCGTCGAGCGTAAACCGCAACACGGTTCGAACCGGATGAAAACCGTGTTTCCCGGCAGCTCCGGGGTTGATAAACAGCAGGTTATTGATTTTTGGATCGCGGGTAACCTTTAAAATATGAGAATGACCACACACAAACAGATCCGGTGAATGCTGGATCAAACCGGGCCGGACAATAGGATTATACCGGGGCGGTGTGCCGCCGATGTGCGTCATCCAGATGGAAAGCCCTTCCAGATCAAACCGCTGGTGTTCGGGACACTCGTGGGTCACCTCCCGGTCGTCGATATTGCCGAAAACACCCCGGAACGGTTTGAAAGCCCGCAGGTCGTCGATAATCTTCACCGAACCGATATCACCGGCATGCCAAATTTCATCGCATTCCGCAAAATGGGTGAATAGTTGCGGATCTAAAAAACCGTGGGTGTCGGAAAGCAGGCCGATGCGAGTCAAAATAGAGAAGGGTTATTACGCAGAGTTACACAGAGAAAATCAGAGTTACGCAGAGTTCAAATTGATAACTCTGATTTCCTCTGATAAACCCTGTGTAACAACATTTAGTTTACTGCCAGCCGCCCCCCAGCGCCCGATACAGGTCGATGACAGATAAGAACTGCGCCCGTTTGGTACTAATCAGCGAGAGCTCAGCCGCCAGCACACTGCGCTGCGCCGTGATCACTTCCAGGTACGAAGCATAGCCCGTCGCGAATAATTCATCGGAAATCGTGGCCGCTTGGCCCAATACCGCCACTTCCTGTGCCTGTAGTTCAGCTACCTTGCGGTAATTTTCAATCCCGCGCAAACTGGTGGTCACTTCGCTGAAACCGGTCAGCACGGTTTTCTGGTACCCGTAAAACGCTTCCCGGCTTTGGGCAACCGACAACGAGTAGTTCGATTTCAGGTACCGACGGTTGAAAACCGGAGCCGCCAGTCCCCCCAGCACACCGATTGCCAGCGAAGCCGGATCGAGCAAAACCGACGCCCGGAACGCATTCAGGCCCACGTAAGGCGTTAGAGTTAGCGAAGGCAAAAACTCAGCCCTAGCCACCTCCACGTCAACGTTGGCGGCTTCCATCGCCAGCTCCGCCTGCTGGATATCTGGTCGGCGACGCAGCATCTGACTCGGAATCCCCGCCGAAAGCTGGGTCGGCATTTCCTGGTTACTGATGGTTTTATTCCGCGCAATGGGTTGCGGAAACCGGCCCAGCAACTGATTCAACTGGTTTTCGGTCTCCACAATTTGCTGTTGCACCTGCGCTTCCAGGCTCCGGGTGTTGAGCAATTGCGCATTGAATTGCTGAACGGCCAGTTCGGTAACGCGTCCGGCGGCTTTCTGAACCACCACCAGTTCGGACGCCCGTTGTTGCAACGCCTGGTTTTCGCGAAGAATCTCCAGTTCGCTGTCCAACGCCAGAAGCCCGTAATACAAGCGGGCGACCTCGGCAATGAGTGAGGTAACGATCAGATGACGCCCTTTTTCGGACGCCAAAAAACGCACGTAAGCCGCACGTTTGCGGTTTCGGAGTTTCCCCCACAGGTCAATCTCCCAGTTACTCCGAAAACCGAGAAAGTATTCCGGCGTTGCATCGGGGATGCGCTGTTTACCATCAATGTTGGGCGACAGGTTGGTGTCAAAATTCCCAACACCATTCAGGGTGTAGCGCCCAAACCGGTCGACCCCGGCGGCAGCCACGGCACTGACCGAAGGCACCAGCGCCCCCCGGCTGTACTCAAAATTGGCGCGGGCCATTTCGATGCGCTGCGAAGCAATCTGCAAATCCGGGTTTCGGGCCAAAGCCGTATCGATCAGACTTTCCAGATCCGGGTCTGAGAAAAACGCTTTCCAATTCAGGTTGCCAACCGATGTCGAGTCCGTATTTCCGGTAAACGACGTGGGCAGCGTCCGGGCTTTCGGCAGTTGCAGGGGTTCAGAAACCCGGCAGCTACTCAACAGAAAAAGCGGAATGAGATAAAAAACAAACTTTTGATAACTTGATTTATGAATGAACGGTCGTTCCATTTTCGTGAGTTTGAGTTAATACCGGAACCTGATCCAGCCCGTCGTCTTTGGGCGGTTTGGCTTGCAGCAGTTGGGCGAGCTTGGCAAATGCGACATACAGCCCCGGAATCAGAAAGAGTCCGAACAGGGTTCCGATGAGCATACCGCCCGCAGCCGCCGTCCCGATGGAACGGTTACCGAGCGCACCGGCACCGGAAGCAATACAAAGCGGAATCAGTCCGGCAATAAACGCGAAGGAGGTCATCAGAATCGGTCGCAGACGCGACATGGCTCCTTCCATCGCGGCTTTCAGGATCGACATTCCTTCCTGCTGTTTCTGGTTGGCAAACTCTACGATCAGAATGGCGTTTTTACCCAGCAAACCGATGAGCATGACCAGCGAAACCTGCGCGTAGATGTTGTTTTGCAAACCGGCCAGTTGCAGACAGAGAAACGACCCGAAAATACCGGCGGGCAACGACAGCAAAACCGCCAGCGGCAGAAACAGGCTTTCGTATTGCGCCACCAACAACAGATACACGAAGACCAGACAGATCACAAAAATCCAGATAGCCTGGTCGCCCGACAACACTTCTTCGCGCGTCATCCCCGACCAGTCGAAGGTAAAACCGCGCGGCAGTTTTTCTTTGGCTACTTCCTGAATCGCCTTGATGGCATCCCCGCTGCTGTAGCCGGGTGCCGACTCGCCGTTGATCATGGCCGAGGTAAACATGTTGTAACGGGTCAACTGCTCTGGTCCATAGACGCGTTCCATCGTGATAAAATTGGAATACGGCACCATTTCACCCTGCTTGTTCTTCACCCGCAAGTTCAGCACATCTTCCGGTTTGGCCCGGTATTTGGGCGCAGCCTGAACCATCACCTTGTACATCTGATTGAAGCGGATGAAATTGGACGCGTAAAAACTTCCCATCAACGTCTGGAGCGTACTCATCGCGTTGTCGATGGAAACGCCTTTCTGAGCGGCTTTGTCCTGATCGACGTGTAGCACATACTGCGGAAAACTGGGGTCGAAACTAGTGAACACCCGGCTGATTTCCGGTCGTTTTTCCAGTTCGGCAATAAATTCATCGGTTACTTTTTTGGTCTTTTGCAGATCGTCACTCCGGGTGCGGTCCTGCAGCCGGATTTCAAAACCGCTCGAATTCCCAAAACCGGGTACCGTGGGGGGCGAAAAGAACTGGATGCTGGCGTCGTTGATATTTTTGGTTTTATCGGCCAGCAAGGCAATCACATCGTCGACCGACTCCTTCCGTTCGTCCCAGCTTTTGAGGTTGATCATACCCATCCCGTACGACGCACCGGCACCGTCGGTCATCAGACTCAAACCCGCCAGCGTCGATACGTTCTCGACCGATTCGAGTTTGGAAGCCGCCTGCTGAACCAGATCCATGACTTCTTCCGTCCGTTCCACGGTGGCCCCAACGGGCGTGGTCACGTTCACGTAAATCATGCCCTGATCTTCGGTCGGAATAAAACCGGCGGGCAAAATGGTGTTGATTCCCCAGGTAGCGGCCACAAAAAGCAGCAGAACGCCCCAGGTCACGACGCCCCGGTTCACAAACGGACGCAAACCGCGCCGGTATTTTCCGGCCAGGGAGTCATATCCCCGGTTGAATTTAGCAAAAAACCGCCCCAGCAAGCCCTTTTGCTCCCCGTGAACGGGTCGTAGCAAGAGGGCACACAAAGCAGGTGTCAGGGTCACGGCGTTGATCCCCGAAATCACAATCGAAATCGCCAGCGTTAGCGAAAACTGCCGGTAGAAAATACCGACCGGACCCGACAGGAAAGCGACCGGAATAAATACCGCCGACATCACCAGCGTAATGGCGACAATGGCTCCGCTGATTTCTTTCATGGCCGCAAACGTAGCCGCCCGTGGAGATAAATGTTCTTCCGTCATTTTGGCATGAACGGCCTCCACCACCACAATGGCATTATCGACCACAATCCCGATGGCTAGAACTAACGCGAAGAGCGTAAGCAGGTTTACCGAGAAACCGATCACATCCATGAACGCAAACGTACCGACCAGCGCCACCGGAACCGCCAGGGCGCAAATCAGCGTCGAACGCCAGTCCTGGAGGAACAGGAAAACAACGATGAATACCAGAATGAAAGCTTCGAAAAGCGTACGAACGACCTCGTGAATCGAGGCATCCAGGAAGCGCGACACGTCGTAGGCAAAGTTGTAGGTCATGCCCGGCGGGAAAGTCGTTTCTTTCAATTCGGCCAGGCGTTTTTTGACATTGGCAATGACCTCCTGCGCGTTGGAACCCGGCCGCTGTTTCAACATGATAGCCGCCGAGGGACGGCCGTCGTTTTTAGACAAAATACCGTAGTCCAGCGATCCGAATTCAACTTCAGCAACATCTTTCAACCGGAGAATCGAGCCGTCGTCCAGGGTACGGATCGCGATGTTTTCGTACTGCACGGGTTCAATAAATTTCCCCGTGTAGCGCAGCACATACTGCAAGACCTGGGCATCGCGGTCGGCACTTTCACCGGCTTTTCCGGGAGCCGCTTCCACGTTCTGTTCCCGAATGGCCGCGATGACTTCATCGGCAGAAACGTTGTAAACCGTCATGCGGTCGGGCTTGAGCCAGACCCGCATGGAATACTCTCTGGCACCCAGAATATCGACAAAACCGACACCATCGATGCGTTTGAGTTCCGCTAAAATATTGATATCGGCAAAGTTATAGATGAATTTCTCATCTGCCGTCGAATCCGTGCTGATCAGGTTCAGGTACAACAACATGCTATTGACCTCTTTCTCCGTCGTTACCCCGGCCTTGATCACTTCTTCGGGAAGTTCATCCAATACCGTTGTTACCCGGTTTTGAACGTTCACGGCCGCCAGATCCGGGTCGGTACCTACTTTGAAAAAAACCTGAATCAAGGTTGAGCCGTCATTCCCCGAAATGGCGGTCATGTAGGTCATATTCGGTACGCCGTTGATGGCCCGTTCCAGCGGCATAGCCACGGCTTTGGTGCTCACTTCAGCATTGGCACCCGTATAACTAGCCGTTACGACAACTGACGGCGGAACAATGTCGGGGAACTGGGTAACCGGTAAATTCATCAGCGACAGTACGCCCAGCAACGTAATCAAAACCGAGATTACGGCGGAGAGCAAAGGCCGTTTTATGAAGGTATCAAACATAGTTTTGTGCTGATAAATCTAAAGTACAGGCATTCCTCCGATCGCGAATGCGACCAGAGGTTGCTCTGTACCGAAGAGTGGGTAGTAATAATTGAAAGTCCAGCCGGTTAGTTGGCAACCACTTCGGTCTCGGACTTTGCGGGGTTTAAGGTCAGCAAACTTTCGGGCGACAGGGCCTGCGGAACAATTTGCATCCCATCACGGATGTTCTGAATGCCTTCGTAGACGATCTTTTCGCCGGGTTCAAGCCCCGATTTCACGAGGTAAAACTGGGCAACGCGGCTCTGGGGAACGAAGCTCCTCATTTTCACTTTATTGGACGCATCGACCACATACACGTAGTTCTTATCCTGGATTTCAAATACCGCCTTCTGCGGAACCAGAACGGCATTGTCCACCTCATTTTTCAGGCGAATTTTGCCCGTCGCACCGTGCTTGAGCATTTTGTCAGGATTTGGAAAACGAGCCCGGAAGGCAATTGTACCGGAGCCATCGTCGAAGACGCTTTCCATCGTTTCAATTTTACCGGCCTGCTTGTAAGGGGTATCATCAGCCAGGAGCAACGTCACTTCCTGTCCACTGCTGCTGTGTTTCCCTTTTTTGATGTATTCCAGGTATTCTTTTTCAGACACGTGAAAATACGCATAGACTTCGCGAATGTCCGAAACCGTAGTCAGCAGGGCGCCTTCTTCGATCAAACTGCCCATTTTAGACGGAATCCGGTTGATCACACCGTCAAACGGAGCACGGATGCTGGCGTGAGCCAAACGCAGCGAAGCGTTTTCCTGAGCCGACTGGGCCTCTTCAATGGCGGCTTTAGCAGCATCCAGCTTAGACTTCGACAGTTCCAGTTCGGAGGCCGAAATCACTTTCTTGTCGACCAATAACCGCACACGACCCAGTTCCACCTCGGCGGTTTTGGCTTCGGCCATCGCGCTCTTCAGATTGGCTCTTGCCTTGGCCAGTTCGGCCTGATACTCAGCCTGGTTGATCTGGAATAGCAATTGTCCTTTTTTCACTTGACGCCCTTCGTCAACATGTATTTTATCTAGAAACCCGCCAACGCGGGCACGAATTTCCACGTTCCGGACGGCCTCCACATTGCCGGCGTATTCACGTTGCAACGTAGTAGACTGTCGTGTAATTTCAAAAATGGGGAGTGCCGGTTTTTCAACCTCGGTTTTCTCCTCAGCCTGGCTGCTACAACCCGTGATAAAAGCACTGATTGATAGCGCAATGGCAATGATGTATCCTTTCATGTTTGTGATATGATTTCTCGTTAAGCGTTTAAGCGTATAGGGAAGTCAGGACATGCTCATCCCTGAACAGCGTCCGACCTGAATTTCTAGTAAAAAGGTAACCAGGGTATTGTTGTACTGGATTGAAAGCGCTCCGCCTGAGCGGAAAGACCCCTTAGGCTTGAGGTGGTGGGGAGTTTATCTCCTGAACATGCGAAAACACACGAATGGACTTCAGTCCAACGGGTCGGGCAGCCAGATGCCAGTAAACAGGCTTTAAGGAAAAAGAAAAAAGAGGGGCAGAGAAATAATCGTGTTCAATATTGGCGACGTCAGATTCATCTTTGGCATCGTCCTGCTCCGGAAGGGCGTCGATAATGCCCAGCCAGTTTTCAAGAATCAATTCGCCGATGCTTTCAATCCGGTTAACGGACAAGTCTTCTTTTTGGGCACCATGAAGCATCCTCGGCGAAAAATGTTCGGGCACATCGACACTAATGTTGATGATGTGCAGCGCCATTAGCCAGCAGAATAACCGGTGCAGAAAGAAGTTTTTTCTCCGTTTACTCATTTGAGTGTTGTATCCTTAATCGTTACAAAATTAAGTACATATATCGGAAATATGCAAATATAATTCGTAAAAACGGCCAAATTTGCAAATAGTTACTGCTTTTTCTCCGATCATTACAATTTACCAGGAGTGATGGTACCGTTTTACGATAACGTGTACTGCATTTATAAGTATTCTCTATAAAAAGAAACACAGAAGCGGGAAAAGAGTTCGACAGATATTCATTCCTCTTTGAATGTTGGACTGGTTTACCTAAAATGCGCCTGTTATTTTACGCACAACTTATTAGCTCCACTGTATGGAAACCACCCTTGCGATTCTCCGTGGCATCAATGTCAGTGGTCAAAAAAAAGTCCCTATGAACGAATTGAAGCACTTGTTCGGGGAATTGAATTGCCAGCAGGTCAAAACGTACATCCAAAGCGGTAACGTCGTCTTCACCCATTCTGCTACCGATGAGGAGCAATTGGCGAGGCAAATTGAGCAGAAAATTGTTGAAACATTTGGCTTTCAGGTGCCGGTTTTGACCCGGTCATTGAGCAAATTGGCCGACATCGTTGCCCAAAATCCTTTTCTACAGGAAGACCACACTGAGGTTGATAAGCTTCATGTCACGTTTCTATCGAATGCCCCCAACACCTTGAATCTTGACAAAATAAAAGATTTAGCCGTTGGCACTGACCGGTTTGCTCTCTCCGGAAAAGAAATATACGTGTATTGCCCGGGCGGTTATGGCAACACCAAACTGAGCAATACCTTTTTTGAAAACAAGCTCAAGGTAACGGCCACGACCCGAAACTGGAAAACCGTCAATGAACTTTTAAAAATGATGCACTCATTGAGTCCGAACACAGAACGGTAGCGAGCAGGATTTTTCTGCACTGTAAGGGTCATTTTCAGGAGAAGATTAGTGCTTTCATCTCGGCCCGGATCTTCTTTTTGTCGATTTTACCAACGCTGGTTTTCGGAATTTCATTGACCAGCACAATGCGATCCGGCACATACCATTTGTTGATGTCCCCGCTCGAAATCTGACCCTGCAAGGCGGTTTTGATCGTTTCAGACGTTACTTTGCCTACATACTCCGGTTTCAGCACCACCAGGGCGTGCGGGCGTTCGCCCCATTTTTCGTCCGGGAACCCGACCACCGCCGACTCGCCCACGCCCTCGATTTGTGACAGACAGTTTTCAATTGCCAGCGACGAAACCCACTCGCCACCGGACTTGATGACGTCCTTGGTGCGGTCGGCAATGATCACCCAGTTATCGGGGGTAATGGCGGCCACATCGCCCGTGTGGAGCCAGCCGTTGTGCCAGAGTTCTTCGCCCCGCTCGGTTTCCTTGTAATAGCCCTGCGTAAGCCAGGAGCCCCGCGCCGTCAGTTCGCCCAGCGAATGGCCGTCGTGCGGAACCGGCTGTCCCTCATCGTCCTGCAACTGGATGTCGATAAAGGGCGCAATGCGACCGGCCCGCGTCCGGAACTCCACCTGCTCGTCGATGGGCAACGCACGCTCGGTGTCATTCAGGTAGGTGAGCGACAGAATCGGAGCGGTTTCGGACAGTCCATAGCCCGCATAGACCTGAATGCCCAGTTCCAGAGCGGCTTTTGCCAGCCCTTTCGTCAGTGCCGAGCCGCCGATGATGACCTTCCAGCGACTCAAATCCACCTGTTTGGCAACCGGGCTGTTCACCAGCATCGTCAGAATCGTCGGGACACAATGCGAGAGGGTTACTTTTTCTTTCAGGAGTAATGTCAGAAGCATTTCGGGTTCATACCGCCCCGGATACACCTGCCGCGCCGACAGCATGGTTGCCAGGAGCGGAAAACCCCAGGCGTGGACATGAAACAGGGGCGTGATGGGCATGTATACATCATGGGTCGAATGAAACGCGACGGCTTCATACCCGCAGATGTAGGTCACCAGCCCCATCGTGTGCATGAACAACTGCCGGTGCGAAAAATAAACACCTTTGGGGTTGCCCGTGGTACCGGTGGTATAAAACGTCGTAGCCCAGGTATTTTCGTCAAAATCCGGGAAATCATACTGATCTGAAGCGGTTTTCAGCAGACTTTCGTATTCGCCGACAAAACCGTCCGGAATCACGACCTCTTGGTTTTGATATACTTTATCGCTCACCAGAATGAATGTTTCTACCGTCGTGAGCTGGCTTTTGATCGCATCGAGCAGCGGCAGGAAGTCTTCATGAATCACCACTACCTTGTCTTCCGCGTGGTTCATGCAATACAGAATCTGCGCGGGAGACAACCGCACGTTGATCGTGTGCAGAATGGCACCCAGGCACGGAATGGCAAAAAAACACTCCAGATACCGGTGACTGTCCCAATCGAAAACCGCTACCGTATCGCCCGGCTTCACCCCGCTGGAAGTCAGCAAATTGGCCAGGCGACGAACCCGCTGGTTGAAGTCTACGTAATTCATACGGAACAGGTCGCGGTAAACAATTTCCCGCTGCGGCTCGTATTTGAGCGACTGTGCCAATATTGTTTTTACCAGAAGCGGTTGCTCCTGAGCCGAAGCCGTGCGGGGGATCAGTTTCGTGGCAATCATCACAATAGGGATAGGAAGGCCGACAAAGGCCAGCAATAAGACAAGAAAATCCTGCTGAAATTATAGGATTTCAGTCAAATCCTGCCGTTCTGTAGCGGTTTTATTTTAGAGCAGCAAACCGGCGAGGGTCGCAGACATATACGACGCCAGCGTTCCGCAGATCAGGGCTTTGAAACCCAGTTTGGCCAGATCGCTCCGGCGCGAGGGCGCCAGTTCACCGATACCGCCCACCTGAATGGCAATCGACGAAAAATTGGCAAAACCGCAGAGTGCAAAGCTGGTGATGGCGATGGTTTTGGGGTCGAGTGTGTTTTTGATTTTCACCAGGTCGAGATACGCAACAAATTCGTTCACCACCATCTTCGTCCCCATCAACGAGCCCGCAGCCTGAATATCCTTCGACGGAACGCCCATGGCCCAGGCAAAGACGGAAAAGACATGGCCCAGCAAAAAGTTGAGACTCAGGTTCGGAAATCCGAAAATGTAATACCCGATCCGGAACAGAATACTGTCGAGCAAGGCCATCAGAGCGATGAAACCGATCAGCATGGCAATCACATTGAATCCCACTTTCAGCCCTTCAGCCGCACCGGAAGCAATGGCATCGAGCAGGTTGGCGTGGCTTTTTTTGATTTCCAGCTTCACGATGCCTTCCGTTTCCGAGACTTCGGTTTCGGGAAAAACGATTTTGCTGATCACCAGCGCACCCGGTGCGGCCATCAAACTGGCAGCCAACAGATACGGTGCCGGTACGCCCAGCGAAATGTAGACCGCCAGAACGCCCCCGGCAATGCAGGCAAAACTGCCCGTCATCGACGCCAGCAATTCCGATTGCGTCATGGTTTTCAGATACGGTTTGATCATGATCTGCGCTTCGACCTGTCCGACAAACGTACTCGAAACGTTTGACAATGCCTCGGCACCACTGACGCCCATCAACCATTTCATGAACCGCGCCAGCACCGCTACAACCCGCTGCATGATGCCCAGATGGTAGAAAATATTGACCAGAACCGCTACGAAAATGATGGTTGGGATGACCTGAAAAAAGAAAATAAAGCCGTTTTCGGGACCGAATGCTTTGCTGAGCAACTCGCGGTTGACCAACGGAGAAAAAACAAATTCAGCGCCCTTGACTGATTTCTGTAAAAGCCGGTCGACAAACTGCCCCAATGTCTGGAAAATCTGCTGACCGATGTCCGTTTTCAGAATAAAAACCGCCAATCCAAACTGGAGTAACAACCCAACTCCCACAGTTCGATAGTTAATTGCTTTGCGGTTGTTTGACATGGCATAGGCGATGCCCAAAATCAATACGATGCCGATCAGTCCGGTAAAACGGCTCATTCAATACGCTGGTTAGTTGAAGTGTACGGTAGTTTACAAAAAACTTGTGAAGATAAGAAGGAATGACCGGTCCCGAATGCGAATTAGCCGGTTTTCTCATCGGATAACGGTTTATTTCCTGTTCGTGAATGTCGTGCTTTCTCCGATGTTCAGCGTCTTTCATCCCGTTGTTACTCTCTTTTTTTCGTTAATTATCAGACAAAAACAAAGAAAATCTGTTATCTTATTATCTCTGATTACCAAGGAATTAAATTGAATTATTTCAATAATTATTGGATATATGAAAAAGATAGTATTTTCTTTTTTTCTGACAATGCTGCTATTTCTCAGCAATGCCTGCCAGAATCCGCTGGATGATGTGGGGATTGGATTTAAAGACCCCATTGAAAACGGAATTGTTGAGTTCCGGTTCCGGAGTCTGAAAGGACCGATGCCAAAAGAGATTGAGCTAGCGGTGGCCGGGGCCGATGCCGACCAAATTGTGACAACTCTCAATACGACAAATTACAAAGTAAATGCGGATGGCGTGCTGATTCTGGCGGCTTCACCCGAGGCCATGTATTCGAAAAACGATCCGCTCCATTTTGTTGTTGCCGCCAAATCGGCGGGTTACTTGGACATTATTCAGCCGGTTAAACTGGCTGATACGGGCCGATACAGCCTGTCACCAAAGTGGCTCAAACTGAGTGACCCGCCCACCCACCTGTCGGCGACGCAGGTAGATGCGATCGAACTACCGCTGGTTGCCGGCTTAGCCATCAAGACGCCCGTTATCAACCAGAAACAGGACAATGTAACCGCTCGCATTGAACCCGGTTCTGATTTTAAGGAAGCTGATGGAACCCTGTTGAGCGGCCCTTTGACGGCGGCTTTGCTCCACATCGAAAACCGGGGTAACAACCCCGCCGATTTTCTGCCGAACGGTACCATCATGTCGTCGGTTACCACTGCTGGCGGAGAAAAGTTGGGACCATTGCAACTCAGCCAGATTGCGGGGGCTTTCTCGCTGGAATTCCATGATGACCAATTCCGACTGGTTCAACAGATTTCGAAACCGGTTTCCTGCGTCATGACGCTCAATCCAGCCACCATCAACCCCGCCCTGGGTCGCCCGCTTCAGCCGGGCGACGAAATCCCATTGTATCGCTATGACCGGGTTAGCAACCACTGGCAGCAGGAAAAACCGGGAGTGGTTTCCCGCAATGCTTCCACCGGACAACCGGAGTGTACCCTTTCGATCGCGCATCCGGCCTTGTGGGTGGCTGGCTGGACCCAGGCGGTTTGTGACGAGGGGCCCATTTTTACGGTAAGCAGTCAATTGAATCAGGTTGACATCCAGTACCTCTGCAAGGTGGTCGATGCCGATACGCGGCAGGAACTGAGCTCGTTTTATACGCCGTTGAACAATGGTAGCCGCATCGTCCTGACGAATCTTTTGCAGAACCGGAAAGTCCGGTTGCAGGTTTTTGCCTTCAACGATGCATACAGCAGCGGTAATCCGGGGCAGCCGGTGCTTGAAACCACGCCCCAGCAAACCTGCAACCGCAGCCCACAAGTCCTGGATTTGCAAAAATTAGCGGTTCCACCGCCCATCACCGTAAGTTTTAATTTTGCCTGTCCGCCCCCCACAAAACTGGACGAATCCAGGTTGCCCGCCCGGATCCGTTTGCAATACAGTGACGCCGGGAAACGGGATTGGCGCGACCTGGTTACCCTGGATCGGAAAAGTACCAAGACCGTGTCCTATAAGCTGCAAGTTAAAAAACCGTATGATATTCGGGTTAGCACCGATGGCGGAGCAAGCTGGCCGCTGGAGAAAAACCGGTTTGTGCCCGACCACAACACGCTGGCGTTCGAAATTGCCTCACCGGAGTTTTGCAAGTATTAGTTTACGGTATTCAGTTTACGGTTTACGGTGGCTGACGCACGCTTCACACGCGTCAGCCACCGTAAATTGGATACCGTAAACCGCATCAACTCGTCTGAACCTCCGTTTCCGGCTGCGTTTCCGGTTGGGGTGGCTCAGGCTCGATTGGTTTTTCGTTCACGAATAATTTCGCCTGCATGACTTCTTTCTGCGTCACTTCAAAAAACTTCTTCTGAATGTTGAACGGCTGCTCGGTTTCTTCCTCTACGCAACATCGTACATAAACCCCGTCTTCGTGAAGTTCATAGGCGTTGACGTTGTCACGCAGATTGTAATCCAGCAGGTGAATGGCCTGCTGTTTCACCCGTTTGTCCACCAGCAAAAACAACGATTCGATGCGCCGATCGAAACTGCGCACCATGACATCGGCACTGCCGCCGTAAATCTTCGGATCGTCGTTGTTGTGAAAATAAAACAGACGCGTATGTTCCAGAAAGTCGCCGACAATCGACCGGACGGTAATATTCTCACTCAACCCCTGCCGATGGGGCCGCAGGCAGCAAATACCGCGTACGATGAGCCGAATGGGCACCCCCGCCTGAGACGCCTTGTAGAGTTCATCAATCACCTCCTGATCTTCCAGGGAGTTGATTTTGATGCAAATACCGCTCGGTAACCCCGCTCTGGCGTTTTCGGATTCGGCCCGGATGAGCTTGACCAGTTGCTTCCGCATATCGCGCGGGGCGGTAATCAAATACTGGTAATCGTTGGGCAGCGAATGTCCGGTAATGACATTAAAGAATTCGGAAATATCGTGCGTATACACCTCGTCGGTGGTCAGCAAACCGATGTCAGTGTAAAGTTTCGACGTCTCTTCGTTGTAGTTTCCACTCGACAGGTGGGCATACCGAACCACACGCGAACCTTCACTCCGAACCACCAGCAGCAGTTTGGTATGCGTTTTATAACTACTGATCCCGTAAATCACAAAGCACCCGGCTTTTTGCAGCCGCTGGGCTTCCCGAATGTTGTTTTCTTCGTCGAAACGGGCTTTCACTTCAAACAAAACCGAGACGTGTTTGCCGTTTTCGGCGGCTTTCAGCAAGGCTTCCGTAATCCGCGACCGTTTGGCCAGGCGATAGATTGTGAGTTTGATGGCCAGCACATTGGGATCTTCGGCAGCCTGTTCCAGCAGCGACATCACTGGCTCGAAGTTGTTATACGGATGATGGAGCAGAATATCCCGCTCTTTCATCAACTCAAAGATGTCTGCATTTTTCTCCCGACGCATTCCCAAAGCCGGTACGGGGGCCGGGGGCGTGGGCAGTTCATCGCGAAATTCCGGGTGCCGAACGACTTGCCAAAGGCTCGTATAATCAATCAGTTGCGCATTTTCAAACAGATTGTAGTCATCAATTTCCCAACGCTTTTTCAACAGATTCACCATCCATTCCGACGCATTGGGTTCGATTTCAACGCGAACCACGCGACCCAGACGGCGGTTTTTGATCTTCTGCTTGATTTCGTCGATAAAATCGTTTTCGATATCGTCGCTTTCCTCCAGCGTGAAATCACCGTTTCGCGTTATCCGCATCAGATTAACCGAATCGATCTCCACATTCCGGTATAACTTCTTGATTTCCTGACGGATAATTTCTTCTATCGGCAGAAAACACGTTTCGTCTTTGCGCTCAAACGGCATGAAACGGGGCAGATTGGCCGGAATCTGAACGAACGATAACCGCTGGTTCTCGTCATCATCCCCGGCTTTCACGGGGCGGCTGGGGTCCTGGGTTACGACGCTGAAAATCAGCACCTTTGCCAGCAACATCGGAAAGGTGTGCGTATAGTCGTAGACCATCGGCGTCAACATGGGATAAATGGTCCGGTCGAAATAATCGACCGCTTTCACCCGCTCCTCGTCGGTAAGGTCGCTCAGTCCGACAAACCGAAAGTCGATGTCCTTGAACGACGCCTTCAATTCATCGAAAACCGCACGCTGGTCCCGGCTGAACTGCTGTGCCGCCGTCATCAGGGCTTTTCGGAAAGGAATTTCCCGCAAACCGGAGTAGTCGACGCGCTCTTTTCCGTAGTCGAGGTAATTGTAGAGACTCCCGATGCGAATGGTAAAAAACTCGTCCAGGTTCGACGCCGTAATGGCCAGGAACTTGAGTCGGTCGAGTAGATGGCGTTCTGGCGTGCGGGCCTGATCCAGTACCCGGTCATTGAATTTCAGCCAGCTCAGGTCACGGCTGATGTAGTTGCTCTGGTCGATGACGTTCGCCAGTTTTTCGTTTATTTTCATAGCCTTACCATCTTCCGAATCGGATGGTAAAGTTACTTTACGCCCTGAGAAAAACGAGAAAAGATTCCCGAAAGAACCCTTCCTTTCCATATTATCTTTTTGTGAAGGACTTTTGCCGGTCATAGGTAGGGATGAACTTTATTGTATTCAAGTAACGCATAGTATGACAACTTCGTACGCTACTTTTTAGTTTATGGCACCTGTCTGTCACTTCATACAAACAGATTCTGTACCAAAAGGGTCGTCCACTCAAAAAAACGGCAAAGAAGAACGCCGAAGCATTTTTCGCACCAATTCTTTCCATGTTATATCTTTTCTATTATTGTATACGCAAAAATAATTCATTTATAATTGAAACCTTCAGTCGTGTTTTAGAAATTTTGGTACGGGAATTGTATAATATTAATCTAATAGCATACGCAATGTATCGGTTTTTATAATGACTGATCTACAAAATAGACTGGCTTATAATGATTAGTACATACCATTCCGCCGAATACTAACCCGGATATTCGGGTCTATCCCTTATCACCATTTATTTATCTACTATGCAGTGGATTAGCTTAACAATAAAAAATCAAATAAATCGTTTTATCGGCAATACCAGCAAAAAATTGGAATTTTTTAACCCAATAGTGAACACCCAGAACCGCATCAAAAAGCTGTTTTAGTGCCGCATAGCCTTTTTTTACATTCTGTTTATTTAATTCAGGGTGATCTATTCCAATAAAACAGGTCTTTAACAGCCTTTCATGCTAAGCAGCAATGAGTTGTTTAGCCTCTCTATCTGCTCAGATTTAGCAGTATACCTACGATCCAATTCTTTTTGTCGCCCTTTAACATGCGCCATTCATTGAACCTTTTGGGTAGCAATTAAAAATTTCCTGTGGCACCAAGCCCTTAATTCTAATGGTCGTTACTCCAAAAAATAAAATCAAATTAACCCCTTCCGTACTATGTGGCTAAAATCGAGAATACCCTGGCGTTTTTTTTCAGTAATTCTGGTTTATTTTACCATTCACTGGTTTATCGAAAGCCTACCCGATTTGATCCGTTATTTTTCTAACCGCCCCTAAAACAGAAAATTCTGTCGTTCTTCCGGATTATGGTATTTACCAGCAGGGGTTTACCGGAACATTCCGGATAACCGTTCCTGAGCGAACAAAAAAAAAGCGGGCTATTCGCCCGCTCTGTCTTACACGTCTACTTTTGCATATTTGGCGTTTCGCTCAATGAACTCCCGGCGGGGGGCCACCTCATCGCCCATCAGGGTCGAAAAGACGTGATCGGCTTCGGCGGCCGACTCGATCGTCACCCGCTTGAGACTCCGTTTCTCGGGGTCCATCGTCGTGCTCCACAACTGTTCCGGATTCATTTCTCCCAGACCTTTGTACCGCTGCACGTTCACGTTCTCCTCACGACCCGATCCGGCCAGTTCCCGAATAGCGGCTTCACGTTGTTGCTCCGTCCAGCAATACCGTTCTTCCTTGCCTTTTTTGACCAGGTAAAACGGCGGCTGGGCGATGTACAGAAACGCATTGTCGATCAGCGAGCGCATGTGGCGGAAAAACAGCGTCAGAATCAGCGTCCGGATGTGGCTGCCATCGACGTCGGCATCGGTCATGATGATTACCTTATGATACCGCAGTTTCTCCAGGTTCATCACGGTTTCACCATTGACGCGTTCGTAGCGAATCCCGAGCGCCGTAATGATGTTCTTGATTTCTTCGTTTTCGTAAATCTTGTGTTCCAGGGCTTTCTCCACGTTCAAGATTTTTCCCCGCAACGGCAGGATGGCCTGGAAGGCGCGGTTACGGCCCTGTTTGGCAGAACCGCCGGCCGAATCCCCTTCCACCAGGTAGATTTCGCAATTCTCCGGGTTGGTATCCGAACAGTCGGCCAGTTTACCCGGCAGACCCATCCCGCTCATGAAGTCCTTGCGGTCGGTCATGATGCGTTTATAGGCCAGATCGGCGGCAATCCGGGCCTGTGCTGAAATCAATACCTTCCGAACGATCGACGAGGCTTCTTTCGGGTGTTCCTCCAGCCACATTTCGAGCATTTCAGCCACCGTCGAGCTAACGGCTCCAACGACATCGCTATTCCCCAGTTTGGTCTTGGTCTGCCCTTCAAACTGCGGTTCAGCCACTTTCACCGAAATAACGGCGGTTAGGCCCTTGCGGAAGTCACTCCCGTCGAAGGTCACTTTACCGGAGTTTTTCCCCAACAAATGCGCATTGCGTTCGGCATATCCTTTCAGAATCCGCGTCAAGGCGGTCCGGAATCCCTGCACGTGCGTGCCGCCTTCGATTGTGTTGATATTGTTGACGTAGGAAGAGATGTTTTCGCCCGCTTCCATGTTATAAACCATCGCCACCTGAACGGGCGTTGTCCCGGTCTCACGTTCCATGTAAATGGGCGACATGCCTTCCAGGGAAGGACGGCTTTCATCCACATACTTCACAAACTCGGTCAAACCGCCTTCCGAATAGAACTCCGTGTGCAGCGGTTCGCCCTGTTCATTCATATCACGCAAATCGGTCAGGGTAATGCGGATGCGTTTGTTGAGAAAGGCCAGCTCGCGCAAACGACCGGCGACGGTATCGTATTTGTAAACGCTTTCAGTAAAAATCGAATCATCGGGTTTGAAGCGTACTGTTGTTCCGGTATCCGTTGCCGTGCCGATTTCCCGAACGGGATAAACCGGCTGCCCGATGTGGTATTCCTGCTCGAACACTTTGCCTTCGCGGTGTACTTCAACGTGCAGAAACGTCGAGAGTGCATTCACGCAGGAAACCCCCACGCCGTGCAAACCACCCGACACTTTGTACGTATCCTTGTCGAACTTACCCCCCGCGTGAAGCACGGTCATGACCACTTCAAGGGCTGATTTACCTAATTTAGTCTGCATTCCGGTCGGAATACCCCGGCCGTTATCTTTCACCGTAATCGAATTATCTTCGTTAATCGTAACCTGAATGGTATCACAATAACCAGCTAAAGCTTCGTCGATGGAGTTATCAACTACTTCCCAGATCAGGTGGTGTAACCCTTTGATACCAACATCGCCGATGTACATGGCCGGTCTTTTCCGAACGGCTTCGAGACCTTCCAGGACCTGGATATTGTCTGCATCGTAATTACCTCTGGAACGTTCTTCGGGTGTGATGTCGGCTTCAATTAATTCGTTTGTCATAGAATGCAATCAGTATAGCTCCGTTTTACGGAATTGTTATAAGAAATGCGGTTAAAAGGACGATTTCGGATAGTAAAAATACAAATTTTTCGGGTCATTTCCTAGCCCCGTTCGGCTTAACGTATAAATATACCTACAAAACAATGGACAGCAAAATTTTGTGGTTACGAATAGCGGTAAAAATGAGCGGGAATTGGCATTTTTAAAACTAAACCAATCCCTTTTTCGTCTATCTAAAGGGAACATCCATCAAGCATAGCAAGTACATGAGAAAACTGTTGTTTTTCGTAGCCATTTCCGCCTTCGCACTGACTTTCAGCCAATGCAGCGTCAACCGCCAGATCACGCAGGCCAAAGCCCTGGGCGATTGCAAATTCAATATCACATCAGCCGACAGCGTTTACCTGTCGGGCATCGACGTCCGGAAACTGAAAAATCTGGAAGATCTCAATCCCATGAAGTATCCGCAACTGGCCACGGGATTCATGACCAAAAGCATTCCGCTGAGCGCCCGGATCAACATCGACATCACCAATCCGACCAATAAAACGGCGGCTATCGACCAATTGGAATACAAAATTATGCTGGCGGAACAGGAGCTTTTTAACGGGTTTGTCAACCAGCGCATCGAAGTGGCTCCCGGTGGCGGCTCAACGCGCGTTCCGATCAAGCTAAACGCCAATGCCTACAAACTGATGACCGACGAAAAAACCCGCGATGCATTCACGGACCTGGTCCGGAACATGAGCGGTTCGAACAGCGCCAAACCGTCGATGCTGACGATCAAAATCAAGCCAACCCTTGCGCTGGGGAACAAGAAAGTCAACTATCCCGGTTATATCACGATCGATAAGGAAATGACGAATAAGATTCTTTTGGGGCAATAATTACCAATATTGAACACTGAATATTGAATAACGAATATCGAAATCATGCCTGCACCGTACTTCGATATTCGCTATTCAATATTCAGTGTTCGTTCCTTACAAAGAATAGCTTTCCTCAACTTTCCACACATTACTCGCATAAATCAGCAGCTCGCGGACGCGGTGGCCAAGGACGAGACGGCATTTGGGACGGGCGCCTTTTTCGAGGTAACTGATGGCTTCCCGGTTCAGAATGTGGCTTTTCCCGATCCGGATGAAATGATCCGGTGGCAAAAGTTTTTCGAGCGCATCGAGCGTTAAATTCGGCACATTGAGGTGCTCCTGTTTGGAGCAATAGACGTTGATCTGCTTGTTGGCCGATTCGCAGTACATGATGTCGGCGACCTCGATGCGGTGGAGCGCCACCGAATTCTGAAACGTCAGAAACCGGGGACCCGACAAAACCGCCGACTCCGGGTTCTGGCTGAACGCCCTTTCCAGTTGAGCCGTCAGCTCAAATTCATGCTCTTTGTCGGCCTTCCACTTGTGGTAAAACAGCCGGAACTTCTCTTTCAGAATCAGCGGATCGATGGGCTTTACCACAAAATCCGAGTGCAGATGCGGGGCGGCCTTTTGAACCGCCGTGAGTGCATCGTCGGGATAGCCCGAAATGAAAATAACGCCGTAAAACTGCTGCTGCAAGGTGAGTTCATCCAGCAATTCAAAACCGCTGCGGATGGGCATCTTGATGTCCAGAAAAATCAGATCCGGTTTTTGTTCCGCAATCAAATCCAGCCCCTCCGTCACATTGCCGGCCTCGCCCACCACGCTCACTTCCGGCACGGAGGATAACATGCTGCGCAACGTCCGACGAACCGGAAGCTCGTCGTCGATAATGACCGATCGTACCATCAATGCGTTCATAGCGAGTCATTTAAAAAAATCAGGCAACCGGTTCGTCGGAATCGACCACATTCTCTTCCGGTGGCAGAACCGGGTGGAGGGGTAAAAGAGCCTCCAGCCGAACCCCCGACACGCCGGTTTCAAAGTTAGTCAAATCGATTACGTGCTGCGAACTTTTCAATGCGTTATACTGGTTAAGCTGGTCGAAAACCGCCTGGTTGATAGCCAGCCCCCGGCCCGTGCTCCGGCGCCGGTATTGCCGGGCTTTCACCAGCCCTACCCCATCGTCTTCCACTTTAATTTGCAGATACCCGGCTGACTGGCAAACGAAAAGACGCACGGTTCCACCTTTGGGTTTGTGTTCCAACCCGTGTTTGATGGCGTTGGAAACATAGCCCTGAATCAGCATTTTGGGCAGGTTGGTCTCCATCGGAATGCCTTCGCACACCTCGATGGTAAACTGAATCCGGTCGCCAAACCGCAATTTTTCCAGATCCAGGTAATTCCGCACAAACTCCAGTTCCTCCTGAAGCGTCCAGAAAACCCGGCTGCGGGTCATCAACTGATTCCGGAAAATAGAGCCAAATTTGGCCAGATAACTCACCACCGTGTCCGGGTCCGACTCGTAGGTAATCGACTGAATGGCGGTCAGGAAGTTGGCGACAAAATGCGGATCAATTTGATTCGTAATGGCTTTCACCTCCAGTAAGGCCCGCTTCCGGCTGGCTTCGGCCAGTTGACGCCGGATTTCCGACTCCTGCTTTTCCCGGTTGGCGGCTTCTACTTCGAGTTGCGCCACCCGTCGCTGAATCTGGAGCTGTTTTAACCGGCGTTGCGCCAGCACCCGCACCTGCCGCAGACGCCCGTAAAACAGCCCGCCAACCACCAGAACGATCACCAGCGTTCGGAAGCCCCAGGTGGCATACCAGGGCGGGGCAATGCGAAATTCCTGCACAATGGGTTCGGTATTCCACAGGCCTTCGGCGCGCAGCACCTGAAGGGTCAGCCGATAAGAGCCGTCGCCCAGGTTTTGCAGGGTGAACGAATTTTCGCGGATCGGTTCCGACCATTCGGGGGTTGTCGGGTTGCCGTCCAGACGTTCCAGGCGGTACTGGTAAGTCGTACTTGCCAGTAAATCCGTGTCGCCGGTTTTCTGAAGCTGAACTTCCAGGTCGTTTTCGCTGGATTTGAACGCTATTTCACCCATTTGCGTCTCCACCATTCGTCCGGATCGCATATCCCGAAATGCCTGAATGCGGGTTGGCACCGGTTTTAACAACTGAAAAAGCCGCTTTTCCGAAATCATCATCATGCGGTCGCGCGTGGCAACCCACAGCCGTCCGCGTGAATCGAGCAGAATACCATTGAAAATACACTGACTGCCACGAAATCCGTTTTCCCGGTCAAAATACGCGAGCCACTCTTCGCCCGTTTCATAAAACCGCTCCATATCGAACACAAACAAGCCTTCCAGCGTCCCAATCAGCAGGAAACGCCCCATGGGTCGGCAATAGGTAATGGTTCGCTGGATGAAGCCGGGAGCGATCCGCCGGTATGTTTTATAATCGTACAACCAGAGTCCATCCCCCGTCGAGAGCCACAGGTTTCCGCGTTTATCACGCCGGACTTCAGCCAGAGTCTGGGCGGGTAACCCTTTGTTTTTTTGGGTAAGCTGCCGGAAGGATCGGCCGACACCATTCCACAGCAGCGTTTTATTTAAACCAGAAATCCAGAAACGCCCAAATCGGTCGGTTTCGATGTTTTCGTACTGGTCGGGCGGCATTGCCACCACATCCAGGAGTGCCAGCGTCCGGCGGTTGTAAATGAACAAATTCGTGTTGGAAACCACCAGATAGCGGTTTCGACGGACATCGTCGTAGAAACCCAACGGTAATGTAGCCGTATCTGAACCCGGCAACCGACGGAAATCCCGGCCGTCGAAGCGGAAAACTCCTTTTTTCGGTTCGGCCACCAGAATGATGTTTCCATCGGCATCCATCCGGCTTGCAGGCTGAAAATAGTCGGCTGGCATCGATTTTCGATACGTCCGGTCGGCTACAATGCCCTTCTCAGTTAGGCGGCTAAGCCCTTTTCCCCAGGAACCAAACCAGATAACGCCGTTCCGGTCTTCGGCCACGTTGTTGGTTTCTTCCAGCCAGCCTTCCGAGTTGTCAAAATATTGCCAGCCACTCATTTTGATGTTGATCAGCCCATGATGCGCCGTGCCGACCCAAAGATCACCCCGGTGATCGAACAGCAGCCGGTTGGCCGGTGATGAGCTGATGTGGGAGTTGGTCACCGTTTTGCCGTCATACCAGCAGATGTCGAGATCACCCTTCGTTTTCTGAAAAGCCAGTTCGCCATTGAGGCCAATGGCACACAGCGATACTTCGGAAACCGGAACCGGCACATCATACAATTTGCTCACCGCCTGGTTTTCAATCCGGTAAACCGCCGACCCGGCCATCGCATAAAAACGCCCCGCCGGATCGGTCAGCAACTGTGTCAAGGCAAGCCGGTCAACCAGCAAGGTCAGGCGGTTGTTCTTCACTTCCCACAACCGGCCGTCATCGGTCAGCAACAGAATCCGGCGATTGGGCCAATCGGTCAGGATGCCCCGAAACCGTTGTTCCGGATTGGCAAAAAACCGTCGGGTCACATCCTGCATCCGGTCTTTCTCCCAGCAATACAGCCGCTGACCAATGTTTCCCGATTCCATTCGGGCGGCAAACCACAGCTTGTTTTCGTGGTCGGCGGTCATAAAAACCACTTGCTGCCGGGGTTCTTTCCGGCCGTAGTTGACCGAAAATTCCTTGATAGTCAGTCCTGTTGTGGTGATGTCGTTCATCCGGAACAGGCGGTTTCCCGCGCAGGCCCACACCGTTCCGTCGGGCGCATCGGTCAGATTGTCGCCCCCGTCCGGCAAGGCCGGAATTTGGCGCTGGTTGATAATCGGAGGAACGCCGTTGAAATAATTGAGTCCAAAATACGTGCCGATCCAGATTCTGCCGACGCGGTCCTGATACAAACCCGACACATAGACGTACGACAAACCGTCGTAGACACCGTAGGTTCGGTCGGAAAATTGCTGGGCCACGCCCACACCCGTCCAACCGCAACTCACCAATCCGATCAGGAGCCGGATCAGGCCATAGTTTCGCTGAAAGAGCAGGTAAACAAGCATTGCGATGGAATAGAATGACGACAATCAAGGTACAAAGGATGGCGCGGTATCACAATGGGGTTCGATCCTGAACCGATGAAAATGGCTTTTGGGCGGTCATAACGAACCGATCACTTCCTATGATTTTTCAGATTTATCCGAAAACCAGACGAGCCACACTGCGCAGTGTGGCTCGTCTGGTTTTCGGGTATGGATAAAAACGATGGGTACGCGGTACGTCAAGATGGTTGACAGACGCGATTGAGGCTTACAGGTCGGAGGTCAGGCGGGTTCTTTTGCAACTGCCCACCTCAAACCGCACCGAACTCGACCATTTGGTCACCTGCTTGCCATTCAGCGTTGCTACCGCATCGAGCGAGTAACTGCCAACCGGCCGGCTGATGTTTAGAACGACGCCCGCCGTTTCAGACCCGCAGGGCGGCACACTTTGCTGGGTCGTGGCCAGATACGGTTTGGAGAGCAGTCCGACGGTTTTTCCGTCCAGTTTCACCTCTACCTGGTCAAACTTTGAAGCCGACAGGCTAGTGTAAATCAGATAAGAGCCTAAATCCTCCGGTTTTACTTCGTTGGAATCTTTACAGCTAACAATGGCAAAGAGCATGACCAGTGCTAAAACATTTTTTTTCATGGCAGTAGTAAATGTTGTTGGTGATTAATGGATCAAAATTAATCACAACCGCCCGTGGGATCGGGCAATGCTTTACCAGCCAGACGAATAGCTACCTACAGCCGATGAAAGAGTGAAACGAAGCGATGTATTATTGAACGGTTAAGAGTTAAGAGTTAAGAGTGATGAGTTAAGAGTTGGCTGACGCATTCCATTTAATTCTTCATTCTTAACTCTTAACTCTTCACTCTTAATTAATTAAAGTTCCTGGCGGTTAACAGCCACGCGTAGGGGTTTTGGGGTTGCGGGAGTCCGTCGGCCTGGAGTTGCAGGTACATGATGTGCAGATGCGTAGGCGAACGGGTTGCGTAGGCGTTGAAACCAGTACGGCCTACTTCGCTAATCTTTTGCCCCGATTGTACCCAGTCGCCCGGGCGAACCACAATGGCGTTGTTGTGGGCATAGTACCATAGCCCGTCGAGAATGGGGTCATAGATCCAGATCCAGTTGCCCCCCCGGTATTCCTGCCCCGGCGTCCAGGCGGTTTCGATGGCCAGCACCACCCCGCTGGTCATGGCCAGCACATCGGCCGGACGGTCGGTGTTGTCGTCGATGCAGTCCTGGTTACGGTCGGAGATAAAAATGTCCTGCGCGGGGTGGCTGCCGCGAACGTTGTAATCGAATAGGTCGAAGCCCCTGGCCCGGTAGCCTTCCCCGTGTGAACCACCAATGGCGTCGGGGGAGTAGTTGCGAAGGGGAAACGAAAAATAGGCGGTTTGAAGAATGCTGTCCCGCCGAGCGCTGTCGAGCCGGAAAGGTTCGGCGGTGCGAAATTTGCCGCGCAGGCCAAACATAATGTCACTAAAGAGTTTGCGGGCCGAATCCGGTAGCACACTTTCTTCCCGAATCTGGGTATAAAGCCGCTGAAACTGATAACACATCGAATCGACCGGCGGAATGTCGGACCCGGCCCAGGCCACAGTTTGCGACGAAGCTGAATTTGACAATCCAATCCACAAAGCGCTTAGGACGCCGATCCACCGCATAGTTTCCCAAAATCCTGATTTCACAATAACGAGTTGTATTCGATCCGCTGAAGGCCGAAAATACGCAAAAAGTCCCGAATATGGTTATTCAGGGCACGTAATCCGGTAGAAACGGTAGGTCAACGTGACGCCGAGGTAGGTGTATGTATCTTTGGAAACGGGGTCGCCGTTCCGCAATTTATCCGTATCACTAAAGGTATTTGCTCCGAAATTATCCAGGTAATCGGATCCGGAAAACCGGGTTCCGTATTCCAGCCCCAGACTCCAGGGTCGTTTAAATTCATACTTCACGCCCACGCCCAGCGGGAAATTGAAGAGCGACTTTCGCTGGTAGCCCGGACTCCGGGGGTTGGTCTTAAAGGTGAACAGGCCCAGTCCGCCAAATACGTAGGGCGTCCAGTTCTTCACTTTGCGCTGGCTGGCATAATTCAGGAAGTTGTATTCCATCAACACGTTCAGCTCCCGGATCGAGGTCTTAAACGACAGATCGCGCGCCTGTTGAAACGGGTCGTTAAACCGGCTGTCTTTCCCGGCAATCTGGCCTAAACCGGCGTTGATCCGCACCGTAAACGGCTGACTGACATTGTAGCGCACCAGCAAATTACCGGCGGGGCGGATGTTTCCCGGAATCAGGCTGGGGGCCAGGTCGCCCTTGTAAATCATTCCGCCCAGGCCGGCACCCACCTCCCAAGTAGGGGTCGATTGCGCCCATGCGCCAGAATTCATCACCAGACAAAAAACCGTTATCACCCAGCCATCCGTCAGAAAACGGACGACCGACTTACGATCAGGCACCAAAAAATACGGGCAGACAGACAAAGGGTAATTTATTTGATCGGTGGGCATTTAATTCGTGGCGTCAGAACGTAATGTACCTGAAAGCTAATGGTCATATAGCCATCGTTGAAAACCCCGTCGGCCCCCCGCGTCGCATAGGCAGGGTCGGCGGCCAGCACGCCCATAGGGTCGTTCGTGTTCAGGTAATTTTGTAGTTCAGCAACACGATCACCCCCTTTCCGGGCAGCGATCGGCTCCAGACGGCGGTCGGACATCACCCGCGCCAGGTCGTCTTTCAGGATGGTCGGATCCGGGTAGGCTCCGCCGGCATCGTCCAGGTAATCGCTGGTCGTATAGCGGAATCCAATTTCACCGGCCAGACCAAACCGGTCGTTCAGCCGGTATTTCACCCCAAAGCCCACCGGAATCGCCAGGGTTACCAGAGAATACGGTTTTACGCCGTTCTGTCCCTGCCCTTCCGTCCCGAGCGGTTGCAATTTTACCCAGCGTTGCTCCGTATCATCGGGCGTGGTGCCGAAACCAACCGGGGTCCGGGCTTCCGGGCTGTGGGCAACGGCCGCAATCCCCAGAAATACATACGGCGTCAGTTTGGCACGGTAATTCGGATTGCGTCCATCCGGCACAAACTGATAAATCCCGGAGAGGGCAAATTCTTTCAGATCATTGCGAAAATGCAGGTTCCGGGCATACTGAACAATGCCGGAATTGAGGTCTTTGCGGTTGTACGTATAATCGTCACCCGCGATTCGCGCCCAGGTAAACGACGCACGCGCGGCCAGCTTCGGCGTAAAGTGCCGGGTATACATGGCCCCCGCGCTCCAGCGCATCATTAGAAATGTGGATTTAAGGGGTTTGCGGTACCCGGCAATCTCGCCATAATAGCTGGCGGTTCCCAGTCCCACACCCACTTCCGAATAAGGAACAAAGGGATTTCTGCCATTTTGCGCCTGTGCATCGACCGGTTGCATCGCCAGACAGGTGGCAGCAATCAAACTGGTAATCAGTAGGTTATTCTTCATGTTTCTTTGCTTACTACCGCACCGGAAACCCGGAGCCTCTGATTCATCGATTGGAATTTTGACCGGTTTGGTCAAGCTCCTCCTCTGAAACGCCCGTTTTTGGTATTTTATTGGGTCGCTCGGTAAAACTGTTGCGCATTCTGAGCGAAAGAAGGCTCCAGCACACGGTAAAGGTATTTTTAATGGTCTAATTTCGAATATCCCAGCCCCAACTCAGCTTGTTTCGCAGCGTATTCAGAAAACTGTCGTCGCTCATCTTGACCAGTTTGGCCGCAAACGTTTCTTTCCGGACACTCAAACGGGTACCGGTGTTGATGGTACGAAAACGGGAGTCTACCGAAACCAAAAACGTGTTGCTGCGACTTTCCACTTCAAACGACAATTGCGCCGAATCCGGCACTACCATCGGCCGGACGTTCAGGTTGTGCGGGCTGATGGGCGTCACGATAAAGTTGCTGTTGTGTGGCAGCAGCAGCGGCCCTCCACAACTCAGCGAATACCCGGTCGAACCCGTAGCCGTTGAAATGATCAGGCCATCGGCCCAGTAGGAATTCAGGAATTCACCGTTGAGGTAGGTGTGAACGGTGATCATCGACGACGTTTCGGTTTTGGTAATGGTCACATCATTGAGTCCGAACGGAACCCCGTCGAAAAGGTCTTCGTCTGACTGGAGATTCACCAGTGTCCGTTCATCGAGCCGGTAGTCGCCGATCGACAGCGCTTGCAGCAGTCTTGGCAGCATTTCCGGATTTTCGGGTGAAATGGTGGTCAGAAAACCGAGTCGGCCAATATTGATGCCAACAATTGGAATACCGCGCGGCCCGGCGTGGGTGAGCACTTCGAGCAGCGTTCCGTCACCGCCGAGGCTGAACGCAAAATCGGCGTCGAAAATATTGAGGTACGACGTATACGTCAAGGTAGAATGGTGGGCGATACCGGCAGAATCCAGGAACGAACGGTAGATTTCAGATAGCTGCACTTCTATTTGCCGCCGGGCCAGCTCATCGAACATGGATTGGATGAACGGGGTAGCCAGGTCGGCAAAATTGCGTCCGTGAATAGCAATTTTCATAAAAATCGTCAGTCAGTTCGTCAGTCAGATTTGCAAAGATGAGAGAAAAGTCCAAGAATCTGCTATCGACTGCCGACGGAATGCCGGATGATTTAGGAATCCAGGTACCGGAGCAACAGATCGAGTCGCCCCTGGTCGATGGATTCGATGGGGGTATTGGCAAAAGCCGCTTCGATGGAGTAGCCAAAGCGTTCGAGTGTGGCCACCACCGGCGTAATGTCTTTTCGATTGAGTTTGAGCGTGAGCCGCGATTTATCGGGCATCCCGTAAGCTGCCCCCGCGAAGTAGCTGCTGATGATCCGGACGTTATTCGACTCGACCAGCCGACTGATTTCGGCCATCGAATAATCGCGTTCGTTGATGGAGAGAATCAGGATGGCGCCCGCTTCCTGGACGCCCAGCAATTGGGCAAACTGTTTGAGGAGTTCAATGGCCGAAACCGTCCCGACAAACTCCTGTTCGTCGTTCACCACCGCAATCACCTGCAGCCGGTGTTCGGTAATTAAACTCAGGAGTTCGTAGAGGTGCTGGGATTCATGGACCGACAGGTGCTCGAAAAGCCGCATGACCTCACTCAACTGGTGGGTATCATCCGGCACATCCATCAGCAGGTCTTCATTGACGAGGCCCTTATACTGGCCGTGATCGACAATGGCCAATTGACCAACACGGTGTTCCTGCATCCAGTCGAGGGCCTGCCCAACGGTATCCGTCGGCTTCAGGGCCGGTATCATCGGGTCTATAAGTTCGGAGGCCAGCATCGGTGTCGGTTGTTTACTACTCTGTACCTGTTTATCGTTCAAAAGCATCCGGAAAATTCCTGGAAGAGATCTCCGGTGTCGTGTAACTGGAACAGTATAGTTGAAAACTAAGAAATTTCCGTTAGAGTTTCAAAATCTTTTCGGAAATTTCTTAATTCCATCAGGCAATGGTGAGATCGCTCTGCCGGCTGGTGGCATTCAGGGGTTGTCGGATGAGCCAATCGGTCAGCAGCGTATTGAAACGATCCGGATGTTCCATCATCGGAGCATGACAACATTTATCAACAAAGTGCAATTCTGAGTTGGGAATCAGGCGATTGAATTCGTGGGCTACTTCCGGTGGGGTAATGGTATCGTTCAGCCCCCAGATCAGGAGGGTGGGTACGGTAATATGCTGGATTTCCTTCGCCACATTGTTGCGTTGGGCCGATTTGGCAATGGCCACGATCCGCAGGCACTTCGGAATGCTGTTGGTAATTTCGAAGACTTCGTCGATCAGTTCTTTCGTCGCTACTTTCGGGTCATAGAACGTGTAAGCAACCCGTTCTGCAATGTAATCGTAGCTGCCCCGTTTCGGGTACGAACCGCCCATTGAGTTCTCGAACAACCCGGAGCTGCCCGTCAACACGAGCCGTTTCACCATATCCGGATGTTTCAGCGTGTACAACAGCCCGACATGGCCGCCCAGAGAGTTTCCCAGCAGCGTCAGATTGTCCAGGTCTTTGAAAGCCAGAAAGTCTTCAATAAACTTCACAAGTCCTTCCAGTCCGGCTTCCCGGATGGGCATTTCATAAATTGGCATCACCGGAATTACTACCCGATACCGGTCGGCGAAGGCGTTGATTACACCGTCCCAGTTGCTTAAAGCGCCGAATAATCCATGAAGTAAAAGCAATACGTCGCCTTGTCCTTCATCAATGTAACGGAAGTTACCTTCTTTCCGAACACGATAGTTCATAGCGGTCTTGGTTTTGTCGTAGAAAAATTGGAAAAATACAACGAAATGGTCACTATTTAGTTGTTTTCACAAAGGTAATCCAATTTTTTAAAATTGCTAATCCGTACTGGGTCAATGCCGCTTCGGGGTGAAACTGAATGCCCCAAAGGGGGAGATTCCGGTGCCGAAACGCCATGTTTTCGCCTTCAATCGTAGTGGCCAGTTCAGTCAGTTCGGCGGGCAGTTCCACCAGCACCAGCGAATGATACCGGGTAACCATGAACTCGTCCGGCAAATTAGCTACTAAAGCATCCTCGGACGATTTCCTAATCACCGATAGTTTTCCGTGCATCGGTTTGGCCGCCCTGACCAGCCGGGCACCGTAATATTCCCCCAATGCCTGATGACCTAAACAAACCCCCAGCATCGGAAGTTGCTCGTGGTAGTGTTCGATCACGTTTAACAGACACCCCGCCTGCCGGGGGGTTCCGGGGCCGGGCGACAAAACCACGCCGTCGTACGGTTCCGCCGTGATTTCGTCCAGCGACGCCGTATTGCGCACCACCCGACACGTCGCCCCGGCCTGTTTCAGGTAGTCGACGAGCATGTAGGTGAACGAGTCGATGTTGTCCAGTACGAGTAAATGCATGGGGGATGAGAAACTAAAAGTACAAAAGTAATCATCCTATCCGGTAAGCTGTATTTTTGTAAAAAAACGAACTGAATCCTGATGCAGTCCAAATCTTCTGTAGTCATTGTGGGAGCAGGCATGGCCGGCCTGACCTGCGCCGTTTACCTCCGCCGGGCCGGTATCGAGGCCACCTTACTGGAAGCCTCCGACGGCGTCGGTGGCCGCATCCGGACGGATGTTGTCGACGGTTTTCGGCTCGACCGGGGTTTTCAAATCCTGCTGACAGCCTATCCCGAAGCGCAACGGTTGCTGGATTACGGTGCGTTGAAACTACAGCCGTTTCGTTCCGGTGCGCTGATCCATCAGCCCGCGGGCGGCTGGATTCCGTTCATCAATCCGCTGCGCGAACCGTCGGGCCTGTTTCAAACCCTGGCTTCCGATGCAGGAACCTTCAGTGATAAACTGCGGATTATCGAACTGATGCGGTACGTGTCGGGCCTCTCGAGCGAGGCTTTTTTTCAGCAGGAAGCCACCGATACCGAGACGTTTCTGGAAGATTTCGGATTTTCGGAACAGATCATCAACCGGTTTTTCCGGCCTTTTTTCGGCGGTATTTTTCTGGAAGATGCCCTGGCGACGTCGAGTAATTTCTTTCAGTTCTGTTTCAAAAATTTTTATACGGGTGACGCGGCCCTGCCAGCCGCCGGGATGGAAGCCATTCCGCAGCAACTGGCCGGGCGACTGAATCCGGCTCAGATCCGGCTGAATGCGCCGGTACGGCAAATCCGGGATTCTACGCTCACGCTGGAAACCGGTGAAAGCCTTCAGGCTGACACCATTGTGTTGGCCGTCGATGCATCTGCCGCCAACCGCCTGCTGGGCCTTGAAAACCCGGTGCGGCTGTTCAATGCCACCACCAATACCTATTTTACGGCCCCCCAATCGCCCAAAGCAAAACCGTCCGGTGCTGAAAAACTGCTGCTGCTGAATGAAAACCGCCAATCCGCCCTTCACAACATTGCCATCCTGAACGACGTAGCTCCCTCCTACGCCCCCGACGGCCAGGCGTTGATTTCGGTCAGTACGCACGGACTGGATGTGGTAAACGAAAAAGCCCTGGCCGAACGGATTCAGAAAGAACTGGTCGGCTGGTTTGGCCATGAGGTCGACCAATGGCGCTGGCTGAAAACCTACCACCTTCCGGAAGCCCTCCCAACCTACTATCCGGGAACGCAGCACGCTCCGCTGAAACGCGCCGAAAATCTGTACCAATGCGGGGATCAAACCGCCTATCCGTCGCTCAATGCCGCGATGCAAACCGGGCGGAACGTCGCCGAGCTGATCATGGCCAATGGAACCGTTGAATAGGCACCGGTTTACGGTTTTCAGTTTACGGTTTACGGTGCGGTTCCCCGCCTTAAACTGAAAACCGTAAACCGAATACTGTAAACCGTATACCCAAAACCTGATTTCAATGCGTTGGTTTGTCCGCTTTCTGGTGTTTCTGCTGATTTTGCCGCTGGCGTACTTTGCGGCCTTTCCGCAGATTTTCCGCTGTCAACTTCTGGAATATACGGCTGACTTTCAGCGGCTCACCGCCAATGTATGGGTCGACGCCAGCACCTCGGAACGCCAGCGTGTTTATCTGCTTTTTGAAATCAATGAAGCGAAGAAGCGGCTGGAACAGTTGTGGAACAGTCCGGCGAAAGGCCGGGCAACGGTGATTTTCTGTCAGTCGCCCGAGCAATACCAGCAGTATTGCCATGATGGAGAAGGCGCGGGCTGCAGCCTCGGAACACCCTGGGGCGAATCGTGGATCATCATCAATCCGTATGGCCGCAACCCCGATGTGTTGGCCCACGAGATGTGCCACGACGAGCTATACACCCGCCTGGGCTGGCTGAAAACCCAACGCCAGATTCCGCAATGGTTCAACGAGGGGCTGGCACTCCTGATCGACCAGCGGTTTACAACGGCCAACGACAGCCTGCGTCGCCACGACGAATTTCAGGATCACTGGGAGGAGCAATCGCACGGTCAGCAGGTGGTTTTGAAGCTGACCGAACTGGAATCGCTGAAGGATTTTTTTTCGGGCAATTCCAACCGGGTTATGCTGGCGTATATGACCGCCGGTCGGGAAGTGTCCCGCTGGCTGGCGGTGGTGGGCCGCAATGGATTGATGAAACTGGTCGACCAGCTTAAAGCCGGTGACAATTTTGAGACGGTTTACCAACGGCTGGAGCGGGAAGCGAAAACCGGTAAACGAAGTTGAGCGCACCGGAAATTTCGATGCGCCTAACTTCGGCTTTGCTAATTTTCCTGTGAGATTTCCACACTTTCCAGAATGTATTTCCGATAGTCACTTACGCCTTGATCCAGCCGAAAAGCTATTTTGGGATTAAATGGAATTGGATAGGCTTGCATTGTGCCGCTAAGGGTTGCAAGTGGCTGTGTGCGCAAATTAATTGTGTTATCAGCCGTAACAATATTCAAGTCATATTTTTTAGTACGCAGGTCAATTTCAACAAAAACCGCATGGGCCTTTTTTAAATCAATCGGCTTCTCATTGGTGGTTCCTGCATCTGTGGCAATGTCACTAACACTTTTAATGTTACCATTGCCGTAAAAATACAACCGTACCAACTCGTATTTGAGAAAAATGCAACGCTTTTTCGCCAGCAATAGTTGAATTTTGAACCCGTATCCGGGGGGCGATGACATCTTGGTATTGCATCCGATCGCCGACGGGGTCTCCGGGAAGTTCCAGATTGGGCTGCGATCCTACCGCATCATTTTCAAAAGTCGATCGCAGTAGTTGCGTTCGGCTACAGGAACTCAATACGATTCCGGCCAGTAGCCATACGGAGGCAATAATTTTGTTTTTCATGATCAGGAGAGGATAAAGAGCGGTTTTTCAATACGTCGTCACCTTCTTCGCCAGTTGGTCGCCGTCTTCCCAGATGCGGGCCTGATTGATCGGAATCAGCCTGGTGTTCTTGTCGTCGCCGGTTTTCTGGGTCATCGTTAATCCGATTTGAAAATTCAGAATACCGTCGGGACCAATTTCACCCGATACGACGTCCAGCGCCTTGAACGAAATACCGGAATCCGTACCCGCTGTCTCCAGAAAAAGCGTGAATTTATTGCCCGATCCGGCTAGCAAAGCCCCCTTGCCCGTACCCGTTTCCGATCCTGAAGCGTTTTTGTAATCGACCTGAACCACATCGCCCTGCTGCTGATAAAACCGGTATTTGTAATTTCCGATCACCCGCCCCTGCCTGAAATTATCGTTGGGACCGTATGGACTCAGCAACCGGTATGGGCTGATTTCAAAAACACCTTCGATATTGGGTGGCTGTGACCCTTGATTAATAACTAACCCCTTGGCTTTCAGATCGTCCATGGTGGCCTGCGGGACGATATTTTGAATCTTGGCCGAAAGACCACTGGTGGGCTCGTTGTCTTTTTTGCAACCGCCTGCCAACGCGAAAACACCCAGCATGACCAGAAACCCAGGTCGAAATTGATTGAAACCGTATTTCATAGTATGTATCGTTTAAGGAGTATATTGCCAGAATTGGCCCATTAGATTGGTGCAGGGAGTCCCCGAAACGCTCCGGTATTGGTGAAATAAATAGGCGCTATTGCCAAGAGATTCCACCTGAAATTCATACGTCGTGCATCCTGCTCCGCCAGCGGGCGATCGGTAGATGGCATCCGGTGCCTGAGCCGTTGACCACGCTTGTGCAGCAAAATCATAGGTAAAGTATTTATCGGCCTGTTGCACAAACGTCAGCTTTCCACCCACCAGGTAGGCTTTGCCACTATACGCCCCCCCTGTATATCCACCGGGGAAGCGGTTTTCTGAGTCCAGACATCGGCAACGGCATCGTATTCCCACAAATCCTTGAAACTCCCGAAATTTTCAGTACTCCCGCCCATTATATACCCTTTTCCATTATACACCGTCCCATAGGCCCCAAAGCGAGCCTCTCCGGGAAAATCTTTCTTTTTGGTCCATTTGTCCGTGGTTGGGTCATATTCATAAACCGCTTTACCGGGTTCTATTAGCGTTGCCGTATTGGACCCGGTTTTGCTGTATCCACCGCCAACGACATACCCTTTGCCATTCAGCACCATCGTAGTCCGCCAGTTGCCGATGAAGGGAACCGAACCTTTGGGTGTCCATTTGTCCGCTGCGGGATCGTAGACATACATCGTGGACGTCGTGATGTTGGCTCCCCCCAGAAGCGTGAGCATCGTATACGCCTTCCCTCCGATGGACATGACGGGAAGCGTGTAATTCACATTAAAACCGTTCGTTACCGGCAAAGCCGCCTTCTGGCTCCATTTATCCTGAGCCGGATCGTATTCCCACAAATCATTGAGTTCAACCTTCGGCGATTTGGTTTCATCCGTTCCTCCCAGCACATACAGCTTCCCGTTCAGCGTAAACACGCGCGACAGCCGTCGGCTTTGCCCCGGAAAATTAGCTTTGCTCACCACCCCGCCCGTGGACACCGTCGCTGAGGTGGGTGCTTCGGTTTTGAAATCCACTTTCATACTGATCTGCCCGACTTTGTTCACCGCAAAAAAGTAAACGGTATACGCCGTATTGGGCAACAGATTGGTCAGTTTGGCGGTGACCGTCAGCGGAAAGGGGCCGCTCGTAGCCCCCAGGCTCACTTGTTTGGATTCCTTTCCGGTTTCGGCATAGGTATAGCCGTGCTGCGTGATGGCTTCCCCGCCATTACTCCCCAGAACCGCCGACACCTGCGCCGAGGTGCTGGCAATGCCGGTGATGGCCGGGGCGGTTTTGACAACCGGGATGGTGGCCGCCCCCGTCACCGAGGTGTTGCTGCCGGGGGGCGTTGTGCCGCCGGGCGTCGCCGGATCGGGTTCCGATTTTTTGCAATGGAGCAAGGCTATCGCCAGGCTTGTGAAAATCACAAGCGAAAACAGACGCGTTCTCATGAAGGAATCAGTTAGATGGAATGGTCAGAGTCAGTCGCTTATTTTTTTACAAACTCATAGAGTTTGCCCATTTCCTCCTTATCACAGGCCGTTAGATTGGCAACCTGTTTGGTGTTGCTAATCACCGCAAAAATCCGGTCACCAACGTGCACGATATTCAGACTGCTTCTCGGATAAGCATCGCAGGCTTTGGGATAGGGTAACAGATTGGTTAATTGAGGAGTCACCTTGAGGGGGTCCAGCGTGAGGACAATGGGCATCACGCCATCCCGGTATTGCTGTCCCGTCCAGGTGTTGTACTCCACGATTCTATCGCTACTGAATCCGAGCGACTTTGAACTGCCACCCGCACCGAGGTAATCCCGGGTAGATGCGGTTGTCCATTTGTCCGTTGCAGGGTCATACGACAGCGTAGAAATCGGCTGCCCTGACTCAGAGGCTCCAATGACCAACCCCTTTCCGTTTATAGAAGCTCCGATAGAACCGCCTTGTAGCGGACCGGTCAGATCGGCTTTCTGCGTCCATTTGTCGGATGAAATCGTGTATTCCCACACTTTCTTGACAAAACCGGTCGAACTGCTATGCCCGGCAAAATAGGCCTTATCACCGATCACAAAGGTGGCTGTTCCGAAGGGGTCGAAGCCCGCTGGCAAAGCGCCTTTGACCGACCATTTATTGGCAACCGGGTCAAACTCATGGACGTTGGCTTTTACATCGGCGGGTGTGGGGCCAACCCCCGCCGGGAAAAAGATCTTTCCGTTGGCAACCAGCGGTCGAATGGGCGGGAAGAAAATGGCCGATTGCGTAAAAGCGGTTTTGGCTTTTTCGGTCCAGCGATTGCCCGCCGGGTCGTATTCCCAGGCGTCGTAAAACCTCTGTGTAGCACTGTAACCCCCTAACAGGTAAACCTTGTCGTTGACGGCTACCAACCAGAAATCATTGCGCGGATCGGCGGGAAATTTGGCCCGTTCAACCCAGGTCCCGCTCAGTTCTCCGGGCACGGTCGTGGTAGCAGCCGCTGTCTTCACCTGGGCCACGGTTCCATAACCGGTTCCCTTGTCGTTGGTGGCATAGGCGCGCAGGTAGTAAGTTGTGTTGGCTTCCAGGCCGGTCAGCTTACCGGTGATCGTCAGCGGAAACGGCCCGCTGGTGGCTCCCAGTTCGGTTTTGCTGTCGGCGGTGGTGGGCGTCTGGCTGGTTTTGCTGTAGACAAAACCGTGCTGGCTAATGGCCGAACCGCCGTTGCCGCTGATCACTCCCGATGCCGTGGCCGAGGTCGATGCCACAGCGGACGTGGTGGGGGCGGTGGCCGTGTTGACCAGAGGGGCGGTGCTGGTGCCCGTCACCGATGTCCCGCTGCCGGGGGGCGTGGTGCTGCCGGGGGTGACAGGGTCGGTGCTTTTCTTACACTGAAACAGGGTAAAAATGACTACGACAAAAAGTGTGAGGTAAAGGACTTGTTTCATGGCCGGGATATAGGCGAAAAGCCGTCGTTTGTTAGAACCAGCCCAAAGGTAGGCCCACCCGGAACGCCCGTCAATCCCATGATCATGTGACGGGACAAACCCCTGGCGATTACGTAGAAATACGCATTTTTGTAAACGGCAGCAAAATAACAGACCATCCTGTGTAGTTTGTAGGATCGATTGCCTCTACCCCGCATGAACCGTTTCCCCGACTACCCAACCCTGCGTATTTTTCTGGATGGCATGTTGTTTATGATGCTGATCTACACCCTGATTTCGTATGTCTGGCACCGAAAGCGGCTTCATTTTCTCTATAGTGCCTACATCATCAGCCTGTTGAGCTACTTCCATCTCAACGACTTATGTCATCTTTATATCGACACCCATGCCCCGGATGACCTGACCAACCGGACATTGCTGGCCGAAAGCGTCGTGCAATGCCTTTCTTTCATCATCTATGGCCGTTTTGCCATTGCACTGATGGATCTGCGGACAAACGATCGGGTGAGCGTTCGGCTGATCAACGCGATTGCCGCCCTGGCTCTGCTGCTGATTGTCTTTGATTCCATCACATTTCTGACGGCTACAACGGATGGCCCATTCCAGCGGGCATTCTACATCGCAAGCCGGTATTTTGTCTGCTTTTGTGCCCTGGCGACCGTTCCCCGCATTCTTAGGCTGCGAAATCAGGTGGTATCATTTTTCATTACCGGCACCTTGTTCTACGTTTCGGGAGCGCTATTGGGCCTGGTTATGCACCAGTTTGGCTGGGACAACCGCCAGCCGGATGCGCCATTTACCTTTCCGATGATTCCGATGGAGATTGGCGTTGTGCTGGAAACCATCTGCATTTCGGTCGGCATTTCGTTGCTAAACCGGCAAACCGAGCGGGAAAAAATTCAATTTCAGGCTCAGCTCATTGAACAATTGCAGGAAAACGAACGCAAACAGCAGCAACTTCAGCGGATTCGCGACGACATCGCCCGCGACCTGCACGACGAAATTGGCTCCGACCTCAGCGGCATCAGCATCCTCAGTGGCGTGGCCATCCGGCAACTCGACCACCAGCCCGAAAAAGTACGGACGGCCCTGACCATCATTGGCGAAACCACTCAAAACGTCATGTCGGCCATGCGGGAAATCATCTGGAGCCTGAACTCTACCCAGGATTCGATGGAACAGTTGAGCCTGCGCCTGAAAGAAACCGCCTATAATCTGTTTGAACATACGCCCGTAGACCTGGAAATAACATTTCAGAAGAACCTCCCGGCGGGTTTGCTCTCCCCCCAGCACCGGCGCGATTTTTTCCTGATCTACAAGGAAATTCTGCACAACATCGTCCGTCACGCCCACGCCCACACGGTTACGATCAATCTGACGGTAACCCAGGAAACCCTCGGGCTGGTGATCCGCGACAATGGCGTGGGTTTTAACCCGAAGAATCCCCGAACCGGCAGCGGTTTGACCAACATGCACCAGCGTATGGCCCGACTTGGGGGTGAGATCGACATCCGCTCGCAGCCCGGCGAAGGCACAACGATCACCGTTCGTTGTCTGGTTCCGGCGTCCCAGGCCGAAGTCGTCGCCCCCGGCCCTCCCATAATGATGTGAGGACGGGCGGTTTTTGCATTTTGTCTTTTGGTACCACACACCGTACTTTGCTTTATGAAAAACCTCTTGGGCATTGTCTTCGGTCTTGTCTGTACCCTTTCGGCCCACAGCCAAACGTTATCTTTTGCTTTCAAAGACTACCTGACACTGCCCCGCAGCCGTAACCTCCATAATATTTCCGGAATAGAATACATTTCGGGGCGGCAGGAATGGCAGTTGGCCGAAGACCGGGGAGCATACCACCTTTTCAAAACCATTCATCAGCTTTCCGACTGGGTCTGCAAGCCCGATTCAAACTTTCAAACGGGCCTGTTCCTCGAAGCCGTGCGGTATGATGCCTCCCTGGATACCTATTTTTTTGCCGTCGAAAACGATCAGGAATCCTACGTCGGTTTTAAACCGCATTCGCTCCCGCAGCCGGGCGATTCCATCCGGCGACTGACCTTGCCCCACGTCCTGCCCATCCCCAAAAAAAACAAAGGCATCGAAGGACTCGCCGTAACTCCGCAGTATCTGTGGGTTGCCCCCGAAGCCGGTTCGCGGGAAGAAGCCCGGGTCGACCATCCGCTGATTCATTTTTACCGGTATAAAAAAAGCAACGGCTCGGTGGTGTTCGACGCTGAGTTCAGTTACGAGATCGACCGGAATGTCTGCCCGAGCGACTCCAACGAAGCCCTCGGCGGGGTGTCGGAGATTATTTCGGTTCCGGGCGACGAAACCCGGCTGCTGGTCCTGGAACGCTGTTACGAAAAAACCACGAAGGCCGTCACCGTGAAACTCTACGAAGCGCAGGTGGACGAAACCCGTCGGCAACTCCTCAAACGGAAAGATAAACCGGCTTTCGATTTCAACGGGCGGAACGGTTTTCGGCCCGACAACCTGGAGAGCATGGCCTGGGGCGAAGACGTCGATGGCCGGAAAATCCTGGTGGTGATGTCGGACGATAATACCGGCAAAAACCAGTGGACCCAGATCATTTTGCTCGAAATGCAGCCCAACTGACTTTTTAGTAAGCGGCATCAAGTTCTCCTCCATTTCCGCCACGCTAAAGGGCCTCAAAAACCGCTTGCCCTCAGCAGTTTAGCCCTACCCCTACGCCTGTTGGTATCTAAAAGCCTACCATTATTTATTTGTTACCACTGTGTAAAAAGCAGTAAATTGTTTGGACTTTTTAGCAAACGGTTCTATTTTTAGAAATCGAAACTTGACTTGACCTACTAATTTATGATTAGAAAAGTGCTCCTGACAGCGCTTTGCGTTGTCTCGTTTGGCATTGCTCAAGCCCATCGCCCGCTAAAACGAATCGCAAAAAAGCACCCGGTAAACCATCCCGTTTCGGCGGATACCACCGATCAAACCGCTTTTTACGAGCGGATTCCCCTCGTTCACGACATTCTCGGCTACGCCAAAAAATACATTTCTTCGCGGTATCGCTCCGGCGGTTCGTCACCCCGCGGCTTCGATTGCTCCGGCTTCACCCGGTTTTGTTTCAGTAAATTCGGGATTACCTTACCGCATTCCAGTGCCGCTCAGGGCAACGTCGGTGTCAAAATCGATCAGGAGGTAGCCCGCCCCGGCGACCTTATTTTCTTCAAAGGCCACAGCTCACGCAGCAGTCACATCGGACATGTCGGCATGATTGTCGAGATTGTGGGCGACCGCATCAAGTTCATCCATTCGGCCTGGAACGGCGGGGTGCGTTACGACTGGCTGCACGCGAGTTACTACCAACAACGGTACGTCGGCATCCGGCGGGTGGTTGGCTAGGCGGGAACGCCCAAACGCAAAACCGTGCCGACACCACTCCCGCTCACGGCTTCAGCCACTAGGTTGGCGTGGCAGATAATGACGCGTTTCACCCCCTTTTCCACCGCTTTGAAGGCGTTGTCCAGCTTGGGAATCATGCCTTTGTTGATGACTCCCTGGCTTTTGTAGTCGGCGTAGCTTTCGGGGGTCAGTTCGGCAATCACGCTGTCGTCGTTGTCCGGATCGGATAAAACCCCCTTCTTCTCGAAACAATACACCAGCGTCACCTCGTTACGAATCGCCATGTCCACGGCAATCGCCGATGCCATGGTGTCGGCATTGGTATTGAGCAAACTTCCGGTGCGGTCGTAGGTCAGGGGCGCAAAAACCGGGGTCAGATTCTGCCGGACAAAATACTGAATCTGGCCGGAATTGACCTCTTCAATATCGCCAACAAAACCGTAGTCGATGGCTCCAACCGCCCGCTTTTTGGAAAGGACGGTATTGGCATCCGCACCGGTCAACCCGATGGCATCGACGCCAAGGGACTGTAGCTTCGCCACAATCTGCTTGTTGACCAGTCCGCCATAAACCATCGTTACCACATCAAGCATCGGCTGGTCCGTAATCCGTCGTCCCTCGACCATCGTAGTCGAAATGCCCAGCTTTTCGGCAACCTGGGTGGCAATTTTACCACCCCCGTGGATGAGAATTTTATGCCCGTGAATCCCGCGAAACGAAGCCAGAAAGTGGGTCAGTGCGTCGGGGTTGTCGATGACGTTTCCGCCTATTTTAATGATGGTCAGACTGTTCATAATCCTTGCAATACGCCTTTCAATACCGCCTGCGCCGACCATTCCCGGTTGGCGGCCTGTTCGATCACGAGCGATTGCGGACTGTCCAGCACCTCATCCGTTACTTTCATGTTGCGACGAACCGGCAGACAGTGCATGAATTTTCCGTTGTCGGTCAGCTTCATTTTATCCATGGTCACCATCCACGACGCATCCTGGGTCAACACCTGCCCGTATTGCTGGTAGGAGGACCAGTTTTTGCCGTAAATAAAATCGGCGCCTTCAAAGGCTTCGTCCTGATTATAGGATACGCGGGCGTTGCCGACAAACTCCGGTGCCAGGTCGTAGCCTTCGGGGTGCGTCACCACAAACTCGGCATCCATGTGGTTGATCCACTCGCAAAACGAGTTGGCCACGGCCTGCGGAAGCGGTTTGAAATGTGGGAGCCACGTCAACACGATTTTAGGACGTTTCCGGACTTTGAACTCTTCGATGGTGATGCAGTCGGCCAGCGATTGCAGCGGATGGCGCGTGGCCGATTCGAGATTGACGATGGGAACCCCGGCGTATTTTTTGAACTGGTTCATCACCACTTCCCGGTAATCCTGTTCGCGGTCTTTCAGGCCGGCAAAGGCCCGAACGGCTACAATATCGCAGTATTTGCCGACCACGGCGGCTGCTTCCTTGACGTGTTCGGCCTTGTCGCCGTCCATGACGGTTCCTTCCTCCATTTCCAGCCCCCAGCTATCCTGCCCCACGTTCATCATGATCACGTTCATGCCGAGGTTCTGAGCGGCTTTTTGGGTGCTCATGCGGGTCCGCAGACTGGAATTGAAGAAGATCAGGCCAATCGTTTTATTTCGGCCCAGCGACTGATCGGCAAAAGGATTCTGTTTGGCATTCAATCCCTCCTGAATGAGGGCATTCAAATCGGTTACGTCGTCGTACGCTAAAAAATTGGTCATTTCTAGTAGCAGAGTCAGGTTTAAGCGGTTAAGAAACTACGCGCACTTCTTTGCTCAATGCTTCCAGAAATACATCGACTTCCTCGCGGCCCAGCGCCAGCGAAGGCAGCAGGCGAATGGTATTTTTTCCCGCAACGCCCGTAAAAATGCGGTGTTCGAACAGCAACGAATTCCGCAATGATTCGACCGGGAAATCATATTCAATCCCGATCATCAAACCCCGGCCCCGCAGGTCTTTGTAACCACCAATCTGCCGAACGCCGTCCATAATATATTCACCGATTTGGGCAGCATTTTCGATCAAGTTTTCTTCCTGCATGATGTCCAGCACCGCAATTCCGGCCGTACAGGCCAGGTGGTTGCCGCCGAAGGTGGTGCCGAGCAAACCGTACGTCGCATGGAATTTTGGCGAAATCAGCACCCCGCCAATCGGAAAACCGTTGCCCATGCCCTTCGCCATCGTGATCAGATCCGGCGTGATGCCGCTGAACTGGTGGGAGAAGAATTTGCCCGAACGACCATAACCGCACTGAACCGCGTCCAGGATCAAAATGGCACCGGTTTCATCACACTTCTGACGCAGGGCTTGCAGAAACGCATTGCTAGCGACCTGAATCCCGCCAACACCCTGGATGCCTTCGATGATGACAGCACAGGTTTCGTCGGTAATACCAGCCTTTGCGGCTTCGATGTCGTTAAACGGCAGGAACGTAACGTGTTCGTTGTAGTTAATGGGGGCTACGATGGACGGGTTGTCCGTAGCCGCTACGGCTCCGGCGGTCCGGCCGTGGAACGACTTTTTGAAAGCCACCACGTTTTTCCGACCCGTATGGAACGACGCCAGTTTCAGGGCATTCTCGTTGGCTTCGGCCCCGGAATTGCACAGAAACAGCGCGTAATCCGGGTAGCCCGACATCGTGCCCAGTTTTTCCGACAATTCTTCCTGCTGCCGAATCCGTACGGAATTGGAATAGAACGAAATCCGGTTCAACTGCTCCGTCAACGCCCTGACGTATTTGGGATGGGTATGGCCGACTGAAATAACCGCGTGACCACCGTATAAGTCGAGGTAACGATCCCCCTTGGTGTCCCATAAATAGCTGCCCTGCGCCCGAATGGGTTCGATGTCGTAGAGCGGATAGACGTTGAAAAGCATTTTGAAACTGGATTAAGCGAATTACTAATTTCAGGTACTTGATTTTCAGCCTGCAATTTTACGCATTCTGACGATAAATCGTTGCTAAAAATGTAAAAAGCAGGCCTGACTGCCTGCTTTTGATAACCATCAATGGCGGACAGAGGTTCAAAGTCGGCCGGTGGGTCGTTTACCCGTCGCCAAAACCGCCACCTGATCGGGTGAAAAGGGGGCCTCGTACAGAGCCGTCGATTCGTGGTAGCAGCGGAAGAGGTCGGCAATGAAGTGAATTCGCTCGGTCAGATCGGCCCAGTCGCGCGCGCCGGTTTCCAGCAAGCTGTTGGCCGTCGGGTCGATTTGGAGCAGCAGCGTTTGCAAATCCGGATTGGTAATCAGCCGGAGCGAAGCCGGAAAATCCACCAGCAAATCGCGGCCCAGCCGCAGTCGTACATTGGGTGGAAAGGACATCGTCATCAGTTGTTCGGTCACCACCAGCCGAATCTGCTGATGGATGGCAGCCACCAGCGATTCGATGGCGCGATCCAGGGGGGCAATCTGACCGATGGTTTCCAGAAAGAGCAACCGCATTCGGCCCAGCACACTGCCCGCCGGAAACACGAGTTCCATCAGGCGGTTTTTCAGCACCGCCGGATCAATGGGAGCCATGTTGAGCGATTCGGCAATTTCGGGTTGCAAGCGGGTTTGTTCGTGAAACCCGATCCGGAGATTCGCCAGCAGCCGGAGTTCGGCCTGTTGCTTCGGATCGGTTTCAAACCAGGACTGGTAATACGACGTGAAAGCCTGCCGGAGATATTGCTGTCCCTCGGGTGGGTTGCCGGGCCGGAGTTCCCGTAAAAACTGTTCGAGATGAGCCGGATCGTAAACCGTATCAGGCTGGCAAATCGCCATAAACCGCGCAAACTCGCGCCCAATTTCGATAAATACCTTCCGGTTTCCCCGACTCACGGCCTCGCTTGCCCGGTTGAGCGCGGTCATAACGACGGTGTTCCAGATAACGCTTCGAATGGCATCCGGCTTTTGTTTGGCACCCAGTTGCCGCACCAGACCAATGATTTTCTGAATGGCCTCACCGGCTTCCGACTGAATGCGCAAACGCGCTTCCAGTTCCCGAACCACGTCCTCCCGGCGGATGGTTTGTCCGGCCTGTTTGGAGGCCCAGGTGGCGTAGGTACACCAGTTGGCTCCCGCGCCGGAGCGTTCGGCAAAAACCGACGAAAGTTCGTAGTAACACTGCGTAATCTGCAGGTTCCGAACCACCGGGTCGGTCAGGGCCGCAATTCGTTCGACATCGGCGACCATGGGCATGCGTCTGCTGCGTAAAGGGGTGTGGTGAATTGCGGATTCCGTCATAACTTCCATCCGTAGATATAGGCCTAAAGGTATCGCAAACCACCCGAAACCAGCCGGGTGATTTATTAATCGGTCATCCGGCTTTTATCCCCTTTCAGTTCCGGTTGCCGTAAAACGAAAAGCGGTATCAGGTTCCCCCCATACCGCTTCGGATTTATTCAATTGTGTCGTTATAAACCGGCCACAAAGTCCCGGATAGCCGTTATCACGTCGTCCGGACTTTCGATCATGCCCAGATGGCCGGCATTTTCCAGGATAACGGTTTTCGCATTGGGAACCGCTGTGAACAATTCCCGGCTTTTTTCAATCGGTACGATCTGGTCCTGCTGCCCGGCAATAATCAATACCGGGAAAGCGGCCTCTTTCAAAACCGCCGTCCGATCGGAACGCGAAGCCATGGCCTTGACGCCCGCAATGAGGGCTTCTGCCGGGAGTGTCGAGTACTGTTGTACGTACTGCTGCACCACATCCGTATGGTTTTTACGGAAAGTCTCTCCGAACATTTTAGGAACGGTTTGTTCGATAAAGGGCGCTGAACCGTTGGCCTGCATGGTGTCGACTGCCTTCTGCCGCGCCTGTTTCTTGGCTTCATCGTCGGCAAAAGCCGTTGAATTGAGCAACGCTAAACCGCTGACCAGCGCGGGATACTGTTCGGCAAAAGCCAGCGCAATGTAGCCCCCCATCGAATGGCCGACCAGCACGCACGATTCGATTTCCGACGATTGCAGAAGACTAAACAGGTCCTCGGCGTAGGCATCCATCGATTCGTGCCGGGTTTGTTGAGAAAGATCAGGTTTCACAACGCGGTAGTGGGTGGTCAGCTCGTCATAGACCGTATTCCAGATGGCCGCATCGACGCCGTGGCCGTGAATCAACACAATAACTGGTTTTTCACTCATCGTTCCATTGCTTTTAAGGTGTGTAGAGGTAATAACCGGGAAGTCTGAAAACAGTTCGGCGTAGTAGCCGACCCGGAAGTCGATTACTACGCCAAACTAAGTTATCTTTATGACCAAATCGGGTACGATTCGCTACGCCTGCGCGAGCACATCCACCAGAATCAGTACCAGACCGGCAATCAGTGCCAAAAGACCAATCAACGACAAGACCGGAATTCCCAAAATAACTAAAATCAAACCCACTACGCCGAGAATAACGCCCGCCCGGAGCGTCCGGCTCATGGCTTTTGCTTCGTCCGGAGCCAGCGAGTTTTTGATCTTCTTGTCGATTTTCTTCATCATCATCCGCTCCGCCAGATTCATTTTGTGCGTCGAGGTCAATGCTGAAGCCGATGCCTTCGTGGTCGTGGTAGCGGCTTTGGCACTCGCTTCCGCCAGCATGGTTTGAACGCGGGCCATCCGCTTCTCCAGCTTTTTGTTACCGGCCAGTTTATTATCATTGCGAGCAACGGTTTCCTGGAGTTTCTGCTCAACGTTTTTCAGCGCTGCCGCCGTAGTCAGGGGCGTTGCCTGCTCAGCGGGCGTCAGGGCCGGTGTTTCTACCGATGCCACCGCTACGTCTTCCGCAGGAGTCGGCGTGGCCTGAACCGCAGGAACCTCCTGACGGCTGCCAAAGCGCTCGACCGGCATTTTCTGATACGTAGCATAGGGACGGCTACAGGCACTCAACAAAGCTGAAGAAAGCAGTGCATACACTGCCAGTTTGGAAAATGTTCTCATGAAATGTAAAATGGAGATTAGATGAGTAATGTGTATTCGTTGTAAATGGGGGCAAAAAAGCAGAATGATTAGCATCCCTGCAAAACTTGGCCCTTTTTTTTACCAAAAACTCTACGGGCAACTGGATAATTTTATTTACCGCACTTAAAAACGGTCATTTCACGCCAGAACCGCGGAAAGGTGAGCGCCCGGTTTTTGAAACCGGGCGCTTTTATACGTTCCGTCAGACGATCAATCCGACCAGCAACAGAACAAGTCCAACAATGAGGAGCGTAATCCCGATGGCGTTGGAAGTCGTGGCTAAGTATAAAATCAAACCGACCAGTGCCACAATGGCACCCACGGTAACGATGACGTTAACGGCTTTGGGTGCGTTGGGGTGATTGGGTGCGAGGGCTCTTTTAATTTTTTTATCGACGTTTTTCAACATCAAGCGTTCGGCCAGATTGGTTTTTTTGGCTACACCAGCTTTGCGGGCATCCATCGCCGTTTGCGTGTTTTCAGCTCCCAGCATTTTCTGAATGCGGGCCATGCTTTTCTGTAGCTTGTTGCTCGTTACCTTGTTGGCACTGCTGGCGACGACCTGATCAACGGCCGCTTTGGCTTTTGCTACATCCGCTGACGGTGTGCTGGGTGTGCCGACGACCGCAGGCAGAGAAGAAGAAGGGATAATTGCCGCGTCTGGTTGGGTGGTGGCAAGGGCTTTTTCAGCAGACACCACTTCAGTAGGCACTGCTACCGGGGTTTGGGTTTTCCGGCTGCCATAATGCTCAACGGGCATTTTCTGGTAAGTGGCATACGGACGACTGCAGGCGCTGAATAAAACCGTGGCGATCAACGCATAAATCACGTTTCGGGAAGAAGTTTTCATACGGGTATAATTGAGGTTTTGACGAAGCATGATGGTTGCTTCGTATCCAAAACTTCCCAAAACCGGATTTGTTCTGTTTCCCAAAAAAAATCTGACGGACTGGAACCGGGAATATTCCGGTTCTAGTCCGTCAGGCTAGGCGGCTGACCGCAGTACGTGCAGCGACGACTTCCCGAATTTCTCCCGGGCGTAATCGACTGTGATGGTCAACTCCTTCACTTCCTTCGTTGAAGGCAGTTCGTACATGGCATCCGTAATGATCGACTCGCAAATGGAGCGTAATCCCCTGGCTCCCAGGTTATACACCATCGCCTGATCGACTACATAATCCAGGGCCAGATCGTCCCAGTACAATTGAATATCTTCCATCTGGAACAGCTTGGCATACTGCTTCGTGATGGCGTTTTTGGGTTCCGTCAGAATCCGGCGCAAAGCCTCAGAACTGAGGGGTTCGAGGTAGGTCAGGACGGGCAAACGGCCAATTAATTCCGGAATCAGACCGAATGATTTCAGATCCTGCGCCGATACGTGCCGCATCAAATGCGCGCGCTCCAGCGATTCGTTCAACCGGCGGCCACCCGAAAAACCGATGGGCCGGGCATTCACGCGCTTGCCGATGTGCCGGTCGATGCCGTCAAAGGCTCCTCCGCAGATGAACAGGATGTTTTCCGTGTTGAGCGCAATCATGCGCTGGTCGGGGTGTTTGCGACCGCCCTGGGGTGGCACATTGACGATGGACCCTTCCAGCAGCTTCAACATTGCCTGTTGTACGCCTTCTCCGCTCACATCCCGGGTAATAGACGGATTGTCCGATTTCCGGGCAATTTTGTCGATCTCATCGATGTAAACGATGCCCCGCTCGGCGTTCTCGACGTTGTAGTCGGCGGCTTGCAACAAACGGGTCAGAATGGTTTCCACATCCTCGCCCACATACCCGGCTTCGGTAATGACCGTGGCGTCGGCAATGCAGAAAGGCACCTGCAAAATCTTCGCGATGGTCCGCGCCAGATAGGTTTTGCCGGTTCCCGTATCCCCAACCATCACAATATTCGATTTCTCAATCTGAATTTCGTCATCCGTTGGCGGCTGCATCAACCGTTTGTAGTGGTTGTAAACGGCAACGGTCATTACTTTTTTGGCCTCGTCCTGCCCAATGATGTATTGGTCCAGGTAACTTTTCATCTCCATCGGTTTGACGAGATTGAAGTTGGGGCGGTCTTCCGGATTCGACCGTTTGGGTTTGGTTTCTTCCAGCACCACCTGATGGCCCTGCTCGATGCAGAAATTACAAATATGGGCATCGATGCCCGACAGCAGGAGGGACACCTCGTTTTTCCGTCGTCCGCAGAACGAACAGCTCACTTGTGGCATAAAAATTTTTCTAAACGATTTAGATCGCGTTTTCGCTTAACGTTGGGTATCAGCCGCCGGGTTCCGGCTCAACCGATAAAAAAGCAGAACCCACTGGGGAACCGGGTCGTGCCAAAACAAATATACTAGAAAATTCGGTTGGGTAATTGATGAGGGTGCATTCAGAAAACGATACGAGCCTGGAAAGCAAACCGAACCCGGTTTTGCGCCCCAATCCAGCCGCTTTTTGTGAAGACTTTTTATTTTTCGGGAATGACCCCCAGCCGCGCCCGCTCTGTTTTGACCCATTCGACAATCAGTTGCTGCTGGGCTTCGCTCAATTTGGCATCCTGATGAATCAGCGTATAGGCTGGCAAAGGCATGTGCCCTTCCTCCACTTCTTCCGCCATTTCCTCCAGCTTGTGATCCATGCGCTTTTTGTCGTACTGGGCAAAATTGGAGAAATTCAATTCGCTCTTTCCCTCATCGACGTGATTGGCCAGCCACAGGCTCACCGGACTGACGCTGGCATACCAGGGGTATGTTGTGTGGTTGGAGTGGCAATCGTAGCAAGCCCGTTTCAGGGTGGTCATCACCGCATCCGGTACCGTTACAAAATGCGTAACGTCCTGGGGCATATCTGCGGGTCCTTCATTTTTTTCGGGCCGAATAAATTGAATACCAACGAATAACACGACAAGTCCGATCAGGATATTCTTTTTCATAGCCGTAGTTTAGAGGAAGACGCTAAAATAGTGACTTTCCCGGTAAAAAAAACGGAAACCGTCGCAGACAGTTTCCGTTTTGGGCATCCGATTCTTCCGGATCTTATTTTTCCCGACGCAATACCTCATCGATCAGGCCGTATTCCTTGGCTTCTTCAGCCCGGAACCACTTGTCGCGGTCGGAATCTTTTTCGATCTGCTCCTTCGTTTTTCCGGAGTGATCCGCAATGATTTCGTAGAGTTCATCCCGCAGTTTCACAATTTCACGGGCGGTGATTTCGATATCAACCGACTGCCCCTGGGCTCCCCCCGATGGCTGGTGAATCATCACCCGGGCGTGGGGCAGTGCCGAGCGTTTGCCGGCGGCTCCTCCACAAAGCAATACCGCACCCATCGAAGCGGCCAGGCTCGTACAAACCGTGGCGACGTCGGGCCGGACATACTGCATGGTGTCATAAATTCCCAAACCGGCATACACCGAGCCACCGGGGCTGTTGATGTACATCAGGATATCCTTTTTCGGATCGGCAGATTCCAGGAAAAGCAACTGTGCGACAATGATGTTGGCGATGTTATCATCAACGCCCATCCCCATGAAGATGATCCGGTCGGCCATCAGCCGGGAGAAAACGTCGACTTCGCGGAAGTTCATCGGACGTTCTTCAATCACGGAGCGGGTCATATTTTCAACGGTATGGTTCACGTAGCCATCCACCGTCAACCCGTTCAGACCCATGTGGTGAACGGCAAATTTGCGGAATTCATTTCCTTGATTCATACTGATTATTCTTCTGTTTAGCGCAACGAAAATACAAACTTAACGCACTCTCTGGTATCCGGTTGTCAGCCTTCGTTTTTTTTTCCGGAACAAAGGCAGGTTGATGACTGAAAACCGGTTTTGAAACCAACTTCCCCTTTGTCCGTGTTACGATACAAAAATGGGCAATCAAACCCGGTTTTGATAGTCGGTTTGACTTATTATATTATCAGAATTTCTTGAGACGTCATGACGATAAGTTCCCAAATCCGTTTACTGCGCCAACAGAAGGGGTATTCGCAGGAAAATATGGCCGATATGCTGGGCCTCTCCACCACCGCTTACGGGGACATTGAGCGGGGAAAAACGGATGTAACGCTCTCGCGCTTGCAGCAAATTGCAACGGCACTCGGCACCACGGCCGCCCAATTGCTGTCGGGAGAAATCCAGCCCCACCAAGAATTGTACCCGGCCGAAGTGGTTCACCAGGTCGAAACGCTGAAATCCGCGCAGGAGCGGAAAGACCTGGAAATCGAAAAGCTGCGAATGGAAGTGGCCTACTGGAAACGGAAAGCCGAAGATATGACCCTAGTCGAAGTGGTTCGCCATCTCATTCCACCCACCGACCGAAACCGAATCGGGTTTTAATTCCCACCCTGTCAGGGTTTATAACCGCAGACAGGGTGGGAATTAAAACCCGATTCTTTAAACAACACCTCCACCGCGGTCAGGGTTTACAACCGAAACGTCGGCCCGGCGCTAACAGGGTAAGTATTATACCGGTTGGCGGGTGCTCACCAATTCCTTGAATTCATCCACGGAAACCGTCCGCGGCTCCAGCGTCAACTTGCTTTTGATCAGCTCGATCACTTTATCGTCGGACAGGCGGTTGTACATTTTCATGTAATTTTCGCCTTTTTCATCCATCAAATACTGCTGGGCAATCTTGTCGATGCTCTGGTTCATCGACTCATCATCGCCGTAGAAGCCGAACTGTTCGCGCACCATGCCCCGGGTCACGTTCAGCACGTCTTCGTAGGTCACGTTGATCTCGTTCTGGCTGGCAATTTTGTTTTTGATCAGTTGCAGTTTCACCGAACGGGCGAAGGCATCGTATTGCTCTTCCACTTCGGCTTCCGTCACACTGCCTTCGTTGGTGGTCAGCAACCACTGCTTCAGGAAATCATTCGGCAGTTCGATGGTAATGTTATCCAGCAAAGCCTGCTCAATATCAAGCCGTTCCAGCGTCGCTGACTCCCGTCCGTAGTTGCCTTTGATCACTTCCAGCACTTTTTCGCGGAACTGCTCTTCCGTTTCAACGGCATCTTTCCCCAGCACTTTATCGAAAAACTCCTGGCCGATTTCCGCCGGTTCGCTGCGGGTAATGTCATCGACGGTAAAGGTAAACTCACCTTCCAGATTGGCGGCTTCTTCCCCTTTCAGGCCAGTCGCCAGCCCGCGGGCTTTCTCGTCAACAAATGTTTTCTGAATATCGAAGGTGACGGTATCGCCTTTTTTCAGACCCACAAATTTCGGCAGTTCTTCGGCCGCGATTTGCTTGGTTGGGAAAGCGGTTTTGGTGGCAAACGGTTCGCCGTCTTCTTTCGCCTGTTGCTTCAGTTCGCCGTAAATCATGTCGCCTTCGGCTGATTCTTCGACGTGCCCCTGACCGCTAAACCGGGTTTTCAGTTCTTCGATGGTAGAATTCAACTCGGTTTCACCCGCTTGAATTTCGTAAGACGGTACGGGTGGCAAGGCGTCGAAATCGACTTCAAAGTCCGAAGCCAGGCCGATGTTATAATTGAATTCAAACTCATTCTGGCTATCCCAGTCGATGGCGTCGGCCTGCTCGCGGTCGGGCAGCGGATCGCCAACCACCTGCAATTTATGGTCGCGGATGTAGTTACTAACCGTGTTTTTCAATAACTCGTTGATTTCTTCCACCAGCACACTTTTGCCGTACATTTTCTGAATCAACGACGTGGGCACTTTACCCGGACGAAACCCTTTGATGCTGGCCCGACGTCCGTAGTCTTTCAATTTCTTATCTACTTCCGGCTGATAGTCGCTTTTCGAAAGCTTGATTTTCAGCGAAGCGTTGGTTTCCGTTGATTTTTCTAATGCAATTTCCACAGAAAAATATTGAGTGATTGAGTGAATGAAAGAATGAGTGAATTAACAAACGCGGATATAGAGATAAAAATCTATTCGCTCATTCGCTAATTCACTCATTCACAATTAAAACTTGTACGGGCGGAGGGACTCGAACCCCCATGCCTTGCGGCACCAGATCCTAAGTCTGGCACGTCTACCAATTTCGCCACGCCCGCGAATATCTAGTTTGGGCTTTTAGTCGTTAGGGGAGTGAAGCGTTCTGTATTCGCGCCCAAAGCCCGTCCTGTTCTAACTCCCAAACTAATTTTGGCCTGCAAAAGTACAAATGATTTCTGTATTGAGCAACCACTTCCTGAACGAGGATTATTTTTTCTAACTATTCCTTTGATTTGCTAAGCCAGTTTTCTAATATTAATGTATATCCTGTACCCGAAAGTGATGCAGCGTATAACCCAAGAAGAAGGACGCACCCCTATGGACATAACCGCTGAACCGGTCATTGATCTTGACCAGGAACGGAAAGAAATTTTGAAGTGCTACCGCCGGTTACTGCGGGAAGCGAAACCGATGTTGAAGGATAATGACGCCAAATTGATCAAAAAGGCGTTCAATACTTCCCTGGAAGCCCATCAGAGCATGCGCAGACGGTCGGGCGAACCCTATATCTATCACCCGCTCGCCGTTGCCCAGATTGCCGTTGAAGAAATTGGATTGGGAACCACCTCCATCGTTGCCGCCCTGCTGCACGATGTCGTGGAGGATACCGACATGACCATTGCTGACATCGACCGGCTCTTCGGTCCGAAGGTTGCCAGGATCATCGACGGCCTGACCAAGATTTCGGGTAAATTCGAATACGGCACCTCGCAACAGGCCGAGAACTTCCGCAAGATGCTGCTGACGTTATCGGATGATGTGCGGGTGATCCTGATCAAACTGGCCGACCGGTTGCACAATATGCGGACGCTCGACTCGATGCCCCGCGACAAACAGCTCAAAATTGCTTCCGAAACGATTTACATCTACGCGCCCCTGGCCCACCGGCTGGGGTTGAACGCGATTAAATCAGAACTGGAGGATCTGTATCTGAAATACGCCGAACCGGAAGCCTACAAGGACATTGCCCGGAAACTGCGGGAAACCAAGACCGCCCGGGATCGCTTCATCGCCCGCTTTATTGAGCCAATTGAGGAAGATTTGAAAGAAATGGGCTACGATTTTGTGGTGAAAGGCCGCCCCAAGTCCATTTATTCCATCTACAACAAGCTCAGTAAGCAGAAAAAACCGTTCGAGGAAATCTTCGATCTGTTTGCCATCCGGATCATTCTGAACGTGCCGCCAGAAAGCGAAAAAGCCGGTTGCTGGCAGGCCTATTCCGTCGTAACCGATCATTACAAACCCAACCCCGACCGGCTGAAAGACTGGATCAGCACCCCCCGCGCCAACGGCTACGAGTCGTTGCACACGACGGTCATGAGCAAAGCCGGGCAGTGGGTGGAAGTGCAGATCCGGACGGCACGCATGAACGAAATCGCCGAAAAAGGTTATGCCGCTCACTGGAAATACAAAGGCAACGAAACCCAGACCGGGCGCGGCATCGAAACCTGGATCAGTCAGGTGCGCGAAATGCTCGAATCGGCCAGCAACGAAAAAACCGGGGCCATCGAGTTTCTGGACGATTTCCGGAGTAACCTGTACAGCGAGGAAGTATTCGTCTTTACGCCCAAAGGTGACTTGAAGGTTTTGCAGCGTGGAGCCACGGCACTGGATTTTGCCTTCGACATTCACACCCAGATTGGGGCGCGGTGTATGGCGGCCAAGGTCAATACGACGCTGGTCCCGCTCAGTCATGTGCTGAACAACGGTGATCAGGTCGAGATCATTACCTCCAACAAGCAAAAACCGAACGAGGACTGGCTGCGGTTTGTGGTGACATCGAAAGCCAAAACCAAGATCAAAGACCTCATCAAGGAGGAGAACAAGCAGCACATTACGGATGGGCGCGAAGCCGTGGCCCGGAAACTGAAAACGCTTCGTCTGGAAATGACGAACGAAGTGCTGAATCAGCTTCGGGCGTATTTCGGTTCCAAAACGTCCAACGATTTCTTTTATCGCGTCGGCAAGGGACACATTGATGTTCAGGAACTGAAGCGGTTCAAGTCGGACAAGGAATCCAAGGAAAACCGCCAGAACAAACTCAATACCGACACGCTTCAGGACGGAAAACAGTTTGAAAAAGAACTGAAAAAACTCCACGGCGAGCGGGCCGACGCCGACATGCTGCTGATCGGCGAAGACATGGACCGGATCGATTACACGCTGGCAAAGTGCTGCAATCCGATCTCGGGCGACGACGTTTTCGGGTTTGTGACGGTAAACGAAGGCATCAAAATTCACCGAACCACCTGCCCGAATGCCGTCGAACTGATGTCGAACCACGGCAACCGGATTATCAAGGCCAAGTGGACGTCGCAGCGCGACCTGGCTTTTCTGGCCGGTTTGCGGATCACGGGCACCGACCGCGTGGGTCTGGTGAATGACGTAACCAAAATCATCAGCAACGAACTGCACATCAACATCCGGTCGATCACGATTGACTCGAAAGACGGAATTTTTGAAGGCACCCTGAAGTTATACGTTCACAACACCCGTCACCTTGAAGAGTTGATGAAAAAACTCGAAAAAGTCGACGGAGTCGTGAAAGTAGCCCGGTTTGATTAATTTTGTACTGCATTAGCGAGTTCTGGGATTTTGGAGTGAATGGATATGGGGGCAAATAGTCTCGTATACACCTTACTACCAGCTCCTTAAGCTCAACACACCGAACTCCGGAATTCATAAATGTGAAGTTATGCCCATAGCGAAACAAGCCAACCTCGATGCCGCAAAGAAAATTTTTACGGCATATTTAGAAAGCAAAGCCCTGCGGAAAACCCCGGAACGCTTCGCTATTCTGGAAGAGATCTATAACCGTGAAGATCATTTTGATGTCGATGAACTCTACATCTCAATGAAAAATAAGAAATACCAGGTCAGTCGGGCGACGGTTTACAACACGCTCGATGTGTTGGTGGATTGTGATCTGGTAACGAAACACCAGTTTGGAAAAAATCTGGCCCAGTACGAGAAGTCGTACGGCTACAAGCAGCATGATCACATTATCTGCACGGATTGCCACCACGTGATGGAGTTCTGCGATCCACGCGTCCAGAACATTCAGTCGCTGGTGGGTGACATGCTGAAATTCAACGTGATGCACCACTCGCTGATTTTCTACGGAAGCTGCCAGCGCGACCATTGCGAAAACCGGTCCAAAAGCGAGGAGGAAAAAGATCTTCAGGAACACGGCGGGCGACCGCTGGTTTCGTAACCGGTCGGTGAACGAATCGAATTGTTATATTTTTGTGTGAGTAGTGTTTATGAACGCCTACGCTGAATTTACTGATCTTATTTCAGCCGGAGTAACTCCGGAGCAGATTCTGGCATTCAAGGCTTCAGATGAACTTCGTAATCGTTTTTACGAACTCCTGCAAAAAGAGAAAGCAGGCCACGCAACCGAAGAGGAGCAAAAGGAATTGAACCATTTCATGGAATTGGAACACATCATCCGCATGGCAAAAGCTAAGGTATGCAACGTGGTCTGAACCTATTTATTTGATAACGTACTGACTAGTTGTCGGGCAACTAACCCCCAAACACTTCGTTTCAACGACTAAAACCTAACTCGATGAACGCAGTCATTTTTTAATTTTTTATTATGGTAGATGTATTACTCGGCCTGCAATGGGGCGACGAAGGTAAGGGGAAAATTGTGGATGTACTGGCCCCGCAGTACGAAGTGGTGGCCCGGTTTCAGGGTGGACCAAATGCCGGTCATACGCTGGAATTCGACGGCTATAAGCACGTCCTGCACCAAATTCCGTCGGGAATTTTCCGGACCGACATTAAAAATATCATCGGAAACGGCGTCGTTCTCGACCCGATCGTGTTCCGGAAAGAGATCGACGGTTTAGCCAAATACAAGCTCGATCTGACGCGTAACCTCTTTATTTCCAAAAAAGCATCGATTATTCTGCCCACCCACCGCCTGCTGGACGCGGCTTATGAGCTGTCCAAAGGCGAATCGAAAATCGGTTCGACCCTGCGCGGAATTGGTCCAACCTACCAGGACAAAGTAGCCCGTCAGGGTCTGCGCGTGGGCGATGTGCTTTCGCCGAACTTCCGCGCCAAATACACCAAACTGGTTGACCTCCACAAAGTTACGTTGGATCATCATCAGTTTGATTACCAGTCGGTTTTGCCACAGGCCGAAGCGGAATTCTTCGAAGCCGTTGAATTCATGAAGCAGTTTCAACTGGTCGAAAGCGAATACGAAATCAACCGATCCCTGACTGTGGGACAGAAAGTGCTGGCGGAAGGTGCGCAGGGATCACTGCTCGACATTGATTTTGGCTCCTATCCTTTCGTAACCAGTTCGAACACGATGTCGGCGGGTGCCTGCACCGGCCTGGGCATTGCGCCCCGGCAAATTGGGGAGGTGTTCGGTATTTTCAAAGCCTATTGCACGCGCGTTGGCAGCGGCCCTTTCCCCACAGAATTGTCGGACGAAACCGGCGAACGGATGCGGGCGGAAGGCCGGGAGTTCGGCGCTACGACGGGTCGCCCCCGCCGGTGTGGCTGGCTCGACCTGCCCGCGCTGAAATACGCCATCATGATCAACGGCGTGACGCAACTGATTATGATGAAGGTCGATGTTCTGAACATTTTCGATACCATCAACATCTGTACGCATTATCAATTGCCGGACGGCACAATTACGGAACAATTGCCTTATGACCTGTGTGATACGGCTGTCGTCCCGGTTTACAAGGAATTTAAAGGCTGGAAAACCGATCTGGCTAACTTTCATATCTACGAAGAAGTGCCGACCGAACTGGCTGCTTACATCGATTTTTTAGAAGCCGAACTGGGTCTGCCGATCAGCTTTATCTCGACCGGCCCGGATCGGGGCGCGATCATTCACCGCGAAGCCGTCGTATAACACCTGATTTACACGACTGATTTGAGAGACCTGCAAGGACGAAAGCGCCCTGTAGGTCTTTTTTTATTACTTTTGAGCTATTCAACCCAATCTTTTCAATTGCTTTCATGAATCGATCATCGCTCTTCAACCGTCGGGGTTTTCTCAAAAAAAGTACGCTGGCCACAATGGCCGGGATGTTGGGCACCAAAATCGCCTTCGCCGACCGCCTGCCAACCGGTTACCTCCCGCTTGCTTTTCAGGAACCGAATCCGATGCTGATCAAAAACAAGGACCTGATCGTGCTGAACGATAAACCGTGGAACGTTGAACCACCCGCCCATTTGCTCGACGATGCCATTACACCCGCCGATAAAATGTTCATCCGGAACAATGGACTGATTCCCGAAAGCATTGATGTAGCCAATTGGAAGCTTACCATCAACGGCGAATCCGTTAAAGCGGCTAAAACCTATTCCCTCAGCGATTTAAAGAAGAAGTTTAAAACCTATACGTACCAGTTGGTGCTCGAATGCGCCGGGAATGGGCGGGCGGGTTACGCCCCCCAAACCGCCGGAAACCAGTGGAGCGACGGTGCCGTAAGCTGTGCCGAATGGACGGGCGTCCGGCTGAAAGACATTCTGGCGGATGTCGGTTTGAAAGACGATGCGGTTTACATCGGGTATTACGGCAAAGATTTACACATCAGCCAGGACGCCACCAAACCGGTTATTTCGCGGGGTATTCCGATCAAAAAAGCGCTGGAAGACGAAACGCTGGTGGCCTGGGCCATGAATGGCAAGGACATTCCGCTGACGCACGGCCACCCGTTGCGGCTGGTGATTGGCGGTTGGCCGGCTTCGGTTTCGGGCAAGTGGCTACACACGATTTCCATTCGCAACAAGGTACACGATGGGGCAAAAATGACCGGAAAAAGCTACAAAGTACCGATCAATCCGGTTCAGCCGGGTGTCGATCCGCCGGAGGATCAGTTCAAGATCATCGAATCTATGCCGGTCAAATCCCTCATCACGTTTCCAAAAACCGGGGCGATGGTGGATCTGGGTCAGTCGATCAGCCTGCGTGGCCACGCCTGGGCGGGCGACCGGGCGGTGAAAACCATGCAGGTTTCCTTCGACTTCGGCAGTACGTGGCAACCCTGCAAACTCCAGAGCCCCAAAAACCGGCTGGCCTGGCAGCAGTGGACGGCAGAGCTGAAACTTCCGCAGAAAGGCTACTATGAAATCTGGGCGCGGGCCGTCGACGATGCGGGGGTTTCACAGCCGATGGTGATGCCCCAATGGAATCCGGAAGGCTACTGCAACAATGCCTGCCATCGGATTGCGGTGAAGGTGGTTTAGAAAGGTAATTCCCAATGTAAAATGATGAATGCTAAATGTAAAAGTGCTCGATTTGAAACACTTTTACATTTAGCATTCATCATTTTACATTGGGAATTACCTTGTTCCTTTACCGCGTAAACATTCCTACCCGGCGGGAATCCAGTTTCAGGAAAATAAACAGCAGAATCGAAAACGACCAGAGTGACGAACCGCCGTAACTGAAAAACGGCAGCGGAATGCCGATGACCGGCATCAGGCCAATTGTCATCCCGATGTTGATCATCAGGTGAAAAAAGAGAATACCGGCCACCGAATACCCATACACCCGGGCGAAACGCGTTCGTTGTTTTTCGGCCAGGATTACAATCCGGCACAATAGAAAAACAAACATACTTAAAACAACCGCACTGCCAATAAAACCGTGTTCCTCGCCAATGGTGCAGAAAATGAAATCCGTACTTTGTGCGGGTACAAAGTCCAGTTTGGTTTGGGTCCCTTCCAGAAAACCTTTTCCCTGTAATCGCCCGGAACCAATGGCAATCTTGGCCTGCGTCACGTTCCAGCCCACGCCCAGCGGATCGGCCGCCGGGTTGACCAATACTTTGATCCGGTTTTGCTGGTGTTTTTGCAATACACTGTTCACAAAGAAATCGACACCGGCCACAATCGCAATCATCGAAACCGCCGTGATGCCGATAACCATTACATTCTGCACCGAACGCTGGTAGCGGGGCGTCAGGAAGAAAACCAGCAGACCGAGGGCCAGAATAACCCCAAACAAAATGAATTTTGGCACAATCAGCGTCAGAATGAACAGGGCCACGATCACAATGGCGATCAGCGGGTAAATTCCTGGCAGCCCTTCGCGGTAGAGCATGATGATGAAGGAGGCAAACACCAGCATCGAGCCAGTTTCGTTCGACGCAATGATGAGCAAGGCCGGCAAGGCAATGATCCCCGCACACGAGAGCTGGTCTTTCAGTTTGGTCAGGTTGACGTTTGGATAGTCGATATATCGCGCCAGGGCCAAAGCCGTACCGAGTTTGGAAAACTCGGCAGGTTGAATGGAAAAAGCCCCCAGTTTAAACCACGACCGCGAACCGTTGACATTGGATCCCGCTACCAACACCAGTAACAACAACAGAATCGTAATGCCGTAGATGACAAAGGCAAATGTATCCCAAAACCGGTAGTTGATCACCAGAATGGCAATAATGAGCAATACCGTTGTACCAATCCACATCAATTGTTTACCCGCTTCCGTGGACATATCGAAGAGGTTCGTCTGGGTTTCGGGGCTGTAAACGGCCGCGTACACGTTCAGCCAGCCCATCAACACGCAGGCAATGTAGAGCATGAGCGTTACCCAATCGATGTTTTGCGTAATTTGTGGTTCTCTCGAAACCAAAGGAATGATGACCGGGTCGCCGGTCTGCTTATAGACGATGAATACTTAATTTCCGTTGGTAGTCACTGGCCGGGAAGCCAGCGAGTGGGTTTCCGGTGGGGCAGGTGCCACTGGTCGGGCAGGAACGGTTTTCACGATCATCGGTTTGGCCGTGCTGTCCTTCGGCGGTTCTACAAACTTTCTGGGTGCCGGTTTTTTAGGTGGCGTAATCGCGGGAAGGTAGTTGGCTTCCTTCACTTTCTTGTCCAGCGCGTGGTTATCGACCCGTCGTTTGATGTATTTTTCGATCACGAGCGAAGCCACCGACGCTGCGGCAATTCCACCCCAACCCGCATTTTCAACGAAAACCGCAATGGCAATTTTCGGATTTTCGCGGGGCGCAAAGGCAACAAAGATGGAATGATCTTTCCCTTTTTTGTTTTGGGAAGTGCCGGTTTTTCCACACATCGTAATGCCCGGAATCACGGCAGCCAAGGTGGTAGTGCCGTGTTCAACCGCGCCCTGCATCCCTTCCGCGACGATTTCAAAATGGCGCGGATCAATGCCGACATCGTGTTTTTCGAGGTATTTCGGGTCAATTCCTTTCCCTGGCTCACCAATGCCACTCACGATGTGGGGGGTGTAGAACCAGCCCCGGTTGGCAATGATCGCGGCCACATTAGCCATTTTCAACGGGTTGATCAGCAACTCGCCTTCGCCGATGCTGAGGGAATAAACCGTCGAAAATTTCCAGTGCTTTTCTCCGTAAAGTTTGTCGTATAACTCCGCATCCGGCAAACTTCCTCTCAGTTCGCTCGGCAAATCGATGCCGAGCCGACTCCCGATCCCAAACTTCGAGACCATATCGTGCCAATGGTGCAAGCCCATCGCCGACGCCTTGAAGGTGTTTCGTTCCGCGTTGTTGTAGAGCAGCCGCCGAAAAACGTGGTAGAAGTAGGGATTGCAGGAATATTGAACGGCCCCGGAAAGATTCAACCGACCGGACCGGTTGCAGTGGCACTTCATCGGCGAACCAGCGTGGCTGAAAATCGAACCGGGCGACACCGCGCCATCCTGCAGAGCCACCAGCGCCTGAATCAGTTTGAAGGTCGATCCGGGCCGGTAACTCGCCATTACCGGGCGGTTGATCAGCGGTTTATAGGGATTTTTGGCCAGTTTGGAGTAGCTCTTGGAAAAAAACCGGCTCGACAGTGAGTTGGGGTCGTAGGTTGGGGCCGACACCATGCACAATACCTGGCCAGTCGATGGTTCGATGGCGACAACACTGCCCACTTTGTTCTGCATCAGCGTATCGGCATACTGCTGAATTTCGACATCGATCCCGGTATGCAGGTTTTTGCCCGCAATGGCCAGCGAATCGAACGCGCCGTCTTTCCAGGAGCCTTTCACCACACCGTGGACGTTCTGCATCACGAATTTGATGCCCCGCTGCCCCCGCAAGACGGATTCGTATTGTTCTTCCAGGCCGCTTCGTCCAATATAATCACCCTGGCGGTAATATGGTGTTTCCTGTTCGTCGAGCTGCTTGCGGCTGACCTCGCTGACGTAGCCCAGCGCATTCGCCATGGTGTGGGCCGGATACGTCCGCATCGAACTTGTGACGTGCTCGAAACCGCGATAATCGACCAAGGCATCCTGAATCCGGGCAAAATCTTCTTTCGACAACTGCCGCAAAAACAACGACGGTTTTCGGTAAGAATGCGCCTTGGCTGCCGCCATAATGCTGTCAAATTCGGTACGCTCCAGGCTCAGCAAGTGACAGAAGGCAGCGGTATCCGGAATTTGTACTTTTTGGGGGGTGACGTACAGATCGTACACCGGCGTATTGTAGACCATAAATTTCCCGTTCCGGTCATAAATCTGACCGCGATACGGGATTTCGATGACCCGTTTTATGGAGTTACTCGACGATTCCAGTGAATAACTGTCATCCAGGATTTGCAGATAAAACAAACGCGACAGATAGACCAGCCCAACCAGACAGAAAACGCCGATGACAATGTATTTTCTGTTCTCAATCATAACCTTATAACCCAGAAATCCTCACTACACATTTCATACCAGCTTCAGTACAAATATAGCGAGATTAAGAACAGCGTGAAGAATTATGAGTGAAGAGTTAAGAATAAAGTGACTGGCTCCCCGGAACCCCGGCTTTGATCCGGGGTTCCGGGGAGGAAATCGATGGCAGGTTTTAGAGGCCTCTAGTCAGGGTTTTGATCCGGATGAGGTACATATCGGCGGTAATGTAGAGCGTCGAGCCGTCGTTGCCGAAGGCGCAGTTGGCCGTGGCGACGCCGGTCCGAATCCGGCCCAGCAGCTTGCCGGGACCGTCGGCCCGGTCGGGCGCAACGACGAGTATGCCACCCGGCCCGCTCGACCATACATTGCCAGCTTTATCGACTTTAAGACCATCGGGCAAACCCGGCAGTTTTTGTTTTATTCCATCACTGGCATCGTAAAAAATCCGCCCTTTGCCCACCGTTCCGTCGGCCTGAACGGGATAGGCCATGATATACGGTTTTTCCGGATCCGACTGGGCAATGTACATCGTTTTTTCGTCGGGCGAAAAGGCAATTCCGTTCGGGCGGGTGAGGTCGCTGATGAGCAAGGTCACTTTGCCGTCTGGTTCCACCCGGTAGACGCCGAAAACGTCCAGTTCCCGCGCTTTGGTATCTTTTTCCCGGTCCGGCAAACCGTAGGGCGGATCGGTAAAATACACACTGCCGTTCGAATGCGGAGCCACATCATTAGGGCTGTTGAATCGTTTGCCCTTGTAATGGTCCGCCAGCGTTTTTTTGCCCCCCGATGCGCCCCCCAACACCAGCGCCGAGACGCGCCGGTCACCGTGTTCTGCCGAAATCAGCCTTCCTTTGCCGTCCAGAGCCAGACCGTTGCTACCGGGTTCGTCGCTGTAGTGGCCAACGCCGGTGTAGCCCGACGGTTTGATATACGGCACACAACCGTCTTTCTCCGTCCATTTGTAAACCGTATTTTGCGGAACATCCGAGAACAGCAGATAACCGCCCTCCTCCCTGACCCAGACGGGCCCTTCGGACCAGACGAAGCCGGAAGCCAGCACGTCCATTTGGGCGCCTTTCGCAATCAGTGCATCCAGTTTGGGGTCGAGTCGCTCGATGGAACCGATGGTGGGATAAGGCGTCTGGGCGAAAGCGACACCGGCAAGCCCGGTCAGCAGGACCGACAACATACTTCGTTTCATAATTTTCGGTAAGGCGTTAGGATTCAGGGGCAAATTACAAAAATATCCGGTTTCGGCCAGCCGACGTCTGTGGGCCATCCGAAACCGGAATAAATGCTGTAGACCGTATTACAACGGGTCGACGTGAACCGAAAACCGCCCTTAAATTTTCTCCAGCAAGTTCAGAAACTCCTGTTTCTTGTTCCGCGACACCGGGATGTTCTTGTTGTTTTCCATGATCACCTCGCCCCCATCGCCCCGGATGTAACGCTGAACGTAACGCAGGTTGATGAGGTAGCCGTGGTGAACGCGGCAGAAGCCCTTGGTTTCCAGCACATCTTCAACCTCCTTTAACGTCTTGGAAATCAGAACGATTTTGCCATTGGTCAGGAAAAACCGGGTGTAACCGCCGTCCGATTCGCAGTAGTAAATTTCTTCACTGTTGATAATTTGCAGTCCTTCCAGCGTGGGCAACGCGATGCGGTCACCGGTTTTCTGGCGGTGCAGGTAGTCGACAAAACTCTCGACTTTGGCCGGGGTCCGGGTCAGCCGCTCCTGTTCGGCTTTCTGAACGGCCTTCACCAGTTCATCTTTATCGATGGGCTTCAGGATATAATCCAGCGCGTTGTGCCGAATGGCCTTGATGGCGTATTCGTTGTAGGCAGTTGTAAAAATAACGTCGAATGTATTGAAACGGCAGGCTTCGAGCATATCGAATCCGCTCATGCCGGGCATTTCGATGTCCAGAAAAACTAGGTCCGGGTGGTGCATTTCAACGGCCTGGTAGCCTTCGATTCCATCCACACAGGACGCCAGCAACTGCACTTGCGGGCAAAACCGCTGGAGCAACAGGGCAAGTACGTCCCGGCAATGTTTTTCGTCATCGACAATAATGGCTGTCATGGTTGTTTGAGTTTCATGGTAAACGTAACACAGGTTCCCGCTGGCGCTCCCACCGAATCGACCAGATCGGCCACGTCGATCCGGGCATCGACGCCGTAAATTTCATTGACAATCTGCAATCGTTCTTCCGCAATCCGGCTGCCGTGGGCTTTGTGGGCCATCAATCCGTTGACCTGCGACTGTTGCGACGCTTCGCGGCCAATGCCGTTGTCGGCGATGCAGATCACCAGAAAACCGGCCATCTGCTGACAATCAATCTGCAAAAGCGGTTTTTCGGTTTTCTGCTGCAACAACCCGTGCCGGATCGCATTTTCGACATACGGCTGCAACAGCAATGGTGGCACGTGAACGGTGTCCTGGCTGATGGCGGGGTTGATCACCAGTGAAAAGTCAAAAGTATTATCACTCCGCAACTGTTCCAGTTCAATGTATGTCTGCAAGGCCTTCAGTTCACTGCGCAACGACACCCACTCGGTTTGGGTGTTATCAATCATCTGCCGCATCAACCGCGAAAACTTGGTTAGATACAGCGAAGCTTCGTCCACCTCGTTTTGCAGAATAAATTTATTGATGGCATTCAGGCTGTTGAACACAAAGTGCGGATTCATCTGCATCCGCAGGGCCAGCAGCTTGGTTTCCGCAATCCGTTTGTTGTTTTCCAGCAATTGCCGCTCGGTTTGCTGATACGCCCGTTCGATCTGCACACGCCGGATTTTCTGGGCACACAGACGGGCAATGCTCGTCAGAATGTGCAGATGACGGGACTGAAAAAAGTTCTTGTCGGGGTGTTCCGCGTCGATGATGCCGATCACCTTTCCTTCCAGCAGAATCGGCACGGTAATTTCGGAAAACCGCATTTCGTCGTCCCGAAGGTAGCGGGGGTCCTGCGAGGTGTCGCCGATGATCTCGGCTTTTCCCGTCAGCAACACCGAGCCTACTATTCCCTGCCCGATGGGTATTTCAATGGGCTGGAGAATTTCGTACGACCGGGGATTTTTGGGTCCGTGGGCGGCTTTCTGCACCAGCACGTTCCGTTTCTCATCCAGCAGATAAACCACGCAGTCGACGAAGTTAAGCCGGGCGATGCAGTTTTTCGCAACGTCCCACAGCACCTCTTCGACGGTTGTTTGATCAATGAGTGAAATCGCAAAAAAATTGATGGCTCGTTCGGTTTCGAGCTCTTCTTCTAACGCCTTTCTTTCCTGATCCGCCGTTTTATTTTTCTCATGTTTTGACACGTTTAGTCTGGTTGATGTCCTTAAAGCTATAGTGAAATCTTTAATCGAAAGTAGAGCTAATTGCGCTCTTTTGAAAGAACGGATGAATAACTGGTCGTTTCCGACCCATAACTTGTGGCAAAAGCCCGGTAAGTCGTTTCCGGTTCTTATCCAGCGGCACAAAAAAACACCCGGCCAAGGCCAGGCGTTTTAAACACTACTAAATACACACTACTTATTATCAATTACATAGATCATCTTTTCAGATTTCGACCCGCTATAGAGGTTTTGATTGAATGGCTTACTCAAAAGTAGCGGAGCTTCCCACTCCCTCCCAACCAGAATCAACAACGGGGGTCTTCGGGTTGATAGTTGCCGGGTCTGAATCGGTAAGTAGCCTGCCAGCCGGTTTTCACTTCGCAGACAAACTGGCGTTTGGGCTGGGCGACACCCCGAAGTTCGTCCGAAACCGCTTGGCAAACTTTGATCCGGGAAATGAGTCGATTTTCCGGGCAACCTACGTTTTTTTAGTTTTTTTCCGGTAGGTTAACGGTCATATGGCCGCCCTTGGCGACTTGACACGACCATGCCGACAATGACAGGAATTGAATACCAGGAAATCAAACCGGATGCCCCGCTTTCTGATTTCGTCGATAGCTTTTGGATGCTGTCCAATCATTCTGATCAGGAAAAACCGGTGATCATTGTGCCGGATGGCAGAATTGACCTCTTTTTCTCTTTTCTTGAACCGTACGACCTCACCCTGTTGGGACTGGGAAGCGAGCCTTCGCACGCGAGCCTGACTCCGGGAAGCCGTTTGTTTGCCGTTAGTTTCAAATTACTCGCTGTTGACTACCTCTTTGATCGAAAGTTTCCCACGCTGGTCAATTCCGCGTACCGTTTACCACCGGATTATTTCGGCATTACGACCCGCGACTTCCAGGCATTCGATCACTTTTGTGGTGTCCTTAGCAACCATTTTATCAGTCAGCTACCCGCCGATATAGACCCCCGAAAGCAAAACCTCTTTGCGCTCATGTATTCTTCTGATGGCTCAATTCCGATTCAGGAGATTGCTGAAACCGTGAACTGGAGTAGCCGACAAATAAACCGGTATTTCAACCAGCGATTCGGCATCTCCCTCAAAGCGTACTGCACGATTCTGCGGTTCAGGGCTTCTTTCCGGCAACTCAAAGAAGGCAAGCTTTTTCCCGAACAGGACTTCACGGATCAGTCCCATTTTATTAAAAATGTCAGAAAGTTCGCCGGTGTGACACCACGGGAACTGAGCAAAAACGAAAACGACCGATTTATACAATTTTCAACCTTGCCGAAGAAATAGTTTTGTTGCCTAAAACAAACGTTTCAGACCATGTTGTTGAATAACAAAAAAATAGCAATCGTAGGAGGAGGACCCGGTGGTTTAATCCTGGCGCGGCTTTTACAACTTAGCGGAGCAACGGTAAAGGTATACGAAAGGGATTTCAATGCCGAAGTCAGGGTTCAGGGTGCCACGCTCGACCTGCACGAAGAATCAGGACTGGAAGCCCTTCGCAGGGCGGGATTAATCGATGCTTTTTACGCCAATTACCGCCCGGAGGCAGGCAAACTGCGGATTTTGGATAAACACCTGGAAGTCAAAATGGATACGCATGCCGGAGATGATTTTGAGGAAAACCGCCCGGAAATAGACCGTGGGCCGCTCCGAAATATACTTCTGGCTTCCTTACACCCCGAAACCGTCGTCTGGGATCGTCAACTGGTTGCTATGACAGCGCAACAGGACGACTGGCACTTGCAGTTTAAAAACGGCACCGGTGCCACTGCGGATCTCGTCATCGCGGCTGATGGCGCACGGTCTGCCATTCGCCCTTTTATTACCGCGATCAAACCGGTTTATGCAGGTATCACCATCGTAGAAGGCACGGTGTATCATTCCCAAAAAAATGCACCGGGATTGACGCATCTTCTGAACGGTGGAAAAGTATTTGCTTTTGGCGACCAAAAATCATTGATCTTGAGTACCAAAGGGGATGGCAGTCTTTCCTTTTATACCGGTTGTAAGGTGCCTGAATACTGGGTTCGGGAGAGCGGTATTGATTTCAGCAGCAAGGCGCAAGTCTTCGACTGGTTTAAAATGGCGTTTGCATCCTGGGATCCCACTTGGCAGGAATTGTTCGAAAGCGACGACGTCTCCTTCGTACCCCGGCCCCAATACCATTACCCCATCGACCAGCAATGGACGCCACTGCCCAACCTGACCATGCTCGGCGATGCGGCCCATGTGATGCCGCCCTATGCCGGTGAAGGGGTCAATATGGCCATGCAGGATGCGTTTGAATTGGCAGAATGTCTTTCTGACAATCATTTTCCTGATCTTCAAACCGCTATAGCCGCTTTTGAAAAACAGATGTGCGCGCGGGCTTCAGAAATCACAACAATGACGCTGGAAGCCACCAAAATGCTTCACTCGGATGATGCCATCCCAAAACTGATTCACGCATTCAGCGCTTTTGAAAAAGACTAATCAGCCTTTGAAGAACAAAAACCAGTTTCAGCGAACTAGTGTTGATGCCGATTGCGCTTCCTTGAACGGCATAAACACTAGTTCCGGCTTCATCATCCGCCCTTTACTGCACAATCCGGGGAAACGTAACCGTGTACTCGAAAGGTGTGGAAAGGATCAATTGAGCGTTCAAAAGGGTATACGTATCCTGTTTTGTAACGTACCCATCGCCATTGATCACGTATTGGTAATACGTATTGCTTAGCAAACTATACGGCGCAAAAGCTTCCCGTTTTTTGCCCCGTGCAAGGTGTTTGCTATACTGGCCAAAAACCATCACATACGGATCCACCTGCATCTCCTCCGGGTTTAGCGCATTCCGGTCGTTCCGGATCGGATCGCCAAAGGCCGTGTATTCGAACGTTGATTCACGGATTTTCACATTCTGGGCATTGAACTCCGTCGCCTTCGTTAAATCACCGGTAGCATTGTAGGCAAAGTCGATGCGTTTATTCGGATAATACGTGCCCTGAAAGTTACTCAAATCCATCCTCGCCAGTTGTCCTTTGTCATTGTAGGTATAGAGGTGTTCCGTTTTGATGATTTCATCCCCCTGTTTGTAGTGCATATACCTCTCGGTGCTAACCAGATAACACTGATCCGGATAATTTTTATAGTAGGCCCCGGCGGGCGGACTTGATTTGTACGGATAACCTCCGGCAACCTGTGCCCGGTGAATATAATAGGTCGTTGCCACATCCAGCTTGTTGTCATTGTACTCTTTGGTAAACACCCGCCGAAACTCCCCATCCTGGTAGGTATAGTCGATGTAATGGCCGGGGCTGAAGGTGACTTTCTTTAACTTCCCATCCGCAGCGTAGGCCAGCGTTTTCGTGCCGTGTTTTACCAAGGTGTATTTTTTGGACGCCACCACCAGAATTTCATCGTCAAGGCCAACGGTTTGGGGTTGTTCGGTCGCGGATTGATGTGGAGAAACCGGCGTTTCCCGCTCGCAGGATACCAACCCGGTCAACGCTGAAAAACAAAGAAAAAAGGTAAGTAGTCTGATCGATTGGTTCATTCTGATTGGTTGTGTTGGTTGGTGTGTGACTGATTGAACACAACAAAGGTAGAACCGCCCGATTCAGGCTTTCAACGGTAACTCATAGCGGGTAGTGAACGAGCCATACCGGGTCCCGCAATCCGGATAATGGGCTTGGAAGCAACCGGTTTAAACGCAAAAAAACGGCCTCTCGGCCGTTTCTGGGGCAATTTCCCAAAGATTTGTCACGCTTTCACCGGAACGCGGGGTTGATAAACTGGTTTTCGCTTCACTTCCTGACTGGCCGGAACGGGAACCCTCCGGGGCCGGGCTACCGGTTTTTTGTATTTTTTCTGATACCAGATCAGGAAACCGGACCAGGGCAGGGTGGCCGAAAACAGGCTGGCCAGAAACATCAAAATCTTGCCAAACAAGCCAAAAGCCTGGCCGGTGTGCAGATCCCGGTTGGCATGTTTCACATTGTCGGCGGCCGAATAGTTAATGAACAGCTCCGATTTCAGCAGCTTCCCGGAATATTGATCAAATTCGAACACGTTCTGTTTTTTAACGATCTCGTACGGATACCGCAGATTGACCTTGACCGCATCTTTTGAATGTTTGGCAAAATTGATGTGTGCTTCGTTCCAGCCGGGATGATGGGGCGCGACGGTTTCGAAAGCCTGCACCGGACTGAACGCTCGCCCCGGCTGAACGACGGAAACCGGCTTTTTCATCTCTTTTCTGGTATCGCCCAAAACCGCATACACCAGTTTCTGCGACGGTTTTATGGCCCACCAGATTCCCGTGAGAGTGATCAGCAAGAGCGGAAAGACGAAGTAAAAACCGAGAACGTTGTGGAAATCGTAATTGATCCGCTGCCATTTGGCATCGAATTTCAGCGTAAAAGCAGTTTTAACCTGATTTTTCTTCCGTGGAAACCACAGCACCAGCCCCGAAATCAGCATGACCAGGAAGATCACGATGTTTACCTTGATAATCCATTTGCCAACTTCTCCGAGCAACAGGGTCTTGTGCATTTTTTCAACCGTGTGCAAAAAATCCTGATCCATATTCCACGGTCCCAGCACCGCGCCGGTATACGGATTCAGTGAAACGACGGTTCTCTTTCCTTCATATTCTTCCTCATCCTCTTTGCCCTGTTTCTTTTTGCTCACGGCATTTTTATCGACCAGCCGGGCAATGATGGTTCGGTCGGCGGCTGAAAACAAGCGGATCTGCTCGATTTTCTGGTCGGGAAACCGTTGCGTCACCATCGCCGTTGCCTGCGCCAGCGAGAGTTTGGGGCGGTTCTGCGGTTCGACAAAGCGAAATTCCTTTTGGGTAATGTTCCGGATTTCTTCTTCAAAAACGAAAAGGCAACCGGTAATGCTCACCACAAAAACCACGATCCCCGACGCCAGCCCAAGCCACAGGTGGAGTTGACCGCTTAGCCGTTTGAACGAACCTGTTGTTTTCATATCAGAAGCTGTACGAAAGATTAAGGAAAACCTGACGGCCCGGAATATCCTGGATTTTCTCGCTGGTCTGGGCGGTCGTATACTCGATGGTCTGCTTGTTGTTCGTGTTGAATACATCCATCACGCGGACGCTCAACACCACTTTTTTCTGAACAAAATACCGGGATAAACTGGCATCCCAATACGCCAGTGTCTTTTCTTCTTTCTGGCTGGAAACCTTGGGGCCAATGCCGTTCCAGGCCACCTGAAAAAAGGTGTTGCGTCCGATCGTCACGTCCGAAATCAGCTTGGCGCACCAGTCAAACTGGTCTTTGATGGCGTCTCCCCCACCCTGGTTTTCGTCTTTTAACTGGGAGTCGAACCGGGAATAACTTCCGTTGATACTCCAGAACGATAACGGTTTAACGGCTGCAATCAACTCGACGCCCTGAATGTAAGCAGCATTGAAATTGTCCGGTTTTTCGAGTACTACGCCCGGCGACACATCATACAACACTTTCTGGATCAGGCCGTCGATCTGGCGTCGGAAAAGGTTCACGCCCACATTCCATTTTGCTGCGGTTTTCATGTAGCCAAGTTCAAAACCCCAGGCTTTTTCCGGCCGCAACAACGGGTTGCCGGTTTTGATTTTAGCCACATCCGAGCTATCGACAAACGGACTCAGGTCCTTAAAACTGGCCCGCCGGATTTTCCGATCCACCGAAAATTTGATGAATTGTGTCGTATCCAGATTGAAGATAAACGACGCACTGGGCAGCGGAATAAAATAATTGCCGTGGGTGGAATAACTCTGTTCGAGCGTCTGGTTGTGAAAATCGGTATACTCCGCCCGAACGCCGATCACGCTCCGCAACCGGCCTTTGGTAATGGCCGACTGCACATAACCGGCCATGATTTTTTCGGAACTCGTAAAGTTATTGGCCGGGCTCTGGGTCCGAAGAAACTGGTTTTTAGCGTAGTCGAACTTGTCGACCAGTTGAATGTTTTCGCGGACGCGGCTGCTGTATTTTAAACCGGCGTTCCAGCTTACAATGTGATTGGTATGCAGTGAATAATCGGCCTGAACGAAATCATTCCGGTCGTAATTATTCTCATACGTATTGGTTTTAGCCGGTTTGGCATCGGACGGCAACCCCTCACCGTTCAACTTCTGATCGGTCTGGTATTTGGGTTTGGGATAATCGCCATCGACGTGGTTATACGAAACCGTCAACCGGCTTTTGGGCGATAGTTTCTGCGAAAAATTGAGGATGTATTCGTTGAAACTCCAGTCTTCCGTCTGATCTTCCGTCCGCAGGGTGCGGCTCGAAAAGGAGCGGTCGGCTTTCAATACTTTGGTATCCTGGGTTTTGATTTTAAGCTCCCGCTGCCATCCTCTCACGTATTCGGCTTTCAGATCGGCGCCTTTCCACAAATCCCAGCGGGTTCCCAGTTTGATGTTATCACTCGTTATTTTCCGGCTTTCTTTGGAAAAAATGTCCTGATAACCCGTCACCTCCCCATTTTTCAACACCGTCACCCGGTTGGTTTCTGTCATGGAATTATCCCCGGTGAGCAGCACTTCGTTGCGATCATACGCCCCGTAAAACTCACCTTTGCCAAATTTGTGAGAAGCCTGCAACGAAGCATTGTAACCGCCCAGGCTGTTGATGCCGACCATCGCCTGCCCATGGGTCCCATACCGCGAATTTTTCTTGAGAATGATGTTGACGACCCCGTTCATGCCGTCGCCATCGTATTGAGCGCCCGGACTGGCAATAATCTCGATGCGTTCAATGGCCGAAACCGGAATCTGGTTCAGCACAACTTCCCGGTTATTCCCCGTAATCCCCGCATTTTTTCCGTCGATCAGCACCAGCGTATACGATTTTTCCAGGCCCCGGTAGCGAATGTCGCGGGGCACCCCCGGAGGGCCTCCCATCGCAACCGATGGCATCAGCCGCAACATATCCCCCACCGAAGATCCTTTGGCAATCGGCAAATCCGCTGCCTGATAAACGATCTTGCCCGGTTCGATTCTGGTCACACCAATCTCACCTTTTACCACAACTTCCGAAAGTTGTGATACGGCGGGCAGCAGATCCATGTTCAGACTGATCACCTGATTATCGCGTTCGATAACGATAGGTCCCTGTTCCCGGCTTTCGTAGCCGATGCCGCTCGCTTTCAAGGTATAAGACCCTTTGCTCAGTTTATCAAAAAGATAATCTCCGTTCTCACCGGCAATCACCCCTTTTATGAAAACGCCCTTTTCGAAAAGTTGTAGTGAGCCATAACTCACCGATACGGTATTGTCTTTTTCCCCGATTTTGCCGCGAATCTGGGCCTTCTGCGCCCAGGCGAGTGAGCAGGTTAAACTGAAGAGTGCGAAGAATAAATATTTTGTCATTAAGTTACAGGATAGGCTTCCAGACTATTATTAACTAGACTTGTTATTAATAGTGGCAAAGAAAAACCCTGATCGCGTACCTAACAACTTAATTTAGATTTATTTTAAATAAACAACAGAAAAGCGTATCCCGTATACTGGAAGTACAATTTTTCAGGAGAGCAGCACAAAATGCGGTTCCAGATGCTTCAGCATTCCACTGGCAAATTCGGCTGGTGTGCCGGTTTTCAGGATGTTAATCAGGTCCTGGTGCGTGACGGAACCGACGGCGTGAAACTGGTGGCTGGTTTCGTATTCAACTACGTATTCGAAAACCGGCATAAGCATCGTCTGAAACCGTTTGATGGTTTCATTCCCGGCCATTTCATACAAGGTGGAGTGAAATGCGATTTCGCATTCGACCTTTTCCGGTATGGAACTCACCTGACTTTCCCGCTTCACCACCTCCTGAAGTTTCTGAATGCCTTCCTCGGTTTTGCGGGCAAACAGCAAAGCCGCCTGCCCCACTTCCAGCACCAGCCGGAACTCAAAAATCTGCTTGCGGGTGTCGGCACCCAGCATGTGCGGCTGCATCATCCGCTCCAATCCGCTCAGGATGTCGGGCTGAGCCAGGATCATCCCCCTCCGTTTTTTGGTTTCGATGATGCCCAGCATCCGAAAGCGGCTCAGGGCTTCGCGCACCACATTCCGGCTGACACCCAGCGCTTCGGCCAGTTCAATTTCCTTCGGAATTGCGTCGCCGGGTTTGAAGGCTTTGTTGGCTATGTATTCACGAAGCCGCAGTTCAACCTGATCTGCCATGGAGGTTGAAATAATGGGCAACATCCCCAGCGAAGATTCTACTTTTTCCATTTTTTACGCACGTGTTGGTGTGCCTTTTGAAAATCTAAGGTATTATAAAAAAAGATATGTAGTACATTCCAACAAGCTCGGGCGGTCAGAAACTTTTAGTATATTCCCATAAAACCGCAACCAGCGGGTATGATCTTTTGGTTTGTAACTAAAACCGCTAAAGACTAAACTTCTGGTCGTTTGATTTGTCCAAACCCGAAATACGGATTTATGAAGGAGCGAGTCAACAAGCGTCATCTCTTCTGGCGGGCGGGTTTTGGCGCAACCCCGGCCCAACTGCGGGAGGCTGATCGCCAGCCGCTGCGAAACGTAGTGAGCCAGTTGTTCACCGACAGTGTACCGTTTACGTCCCTGACGGTTTCGGCCGACGATCAGCCTGACAAAAAAGAGTTGAAAAACCGGTTCAAAGAAGGCACGCTCGACCGGGAAATGCTGAAAAACCGCATCCGCGAAAACCGGGAATCCATCCGCGACCTGAATGTGCTGTGGGTGGAACAAATGGCCTCGGGCCGGGGTGCGTTGCGAGAAAAAATGGCGCTGTTCTGGCACGGTCATTTTGCTTGCCGCAACCAGAATAACGTCCGAATGGTGCAGCAGTATACGAACCTCATTCGCGAGCAGGCACTGGGCAATTTCGGCGATTTGCTGATGGCGGTTTCAAAATCCCCGGCCATGCTGCAATTCCTGAACAACCAGCAAAATCGCAAGAACGCACCCAACGAAAATTTTGCCCGCGAGGTGATGGAATTGTTTACGCTCGGTCGCGCCAACTATACTGAACACGACATCAAAGAAGCGGCCCGGGCTTTCACCGGCTGGGGATACAATCCACAGGGCGAGTTTGTTTTCCGCCGGAATGTTCACGACGAGGGCGAAAAAACCGTGTTCGGAAAAACCGGAAATTTCCAGGGCGACGACATCATCAAACTCCTGCTGGAACGGAAAGAAACCGCCACTTTCGTGACGACCAAACTCTACCGGTTTCTGGTTACCGATGAAATCGCTACGGATTCGGCAGATCAGCAACGGATCAGTCAACTGGCCGACCAGTTTTACCGGAGCGGCTACGACACAGCCGGTTTGCTGAAGACGATTTTCACGAGCGACTGGTTTTATGAGCCGAAACACATCGGGGGGCGCATCAAGTCCCCGGTGGAATTGCTGGCTGGAATGCAGCACAGTCTGGGAATCCATTTTGAACAGAAACAGCCGATTTTATACGTTCAGCGCACGTTGGGGCAGGTTTTGCTCTATCCGCCGAACGTGGCTGGCTGGCCGGGCGGGCGCAACTGGATCGACAGTTCGAGCCTGCTGTTCCGGATGAAACTCCCCGATCTGGTGCTAAAAGCCGGTGAAGTGACGATCAAACCCAAAGACGATGGTGACGTGAATACGGCCCTGCTCGCCCGAAAAGTAAACCGCCTGTTTGCTTCTTCCATCGACTGGCCGACCTTCGAAAAAGCCTTCCAGAAAGGCAACGAGGAACACTTGTTAGACGAACTGGCTTTGTATTTTTTGCCGCAACCCCTGAGTCCTTCGCAACGGAATTTACTCTTGACAAAAGTAAAAAAAGAAGCCCCGCGCAGTGAACAAATCCGAACCTTAACAACCCTGCTGCTCTCCTTACCTGAATATCAATTGTGTTAGATGGCTACAAATGGTTTGATGGTTAAAAATTACTACCAACCATTTTAACCATCTAACCATTTTTAACCATCCAAACCATTCAACTATTAAAAAACCATTCAACCCATGCACCGTCGGAATTTTTTCAAACAGTCGGCCTTTGCCACAGTAGGAACCATGCTGATTCCCAGCTTCCTGAAAGCGTACGAAAGCAAGCATCTGGGATTGAACCAGCCTGTGGGCAAAACGCTGGTGATCGTTCAGTTGTCGGGCGGCAACGATGGGCTGAATACCGTCGTACCTTTCCGCAATGACCTTTATTACCGCGAACGGCCAACGATTGCTATCGCGCCGGAAAAAGTGTTGAAACTGAACGACGAAATCGGTTTCAATCCGGCACTCGAAGCATTGAAAGGTCTTTACGATGACGGTTTGGTAACGGTGGTCAACAACGTCGGCTATCCGAACCCCGACCGTTCCCACTTTCGCTCGATGGACATCTGGCAAACCGCCAGCGATTCGGATAAATACCTGACAACGGGCTGGTTAGGACGCTATCTGGACGCCAACTGCCAGGGGAACGACTGCATGGCGCACCGGGCGATCGAGGTGGATGATACGCTGAGTCTGGCTCTGAAAGGCCAGGATCTGAACGGTTTGGCATTGCTCGACCCGAAGAAACTATACAACCAGACCCGCAGCGGTTTGGTAGCCGAGCTTTCCAACATAAAGCCCGCTGCGGAGGTAGTAGCCTCGCACCCGAACGTTTCGTATTTGTATAAAACCCTGGCCGAGACCGCTTCGTCGGCTGAAGTTATTTACGACAAGTCGAAAGCTACCCACACGAAAACCGTTTACCCAGCAAGCGAGTTGGGCAACCGGCTCAAAACCGTCTCGGAACTGATTACGTCGGGCGTCAACACGAACGTCTATTACATTTCCATTTCGGGATTTGATACGCACATCAATCAGCCGGGGCAGCAGGAACGGCTGTTGCGTCAGTATGCCGAAGCCGTAGCGGCTTTTACCAAAGACTTGAAAACCAACGGAAAGCTAAACGACGTGCTGTTGATGACCTTCTCGGAATTTGGTCGCCGGGTGAAGCAGAACGCCAGCAACGGCACCGACCACGGCACGGCCAACAACCTGTTTCTGATTGGCGGAGGACTCATCCCGGGCCGGGTTTTCAATGAAGCACCGAACCTGACGAACCTGGATGAAGGGGATTTGAAATATACAGTCGATTTCCGCAGTATCTACGCGACGCTCCTGCGTGACTGGCTGAAAGTGGATGATCAGGCGGTTTTAGGGCGGCAGTTTGAGACACTGAAAGTTGTTTCGCAGAGTTAAGCGGAGGACATCAGAGTTAATCAGAGAAAAAAACTCTGCGTACCTCTGATGTCCTCCGCTTAACTCTGCGAAACAACTTTTATTTTTTCCACTCTCCATCCACCAATCGGAAGATCGCCAGCGGGTTATCGGCTTTCAGTGCATCAGGCAATAACGCATCCGGGAAGTTCTGGTAACAAACCGGACGTGCAAACCGCCGGATCGCGTTCGTACCCACCGAGGTCGAGCGAACGTCGGTGGTGGCGGGATACGGGCCGCCGTGGTTCATGGCGTGGCTCACTTCTACCCCGGTCGGAAAACCGTTGATCAGCAAACGTCCCACTTTCTGCTCCAGAATTTCCAGTAAATCAGCGTATTCCAGCAATTCTTCGGGCGTTCCGTAGACCGTTGCCGTCAGGTGGCCTTCCAGCCCCTGCGCTACGGCCAGCATTTCTTCTTTTGTATCCGCCGTTACCAGCAAGCTGCTGGGTCCAAATACCTCTTCCGTTAGTTCCGGATTCTCCAGCAACACATCGGCGGTTGTTGATAGAAGCGTCGGCTGGGCAGCCGCAAAACCATCGACTACGGTTTCGGATTTACTGGCGATGAGAACCCGCGAAAACGAGTTCAGCTTTTCGATGCCGGCCGTATACGCCTGATAAATTCCTTTCGTCAGCATCGGCGTCGGCTGCGTCTGCGACATGGCCAACCGGGCCTGACTCACAAAGGCATCTCCCCCATCCGATTGTTTGACAATGGCTAAACCGGGATTGGTACAGAACTGCCCGACCCCCAGCGTAACCGAATCGACGTAGGCTTTTGCCAGATCCAAACCTTTCTGTTTCAGAATGGCGGGCAGGAAAAATACCGGATTCGTACTGCCCATTTCGGAATAAACCGGAATGGGTTCCGGACGGCGGACGGCGGCATCATAAATCGCTTTCCCACCCCGAAACGAACCCGTAAACCCAATGGCTTTGATCTGCGGGTGCAACACAATGGCCATTCCCACGTCGATACCCGTACCCTGAACCATCTGAAAAACGCCTTCCGGCAATCCGCTGGCTTCTACCGCTTTCCGAATGGCCTGACCCACCAGTTCCGAGGTGCCGGGGTGTGCCGGATGGGCCTTCACAACCACCGGACAACCGGACGCCAGGGCCGAGGTGGTGTCGCCACCCGCCACCGAAAACGCCAGCGGAAAGTTGCTCGCGCCAAAAATACCGACCGGTCCGAGCGGGATCAGCATCTGCCGCAAGTCGGGCCGGGGCAGCGGTTGACGGTCGGGCAGGGCGGTATCGATGCGGGCATCCACCCACGAACCTTCGCGGAGATACTGCGCAAACAACCGCAACTGGCCGGTGGTCCGACCGCGTTCTCCCGTCAGGCGGGGCAGCGGTAGGGCGGTTTCGAGGTTGGCGCGTTCGAGCAGTTCCGGCCCCAGGGCCATGATTTCGTCGGCAATGCGTTCCAGAAACTGCGCTTTGGCTTCGCCGGAGAGTTTGCGGTAAACCGGGAACGCTGCGGCTGCCAACTGGCAGGCCTGGTCAACTTCCTGACTCGTGGATTCACTGAAGGCCCCGTCTAATGCTTCGCCGGTGGCCGGATTAATGGCTTGAAAAGTCATGCTGCTAATTTTGTACCGTATTGATTAACGTACCAATTCCTTCAATCGTAATGTGGACTTCGTCACCCACTGCCAGCGTAAAATCATCGCCGGGGACAATGCCGGTGCCGGTCATTAAATAACACCCGTGGGGGAAAGTAGTTTCACGATAAAGGAATGAAACCAGTTCCGTGTGCTGGCGTTTCATGCGGTTGATGGCAATGCTTTCGTCAAAAACCGCCTTTCCGTCGCGCCGGATTTCAATTTTGATCAGGGTTTCGGGCGAAATCGGCGCTTCCGGAACGTAGAGACACGGTCCGATGGCAGCCGCGCCGTCGTAGGTTTTGGCCTGGGGCAAATACAGCGGGTTTTCGCCCTCGATGCTCCGGGAACTCATGTCGTTACCAACCGTGTAGCCCACGATTTTTCCGTTCGAGGTAATGAAAAGCGTCAGTTCCGGCTCCGGCACGTTCCAGGTCGAGTCTTTCCGAATGCGAACCGCATCGCCCGACCCAACCGCCCGCGCGGCTGTGGATTTAAAAAACAATTCGGGCCGTTCGGCGTCGTAAACGCGTTCGTAAAAATCACCGCCCCCGGCATCTTTCGACTCTTCCATGCGGGCATTGCGGCTTTTGAGATAGGTTACGCCCGACGCCCAGATTTCCTGCTGGTTGATCGGCGGTAACAATTGGGTTTCGGTCCAGACACGGTATTCGTCGGAAGCGGTCGTGGAAGGGATCTCCTGCTGAAGAAAATTGAACAGGTCGTCCTGATTAACGAGGTAATCCCAGTCGTCGCTCGGCGCGCGGTGAAAGCGGGATGGTCCGTCGGTGCGGTTATCTTCAACTACGATGCCCTGGCGGGTGCGGTACAGTTTCATGAAGGATCAAGGAATTGAGTGTTGACTTAAAGACCGCAAAAATGGACATTTTTACGGAGGATTTTAAGAAATTTCGAATGGAAAATCGCGCAAAAGGCATTAATTTAGGATGGAATTAGCAGCACTCAACCGGTCCTTCTCTCCTTCCACACCCAGTACCGGCTGAGAACTTTTTACTGAAAAAATGCTCCACAAAACCCGAGGCATCGTTCTGAGTTATTTTCGCTACCGCGAAACGTCGATTATTGTCCGCATCTACACGGAGGAATTTGGGTTACACAGCTACCTCGTCAACGGGGTGCGGTCGGCCAAGAGCAAAACCAACCGGATCGCGTTTTTTCAGCCCTTGACCTTGCTGGATATGGTAGTTTATTACAAACCCGGCAAAGATTTGCACCGGCTTTCGGAGGTGAAGGTCAATTTTCCGTTTCAGCACATTCCGTTCGACATTGCCAAATCCAGCATGGCGTTGTTTGTCAGCGAAATGTTGACCAAAACGCTGAAAGAAGAAGCCAGCAACCCGGCTTTGTATTATTTTTTAGTGGACAGTATTCTTTACCTGGAAGAAGTGGAAGCCGACTACGAGAACTTTCACCTTTCTTTTTTGCTGAAACTAGCGTCTTTTCTGGGGTTTGGCCCGGCCAGCGCCCGTGAGTTTGAAGGCCAGTTGCAGGAACAGAAATACCCCTTTTTGCCCGACGATGCGGCCGAAAAAGCCCTGAATCACTTCCTGCGCCAGCCACTGGCCACGCCCATCAAAATCTCCCGATCAACCCGCGCCGAGTTACTGGACGCCCTGGTGGCGTTTTATCAGATCCACATCGACGGTTTGGGAGAAATCAAGTCTCTATCGGTGCTGCGGGAGGTGCTGAGTTAAGGAAGTTGTTACACAGAGTTTATCAGAGAACATCAGAGTTACGCAGAGTCTTTTTCTCAGATAAACCCTGATTTTCTCAGGTAAACTCTGCGTAGCAACCCTTTTCAAATCTTCCGTTTCAACTCGAAATTCTGCCCCAGATACACCCTTCGAACCTGCTCATCGTTCGCCAGATCCTCGGCCGTTCCCTGTTTCAGGATTTTCCCTTCGAACAGCAGATACGCCCGGTCAGTAATCGAGAGCGTCTCGTTGACGTTGTGGTCGGTGATCAGAATGCCGATGTTCCGGTGTTTGAGTTGGGCGACAATACTCTGAATATCCTCAACGGCAATGGGATCCACCCCGGCGAACGGTTCGTCCAGCAGAATAAATTTGGGGTCGACGGCCAGACTCCGGGCAATCTCTGTGCGCCGACGTTCACCGCCCGACAATACTTTCCCCTTGTTTTTGCGAACGTGCGTCAGGCTGAATTCTTCCAGCAACTGCTCCACTTTGTCTTTTTGCGCCTGCCGCGACAGATCGGTCATTTCCAGCACGGCCAGCACGTTTTCTTCGACCGTTAAATCCCGGAAAATCGAGGCTTCCTGCGCCAGATAGCCAATTCCCAGCCGGGCACGCTTGTACATCGGGAGGTTCGTGATGTCCTGATCGTCCAGGTACACTTTGCCGCTATTCGGCTTGATCAATCCCACCGCCATGTAAAACGAGGTGGTTTTCCCCGCACCGTTGGGGCCGAGCAACCCAACGATTTCGCCCTGTTCGACCTGGTAGGTAACGCGGTCGTTGACCAGCCGGGAGCCGTATTTTTTAACTAAATTTTCGGTTCGAAGAATCATGGTTTTCGTGCTCCGCTTGTCGCCGGTTTTCCCAACGACTGATGTTGTCTATTGCTCAACGCCCACGGTCGCCTTAATATCTTTCAAATATAACTGCAACGATTTGTTCCCGTTATAATTATTCTCTTCTATCTGGTAACAAATGGAAAAGGGCTGGTCGCGTCGGAGAAACAGGGCGTGGTGGGCCATGTTAAAGCCGATGGCCGTAAACCGCTGGTATGAACCGGCTTGCTGCACGGTCATTTTCAGGTGCTTTTCCTTCATGATATACGGTTCTCCCACCAGAAACACCTCGCTGGTTGAAAAAACCGGGGCCATATTTTGCGGCCCAAAAGGCGACATTTGTTTCAGAACGTTGTAAAATTTCTGGTCGATGGCGTCAAAATCAAGCGGCAAATCGATTTCAATCATCGGAACCAGTTGCTCAGCCTGAATGCGCCGGGTCACGACTTCCTCAAACTTCTGCTGAAACGCTTTGATGTTCTCCAGCTTGAGCGTCAAACCGGCCGCAAAGGTATGGCCGCCAAATTGTTCGAGCAGGTCGGAACATTCTTCAATGGCTTCGTAGACATCGAATCCCGGCACCGACCGCGCCGAGCCAGCCGCCCGGTTGTGCGATTCCGTCAAAATAATAGTGGGCCGGTGGTATTTTTCAATGCAGCGCGATGCCACGATGCCAATGACCCCTTTGTGCCAGGTATTGTTAAAAAGCACGGTACTTTTCGCGTTCAGCAGCCATTCGTCGCCCTGAATCATCGCCAGTGCCTGTTCGGTAATGCTGGAGTCATATTGCCGGCGGCTGTTGTTGTGTTCATTAATGGCAAACGCGAAGTCGGTGGCTTCTTCCTCGGTTTCGGCCAGCAACAACTGGACGGCGGCTTTGGCGTGCTTGATCCGACCGGCGGCATTGATCCGGGGACCCAGTCCGAACACCACATTGGTAATGTCCAGTTCGGAGCTAAACCCGGCCACTTTGATGAGTGCCTGGAGGCCAAAACCGGGAGACGCATTCAGTTTTTTCAGCCCGTAATACGCCAGAACCCGGTTTTCGCCCACAATCGGCACAATGTCCGACGCGATGCTAATCGCCAGCAAGTCCAGATAATCAAACAAACGATCCAGCGGAATTCCTTTGAACACACACAAGGCCTGGAGCAATTTGAAGCCAACGCCACAGCCGGTCAGTTCCTTGTAGGGATACTCGCAATCGGAACGCTTGGGGTCGAGCACGGCCGCAGCCCGGGGCAGTTCGGCACCGGGGCGGTGGTGATCGCAGATGATAAACTCAATGTCTTTTTCCAAGGCTTCGTCCACCCGATCGACGGATTTGATGCCGCAATCGAGGCTGACAATCAGCGAAAAACCGTTTTCGGCCGCCCACTCGATGCCCTGCGACGAAATACCGTAGCCTTCTTTATACCGATCGGGAATGTAATAATCCAGATGAGGATAAAGGGTTTTCATAAAGCCGTAGAACAACGCCACCGAGGTCGTTCCGTCCACGTCATAATCACCGTACACCAGAATTTTTTCCTCCCTCACCATCGCCATCTGCAACCGCTGAACCGCTTTGTCCATGTCCTTCATCAGAAAAGGGTCATGAAGATGCAGAAGTTCGGGGCGGAAATAGGTGCGGGCCTGGTCAAAAGTATGCACTCCCCGTTGGACCAGCAACATGGCCATAAACGGATTTACTTTCAGCTCGCGAGTCAAATTTTCAACCGCCAGTAACTCTTCCGGTGACTCCGGAACCGGTCGGTATAGCCAGCGTTTCTCACTCATTCTGCAAAGTAAAAAGAAAAGGGAGTACGGAAAACAAAAATCAGCAAGGTCGCCCAGATGCTGACTGTTTTGCTACCGGTTTTCCTAACGACGGTTTTATCGAACCAGAACCCGAACGGTCCGTTGCTGGTTCTGTTGTCCGGCACGAAGCAGATACAAACCCGGTTGTAACCGAACAGCCGGACGAACCCGCCAATCGGTTGCGGACAACTGAATCAACTGAAACGAAAGGAACTGGCCGGTGGTAGATAGGAACTGCAAACTGGCCGGATCGACGTTGGAAACGTTTAGCCGGATTTCGTCTCCGGGCGTCGGATTATCGCAAACCACGAACAACGCGTCGGAACGGCTGACAAAGACCATTTTGGAGACCTGCGATGCCCCATCGCTGTCGACCTGCTGAAGCCGGTAGTAGCTCGTTCCGGCGAGGGGTTCGCCATCGGTAAACGTGTACAACCGCTTGCTGGTGGCATTACCAACGGCTGTCACCTGCCCGATCGCACCAAACTCTTTGGCATCAGTACTGCGTTCGATCACAAAATGACTGGCTCCCCGCTCCCAAACGGTTTCCCACGAAAGCTGATTGCCGTTGCGTTCTGCTGTGCCTCTGAAGTAGGCTAATTCGACTGGTAACGTACTGTTCCCACTGACGGTAAAGTCGTCAATTCGGAAAGCGGTCGCACAGGATGCGCCAGCCGGGGGCGTATACCGGAAACGAAACGTCAGATTGGCTTGGTTTTCGGCAGAGGCTGGCAAATTGAAAACGGAAGCACCCCAGGTAGTGGATGCAGGAATCGTAACATTGGAAGAAATGCTCGTCCAATTCGTGCCGCCATCGATGCTAAATTCAAAAGCGACCGGTAGCGAAAACGCGTTCGTTTTTCTGCGTCCAAATCCAACCATAATGCTGGTTTGACCTACGGTACTAATGGCTGTGGACGTGACCGTTTGTTCCATACTGCCTCCGCAGGAGCCAAAAACCAAGTTATTTCCTCCCGAAGCGGTAAATGGCGTGGTGTAAGTATCGCTTGAGGAAGTGGAATTCACAACGATAGCCGTTGCGCTGCTTGGCGCCCACCCGCCCAGCCCAGACGTAAAATCCTGGGAATAAATAGTTTGTGCCAATACCGGTTTCGGCGCGAGGAAAATAAAAATTGCCAGACTGATCAATCGTAAAAAATGTCGCATGGTGTGGTGTCTTAAAGAGCGTGAGAAATGAATTGGATTGTACTGATTGGTTACTGAACCAGCAGACGCACGGCTTTCAGGCCCGGTGCGTGCAGGATGTACACCCCGGTTTTTAGCGGTTTTTGAGGTAGTAGCGTCATCTGACCAGTATTGTGTTCCTCCAGTCGAAAGGCTATTTTTTGACCGGTCAGGTCGGTCAATTGCAAGGTGGCCGGATCGAGTTCATTGCATTGCAAGCCAATGGAGTGACCGTCGGACGGATTGGGATAAACGGCAAGATCCGGCAGGCGGTTGTCGTGCCGAACGGCGATGATTTTGGAATAGTGCGTCGAACCGTCTCTGTCGACCTGCTGCAAGCGGTAATAATTGGTCGTCTGGTGCGACTGATCATCCACAAAGGAGTAAAACTGTCGGCGGGTCGCATCACCGCTGGCCATCACCCGGCCAATGGGTGCAAATTCAGATACGTTTAAACTATGTTCAACGGAGAAATAGCGGGCATTTTGCTCCGAAGTAGTTTCCCACGTAAGCTGAACAACACTACCGATGGATTTGGCCCGGAAATAGGAAAGTTCGACCGGCAAGACGACGCCGGACCAGTCCATGTCACCAATCGTGAAACCCTGCGAGTTTGGATTTGAACCGGCTAAAGGACCGTTACCATATATAATAGTTACAATTTTAACTTTTGTTGGAAATTGAACTTTATTGACATTGGACGCCGTCGCCGAGGTTGCGAGGACTTCGTTCCCAATCACGCTATACCCGGTTCCAGCAGGAATAACCGGCATGACTGGATTCCCGAATTCATCCGTAGCAAGTATGGTAACTTTATCCTGATAGCTGTGATCAAGGATTGTAGTTATTCTGTATTGAAGAGCAATTAGCGAAAACTCTAAGCCTGTAACGGGATCACCAAAGGTGAACCTATAGCTTTTGGTTTCATTCGGATTGTCAAAATCTAAGTTTGGAGAATATAAACCTGTAGAAGCTTTTTGAGGAGCAGGTAAAGAAGTAGTATATCCCTCACTTACACTAATATCTACATTTACTGCTGGTGTCCCGATAGCTACGTAAGAATGCGAAGTTGCGCTAGGTGGATACAGTGGTGCTGTCGTATTGAAATCCAAATCCTGAGCAAAGGAGGACGTTCCATTTACCAGGGCCACGAGCCCGGCAAAAAGTAGATAACCGTATTTCATAGCACAGAGCGTTTAGTGATTCGACTACACGACTACTAATTACTCTAAGACGTACGGTTTTGAAGAAAGTAATGCCCTTCTTCTATAATAATTTTAAAGTTGACAAATGTCACTTTTTAAGTAAAATATATACTTATTTCCGTAAACTTCAAGTAAACTGTTTGGCTTCCTGCCAATACACTTCCATTTCTTCCAGCGTCATATCTTTCAGGTGTTGGCCGTTGCTACGAGCCTGTTCTTCGAGGTATTGAAAGCGTTTGATGAACTTTTTATTGGTGCGTTCCAGCGCGGTTTCGGGGTTGATGTCGATGAAGCGGGCGTAGTTGACCAGCGAAAATAGCACATCGCCAAATTCCTTTTCGGCGCGGTCGCGGTCGATGATCTCGTCGGTTTCGGCATTAAACTCGTCCTTGAACTCCTGCATTTCTTCCTCCACTTTTTCCCAAACCTGCTGCTTTTCCTCCCAGTCAAAACCGGCTCCCCGCGCTTTTTCCTGAATCCGCATGGCTTTCACCAGAGCCGGCAGCGAGCCCGGAACCCCCGACAACACCGATTTATTGCCTTCTTTCAGCTTCAGTTGCTCCCAGTTCTGCTTCACCTTCTCCTCCGTGTCGGCCACGACGGTGTTGCCGTTGGCGTCACCATAAATGTGCGGATGGCGGGAAATCAGCTTATCGGACACACTGTTCAGAACATCGCCGATGTCGAACGTTGCCCCGGCTTGCGGCTCCGAAGCGATTCGGGCGTAAAAAACCAGGTGCAGCATCACATCGCCCAGTTCTTTCCGGATTTCGGGCAGGTCTTTCTCCAGAATGGCGTCGGAAAGTTCGTAGGTTTCTTCAATCGTGAGGTGCCGGAGCGTGTCCATCGTTTGTTTGCGATCCCAGGGGCATTGTTCGCGCAGTTCGTCCATGATGGTCAGCAGACGGTCGAAAGCCAGCAATTGTTCCTGCCGCCGGACAGGCATCGTTTCCAGTTGTTGATTCAGGTTGGTTTGCATCGGGATTATTTTTGACAAAGTTACGAAGAGGTTGGGAGGGTTTGGCGGTTTTTTGGTTCCTTTGGAAATTACGGTTTCCTTTTCTCCGGCATATGCAGATTACCAAATTACACCTGACCAATTTCAAACGATTTACCGACCTGACCATCGACGGGATTCCGGCTGATGCGAAACTAGTGTTATTAATTGGATCAAATGGATCAGGAAAATCGTCGGTTTTTGATGCGTTTGAGTATGTTAACAGCGAAAGCAGACATTCTAAGTTTGAAAAAAATGATTCAACCTATTATACAAAAAATACCGATCATGGCAGTTTCAATTTAGAAATCATGCTTGCCAGTGGCATGATAGCCGAATCCATATCATCAGACAGTTCATCTCCCTATGGTCGTATTCGAATCTCTACCATCAAGGATACGGTTACTGCTAATAATTTTTACGGTAGAACCAGTTTTCGGCAAATACCAAGACTTAAACGGACTCAGTTAGGTCAAATAGATACCGTAAATTTTGAGGAAGATTCTGACCGGCCACGTTTTTTCGTCGATAGAGACGATCGTTTCGAAAATGATATTGAAAAAATTTCAGAACGAATATTAAAAGAGATTTTCCGTGAAAAAGCTTCGGGCGAGCAAATAACAAAGACCTACATTGATCCTATTAACAGGGCACTGGATAATATCTTTGGATTACAACAGAATACAAAATTGTCGTTACTTGAAATCATTCCTCCACTTGAAGGCAAAATAGCCCAAATAACCTTCAAAAAAGGCGAGTCTGAAATCCATTATAATTACCTCAGTGCCGGTGAAAAAGAAGTAGTTAATATCCTGTTCAATTTGTTAGTCCGCCGGGATCAGTTTACCGATACGGTTTATTTTTTCGATGAAATTGATTTACACCTGCATACGAAATTGCAGTTCAACTTGCTGAAAGAACTGACCGAAAACTGGATTCCTGACCATTGCCAGCTTTGGACGTCATCCCATTCTCTCGGCTTCATCGATTACACCCGGCAGTATGAGAACGGCGTAATTATCGATTTCGATGATCTGGATTTTGACCAGCCACAAGTTCTACTCCCACAATCAAAAGAGCGATTAGATGTTTACGACATTGCGGTTCCGAAAGAGATTTTATTTGAGTTAATGCTGGGGAAACGATTGGTCGTTTGTGAGAATCAGAATGATGAATACTACAATCTACTAGTATTACCAGAGACGGTTTTTGTCGGGGTAAAAGACGCCCGGGATGTGTTTATGCATATCAAACGCGACGCCCGGTATCATTCCATCAGAGATCGGGATTTTCTTTCCGACTCAGAAATTGAGCGAATCGGCAAGTCATACCCCAATCATCATATTCTTCGGTATTACGACTTTGAAAACTACCTGTATCATCCTGATAACCTAGCGGAAGTTAATCCGGCCGGTTTTAGCCGAGAAGAATATATTCTGGAAATTATCCGCCAGAAAAATGAACGCAAATACCACATCATAGCCACTTTACATTCGTCCCGACAGACTTATGAAGAATTTAAAACCGATGAGAAGCTGAAGGACAAATCGATCGATTTTATCATTGATGATTTTAAAAGTGATGAGTTCGAGCGTTTTTACAAGTACTTCGATATGAAAGTTCAATTCAACAGAGCCATTTTGACCGCTTTCAACCTCGATAAAAAGCGGCTGGTTCAAACCAGCTGGTTCAGGCAGCAAATCGAAAAAATCCTCCATTCCTAAATATTTTCCCCCATTCCCTTGCCCCGCATCACTTCAATGTGCTACTTTGTAGTTCAAAGTTCTTTCATGGTATGTTGAGCAAACTACTTTCCGTTTACCGCTCCGGCGAAGGTCTGCGCATGTTGATCATGTTGTCCGTCATGAGCATCGCCATGGTGGTGTTCCGCCAGAACTACTGGTTCTTCAAGATGTTGAGCTGGAATCTGTTTCTGGCCTGGATTCCCCTCTCTGTTGCCCTGTTTCTGCGCGAAGGGCTGGAAGACCGTCAGTTGCCGAAGTGGACGCTCTGGCCGGGTCTGATCTTCTGGCTGCTGTTCCTGCCCAACTCCCCCTACATCATCACCGATCTGTTCCACGTCCGCCATGTTTCGGAAGAAACCGTGTGGTTCGATACGATGATGATTTTCATGTGCGCCCTCACGGGTTTGCTCGCGGGCCTGTATTCCCAACTGCTGGTACACCGGATGCTCAGCGAGCGACTGGGTCGAACGCAGACGTGGGTAGTCATGATCGGGTGTCTGCTACTGACCAGTTTTGGCGTTTATCTCGGACGGTATATCCGCCTGAATAGCTGGGATTTATTCACCAATCCGCTGGAATTGGCCCAACTGATCGGTAAAAGCTTAATCAATCCGTTTGCACTGAAACTCACACTTTCGTATACATTTGCGTTGGTGACGCTCTATACGGGCTTCACCCAGTACGTTCAACGCCGAACGCATGAGCCGCTGGATTGATGTTCGGAAGAATTTGCGAAGCTTTCGGTTTGCCGCCGAGGGCATCGTCGCCCTGTTCCGGTTTGAAAATAACGCCAAAATTCACTTATTAGCGGCAATGGCCGTCGTTGTCGCCGGAATCTGGCTCCGGTTGGATCGCGTCGAATGGGCGTTGGTACTTACGCAGGTGGGTCTGGTGCTGGCGGCCGAAGCGTTCAATACGGCCCTTGAAAAACTCGCCGATGTGGTTTCGCCCGACCATCACCCGCTGATCAAAACCGTCAAGGACCTCTCGGCGGGCGCCGTGTTGCTGGTAGTAATTGTGGCGATTGTAGTAGGTATCTTGATTTTTGGCACTAAATTGATAAAAATGATGAATTGGAGTGAATGGTTTTATGGTTAAGGACGGTTTTATGGTTAAATGGCGACTTATCCAGTACTCAAACCACGAAAACCGTCCCTGACCCTAAAAACCATTTCAACCATTCTCAACCATACAACCATCCCAACCATTATAACCATAAAACCATCCTAACCATCTTACTTAGTTAACAATGTCCGATTCACACGAGCATTTACAGACCCTGACGGAGATTCGGAGCCTGATGGAACGCTCCTCGAAATTCCTGTCGTTGAGCGGTTTATCGGGCATTTCGGCGGGTGTCGTAGCCCTCATCGGTGCCGGTGCCGCCTACGTCCGGCTGCATAACAACAACCTGACCCTGATGAGCTACGAGCGCATCACCCGGCTCAATGGCCCGGATCGCCAGGATATGGTTGATTTCCTGATCCTCGACGGCGCCCTGGTGCTGGTAGCGGCCTTGCTACTCGGAATATTTTTCACCGTTCGCAAAGCCCGCCGACAAGGCAATGGCGTCTGGAACAGCATTTCGAAGCGGCTGCTTTGGGCGCTGGCCGTTCCGCTGGTCACGGGCGGTATTTTTTGTCTGGCCCTGATCCGGTTTAACCTGATCTGGCTGACGTTTCCGACCACCCTTATTTTTTACGGCATGGCGCTCTACAGTGGCAGTAAATACACCGTCCGCGATGTGGAATACCTCGGTTTGTCCGAAATTCTGCTGGGTCTGGTGGCTTTGTTCTGGACGGGGTATTCGTTGCTGACGTGGGCGGTTGGGTTTGGTATCCTGCACATTGTGTACGGCACCGTGATGTATCTCAAGTATGAACGAGACGAACTGAAGCGCTGATGGAGTTCCTGATAGGCTTTAATAAAGCTTTTGAAAGTAAGGCCCGGTTAGGCATCATGTCGGTTTTGATTGTGAATGAAACCCTGAGTTTCAATTCTCTCAAAGAACTGCTCGACATGACCGACGGGAATCTGGCGACGCACCTGCGGGCGCTGGAAGAGCAGGGCTATGTCTCCGTGAAAAAGCAGTTTGTGGGCCGAAAGCCCAATACCACCTACACCGCCACCCCCGCCGGCCGCCAGGCCTTTACCGACCATTTGAACGCGCTGGAAGATTTTATTCGCGGGTCGGTATAAAAAAAGCGGTCAATGTTAGATTGACCGCCGGGTGTATTCACGCTCTGGTTATTATCAAAACAAATTCTGGATTTCTACTTTTCGTTGAAAGTGCTGCCCATCCTTAAACGGCAGATTGATCACCACATGACCCTGCTCCTGAACCGCTTCAATGTGTTCCGCGTCGACAAAGTCCGGAATATCCAGTACCCTTAAAAACATCGGTACCGCCAGACTCTGGCCTTCTACAGGATTTTTTTGTTGGAGCAAGGTATATAGAACCAGTTTTTTGCCATCGATCAGAACGTTGAACGCGTCCGGACCAACGCCGGGAGCCGACAATTTGATCAGCAAGCGGTCTGGCTCCTGCTCGGTTTCCATACGGGTCATGCTCGATCCGCCATACAGAGTATTCAGCAAATCGAATTGCCCACCCATTCCCTTCAGCGTGTTTTCTATCGGTTTCATAATCGTACTGGTTGGTTGTATACTGTTTAGTAAACAAATTACGTACCTAACTCGATCAGGCCGTATTTAGCGTCATTATGGCTGATAATAAGCGATAAGGCGGAAATAAGCGGACAATTGGTCAGTAATTTGTTTTATAACGCAAATTATCGTGATTTTTGATCCGTGAAAACCATAAAATATTTATGATCGGACTGGTTGCCAGTCTTCTGCTGGTGGGTATACTGTGGTATTTTTTCCGCAGTTCGAACGCTTTGCCTGTGTTAATGTTCCACAAAATTGACCCTGAACGCCAGGATTCGCTAACGGTTTCGGTTCAACAGTTCGAACAGCGGTTGCAGTGGCTGATCGACCACAACTACCGACCCATTACGCTGAAACAGCTTGTGGCTTCGGTTGATCAGAAACAGCCGTTACCCGCCCAACCGGTTTTGATTACCTTCGATGATGCGTATGTCAATAACCTGACGTACGCGCTGCCGGTTTTGCAACGCCTGAAACTGACAGCCGTGCTGTTTGTACCCACGTCTTTTGTCGGCCAGTGCAATCAGTGGGACGGCTGCACCGAACCCCTGATGAGCACTGAACAGCTTAAACAGTTGGCTCCCACCTTCGAACTGGCCTTGCATTCACACCAGCACCTAAACTATAAAAACCTTGCTATCAGCGACATACAGGTAGACTTGACGCAAAACATAACGGCTTTCGATGCGCTGGGAATACCGTACGTTCGGGCCTTCGCGTATCCCTACGGTGGGCGACCGAAAGACCCGGCAACAAAACGGGCCATGCAGGATGCGATGCAACAGGCGGGCATCCAACTCGCTTTCCGGATCGGAAACCGCCTAAACCGTTTCCCGGTGAACAACCGGTTTGAATGGCAACGACTGGACATTCGCGGAACCGACTCCATGGCCCGGTTTGTCCGGCAGGTGCGGTTTGGGAAACTAATTTAACACATGACTCTATTCATCGATACCGAACGTCTGCGGGATTTAAACAGCGGTTTGGGGCAGTTCTGCCTGCAACTGGGCCTGGAACTGGTGCGGCAGCGACCCGATTCTGTCCAACTCACGTTTCTGGTTCCGGAAGGGCGGCAGGGCATTTTCGGACCGGATGTAGCTTACCAAACGGCAACCTGGTGGCGGAAATGGTATTCGCCGGGCCGCTACGACGTTTGGCATTGTATGCACCAGGATTCCCGGTTTCTGCCCGCTTCGAAAAAAAACCGCCTGATTCTCACAATTCACGATCTTAATTTTCTGGAACGACCGGATTATGACGACGCAAAAAAAGCCCGTAAACTGGCGGTTCTACAGCGTAAAATCGACCGGGCCTCGGCCCTAACCACGATCTCGGAGTATACGGCTTCGGTCGTCCGCCAGCACCTCAAATTGCCCAACATTCCGCTGTCGGTCATCCACAACGGGTATTCAGCTCCTAGCGACTCGATCAATCAGTCAGCTACCCAACCGCTCCCCATCCAGAATCCGTATTTTCTGTTTGTCGGCGTCATTCATCCCCGGAAAAACCTGCACACGCTCCTGCCGCTGCTTGAAGCCTTCCCGGAATGGCGGCTGGTGCTGACCGGGCCCGACGGTCATCCGTATGCTACCCACCTGCGGCAACAGGCTCAGCAACTGGAGATTGCGGATCGGCTGATTGTGACCGGTGCCGTTGACGAAGCGACCAAAAACGGCTTGTATCAGGCTTGCGACGCCTTTTTGTTTCCGTCGCTTTCCGAGGGATTTGGCTTGCCGGTGGTCGAGGCTATGAGCTATGGCAAACCGGTTTTCCTGTCGCGACGCACGAGCCTGCCCGAAATCGGCGGGAAAGATGCCTATTATTTCGATTCGGAAGAACCGGAGTCGATGGCGGAAACCATTTTTGACGGCCTGAACGATTTCCGCGCCAATCCCTTCCGCGCCGACCGGCTCCGCCAGCAAGCCGCCCGGTTTAGCTGGGAACGGGCAGCCCAGCAGTATTGGAAGTTGTATTCAGAAGTGTTGTAATCGATTTTACCATCAGCTTGATAGGCGGATATACTTTGGCTACCTTTGCGGCTTATTGAACCATTTTAGCAGTATGCTACGTACTCATACCTGCGGAGAAATCCGCATCGAACACGTTACTAAACAGGTTATTCTTTGCGGCTGGGTGCAGCGCATTCGCGACAAGGGCGGTCTGATCTGGATCGACTTGCGCGACCGCTACGGCCTAACCCAATTGTTGCTCGAAGAAGGCAAAACCGACCCGGAAACCATTGCGATGGTTCGGACGCTGGGCCGCGAATTCGTTCTGAAAGCCACCGGCGAAGTGATCGAGCGCAAATCGAAGAACCCCAATCTGCCAACGGGCGACATCGAAATCCGGCTGGAAAAGCTGGAAATATTGAACCCTGCCAAACTGCCGCCGTTTTTGATTGAAGACGAAACCGACGGGGGCGACGACCTGCGGATGAAATACCGCTACCTCGATTTGCGCCGGAATCCCGTCCGGAAGAACCTCGAACTGCGTCATAAAATGGCACAGCAAACGCGGATTTATATGGACGGCCAGGATTTTATCGAAGTCGAAACACCGGTTTTGATCAAATCGACGCCGGAAGGTGCCCGCGATTTTGTGGTGCCCAGCCGCATGAATCCCGGTGAATTCTACGCCCTGCCGCAGTCGCCCCAGACCTTCAAGCAACTGCTGATGGTGTCGGGTTTCGACCGATATTACCAGATTGTCAAGTGTTTCCGTGATGAAGACCTACGCGCCGACCGCCAGCCGGAATTCACGCAAATTGACTGCGAGATGTCGTTCATCGAACAGGAAGACATTCTTCAGATGTTCGAGGGACTGGTTCGGCACCTGTTTGAAACCGTAAAAGGAATCGGGCTGGACGAAGTACCCCGGATGACCTACGCCGAAGCCATGCGGCTGTATGGTTCCGACAAACCGGATACGCGTTTCGGCATGCCGTTCGTCGAACTGAAAGGAGCTTTCGATACGGTGGATCTGACGTCGGGAAAAAACTTTGTTGTGTTCGATTCGGCGGAAATCGTGATCGGGATCAACGCCAAAGGCTGCGCCCACTACACGCGCAAGCAGATGGACGAACTGACCGACTTTATCAAACGTCCGCAGATCGGTGGAAAAGGACTGATTTATGTGCGGTATAACGAAGACGGAACGGTCAAATCGTCGGTCGACAAGTTTTATTCGGAAGAAGATCTGAAACATTGGGTGGTTCAGTTCCAGGCCGAACCGGGTGATCTGCTGCTGATTATGTCGGGCGAAACCAACAAGGCCCGCAAACAACTGAGCGAACTCCGACTGGAAATGGGCAACCGCCTGGGCTTGCGCGATCCCAACACGTTCAGTGCGTTGTGGGTATTGGATTTTCCGTTGCTGGAATACGGCGAAGAAGAAAAACGCTGGTTTGCGATGCACCACCCGTTCACATCGCCCAAACCGGAAGATATTCAATTGCTGGAAACCGATCCCGGTGCCGTGCGGGCCAATGCCTACGACATGGTGATCAACGGCACCGAAGTTGGTGGCGGTTCCATCCGGATTTTTCAGCGCGATTTGCAGTCACGCATGTTCGATCTGCTCGGTTTCTCGCCCGAAGAGGCCAAGGCACAGTTCGGTTTTCTGCTGGATGCGTTCGAATTTGGTGCTCCCCCCCACGGCGGTATTGCGTTCGGCTTCGACCGGCTTTGCTCCATTTTCGGGGGTGCCGATTCCATCCGCGATTTCATCGCTTTCCCCAAAAACAACTCGGGCCGCGACGTCATGATCGATTCTCCATCCGTTATTGCCCAGGGGCAGTTGGATGAGTTGCAAATTGCGGTGGCGAAAAAGTGATGAGTTAAGAGTTAGGAATTAAGAGTTGCTGACGCATACTAATCCTGCGGAGCCAACTCTTAATTCCTAACTCTTAACTCATCACTCTAAAACAGCTTCTCATTCGGCGGTTTGATCCCCTTCATCCGGATGTAGATCGTGGCCTGTCCACGGTGGTGCGTCTGGTGCTCGAAAGCTTTGGCAAACACGGTTTCGCGGGACATTTCGCGCGCTCCCATCTTCACATTTTCGGCCAGTTGTGCATCGCTCAGTCCTTTGATGCCATTCAGCACAAAATCGTAGCTCTCCATGACGGCTTTCGTCAGCGCGGCTTTCGTTTTCAACTCATCCATGGCTTCCAGCTTTTTTCCCTGCATCGGGTTGGCTTTCCCGGTCGCTGCCGCCGTGAAGTTGTAGTTTGCTGCGGTTAAGTGCAGCATCTGTTCCGCAAAGCTCCGGATTTCCGGTGTCGGTTTGTAGCCCATCCCATCTTCCGGCATGGCGTCCAGGTATTCCTTCGTAAACTCTTTGGCACGCTGCCACTCCGTCGTCATCTGAGCAACGGTTTTGGGTTTGATCGAAAAACCGCTGAATGCCATCCAGAGCATCAGGGCAAGGGCCGTAAATCCAAGTTTTTGTTTCATGACGAAAAGGTAATGGTTTGAGTACCAAAGTTAAACCCGATAAGTAGCTTTGCAAGTCCAAGGTCAGGATTTCTACTTAAGGGAGTGTCGTAAAATAAATTATGAACGCAAAATGTAAATCGAATTGCTTTTTCGTTTAAAATGTAGTGCGGTAACTCAACAACAAATCGACTATGCTCCGACCTGCAGAATACGCCCGTTACGAAAAACACCTGAATCTTCCCGAAATTGGCGTGGAAGGCCAACTAAAATTACAACAGGCCCGTGTGCTGGTTGTGGGCGCAGGCGGGTTGGGTTGCCCGGTATTGTTGTATTTGACGGCGGCCGGAGTCGGCACGATTGGGGTCATCGACCCGGACACGGTTGCCATCAGCAACCTGCAACGGCAGGTTCTGTATACGACCGAGCAGGTAGGTAAACCCAAAGCCACGATTGCCGTAAATTCACTCAAAAAAATCAATCCGGAAATCAGCTTCAACTCCTATGCGTATGCCCTCGACCGTTCCAATGCGCGTTCGCTCATCGAGGAGTATGATTTGGTGGTGGATTGCACCGATAATTTTACCGTTCGTTATCTGGTCAACGATGTCTGCGTGATGCAGGAGAAACCGTTTATCTACGGTGCCATTCACCGTTTCGAAGGCCAGGTAGCGGTGTTGAATGCCCGGCTGGCAGCATCCGAAGTTCAACCCGAAGAAGTTCGGCGCGGCCCCACCTACCGGTGTCTGTTCCCGGAATTTCCGAATCAGATGGAAATTCCGAATTGTGCTGAAACCGGCGTCATGGGCGTTTTGCCGGGGGTTATTGGCACCTATCAAGCCAATGAAGTCATCAAGCTCATCACCGGTATCGGCCATCTGCTGAACGAAGAACTGCTGATGGTGGATTTGCTGGCGATGTCGTTCCAGAAAATTCGGGTTCGCCGTCGGCTCGATGCCGAAGCTGCGGCCCAAAACGCCTGGGAAGAGGGCCAGCGGGTTGCCGTCAAAACCGACGTTCGCAAAACCATCACGGCCACCGAACTGGCCGAGCGACTGGCGCAGGACGAAGACATTTTCCTGCTGGACGTCCGCGAGCGGCCCGAATACAACATTTGTCACCTCGACAATGCGGTATTGATTCCGGTCAACATCATCGCCAACAACATCAAGCGCATCCCCGTCGACCGCCCGGTGGTGGTGTATTGTCACCACGGTATCCGCAGTCAGTACGTGGTCGATTACCTGCAAAAAGAATTCAATTTTACCAACCTCATGAACCTTCAGGGTGGCATCAACAGTTGGGCGCGCGATGTGCAGCCGGAGATGGAGGTGTATTGATTATTGGATGATTCTGATGACTTAAACGGCTAAAAAAGGTTGGTCGAAGCCTCATTTCCCTCCAAACCGCTGCGGGATAATAGGTCGCGGTTCGAGAATCTTCACCGAAACAGGGCGTGATCTACTCCAAGCGCGCAAAAACTGCAGGCCGGAAGCTCACCTCAAACACCAGTCGCTCAATCCTGCCAGCCTTATCAATCTGAACCTGACTGACAAGCCGACTATTCACATCCGTCAAACCGTCTGGCGACAGGTGACCTGAAAGACCGTATTCTTTCACGCAGACCGTGTAAAGCTGAGCCCGCGTCGGTGTCCGGGTACAAACCAGCAGAGCGATCGCCAATCCGGTGGTCAGAAAGGGGAACCATTTGGTGAATGGCGGACAAAGCAAAAAGTTAAACCACCTAAAATAAAAGCAGGAAAGTATCGTGTTTCCCAAAAGTAGCAGGGATTGACTCATTTGTGACAGCCATTTGGCGGCCGGATGTCGACCTTTGAATCATCCAAAACGGACATCCCAATTCAAACTTGATACATCATGAAAACGCTCGTCAAATCCCTGCTCGTTGCCGCCACTTTAAGCCTGACCACCTTCGCCGTTTCTCAGGCTGAACCCGGCAAACCGGTTGCTAAACCTAAAAATGCTGCCGCTTTTCAGAGCAGCATGTATACCAATCTGGCCGGTAAACTCCAGATCGCCGTCAAGAAAGAAACCGCTGGCACCGTTGTGGTACGGCTGGTCGACAAGGCGGGGAAAGAGGTCTTCGTTCAGCAAGTTGCCAAACGCCGGCAGGCGGCCCGTCTGAGCCTGGACGTCAGTGCCTTGCCCGACGGCGTATACCAGGTGGAAATCAGCAACGGAGTTGAAACCACTTCTCAAGCGCTGACGCTGGCCACTCAGCAGCCCGTTGCTACTCCCCGCTTTGTAGCTGTTAATTAATGCCTTGGAAACTAGCTATATCCAACCCAACCGAAAGCCGATCCCGAATGGATTCGGCTTTTTGGTTGTCTAAAACCCCATGGCCTGCGTTGTCGCTCAATTCGTCATAAACCGCCACGTCACCTTCCCCACCGTATCCGGTTTTCCTTTTTCAGCCGCCGACAGCCGGCCTTTCAGCGCGCCGTTTTTCTGCTTTTCAACCTCAATCAGTCGCCAGCTAAACTGGCCTTTTTCGTAATCGAACGTTTCGCCATCGTCGTCGTAGAGTCGGTATTGAGCCGATTTTTCGCCGTAATGACGGATTTCCAGATCAACTTTCTGACCCGGTTTGGGCGCGTGCAAGAGCGGGGGCATCATCGGAATAATGCCGCCATCTTTTACGAAAACCGGAATCTTGTCCAGGCCCGGCGTCACCGTAATCACCTCACCGGCCCCGGCAAACCGCCCGGTGTAGAAATCATACCAGTTGCCCTTCGGTAAAATCACCTTCCGCGACGTCTGCCCCGTAAACATCGGTGCCACCAGCAACTGATCGCCCGCCATATACTGGTCCTTAATTTCCTTCGTACTGGCTTCCTGGTACGGATTTTCGCCCAGGTTCGTCACGGCGGTTTGCTTTTCTACCTTCTCGATAAAACCGTCTTCCAGGTTCAATGCCCGGAATGGCGGAGTGCCTTCAAAGTGGTACTTGGCAAATTCGGTGTACCAGTACGGCATCATCTGCATCCGCAGTTGGGCCACGGCTTTCACCTGCCCGGCCACATCCGGAAACGACCACGGTTTGGTGCCATCAGCCCAGGCGTTGATCATCGCCATCGGCGAAAAACAAACCGACTGAAACCGGCGCAACCATTCTTCGCTGGTTTTAGACGCACGAACTTCCGGTGTCCACAACACCCCGGCAAAACCGCTGTTGATCAGGCCCGTAATGAAATCCTGGTGGCTGTAATTGTCGTTATAAATCACGTACGGAAACGACGAACCGCCCGCGTTGGACGCCCGCACCAGTCCGTAGGTTCGGGTGTTGCGGGCATGGTACAGGTCCGTACTTTGTTTCTGCACCAGCAAACCGTAGGTCTGCCGCATCTGCTCGGCACTGATCCCCGACGGAAACGTGGCCACATCGGGCCACAACCACGAATCGTTGCCATCGACCTCATCGATCTTGTAACCGCTCACACCAATGCCCACGTGATCCTTATCAAACTGACGCCAGTAGATAGCCCGCGCCTGCGGAATCGTCAGATCGGGCACGGCCCCCACCCAAACCGTGTGTGAGCCGGTAAACGGTTTGATCTGCGCGTAAATCGACGCGTCGGGCGAAACGTAGGGGTTGGTCCAGAGGTTAATCCGGACATTTTTGGTCAGCATGTCTTTTACAAAACCGGCCGGATCGGGAAACCGGGTTTTGTCCCACTCGAAGGTGCAGGGATACGATTTGCTCTGCCAGCCGGGTTCCAACCCGATGAAATCCAGCGGATACTGCCTGGCTTCAAACTCGGCAGCTTCTTTCCGGACGCTATCGGCGGTGTAGAGCCGGTGAACACGCTGTGTAAACCCCAGGCCCCAGCGCGGGGGCAGGCAACCGCCCCCGTTGAACAGGTTAAACCGCTGCACCACTTCCATCGGCTTGGGTCCGCCAAATACGTAGACCTCAACCCCCTCGGCCGGAACCAGCAGTTCAACCGCATCGGAATACGGGTGCGCCGACCAGTCTTTGTCGGTGTTCCGGTCCTGGGCCTGGGGCGGATTTTTACTATCCTGTCGAACCCCTGAACCGGCATATACGGTAATGTACCGGGCCGAATTGATGAAAACCCCGTAGCCATTCGACGAAACGTAAAACGGTGTGGGCGAGTGGGTTCGGCCATTGTCGCGGTTGCCATAATGATCCATGTGCAGGGTAAGAATTTTGCCGCGTTGGTGAACCGTCTGGAAATTCAGGCCAAAACCGTACAACTGCTCCCCGCGTTCCAGCGGAAACCGCAGATAGGTTTTTCCATCCACAACCCGGACGGAAATGTCGTCTTTGGGCAACGGGAAAGCGGTTTTGCCCAATTTTTCGAGCGCAGGCCGATTGGGCTGAACACCGGCTGCCGTGAGCAGGTTGTAGGCTTCCGGCTTGCCAACGGCCAATTTCCAGACGCCGGGCGCGGTTTCGGTCCAGATGGTTTGGGCGCGGAGGGCAACGCCGGTGGCCAGAAAAACCGTCAGAATAAAGATACGGAGTTGTTTCATGGGGAAACGATGGGTGTTTTTTGAGAAAATGTGAAGGGCAACGTTTCTACTCCTGAAACCAATTAAATTGTAAAAAACACCGATTTTCAATCGGCGATAGTGCTCTGCGGGATTTCTCAAACCAAGATCATTTTCCCCGGAAAAAGAACAAAAAACGATGTTAGTTATTTAATTTTCCAGCGTACTAATAACATTGCTTTTTTTATGCATTATTTTTTTCAATACATTTCCAACGTTCTACGCATTTTGGGTGTCTTTACCGAAGAATTGTCATTTCGTCTACCATACACCCATTTCCAAGATTACGATGAAACTTTTTACTCAATCCTGCCTGCTGGTGGCAAGCTTTATTCTTTTGTTTATTTCCTGTACGGTGCAAGATCATTTGCAACCTTCTTCGGTTTATCAGAATTGCCGTCTTTCCGTGGTGAGCCGCAACAATGCCGCGAAGCTCCTGCCAGGTGAAGACATAAAAGTGGGAGATCTGCATTACGCGGCTACCATCTATGATGCAGGAAAGCCATTCATTGTGAGGGAAATTACGGTTGAAGACGGCAAAACGTATGCAATAGGAGGCTCTCCTTATGATCTTATCTATGAATACGATGCTAATGGAAAAGTTCTAAAAACAGAAGATAATACCCCTAGTGATAAATACACAACGTACTATGAATATCTACCCAACCAAATAAATACAAGGGAGACCGCTTTTAAGCGTAGCAATGATATATTGACGACTCATACCTTGAATAACCAAGGGCTTGTAACCAATACAAGTTTTGAATATGGAGCATTTGTAGCATCAACTCCAACCTATGACGAAAACGGATATGTGGTCGAGCGCAAAAATTCCTCAGGTGAAAGTATCAAATACACGATTAAAAATGGTAATACGATTAAAAAAGAATTTGCTGGTGCATCCACTGTCTATGAATATGATTTATCCCGGCCGAATTTACCAAATCCTCTCCCATTTTTTGGCAAAGAAAACCGTAATCTTTTGGTAAAAGAGTCTACCTCTACCGAAACCTCTCATATCGAATACAAATATTTATTTGATAATGACGGGCGCGTAAAAAGGATGATAACGAAAGTTATATCAGGAGGAGAAAGCTTTGTTCAAGGATTCACAGACTACGAATATAGCTGTCAATGATAGTTATTCCCTAATCTGCAGACGGTACCGACACCGTCTGCAGATTAGGGAATAACGAAAGTAATGCTCTTGATTGAGAAACCTGGTTTGAATTTTGTAACTTCGCACTATGTCAAAACCGGAATCGCTCGAAGATTTTTACCAGATCAAGTTCAACTGGCTGCCCAATAACCTGCAACAGGACAGAGGACATTTCAATGTTTTCCGGCTGGAAGATTGCATCGGAGAGGGCAAAGAACCGGTCCAGTACAGCCGCCGGGATTTTTACAAAGTCACCCTGATCCGGGGCCGGAACGTGTATCATTACGCGGATAAAAGCTTGGAAATCAACGGAACGACGCTGATGTTTTTCAACCCACAGGTACCCTACAGTTGGGAATCGTTGTCGGAGGATACCAGCGGTTTTTTCTGCATTTTTAAGGAAGCGTTTTTTACCGAAAAAATTAGGGGCAACCTGAACGAGCTGCCGATGTATGCCATCGGCGGCAAACCGGCCTACGTTCTGAACGACATTCAGGATCAGCAAGTGAGCCAGTTGTTCGAAAAAATGCTTGCGGAAATCAATTCGGATTACCTCTACAAATACGATCTGCTGCGAAACTACGTAACGGAGCTGGTGCATTATGCGCTGAAAATGCAGCCCTCCGAAACACTCTACCAGCATACGGATGCGAAATCCCGGATTACCGCCGTTTTCACGGAATTACTCGAACGTCAGTTTCCCATCGAATCGCCTTCGCAACGGTTCCGGATGCGGTCGGCGAAGGATTTTGCCGACCAGCTTGCCGTACACGTCAACCACCTCAACCGCTCCATCCGCGAAACCACCGGCAAAACCACCACCGACCACATTGCCGAGCGGCTGGCCAGTGAAGCCAAAGCGTTACTGAAGCACACCGACTGGAACATTTCCGAAATCAGCTACACCCTCGGTTTTGAAGAACCGGCCCATTTCAACAACTTTTTCAAAAAACACACCCACCTGACGCCCTCGGCCTTTCGCACGGTTTGAATTTTGCAAGGATCAGTTTGAAAACCGCAATGCCCGGCCTGCCAATCCGGCCTACTTTTGCTGCATCATAAAACAAACAAAATGATGAGCACACAAAAAGTATGGTTTGTTACCGGAGCCTCCAAAGGACTGGGCCTTTCGCTGGTAAAACAATTGATAAACACCGGGTATCGGGTTTCCGCTACCTCCCGGAATCTGGACGATCTGCGCCGGGCCGTTGGCGCGACCGATGACCGTTTTCTGCCTCTGGCGGTCGATCTGAAAACCGAGTCCAGTGTGGCCGAAGCAATTCAGAAAACCGTCGATCATTTTGGTCAGATCGATGTAGTGGTCAACAATGCCGGCTACGGTTTGCTCGGCAGCATCGAAGAACTGACCGACGAGGAATCCCGCGAAAATTTTGACGTCAACGTGTTCGGTTCCCTGAACGTCATTCGGAAAGCACTTCCCTACTTGCGCGAACAGAAATCGGGACACATCATTAACATCTCCTCCATTGGCGGTTTTACGGGTGCCTTCCCCGGTTTCGGGATTTACTGCGCCACCAAGTTTGCCGTCGAAGGGTTTTCGGAATCCCTCGCAGCCGAAGCCAAACCACTGGGCATCAACGTGACCGTGGTCGAACCCGGTTATTTCCGTACGGATTTTCTGACGTCCGATTCACTAGGCGTTCCCAAAAACCAGATCGATGCCTACCAGGAGGTTCGGAATTCGCAGCAGGCCCACCAGAGTCAGATCAACGGGAATCAGCCTGGAGATCCCGAAAAAGCCGTCGCGGCCCTGATTCGCATCGCGTCGGAAGCCAATCCGCCCCTGCATTTGTTTTTGGGTCAGGACGCGTATGATCTGGCGTACCAAAAAATCAATGCAGTTCAAAACGACCTGGAAACCTGGAAAGAAGTTACGGTTTCAACAGGTTTTGAAGCGGAAAAGGCAACGGCCTGACAGTTTATTCCCACTAAATCCGGCGTTTAAAGTACAAAAGCGTTTGGCGATTTATGAAAATCTCCGAACGCTTTTGTACTTTAAACGCCGGATCGGTTACTCATCGGTCAGTGTTCCCTATCCAGCTATTCCAAACCCGGTCAGATCATGCGCACCCTCCTATCGTTTCTCATCGTTCTCCTGACGCCATCGGTTTTTGCGCAGGAACTGGTCAGCAATCGCCAGAAAGAAATTGTCTTCAAATCGGTGAATGTCATTCCGATGGATCAGGAGCGGGTTCTGGAAAACCAGACCGTTGTCGTAAAAAATGGCCGGATTACGGCCATGGGCGCAGAAGGAAAAGTAAAATACAGCAAAGACGCCCAGGTGGTCGATGCCAAAGGAAAATACCTGACGCCCGGCTGGGCCGAAATTCACGCCCACGTGCCGCCCATCGACGACATCGAGCCAATGAAGGAAGTGCTGATACTCTACCTGGCCAACGGCATTACAACCATTCGCGGGATGTTGGGCCACCCCCGACATCTCGAACTCCGCAGCAAAATCAACAGCGGTGACATTCTGGGGCCGCATTTTTACGCTTCCGGGCCGTCGTTCAGTGGGCAAACCGTGAAGTCGGCGGAGCAGGGGGCCAAAATGGTGCGCGACCAGAAAGCCGCCGGATACGATTTCCTGAAACTCCACCCCGGTTTGACCAAAGAGACGTTTCCGGCCATTGCCAAAACCGCTAAGGAAGTCGGCATTCCGTTTGTCGGCCACGTTTCGTTCAACGTCGGGGCGTGGATGGCGATCGATGCGGGCTATTCTTCCATCGACCATTTAGATAGTTTTATGGAAGCCATTACGCCCGGTTCCGACACGCTGGTGGAGCAGGAAACCGGTTTGTTCGGCTCCTGGATTGGCTACCGTGCTGATCCGGCGCTGATTCCGAAACTGGTGAAAGGCTTGCACGACCAGAACATCCGCGTGGTTCCGACCGAAGCCCTGGCCGAACGTTGGCTCTCGCCCCTCCCGGCGGAAGAATTCACAAAAGATCCCGAAATGAAGTACATGAAACCGGAGGAAATTCAGAACTGGACGAGGACCAAAAACAACTACAATAACAACCCAAAATTCACGAAAGAACGCGCAGAAAAGTACATTCAGATGCGCCGGAAAATCCTGTACGAATGCCAGAAAAATGGCGTCGATATTCTGCTGGGTTCCGATGCCCCCCAGGTTTTCAACGTACCCGGTTTTTCGATTCACCACGAAATGAAGTTCCTCGTCGGAGCCGGGTTGACGCCCTACGAAACCCTGCGCACCGGAACCGTCAATGTGGCTTCGTACTTCAAAAAACCGGATTCGGGCGTCATCAAAACCGGTAATGTGTCGGATCTGGTCTTGCTCAGCGGCAACCCGCTGAAAGACATCAGCCAAACCAAAAACATCGAAGGCGTGATGATCGGGACCAACTGGCTGTCGAAAGCGTATATTCAGAAGGAATTGAAGAAATTGGAGAAGAATTAACAAGAAGATACCCTTGCAGTATACTATGGTATTATCATGAGTTTAAATTGTTTTCATAAATGGAGACCAATCTATTTTATCATGTATAATTTTTTAAAACTTTCAGGTTTTGATATAAGATTAAATCAAAATACTATTCAAGAGAAAGCTACTTCAATAGCAATTGAATTGCTAGATTCTAAACTTAGAGAAATTAGCAATAAACTTGAACCTAACATCTTACCAATCCTACAGAAAGTCCCGATATGGATTGAATGGAAGACTAAAGAAGATGGTGCCATGTGGTATCATATCGACATCAATTATCTGATAAATAATGGCATCTCAAAATACAAAGTAAAAAGTATTGAAATAAATAACATACAAAATTTTATTTATTGGGTTGAGCTAAATCAACCTAATATGGTATTACATGAATTGGCTCATGCCTATCATGACTTAATACTTGGATTTGATAACAGAGTGATTAAAATGGCTTACAAATGTGTCAAAGAAGAGGGCATATACAATTTAGTACATTACCATGAAGGGAATGGTAATTATTCCATGAAAGAAGCATATGCAATTACAAACGAAAGGGAATATTTTTCAGAATTGACAGAAGCATACTTTGGAACTAACGACTATTTCCCATTTACTCGTACCGATTTGCAATTGTTTGACCCACTAGGTTATGATTTAATGAAAACTATTTGGAAATAAATCACAATTAAAACCAACGCAAATTATGTGATTTTGGGCCGCATAGCGGACGGATGTTTGTAGCAAAAAAGGACCCCAGTCCTCCCGCGTGCCTTTGGGTACGCAACCGCCACTGCTGATTGCGTACCCAAAGGCACGCGGGAGTAGTAAGATAATCGTTATTGCTACAAACATGTCGTGCCGATGGCACTTAGATGGTACGTAGTCAAAGCATAAACTCTCATTATTTGCTTAAAAATTACAGTTTATTTAATCTCTTATTTTTCAATACGCCACATACGTCCGCTCGACCCAGCCGTCGTCGAACAAGTCGATGAGGGCGTAACCGGCGCGGGTTTCGTGATAGGTCGATTTGTCCCACCAGTCGCCGGAAAGTGCACCGTTACAGAGGTACGTCACACCGTTGTAGTCGACCCGATCGAGCAGGTGCGTGTGGCCGCTCAGACAGACTTTTACATTGGAACGTTTGTGAAACAACTGGATCAAATCCGCTGCGTCGGTGTGCAGCAAACCGCCCGAAATTTCCCGACGGCCGTTTTTCTGCACCCGCTGGTTGGAAAGCACCGACGCCGACAGAATGGGAATGTGCGACAAAATGAGCACCGGTTTTTTCGCATCGGTTTTCCGCAGATCTTTTTCCAGCCAGTCGCGTTGCTGGTCGTCAAGCCGGGCCATATACCAGCCGCCTTCGGGTCGGGGCTGGGTGCTGTCCAGCACCACAAAATGCCAGCCGCTGTGGTCGAAACTGTAATACCGGTTGGTGAGCCCCAACTGCTCCACAGCCCACGCTTTGCCGTAGAGCGGATCTTTTTGGGAACCGTTATAGCCCCAGACATCGTGATTGCCGATGCAGGCATGAATGGGCAGTGAATTTTCCGCTTTGATGATCCGGTTCCAGACGTTCCACTGTTTCCGCACCGTGTTTTTATCCCGCGACAGGGCGTCCATAATCGTGTCGCCCCCGTTCAGAATAAACGCCGGGCGGTCTTTCATCGACTGCAGGCGGTGCAAACATTTCGCCAGCGCAACTTCGGCATTGGCACGGGGCATCATGTGGATGTCGGTGAGATGCGCCACCCGCAGCACGCGTTTTCGCCGGTAAGTTTCGGTGAGTTCAGGTGTGCTCAGGCTGGTGGTCAACAGCCCGAGAGAGGCAAGTGCTTCGCGACGATTCATGACAGGTTGGTTAGCGTTACGGAGTCCCTTTCGCGACGTCCTACTTCTGCAACCTTATTTTCGGGCATCCTTCCCCAAAATCTTACTGAAAAAAGAAAATAGTGTATCTTGCGAAACGATGTTTTCAATTGTTGACGTAGAAACGACGGGGGGAATCGGTGGACAAACCCGTCTGACAGAGGTGGCCATTTTTCGGTATGATGGTGTTGAGGTAGTCGATAGCTTTCATTCGCTTTTGAACCCTCACTGCCCCATTCCGCCCTTTATTGCCCGCATGACCGGTATTTCGGACGAGATGGTGCAGGAAGCACCCGACTTTGCCGACGTTGCTCACCACATTGCGCGGGTAACGGAAGGAGCGGTTTTTGTGGCCCACAATGCACCATTCGACTATGGTTTTCTGAAAAAAGAATTTGCCTGGATTGGCCTGCCCTTTGAGCGTCACCGGCTCTGCACCGTGCAACTCAGCCGCCGGATTTTTCCGGGATTGCCCTCGTATAGCCTCGGTAAATTGTGTCGTTCGCTCGAAATTCCGGTCAAAAACCGCCACCGCGCCGACGGCGACGCGGCCGCAACGGTGAAGCTTTTCGAACTGCTGCTGATGAACGATATGCACGGACTGATCAAAACCTGGCGGGTCAGCGTTTAGCCGCTCCGGTTTCCGGCTCATTCAACAATCTTATACACCTTTTTGGCGTCGGCACGGGATAGCGCGTTGAAGTGCCACCACTCGGTTTTCAGAGACGAGAAGCCTGCCGTTCGCATCACCGAGCGCAACAGCCGCCGGTTTTCCACCTGTTTCTGGGTCAGTTTCCCCTGTTTCAGCATCTGGAGTTCTTTATCGGGATGTCCCAATTCGCCGAAGTAATCGAATTTTGTTCCCATATCGAGCGGTTTTCCGGCTTTGGTCGCCAGCGTCAGATCGACGGCGCAACCGTAATTATGAACCGAGCCGTTGCGCGGGTTGGAAACGTACTTCCCCCGTTCGGTCGGCGGCAGGTGGCTCAGCGTATTCCACAAATCCCACTGCGCTGAGCGGGGGCGGGTAGCATCGTAGACCAGCAAACGAAAATCGGGGTGTTTTTGCTGAAGAAGTTTGCTGGCTTTCGCCAGTTTTTGAGCCGCCATCGGTTGCAAATACGCCCGCGTCAAATCGCCATAGACGTCTTTCCCCACAAAATTATCAGTAGTAGAATACTTCAACTCGACCAAAACCGTCCGGTCAATTGCCTGAATATCAACCAATCCCTGCCGAATCATGGCTAGCTCCAGTTTCCCCTGAGCGAGAAGAATCCGGGGAAACAACAAAAGAAACAAAGCGAGGTTTCTCATTATAGAATCTCTGATCAACTCTGATGTTCTCTGCTTAACTCTGCGATACAACTCTTTTAACTGTTTCTCAGAGTTAATCAGAGAACATCAGAGGGAACCAGCGTTAATTCGTTGCGAAATAACGAAAAACCACCTATTTTGCCATGAACAACGTGTAAACATGGCCCTCAACTACATCTGGGTAGCTTTTTTCCTGATTGCCTTTCTGATTGCGCTCTTTAAACTGATTTTTCTGGGCGATACCGAGATTTTCAAAGTCATTGTCGAGGGGCTGTTCGATTCCTCCAAAACGGCGGTGATGGACATTGCCCTGCCCCTGGCGGGCGTGATGACCTTTTTTCTGGGTCTGCTCAACATTGGTGAAAAAGCCGGGGCCATCAATTTTCTGGCGCGCATCATCGGCCCGTTTTTCAACAAACTCTTCCCGGAAGTGCCGAAAAACCACCCCGCCAACGGGCAGATGATCATGAACTTTTCGGCCAATATGCTCGGCCTCGACAATGCCGCCACGCCCTTCGGTCTGAAAGCCATGCAGAGTCTGCAGGAACTGAACCCGGAGAAGGAAACTGCTTCCAATGCCCAGATCATGTTTCTGGTGCTGCACACCTCCGGGCTGACCATCGTTCCGCTCGGGATCATGGCGCAACGGGCCATTCTGGGGGCCAAAGACCCGTCCGACATTTTCATTCCCTGTCTGATCGGTACGTATGTGGCCACGGTTTTCAGTATGTTTCTGGTGGCCCTGAAACAACGGATCAACCTGTTCAACGGGCTGGTGATGGGCTGGCTGGGCGGCATCACGGCTTTTCTCGCGCTTGCGTTGTGGTATTTGTCCTCGCTGCCAAAAGAGGAAATCGAGCAGATTTCGAAAGTCGTCGGCAACGTCATTCTGTTCGTGATCATCGTAGCGTTTCTGCTCGGTGCGATGCGGAAGAAGGTCGATATTTTCGACACGTTTATTGAGGGTGCCAAAGGCGGTTTTGAAACTTCGATCCGGATCATTCCATACCTGGTCGGGATGCTGGTTGCCATCAGTGCGCTGCGGAATTCCGGAGCAATGACCTACATCGTGGACGGGATGAAATACCTGATCGGCCTGACGGGCGTCAACACGGATTTCACGGATGCCTTACCCGTCGCACTCATGCGGCCCCTGAGCGGCAGCGCATCGCGGGCGTTGATGATCGACGCCATGAAGGAGTTTGGCCCGGATTCGTTTGTGGGCCGGTTGTCCTGCATTTTTCAGGGGGCTGCCGATACGACGTTTTACATCGTCGCGTTGTATTTCGGGTCGGTCGGCATCAAGAAAACCCGGTACGCCATCGTCGCCGGCCTGATTGCCGATGCCGCCGGCGTCATCGCCGGCATTGCGCTGGGGTACTTCTTTTTTCACTGAGTAACGTGACAAAACGAATGCCGTAGCGTTATACCGATTCGTAAACATCCATTTATCTATTCTATAGTGAGTCTCTAATCCCGAAGGGGTTACATTTGGATAACCCCGGATGCAATCCGGGGGCTAGCGAAATAAAAGCATGAATATCAACGAAATACGCGAACAGTTGCACCTGCTTATCGACGAAGTAGACGACATCTATGTCCTGAACGGGTTATACCGCAACCTCTCGGCCGAAAAACGCCACCGCCAGGAATACGAACGGGAACAGGCGCAAAAGGCGCAGACGACTCGCAACAACCGCAGCAAATAACCGCCCCATGATTCAACCGAAGCGCTCCGTTTTCGACATGGCGATGATCGTCGTCAGCCTCGTCATTGGCGTGGGCATTTTTCGGACGCCGGCCATCGTGGCGCAATCGGCGGGCAACAAGTCTTGAAGAACCGGACGTACTGATTGCGGATTTGAAACAGGCATTTGAGCAAATTTAGCCCCTGATTTTGTTACTTTTGCTGAACCGTTGTATCAACAGGAATCCATCGCTTATGCTTTTCTCCGTCCGCTTACGTTTGCTGGCTTGTACGCTCTGTTTTTTAGTTTCATTTCAGTCCGCTCATTCCCAGACGGTTCCATCCTTTCTGAAAGCAAATCCGCGCTGGGTCGACTCGGTTTTTAACGCCCTGACACCCGACCAGCGGATTGCCCAATTGATCATGGTAGCCGGTTTTTCCAACCGCAGCAAAGGCTACGAAGATTCGCTGATGGCACTGATTCAAACGTACCAGATTGGCGGAGCGGTTTTCTTCCAGGGCGGTCCGATCCGGCAGGCGCGGCTGGTCAACCGGCTGCAAACCGTCGTAAAAGTCCCGATGCTCATTGCCATCGACGGCGAGTGGGGATTGGGTATGCGGCTCGACAGCACCGTACGGTTTCCGTATCAGATGACGCTGGGGGCCATTCAGGAACGCGACGATTTGATCTATAAAATGGGTGCCGCCGTGGCCCGCCAAAGCAAGCGGATGGGCATTCACATCAATTTTGCCCCGGTAGCCGATGTCAACAATAACCCCAACAACCCGGTTATCAACTTCCGTTCGTTTGGCGAAGACAAAGAATCGGTGGCCCGCAAGGCGTTGGCTTACATGAAAGGGATGCAGGACAACGGCTTGCTGACTTCGCTGAAACACTTTCCCGGCCACGGCGATACCGGTACGGATTCGCACTACGACCTGCCACTGATCTCGAAAAACCGCCAGCAACTGGACGAGTTGGAACTGTATCCGTTTCGGAAACTGATCGACGCGGGGGCTTCCGGTGTCATGATTGCCCACCTGAACATCCCGGCGCTGGACTCCACGCCCAACCTGCCCAGCACGCTTTCGCGCCGGGTGGTTTCCGATTTGCTGAAAAACGAACTCGGTTTTGGCGGTCTGGTTTTTTCCGACGCCATGAACATGAAAGGCGTTACGAAATATTTTCCGTCCGGTATTGCCGACCGGATGGGCATCGAAGCGGGTATGGATGTGCTGGAATACACCCTCGACATTCCGCGCGCCATTGCGGAGATCAAACAAGCCATTGCCGACGGGCGGCTATTGCAAACGGACGTCGACGCCCGCTGCCGCAAAGTACTGGCGGCCAAAGCCTGGGCCGGACTGGATCGGTACAAACCCGTCAACCTGATGAACCTCGTTCGGGAGTTGAACGAACCTGAATCCAATCTGATCAATCGACTGCTGACGGAAGAATCCCTGACGGTTCTGAAAAACGACAAAGAACCGTCTGGTGAGCCCATCATTCCGGTATTGAATCTGGGTACCAAACGGATTGCCTCTGTTTCGCTCGATGCCCCGAACGAAACCTATTTTCAGAAAATGCTCGCCAATTATACCGCCATCGATCATTTCAACCTGGCAGCTACGACGGCGGATACCACCATTGAGCGGATTCGGAACGACTTGAAACAGTACGATTTGCTACTGGTAGGCGTACATCTAAGCAATATTCGCCCGGCGGTGCAATATGGGGTTACGCCCAAAACCGTCGCGCTGTTGAAAGAATTGTGCGAAACCGGCAAAGCCGTCGTCTCGGTTTTTGGCAACCCCTATGCGCTGGACAAATTTGAAGGACTGGACAAGGCCAAAGGCCTGATTATGGCCTACCAGCTCACCCAATTCACGGAAGAACTGGCCGCTCAGCTCATTTTTGGAGCCATTCCGGCGAAAGGCAAGCTGCCGGTAACGGTTAACCCGCAATTCAAACTGAACGACGGTATCACCACGCCCGCCATTGCCCGGTTGAAATACACCATTCCGGAGGAGGTCGGCGTCGATTCGTATTTCCTGACGGCAAAGATCGACTCGCTGGTCAAAGTGGCAATGGAGCAAAAAGCAACACCGGGTTGTGTCGTGGAAATGGCGAAAGACGGTAAAGTAATTTTTCGGAAAGCCTACGGAACGCATACTTATGAAGGATTGACCCCGACGAAAGAAGACGATTTGTTCGATCTGGCCTCCGTAACCAAAATCAGCACCTCCACGCTGGCACTGATGCGGCTGGTAGACGAAGGGAAATTCGATTTGAACAAAACCATGGGTGACTACCTGCCGGATTTCAAACATTCGAACAAAGCCAATCTGGTCTGGCGGGACGTTTTGGCCCACCAGGCGGGTTTAAAGGCATCCATTGCTTTCTGGACCGCTACCAAAAATCCCGACGGTACCTGGAAAGACCATACGTTTGACGACGAAAAACACGGCCCGTATAAAGTTGAGATTACGGATAATCTGTTCATGCACCGAAAATACCGGAAAACCATTTTCGAGACGATTCGCGACTCTCCGGTCAGTGCCAAAAAAGACTACGTCTACAGCGATCTGTCGTTTATTCTGTATCCGCAGATTGTTGAAAAAATGACGCACCAGCCCTTTGAAGACTATCTAAAACAGAACATTTACGAACCTCTGGGCGCTACCACGCTGACGTTCAATCCACTGCGGTTTTATCCCCTGCCGCGCATGGTGCCGACGGAATACGATTCGGTGTTTCGCAAAACGCTGGTTTGGGGTCGCGTACACGACGAAGGAGCCGCCATGCTGGGCGGTGTTTCGGGCCATGCCGGTTTGTTCGGTTCGTCCAACGACTTGATGAAACTGGTCCAGATGTATTTGCAGAAGGGCTACTACGGTGGAAAGCAGTTTATTAGTCCGGCCACCATTACGGAATTTACGCGCTATCAATTCCCGGAAAAAGGGAGTCGGCGCGGCCTGGGCTTCGACAAGCCGACGTTCAAATACTCAGGAAACGCACCTAAATACGCCAGTCCACAGAGCTTCGGTCACTCCGGTTTTACCGGACCTTTTATCTGGGTCGACCCGCAATACAACACTTCCTACGTGTTCATGTCGAACCGGGTTTATCCGAGCCGCAGCCATACCAAGCTCATTACATTGAACATCCGGACCAGCATCGCCGATGCGTTGTACGAAGCGATTCGGCGGGGACCGACGTCCAATCTGGCGAGTATCCTGATGACGCCGTAAAAAGATCCATTTCGTATTTTTGTCTTGACTAATGCGTTAAAACGCCTGGCTTCGGATGAAAAACTACCTGATTCGCCTGGTTGACTACGAGCAGTGGGCCAACCGAACCGTGATCGATGCGCTTGACAGCGTGGCCAGCCCTCCGCTTCGGGCGGTGCAATTGATGGGGCATATTCTGTCGGCCCAGCAAATCTGGCTATCGCGGGTGACGGGAGAGATCAGTTACGTCGCCATTTGGGAAGACATTCCAATTGCCTGGATGGGGGAAACGTCCGACCGGAATTTCCTGCGCTTGAAAACCGTCCTGGCAAATGAATCAGACGACAGCCTGAACCGGGTTATTTCGTATACTACCTCAACCGGTCAGCCATTCAAAAGCCCCCTGATCGACATTCTGACGCAGTTGAGTCATCATGCCGCCTACCACCGCGGGCAGATTGTCCAGTTGATTCGCCCGCAACTCGACCAGGCTCCGCTGACCGATTTTATTTTCTGGGCGCGGGGTTGATCCAGTTTACCGGGCAGCCTGGACTGTATGTTGTCACCACCCCTGAAAACGGTTATCGCAGCCTGTACGACTGTAAGGTCACCTCAATGGCTGCGTCGAACCCGGATTTCCACCGGATTTTCTCATTAAATATAATAGACGTCACCCGTTTATTACGAACCTGTGTCGTTTCCAGAAACTCTTTGGCGTCAGCCAGATGATCGACCCGGGCGTTCACCACCATCCCTTTCTCCAATAACACCGGCACCGCCCGGTAGGTAACGGCCGGGTTATTTTCTGCCCCAATGGTCATGGTCAGTTGCGGAGGCTGAAAAAGGACATTCAGGATTTTTCCATACAGGGAATAGTGGATTTTGGTATAAATGACATGCAACAGGGAGTCTTTTTCCGAAAGACGCAATGTTTCACCCATCCGCAGCCGGATGGTTTCTTTTCTGACAAGTTGCAGCGGCCGGATATCATCCGTTTTTTTCAGAAAAAGGCAACCATTGGCCTCATCGGCTACACGGTATCGTTGCAAAACCGCCAACAGCGTTTGCGTCTCATCCGCAAGCGGGTATTTCCCGTCGATACTTTCGTAGGAGTAGATAATCCAGTCGGGAGCGGTTTTGGAAAGATACTTCTCCCGATTCTTCGTATCGAGATACCAGTTGTAAGCCTGATAGGATTGAATAACCGGGCGGGGATTGTAGTTCAATCCGTTAAAATAAACTTCTGAAATTTCATTGGGGATCCGATCCGCCGTCTGATTCCCGATCTTTTGACGAATCCGGGCGGGGAGTGTGGCCCTGGGAACGGGATACTTTTCCGTTAATGCCGACTGAAAATAATGATGCAGGATGTATACTTTCTGGGTAAACATCGTCGTATAATTAACCGACATTTTTCCAAAAACCGGCACATAAAAAACAAGATAAAAACTGCTATTCAGGAGTAAATAGACAAAGAATGTTTTCCGGATCCAGTCTTCTTTTGCGGAAACGATAATCAGCACCAGTAATATGCTTGATTGCTTGATATAAACCGTTAAGTGGCCGCTATCGGCTCGGGTGAATGCATATTTCAGGAGTACAAATGAAATGATCAGCAACCATACCAGACTGAATAAAGCAGCATAAGGGTTGCTTTTAGGCTTGTAAGCGGATGTCGCCAGGGTATAAAAATAAAGTAAGGTGGTTGCGATTTGCAGGACGTACATTCCATATGAAAGCAGCACGAGCCTGAGCCTGTTATCCGGATAAATAGCTTGCGATTCATTATAACCGCTGATTATATGCAGGCTGGAAATAAAGTAATTCACTAAATCGGTGTGCAAAAAATGAGCTCCCGTCATCAATAACGCAAGCAGAATCGCTACCTGATAAAGAAACCAATGTCCTGTTTTTTGTTTGCTCAAGTAAACATAAATCAACAATGAAACAACAAAACCCAGACTGAGAATGCCATAATTGGCCTTCATGAAAAAATTTACGGTGGAGAGGACCAATAGGTAGTAGAGCAAACCCTGCGTCGGCCGGTAGGCATAGCGAACACCCCAGTAAATTACTGAATAAAACCACAGGAAATGCACCCATTCCCCATACATGCTGCTGATCAGGGCCCATAGAATGAAATAGACACCCAAATTCCACATTCTGAGCGGATTAGGCAACATATTGTAAAGCAAAACGGCCAAATTAACCGCGAAGAAAAGATCAACTGCCAAAAGCTCCAACCGGCCGGTTGTAATCGTGTATCGCTGTAGCCAGCGACCCAGCGGCCCATATGTATAAATAATATCCTGCCCCCAGATCAGTTTTTTTTCCTGGCTAAGCTCTAAAGCAATACGCCATGAATTATCGATTCCGGCACTTGGCATATGGACGAAATCCAGATACGGAAACGTCAAAATTAAAAGAAGTAATACGTAACTGATTTTTATAATTTGGCTCTCAATTCTCGTATTGATGAATCTTTCAAACGTGGGTAAGAGGTAAATTCTGCAATAGTTTATCGCTAATATCATACAAAAGTGGATAGTAGTTTTACATGCCGAACAGGATAGATTATAAACTAGAAAATACTATAAAACCAGCAATTATACATGCTTGCAAAAGCAAATATAATACCAATACGGAGAACTTGACGAGCGGGATAGTGAGTTAATCAGAAAATCATCGAAAACGTGCTGCCTTGTCCGGGTGTGGAGGTCACTTTTAATTGCCCGTTGTGAAGCTGCATAATCTGCCGGGAAAGGCTTAAACCGATGCCTGAACCGGTTTTTTTAGTAGTGTAAAAGGGGATAAAAATCTTCTCGATGGCTTCCGGTTCAATGCCCGGCCCGTTGTCGGAAACGTAAATCATCAGCCGGTTGTCCTGCGATTTGACTTCCAGCCGGAGTTTCGGCTTTCGGTGTCCGTCCAGACTTTCCATCGCGTTCTTGATCAGGTTGATCAACACCATTTCAATTTGCCCGGCATCGGCAAAAATCATCAGATACGACGGCACGGGAGGAGCCTGCAAAATAATATGCCGCTGCTGCAACTCCGTTTGTACCAGCGCAATGACATTTTTCAACAGGTTCTCGACGGAGATTTCGGCCAGTCGTGGTTGCGGAATGGCCGTGAAATTACGATAGGCATCCACAAACCGCATGATGCCACGCCCCCGGTGTTCAATGGTCGTCAGGGCTTCGCGCAGGTCATTGACCGCTTCGGTATCCGCCCCGGCCAGTTCCGTATTGACAATCTGCTGCATGGTGCCGACCAGCGAAACAATCGGCGTGACCGAATTCATAATTTCGTGCCGCAGTACCTTGGTCAGGTTCTGCCACGCTTCCAGTTCCTTCTGCTGCAGTTCGGAGCGAATGTTCTGAATCGACGCCACCGTGACCGGACGGCCCCGCAGGCTGACCGTCGCACAGCGCACCGATAGCTCCTGCTCGAAGCTGGTCTGGTAAATGGCGGGTGTACTGCTGGGGGTTCCGGTCAGAATATCGTATAAACCGGCATGAACCGACTGTAAATCAGAAAGATTGCGAAGCCGGTAAATGCCCAGCAAACGCAAAGCGGCTTGGTTCGTCATCTCGACGTTGCCGGCCATATCGAACGAAATCAACCCAACGCTCACCTGCTGAACGATGGTGTTGAGGTAATGCAGATTCGCTTCTTTCTCGGCCCGCGCCTGCCGGAAAGCTTCCAGCACTTCGTTGAACTGCTGGTTCAACTCCTTAAAACTGGGCCCCAACTCACTATCGGCTTTGAAGGCCACGGCAAAATCCGAATACCGTACCGACTCCATAAACCGGGTTAGCTTGCGATTCAGGCTGGTGATATAGCGGTGCAGGTTGGCCGTTTGAATCGTCAATAAAATAATACCCACCCCCACCAGCAGCGACCGGCTGGCCGGAACCGTCCACCAGGCATACGCGATCAGCAGACAGGTAACCAGAATAATGGAAATCCGAATAAAAAGCCCGGTGGCGAATCGTTTCATAAATTAGAGTCCGTATTTCTCCAGACGGCGGTACAGGGCCTGCCGTGACAGGCCCAGCTCCCGGGCAATGTCGGTGATGTTGCCGTGGTACTTCTGCATGGCCTGCTGAATCATTTTCTTCTCCATGTCTTCAATCTGAAGATTCTCCTGGAACGGCAAATCCTTATCCGTCGGAATGGCCGCCGGGGTGCTGGTGCCGAAGTAAAAATCTTCCGGTTCGAGCACGTTGCCCTGCGCCAGAATAACCGCCCGCTCGATGGCGTGCTGCAATTCCCGGATGTTCCCCGGCCAGCGGTATTGCTGCAATTGCCGCGTTAAGGCCGGACTGATCGAAGCGACTTTGCGGTTGTATTGCTTGCGGTATTGCTTCAGAAAATGCTCGGCCAGCGGCACAATATCTTCGGGCCGTTCGCGCAGGGGCGGAATGTGAATCTCAATGGTATTGATCCGGTAGAGCAAATCCTGCCGGAATGTGCGGTCACTGACGTGCTGGTAAATCGGTGAGTTCGTGGCGCAAATCAGGCGGACGTCGATATTTTTGGGCTTGTTTGTTCCCAGTCGGGTCACCACCCGCTGTTGCAAAACCGTCAGCAGTTTGGCTTGCTGGGGTAGCGAAATGTTGCCGATTTCGTCCAGAAAAATCGTGCCACCCTGAGCTTCTTCAAACCGCCCGGTTCGGTCTTCGCGGGCATCAGTGAAAGCACCCTTGACGTGGCCGAACAATTCACTCTCGAACAGACTGTCGCTCAAAGCGCCCAGATCGACGCTCACAAACGGTTTGTCGCGTCGGAGCGATCGCTGGTGTAACGCTCTGGCTACCACATCCTTCCCGGTTCCGTTCTCACCCAGAATCAGTACATTGGCATCCGTTTCGGCCACGCGCTCCACGGTGGCAAACACCTGCCGCATGGAGGGACTAACGGCTATGTAGTTGGATTGGTTTTGCGACTTGCCGCCCACCGACGCCGATCCGGCCGGGCTGCCGGTTTTCGACAGTCCGTTTCCGTCGTCTTTCCGCCCGTCCAGCGCGCTTTGCAGGGTGGCCAGCAGCTTATCGTTTTCCCAGGGTTTCAACACAAAATCCCGGGCACCGGATTTGATGGCCCGCACCGCCATTTCAACGTCACCGTAGGCCGTGATCAACACAACTGCCGTGGTGGGTTTAATGTCCAGAATCCGGTCGAGCCACAGAAAACCCTCGCGGCCACTGCTGTTGTCGCGCTGGAAATTCATGTCGAGCAGCACGAGATCGTAGCTTCCGTTGGTGATCAGAAACGGAATTCGCTCAGGATTTTTTTCAATATCAACCTGGGGATAATGGCGTTTGAGCAACAATTTGGCTGCGCTCAACACATCGACGTCGTCGTCGATAATCAGAAGTTTCGACATAAAATTTTCAGGACGGTGCTAGAAACAGTGCGGTTTTTCCAGTCAGGATGCCCGTTTACCGCCTAAAGATAGGCAGTCTGTTGGTTCGCTGCAAAACAGCTTGTCAGGAAGCCCTGACACGACAATATTCAGCGGTTTTACCCGTGTCCGCTTTCGGACAAAACTTGTCCGCATGTGGACAGGAATTAGCCCTCAAAATCACCATAACTTACTGTCTATCAGCACTTGTAAATTACTGGCACGTCAATTGGCATTAGACTATCCAAATGGATGATGCTGAAAAATCATTTTATTGCAGCCTTATTCAGGAATCAATTAGTCAACCAATCAATCAACGAATTAATGGATCGCGTATTACCTAAACGATTTTGGACAAGCCAGCGGATTGCCATTGCAATCGGCGGAGTAGCCGTAATCGGATTACTGGCTTACAACTTTCTATGGGCCGATCACCGTTCGAAACTGAACGTCGAAAAGGATAAAATTACGATTTCAACCGTTTCAACCGGCACTTTCGATGATTTCATTGTCGTAACCGGTGTGGTTCAGCCTTTGAAAACCATCCGGCTCGACGCCATCGCCGGGGGGTATGTGACGGAGAAACTCGTGGAAGGCGGGGCGATGGTGAAACAGGGCGAAGTATTGCTGAAGCTGGAAAACCAGAACCTGCGACTCAACTTCCTCCAGTCAGAAACCGAAGCCAACCGACTGGTCAACGATTTGCAAAATACCCGTCAACGCTTGCGGGTGGAACGCTATACGCTACAAAAAACACTCTCTGACCTTGATTTTCAGCTTGATAAGGCCAAAGATGCGTATGATCGCCAGGCGAAATTGTTTAAAGACAAAGCCATTCCCGAACAGGATTACCTGACGGCCAAACGGGATTATGACCGGCTGGTGGAGCAACGGAAAATTGAAGTGGAATCGCAGAAATACCAGCAGGAAAACTCGCTGATTCAGATCAAACAATTGGAAGAAACGCTGGCCCGGACGCAGAAAAACGTGGCCCTCTGGCAGCAAACGCTGAATAATCTGGTGGTCAAAGCACCGGTTTCGGGTCAGTTGTCCTCAATGGACGTGGAAGTCGGTTCCAACATCAACCAGGGCCAGAACATTGGCCAGATCGATGACCTCAACGGTTTTAAAATGCGGGTCGGCATCGACGAACACTACAACAGCCGCATCTTCGCCGGTTTGAACGGAACGTTTGAATACAGCGGTACCAACAATGCCTTACAGATTACGCGGGTTTATCCGGAAGTGCGGAACGGACGGTTTGAGGTAGACATGATTTTCCCGAAAGGCGCTCCGGCGGGGATCAAACGTGGCCAGTCGACCCCCATTCAACTGGAACTGGGCAAGGCTTCGAAAGCAACGTTGTTGCCCGTGGGCGGTTTCTTCTCCGATACGGGTGGCAACTGGGTCTATGTGGTTGATAAACTGGGCAACCGGGCGGTGAAACGGAGCATTACGCTGGGTCGTAAAAACCCCGAATACTTCGAAGTGCTGACCGGCCTGGAACCGGGCGAACAGGTCATTACCTCATCGTATGAGAACTTTGGTGATAACGAAGTCCTTGAATTTTAACGCTGATATTCTCTGATAAACTCTGTGAAATAGTTTTTAAGAATTATATCACAGAGTTTATCAGAGAATATCAGAGGTTATCAGAGTTGTAAATCAGAAACCAGTCAGACAATATGATACGTACCGTAAACCTACAAAAAGTTTTTGCGACTGAAGAAGTCGAAACCACCGCGCTGCACGGCATTTCCATGGATGTCAAGGATGGCGAATTTGTGGCTATGATGGGTCCGTCGGGCTGTGGAAAGTCCACGCTGCTCAACATCCTCGGCCTGCTGGACAACCCGTCGGAAGGCGAATACCACTTCTACGGCACCGAGGTGTCGAAGATGTCGGAACGTCAGCGGGCGCAGTTGCGGAAAGGCTCCATCGGCTTTGTGTTTCAGAGCTTTAACCTGATCGACGAACTAACGGTTTACGAAAACGTCGAACTGCCGCTGCTGTACCTGAAAACCCCCGCCGAAGACCGTAAGAAAGCGGTGGAGGAAGTGCTCGAACGGATGAACATCATGCACCGTCGCAACCACTTTCCGCAGCAACTCTCCGGTGGTCAGCAGCAACGGACGGCCATTGCCCGCGCGGTGGTTGCCAAACCCAAGATGATCCTGGCCGATGAGCCGACGGGTAACCTTGACTCCACCAACGGGGAGGAAGTGATGAAATTGCTGAACCAGTTGAACACGGAAGGTACAACCATCATCATGGTGACGCACTCACCCTACGATGCCGGTTTTGCCCACCGCATCGTCAACCTGTTCGATGGCAAGATTGTGACGGAGAATTTCCACGTGTAATACATCTGAACCGGGATTAAAAATCAATTTAACCCCGGTTCAGAAACCTTTTTATGAAAACGCTGATCCTTTTGTTTCTTATGGTTTGTATCGGCCAATCGGCTTCGGCCATTGGTCATCCACACAACCTGTTTTCGGCCCACCGGAAGGTGAAACAGTATGTCCCAAAGACAAAGGATAGCCAGCGAACTCCTTGCCAGTTATCCCAACCAACGCTGGTGAAGTTCGTGCGGACTCTGGCACAGTAGTACGACGGCTCACCGACGATTCCGCTTTTTCTTATGCTTCTCAACTACACTAAAATTGCGCTGCGTAACCTGTGGAAACACAAAACGTTTGCGTTGGTCAACGTCATTGGCATGTCGGTAGCGTTTGCGAGCTGCCTTTTGCTGTTTCTGGCCGCCTGGTCGCACCTGACGTTCGATAATTTCCACACCAACGGCAAGCAGTTGTTTATGGTGTATGAGCAGTCGGGACCCACGAACAAATCGGCGACAATGCCTGCTCCCCTGGCACCGTCGCTCCGCAAAGAACTCCTGCCGGAGATCGCGCACATCACGCGGGTGGTCGATGGCGGTGGGGCGGTTCGGTACGGCGACCAGGAATTTGACAAGAGCGTCCGGTTTGTCGATCCCGATTTTTTCGAAATGTTTTCGTTTCCGATGCGGAAGGGCAATTCACTCACCGTTCTGAACAGCCTGAGTAACATCGTCATCAGCGAAAAAACCGCCCAGTCGATTTTCGGAACCGCCGACCCCATCGGAAAAACCCTGTCGCTGCGGTTGAACGAAACCTGGAAACCGTTCGTGGTGTCGGGCGTGGTGGCCGATGCGCCCACCAATTCCAGCCTGAAGTTCGACCTGCTGGCCCGATTTGAAGCCTACCCGGAATACCAGCAGAACAAAGACCAGTGGGACAACCGGTTTCATTCGGTATTCGTCCAGGTCGATCCGAAAATCAGCGAAGCCACGTTTGAACAACGACTCCGGCCTTTCGTCACCAAATACCTCGCCAATTCGATCCTGAACCTCAAACGCGACGGCGGGCAGCCCGACGAAAACGGCGACCTGACCAGCCTTCGGCTGTTGCCGATGACCGACATGCACTTCGACACCGAGGTGGGCGGAGGCAATGGCTCGCCCGTCAAACGCTCCTACCCGATTCTGCTGCTGGTAGTGGCCGGTTTTATCGTGCTGATTGCCTGCATCAACTTCATCAATCTTTCTACGGCCCGGTCCATGACGCGCTCCCGCGAGGTCGGTATGCGCAAGGTGCTGGGGGCCTTAAAACAACAACTGGTCTTTCAATTCTGGGGCGAAGCCTTCATCCTTTGCCTGATTTCGCTGGTCTTGGGCGGTTTGCTGGTCACGGTTTTGGTCGCTGAACTGAACAGTATTTTACGAACCAAAGCATCCCTCTCCTACCTCGCCGACCCTACCGTAATCATCTCCATGCTGACGGCGTTTCTGGTGATTACTTTTGTGGCCGGTGGCTATCCGGCCCTGTTTGTGGCCCGGTTGAACACGACGCAGATTCTGAAAGGAAAAGTTTCACTGGGAAAAACCGGAGCGGTTCGCAACACCCTACTCATCGTTCAGTTTGCGATTGCCACATTCCTGATGGCATGTACGCTCATTGCCTGGCAACAAGTCAACTTCCTGCGCACCATGCCGCTTGGATTCAATGAAAATCAGGTCATTAGCATTCCGGTTGGCAGCTCGGTCAATGGACGGCAGGCGTTAAACCTCTTCCGGGATAAGCTCGCACAACAGCCCCGGGTGCTGAGTGTGACGGGTGCGTATAAGAACTTTGGCCGTGGTCTGGATGGTTCCTCCGTGACGTCGATTGTGGGCTTTGACCACAAAAACCGGACGATTCGGAGCCACTGGCAACCCGTTGATTACGATTACCTGAAAACCTTAGACATCAAACTGCAGGCCGGACGCGATTTCTCCCGTCAGTACGCAACCGACACCACCACCAGCGTCATCATCAACGAAACGATGGCGAAGGAACTGGGCGAGAAAAACCCGGTCGGCACCTTGCTGAACGTGAGCGATGGCGAACCTCCACTGGTAGTCATCGGCGTGGTAAAAGACTACCACCACGAATCCCTCAAGAAAACCGTGCAGCCCAATACCCTTCTCATGAGCCACGACTGGCCGATTGGCTATGTTCTGGTTAAAATTGCTCCGGACAACGTGCCGGCCACGATGGCGGTTTTGAAAAAAGCGTGGGAGGAAGTAGCCCCCAAATCTGAATTTGAGGGGAGTTTCCTCGATGAAAATACCGACCGGCAATACCAGTCGGAAGAACAAATGGCCAAGTTGTTCATTACAGCCGCCGGGGTGGCCATCGTGCTGTCGTGCATGGGCCTGTTTGCCATTGCCATCATGATCATGGCGCAGCGAATCAAAGAAATTGGCGTGCGTAAAGTACTGGGTGCCAGCGTCAGCAGCATTGTCATCCTGTTGTCGAAAGACTTCCTGAAACTGGTGTTGATCGGCATTGTCATTGCATCCCCGCTGGCCTGGTGGTTGATGAGTCAATGGCTGAAAGAATACGCGTTCAAAATCGAACTGGCCTGGTGGATGTTCGCCGTCGCCGGTTTGCTCGCCATTTTGATCGCCTTTGTCACCGTCAGTTTTCAGAGTATCAAAGCGGCTTTAACCAATCCGGTATCCTCACTTCGTTCGGAGTGAAAAGAGTGAAGAGTTATGAGTTAAGAGTTAAAATGGATGTCTGCATTTCTAACTCTTAACTCATAACTCTTCACTCATAATTTTACACAACATGCTAACGAACTATTTCAAAATCGCGTTTCGGAATCTGGTGCGCCACAAGGTGTTTTCGGCCATCAACATTGTCGGGCTGTCCATCGGGATTGCGGCTTGTCTCCTGATTCTGCAATACGTGGATTTTGAGCTGAGCTACGACCAGTTTCACACGAAGGGCGACCGGATTTACCGCGTCAAACAGGATCGGTACGACAAAGGCAAACTGAGCACCCAATGGGCTGGTGGCGCCCAGGCGGCCGGAAATTCGTTCAAAGCGACCTTCCCGGAGGTGGAAGATTACGTCAAAGTGCTGAAGCGCCGGGCGTTGATTGCCGATTACGGCGAAAAAAGCCTGAAAGTCGAGAAGGTTTTTGTGGCCAGCCAATCGTTCTTCAAAATCTTCTCCTATCCCCTGCTCGCCGGTGATCCCACCACCGCGCTGGCTGAACCCAATACCGTCGTACTTTCCGAAACCGTTGCGAAAAAGCTATTCGGAAACGAACAGGCCATGGGCAAAACCATCCGGTTCAACCAGCGAAAGGCGGTTAAAGTAACGGGCGTTTACAAAGATATGCCTGCCAATACGCACCTGCACGCGGATCTGCTGATTCCGCACGTAACGTTTGTGAAAGAAATGGGGCCGGACAACAACCCGGACAATGCCTGGATGTGGGACGGGGCGATGTCGTATTTGCTGCTTCGCCCTGACGCTAATCCGAAAGCCCTCGAAGCCAAATTTGTGCCGTATATTGAAAAAACCATTGGAGCCGAACTGAAAAAGTACGATGCCGGTGCGGTCTATACGCTGCAACCCCTGAAAGACATTCACCTCTACTCGCACCTGATGGAAGAAGCCGAGCCCAATGGCGACGGCAACACGGTTTATCTGCTGCTGGCGATTGCGTTCTTCATTGTCGTCATTGCCTGGGTCAACTACATCAACCTGGCGACGGCGCGGGCCATCAATCGCGCCAAGGAAGTCGGAATTCGCAAAGCCGTCGGTTCGCAACGGGGGCAGTTGATCCGGCAATTCCTGATCGAATCGGTCTTGCTGAATGGCCTGGCGGTGATTCTGGCGCTGGGTTTTGTCGTGGCCGTGATGCCGCTGTTCAACGCACTGTCGGGCCAGCACCTGACGCTGTCGTTGCTGGGCAACGGGTCGTTCTGGTTGGCGTTGGCAACCTTGTTCATCATTGGAACCTTCTTTTCGGGTTTGTATCCGGCGTTTGTTTTGTCCGGTTTCCGGCCGGTCACGGTGTTGAAAGGCAAGATGGTGACGTCGCGGCAGGGCATCATTCTGCGGAAATCGCTGGTCATTTTTCAGTTTGCGGCTTCACTGTTTCTGCTCGTCGGCACGCTGGCGGTTTTTCGGCAGATTAGCTTCATGCAGGAACAAAGTCTGGGCATCAACATCGATCAGACGCTGGTAGTCAATCCCCCCATCATCCGATTGGATTCCACGTTCATGCGGCAGATGGTAGCCTTCAAAGAGGAATTGCTGCTCCAACCCGCCATTCGGCACGTGGCCGCGTCGTCCGTTGTTCCCGGACAGGCGTCGGACTGGAACGCGGGCGGCATTCGATTGAAAGGCACCGACGAAAGCAAGGGAAGCCAATACCGGGTCATTGCCGTCGATTACGATTTCCTGAAAACCTTCGACCTGAAACTGCTGGCTGGGCGCGACTTCTCGAAAGAGTATGGACTGGAAAAGAAAGCCGTCATTTTCAACAAAATGGCGATCAAACAACTGGGTTTTAACAAGCCGGAAGAGTCGATTGGCAAAGAAATTGACTTCTGGGGCGAAACGTTTACCATCGTTGGCGTCACCGACAATTTTCACCAGCAATCACTGCGGGATGCTTTCGAGCCCTTGATTCTCCGGCTCATTCCGGACGCAGGCGGTTATTTTTCGATCAAAATGGCGTCCAGCCAACTGAACACCACGATCGCTACCGTCCGGAGCGAATGGAACCGTTTTTTCCCCGGCAATCCGTTTGAATATTTCTTCCTAGACGAACATTTCAACGCGCAATACCAGGCCGATCAGCGGTTTGGGCAGGTGTTCGGGCTGTTCACCGGTTTAGCCATTCTGGTGGCCTGTCTGGGCTTGTTCGGGCTGGCGTCGTTTACCACGGCCCAGCGGACCAAAGAGATTGGCATTCGCAAGGTGCTTGGGGCAACGGTGCCCGAGATCGTGCGGATGTTGTATAAAGAATTTGCGATTTTGATTCTGATTGCCTGCGTGGTAGCGACTCCGCTGGCGTGGCTGGCCGTGAGCCAGTGGCTCAACACGTATGCCTTTCGGGCCGATATAAACTGGTGGCTTTTTGCACTCCCGTTCGTGCTGGTACTGGCGATTGCGTTGCTAACGGTTTCGTTTCAGTCCGTAAAAGCGGCTCTGATGAATCCGGTTACCTCGCTGCGTTCGGAATAATGAGTTATGAGTGAAGAGTTAAGAATTAATGCGTGAGTAAACTGCGCGAATCGGTCCTAACTCTTCATTCATAACTCTTAATTCTTCACTCTTAACTAAAAAAAGGGGTATGATTCGCAATTACTTCAAAACCGCCTGGCGGGGTCTGCTCAACAACAAAGGCTACTCGGCCATCAACATTGGCGGACTGGCCGTGGCGTTGGGAATCGGCATTCTGCTGCTCTGGTGGGTGAAAGACGAAACGGGTTTCGACCGTTTTCATTCGAATGCGGATCGGATCTACCGCGTCAATGGCGGTTTTGGCTCCGGCACGGCGCAGCAGTTTTCGGGCCAGATCGTGGCCCCCGTGGCGGCTTATGCCAAACAGCAGATGCCGTCGGTGGAAGATGCCGTGCGCATCGTCGGGAATTACGATGTCTCGCCTTTCAAAGTGCAGGACAAAACGCTGGTGGAGGAAAAAGCCGTCTACGTCGATCCGGGTTTCTTCACGTTTTTTAGTTTCGAATGGGTGAAAGGCAACCGCGAACGTCCTTTTCCCGATCTGCAATCGGTCGTTCTGACGGAATCGGCGGCTTTGAAATACTTTGGTTCGGCTGAACCGGTTGGAAAGATGCTGTATTCCGTTCCGAAAAAGCAGAACTACGTCGTGAGTGGCGTCATCCGTGACTTTCCGGACAACTCCAGCATCAAGTGCAATCTATTGTTTCCGTTGCAGATTCTGGCGAATCAATACAGTGGTGCCCCCGGTGATTACTGGAAAACCATGGATTCGGATTGGGGCAACTGGTTCGCCCAAACGTATTTCCGGGTCGATCCGCGCGCCAATCTGGACAAGATCGTAAAAACTCTGAACGACGTTCACCATGCCAGCAATCAATATGATCAGGTGACGGTGTACCGCCTGCAACCGCTGACCGACATCCACCTCTACCGGCCCGACGGCACACCGGGAGCCATGCAGGAAGTAAAAATGATGGGCATCGTCGCGCTCATTCTGCTGGCCATCGGCTGCATCAACTACGTCAACCTGGCCACGGCGCGGGCCACGCAACGGGCGAAGGAAGTGAGTGTCCGGAAAGTGGTCGGTGCGGGGCGCGAACACCTGATTGGCCAGTTTCTGGCCGAATCGCTCCTGATTTTTGTCGTCGCGCTGCTGCTGGCCATCGGGCTGATCAAAGGGCTGGAATCGACCTACCAGGAACTGACCGGCAAAACCCAGCCCTTTTCGCTGGCCGATCCGCAGACCTGGCTGGTGCTGGTGGGCGCGCTGGTATTTACACTGGCCGTTGCGGGCATCTATCCGGCTCTGGTTCTGTCGTCGTTCGAACCCTTGAAAGTGTTGCGCGGAAAAATGGCCACGGGCGGCAAAGGCGTTACGTTCCGGCAAACACTGGTGATCACCCAATTTGCCTTTTCGACGGCCTTGATCGTGGGAACTCTGGTCATCGGCAACCAACTGCGGTTTATGCGCGAGCGCAACCTGGGTTATGACCGGGAAAATGTCTTCGCGTTCTGGATGACCGGCGATATGTTGAAGCATTTCGATGCGATCAAGGCCGAATTGTCGCGCCAGCCCAGCGTCCGGAGCGTAACCGCTTCGAATGGCAATCTGCTCAGTTTAGGCAATTCGACCGGCGATACGGACTGGGACGGAAAGCCCAAGAACAGCATGTTTATCATCAACCGGATGCAGGTCGAGAAAGATTTCATTGCCACCTTCGGCCTGAAAATGGCGCAGGGCGAAACCTTTACCGGTTCCCCCGCGGACTCGATGCACGTCATCCTGAACGAAACCGCCGTGAAAAATACGGGCATTAAAAATCCCATTGGCAAGCGTTTTACGCTCGGTCAGACGAAGGGAATCATCATCGGTGTCGTGAAAGATTTCCATTTTGCTTCCCTGCGTCAGAAAGTAGAACCGGCGGTTTTCTTTTACCGGAACAACACCAATTTGGGGCGGCTCTACGTCAAAACCACGGGACAGGATGCCTCCAAAGCCATTGCGGCTACTGAAAAACTCTGGAAAAAATACAGCCCCGATTATCCGTTCGACTACCAGTTTATGGACGTGCAATACAATGAAATGTATAAATCGGAACAGCGGACGGGGCAGTTATTTAACTTCTTTGCGGGAATCGCCATTCTGGTTTCCTGCCTCGGTTTATTCGGGTTAGCAACCTTTACGGCCCAGCAACGTACTAAAGAAATCGGCATCCGCAAGGTCCTCGGCGCGTCGATCACGGGCATTGTCGCGCTACTTTCCAAAGATTTTCTGAAACTGGTGCTGATCGGAATCCTGATTGCCTCGCCGATTGCCTGGTGGACGATGAGCCAGTGGCTGACCGCCTTTGCCTATAAGATTGACCTGGCGTGGTGGGTGTTTGCGCTGGCGGGACTGCTGGCCGTTCTGATTGCCTTTGCCACCGTCAGTTTTCAAAGCATCAAAGCCGCGTTGATGAATCCGGTGAAGAGTTTGAAATCAGAATAGTTAAGCGAAAATATCATTCAGCGGTAGTTCAATCCCGGTTACCGGGTCGGTAAGAGTGGTATTATCGGTAAAAAACTGGTATTTCCCAATGGCCGAATAAACCGAAATCGCTTTAAAACTGGGCAAAACCAGCCAGCATGATTGAACACCGGCCAGAAAATACCGCTCGAATTTAGCCAGAATATCGTCATTGGATTGCGAAGGCGAAACAATCTCAATGACCGTGAGCGGCATTTGAGTCATGGACGTAACGTCGTGCAGAAAGTCGACCTGGAGTTTAGGATAAATGGCAATGTCCGGTACGGTATCCGGGCGTTCCGGCATAGTTAAATTAATCTCCGGCAGAAAGGTGTATTTGGTTCGATAATGCAGTTGCAAAGCAAAAGTTAAATTGCCTTGCACAATAGAGTGATTCAGTGTGGGCATTGGTTTTCCGCGTTCGCGTTCGTAGTCAGAGAGTTGTTCAATGGTAGCTTCCATAACCAAGAGAGTTTTTTCGGATTGAAGTTTAAAGATAACAAAAATGCTAACGAACTATCTGAAAATTGCCGTTCGGAACTTGCTGAGAAACAAGTCGTTTTCGGCCATCAACATTCTCGGCCTTTCGGTCGGTTTGACGTGCTGCATGTTGTTACTACTTTACATCCGGAGCGAGTTATCGTTTGATCAGCACCACCAGCACGCGAAGCAATTGTATTTGATGTCGAGCGCCGTCAAATCGCCTGGATTAAATGAAGAATACCCCCGCCTTTCGGGGCCAATGGCAGCCGCGATTCAATCGGAATTTCCGGAGGTCGAAAAAGTCGCGCGGCTTTATGTCAACATCATGGATGACAAAACGATGCTGCAGGTGCAGGAAACCGGCAAGCCGATGAAGTCATTTTACGAAACCCAGGGCTATCAGGTCGACTCGACGTTCTTTGATCTTTTTTCCTACGAATTCACGGAAGGCAGTTCTAAAAAGGCCCTGTTTCAGCCCAACTCGATTGTGTTATCCGAAGAGGTCGCCCATAAACTGTTCGGAAATACACCCGCCTTAAACAAAACCGTTCGGATCAGCGGTTCGACAGGCAACGGCGACAATTTCCGGGTGTCGGGCGTTTACCGTGATGAAAGTTCGCGTTCCCATATCGATGCCCGGTTTTTTGTACCGATGTATGTCGGCATGATCGGCAATTACCTTCGGCAGCCCAATCTGGATTATACCAATAACAACCTCTTTACTACTTACCTCCGGTTAAGACCGGATGCCGACGCACAGCAGTTGGAACAGAAAATACCGGCATTTGTCGAAAAATACATGCGCAGTGAGCTGAAACGGTACGGTTACGATAAACGACTCTTCCTGATTCCCGTTCCGGAGCTTCATTTATACAGCCAGATTCAGGCTATTGTGACGCCGACCAACAGCACCACCTACCTGTACATCCTGGCATCGATTGCGGTTTTCACCCTGTTGATTGCCTGTATTAATTTCATGAATCTTTCGACGGCGCGTTCGGCCAAACGGGCGGCTGAGGTCGGTATTCGGAAGGTAATGGGCGCGGAACGGGGTTCACTAATCGGGCAGTTTCTGGGCGAGTCGATGATCCTGTCATTGCTGGGGCTTGTCATTGCATTGGGGCTGATTTCCTTGCTTCTGCCGGTATTCAATCAACTGGCCGGCAAATCCTTGCAGGTGTCGGAATTGCTGGAACCATCAATTGCCCTATCATTCATCGGGTTGACGCTGTTGACGGGCTTGATCGCGGGCAGTTATCCGGCGTTTTTCCTGTCGATGTTCAATCCGGCTCAGGTGTTGAAGGGTAAGTTTGTCAACACCCTGTCGGCGGTGGCTTTGCGTCGCGGGCTGGTGGTTTTTCAGTTTGTGGTCGCCATCGGGCTGGTGCTGGCCACGTTCGTGATTCAGGAACAGATGCGGTTTTTGCGGAATCAGTCGCTGGGTTTTACGCAGGATCAGCAAATTGCCATTCCGTTGCGGAGCAGTGAGTCGCGCGGGATGTATACGGCGTTTCGGAATGAGATTTTACGGAATAACCAGGTGGTTTCGGCGGCCGGAACCCAGTATTATCCCGGCATTATGAACCCCACGGATTTTGGTTTGTATCGCCCGGATCAAACCGTCAATGAAATGCAGAATGTCAAAAACAGTGAGGTCGATTTTGAATACCTGCAAACAATGGGTTTCAAACTGGTGGCCGGACGGTTGTTCTCGCGGCAATTTCCCGGCGACACCAATAACCGGCTCGTTGTCAATGAATCAACCCTGCGAAAGCTTCAGATCCCACTCCGCAAAGCCATTGGGCAAAAACTGAATTTTAATTGGCACGGGCAGACGTACCAGTACGAAGTGATTGGTGTTCTGAAAGACTTTCACCACGAAAACCTGCATCAACCCATTGAACCCTACGCTTTTATGCTGATGACCCGCCCGAATTTCAACTACATCATTGCGCACGTCAATTCAGACAACATGGAAACCGTGCTGGGTTTTCTGGAACGGAAATGGAAAGCCCTGCGCCCCGACGAGCCGTTTGAATATTCGTTTTTGAACGAAGATTTCCAGAAAAATTACCAGGCCGAAATCCGTACGTCGCGCATCGTGACTTATTTCACCGCCATTTCCATCCTGATTTCCTGCCTCGGGCTGTTCGGATTAGCGGCTTTTGCGGCTCAGCAACGCACCAAGGAAATTGGCGTTCGGAAGGTGCTGGGCGCTTCGATATCCCACATCGTGCTGCTACTTTCCACCGATTTTTTAAAGCTGGTCGTCATCGCCATTCTGATTGCGTCACCGATGGCGTGGTGGGCCATGAATCGATGGCTGCAAAACTTTGCGTATAAGATCACAATTCCGTGGTGGATTTTCGTAGCCGCTGGCGGTTTGGCACTGCTTATTGCTTTTATTACCGTCAGTTTTCAAAGCATCAAAGCCGCATTGATGAATCCGGTAAAATCATTGCGGTCGGAGTGAAGAATGAAGAGTTATGAGTGAAGAGTTAAGATTTAAAATATCTGCGGTTTTAACTCCTAACTCTTCATTCTTAACTCGTAACTAATGAAAGATATGCTGCGTAACTATTTCAAAATCGCCTGGCGGAACCTGCTGAAGCACCCGACCACTACGAGTATTCACCTGATCGGGTTGACGCTCGGCCTGACGACCTGTCTGTTGATTCTGCTCTTTGTTCAGAACGAATGGGGCTACGACCGACACCTCAAGCAGGGCGACCGGATCTACCGCGTGAACCTCATCCGTACAACGGGTGCCGAAGTCGAGAAGTCGGGCATTACGCCTTATCCGCTCGCACCAGCCCTGCGTACCGACTTTGCCGACTGGCCGAAAGTGACCCGCATTCATGCCGACCGCGACCTTTCCGTGCTGGTTTCGCCCCAGAAAATTCTGAAAGAAGACAACGTCGTTTTTGCGGAACCCGACTTCATCGACCTGTTTGATATTGAAATGGTCGAAGGAAACGGGAAGAACGTTCTCGCCGAACCCAATAAAGTCATCTTAACCCAGAAAACCGCTCAAAAGTATTTCGGCTCGGCTTCGGCCCTCGGAAAAACGCTGCGACTCAACAACGACCTGAAGGTGCAGGTGGCGGGTGTCATGCGGGATATGCCTTCACAAACGAATTTTCCGGTAACGATGCTGGTGTCTTTCCTGTCGATGAAATCCTATTTTTCGTTCGGCATCGACCAATGGGGCCTTCGTTCGGGCGGAAGTGTGTTTGCGGTTTTACCCGAGGGCAAGTCGCCGGAGCAGTACGCAGCCCGGCTTCGACAGGCTGAGAAAAAATACTTTTCTACCCGCGACGGCGAAACCAGCACCTTGGTTCTCCAGCCGCTCCACGACATTCATTTCAACCCCGACTATGAAGGCACCATCCTGACGGCTGCCATTTCGCCCACGTATCTCTACGTTTTCGGTGCCGTTGGTCTGTTTGTTTTGCTGATTGCCTGCGTTAATTTTATCAACATGTCGACAGCCCGCGCCATGACGCGCGCCAAGGAAGTGGGCGTCCGGAAAGTGATCGGTGCCACGCAAAGCCAGTTGGTCTGGCAGTTTCTGAGCGAAGCCCTGTGGCTGACCGGTATTTCGGCCCTGCTGTCGTTGCTACTCACCAACGTCCTCTTGCCGGTTGTCAACGATTTTTTGCAGAAACAGATCACCTCAGAATGGCTTCAGACCAGCGGTATTCTGGTGGCTCTGGCGTTGTTCACGGCCTTGCTGGCGGGTTTGTATCCGGCTTTCTTCCTCGCCCGTTTCCGCCCGATTCGCGCATTAAAAACCGCCACGGAAGCGGGAGGTCTTCGCTCCGGTCGCGTCTGGCTGCGGCAGGGACTGGTCGTTTTCCAGTTTTCCATCTCCCTCATTCTGGCGGTGGGTGTACTGATCATTTACCGGCAGATGAATTATTTCCGGCAGAAAGACCTGGGTTTCAAACGAGACGCTATTGTGACGGTTGCCATTCCGGATTCGAAGAAAATGGCGGTATTGGGACAATCGCTACGGCAGATTCCAGGGGTCGAGCACCTCTCATTCGCGCTGGGAGCGCCGACATCACCCAATAATTTCGGTACCGACATGCGTCCCGACCCGGCGAATCCGACGAAGAAAATAAACATCTCGCTCAAACTGGCCGACGCCGACTACCTCAAGACGTACGGTTTAAAGCTGGTCGCCGGGCGGTTCCTCGAACACCGCGATACGCTGGCGATTTCGGGGGCCATACCGGAAGAAAAGCGCCGGTATGCGTTTGTGGTGAACGAAAATACTGTCAAAGCACTGGGCTATGCCAAACCTGAACAGGCATTGGGGCGTAAAATTCGGGTGGGTATCAACGATATTGAAGCCGAAGTGGTGGGCGTCGTGAAGGATTTCCATACCAGTTCACTTCACAATCCCATCGAGCCGATGGTGATGATGAACCTGCCGGAGTTCTACTATTCCGTCGGACTCAACTTGCGGACGAGCAACTATACGACCACGATGGCGGCTATTGAAACCGCCTGGAAAGAAATGTATCCGGAAAGCCTGTTTGATGCCAAATTCCTGGACGACAGCCTGCAGGAATTGTACGAAGACGAACAGCGACAATTCGCGCTTCTTCGCGTTTTTGCCGGTATTGCCCTGATTATCTGCTGTCTGGGTTTGTGGGGACTGGCCACGTTCACCATCGAACGGCGGACGAAAGAAATCGGCGTTCGGAAAGTGTTGGGGGCGTCCGTTACGGGAATTGTCGCCCTGATTTCCAAAGACTTTCTGAAACTGGTGCTGCTGGCGCTCGTCATTGCGACCCCGATTGCGTGGTATGCGATGGAAAGCTGGCTGAAAGAATTCAGTTACCGAATCGACGTGGAATGGTGGGTGTTTGTGCTGGTCGGCGCGGTTTCCATCCTGATCGCCTTTGCCACGGTTTCGTTTCAAAGCATCAAAGCCGCTTTGATGAACCCGGTTACCTCACTTCGTTCGGAATGAAGAGTTGTGAGTGAAGAGTTATGACGGGGCCACCCGCACGGTTGGCTGACGCATATAACTCTTCACTCATAACTCATAACTAAAAAATGTATGCTACAAAATTACTTCAAAATCGCCTTTCGCAATCTGTGGAGAAACAAGGTTTTTTCCGGAATCAACGTATTCGGGCTGGCCGTCGGGCTGGCGTCCTGCCTGCTGCTGTATCTGTACATTTCGCACGAATTAAGTTACGATAGCTTTCAGCAGAAGGCCGACCGGACGGTACGGGTCGTGATGGAATACAGCATGGAAGGGCAGGTCAATAAAGTACCACAAACCGGAACGAAGGTGGCTCCGGAATTCGGGCGGCAGTTTCCCGAAGTAGAATCGGGCGTCCGGATGGAAAACCGGCAGGCTGTGGTCAGTTATGCCGACCGGAAATTCAGTGAGAAAAAAGTGGTCTACGCCGATTCCGCTTTGTTCCACATCTTCTCGTTTCGGTTGAAACAGGGAAATCCGAAAACCGCCTTGGCCGGCCCCAATCTGGTCGTCCTGTCGGAGTCGTCGGCCAAAAAGTATTTCGGCAGCGAAAACCCGATTGGGAAAACCGTCCGGATCAACGCCGGGGGTGGGGACAAAGACTATGCTGTAACGGGCGTGGTGGAAGATTGCCCGGACAATTCCCAAATCAAATACGACCTGCTGGCTTCGTTTACGACCCTCTCCGCGTCGAAAGAAGAACAGTGGTTTTCCGCCAACTATGCCACCTATTTGCTGCTGCGCAAACCGGAGTCGATTGCCACTTTACAGGCCAAAATTCCGGGTTTCATGAAAACGCAGTTCAGCAAGGAAGAGATGACGGGCGGGAATTACCTGACCTACCACCTCGAACCGCTGCAAAAGGTGCATCTTCACTCCGATGTCGAGGGTAATTTCGAACCCAACGGCGACCTGGTTTATCTCTACATTTTCGGCTCCGTGGCGGTGTTGATTCTGATCATTGCCTGCGTCAATTACATCAATCTGGCCACCTCGCGGGCCGTGGAGCGGGCGCAGGAAGTGGGCGTTCGGAAGGTGATGGGCGCGTTGCAGGGGCAATTGTTCGGGCAGTTCATTGGCGAGTCGGTGATCGTCACCTTTGCGGCCCTGGGGCTGGGCCTGTTGCTGGTTTACCTGGGTCTTCCGCTTTTCAACGACTTGTCCGACCGGGAATTTTCATTCGACGTTCTGATGGAATCCCGGAATCTGTTGCTGCTGTTGGGAATTGTGCTGCTGGTCAGTTTCATCGCGGGCGGTTATCCGGCCCTGGTACTGGCCCGCTATGAACCCGTTCACGTCCTGAAAGGGCATTTGAAAACCGCCGGAGCGGGGCAATTCCGCCGGGCGCTGATCGTGTTTCAATTTGCCATTACCACCTTTTTGATTGTCTGTACAATGCTGGTTCGTAATCAGTTGTCCTACATCCAAGACAAAAAACTGGGTTACAGCAAAGACCATGTGCTGGTGTTACCCGCCGACCGGCAGGTGAACGAAAAAGTCCGGGCCTTAAAATCCGAATTCAAACGGAACGCCGATGTGCAGCAGGTGACCCGGGCCTATGAATCACCGGTGTACATCAACGGCGGCTACGGCATGCACCGAACCGGCACCCCGGATGACCAGTACAAATCGGTGACGGCACTGCCCGCCGATGAGGATTTCGTCAAAACGATGGGCCTTCGGATTGTGGCGGGTCGCGACTGGACGCCAACCGATCTGGAGCAGGCAACCACGCCCGGCAGTGACAGCCTGCTTCATTTTCATTTTATCCTGAACGAAGCCGCCGTGAAAGAAATGGGCTGGAAGTCGCCCCAGGAAGCGGTTGGGCAGAAAATGGACATGGGCAACCAAAGACCCGGTGTTGTCGGTGCGGTGGTGGAAGATTTCCACTTTGCCTCCATGAAACAGAAAATCAGTTCGCTGGTCATTTTTCCGGAAGCCAGTGGCAATGTCCTGCTGGTCAAATTGTCGGGAAGCCGGTTGCCCGCGACCCTTCAGTTTATGGAAGAAAAGTGGAAAGCAGTCGTCCCCTCCCGCCCATTCGAATACGAGTTTATGGACGAAGAATTCAACAAACTCTATTTCGCCGAAACCCGTACGGGCCAGATTTTCAGCGTCTTTTCCTTTCTATCCATTTTGCTCGCGTGCTTAGGTTTGTTCGGTTTATCGGCCTATACAACCGCCCAGCGCACCAAAGAAATCGGCATCCGGAAAGTGCTGGGTGCGTCGGTGCCCAATATTGTTTTGTTGCTTTCCAAAGATTTCTTGAAGCTGGTTCTGATCGCCATCGTGCTGGCTTCGCCCCTGGCGTGGTGGGCCATGAACCGGTGGTTGCAGGATTTTGCCTATAAAATCGACGTAGAGTGGTGGGTGTTTGTCATTGCCGGAGTCATTGCCGTTGCCATTGCATTTTTGACGGTTTCATTCCAAAGCATCAAAGCCGCTTTGATGAATCCGGTTACCTCACTGCGTTCGGAATGAAAAAGAGTAATGAGTTAAGAGTGATGAGTTAAGAGTGATGAGTTAAGAGTGATGAGTTAAGAGTTGGCTGACGCAAACTGAAAACACGTGCGTCAGCCAACTCTTAACTCATCACTCTTAACTCTTAACTAAAAAGCTTATGATCTGGAACTACTTCAAAATCGCCTGGCGGACGTTCTGGAAAAACCGCACCATCAGCCTGGTGAATGTATCAGGGTTGGCCATTGGCCTGGTCGTGACCTTGCTGATCGTGCTCTATGTGGCCCATGAGTACAGCTACGACCGGTTTCATGCCAATGGCCGCCAGATCGTGAAGGTGGAACTCAGGCACGAGGAGGGCGAGCGGTCGTTTTCAGCCCCCACGATGTCATACCGGTTTGGCGAAACGGTCAAAGCAGCCTGCCCTGGTGTTGACGACTTTGCCCGTTTGACGGAAAAAGGCTTTAACAGCAAACTGATTCAGAGCGATGCCGACCACAAAGCCTTTGAATCAGACTTCCGGTTTGCCGACCCCGGTTTTCTGCGGTTATTTTCTTTTCAACTCCTGAAAGGTGATCCCAAAACCGTGTTGACCCGCCCGGCGACGGTGGTGCTGACCGAGCGCATGGCCCGCAAGTATTTCGGTGATACGGACCCGCTGGGAAAAACGATCCTGTACGATAAAGCCCACCGGTTACAAGTGGTCGGTGTGGTAAAAAATCCGCCGTTCAACTCGTCCATCCAGTTTGATTTTCTGGGCGATATGACAACCCATCGCGCGATTGAACGGAACTGGCATGCCGGTTTTCTGGGCGAAAAGAAAGCCGACGAAATTCAGGAGAGCGTGGGAACCGGCGGAAGTTATGAAACTTATTTTCTGCTCAGTGCCCGGACGACCACGCACGACATTGAACAGAAAATACCATCGCTGCTGAGTAAAGAAGAAATGATTAAAGATGTTAGAGACCGTTACCGGCTCTATCCGCTTTTCGATTATCATTTTCGCTTCCAGAACCTAACCTACAAACGGGTCGGTATCTTTTCAGTGGTCGGTGGGCTCATTCTGCTACTGGCACTCATCAATTACGTGAGTCTGACCACGGCCCGTTCCATAATCCGCGCGAAGGAAATTGGCGTTCGGAAGGTGGTGGGAGCCGCCCGCAAAGCACTCGTCGTTCAGTTTTACCTGGAATCAGCGCTGTATGTAACCCTCGCGTTCTGTTTTGCCATGCTGATTTTCACCGTATTGCAGCCGGTTTTCTGCAATACACTCCAAATCACCATCGATCCGAACTTTCTGACAAGCCCCTTCTTCCTGATTCCAACGGCTGGATTTTTCATCCTGAGCATTCTGCTTTCGGGAAGTTACCCGGCTTTGCTGCTTTCCGGTTTTTCACCAATTCAGTCGTTAAAAGGCAAATTCAGCGCAGCAGGTAGTGTGCTCTGGATTCGGAAAGGGCTGACGGTTTTTCAGTTTACGGTTTCCATTGCGCTGATGATCGGTTCCATTCTGATTAAAAACCAGTTGGATTTATTCCTGCAGAAAGACCTCGGCATTGATCGCGATCGGGTGGTGACGGTACATCTGGACCCTGAAGACGGTCTGGATAAATACGGAAAAGCCATTCGGGCCGAGATCAATCAGTTGAAAGGCGTTGAATCGGTTGCGGCTTCAACCCTGCTAATGTATGGCCCCTTTTCGAGTAGCTGGCAATTGAAAAGAATGGATGGCAAAAAAGAAGTGATCGCTACCACTTACACGGTAGATGCCGAATTTATCGAAACCATGAACATCAAGTGGGCCATCGCTCCCCGAAAAGGACTTGATTGGGCGACCACTAACCAGATCGTCCTCAATGAAAGTGCAGCGAAACAACTGGGAGTCACCCTGAAAAACTACGAACAAAGCCTTGATTTAGGGCGGGGAATGACAAAAACCGTAGTGGGCGTTGTGAAGGATTTTAATTTCATGACGATGGCTTATGGCATTGCACCCATGGCTTTGTTTGTCGGGAGTGATACGACTTTCCGGGATTATTTGTACATAAAGCTGGCAAAAGGGGCACCCACTTCGGAAACGCTGGCGTCCATTCAGCAGGTGTATGATCGCTATAAAACCGCCAAACCGTTTGCGTATGCGTTTCTGGATCACACCTACCGCCAACTGTACGTCAATGAGCTGAGTATGGGCAAAATCATTCTGGCTCTCACCGGCTTTGCCATCCTGATTGCCTGCCTGGGTTTGTTCGGGCTGGCGGCTTTTACAGCGGAACAGCGTACCAAGGAAATTGGCGTTCGGAAGGTATTAGGAGCAAGTGTTACCAACATTGTCCGGTTGCTTTCTGTAGATTTTCTGAAACTGGTTCTGATTTCCATCGTAATAGCCACGCCCATTGCGGGATACGTGATGAAAAACTGGTTGCAAGATTTTGCGTACAAAGTAGAATTGTCGTGGTGGGTTTTCGCGCTGGCGGGGTCGCTGGCGGTTTTCATTGCGTTCTTAACGGTTTCGTTCCAAAGTGTTAAAGCGGCTTTGATGAATCCGGTTACCTCACTGCGTTCAGAATGATGAGTTAAGAGTGATGAGTTAGAACCTGGCGGCATCGGCCGTCCGTAGGGTTGGCTGACCCTTTTTTAACTCATCACTCTTAACTTTTAACTAAAAAAACTTATGATCCGGAACTACTTCAAAATCGCCCTTCGCCAGTTGCGATACAACCCGCTGTTCAGTTTCCTGAACATCCTCGGCTTAACCGTCGGACTGGCCGTCAGCACCTTCATTGCCCTGTATGTCTGGCACGAATTCCATTACGACCGCCATCATCCGTTTGCCGACCGGACCTACCGTCTGCTGTCCGTTGCCAACTACGGAGGTGATGATTTTATGATGGCCGGTTTGCACGAGTCGTTCGCTACGGCCATCAAACAACAGATTCCGGAAGCGGAAGAGGTGGTCCGGTTATCCGAAGGATTTGGCGATGTCGTGTTGCAGTCGGATGAAAACCACCGGTTTAAGGAAGAAAAGATCGGCGTTGCCGACAGCCCGGCCTTGTCGGTTCTGGGCATTCGCCTGCTCAGCGGAAATCCAGAAACCGCACTCAGCGAACCGGGCCGCATCGTGCTGACCCGCGCGCTGGCCGAAAAATATTTCGGAAACCAGTATCCCATCGGACGTCCATTGGTGTATGACAAACACTATACGCTCACGGTTTCGGGCGTGCTGGACGACCTGCCGACCAACTCGGTTATTCAGTTCAACGCACTGGTGTCGTTGAGTTCGATGCCGACGCTGGGAGCAACGGCGCAAAACGTTTATAAATCAGCCGGTTTTCTGACCCATTACCTGGTGCTGCGTCCGGGAGCCCAGGTAGCCCAGGTCGAAGCAAAGCTCAAAAAAGTAAAAGCCGGGATTCAGTTCGTGGATATGACGGCCAAATATGTTCTCGAAGCGATGCCTGCGCTGCACCTCGATAGCCGGATGGCGCCAAAAACCGGCCGACAGTCGCTCTACATTCTCCTGACCGTTGCCCTCGTCATCCTGGCGTTGGCAGTCATCAATTACGTGAGCCTGACCACCGCCCGCGCCACCAAACGCGCCCGGGAAGTGGGCGTTCGGAAAGCCGTCGGCGGGCAACGCGGGGAGCTGATCGGCCAGTTTTTTACGGAATCGTTCCTGACCACCACACTGGCATTTGCGCTGTCGCTCGGCATTTTGCAGGCGCTGTTTCCGTGGGCCAACCAGGCGCTGGACCTGCACATGGACAACCGGGTGTTGCAACAGGGACCCTACTGGATCTTGCTGCTGACCCTGTGGCTGGGCTGTTCGCTGCTGGCGGGCAGCTATCCGGCTCTGCTCTTGTCGCGGTTTCGGCCACAGGAGGTTTTGAAAGGTACCATGAGTTCGGGGCGGAGCGGGGCTGCAGTTCGGCGGGTGTTCACCACCGTGCAGTTTGCCACCTCCATCGGCCTGCTGATTTGCAGCATCGTGTTGTATACCCAGATGCGGTTTTTACGCACCAAAAACCTGGGAATCAACCGGTCACAAGTTGTAGCGATGAAAGTCGATGCCGAAATGGCGACGCAATTTCCGGCCCTGCGGGATGCCGTCCGGCAATGGGCGGGTCCCGAAAACGTGGCGGTTTCCAACACGGCTTTGTTTACCGACAACATTTCTACCTGGTTTATGAAGACGGAAAAAACCAAAAAACAGGTGATGGTGAATGTGCTGTCGGTAGACAAAACGTTCTTCAAAATGATGGGCATTCGCTGGTTGTATGCGCCCGTCGGCTGGGAACAAAAACCGGTGACAAACGAACTGACGGTTTTCAACCAGACGCTGATGAAAGAAGCCGGGATCAAGGGCAATCCGCAGCTACAGGCCCCGCCGTTTAAAGGATCGAAAACCGCCGGCGTGTTCGCCGATTTCCACGTGCGAAGTCTGCATGGGCCCGTGTCACCCATGCAACTAAGCGTTGTCAGTGATACGGCCCGGGCGCTGGTTGCCAACGGCGGTTTTCTGCTGGTTCGGCTGAATGCGGATGTGGCCCAATCACTGGAAAAACTGAAAGCCCTTTACGACGGCAGCAAGCCCATTGTGCCGTTCGATTATTATTTCCTCGACGACGCCTACGACAGACTGTACGCCAAAGAACAGCAACTGATGCGGTTGTTCAACGGGTTTACGGGCCTGACGTTGCTGGTGGCCAGTCTGGGCTTGCTCGGCCTGATTACCTTCTCGGTAGAAGCCCGTACCAAGGAAATTGGCATTCGGAAAGTGCTGGGCGCGTCGGTTTCCGGTATTGTCACGCTGCTGTCGAAAGACTTCCTGAAACTGGTGCTGCTGTCGATGCTCATTGCATCGCCCGTTGCCTGGTATGCGATGGACAAATGGTTGCAGGATTTTGAATACAAAGTAGAAATTCAATGGTGGATGTTCGCGCTGGCGGGCGGTTCAGCCCTGGTCATTGCCGGTCTGACGGTCAGTTTTCAAAGCATCAAAGCCGCGTTGATGAATCCGGTTAACTCACTTCGTTCGGAATAACAAAGAGTTAAGAGTGAAGAGTTAAGAATTAAGAGTTGGCTGACGCACGTGTTTTCAGCATGCGTCAGCCAACTCTTAATTCTTAACTCTTCACTCTTAACTCTTAATTCCTAACTCATAACTCTTCACTAAAAATGCTACGTAACTACTTTAAAATCGCCTGGCGGACGTTGTGGAAAAACCGCTCCTACAGCCTGATCAACGTGCTCGGTTTGTCGTTGGGAATCACCTGCTGTCTCGTCATTTACGTATTCATCCGGTATGAATTGAGCTTCGATCATTTCCATTCAAACGCCGATCGAACGTACCGGATTGTGGAGCACAACCGGAAGGCCGACGGTGTTCAATACTGGTCGAGCACCGCCTATCCGCTGGCCGAAGCCATTCGCCGGGAGATTCCGGGCGTGGGCGTAACGCAAACCGCCGGCCCCGATTCGCGCATCATCAGTTCGACGGATGGAAATGGAACGGTATCCCGGTTTGATGAAAAACGGGTGATGTTTGCCGACGCGGAATACCTGAAAACGTTCGATTTTAAAGCGATTGCGCCGGACGGAATCTGGCTGGCGGGCAATGCCAATACCGCTTTTCAACAACCCAATGCCGTGGTACTGACTCAAAAAATGGCCGAACGGTATTTTGCCGGAGCCGCCCTTCCCTACGAAAGGTTGCTAGGAAAAACGCTGACCATTAACAATTCGGACCCGCTGGTGGTGTCGGGCATTATTCAAACCCCACCCCGAAATACCAATCTGCTGTTTGATATCCTGATCAATTACCAATTCTACAAAGCCAATAACCCGTATTATGCAACGAACTGGTCGGGCAACTACCAGGGTACCACCTACGTCACGCTGCCGGTTGGTGCTGATCCGCAGGCGTTTGAGCGGAAACTGGTGGCCTTGCAGAAAAAATACATGAACGCCGAAGACATTCGCCGTAAAACCTACGTACTGCAACCGCTGGCCGATGTGCATACCGAAACGCGTTATGGCGAGAATATTGGCAGTTACGTCATCAGCCGCACGGTTTTGGCCGGGCTGGCAAGTCTGGCGGTTTTTCTGATTCTGATCGGCGCGTTTAATTTCATCAACCTCAGCGTTGCGCAGGCCATTCAACGGCGCAAGGAAGTGGGGGTTCGGAAGGTGGTGGGCAGCTCGCAGCAGCAATTATTTTTTCAATTTATTGGGGAAAGTCTGGTGATCACGGTGGTTGCAGGAATCCTGTCGCTGGGCGTCCTGAACGGATTGCTGGCGGTAATCAACCAATCCATGACCCTCATCGAGCTCGATCTGCACGCCGATTACACAGTCTGGTGGTTCGGAGCGGGTCTGGTGGTGGTTGTGGCGGTTTTAGCAGGCTCCTATCCGGCGATCGTGTTGTCAAGGTTCCAGCCCATCAAAGCCTTGAAAAATACGTTTTCGGCACCTCAGAAAGGGTTTTCGCTGCGACAGGGACTGATTGTTCTCCAGTTTTGCATTACCTACGGATTGCTGGTTGGCACGCTGGTGGTTTCGCGGCAGATGGCATTTTTCCAGCAAAAAGAATTGGGTTTTACGAAGGACGCGGTGATGACGATCAATAGTCCGCGCAACCAGCAGGACAGCAAGCTGGCCGTATTTCGGGAGCATTTACGACAAAACCCGGCCGTCAAAAACGTGAGCTTTTCGTCGGGTGCTCCCCTGACCGAAAACCACTACGGAACGGATTTGCGCCTGAAATCGGAGTCGGAGCAAATGAAACGACAATCTGAACTGAAGGTGGTTGACCTGGACTATTCATCACTTTTTGGCCTCCAGTTGGTCAGCGGCCGTTGGTTCACAACCTCGAATATCGTTCCCAATGGTCAACCTTTTAACGGTTTTGTCGTCAACGAAACGCTGGTGAAAATGCTGGGACTCACACCCGAAACCGCTATTGGTCAAACCGTTGTCATCAACGAAGGCGAAGCCCCGATTCTGGGTGTAGTGAAGAACTTTCACAACCGGTCGTTGCAAAATGCGATCGAACCCTGTGTCATGACATGCTGGAACAGCGGATTTTACGGACAGATTCACCTGCGACTCGCCCCGCACACCGGCAACGAACCGAACCTCCGCCAAGCCCTCCAGGCGATTGAACAGACCTGGAAGCAGATTTTTCCGGACGATGTGTATCGGTATACCTTCCTCGACGAGGACCTGGCGAGAAATTACCTGATCGAGCAACTGGTATTCGATGCCTTCCGGATTTTTGCGGGCATCTCCATTTTCATTTCCTGCCTGGGTCTGTTCGGCCTCATTACGTTTGCGGCCAACCAGCGGACGAAAGAAATTGGCGTTCGCAAGGTGCTGGGCGCGTCGGTGGGCAGCATCGTCGGGTTGTTATCGAAAGATTTTCTGAAACTGATTTTCGTCTCTATTCTGATTGCGACGCCCATCGCCTGGTACGGCATGAACCAGTGGCTACAGGATTTTGCCTACAAAATCGATGTGGAATGGTGGATGTTCGCCCTCGCCGGTTTTGCCGCCGTCGCGATTGCCTTTGCCACGGTTTCATTTCAAAGCATCAAAGCCGCGTTGATGAATCCGGTGAAAAGTTTGCGGTCGGAATAAAAACCCGAGGCTAATCATTCCGACGGTCGGTCCTACAAAATGGTCCATCCCTACGGGATGGTTTGATTCAATTCGCGGGATCGGTCTACAGAATGGGCCATCCCTACGGGATTGGTTTGACTCAATTCGCGGATCGATTCCTACAAAATGGGTCATCCCTACGGGATTAGCTTGATTCAATTCGCGGATCGGTCTATAAAATGGGCCATCCCTACGGGATTAGCTTGATTCAATTCGAGATTCCTACAAAATGGGTCATCCCTACGGGATTGGTTTGATTCAATTCGCGGGATCGGTCTACAAAATGGGCCATCCCTACGGGATTGGTTGGTTTGCCTTCGAGAACCAGATTGCGCCATCCGCCCCGTAGGGATGGTCCATTATGTAGAAAACATGCCCACTTTCATGGGAATGAATCCCGTAGGGATGAGTCATCTTGTAGAACATCAAACCAATCCCGTAGGGGTGGCCCATTTTGTAGAAAACATGTCCACTTTTATGGGGATGAATCCCGTAGGGATGGTTCATTAGACCGGCTCTTTAAAAATATACCGTACATCATACGGCACTTCAAATTTTTTCAAAAATTTCAAATATTCTTCCTGAAACGTCTGGCTTCGATGGTGTTCCGCCTGATTTTGAATGTAGCGGAACACATCCTCCACCTGCGAGCGGCTGTAAGAAAACACGCCATAACCTTCCTGCCATTCGAAACGGGACGGTGTAAGTCGGTGGTCATTAATCCATTTCGAGGACCGAGCTTTCACGGTTTGCATTACCTCCGAAATCGCGCGACTTGGGTTCAAACCGATAAAACAATGCACATGGTCGTGAATACCATTGACAATGAGCGTTTTGCAAGTAGTTTCATTGATCAGATTACCAATGACGGCAAATAAGTCAGTTTGCCAATCTTTGTGAATCAGAGCGGCCCGGTATTTCACTGAAAAAACGGTCTGGATATAGACTTGATGATACGTGTTTGCCATATTGGTCATTCCAATGGAATTATTTGGTGTTTCATTGAGACCGGTTGCGGCAAGATTGGTCATCCCTACGGGATTGTTTTGGTTTTTCGTTCAACACGGTTTCTACAAAATGGACCATCCCTACGGGATTCATCCTCCGTATAATCGTACGTGTTTCTACAAAATGAACCACCCCTACGGGATTCATCCCCGGATAAGCGCGCGATTTCTACAAAATGGGCTGTCTCAATGGGACAGATGTCGTAACCAGTTTCCCACATGAAAAACCAAAAACAATCCCGTAGGGATAATCCATTTTGTAGAAACCGTGTCCACAAGAAAACCAAACAATCCCGTAGGGATAATCCATTTTGTAGAAACCGTGTCGCACGAAAAACCAAAAAAAAAACAATTCCGTAGGGACGACCAATTTTGTAGAAACCGTGTCGCGCGAAAAACCAAAAACAATCCCGTAGGGATGATCCATTTTGTAGAAACCGTGTCGCGCGAAAAACCAAAAACAATCCCGTAGGGATAATCCATTTTGTAGAAACCGTATCGCGCGAAAAACCAAAAACAATCCCGTAGGGATAATCCATTTTGTAGAAACCGTATCGCGCGAAAAACCAAAAACAATCCCGTAGGGATGGCTCATTTAGCGATTTCTACCAGATAGCCCCTTCTGCCGGGATTGTTCCTGGAACGCCCCTGTAACCACTCCTCTGTCACGCCCCCACCGTCTGGCGATAAACCGTGGGCGTTACGCCTTCCAGCATTTTGAACAGGCGGGAAAAATAATGCAGGTTGTTGAATCCCACTTGATAACACACCTCGGTGACCGTAGCCGTCGGATTGGCCAGCAGCCGTTTGGCCAATCCGATCCGTTCGCGGATGATAAACTCCACCGGCGATAGCCCAAAAGCTTCCTTGAAGGTTCGGAAAAAACCGGATTTGCTCATGCAGGCTTTTTGACACAGGACCTCGATGCTGATTTTCGCAGTCAGGTTTTCGCGGATATACTCGACCACGGCGGCAAACCGGTTGTTCGTCGCCAGCCCGTCTTCAATCAGCGCCATATTCTGCGTCTGAATCACCCGGATCAGCAGGGATTTGAGCGTCAGGTCAGCCAGGGCGTCTTTGGCCAAATCGTCTTCCATGCTGATGTTGATCAGCTTGTTCATGACGTTGGCCAGTTCCCGGTTGTTGTAAAAGTGATACTGACTAAAATTCAGCTTCCACTCCCCTACCTTATCTTTCCGGGGATAATTTTCGTTCAGAAAATCCAGCATTTGCGTCACTACGTTCCAGTCGAGGGCAATGGTGGCGCATTGTACCGGGTGTTTTTCGTCGGCTTCCGGAAAATCCACTTTCATCGAAATGCCTTCCGGTAAAATGACGGTTTCGCCGGGCAGAAAATCAAAACCGGGTTTCTGGGATAAATGCATCACTTTTTTCCCGCGCAACATGCTGGTAATAACCAGTCCGTTGTACGACAACACCACATCGGAACAAGAGTGGTAGGTTTCGAAAATATTTAATTCGCAGTGATTCAGGGTAAAAACCCGGCGGTGTTCGACCAGCGAATCCAGCTCTCGGGTGTCCGACAAATTGATGGTCTGTAAGGGAAATCCGTTGTTCATCGTGTTTCAGGGTATGCCCTATAAATGTTTTTTGATAAGAAAATTTGCTGATCACTACGATAGGATTGGATAATAGTAGTATTTGTTGGTATTATCGTGTAACTAGAAGCTTTTCTGAATGCCTAGTTTTGCTCAGGTTCACCAAAGGAACCAACAGATTGATCACTTTATCCAAAAGAGCGAAATCATGAGCACAACTGGCATCACATTAGAACAGGCAGAGGTTGCGGTAAAAGCCGCTAAAGCCAAAGCCGCAGAATTAGGAACCGTCATGAACATCACCGTCGTCGACGCCGGGGCCAACCTGACGGCTTTTGCCCGCATGGATGGCGCCTGGCTGGGATCGGTCGATATTTCGCAGAAGAAGGCGAAAACCGCCCGCTTTTTTGATATGAACACGGGTGAACTCGGAAAGTTATCACAACCGGGTGGCTCGTTGTTTAATATTGAACACGCGAACGGCGGACTGATTACCTTTCCGGGCGGTATTCCGATCAAGAATGCCGACGGCGACGTGATTGGGGCCATCGGCGTATCCGGCAGCACCGTCGAAAACGACCATGCTGTCGCCAAAGCGGGAGCCGAAGCGGTTCATTAATAATGCTTTATTTGAATTTCTAAACCCTCTAAACCCTAGAAGTATGTGTCAAAACCACGGTGTTGCGTACATTAAACCCGGTGTGGTGGAAGTACAGTCCATTGAATACCCCAAACTGGCGATCGGCGATCGAATGTGCCACCACGGCGTCATCCTGCAAATCGTTTCAACCAACATCTGCGGCAGCGACCAGCACATGGTGCGGGGCCGGACCACTGCCCCGGCGGGCCTGGTACTGGGCCACGAAATCACGGGCCTGGTCATCGAAGCCGGTCGCGATGTCGAGTTTGTCAAAGAAGGCGATCTGGTGTCGGTTCCGTTCAACATTGCCTGCGGACGTTGCCGGAATTGCAAAGTGGGCCAAACCGGTATCTGCCTGAATGTCAACCCCGCCCGGCCCGGCGCGGCCTACGGTTACGTCGATATGGGCGGCTGGGTTGGTGGTCAGGCCGAATATGTGATGGTTCCTTATGCCGATTTTAACCTGCTGAAATTCCCGGACAAAGACCAGGCGATGGCCAAAATCCGGGATCTGACGCTGCTGTCGGACATTTTCCCGACGGGCTACCACGGTGCCGTGACGGCGGGCGTAGGGCCAGGTTCCATTGTGTACGTGGCCGGAGCCGGGCCGGTGGGTCTGGCTTGTGCGGCTTCGTGCCATTTGCTGGGGGCCGCCGTTGTCATTGTCGGCGACATGATTCCTGAACGGCTGGAGCAGGCCAAAAGCTTTGGTTGCGAAATTGTCGATTTACGGAAAGACACGCCACTGGCCGACCAGATTGCGGAAATTATTGGCGTTCCGGAAGTCGATTGCGCCGTCGATTGCGTCGGTTTTGAAGCCCGGGGCCACGGTTCGGATGCCGGTACGGAACGGCCAGCCACGGTTTTGAATGCCATCATGAGCGTTACCCGGGCCGGGGGCGCGCTGGGCATTCCGGGGCTGTACGTAACGGGCGATCCGGGAGCTGCCGACGATGCCGCCAAGGAAGGAAGCCTGAGCATCCGGATTGGTTTGGGCTGGGCCAAGTCACACTCGTTCTATACGGGTCAGTGTCCGGTGATGAAATACCACCGGCAATTGATGAACGCCATTCTATACGACAAAATCCAGATTGCCAAAGCCGTGAATGTGGAAGTGATCAGCCTGGATAAAGCACCGAAAGGCTACCAGGATTTCGATAAAGGAGCGGCCAAGAAATTCGTCATCGATCCGCACGGGATGATTCCGAATTAAAAGTTAAAAGTGAAGAGTTATGAGTTAACTTACACGCATAACTCTTCATTTTCTTTTTCGGGCAATAGCAAACTATTTCTGTTCAACCTGCTGCTGTTCAAAACCGACTTTCCGGTAAATATCGTCCATCAGCAGCGTACAGGCACTGATCTTAACGACCTCATCCTGAGGAAGGTAATCGTGCAGAAGCCATTCATTCGATTCGGTTCGCCGGAAAACTTCTACCTTTTTCTTTTTCGACGCGACCAGCACATATTCTTTCACGCTGGTGATTTGTTTATAGCAGTCAAATTTCTCCGTACGGTCGAATAGCTCCGTTGAATCCGACAGGATCTCGACGATAATTTCCGGATTTTCCAGCACATCCAACCCGTAACGCTCCGTCAGAATGGGTTTTTGACAGACAATGGCCAAATCCGGAAAAACGTATTTATAGCAATCCACCAGATGCACCAGTTGATCGCTGTTCAGGACAAGGCAATTGCTTTCGAGCAAACAATTTCCGAGCAGTCGAATCAGATTACTGGCAATGAGATTATGCGGTAGTTGGGCACCGGCCATCGCTACGATCTCACCATCATGATATTCCAATTTCTCGGTCGATCCTTTCAGGAGCGCAAAGTACTCCTCTTCGGACACACGCGCAGCGGGTGGTGCAGGTATCATAGACTTCTGTTTTGATCAAATATAGACAAAAATGACTATGCCAGCAAGCCCGAAAAGGGTCCATTCGATGCCAGGAGGCTGGCACTTAATACCGCACCAAGTTACCTGTCCGTAAATGTACGCTCCGCGTCCGTTTACGGACATTTTATTTCATTTCAATTCCGCATAAAATTGATTATCAACACTTTACAAATCTGGTATATCATTTGGTCGAGCTAGGCCGGTACCTGTCTTTTTTTATTTGATCCGGCCGATTATGCTACGCAACTACTTCAAGATCGCCCTCCGAAACCTGGCTAAAAACAAGGTTTTTTCGTTCATCAACATCTTGGGTCTGGCGGTAGGAATGGCCGTGGCTATGATGATAGGATTGTGGATTTATGACGAGGTATCTTTCAATACATTTCACCGAAACTACGACCGACTGGCGCAGCTATACGTCAACCAGACATTCAACGGCAGCACGGGCAGCAGCCGGGCGATTTCCATTCCGTCGGCAACCGAAATCAAAACCAAGTACGGAGCCAACTTCAAATCCGTATCGCTGGCATCCTGGAGTTACGGCCATCTGCTCGTTCATGGCGAAAAGAAAATCAACAAAAACGGGATGTACGTCGAGCCGTCTTTCCCTCAGATGCTCTCCCTGAACCTACTCAAAGGCAATTACACCACCGTGCTGAAAGAGCCCCGTTCCATTCTCTTGTCGGAGTCGATGGCCAAAGCGCTTTTCGGAGAGGCCGATCCGCTCAACAAAACCGTCAAAATCGATTCTAAGAACAGCGCTAAAGTGACGGGCGTCTACGCAAACCTGCCGTTCAATTCCGAGTTCTACCGGGTCGAGTTCTACATGCCCTGGAGCGATTATCTGGCCGACCAGCCGTGGGTGAAGGAATCCCAGCAACAATGGGGTAATCACTCGTTTCAGTGTTTTGCCCAAATTGCTGACCAGGCCGACATGGACAAGGTATCGGCAAAAATTCGCGATGTGGAGAAAACACACACGACCGCGCGCGACAACCCCGAATATTTCCTGCATCCGATGAGCCGCTGGCATTTGTATTCCGATTTTAAAGACGGAAAAAACGTCGGTGGCGGCATTCAGTTTGTCTGGCTATTCAGCATCATCGGCGTCTTTGTGTTGCTGCTGGCCTGCATCAATTTCATGAACCTGAGCACGGCCCGCTCCGAAAAACGCGCCAAAGAGGTGGGCATTCGCAAAGCCGTGGGCTCGCAACGGCGGCAGTTGATTTTCCAATTCATCAGTGAGTCGATGCTGGTCGTTTTCTTCGCTCTGTTGGTGGCTGTTTTACTGGTATTGCTGTCGCTATCGCCCTTCAACGAGCTGGCCGGAAAACAGGTGAGCTTCCCGTATCAGAATCCTGTTTTCTGGCTATTACTAACCTCTTTTTCGTTGCTCACCGGTTTTTTGGCCGGCAGTTACCCGGCCTTTTACCTGTCGTCTTTCAATCCGTTGAAAGTTCTGAAAGGCACCTTCAAAGTGGGCCGCTGGGCCACGGTTCCCCGCAAAGTGCTGGTGGTGACGCAGTTTACGGTTTCCATTACGCTCATCATCGGTACCATTATCGTTTTCCGGCAAATTCAGCACGCCAAAAACCGCCCCGTGGGTTACAACCGTGAGGGCTTGCTGCAAATTTATATCAGCAGTTCTCTGTACGACAAATACGATCCGTTGCGGAATGATCTGCTGAAATCGGGTGCGGTTTTCGAAATGAGCAAATCGTCAAGCCCCACCACCTACGTTAGCTCCAACCAGATCGGTTTTGAATGGGAAGGCAAAGATCCAAAGTCGGTTCCGCTGTTTGGCGTGGTGGCCTGCTCCCATGAGTTCGGAAAAACCATCGGCTGGGAGATTAAGGAAGGACGCGATTTCTCCCGCGATTTTTCCACCGACAGTTCCGCGTTTATTCTGAACGAAGCGGCCGTCAAACTGACCGGGCTTAAAAACATTGTGGGCAAGATTATCCGGTACAACGACCAACCGTGTCAGGTCGTGGGCGTGGTCAAAGACATGGTGATGGAGTCGCCCTATACGCCCATCAAACCCACCATTTTCCTGGTCAATTCCGGTTGGGCCAGTGTCTTCAACGTCAAATTGATACCGAATATGCCGGTTGAAACGGCTCTCAAAAAAGTCGAAGCGGTTTTTAAAAAACACGACCCCGACAGCCCGTTCGATTTTCAGTTTGCCGACGATGAATACAACGCCAAGTTCCGAACCGAAGAACGCGTGGGGAAACTGGCGCGGATTTTTGCGACACTCGCCATTTTCATCAGTTGTCTGGGCCTGTTTGGATTAGCGTCGTTTGTTGCCGAGCAGCGAACCAAAGAAATTGGTGTCCGGAAAGTGCTGGGCGCTTCGGTCTTCAGCCTGTGGGGATTACTTTCCAAAGACTTCATACGACTGGTTCTGCTTTCATTCCTGATTGCCGCGCCCCTGGCCTGGTATTTCCTGAGCGATTGGCTGAAGCAGTACGAATACCGAACCGATATTTCCTGGTGGATCTTCGCCCTGTCCGGACTGGGAGCGGCTGTGATTACGGTTGCAACCGTCAGTTTCCAGGCGATCAAAGCCGCTTTGATGAACCCGGTTAACTCACTCCGTTCCGAATAAGGAGTTAAGAGTTATGAGTTAAAAGATATGAATTGTCAGATGCATTAACTCTTAATTCTTAACTCATAACTCTTAACTCCAAAAGGGTATGCTACAAAACTATTTCAAAATCGCCTGGCGGAACCTTGTCAAGAACAAGGTGTTTTCGCTCATCAACATCGTCGGTTTATCGGTCGGGTTAACCTGCTGTATCCTCATCACGGCGTTCGTCGTTGATGAACTTAGCTACGACCGGTACCCGGCACAAGCCGACCAGATTTACCGCGTTGGTCTGCATCTGACGGTCAATGATGCCATCACCGACTTCCCCAACGTCGATGTTGCCGTGGGTCAGGGCATCAAAAATGCGTTCCCGGAGGTCGAGGCAACCACCCGGCTGCTGCGGTGGAACCAGGTTTTTATTCGCTACCAGGAGAAGCAGATCAAGGAAAAATCCATTGCCGTGGTAGACTCCAATTTTCTGACGATTTTCTCGCTGCCGTTTTTGGAAGGTGACTCAAAAACCGCCCTGAAAGAGCCGAATTCCGTGGTGGTAACGAAGGAATTTGCCACGCGTTTTTTTGGCAATGAATCCGCGCTCGGCAAACTGCTGACCTTTGGCAGCAACGGCGATGTCCGCAAAATCACCGGCGTCATCCGCGAAATCCCGAAGAACTCGCACTTTCACTTCAGCCTGTTTTTCAGCACCGCCGACGTAAAATACGCCCAGAACCAGACCTGGAGCAACGTGGGCTGCTACACGTATCTGGTGCTCAAAAAAGGCACCGATCCGCAGAAGCTGGAAGCGAAATTCCCGCAACTGGTTTCCGAACACGTCGTTCCCGAGATTCAGCACGATATGGGCGTTAGCCGGGCCGAAGCGCAGAAATCGGTCAATACTTTCCGGTTTTTCCTCCAGCCGCTGACCGACATTCATTTGCACTCGGCCACGAAGTACGAACTGGAGCCCAACGGCAACATCAGCTACGTGTATATTTTCAGCGTTCTGGCGGTTTTCATCCTCCTGCTGGCCATCGTCAATTTCACCAACCTGTCGACGGCGGGGGCCGCCAAACGCTCAAAAGAAATCGGGATCCGGAAAGTGATGGGGTCGATCAAGGTCCAGTTGATGGGGCAGTTTCTGCTCGAATCGGTCATTATTACGTTTCTGGCCCTGCTGCTTTCGGTTGGGCTGGTGACTGTACTTCTCCCTTTTTTCAATGACCTGGCCGGGAAGCAAATTGAAGCTTCTACGGTATTTAACCCGAAAAGCATTGCCGGTTTTGTCGTTTTTGGTGTTTTCGTCGGTATTCTGGCGGGCATCTACCCGGCTTTTTTCCTCGCTTTCTCCAAAATCACCGCTGTTCTCAAAGGCGGCTCGGTTCTCCAGAGCGCCGGTCGCGGTGGCTTACGGAGCGGACTGGTGGTTTTTCAGTTCGCCATTTCCGGGGCGCTCATCATTGCCACCCTGGTGTCGTACCAGCAACTGAAATTCATGCAAACCAAAACGCAGGGCTTTGATAAAGAGCAGGTTCTGGTCATTCACGACACCTACATGCTGGGAACGAACGAAACCGCGTTCAAAGATCAGTTGCGGCAGGACAGCCGGGTGGTTCAGGCGAGTCTTTCCCGTAGCATTCCGCTCAGTACTGAGACACAGGAAAGTACCCAGATCTTCGGGAAAGATCCGGTCAAAAAGGCCAATACCAACGATATTCAGGCTACGGTTTTTCGCATCGACGACGCGTATCTGCCCACGCTGGGCATTGCTTTGCGGTCGGGGCGGAATTTCTCGAAGGCATTTTCAACGGATTCTTCCGCCGTGATCATCAACGAAGCCACGGTTCGGGATTTGGGCTGGGGGCGCAGCAATCCGATCGGCAAAACCATCGTCCGTTCCGGGCGTCGGGAATTTACGGTGATCGGCGTCGTCAAGGATTTTCATTATGCCTCCGCCCGGCAAAAAATTGCTCCGCTCATGATGATTCTGGGCGGTAATTCGGGCGCCATTCAGGTGAAGGTGAAGGCGGATGATGCTTCCGGTGTTGTCGAATCGTTCAAGCAAAAGTGGGCCGCCCTGAGTCCTCCCGCCCCTTTTACCTATACGTTTCTGGATGATCGCTTTGCGGCATTGTATGAAGCGGAACAAAAAACCGGTCGGCTCTTCTCGGTTTTTGCCGGTATTTCGATCGTCATCGCCTGTCTGGGCCTGTTCGGGCTGGCCACATTCACCGCCGAACAGCGCACGAAGGAAATTGGCGTCCGGAAGGTCATGGGCGCCACCTCGTCCAGCATCGTTGTGCTGCTCTCGAAAGACTTCCTGAAACTGGTTTTCATTTCTGTTCTCATCGCCTTCCCCATCGCGGGCTGGACGATGAATTACTGGTTGCAGGATTTCGCGTACCGCATCGAAATTGCCTGGTGTATCTACGTCTTGGCGGCTTTTCTGGCCGTCGGCATTGCGTTGTTGACGGTTTCGTTCCAGTCGATCAGGGCGTCGTTGATGAATCCGGTGAAGAGTTTAAAAAGTGAATAAAGTCCTCAGTACCAAACCTATCCTATGAGATGATTAAAAATTACTTCAAAATCGCCTACCGAAACCTGCTTCGTCAGAAGACGTTTTCGATCATCAACATCGTCGGTTTAACCGTCGGCCTGACATGCTGTTTCCTGATTCTGCTCTTCGTGCGACACGAACTCAGCTACGACACCTTTCAGCAGAAATTTGACCGGATTTACCGCATCAGCTACCTGCCCAAATTCGCAGGACTGGAAGAACCGCTGGCCCTGACGCCCCCCACGGTTTCGCCCTTGTTGACCTCCAATTTTTCGGAAATCGAGAAATCAGCCCGGGTCTACCGCAGCAGCGCCACCATCGAACTGATTGACAACCGGCAGTCGCAACCCGTCAAATACGACGAGGAACGGTTTTTCTTCAGCGATTCGACCCTGCTCGACATCTTCTCGTTCAAGTTCCTGCAAGGCGATCCACGTACAGCCCTGAAAGACAAATTTACGGTGGTGATTACCGATGAAATGGCCACGAAGTATTTCGGTAAAACCAGTCCGCTCGGCAAAACCCTGCTCTACGAAGGCCAGCATCCGCTGCGGGTGACGGGCGTGGTGGAAAAATTCCCGGACCATTCGCACATTCACATCGACCTGCTGTCGAATTACGAAACCATGTTTGCCACTGAAAGTGAGAACGTTCGGCAATATCTTCCGCAAAACTGGGTCATTTCCCACGGCTACACCTACGTCCTGCTGCGCCCCGGAACATCACCGGAGTCGGTCAATGCCCGGTTTCCGCAGTTTCTGCTAACGCACGCCGACAAGCAGTTCGCCAAAGACATTGTGTATGCACTGGACCCGATGCGGGATTTCCACCTGCGTTCGCGGGCGCAGGGTGCTCCGGAGTCTCCCGGCAGCATGACCTACATTTACGTTTTTCTCGGCATTGCGGTGATCACACTGTTGATTGCCTGCATCAATTTTGTCAACCTCTCGACAGCTCGCTCCCTCAAACGGGCGAAAGAGGTCGGAATTCGGAAAGTACTGGGCAGTGAAAAACAGCAACTGATCGCTCAGTTTTTAGGAGAATCCCTCCTGCTGAGCGTCATCGCTCTGGTGTTTTCCTTCGTTCTAATCGCGGTTTTGCTACCAGTTCTCAACAACCTGACCGGCAAGGAACTGACCATTCGCTACTTCCTGTCCGACGCCGGTTTGCTGGTCCTATTTGTCGGGATTGCGTTACTAACCGGTTTATTATCCGGAAGTTACCCCGCTTTTTTTGTGTCCGGTTTCCAACCGATTGCGACCCTGAAAGGCAGTTTCGTCAGCGGAAAAGCCCGGGGTGGGCGGTTGCGGCAGGTGTTGTTGGGCGCGCAGTTTGTGGCGTCGATTGCGCTGATCATCGGTGCGCTGGTGGCTTTCCAGCAACTGGAATACATGAAAAACCGTCCGCTCGGGTTTGAGAAAGACTTTATCATCACGGCCAATACGCGGAACGAAAAGATTACCAACGTTTTCGCCAACCGCTCCGACAGTACCTATTCCCGGTTGCGGACGTTCCGGGATATTCTGCTCAAAAACCCGCAGATCAGGCAGGTAACGCTGTCGACCCAGCAGATGGGTTCCGGTTCGGTTCGGCGGAATGTCATCGCCGAGGGTCATTCGCCCGACGAGAACGTTTTTATCGGCACGATGGGCGTCGATCACAACTTTGCCCAAACCTACGGACTCAAATTTGTGGCCGGACGGGATTTCTCGGAGTCGTTTCCCACGGATAAAACCGCGGCTTTTCTGATCAACGAAACCGGGGTGAAACAACTGGGCTGGAAATCGGCCACCGAAGCCGTCGGCAAGTCGGTCAATCTGGAAGGCAAACAGGGCAAGATCGTCGGCGTCCTGAAAGATTTCCATAACCAGTCGCTGCAACGCCCCATCGAAGGCATGCTGATGACCATCGACCAGCCGTTGCTGCGGCTTTTCTCGATCAAAATTCAGTCGCAAAACCGGGCCGAAACCCTGAAGTTCATTCAGCAGGAATGGGACCGGTATTTTCCGGAAAAAGGCTTCGCTTCGCAGTTTCTGGACGATAACCTCGCCCGGCTGTATGAAAACGAGCAACGGCTGAGCCAACTCATCGGCTACTTTGCCGGGCTGGCGGTTCTCATTTCGTGCCTGGGTTTATACGGTCTGGTGTCGCTCGTTACGCAGCAGAAAACCAAGGAAATCGGCATTCGCAAAGTGCTGGGTGCCACTGTCAGCAGCATCGTTGGTCTGGTCTCGCGTGATTTTGTCATTCTGGTGGTTATTGCGCTGGTCATTGCCTCGCCGGTGGCGTGGTGGGCCATGACGAAATGGCTGGCGGAGTTTGCCTATAAAATTGAGATCGAATGGTGGATGTTCGCTTTGGCGGGCGTTCTGGCGGTTTTGGTAACCCTGATCACGGTGAGTTTCCAAAGCATCAAAGCCGCCCTGAAAAACCCGGTAAACTCACTTCGTTCGGAGTGAAGAATTAAGAGTGAAGAGTTAAGAGTTAAGAGTTGCTGACGCAGTTCTATTTAACTCATCACTCTTAACTCATCATTCTTAATTCTTCACTCATCACTCTTCACTAAAATGCTTCACAACTACCTCACAACCACCCTGCGGCACCTTTGGCGGAACCGGTTATTCACCACCCTCAACATCCTGGGCCTGGCCATTGGCATCAGCGGTTGCTGGGTCATTTACCGGATTGTCAGCTATGAATTCAGCTTTGACACCCAACAGCCGAATCGTGAGCGGATTTACCGGGTGGTTAGTCATTTCAAGTCGGAGGGGAATGAAGGAAAAAATGCCGGAGTGCCAATGCCGATGGCCGAAGCCATCCAGGAACAGGTGCCGGGTCTGGAGAAGGTAGTGCCGGTTTGGGATCACTGGAAACAGAGCGTGCTGATTCCGGGCGGAAAAGCCGGTTCCAATCAGTTTTCGGAACCGGAAAAGCTCATCGTCACCAACAACGACTACTTTGAAATGGTGCCGCACCGCTGGCTGGCCGGCAACCTGGCCACGGCCCTGGATGCGCCCAACCAGGTGGTCCTGACGCAAAGCCGGGCGGAAAAATATTTTCCGGGTGTTCCCATGGCGAAGGTGCTGGGCCGCACGATTATTTACGACGATACCGTCACGGTACGGGTTTCGGGCGTGGTGGCCGACCTCGCTTTTCCGAGCAGTTTCGATGCCAAAGAGTTCTTTCCCATAAAAGGAACGACCAACCGGAACCCGAGCTGGGGCGGGGTCAGTTCCAACAATAGGCTGTATATCCAACTCGTACCGAATACGGTTCCGGCGAAGGTGTTGAAGCAGATCAATGCGATTTCTGCCCTGAACGGCGCGGAAAATATGAAAAAGTACCACTTTAAACGCTGGCATGAACTGCTTCCGCTGGCGCAGGTGCATTTTTCGACCGAATACGGCGAAAACCTCCGCAAGGCCAACCGGAATGTGCTCTACGGTTTGATGGGTATTGCGGCTTTCCTGCTGCTGCTGGCCTGCATCAATTACATCAACCTCACCACAGCGCAGATGCCGCAACGGGCCAAAGAGGTCGGCATCCGCAAAACGCTGGGCAGTTCGCGCTGGCACCTGATCCGGCAGTTTCTGGGCGAAACGCTGGTGATTACAATCCTGGCGGTTTTGCTTTCGGCTTTCCTGTCGCAGTGGGTGCTGACGTATTTCGAGAAGTTGATTCCGGACGGCATGAATGCCTATACGGATTATGGAAAGATGGCCCTTTTTCTGGTGGTATTGTTGGTGGGTGTTACCGGTTTTTCCGGCCTGTACCCCGGCTGGCTCGTCACCCGCGTTCAGGCCGTGAGCATGATGCGCGGACAGGTCACGGCGGAAGTCGGAAAAGGCGGTTTGACCCTGCGCAAAAGCCTGATCGTCTTTCAGTTTGTGATCGCCCAGCTGTTCATTGTCGGAACGATGCTGGTGGGACGGCAACTGAATTACCTGCTCCATAAAGACCTGGGATTCAACCGGGAAGCGGTGTTACTGGTCAATGTTCCCTGGAAACTGAGCGACAAACCCGCTTACAAGCACCGCCAGTTTACGATGCAGCAGGAACTGGCCAAACAACCCGGTATTGCCGGTGTCGCGCTGGGCAATGCGCCCATGAACCAGTCGTTTAGCAGCAACAGTTATCAGTATAAAACGAAGAAAGGCGAGATTATTGAGAAAGGGATGTTTCTCAAATACGTCGATACGACCCTGCTGGCGATGTATAAAATTCCGCTGCTGGCCGGCCGGAATCTGGCCGCGTCCGACACCGCCCGCGAATACATCATCAACGAAACCGCTCTGCACGAATTCGGGATTTCGTCGCCCCAGGAAGCGATTGGCAAATACATTCAGGAGGTTGATGGACATCCGATCCCGATTGTCGGCGTGGTGAAAGATTTTCACATCGGCTCGTTTTACCAGAAAATTGATCCGGTTCTGCTGATGACGAACAAAAATAGCCTGACGACTTTTAACATCAAACTCAGTACGTCGAATCCGGAACAGTGGCAGACAGCCATCCAACAGATCGGAAAAATCTGGAAAAACTTCTACCCCACCGAACCGTTTGAATACAAGTTCTACGACAGCACGCTGGAAGAAATCTACGCCAGTGATCGGAATATGTCCCAGGTCATTAATTTGGCAACGGCGGTGGCCGTGGTCATCAGTTGCCTGGGGCTGTTTGGGTTGTCAACCCTGATTGCCTATCAACGAATTAAAGAGGTGGGGGTTCGTAAGGTCTTGGGAGCCACGGTCGTTAGTATTGTGGGATTGCTGACCCGCGATTTTCTAAAGCTGGTGCTGGCCGCCATCCTGATTGCGTCGCCGATTGCCTACTATTTCACCGACAAGTGGTTGCAGGATTTTGCGTACAAAGTTGATATTGAATGGTGGATTTTTGGCGCCGGGGCCGTTTTGGCCCTTGTCATTGCTTTTGTAACCGTGAGTTTCCAGAGCATCAAAGCAGCTTTGACCAACCCGGTAAAAAGTCTTCGGAGTGAATAACTGAAACTTCCAATCTCCTATAACTATGGCACATATCGCTATTCCCATTCCCATGATGCCCGGCAAACAGGACATCGAAATCGAAGTCACCATCAACGGCAAGCGGCAGGAATTGCACTACCGCGTGGAGCTGTTTTACTGGGAAGACTGCAACATTCCGACCATCGACCGCGTGGATTGCATCCGACAGATGCTGGCGGGTTATGATCAGGACTGGACGCTCTACTACATCGGTTCGCCCACCGACCAGTTTGTGCCGATCACCTTCGTGAAGCGGGAGGATCTGGTGAAACAACGGCGGATGCTGGTGGAGTCTTGAGTAGAAGAGGTTATTTCGCGGAGTTGAGCGGAGGAAAAAAGAGGAGTTAAGCAGAGATTTATACCTCCGCTTAACTCCTTTCTTCTCCGCTCAACTCCGCGAAATAATCACTTATTTATTCTTATCCCACCACAACGGCGTTGCCGCGTTGTCCGGGCCGCCTAGCAGTGCAACAGCCGCTTTGACCGCTGCCGTGTTGGAGGTTTCTTCCAGCAGCAGGAACGGAATCCGGCGGGGATAGGCCGTCGTCGGAACGTCGGTGTTGACCGAGTTGACCACCGGGTACAATTTCGGGAACCGCGTCCGGCGAACTTCGGCCCACGCTTCGATGCCATCGGGATATACCGCCAGCCATTTCTGCGTACCAATCTGCTCCCGCTGAATGGCTTCCGTCGCGCCCCATTTGACCGGAATCGTCGACAAAGCCGGTGATTTCTGTTGATCCTGCGGGGCAATCGGCGTTTTGGTGCTGACAATATAGGCGTCGGTCAGGGCACTGCTGATTCCCCAGCCGTCCATCGACGCCCGGATGCCCTTTTCGTAGGCCTGTTGGGCCGTCGTTCCACCCACATTCCAGCCATTCAGAGCGGCCTCGGCTACCAGGAAATACGCTTCAGCCGTGTGCATAATATCCTGTTTGGTAGCGTATTGCTGCGCCCAGGCCGAGCCGGCACCGGTATTTCTCACCCAACGCTCTCCGATGTTAGAGTTGTTGTCGTTGTTGTTGAGGGGATCGGTCAATTCGACGGAACCCAGCCCGTTGCGGACGCCTTCATACGTTTTGGTGTTGAAAGCCGGCTGGAAGTAAATCCCGATCCGGGGATCATCGAAGCCTTTCAGGATCGACTCCATTGACGCACTCATCCGAAACTCACCCCAGCCCGAAATCGTCGCCAGACCGTTGTAGTCATTCCCCACCTGGTTTTTGGTCATCAGCGCATTGTCGGCAACGTCGGTCAGCAAGCCGCCTGCGATGGCAGCCTCCGCTTCGGTTTTGGCCCGGGCCGGATCTACTTTCGAAATCCGCATCGCCAGCCGCAGCCGCAGGGTGTTGGCAAATTTGATCCATTTGTTGACATCGCCCGCGTAGATGATATCGTAGCTCCCGTACGGTTTTTCCGCCGTTTTGCCTTTCAATACCGTCGTTGCAGCCGCCAGACGTTTGAAGAAGTCGTCGTAAATTTTGTCCTGCGGATCATATTTAACGCTGTTGGCCGGAATACCCGCGTCGAAATATGGTACCGGACCGTAGTAATCCGTCAGGCGGTGAAACGCAAACACCCACCAGATGCTGGCCAGTGCATACTGCGACGAAGTCGGGTCGGTCTGGTCGAACAAGGTTTTCAACTGCGGCACCACCTGCGTATAAATCGGGTTCCAGTGCGAGTTGATCCAGGTCCGGTGCATAAAGTACCGGTCCGACTGGAAGTTCGGCGTTGTCGTCGCGTAGTATTGGGCGTACAGATCCGCAAACAGGTTCTGGGCCGTCTGGTACGTCCCGGCGGCATACGACGCCTGTTGCTGCGCCCGCGAGAACAAATACGGAAGTTCGGTAGCACTCAGCGTGGTAAGAGCGGTTTTGCTGGTATTGATTTCGTCAAAATCGCTCGTACAGCCACTCCAAATGCCGGCCGCCCCGGCAATCAGGCCGATAGCGGATAATCTCATTACTTTAGTACCTACTATTTTCATGGTGAGTTCTGTGTTGATTGTTGATTCCAAAAAGACGTTCGGTTCAGTTTTTAGAATCCTAATTTTAGGTTAAGACCAACGGTACGGGTCGACGGCAGCGCGCCGTATTCGGAACCCTGGTAGTTGGCCGCACTCAGGTTCACATCGGGGTCAAACGGCAGCTTGCGGGTTTTCAAACCGGGAATGTCCATCGTGGCGTTGCCCCGGTAGAAGAAAAACAGGTTGCGTGCCGTGAGCGACAGCCGGGCATTTTTGATGAAAAAACCTTGCGGGAACGGAATGTTGTAGCCCAAAGTTGCTTCTCTTAACCGCACATTCGTGGTTGAATACGAGAAAAACTCACCCCAGGTATAACGTCCCTGCGATACGGTTTGCCAGAATTGCTCGGAAGTAATGGCCTTCGTGTTGGTTTCGCCGGTTGCCGTTACACCCGGCAGTACCCAGCCACCTTCGCGTTTTTCGAGCGTGTACTCGGCCGTTCCGTCATACGCCAGGTTGCCATCCGTTCCGGAAACCATGATGCCGCCCACCCGACCGTCGACCAGGAAGCTCATCACAAAGTTCTTGTAAGAGAACGTGTTGCTGAAACCAAACGTAAATTTGGGATTGAAGTTGCCGATAATACCAAAAGCACTAACAACCGGAAGACCATTGGCATTTACCAACAAACGCCCCTGTGCATCTTTGGCCCAGCCATAGGCTTCCAGATCGCCATAAGAGCCGCCTTCAACAACCACGGCGGTGGTCGTACGCGTGTTACCGCCAAGGGTGGCCCGCTTGATGTTCGGGTGGAGTTCGACGATGGTGTTGACGTTCCGGGCGAAATTTAGTGAGGCATCCCAGGTAAAGCGGTTGCCTTTCAACGGCGATGCGCTCAGGGTCAGTTCAAACCCTTTGTTGTTGATTTTCCCGGCATTGACAAACTGGCTGGCAAAACCCGATGCCGGAGCCAGACCCAGCGAAAGCAACTGGTTGACCGTATTGCTGTTGTAATAGGTAAAATCAACGCCTAAGCGGCCGCCCAGAAACCGGACATCGGCCCCAAATTCGGTAGACGACGAAATTTCAGGTTTCAGGTTTTCAGCCGGGCGGGTTGTGCTGCGGGAAATATAACCGCCCGTTCCACCCTGTGAAAATGCATACGTTTGCAGCAGGCTATACGGCGCGGCATCGTTCCCCACCTGCGCCCACGAACCGCGTAGTTTGGCAAAACTGATCCAGCTCGGTAGTTTTACCGCATCGGAAAGAATAACGTTAGCCCCGAACGACGAGTAAATGTAGGAATACGGTTTGGGCAGCGTAGACGACCAGTCGTTCCGCACTGAAGCATCGACCGTCAGGTAATCGCGGAACGAAACGGAAGCGGTTCCGAACACGTATTGCAGTTCTTTCTCGCTATATCCGGTAATCTGGGTCAGGTTCGACGCAAAAGACAGATCGAAGCGGTTGGCAACCGACAGACCGTTGGTGCTGGCTCCCACCTGTGAGAAACGGTTGTAGGTCGATCCGGCACCCACGTTGTAGGTCACGGCGAAGTCTTTCCCGACGTTGTTGTTTCCAGAAATGATCACGTCCATGTTGCGCTCCAGTTGCTCACCCGTGTAATCCGAATAGGACCCACCCGCTCCGGCAAACAACAGCGTGTTGTTCGCATACCCGAAGTTGTAGCGATCGGCATACCAGTCATAACTGAGCCGTCCCTGCACATTCAGCCAGTCGGTCAACTGGTATTTGGCCGAACCGAGGGCAATCACCCGGTTCCGTTTTTCGAGCGCAAACGTTTTGTTGAGCGTCCAGTAAGGGTTCATATAAATCCCCGAGCTGGTCCAGTAGGTCGGTTTGCCGTTGGCATCTTCATACGTATTGTAGATGTTGTTCAGATCCACACTGCGCGGCACCTTGTAGAGGTTCATCGTCACCGAGCTTTCCTCACCGGAGCGGGGTTTGTTGTCAATCTTCTGGTTGACGTAGGTAATCTTGGCGTCGGTCGAAAACCGCTTCGTAATCTGCGAGGTGAGCCGGAGGTTCAGCGTGTGACGCATCAGCTCGTTGTTCGGCAGAATGCCCTGGTTGTAGTTGTTGGTGTAGGACGTATAGGTCTGCACCTTTTCGCTACCAGCCGCAATACCCACCGAATTGTTGGTCGAAACGGCATCCCGGAAAAAGTCCTTGATGTTGTCGGGATAAGTGGTGGCAGCGGCTCCCCAGCTATACGGCGAGTTGGCGCTGGTTTTGCCACCGGCACCCTGTCCAAACGTATTCTGCAGTTTGGGCAATACGAACGGTGATTCCATCACCACGCCCGAATTGACATCCACCGAGACTTTCCCGGCTTTCCCTTTTTTCGTCGTGATCATGATAACCCCGTTGGCGGCACGGCTGCCGTAAAGGGCCGAGGCTGCCGGGCCTTTCAGCACGTTCATCGACTCGATGTCGTCGGGGTTGATGTTGTTGGCACCGTCGCTGCCGTTGATGCCACCGAAGTCGCCGGTGACCTGGCCACGAACGGTGTTGTCGACCGGAACACCGTCGATCACAAACAGGGCGTTGTTGTTACCGGTAATGGAGCGGTTTCCGCGCAGAACGACCCGCGTAGCCGAGCCCGGACCCGAAGAGGCTTGCGTCACGACCATCCCGGCCACTTTTCCGGAAAGGGTGTTGACAAAGTTGGCATCCCGGACATCGACCAGTTTTTTGCCGTCGATCTGCTGGGTAGCATACGTCAGGGTTTTCGCGTTCCGTTCGATTCCGAGCGCCGTCACGACGATTTCGTTCAACTGCTTGGCATCTTCCTGAAGCGTCACATCGACCACCGAACGATCGCCCACGGTAACCTCCTGCGACAAAGCTCCGATGAACGAAAAAATCAAAACCGTAGCGTCATTGTCGACCATCAGCGTATACTTTCCGACACTGTTGGTGGTCGTGCCTTTGGTCGTGCCTTTGATGACGACGTTTACCCCCGGCAGCGCATTGCCATTGTTATCTTTAACGGTTCCGGTTACTTCTTTTTCAAGGGTGACCACCGCTCCGGATTTGGCCGGGTTGGCATAGGTTGAAGCCGGCGGAGCAGACAATGCCATTCCGATGGCCAGCAGAACGAGGGTGTAGGACCGAGACCGGCGGTTGAATGGCGCTTTCCGGTTCAAAAAAAGTACTGGTTTTCGCATGGGGGAAATGAAGTTAGAAATGGTAAAAGAGAATTACAGGTGGGTATGTTGAGTACGATCGGGAAACGAACAATTGTTTTGCTGAATAGTGACATTACTCTATTTAATTTCCCATTATGGCGGTAATTTAATAGGAAATTGGGGATTTTTCGCCAATCCCTATCCCAGAAATTATTTCTGCCGTTTTTGGATTATTCTCCTTTAAAAGATTTTTAAAGAATTAGAAGCGATTTCTTAAAAAAAGTTTGGCTCTTCCGACTCCTACGGTAACCATCGGATAGAAAGCCTTTTAATGACTGAATAGAAAGCTTTTACATTTCGTTTACAATGTTTTACGGGCATTGATTGGCTGCGTTTGGAATGGACTATACATTTGGTTCATTGTCCACTTAACGAAAAACCACCATGTCGAAAAAATGGATTTTTCTCGCCTTCTTGTTCGGTACGTTTCCCCAGCCGTCTGTTTTTAGTGGTTCCGTACTATTGACCGAAAACCGGGTAACCGATTCTCACGAAAACAGTAAGTCAACTGCTGAGAAAAAAACGAAAGAATTTTCCGATAATCCCTTGCTCTTAGATGGCATTCCGCTGGATTATTCCTTTTTCTCGCTCAATAGCCGGGGTAAATTGGCTGTTGTGGCCGGCGACCCCTATTCGCCCGATGCCATCAAAATACCATTCCGGGTTTATCTGCGACGGGACGGAAAACCGCTCAATAGGACAAAAGCGGATGGGCATTGCGAGAAGGCTGAAATTGAGCTATCAGACGTGCTGGCCTACGCGCAGGCCGGCGACGATCTGGTGATAGAACCGATCCGGAAAGAAGACGCAGTAGCCCGACGAATCATCCGGTTGAAGCTTTTCTGGTTTCTTAAACTCCCATTCAGAAAAGGGGACGGATGTTGACCAGGCCTCTAATCGCGATGAGAAAAATATTAATTTGGGTGCTTGCACTACCGGTCTTTGGATTTGCCCAAAGTCCCGAAAAATGGATTCAAAAACCGGCCGAACAGTGGCCGCCGATTGCCCTGGTCAATGAGGTATTATATAAAAACGGGGATCGATACGAGGACCCGACGATCACCTATGCCGCCAGCGGTTTTTTGCTCGATACCGGAAAAGACACGCTGGCGGTAACGGCGAAACACATTTTGTGGGTCGCCCGCAACAAAGCCACGAAGCGGGTGGTGATCAACGACCAGCTTAAAACGTGGAAGATGTACCCGAAATACCACCCCGCCGATTCGGTGGTCATCGATCGGTTGATGAACGAAGATTCCACCGAAAAACTGTGGGATGGTTTTGACAACGGAGTATTGCAGCGGGATTGGCTTGTTTTCTCAACCAAGTCGGTTTCACCAAAAATTCAGCCGGTCAGGTTGCGGGAAAAGGCGGTTTTGGTCGGAGAAAACGTGTATCTGACGGGCAATCCCTATCGTTTTCAACAGACGCTGACGGCAAAGGGGACGGTTGTCAAAACGGAAGGCCCCGTCTTTTATGTCCAGTTTGAAGGCGCGGGTATGGATACGGTCTTTTTGGGTGGTGCCAGCGGATCGCCAATTATCGACACCAATGGGCTGCTGGTCGGCATTTATTCCAACGGGCGAACAGATGCGGAAACGGGTCGGCGGGTCAATGTCATCAATTCAACGGCTTATCTTAAAAAAATACTCGCCGGCGATAAACCGCTTAACGTCAACCGAAAACCGGTTTCGGTATACCTGGATTCTTTGCTTCAGACGATGCCGGTTGGAACAGCGTTGCCGGTATTCGATCGTTTTCTACAAAATGAGCCGTTGTATTATACGTACGAATTGACGTATTTTAATCACGATAACCTCATCAAAACCGGCGAGAAACTGATCGAATCCAGTCGGAAAGCAGAGGCCGTTCCATATTTCGAGTATTTCTTTGCGAAGTACGGCTACCACGTCTATCTGCTGTCGTTGGCAAAGGCTTTGCTCCGGATTAATCAAAAACCGGAAGCCATCAGCCGGCTGGAGAAGGAACTGAAAAAAGAACGGATGGATCCCCACGTCAAGGACGAATTGCAGAAATTTCTGACGGAGGTCAGGCGCACGGAATAAAAAGAATGGGCTATGGGAAAAGCAAACCGCATCATCGCAATCATCCTCGTTCTGCTAACGGGCCTGCTGTTTGTGCAGTTCGTTCGGTCGACCCCCAACCCGGCGCAGGCCGACCAGAACCGTTTTGCGGAGAAGGCCAATCTTGCCCTTCGCCGGACGGCGCACCGGTTGCTGGCTGCCGCCGGTGATTCGACCTCCCGGATTTCGCCCGTTCAGCAAACCGATGCCAACACGTTCCTGATCCGGCTGAATCAGACCTTCAACTACAGCCAACTGCCCGATGTTTTGCAGGCATCCCTCCGGCTGCATGGGGTTACGCGACCGTATGACGTCGCCATCCTGAATTGTTCGAATGGCAAAATCGAGCTGGGTTATACGGTTTTGGATGTAACGAAAAAGCAGAAAGTAGCCTGCACCGGTCGCGAACAGGCCAAAGGCTGCTACAATCTCCAGATTCGGTTTACGGCTTCCGAAACACCTCCGCAAACGGCTTCTGCCTGGTGGATGATGGCTTTCGGAAGTTTGTTGACCGCCTTGGTTTTCACGGTTTTGCGCCGGTCGTCCCCGCCGAAGGAACCCATAGATCCGGATTCGGTTCCTAACGACGACCACCAGCTTCATTTTGGAAATTCCAGCCTTGACACCACCAATCTGACGCTGAGCGCCGGGGGGCATGTCCACAACCTGACCTACCGCGAAGCCAAGCTGCTCCGCCTTTTTGCCATGAATCCGAACCAACTGCTGGAACGTGATTTTATTCTCAAATCGGTCTGGGAAGACGAAGGCATCATCGTCGGGCGCAGTGTCGATGTGTTTGTATCGCGTCTGCGGAAACTATTGCAGGACGACCCGACGCTCAGGATCGTTGCCGTTCACGGCGTAGGGTATCGCCTGGAATCCCGTCCTAACGCATCGGGAACCGCTTAATCCGTATCTTTTTCCTTTAGGACTTTCGCTTCTATTCTCAGGACTGTAAAAAGTTCTCCGGCACGTTTATGCTCCAAAATTACCTCAAAATTGCCTTCCGCCACTTGTGGCAAAACCGGCTGTATTCGGTCATTAACGTCGTTGGCCTGGCCGCTGGCATCACCTGCCTGTTGCTGGCGATTCTCTACCTAAAAGATGAACAAAGCTATGACCGGTTCCACGAGAAAAATCCGAACCTCTACCGGATCACAACGACCGTGACCGAAACCCGGGGCGGAACCGGCGAGACGAACGGAGGAACGGGTCAGGTGCAGGGACCGACCTTTAAAGCGGAGGTGCCTGAAGTACAGAACTACGTGCGGGTGATGGGCGGTGACATCCAGGGCATGTTCGTGGCCAACCATAAATCATTTGTTCTGCACCCCTTCTTTGTCGACTCCACTTTTTTCAATGTGTTTTCGTTCAGGCTGTTAAGCGGTAATCCAAAAACCGCCTTGCGGGGTGCAGGCACGGTTGTCATCACCGAACGAACAGCGCGGAAACTGTTCAACAGCCTCGATGTGATCGGGAAAACGCTGCTGGAAGATGGGCCTTCCGGTAAGCGGGTGGGGGCATCGATCATCACCGGTGTGGTGCAGGACCCGCCCCAAAATTCCTCGCTCCAGTTCGATCTGCTGTTTCCGTTTCGGTTCATGCAGGTGTCGTTCGACGATACCAGTTGGCTGAACTCCTATCTGAGCACCTTTGTCGTGCTGCATCCACAGGCCGATCGCGATTTGGTTGTCCGAAAATTCAGTACCGTTTATGCGGTACACGCCCGGCAGCAGGTGGCCGAAAACCGGAAGAATTACGGTTTTGATCCGGCAATTCGGTATGGATTACAACCCATGACCGACATTCATCTCAACCCGTTATATCACAGCAAAGGGAACCGGGAAGGGGGCATCACCAATGGCAGTAATCCGGTTTTTTCGTACCTGTTTCTGGGTATTTCGGCCTTTATCCTGTTGATGGCTTCCACTAATTTCATCAACATCAGTCTGGCGAACTCGCTGAAACGGACCAAAGAAATCGGGGTTCGGAAATTGACGGGGAGCAGTTCGCAACGCATTATGGCTCAATTCCTGGGGGAGTCCGCCATTCTGTGTCTGGGTGCTTTTGTGGTGGCGATTCTGCTCGCGCAGTTGACGCTACCGGTTTTTAACCAGTTAGCCGGCAAAGCCATCGTTTTTCGTGAAATTCTGGACGGCGAGCTTCTGCTTTATTTTATCATACTACTCATTTTCAATATTTTACTAGCTGGTCTGTATCCGGCGCTCGTTCTGTCCAATTTTAAACCCACCGATGTATTGTACAATAAACCGCGACTTTCGGGGCGGAGTTGGTTGGGGCAAACGCTCGTCATGATTCAGTTTGCCCTGTCGGTTTTTCTGGTGATTGCGACCACGGTTTTCTACCATCAGATGGATTATGTGCGGACGAAGGACCTGGGCTATGATCCGTATCAGGTCGTCGGAACGTACATTCCTTTCAGTACTGATTTGAAAGTCGATCAGGCTTTTCTGCGGACCGAACTGGCGGGCGAACCGTTGATCCGAAACGTCTCGTTTAACAGTGATCTGGGGGGATCGTACGAGACCCGCGTGGGGAACCGGAAAATCGAGAGCCACTACCAGTACATTGACGAAAACTACCTGCCGGTTTTGGGCATCCGTCTGAAAGCCGGTCGCAACCTCTCCCCTGCTTTCGTGTCTGACAAAACCGAAGCCGTTCTGGTCAATGAAACGTTCGTAAAGACCGCGGGGCTGGAGAAGCCGATTGGAAAAACCATTCGATTGCACGAGAATTTCAGCCAGAAACCGCTGACTATCGTTGGCGTGGTCAAGGATTTTCATGCCAGTTCATTGCGGGAGCGCATTCGGCCGATGGCACTGTTCATGCGAGAGGATCAATCCAGCGGAATTTTGGTAAAAATCGACAAAAACCGCCAAAAAGAAGCCCTGGCCGTTTTGAAGAACGTATACCGGAAAGCCTACCCTTCATTTGAAATGGACTACGGTTTTCAGGATGAGCTGAACGCCAGAGCCTATGAATTGGAGCAGAAATGGCAGCAAATTATAAGCTATGCAACCCTGCTGGCGACCCTGATTTGCGGCCTCGGCGTGTTCGGTCTGGCGAAACTGGCCACACAACAGCGGACAAGGGAGATCGGTGTGCGGAAAGTGCTGGGCGCGACAGTTCTGGACATTGTCGCCCTGTTGTCGAAAGACTTCCTGAAACCGGTGCTGGTGGCCATTGCCGTAGCCTCGCCCGTAGCGGGTTGGGCAATGAGCCGCTGGCTGCAAAACTTCGTCTATCACGTTGAGATTCAAGGGTGGGTATTTGCCCTGGCCGGTTTGATGGCCATCGGCATCACCTTGCTGACGGTTTCGCTTCAATCGGCAAAAACCGCCTTGATGAATCCGGTGGAGAGCTTGAGAAGTGAGTGAGTTATTTCGCAGAGTTTATCAGAGGAAATCAGAGTTTATCAGAGAAAAATAAAACTCTGCTTAACTCTGATTTCCTCTGATAAACTCTGCGAAATAACCTCTTTTTCCTGTCCGCCAGCGAACGGCCAACCGTCCGTAAACGGACAAATGGACTCATCGTCAGACCATAAATTCCTTAAAATCAGATCATTGCGTTTTATGGTATACAGTTTGAGCATTCTGAAAACGTGCCTTGTACGGACAGTGAACGACGAACCTTATGCTGAGCAATTACCTAAAAATTGCGTTTCGCAATTTGCTGAAACACAAAACATTCGGCTTTATCAACATAGTCGGTGTGGCCATCGGACTGGCCTGCTTCCTGCTGATCGCCCTCTACGTCCGCGACGAAGTTAGTTTCGACCGTTTCAATACCAAAGCCGACCGGACCTACCGGGTTTTGCGCACCTTTCTCAATGCCAATGACGGCACCGTCGAGCTGAAACTCGGCACCGTGGCTCCTCCGTTCGGTCCACTGATCAAACAGGATTTTCCGCAGGCCGAAGAGGTCGTTCGGACCCTCAGTACCAGCTCGTTGCTCAAATACGGTGAGCACACCTACAACGAAAGCCGGGTGCTTTTTGCCGAAGAAGCGATTTTTAACGTGCTGGATTTCAAGGTAATCAGCGGGAATCCGGTGCAGGCCCTGGCGCAACCGTTTTCCATCATGCTGTCGCGGCCCATGGCGGAGAAATATTTCGGGAAGGAATCGCCGATGGGAAAAAGCCTGCGGAGCAACAACCAGTTTGAATTGATGGTGACGGGCGTTTTTGAACCTTTACCATCGCAGTCGCACATTCGTCCGGATTTTCTGATCTCGTTCAACACGCTGAACGACAACCGGGTTTACGGCGCCGAAAGCCTGCGGACCAATTGGGGCAACAACTCGTTTCTAACGTATGTTTTGCTGGCCAAGGGCACTGATCCGGATAAATTGGTCAAGGCGTTTCCGGCGTTTCAAAACCGCCGGATCGAACCCAAAGCATCGACGTATTCGGTTCTGAACCTGCAAAAATTGACCGATATTCACCTCCGCTCCGACACGGACGATGCGCTGGAGGCCGATGGCGATATTCGCTATGTCTACATGTTTTCGGCCATTGGCCTGTTCATTCTGCTCATTGCCTGCATTAACTACATGAATCTGGCAACAGCCCGTTCGGCGGGTCGGGCAAAGGAAGTCGGGATGCGAAAAGTGGTGGGCGCTCACCGGAGTCAACTCGTGGGCCAGTTTCTGAGCGAATCCATTATGCTGGTGGTTTTTGCGTTGAGTCTGGCGGTGGTTCTGGTCGTTTTGTGTCTGCCTTTCCTCAATGACTTCACCCAAAAGCAACTGACGCTGGATCAGTTGACGCACCCGGTTTTTCTGGGCATCGTGGCCGGCGTCACGCTGTTAACGGGTCTGGTGTCGGGGAGTTACCCGGCTTTCTTCCTGACTTCGTTTCAACCCATCAGCGTGCTGAAAGGGAAAATTGCCTCGGCCATGCGGACGGGGCGGTTCCGGCAGGCGCTGGTGGTGACCCAGTTTGCCATTGCGGTCGTGCTCATTATCAGCACGATGGTGGTCTACAACCAGATGGATTACATTCGAAACTACAAACTGGGATACCAGAAAGACCAGATCGTTTTGCTGCGGACGGTGGAGGATTCGACGGTCAATGCCGAAGCGCTGAAGCAGGAGTTAAAGAGCAACACATCGGTTTTGGAAGTGGGACAGTCATCGCGGATTCCGTCGGGGCGGCTGCTGGATTCCTGGGATGCCTACGTGGCCAAAGGCGACAGCATGGCACCTTCCAAAGTGATTCTCAAGGCCTTATCGATCGATCACGATTTTATTCCCACCTACAACATGAAAATGGCGGCCGGGCGAAACTTCTCCCGCGCCTACACCACGGATGACACGGCGGCTTTTATTCTGAACGAAACCGCAGCCCGCATGTTGGGCTGGAAAAACCCCGAGCAGGCCATTGGGAAACCGTTTGGCTACGGCCAACGACGCGGTCAGGTGGTGGGCGTCACCAAAGATTTTCACTTTGAATCCCTCCGCCAGGCCATCCCTCCCATTGCGATGTTTATGCTGCCCGAGCAGCACAACTGGATTTCGGTTCACGTGGCGGGTGGGGCCGGTTTGCAGACGGCCCTGGCGCACATCGAGTCCGTCTGGAAACGGCGGTTTTCCAGCCAGCCCTTTTCCTATGAGTTTCTGGATCAGCGGTTTGGGCGGCTTTATACCACCGAGCAAACGCAGCAACAACTCTTCGGTATTTTCGCCGGTGTTGACATCCTGATTTCCTGCCTCGGTTTGTTCGGTTTGTCGATGTTCATGGCCGAACAGCGCACCAAAGAAATTGGCATCCGCAAGGTGCTGGGTGCCTCGACACCCGGACTGGTGACGCTACTTTCCAAAGATCTGCTGAAGCTGGTTCTGATTGCCCTCGTGCTGGCGTCGCCGGTGGCGTGGTGGGTGATGAATCAATGGCTGGAAGGCTTCGTGTACCGAACCAGCATCAGCCCGTGGGTTTTCGTCCTGACGGCGGTCACCGCCATCGCGATTGCCTTTGCGACGGTTTCGTTCCAGAGTATCAAAGCCGCGTTGATGAATCCGGTGAAGAGTTTGAAATCGGAATAGCTTTAATTATGCTGGTCAAGACCAGCCCCACCATTCAGCAAAGCAGACAACCTCCCCTGTAAAAAATAAACCGTCCTAAACGGTTGCTTCTTACTTTGCCCGAATGATGATGGCGGTTATTCGGGGTACCCGATTGCGCCCTGATCGTATGCCCGGTAACGATTCGTAACCTCAGATTCTGCCAACTCATGCGCAACGCCCAAACCAAGCCCACCAAACCTAAAAAATCGTTCCTGCGGGAATGGCTCGATTCGATTTTGTTTGCGGTGATTGCCGCGACGCTAATCCGGTTTCTGACCTTTGAAGCCTATGCCATTCCGACGCCGTCGATGGAGAACAGCCTGCTGGTGGGCGATTTCCTGTTTGTCAGTAAACTACACTACGGTTCCCGAACGCCCCAGACGCCTTTGCAGGTGCCCCTCACCCACCAGAAGATCTGGGGGACGGAAATACCGTCGTACAGCGACCTGATTCAATTGCCAACGTATCGGCTACCCGGTTTTACGACCGTAAAAAACGGTGATGTCGTGGTGTTCAATTTCCCCCCGCCCAAAGCTGGCGAACCGGACTATCCGATGGATTTGCGAACCAACCTCATCAAGCGCTGCATCGGTATTCCGGGTGACCAACTCGAAATCCGGCAGGAGCAGGTTTACGTCAATGGGAAGGTGTTTCCAACGCCGGTTCGGGCCGAAACCAGTTATTTCATGAGAACGACGGAGGTGCTGAACGAGCGGTTTTTCCGGAAATACAACATCATCAACGATTACAAATCGGCAGAAGGGCCATTTATCAACTGGCAACCCATCGAAGAATACAACGAAGCCACGAAGGCTTCCATGCTGGTGGGCTACAGCGTCACGACCACGCCGGAGGTCATTGCCAAACTGAAAGAACTGGACTGGGTGAAGGGAATCGAGCGAATGACGGAACCCGCCGGGCAACTCGCTCCGGGCATTTACGGCGGCTCGGCGTATGCCTGGAACCGCGACAATTTTGGTCCGCTGATGGTTCCGAAAAAAGGACAAACCGTCCCGATCAACCCACAAACCCTCGCGATTTATGGCACGCTGATTAACCGCCACGAAAGCAATGAGAAGGTGGAAATGACTGCGAACAGCCTCACGATCAACGGTCAGCCGATCACGTCGTATACCTTCAAACAGGATTATTATTTCATGATGGGCGACAACCGCCACAACTCCGACGATTCGCGCTACTGGGGTTTTGTGCCGGAGAATCACATCGTTGGCAAGGCGGTTTTCGTCTGGATGTCGATCGACCCCGACCCGTCGACGGTTTGGACTAAAATCCGTTGGAACCGGTTGTTCCGATTAATTGAATAAACCATGCTGTATTACACCCAGATTCTGTTTGTGAAACCGGGGCAGGAAACGATTTTTCACGCCTTCGAAGAGCACGTTTTGCCCTTACTCGATCAGTATGGGGGCGAATTGCTTTACCGGGTCCGGCCACCCCAATCGGCGGTGATCGCGACCACGCTGGGCCGTCCGTACGAACTTCACCTCGTCACGTTTCCAACGAAGGCCGACTTTGAAGCGTACCGTGATGATCCGCAACGCCAGCAGTATCTGGCGTTGAAAGACCAGTCGATTGAACGGGTTCTGCTGATTGAAGGCATGGCACTGTAGCCCGTCAGAGGTGATAATTTTCAGTTTTATGCCCAATATCGATCAGTTTCCGCTACTTTGTATCCGTTTAGTTTTGTAAATCGAATTCAGTAATCATTACAAACCGTACCATTGTACACCATGAAAACCGAAAAAGTAATCTTGAGCGTTTTGCTGGCAGCCACCGCCGGTGTGGCCCTGGGCATCTTGTTTGCACCGGAAAAAGGGGAAAAGGTCCGCAGAAAGATCCGGGAAAAGGGAGAGGATTATCTGGAAGACCTGAAAGATGAATACAACCATTCCGTCAAAAGCCTCAAGCGGAAAGTCGATGCTGCCTACGACGATATCGCCACCAAATTCAAAAGTCACACGGAAGAGCCGAAAGAGAGTAAAACCGCGTAATTCCTTCCTCACCGGGCAAGAAGCTTGTCCGGTGAGGTTGACTTCTGCATAATTTTCGGTAAAGTTGCCGGATTATCGATTCACTATAGCCCGCTTCCAACCGAAAAATCCATGGAAACCGCCATTGACCTCCGACTTGCGGTATTGATCGACGCCGACAATGTGCCTTATTCCAACGTCCGGGGTATGCTGGAAGAAATTGCCAAATACGGAACGCCGACGTTTAAACGCATTTATGCCGACTGGACCAAACCGACCGTAGCCGGCTGGAAAACCGTGCTGCTCGAAAATGCAATCACGCCCATTCAGCAATACAGCTATACCACCGGCAAGAACGCGACAGACTCGGCCATGATCATCGATGCGATGGACATTCTGTATACCGGGCGGGTCGATGGGTTTTGCATTGTTTCGAGCGACAGCGATTTCACACGTCTGGCCACCCGCCTGCGCGAAGCCGGGATGAAAGTGTTTGGCATCGGCGAAAAGAAAACGCCAACGCCGTTTATCTCCGCCTGTAATAAATTCATTTACCTCGAAATCCTGAAAAAAAACGAGCACGTTCCCGTTCTCGTACCGGCGACTGCCAAAACCCGTTCCCGGAAAAAAGCCACGCCAAGGCCCGTTGAGGTCCCGGTAAAACCGGCGAAAGAACCGGAGCCGATTGCCGTTGTGGAACCCGAAGCGATTGGCAAGGTAAACAAAGACGTCATCAAGATGATTGCCGATAGCATCAACGACCTGGCCGACGAATCCGGTTGGGCGTTTCTGGGCGAACTCGGGAATCTCTTACCCAAAAAACAGGCCGACTTCGACCCCCGCAATTACGGTTTTAAAAAGCTGGTTCCGCTGTTGAAAAGCATCGACCAGTTCGAAATTGACGAGCGGGAAACCGGAAAGGGAAATTTTAAACTTGTGTATGTGCGGGTAAAATCCTAGCAGTTTATGAAAAAACCGGGCGGTTTCAGTGCCCGGTTTTTTCATATCCTCTAGTGTCCTCCTCCGTAGGAAGGCTTGTCGATTTGGGGTTTACCGTCCCGGTTGCGATTTGGGTGCGTCTCGCGGACATTAGCGGCTGTACGGTCTTCATCGCCGTCCAGGTACCGGTCTTCGATGTCGGTCGGGGCAATGTCCTGAATCTCTTCATCCGGAAACTGGCTTCCGGGCCCGCTGGTTCCGTTTGCCGACTGGTTGGCCAGTCCAGCCGGACCAATTGCCTTTTTGGCTTCGATCTCCTCTTTGCTCTTCTCTGCCATGCTACTGCTCTTTTCAGGTGAAAAAAGAAATTGATTGTCTTCAGGATAACCAATCAGAGCAGCTACTGTTTGCCTCGTTTTTCAATTCGTGCTTATACAAGGTCGAAAAAGAACAAACCCTCCCCTCTCTCACTTCTTTTTCTTGTAAAAATTATAGATGATCGAAACCTGAAATGTCCGGTTGCGGTATTCGACAATGGAACTGTTGGAGACGTTGTTCAATCCGTGAATATACCGGAGGTTCAAACTGAATTTTTCGGCCATGTCCAGAAAATCGTAGTGGGCACCAATGGCAATACCGGTATCCTGCTTCTTTCCGGGGCCGTAGGGCGTGTCGATGGCGTAGCTGAACTCTGGCCCGGCCTGGAGCACAACGCCTTCGGTGGGAATCCAGCCCAGCATCAGTGGAACACTCAGGTAGTTGTAATTATTCCGGATCGTTTGCGGATTGACACCCAGACGTTTGAAGGTTCCTCCTTTGATGGAATACAATACTTCCGGCTGTGCCACGAAGCGTTTGTAGCGAAGGCGGTACACCCCACCCAGATGAAAGGCGGTTTTGTAGCGGGAAATATACGGGGTAATGCCTTCCTGCGCGGTGATGGACGAACTGGCACCGGCTTTTATACCAAATACACCCTGAAGCTGAGCAAATGAAGCAAACGAAGCGAACAAAAACGCCACCAATATAAGTAGTCTGACTTTCAACATACGGTTTTGGAGAAATAAACAAATCCGTTCACCCCTAAGAGCGCGAACCGGCAGACAAATAACGGGAGAAATTCAGTTATCTTACGGGTAGAGCCCGAAGTTTCGGGCCATTTTCACAAAAATTAAGAGAATAGACAAGAGACGATAGACAAGAGAGATGAGACAAGAGAGTAAAGAGTAGAATCGTCGGTTTTCAGGAATATAGTCTTTACTCTCTTGTCTTATCTCTCTTGTCTACCCTGAATCAATTCAGCCGCGGATCGACGGGGTAATGCGAGAGCACCCGGTATTGCCCGCCCATCTGGCGCAGAATGCCCCGCCAGAACTGGTCGGAGGGCGTATCGAAGATATAGCTTGAGTCGGCCTGGGTCACAATCCAGGCATTCTGGGCCATTTCATCGGCCAATTGCCCCCCCGACCAGCCGGAATAGCCGACAAAAAAACGGACGTCGGATTCTTTCACCGCACCGGCGTTGATGAGTTGCCGCAACCGGTCGAAATTACCGCTCCAGTAGAGGCCGTTGGGCAATTCGATGGATTCGTCCACCGTGTGCCCCAGCCGGTGAATGTAGTGCAGGGTGTTTTGCTGCACCGGCCCGCCGACATACAGCGAATAATCGTGGTACATTTCATCAGTCAGCACGTCGTTCAGTTTCACCTGCGCAATCTGGTTCAGAACCAGCCCGAACGTGCCCTCCTCGTTATGGTCGCACACCAGCACGACACTTCGTTCAAAATTCGGATCGCCCAGAAACGGTTCAGCGATCAGCAGACATCCATTGGTGATCGGTTGTGCGCTCATATCGGTTGTATTCAGGTGGAGACTAACGTGAATTTAAGAATATATACGAAAGAGTGACCCACTTCGGTATACAGTTTTCTGTCTTTATGTACACAATCTTAATACCAAAAAACCGCATAGGCCGGGAAGTCTGCCGAATTTTGATTTTTAGGTTCCGGCGCGTATTCTATTCATAAATCCTGTGTAATTTGTGATCAAAGCTACCCGAATGCTCAACAAATCCATTTTACGAAACCCGATCTTCTTCATTGCTTTCGGCGCAGTCGCTGCGTTTTGCACCTACGCCTGCATGTATGCGTTCCGGAAAGGCATTACGGCCGTCATTTTCGAGGGCATGAGTTACGCCGGCATCAGCTACAAAATTTGGCTCATCACGGCGCAGGTGCTGGGCTATGCGGTTTCCAAACGGATTGGCGTGAAGGTCGTGTCGGAGATGAAACCGGCGCAACGCGCGCTGTACATCCTGATTTTTATTGGTTTGGCTGAACTGGCGTTGCTCGGTTTTGCGCTGACTCCGCCCCCCTACAACATCGTTTTTCTGTTCCTGAACGGCTTGCCGCTGGGCATGGTTTACGGCATCATGCTGGGTTTTCTGGAAGGCCGGCGGCAAACCGACGCCCTCGTTGCCGGACTGACGGCCTCGTTCATCTTTGCGTCGGGATTTGTCAAAACCGTCGCCCTGACCATCCGGAGTGCCTGGGGCATTTCGGAGTTCTGGCTTCCCTTCGTCACGGGTCTGCTGTTTGTCGTACCGTTGCTGGTTTCGGTCTGGATGATGACACTCCTCCCTCCGCCTTCGCCCGAAGACCGCGACCTCCGCACTGAACGGCGACCGATGAACCAGACCGAACGGCGGCATTTTCTCCAGACTTTTTCGGTGGGGCTCACCACGCTGATCGTCTCCTACGTGCTGCTATCGGCCTTCCGGGATTTCCGCGATAATTTTGCCCCCGAAATTCTTTCGGCCGTTGGCATTACCAATCCGGGCGTGTTTACCAAAACGGAAACCACGGTCGCGTTCGGGATTCTGATCGTCATGGGGGCCTTACAGCTCATCAAAGACAACTTTCTGGCGTTCCGGCTGATCAACATCGTGATGCTGTTGTCGGCGGTGCTGATTGGCGCCAGTACCTGGCTTTTTCAGCAGGGCATCCTGTCGCCGGGAGCCTGGTTTACGCTGGTGGGGCTGGGACTTTACGGCGCTTACGTGCCGTGCAACGGGCTGTATTTCGAGCGGTTGGTAGCGTCGTTCCGCTACGTGAGCACGGTGGGCTTCATCGTGACCCTGGCGGATTATTACGGCTATATGGGAAGTGTCGCAGTCGTGTTGTATAAAAACTTCGGCCAGCCGAACATCAGTTTCCTCGATTTTTTCATCTACTCGGCCTATGTGATTTCCGTGGTCTACGGCGTTTTGATCGTCGTTTCTTTCGGGTATTTTCAGCGGAAATATAGGGCGGTTGTTTCGCAGAGAGTAGCGGAGGATGTCAGAGTTTAGCGGAGTGAGTTATTACACAGACGGGGCCGCCCGAGCGGTTTATCAGAGAAAAAAGGAGTTAAACAGAGAAATTCTCTCCGCTCAACTCCTTTTTTCTCCGCTTAACTCCGCGAAACAACTCTTCTCTCTCTACTCCACGACACTCAGCTTCACGGTGTTCGTTTTCAGGTTTTCCATCAACGGCATACTGAGCGTATTGATGAAAATATCACCTGACTTCAGCACGCCCTGCTTCACCAGCAGATCCTTGATTTCGGAAACCGTCTGATCCACCGTGTTTTCCGGGTTAGGCTCATAGGGCATCACCTGCACCCCCCAATAGAGCGCGAGCGCGTTCATCATGGTTTTGTTGGACGTAAAAACGTACAGACCGGCTTTCGGGCGGTGGTGCGACAACCGGAAGGCTGTGTAGCCCGAGGTCGTAATTCCGATCACCGCTTTGGCTTTGGTGTCACGCGCCAACCGGCACGCGCTCATCACGACATTGTCGTTCAGGACGTTCTTACCCGGCTGTTCGTTGACGAAAGCGTGGTAGCGGTAGTAAATTTTATCGCTCAGTTCTTCCACTTTCAGGATGGTGTTGGCCATGTTTTCGACCGCCAGAATCGGGTATTTACCCGACGCGGTTTCGGCACTGAGCATCACGGCATCGGCTCCGTCTAACACGGAGTTGGCAACGTCGTTGATCTCCGCCCGGGTTGGACGGGGCGCGTCGATCATGCTTTCGAGCATCTGCGTCGCCACGATCACCGGTTTTGCCGCCTTGTTCGATTTCTCGACGATCATTTTCTGAATCATCGGAACCTCTTCGGCGGGCAGTTCAACGCCCAAGTCACCCCGGGCCACCATGACACCGTCGGTAGCGGCAATGATTTCGTCGATGTTCTGAATCGCTTCCGGTTTTTCGAGTTTGGCAATCACCCGACAGGATTTACCCCGCGCCCGGATGTACTCTTTAATTTCCAGAATCTCGGACGCCTGCCGCACGAACGACAGGGCAATCCAGTCCACTTCGTGTTGCAGACCAAAGTCCAGGTCTTCGAAATCTTTCTCGGTTACCGAAGGCATCGAAACCTTCGTATTGGGCAGGTTGACCCCTTTTTTCGATTTCAGCAATCCGCCATACACCACTTCCGTGATGACATCGGTGCCGTCCGTACCGATTACTTTTACCTCCAGTTTGCCATCATCCAGCAGAATGCGCTCGCCATTTCGGACGTCGCGGAACATGCCTTTATAGGGCGTACTGACGCGTTCGGCCGTTCCAATGATGTCATCATTGGTGAAGACCAGCTTATTACCGGAATAAATCATCACCCCGCTTTCATCCTCGACTTTGCCGATGCGGATCTTGGGGCCCTGCAAATCCTGCAGGATGGCGAGGTTCAGGCCGTATTCAGCGTTGATTTCCCGGATGCTTTTGATGCGGGCTAAATGATCTTCGTGTGTGCCGTGGGAAAAATTCAGCCGGAAAACATTCACACCGGCGCGGGCCAAAGCCAGCAGTTTTTCTTTGGTGTCGGACGCCGGGCCGACCGTGGCAACAATCTTGGTTTTTTTCAATGACATAGAATTTGACAGAAGTCAGTAGACCATACAGGTGCAAAATAAGCAACCCTTTCCGACAATCCAGCAAATTTTCTGTAAAGGTTGTATAATCAATGCTAAAAAATGCCTTCCCCCCCCCGCTTTTTCGGCTATACCGGTTGATCTGCCAGCGCGGTTTCACCCAGTTTTTCGCCCATCAATTGCCGGTAAACGCCATTGGTCCAGCCAAAACCGTCCTGATTCGGGTAATAGCCCCCGCCTGCCATCAGTGTATCATCTTCCACATTATATTTTTCCATCATTTTACCGGTTTCCCGGAAAACCCGGTCATTAAGGGCCAGCCAGCGGTCTCGTCCTTCGGTGGCCGTTTCCGAAAAACCGTAGTTCATAAGTCCTTTATACACAATCCACTGCAAGGGCGCCCAGCCGTTCGGCGAATCCCACTGCTGCCCGGATCGAATTAGGGTCGTCACCCAGCCACCGGGTTTCAAAAAATCGTTTCGCAGCCGGTCATGAACACCCTGCGCCTGTTCGGGCGTAGCCAGTCCGAAAAACAACGGAAAAGCAGCCGCCAGCGTTTGGGCAGTCGTCCGCCGGTTAGTAACCAGGTCATAATCAAAATAAAAGCCCCGGTCCTGATCCCAAAACGTCTGCAAAAGGGCGGTTTTCCGGCTTTCGGCCAGGTGTTCAAACCGCTCCGACGCCGTCCCGTCACCGGCTTGGTGGTAGGCGTCACGCAAGGTCCGTTCCAGCGAATAGAGAATACAGTTCAGATCGACCGGTAGCAGGGTGGCCGCGCTGGTGGTGGCCATCGTCTGCCCGTCTCTGAACCAGCGGCTGCTGAAATCCCAACCCGACTCACAGGCGGCCCGCAAATGGCCGTAAAAAACCGTAGACTCGATCCCGACCGCATTGGCAGCTTCCGTCAGTTCCACTTCCTTGCGATAAGCCTCGGCGCGGGGGCGGGGTGTTGGGTCAAAATACCGGTTTAGCACCGTGCCGTTTTCCAGCCGGGCCACGCGCTGCTCAAACGGATGATCTACGTTTAACAATTCACTGCCTTGCATCCAGAACGTATATTCTTTTTGCAGACGAGGCAGGTAGCGCGCCAGCACATCAGGGCCGTCCAGTTCGGCCAGCAACTGCACCATTAGGGCAAAAACCGGCGGTTGTGAACGGCTGAGGAAATAGGTTCGGTTGCCGTTCGGAATAAAACCGTACGTATCGATCAGGTATGCAAAATTATCGACCATGTTCCGAATCAGATTGATCCGCCCCGCCTGTTTGAGTCCCAGCAGCGTAAAGTAACTATCCCAGTAAAAAATTTCGCGAAACCGCCCGCCCGGCACGACATACGGATGGGGCAGCGGCAACCGCGAACTGCCTTCCACCGGCACATCCGGGTCGCGTGTCAGGACGTCCCAAAGCTGATCAATGTGGGCCGTGGTCGTCATCGTGGCGTCGCTGACATAACCGGACGCGGGTGAATCGGGCAGCGTAAAATGCTGGTCGACAAACGCTTTCAGGTAAAAATTGGGTTTATTTTTCTGAGCTTCATACTGGGCCAGAATAGCCTCGGGGGCCATCAGCGGGACACTGTCCACGAAGGTTTTCGAGTCGGGGAAAATACCGCTCAATTGAACATCCAGAAAAAAATCGCCAAATACGACATCCGGTGCCGGAGCCGTCTGATGGGTTGGTGGGAGCATGGTACCGTTTTTTTATGCGTCTCTATTTCAGTAACCCCGAAAGACGTTTCAAGGTTTTCCCAAACATCTCGCTCCCGTAGAAGTTAGTTTTAATAGGTAGACTGATTGAAACGGGACTTTTGACGAGAGAAATATGGCGACGAACAAAGCAGGCTTAGACGATAAACTCCACTGGTATAAAGATGCCATCATCTACGAATTACACATTAAAGCCTTTCGCGACAGCAGTGGCGATGGCATAGGGGATTTCGGGGGATTGCTGGAAAAACTGGATTATTTGCAGGATCTGGGCGTTACGGCCATCTGGGTGCTGCCCTTCTACCCGTCACCTCTGCGCGACGATGGCTATGACATCGCCGATTATTACAGCATCAATCCGTCGTACGGGAACATCGAGCAGTTTCAGGAATTTTTGCAGGAAGCGCACAACCGCAACCTGAAAGTGATAACAGAACTCGTCATCAACCATACCTCCGATCAACACCCGTGGTTTCAGCGGGCGCGAAAAGCACCGAAAGGCTCACCGGAACGCGACTATTACGTCTGGACCGACGACCCCAGTCAATACAAGGATGTCCGGATTATTTTCCAGGATTTCGAAGCCTCCAACTGGACCTGGGACCCCGTGGCCCAGCAATACTACTGGCACCGGTTTTTCCACCACCAACCCGACTTAAACTACGACAATCCGCTGGTTCAGGACGAAATCATCAAAATTCTGGATTACTGGTGTAAGATGGGCGTGGACGGTTTTCGGCTCGACGCCGTACCCTATCTTTTTGAACGGGAAGGCACCAACGGCGAAAATCTGGCGGAAACGCATGCGTACCTGAAAACACTGCGGAAACACATCGACGAGCATTTTCCGGGAACCATTTTTCTGGCCGAGGCCAATATGTGGCCGGAAGATTCGGCATCGTATTTCGGCGACGGCGATGAGTGCCACATGAACTACCATTTTCCGGTGATGCCCCGGATGTTTATGGCCGTTCAGATGGAAGACCGCTATCCGATTACCGACATTTTCGACCAGACGCCCGACATTCCGGAAACCTGCCAGTGGGCCATTTTCCTCCGAAACCACGACGAATTGACGCTCGAAATGGTGACCGACGACGAGCGGGATTACATGTATAAGATGTACGCCAAAAACCCGAAAGCGCGCATCAACCTGGGTATTCGGCACCGGTTGGCCCCGCTGATGGACAACGACCGTCGGAAAATCGAGTTGCTGAACAGTCTGCTGTTTTCGCTGGCTGGCACCCCGGTTTTGTATTACGGCGACGAAATCGGCATGGGTGATAATGTGTACTTGGGCGACCGCGACGGCGTTCGGACCCCGATGCAGTGGTCGCCCGACCGGAATGCCGGTTTTTCGGTAACCAATCCGCAGAAGCTGTACCTGCCGGTGATTCTCGATCCGGCCTACCATTACGAAGCCGTGAATGTGGAAACGCAGTGGCAAAACACGTCGTCGCTGCTGTGGTTTACGAAACGCATGATCAACATGCGCAAGCGGTACAAAGCGTTTGGGCGGGGGAATCTGAAGTTTCTGAACGTCGAAAATCCGAAAGTGCTGGCCTTTACCCGCAGCTACGAAGACGAGACGTTGCTGATTGTGGTCAACCTGTCCAAACACTCGCAACCGGCGGAGATCGATCTGGTCGACTACAAAGGCTACCGGCCGGTTGAACTGTTCAGCAAAAACCGGTTCCCGGTCATTCGGGAAGACAGCCCGTATCCGTTTACGCTCGCGCCCTATGATTACCAGTGGTTTTCGCTGCAAAAAGCACACCCGGATGTTGATCTGGAAAATGCATTGCCGTCGCTGACGCTGGCGAAATGGGAAGACCTGACGCTGACCAAAGCGCGGACGACGCTCGAAAACGAGATTCTGCCGAACTACATGACGAAAGCCCACTGGTTTATCGGCAAAGGCCGGGAAATCGACAGTTTTGCCATCACCGATCAGGCCGTTATCCATCTGGACGACAAAACCGGCTCGCTCCTCTTGGTGGAGGTGTCGTATGAACAGGGTTTGCCCGAATTGTATCAGGTTCCGGTCGTGTTCGTGCAGGGTGACCGGGCCAGCCAGATCGCCACAAGTTGTCCGCAGGCGGTTTTGGCAACGCTAAGGCTTGGCGACCAGGACGGGTTGCTCTGCGATGCTTTCTTTACCGCCAAGTTGCATCAGTTGCTCTTCACCAAAATGGCCGCGAATCAGGCCATTCCAGCCAAAAATGGCAAGCTGGTTTTTACCGGGAACGACAAGCTGAAAAGCTACCCATTGAACGCCGGAGACATCAAATCCAAAATGCACACCGCCGACCGGGATTATACGGCCATTGCCTACGACAACCAGTTTTTCCTGAAAATGTACCGGAAAGTGGACTGGAACCTGAACCCGGACGTGGAAATCACCCGGTTTTTGAGTGATGAAGCCCATTTCGAGTACGTTCCATCGTTTATCGGTACCATCGAATGGCAGTCTGAGAAAGGCTCGATTGCGTTGGGAATGATGGAGGTGATGGTGGAAAACCACGGCGACGGCCATAGTTTCATGCTGGAACGGATTCACAACTTCATCGAGCGGATTCTGGCTCGGAACAAAGAAACACTGGCTCTGATTGGTCGCCAGGGAAGTTGGAGCGAACCCTCCAGCTTTGATGAGTTAACCGTCGAAAGCCGGGAATTGCTGGGCGGCACGGCCTCGGAAGAGGCCCGGCTGCTGGGTATTCGAACGGGTCAGATGCATCTGGCACTGGCCAACACGACCAACAAGGACTTTGCCCCCGAGGAATTCTCGCTGCACTACCAGCGGTCGCTGTTTTCCGGTATGCAGTCGCTTGTTCGGGAAAGTTACCAGAGCCAGACCAAAAACCTGAAGGATTTGCCAGTCGACAGCCGCCGGGAAGTGGAGGACATTCTGGGTAAAAAACAGGCGGTTTTGGCTGCCATGAAGCGGATTTATGACCACAAACTGGATGCGCTGAAAATTCGGATTCACGGGAATTACCACCTGGGGCAGGTGCTGCTGACGGGCCGGGACCTTGCCATTCAGGATTTTGGCGGGAATCCGCTGCGGAGTTTCAGCACCCGGCGCATCAAGCGGTCGCCATTGCGGGACGCTGCCGCCATGATCCGGTCGTTTTATTACGTTGCATACGAAGGTTTTCTGGCCACCAACCAGGTTCCGAAAGAGGACATTAAAAACCTGCTACCGTTTGCCGACTGGTGGGCGTACCAGATCAGCCAGATCTTCCTGAAAGCGTACCTCGACACCGTTGAGGAAGCGAATTTCTATCCAAAAAACCGGGCCGACCTGCGGGTTATGCTGGAAGCTTATCTGCTGGAACGAGCCATGTTTGACCTCAATGATGACCTGGCCAACCGCCCGGACCGGGTGCTGGCACCGGTTCGAATCATCAAAGCAATTCTTGATTGAAAAGCCGTTCAAAACCGAATAGGCAAATCTCTGACTATCGTACAATTCATTGTGGGTCAGAAATTTAAATAACAAATTTAGCATTCTGGAAATGGTTATTACCCGGATTAGAATTTTTCTAATCCGGGTGTTTCCCGAACCATTCCACGCTAAATGGTCTTATTTAATTACTCGACGTGATTAGTATAAACCATTCATTATGAAGAACAATAGACTTATCATCGTTTCGTATCGGCTCCCTTTTGCCTTTGAAACCACCTCCGGTAGTACGACGCTGAAAGCTTCCTCAGGAGGATTGGTAACGGCCATGAAGTCCCTGGATTTCAAAGGCGCCAGTGAAAAACCGGTTTGGGTAGGCTGCGCCGATTTCTCCCGCCGAACCTGGGAAAAGCACAAACACCTCGTCAACGATGACTTTGAGTATGTCCCGGTTTTTTTAGACCGCAAAATTCAGCAGGATTTCTACAACGGTTTTTCCAATTCGGTCATCTGGCCCCTTTTTCACTATTTCACGACGTATGTCGACTACCAGGAAAAGGATTTCGTGGCTTACCAGAAAGCCAACGAAGCGGTTAGTGAAGCCGTTTCACAACTGATGAAACCCCAGGACATCGTTTGGGTACACGACTATCATTTTATGGGGTTGCCGAGGTTGATCCGTGAAAAAAAGCCCGACGCCACCATCGGTTTTTTCCTGCACATCCCCTTCCCTTCCTACGAATTGATCCGGATTCTGCCCCAGAAATGCAAGGAATACCTGTTAACGGGCCTGCTGGGGGCCGATCTGGTCGGCTTTCATACCAACGACTACAACATCCATTTTCTGCAATCCGTCCAGATCAATCTGGGTGTTCAGCACAAAATATGGAAGATTAATTACCAGAACCGGCTTATTCAGTCGGATTCGTTTCCGGTCGGCATCAATTATTCGCTCTATCACGACGCCTACGACAACGCGGATGTGGTGGAAGAGCGCGCGGCTTTGAAGAATGCCTACAAAGATAATAAGATCATTTTTTCGGTTGACCGGCTGGATTACACCAAGGGCGTCATGCAGCGTCTCGATGCGCTGGAAGCCTTCTTGCGACGCTACCCCGAATGGACGGAGCGGTTGACGTTTATCCTGGTGGTGGTGCCCTCCCGCGATGAAATTCTGAAATACGGCGAACGGAAAGTAATGATCGAACAAGCCGTCGGGCGAATCAACGGAAAATACGGAACCCTGATCTGGCGGCCCATTGTCTATCGCTACGGTTCGGTGCCTTTTCCGCAGTTGCTTGCACTCTATACGGCCTGCGATGTGGCCCTGATCACGCCCATTCGCGACGGGATGAACCTGGTTGCCAAGGAGTTTGTGGCAGCCCGCAAAGACCACCAGGGCGTGTTGATTCTGAGTGAAATGACCGGAGCCGCCAACGAAATGAGCACCGCCCTGCATATCAATCCGATGGATGAAAATGAAGTGGCCGACAAAATGAAAATTGCCCTGGAAATGGAACCGGAGGAACAGGCCCGCCGGATTGCCATCATGCAGCGACGATTGAAAGAATACGATGTCAAAAAATGGGCCGGCAGTTTTGTCGACTGTTTATTGAATCTTCAAAGCTCCCAACAGACTGAGCCCGCCCCACTCTTGAAATCACAACCCAACTTCTCCCTCCAGGAACGCTACGCGCAGGCCCGTTCGCGGCTGTTGCTGCTCGACTATGACGGCACGCTGGTGAACTACAAGACCAAACCGGAACTGGCAGCTCCGCCCATCGAAGTGATCAACGTGCTGGGCAGGCTGGCGAGCCGCCGGGAAAATTACGTGGTGATCATCAGCGGCCGCGACCAGCAGACGCTCGACGAATGGCTGGGTTTTCTGCCCATCGACATGGTGGCCGAACACGGTTCGTACATCAAGCAGCAGGGATTGTGGCGACGGGATATTCTGGACGACGGTTCGTGGAAGCAGATTGTCAGCCCGGTTCTGATCGATTTCGTAACCCGCTGCCCCGGTTCATTTATTGAAGAAAAAAGCCATTCGCTGGCCTGGCATTATCGCTCTGCTGAATCGGAAACCGGCTTTGTGCGGTCCCGCGAGTTGATCACCACGCTCGAAAATCTGCTGCCCTACCAGTTGCGGGTGATCGACGGCAATTGCGTGGTCGAAATCAAAAGCACCGAAACCGATAAAGGCAAGGTGGCCAAGCAGTTGTCACTGGCCCGACCCTACGACTTTGTGCTGGCCATCGGCGATGACCGCACCGATGAAGATATGTTTACGGCTCTGACGCTGGAAAACCAATATACCGTCAAGGTTGGTCCCGGCAGTACCCATGCTGCTCATCGGGTTGAAAACGTTCAGGAAGTCCTGGCGTTGCTGAAGGATTTCAGTGCTGTAAATATGCCGCTTTAATCGACACGGCTAGATACCAAAAAAAGGCAGTAAAATACAATGATTTTCTCCTTCTGCTAGCTTAACTCTCTAAGCAATCGCATCGGATGGACGTCCTCCTGGTTTTACTGCCTTTGGCTTTTTTGATTATTGTTGCCTACCGCGGATTCAATGTCATCTTATTTGCACCCCTAGCCGCTTTGCTGGCCGTTCTGCTAGCCAACCCGGCTTACGTTCTACCGTTTTTTTCGGGCGTTTTTCTCGATAAAATGGCCGGTTTTATCAAGCTCTATTTCCCGGTATTTTTGTTGGGGGCGGTGTTGGGAAAGCTCATCGAAATGGCGGGGTATGCCAAATCCATTTCCACGGCGGTGATCGCTGTCATTGGCAAAAACCGGGCGATGCTCGCCGTGGTGTTGGTCGGTGCCATTCTCAGTTACGGCGGGGTTTCATTGTTCGTCGTGGTGTTTGCCATTTACCCCTTTGCGGCCGAACTCTTCAAAGCCAGCGACATTCCCAAGCGCCTGATTCCCGCGACCATTGGCCTCGGCTCGTTCACCTTCACGATGGACGCCCTGCCGGGAACTCCTCAGATTCAGAACATTATCCCGACCACATTTTTCAATACCGATGCCTGGGCCGCTCCCTGGCTGGGCATTTGCGGGAGCATCTTTATCTTTTCGATTGGCATGTTCTATCTGCAATGGCAACGAAACCGGGCGATCCAAACCGGCGAAGGTTACGGAAAAAACCACCTCAATGAACCCGAACGACGGGCTGAAACGACGCTGCCTTCCGTTGGCATTGCGGTACTTCCGCTGCTCGTTGTGACGGTTTTCAACAAAGTTTTCACGGAGCTGATTCCCCAACGCTACGGCCAAACGTTCGACTTCGCCAGCCTGGGGATGGAGGGCATTCCGCCCATCGAGATTTCAAAATTAACGGCTGTCTGGGCGGTGGAAGGGGCACTGGTTCTGGGCATCGTCACCGTTCTTCTTTTTGCCTTCCGGGCCATCAAAGCTGGTTTTACGGCGGGGCTTAACCTCGCCATTGGCGGGGCCTTGCTGGCCACACTGAATACCGCATCCGAATACGGTTTTGGGGCCGTGATTGCGGCTCTTCCGGGATTTAAAGTGGTGAGTGCCGGCATTGCGTCCCTTTTCAAAGACCCGCTGGTCAATGAAGCCGTTACGACCACGACGCTGGCCGGGATTACGGGTTCCGGTTCGGGCGGGTTGAGCATCAGCCTGGCCCTCATGAGCAAAACCTACCTCGAACAGGCCACCCAACTGGGCATCGATCCGGAAGTGCTGCACCGGGTGGCGGCCATGGCCTGTGGCGGCATGGATTCCCTGCCCCACAACGGCGCGCTGATCACCCTACTGGCCGTAACCGGACTGACGCATAAACAGGCTTATAAGGACATTTTTATCCTGACCCTCGTCAAAACCGCAGCCGTGTTCTTTGTGATTGCCCTGTATTATGTCTTCGGAATCGTTTAAAATCCCCAAAACCTGACACCGATGTCAAATGAACCATCCCTACGGGATTCATCCCCGGATAATCGGACACGATTCCTACAAAATGAGCCGTCCCGATGGGACGTATGATGCAGTCCGTTTTCCGCAGGAATCCCAAATAATCCCGTAGGGATGATTCATTTTGTAGAAACGGCCACAAGAAAATTCAAAACAATCCCGTAGGGATGATTCATTTTGTAGAATCGCACCACACAGAAAAATCAAAAACAATCCCGTAGGGATGATTCATTTTGTAGAATCGCACCACAGGAAAATTAAAACAATCCCATCGGAATGATTCATTTTGTAAAAACGCCCACACAGAAAAATCAAAAACAATCCCGTAGGGATGGCCCATTTTGTAGAATCTTTTATTATTTTCTCTTTTCTTCAAAAACACCCTTATAAAATAATGCGGCCACAATTCCGCCCACAATCGGGGCGACGATGAACAGCCACAATTGTTTCAGGGCCAGACCGCCGGCAAAAATCGCCGGGCCAAAACTCCGCGCAGGGTTGACCGACGTCCCCGTGACCGGAATCGCCACCAGGTGAATCAACACCAGCGTCAGACCAATCGCCAGGCCAGCCATGTTGCTGTTGCCTAACCGGGACGTCGTTTTGAAAATAACCAGCAGAAACAGGAACGTCAGGACGGCTTCCGTAATGAATGCGGAGGAGGTGTTGTAGGCTCCCAGGTAGCCGGGCCCCCAGCCGTTGGAACCGAGTGCCCATTGGCCCATCGAAAAACCGGGAGCCCCACTCTGGATCAAATACAATACGCCCGCCCCCAGCGTGGCCCCGATAAACTGAGCAATGATGTAGGCGATGGCATCACTGGCGCTGATTTTTCCGGCCACCAGCATGGCAATCGTAATGGCGGGATTGATGTGGCAGCCCGAAACCGGACCAATGGCATAGGCCATTACCACCACCGCCAGACCAAAGGCAAACGAAATGCCCAACAGGCCGATACCGGCGGGTCCGGTGGTCGAAATTCCGGAAATACTGGCGGCTCCGCAGCCAAAGAGAACCAGGGAAAAGGTGCCGATCAGTTCGGCCAGTGACTTTTTCATAGACAGTTTTTAAGTTTAAGAGAAAGGGTTTGTTGGCCCATTCTTTTGACCTCAAAAACCGGATTAAGTCACAGGTAACCGAAGAAAAACGCTACTGGTAATTTTCAAACCAGTTAAAACGTTCCTGTATGATTGCATCCTTCTGCTTTTTAACGTAGGTCAGATACATACCGGCAACGGGCGACATCTTTTTATGGGAAAGCCAGATCAGACTCCAAACTGATTTGATGGGAAAATTCTCAACCGGGATAATCCGAAGCTGACCATTTTCAAGCTCATTTTTAATGCCGATCAGCGGCATAACGGAATAGCCTAACCCGGCAATAACCGCCTGTTTTACAGCTTCATTGGAAGTCAGTTCCATCTTTTTCAAAACCGTTAGCCCATTGTTTTCCAAATAACGCTCCATTACCAGCCGGGTACCGGAGCCTGCTTCCCGGTAAATTAGCGGAATGGTCTCGAACAGGCGCATGGTGTACGGTTTCGGTCCAAAATCCGTCTCCTGACTCCCCACCAGATACAGCTTATTCTGCATCAGTTCAATCTGGCTGATGGCCAACTGAGTCGGCAAGACGGAAACCAGCGAGAAGTCAACTTCATTGTTCTCCAGACTGCTGATCACTTTCGATTTGTTCGTCACATCCAGCACCAGTTCAATGCCCGGATGCTGCTTCATAAAATCGGTCAAAAAATACGGCATGACGTATTTACCGGTACTAACCACCGAAATTTTCAAGCGTCCCGTTAGTTGCCCTTTATAAGCCAGCGTTTTGTAATTAATGGCGTAGACTTCGTTCAGGATATTTTCGGCCGCAATGGCCATTTCTTTCCCAAAATCGGTAATGTATAACTTCTTTCCGATCACTTCCGTCAGCGGAATTTCAAATTGATTCTGAAAATTTTTCAGTTGGATTGAAACGGCCGGCTGGGTCAGATGCAGTACTTCGGCGGCCTTGGTGATGCTCTGGGTTTGAACGATCGTTGAAAAAATGCGAAGTTGATTGAGGGTGTAATTCATAATTATTTTTTATACATATCATTACAAACATAAATAAAAATATATAATCCTGGCGCTGCAATTTTGTCGCATCAATAACTGGTATTAAAAATGACACGAATTACAGTAGCAAAGGGCGACGGCATCGGTCCTGAAATCATGGATGCCACGCTCGACATTATTCTGGCGGCAGGCGCACAACTCGAACTGGACGAGATTGAGGTGGGCGAACAGGTTTATCTGGCCGGTAATCCAGCCGGGATTGCCAAAGAATCCTGGGAAATCATCCGGCGAAACAAGGTATTTCTGAAAGCCCCCATCACCACCCCGCAGGGTGGAGGGTACAAAAGCCTGAACGTCACCACCCGCAAATTTTTAGGTCTCTACGCCAATGTCCGGCCCTGCCTGAGTCTCCATCCCTACGTCAAAACCAAACACCCGCACATGGATCTGGTGATTGTGCGGGAAAACGAAGAAGATCTGTATGCCGGTATTGAACACCAGCAAACCGATGAAGTGGTGCAATGCCTCAAGCTCATCAGCCGGCCGGGTTGCGAAAAAATCGTCCGGTATGCGTTCGAATACGCCCGTCAGTATAAGCGCAAAAAAGTAACCTGCTTCACGAAAGACAACATTATGAAGCAAACGGATGGCTTGTTTCACCAGGTGTTCGACGAGATTGCTGCCGAATACCCCGACATCGAAAATGAACACTGGATCATTGATATTGGAGCTGCCAAGATGGCCGATACGCCCGAACTTTTCGATGTCATTGTGATGCCCAATTTATACGGCGATGTGCTTTCGGATGTAGCGGCTCAAATCGCGGGATCGGTGGGGCTGGCCGGATCAGCAAACCTGGGCGAAGAATGTGCCATGTTTGAAGCCATTCACGGGTCGGCCCCGCGCCGGGCCGGGCAAAATCTGGCCAATCCGTCGGGGCTGCTTCAGGGTGCGGTGATGATGCTGATTCACATCGGACAAACCGACGTGGCCGAAAAGGTACAGAATGCCTGGCTTAAAACCATCGAAGACGGTATTCATACGTATGATCTCTACAAGGAAGGCATCAGCACGCAAAAAGTGGGCACAAAAGAATTTGCGCAGGCGGTTATTGCCAATCTGGGTCAGAAACCCTCGACCCTGAAAGCCGTTAATCTGGCCAATGGAACGCCGTTAAATCTGCCTAAATACCAGCGAAAACCGCCCGCCAAAAAAGAACTGGTCGGTGTCGATGTCTTTGTTCATTGGAATGGCACCAATCCAGACGAGCTTGCCCGGTTGCTGAAGCCGCTGGAATCCGAAAAAACAAAACTTTCCATGATCACCAACCGGGGCATCAAAGTATGGCCGGACGGCTTTTCGGAAACGTTTTGTACCGATCACTGGCGGTGTCGTTTCAAACCCGCAAAAGGCAACACCCTGGGTAAACTGGATATTATTTTCCTGCTGGTCAAAGCCGTCGAAAACAACATTGACACCATCAAGACGGAGAATCTGTACGATTTTAACGGAAAACCCGCCTTTTCGCTGGGTCAAGGTCAATAATTCATCCACTCCATTTAGCATATCATGGAAATGCAGCTCATTCAGGGTCAGTTTTCGGCCCAGGATTCCATTCAACTCCTTACTGAAATGGTACATGTTAAAATCAAATACCACGAAAGTAAGATCGGTAGCAACAGCAGCGAGGAAGACGTCAAAATGCGGGAAAAGCGGATCAAAACCTTGCAGAAAGACCTCTCTGACCTTCGGCAGGCCATTCAATCCAGCAGAGGGCCGGTTTCAATTGATTCAGTTTTAACGATCAGGCTGTCATGAAAAAGTTCCTGCAAAACGCCCGGATGCTGAGTACCCGGCTCGAATCCCGCTTACCGGTTTTACCAATCATGTTCCAGTTCAGTGTGTCAGTAGCCTGTCTGGTGGCGGCTTTCGTGATCCGGGACGATGTTTTGGCGAGCGAAGTCGTCAAAGTGCTGTCAATTCTGTGCAGTGCAAACCTGCTGCGAAGTCTGACGATTAACTAAACTTTTGACCAGTCTGCCGACCCGGACACGTCGTTTCCTGGTCGGCAGACTCTGGTAACTTTTTTTTACGGCAACGCTTTAATTTTCATGTTCTTGAAGTAAATCGGCGCTCCGGCGTGTTTGCCCTGAAAACCGACATACCCTTCGTTCGGTAGTGTGGCCCAGGGTTTGTTGAGCCAGTTCGGAATTTCCGACCCATCAGGGTTGGTCTTGCCGGAAGTCCACAGGCTCATGTCGATCTGGTTGACGAGCTGACCGTTCAGCAAAACCGTAATGTTTTTTCCCTGACACGTGATCGTGTAGCGGTTCCATTCGCCCGCTGATTTGACTACCTTGGGCAGCAAAGCGGGTTTGTGACCAAAAAACGCCCCGCACTGCCACGACGCCGGAGCTTTGGACCACTGTTCGCTATAGTCGTCGGCAATCTGAATCTCCACCGAGTTCGGAATAAAATTGGCGGTATCGCTGCAATACACGAAAACCCCGCTGTTGGTGCCGGGCGCGTTCTTGAATTCCAGGTCCAGCACGAAGTTTTTATACGTTTTTTTAGTCCAGATCGGGATGTCTTCCGTGGCCGTCAAAACGCCGTTTTCAACGCTCCAGATGCCTTTTGGAAAACCGGCGTCGGACAAATCGGCGGCAAAAAGCGGTTGCCAGTCGTTTCCGGAGGTATCGGGATGTTTCGACGCGGTTTGGGCAACGGCCAGCCCGGTTAGCAAACTGCAAATCAGTACTAGAATTTTTCTCATGGAATTGGTTGGTTTCAAACTCGATTTAGCGACCCGAAGTTGAGGGTCTTTTTTGAAAAAGAAAAGTTTTGTCAAACCATCCGGGCGTTCCGGCGTGAATTATGAACGAATCACTGGTCGAAAACAGGGACATGAACCTGAAGAATTCGTATTTCTTTTTTACCGGGGACCAATGACCTCACTAACCGTTGATACGCCGTTTTCATTGAACGACTCAATGGCGAAATAGTACGGTACACCCACATTCAACGCCCTCAATTCCAGTTTATTCGGCTGGTCGTTCCAGATTTGGTAGGTCTGGTACAGCTTGTCTCTGGCAATGCCCCACAGAATGTTGTAGCCCACTGCACCGGGTACTTTTTCCCACGCAATATCGGCATTTCGCTGGTCTTTCTGCCGGACAGCTGCTAGTTTTACGGGCGTCGCCGGGGCTTTTCCCAACCCGTTGCCAAAAACCCGGAAACCGTTGATGGCCACGTAGGGACCCGCCGTGTAGACGTGTTCATACCGCACATACCGCCCGCGCACCGGCCGGGGCAATTCCACATAGGCACAGGCGCGGTCGCGTTTGGGCTCCGATGTCAGATCGGCAATTTTATCCCACTTCTTTCCATCTTTCGACGCATACAACCGAAACTGGGTATAAACCGTAGAATCACTGTCGAAAACAGTGTTTTTGTAATCAACATAATTGACCTGCACCGCCCGAATGTCGTGGTCGGCGCCGAGGTCGGTGGTCAGCGTCTCGCCGGCTTTGTTTTGGGTCGGCACCCAGAACGTCCGGGGGTTTTCGTCCACCGTCAACTCTGCCCGCAGGGTATCCAGCGTCGAGGAGGCTGTAACCGGTTTTTTGTAGTTCAGCAACATCCAGCCCGTAAAAAGCGCGTTGCTGTTCTCCCACTTTTTGGTGGAAAGATGGTGCGGAAAGTCTCCGAAACGGGTGTTGGCGTAAAGCTGGTCGTCCTTGTCGAAACCGGCGGGGTGCATCACAATCCGTCGTTCCATGCCCCAGACGATGCCCAGCCAGGTGGTGCCGGTATTCCAGTAGTTGCCAAAATGGTCCTGAAACGTGTTTCCGTGGCCGGTGCCGGTGGCGTAGCCCCCCGGTTTGTAGGCAATGGGATTATAGGGCGCGTATTCAAACGGTCCCAGCGGATCCTTGCCGACATAAGTGCCGTTCGCATACACGTTGTATTCGGTTCCGGGGGCTCCGTATTGCAGGTAGTATTTGCCGTTGTGTTTGGTCATCCAGGCTCCTTCCGTAAACGGTTTGATGGGATCGGAATGGTTTGGGCCAAAACGTTCCCAGCCGTGTTGCCACGGGTCGAGCCAGAGCATGGGCTGATAGGCTTTCGACGGTTCCGGGTTCATGTAGGTCAGTCGACGGCGGTGGTCTAGTTCGGCACCAAAAATCGGATACACATTCGAGGAACCCCAGTACATAAACCACTTGTCGGTATCCGGATCGTGGAAGAGAGCCGGGTCCCAGGGGCCAATGTCTTTGGGCAGGCGCGGCAGCCAGCGGTTATAGAACTTGAGCTTGCCTTTTTCGGGTTCGGTCGAATAAAAAATGGGGCGTTGTTCGAACGTCGACTGAAACAGGAACAGCGTATCGCGCACCGACAGGGCCGCCGGCGCACACATGTCTTCCATCGGCCATTTATCAGGCACAACGTATTGCCAACTGACCAGATCCTTCGATTTCCACCAGCCACCGGAAATGGTGACGAACAGAAAGTATTCCCCCGGTTTGTTGCCCACTTTGTGGTTAATAATGACCGGATCAGCGCCTGAACGGTACGAAATCCGTTCGTTCAACTGCTCAAAATTATACCGGTAACTGATGTCCATCGGGTTGCAGTAGGTTCGTTGCTGGGCCAGACCGGAGGCCCCGATGAACCAAGAAAGAGCAAACAGCAAGACCTTCTTCAGAACGTTTTTTTTCATAATTCTCCTGTTTTCGATAACCAATTCACCTTCCAACAGACGCCTTTTCTCCACTTGCAAGTACGGGACAAAAAACCGTTTCGATTTCGGGATGCTGGAAAATAGTTTTCAAAAAAACACCCGTTTCCGTTGTTGCCGACCGGATCGGCATCCGGATTCACTTTAAACAAAATCAGCAACTTAGCTGTTTTAACAGACATAACCGACACACTGACCAGATCGTCTTTTTCGGAATTATCAACCTATTTCTCCCGACTCACAAGAGGATATTTTTACGGTAATGGCCTTTTATAAAAACTACGGTGGGTGAACCATTTATTCGCTGGCAGCCATAGAACATACCCTGTTTCTGTTATGTACGAACTCGCTAAAGTTTCGCTGGATGATGAGCAGGATCTAATTCTGGCGCATAAACGCACGTTGAAACTGGGCGAACTGGCGGGGCTTTCACTCGTGGTCCAAACGACTTTTGCAACGGCGGTTTTAGAAGTTTCCCGCGATGCCCTCCAGCATGGCAGCGATGCATCCCTGACGCTCGGTATTGTGCCCCCAAACGGCTCCAAAGCCCGGATTATGGCCAAAATCAGTGACAGTCGCAGTGCCATTACCGGACAAAAAAATGAACGGATCGAGGTGGCCAGCCGCCTGGTGGATGAGGTTCAGATTTACAAATCCGAAAAAGGCTCAGAAGTACAGCTCAGTATTCCGGTTTTAGCCGATCAGTGCGTCTATGAAACCAACGTGGCACTCTGGAAGCACCACTTCAACTCCGAGCCGACCGAACTGGTAGCCGATGAAATCAAACGGAAAAACAACCAGCTACAGGAACTGGCTGAGCGACTTCGCTCGTCAGAACGCCAGTATCAGGTGTTGAGCGATTCGTTGCCACTCATGATTTTTACGGCCACGGCGAAAGGGAAACTCCTGTATGCCAACGAATGGCTGCGAAAATACACCGGCGAATCGGTCAGCCAGTTGAATAAAACGAAATGGGAGACGGTTCTATATGAAGACGACGCAGCCGTATGGTGGGAAAAATGGGCCGAAACCGCTTCGGCCAACCACGCGTTCCAGATCGAAATCCGAATCCGGAATGCCGAAACGGGTGCTTACGTCTGGCACCGGATGACTGCCACCGCGCTGCTGGATGAAAAGAAGGAAGTTCTGTACTGGAGCGGTTTTCTGGTGGATATTCAGGCCCAGAAAATGGTGGAGCGAACCTTGCAGGACAACCGCGAGCTGACCGAAACCAAAAAGAAACTGGAACAATATCAGCACGAACTGAAACTGAACATTGGCGAACTGAACCGCAGCAACCAGGAACTGGCCGAGTTTGCCTACATAGCTTCCCATGATTTGCAGGAACCCTTACGAAAAATTCAGTCTTTCGGAACGCTGCTGGTCGAACAGTTTGCCAATGAGCTAAACCCAACGGCCCAGGATTTGATTCAGCGGATGCACCACGCAGCCGAACGCATGCACGTTCTGATCAAGGATATTTTGGCCTATTCGCGGCTGAACACGCACCACCAGCCCTTTCGGCAGGTCGACCTCAACGCGCTGGTTAAAGAGGTATTGGGCGATTTGGAACTAAGCATTCGTGAAAAAAAGACGCAGGTTTTCGTTGGCTGTTTGCCCACCATCTACGGCAATCCGCTGCAACTGCGGCAACTGTTCCAGAACCTCCTCTCGAATGCCCTGAAATTTATCGCACCCGACCGCCTTCCGCAGGTGCGGATTTCCGCCCGGGACGTCACCATTTTCGACATTCCGGTTCCAATGCGGCAACGGGAACCGTCGTACCTGGCCATCAGCGTGGAAGACAACGGCATTGGTTTCGACGAACGGTATCACAACCGGATTTTTCAGCTTTTCCAACGGCTGCACGGCAAAGACTTATATGCCGGCACGGGCATCGGACTGACCATTTGCAAGAAAGTGGCTGAGATGCACGGTGGCACCATCGCGGCCCAGTCGCAACCCGGTCAGGGAGCCATATTTACGGTATTTCTGCCCCAAAGTGTGACTGTGGCCGTTCCGGCCAAATGAACTCCTCAACGCGAAACCCGCGTTTTGCTTTGCCGGATTTTGACCAATAAGTCCGTTAATTCCCGCACTTTTTCGGGATTCTGCTGATAAAGGTCAGTGGTCTCCGCACCATCCGTGGCCAGATTGTAGAGCTGCCCTTTGCTCCCCTGCTCCGCTGGTGCTTTGATCTGTCTGGGTTCCGTAAAACCGCCCGAGCCCAGCCCTTCGATCAACTTCCAGTCGCCTTTTCGAATCGCAAAAAAACCGATGGATGAACTGTGCACCACGGCCGGTTGATCGGCAACCTGGCTGGCTTTACCCAGCAACACGGGTAAAATGCTGTAGCTGTCTTCGGGCATGGCAGTCCGGTTTTTCAGTCCAAGCACGTCATTACAGGTCGCCATCAGGTTGGTTAAGGTGGTGGTGGCCGCGCTGGTCGTTCCCGGTTTTACGTGACCCGGCCAGCGAACGATAAACGGAATGCGGTGGCCGCCTTCAAACGCGTCGCCTTTCATGCCCCGAAATCCGCCAGCCGCTTTGTGGTTGAACTGCTTCACAAAATTTTCCCGCCAGTAGGGGCCGTTATCGCTCGCAAACAGAACGATCGTATTGTCAGCAAGTCCCGATTCGGCCAGCGTTCGCAGAACCTCCCCGACGGCGGCATCCACCTGCTGAACAAAATCGCCGTATTCCCCGGCTTTCGACTTCCCGGTATAATCGCCGGTCGGCACCCAGGGCGTGTGCGGAGCCGCCAGTGGAAGATACAGAAAGAACGGTTTTTGCGTCGACTGCTTTTTCAGGAAAGCTACGGCTTTGGACACAAACGTGGGTAGTACGCCATAGAAATCGAATGAGGGAGCCTTCTTGCCTTCGCGCCAGAACGGGCCGGTATAGCCGGTTTCCAGCTTATTACCGTCGGTGTAACCCGTCGGCAAGTCGGTGAGTTTCTGGTTTTCAAGGTAACAATAGGGCGGCATATCGAGCGAAGCCGGCAGGATGTAGGAATAGTCGAAGCCAACGGTTTTCGGCCCCTGCGCCGGTTCCCGCGAAAAATCAATATCATCGGGATTCATTTCGGTTTTAATGCCGTATCCTTCCGCCGTCAAAACCGCTTCACGGCCCTTTTGCACTTCCCAATCCAGCCCCAAATGCCATTTACCAATAACCGCCGTTTGATACCCCTGGCTTTTCAACAACGAAGCCACCGTTGGGCGATCGGCTTCGATCAGCGTCCGGCTATACCCCCGCAACACCCCGACCGGCAGACGGCTCCGCCAGGGGTAGCGGCCGGTCAGCAAACCGTAGCGCGTGGGCGTACAAACCGATGAGGGCGAATGCGCGTCCGTAAACCGCATGCCCTCCGACGCCAGTTTGTCGATCTGGGGCGTCTTGATCTGCCCTTCCGGATTATACACCGACACGTCGCCATACCCCAAATCATCCGCCAGAATGTAGACGATGTTGGGCGGCTGCTTTTTGTCGGGTTGTGATGGATTCATGCCGATTAAAAAACCGGCCATCCCACAAATCAATACGCCTAAACTGAAAAATCTGATCATTTTGTGAATGTTTAAGGATAGGAACGCGAATTGAGCGCAAACAGCCTGAACAGCGCCACCCCATGATGCCGAATATCGGTTTTGAATGTCTTTTCAAACACACCAAGATCCTTTTGCCGCCACACATCGCGCAGCCGGTAGTTGCCTTTCAGCCCCGCTTTAGCCAGGTCAAATGTAAAGATTTTCGCCGTCTCATCCCCCCAGCGAAAAAACGATTCGGGCGTTTTGCCATACTCCGCAACGTTGAACAGGCCGACCGCAAACGAACCGTCTTCCAGCGGTTTGAGCCAGATTTGTACACCATTCTCCTCCCGCACCAACCGGGCCGATTTCCCCAGCGGATCCTGATTGATTTCGATGACTTCGTCGTTGGTCAGCAAATTCAGGGTAAACGCGTCCAGTTGCTCAATGGGGCAACCGATGAGCAAAGGTGCTGACAGTAAGCTAAACAGGCTCACGTGGCTGTATTGTTCGTCGGGCGTCAGGCGCGTCGGATGGATTTCAGGCCCGGTCGCTACATTGCCCACAATCATCATGTCGGGGTCGTTCCAGTGGCCGGGGCCGTTGTAAGGTGCCCATTTGTCGAGCGTAAACGCCAGTTGGTACAGGCTCGTCCAGCTATCCCGGATGTCGGGGCCGGTGCGGTACATGTTTGATAACCGCATCCAGTCGGTCACGTTGGCAAACGGGGCCGAGTTGGACAAACTGAACACAATATCCCGACCCGATTGCCGCAGCGCCGTCGACATCCGTTCGGTCGAGTTGACATCGATCCGCCAGTCGTATTTCAGGAAATCAATGCCCCATTCGGCCATTTGCCGGGCATCCTCGGTTTCGAACCGGTAAGGAGCGATGTGATTGAACGCGCGTCGATTTACCCTAATCGACTCGTGCGATTCTCCGCCCTTTGCAAAATCGGAGGAAGCCCCAACATAACCGCCGTAACTGGAAATATAGGGCGTCGAATACAGCCCCGCTTTCAAGCCCAGCCCGTGAATATAATCCACCATGCCCTTGAAATCCGGAAACTTTTCGTTCGGCTGCAGGGCGTTTAGCGGCCCACCCCGGACACCCTGCCAGGCATCGTCGATGTTGATGTACGTCCAGCCGTGATCGATCAGGCCCATCTTCACCATGGCGTCGGCCGACGCGATTACTTTTTCCCGGTCAATCCGCGTTTCCCACGAATTCCAGCCGTTCCAGCCAATGGGTGGCGTCAGCGCAATCGTATCACCGATCTTGATCGTCAGGCTCCGGGTCGCTTCACCCAGCGAGTTTTTGGCTTTCAGCGTGGTTTTGTACGTGCCGCGCTGGCTGACTTTTCCCGTAATAATGCCGGTTTTACGATCCAGTATTAACCCGGACGGTAAACCCGTGGCTGAAAAAAGCATGGAGCGTTTTCCCGTTGTGGCAATGGTGTACAGAAACGGATTTCCGGGTGTGGCTCCGACGATTTTTGCAGAATTGATCCGGGGTTTTTCGCCCGGTTTGGGCGTCAGAATGTATTTTTCGCCGGTATTCGGAAGGTGTTCAGGGCGGTTTTCGCCTTTCATGATCAACTGCGCATTGGCCCAGTTGGCGTAGGTTCGTTTGTTGTTGGAACCACCGACCGGATCGGTGATCAACAGGCCCAGCCGTTCGATCCCCGTCAGGTCTACCTCAACCTTCTGGGGAGCGTCGCCCACCTTCATTTCCCGGCTTTCAAAAAGGATCTTCCGGTCGCCGATGACGTAGAATTTGACCGGAATTTCTGTATTTCCCAGATCATCGGCTCCAATCACGGCACTGAACCGCGTGGCATTTTTATTCAGGTAAAACGCCAGCACGCTAACGCTTTGCGCCCCGACGCCCCGGCTGAAATACGTCCGGTTGATCCGCATCGAATCGTTGCTGTAATTTCGTTTCGCCGTCACCGGACGAATGCCCTCGGAAAAGGTTTGAATCAGCAGATCATCCAGCCAGATGACGCTGGTTTTCTGGGAATAGGCCGTTGTGCCAACGCATAGCACCCACGCCAATAACAAGCCCGGCAGTTTACTCATTTACGTGTCGCTGATTTTCCATCCGTTTCATACCCATTCATCAAACGATATTCTACTTCGACGACATCGACACCGGTGCCTGCTCTGGTTTGCTGCCCCAGGCTTTATTCGGTTTTGCGCCCATTTGCAGCCGCAGGGTTCCGCCGTTGACGACGGTTTCGTGCGTCACCCAAGGCTTTTCGAGGGCTCTGCCGTTCAATTGCGCCGACTGGATGTACAGGTTCTGAGCCGAGTTGTTTTTTGCTTCCATCACAAACTGCTTCCCTTTGTAATACCTGGGATTGAGGTGAATCGTAATTTTGTTGAAAAGCGGGCTACTGATTTCGTAAAACGGATCGGGCGTCGTGCCGCCGTTGGTCGAAAACAAACCGGTTTTCAGCAAAACCGACAAACTGCCCATCAATCCCTGATCTTCGTCGCCACTGTAGCCAAAATCGGGCGAAATACCGCTGTAGACTTTCTCGATAATCTGCCGCGTCCAGTGTTGCGTCAGCCAGGGCGAACCGGCGTAATTGAACAGAAAAGGCGTCTGCATGCAGGGCTGATTGCCGTAGTTGATAAACACCCGGCGCAACTCCTCCAGCGTCTCTTTGTCGTGCGATTTCCCCGAAACAAAATCGTGTTTTTCGGCTTTTTCAAACGAACTGTTCAGCTTGGCCGTGAAGGCTTCCCGACCACCCATCAGCTTGATCAGGCCCTGTACATCGTGCGGCACAAACCAGGTGTATTGGGCCGCATTGCCTTCTTCCCAGCCATTGTCGTACCGCAAAATATCGGCGGGTTCACCCCATTTCCCGTCCAGCGTCCGGTTCCACATCCAGCCCAGTTCGGGGTTCCAGATGTTCTTGTAATTTTCAGCCCGCTTCATAAACAGGCCGTAATCATCCGTTTTGCCCAGTTTCTTCGCCATCTGCGCCAGCGTGTAATCCTGATAGGCATATTCCAGCGTCTGCGTAGAACCGTCCTGATGAAAACCGTAACGGGTTTTGCCCATCGGGTGCGGCACATACCCGCGTTCCATATAGTATTCAATACCACCGCCTTTAAACGTGTTGTGCTCATACCCCGCTTTGCTCATCATACCGCCGGGGAAGTGGTTTTTCCGCAAACCTTCGTAGGCTTTCTGGTGATCAAAGCCTTTGATTCCTTTCAGATACGCACTGACAATGAACGGGGTAGACGAAGCCCCTGTCATCACATAGGTGTAGTTGCCGCCCGCCGGTCCGCGCGGAATCAGCCCGCCATCGTCGTACATCAGCAGCATCGAATTCACGAACGATTCCGTCACTTCGGGGTAAACCAGGTGCCAGAGCGTGTTGAGCGACCACTGTGCTCCCCACATCGAATCGAAATTGTGGTGATTGAATTGGGGCTTCCCGTTGGCATCCAACGGAATCTGTCTGATGCGCCGTTCGGGACCGGTCATGTCACTGTATTTCCCATTAACGTCAGAAATGATCCGTCGTCCCTGCAAGGCATGCCACAAATCGGTGTAAAAGCGGCTGCGTTCGGTTTCGGTGCCGCCCTGCACCTCGATCCGGCTCAGCCAGGTGTTCCAGTCGGTGCGGCTTTCCTGCACGGTTTTTTCAAAATCCCAATGCGGCAGTTCGGCCGTCAGGTTCAGCCGGGCCTGGGCTTCGCTGACGTACGAAATCGCCACTTTCATTTTCCGGATTTCACCCGCTCCGGTTTTGAAACTGAGGTAGGCTCCCGTGCGTTCGCCCTCGATCAGGTCGCCGGGCGTTTCCAGCGTACCGTTTCGCCAGCCTTTGAAAGACTCAAACGGTTTGTCAAAAACCGCCACGAAAAATACCGTCAGCGTTTTGGGTCGGCGAATGGTCGGGGCCATGATGGCGTAGCCTTCAATCTCCTGATTGCTAACCTTTTTCACGGATCCCTTCTGCGTATCGGACGGCCCCAGAAACGTCGAAAAATCAAACAGAATGTGGCTTTGAGCCGAGGCCGGAAAGGTGTATTTGTGAAAACCGACCCGGGTAGTCGAGGTCAGTTCGGCGGTGATATTGTACCGATCCAGCACCACCTTATGATACCCCGCTTTGATGACTTCGCTGGCGTGCGAAAACGGCGAACCGTACTGACTGGCTCCCCGGTGGCCCTTGAATTCGCCCGTTGTGGGCATCACCGGAATCCCCGACAACTGCCAGCCGTGGATATGGCTGAAACATTTGATGCTGTCGAGATGATACCGGTAACCCGCGTTCCAGTCGGCGTTGACGGCATTGTCGGGGCTCAAATTGACCATGCCGAACGGTCGGCTGGCCGAATTAAAAAAGAACCACCGGGAGTTGGCCGCATCCACCAGCGGATTTACCAGATCGACCGGTTTTGGGGCGTCTTTCTGCGCCAGCGAAGGCGTTGTTCCGATTTCCAGAACCAGCAGAAACAGGAGACTGTAGAAGGAAAATTTAAACATATTGAGGTGAATCTTATGCGTGCAGAATTGGCCTGTTGCCCCGTTCCCCTAAAGGGGACTTTTAGCATCCGAAGATTTCGTGTCCAAGTCCCCTTTAGGGGAACGGGGCAACAGGCCGATGGCAAATCTACACGACTATCCTCTGGTTAGAAAGGGGAACGCAAAACCGCTCCCCTTTTTTGGCATTGGGTTATGGATCAGTAGCCTTCGTTCTGTTTCATGGCCGGAAACGACAGGTCAATCTCGCCCTGCGGAATGGGTCGCAAATAGTGAATGTCTTTGATCGTGTTGCTTTTGGCCGCCCAGGGATTGTATTTTTTCACCCGTTCGACCAGTTTGCCGGTTCGTTTCAGATCGAACCACCGGGAATATTCGCCCATGAGTTCGCGGGCGCGTTCGTCCAGAATCAGGTCGATTGAGATGTTGGCTGCCGTGGCGCGGTACGACACCGCTTCCAGCGATTTTACATTGCCCGGCTCTTTGGCACATAGCGGATCGGCCCCTTTTTTCACCAGCGCCCGGTCCAGCACTTTGTTGTAATACACTTCGGCACCGCCCAGTTTCCCGTTTTTCGCCCCTTTCACCAGCGCTTCGGCCGCAATCAGATAGGCTTCCGCCGAGCGGAAAACCGCTTCGTTGAAGGTGCCAAATGCATCACCATAGGCAATACCGGGCTGCCAGAACTTCCACATCATCGGCTGGTCCGACGGAAAACCGCTCACGCTAACCGCGCTGCCGTTCACAAAACCGTATCCTCCGCTAAACTCATCCAGATTCACCACCGAATAATTCTTCTTGCCGCCCAAATCGATGCCGCGTTCATTCAAGGAGGTGGCCGGTTTGTTCCAGGGCCGAAAATACACGACGGTATCGCCCGCTTTGATGTCAACTCTCAGATTCGGATTAACGACGGGCAAGGGTTTGAAACCGGTAACCGGCAATAAGGCATAACCCACTTCCACAAAATTATGATCGTATCGTGAATCATTTTCCGGATCGAACAGCCGATACATGGCCGGATTGGTAATGTGAAAAGGCTGGTGCCGGTTGTAGTCCGACGTCCGGCCTTTCGTGCCCGGATAGCCTTCACCACCACCGCCAAAAACCGAATGCAGGTTGTTGCCCCCAGCCGCATCTACGGCAAAAGCCGGGTCGGTTTTGTTGGTCAGCACATCCGAATTGTATTGAACGGCAAACACAATTTCCGGGTTCTTGTCGTTCTGAGCACCGGTATATTGTTTCAGCGGATTTTCGGAATGAATCGGAAACAACTGGGTGTAGGCTGTCGCCAGCGGATAGGCTTCGATCACTTTATCGGCGTATTGCAGCGCCAGATCAAAATCGGCATTGCTCCCACCCAACGAACTTTTGAAGTTCCAGCCCCTCGTCAGATACACCCGAGCCAGCAAAAACTGAGCGGCCCCTTTGGTGATCCGTCCATAGTTAGACGCCGTCACCGGCAATTTGGCTTCCGCATCGAGCAAATCGTCAATAATCTGTTTGTAAATAGTCGCCGAAGACACCCGAATGGCTTCTTTGCTCGGACTGAGCGATTCGGTCAGCGGCATCGGCACATCGCCCCACTGCTGAACCAGATAAAAATAGGACAACGCTCGCAGGAATTTGGCTTCCGAAACCCGCGTATCTTTTAGTGCAGCCGCCATCGTTGTAATGCCCTCGGCCCGGCTAATGGCCGTGTTGGTTCGGGCCACTTCGGCGTACAGGAGCGTCCAGAGACTTTGCAATTCCGCCAAAGTGGCATTCAGGCGAACATCATATTGCTCCAGCGGACCGCCCGTGACGGCTGGCGTGGCAAATTTGGGGTCGCCAAAACCACTCTGCGAAAAAATGTCGGTGCCGTTCAGAACCAGCGTCCGGTTCTGGTGGATATTCCGCAACAGGGAATAACAGGACCGAACCAGATCTTCGAAACCGGCTTCCGTTTTGTAGTATACGTCGGTGGTCAGGGTGGTAACCGGTTTTTCAACCAAAAATTCGTCTTTGCAGCCGGAAGCCACCAGGCCGAGGAAAGCAAGGGACAGGGCCGTATATCGGATCGAGAGGAAAGATCTCATGGGAATTACGCGTTGATTTCGGGGTTAGAAACTGATATTGACACCTACGGTATACGTCATCGACGGCACGTCATCCTGATAAATCGCCGAGTTAAATTCAGGGTCAAATCCCGTGAATTTGGTAAACACAAACGGATTCATGACCTGCGCATACAGGCGGGCATTGGCCAGTTTCCAGGAATTCATCACGCCTTTCGGCAAGGTGTAGCCTACCGTAATGTCCGAAATCCGCAAAAAGCTGGCATCCTGGTAGTTGATGGCATTTCGGTACGGATTGGCCGCCACTACCCCAAAATAGGTGTTCGACGGATTGTCGCTCCGCCAGTAGTCCAGCGAGGCCAGTTTATTATAGCGGGTGCCGCTGATTTCGCCGAAGGTGCCCGACAGGGTGCTGTTGTAATATTGAACGCCATCCCGGTAGTAGACGAAAAAGGACAAATCCAGGTTTTTGTATTTGAAGCGGTTGGTGATGCCTAGAATCCAGTTTGGCAACTGTGTTCCCAGAACCACCCGGTCGTCGATGGCATCGGTTGAGGAAATAACGCCGTCGTTGTTTTGATCGACCACGCGTACCGAGCCGGGTACCTGTTTGTATTTGGTCGCCTGCTCCTGCTGGGCGGTTTGCCAGATGCCATCGAACTGATAATCGAAATTCGAACGGATCGGGTAGCCGACAAACAGCTTGTTGCCTTTATCGACGGTTTGGCCGTCGCCGTACAGTTGCAGCAGTTTATTCCGGTTGCGGGTGAACGCAAACGTGCTGTTCCAGCTAAAATCGTTGCGAGCGATGTTGACGGTATTGAGCGTCAGTTCCACGCCTTTGTTCTCGATCTGCCCGACGTTGGCAATGACCTGTGAAAACCCGGTTACGGTCGGAATCTTCTGATTCAGAATCAGATCGGCGGTTTTTCGGTTGTACAATTCCAGCGAAGCCGAAATGCGGTTTTTAAAGAATCCGAAGTCCAGCCCCAGGTTGTATTCCGTACTCCGCTCCCACTTCAGATCCTTGTTGGCCAGATTGGAAGGCGCGAAACCGTAAGCCGCCGTGCCGTCAAAATCATACCCGGTGTTGAGCAAACCGGCCTGCGTGCTGTAGGGACTCACCGTCGAGTTGCCCACCTGCCCGTAGCTCAGGCGCAGTTTGAGGTTCGAAAACACGTTGAGGTTGCTGATGAACGGTTCGTCGCCCATCCGCCAGGCCAGGGCCACCGACGGAAAAAAGGCCCATTTGTTGCCTTCCGAAAGCTGGGAAGCGCCGTCTGAACGACCCGTTACCGTCAACAGATATTTGTCATTGTAGGAGTAGTTGACGCGCCCCATGAACGACAGCAGCGAACGCTCGACCAGCGAACTGTTGATGCCCGTCACGGTTCCCGTATTCAGGGCATACCAGTCTGAATTGTACGGCAGGTCTTTGGCGGCAATCTGATAGGCTTCATTGCGCTGGTAAAAGGCACTTTGCAAACCCGTCACGCCAAATTTATGCCTGCCCAGATCCAGATTATACGTGATAATGTTGTCCAGCGTGTAGTTTCCCTGCGTCCGGTTGTCATACTGCGCCCGGGGTTTGGACCCAATCTGCGATTTGGACCACTGCCCCCGGAAATCGCCAATCCGGTCGGTGTTATACGAAGCGGAAAGCGACGAGCGGAAACTGAGCCCTTTGATGGGGGTAAACTCAACGTAACCGTTGCTCATCACCGACATCGTGGTGGTCAGCAATTTCGAGGTTTTGGGGTCGATGTCCGCCAGCGGATTGGGCACCTGCTTGTCGTTGATTCCCATCCAGAACGCATAGCCATCGACATTGAAATCACCGTTCTCGGACGGGTTGGCGAGGTCGCTGAAATAGGCGGTTCCCGTCGGACGCGCCCGGTAAGCCCCCCGCAGCGACTCCTGCGACCCCACGTTCTGGTTGCTGTAGGTCAGGTAGGAGGTAAACCCCACCTTGAAGCGGTTTCCCAGTTTGCTGTCCAGACCGGCGTTCAGGTTGTAGCGTTTGTAGCCCGTATGGAGCACATTGCCATTTTCGTTCAGATAACCACCTGAAAACCGGTAGGTTGTCTTGTCATTTCCACCCGCCACGCTGATGTTCTGGCTCATTTGCAGGGCCGGGTCGGTAATCAAATCCACCCAGTCAGCGGTTTTTCCCGCCTTGATGTTCGCCATTTCGGCGGCTGTGAATGTAGCCCCTGTGGCACCTTCCAGCACCCGGTCGGTATACGTCGCTTTGTAGAACTGCTCGCTCGACATCAGTTCGGGAATGTGGGCGGGCATTTTTACGCCCACGTAGCTGTCGAAACTGACGCGCGGTTTGCCGGAAATCCCTTTTTTCGTCGTGACGATGATGACACCGTTGGCGCCCCGCGCCCCGTAAATGGCGGTCGACGACGCATCTTTCAAAATATCCATTGACTGGATATCATTGGGGTTGAGGTTGTTGAGATTGCCACCCATCAGCCCGTCAATCACCACCAGGGGTTCGGTGGAGTTGTTGATCGTGTTTTCGCCCCGAATGGTGATGTTGTAGCCCGCCCCCGGTTTGTTGCTTGATTTGGTGACGGTTGCGCCTGCGACCTGCCCCTGAATCGCTTTGGAAGCCATCACCGGATTGGCCCGGACAATGTCCCGGGTTTGAACGGAGGCCACCGCGCCGGTCAGGTCGGTCTTCTTGATTTCGCCGTAGCCAACCACTACGATTTCTTCCAGTTGCTTTAAATCCGCCTTTAAAACCACATCGAAAACCGTCCGTTTCCCAACGGCAAGTTCCTGTGATTCATACCCGATGAAACTGACAATCAATACCGCATCCTCGTTGGGAACCGACAGCGAAAACCGGCCTTCCGCGTCGGTGGTCGTGCCTTTATTCAGGCCTTTGATGATGATACTGGCCCCGACAATGGCCTCATTTTTGTCATCTTTAATCTGGCCCTTGACGGATATATCCAGGGGCAGCATGGGCTGTAGACTGGCCTCGTTTTCCGGCATTGCTGACGTCTTTCCTTCAATACGATTGAGAACAATCTGTTTCCCCAGAATCCGGTAGCCCAATTGCAGCGGCTCAAGGACGCTGGTCAGGACATCGCCAAGCGGTAAATTATGGATCGTCAAATTGACCTTGTGCGCTGATTTTAACAAATTGGGATTATAAATAAACCGCACTTCGGCATTTTTCTCGATCTCAATCAATACCTTTTTGACGGATTGATTTTCAATTTTCAGGCTAATCCGTTTTTTCAATACTTCCTGCGAATCGGCTCTATAAGCAAACAATGGCCCCATGAAGAGAACCGAAAGAAATAGCTGGCAAACAAATGCAGGCAGAAAGCCCATGCTTTGTTTGCAATTTCGTAGCGCTATGTTCATAAAATTATGGGTTAAGGGTTAGGAATAATGGGAGGCAGTGGTAATTACAATCAGCACATTAAAGCCTATTCTGAAACCGGTTTATTTACATCCGTTTGACTTGATCTGTATTCGACCATCGTTTTCGACGTAACTGGCTTCAAGCGCAATACAGATCAATTCGATTTTTTGCAATAAGGGTTCGTCAGACAAATGAGCGGTCAGTTTGCAGGAAGACAAGCGGGTGCTATCATAAACAATGTTTGCATGATAGGCCTTGTTTAACGTCTCGATAACGGTAATAGCCGCCGTTTCATCAAAATTAAAACTTAGGCTTTGAATGGGGAGTTTCAGGTTGGCTTTATCGACCGTCAGCGGTTTGTTTAAGGTATGCTGATTCGGGTTTGTATTGATGCGTTCATCTTCTTTTAAAACCAGCCCCTCCAATTGGTTGCTGGTCATTTTCTTATCCTTATTTTTATCACTATGCAGAAACACTTCGACTTTCCCGGTTTTTACCACGACCTCAGAAAACTCAGCCTGCGTTTTTACCAGAAAACTGGTTCCTAATACTTTGGTAATCAACCCCCTCGTGTAGACAAAAAAAGGCTTGCTGGGGTTTTTCTGTACTTCAAAAAAAGCTTCACCGGACAAAACCACTTCCCGTTTTCGTTTATTAAATAGCTTCGGTGAATAACTGATCCGGCTTTGGGGCTGTAAAATGATGGAGCTTTTGTCGGGTAAGTTTACCAGAATAGGGCCGTTGGTCAAGTTCTCTTTTTCGTAAATTTCACCGGTTCCTTCTTTTACCGTATTGATGAGCGTTCGGTAGGTAATGACGGGGGATTTTGAATAGTGAGTCCAGCCTAGCCAACCCAAAACTAAAACAATCGAAGCCACGGAAAGCCATCTGAACAGCGAATTTAATCGGAATTGTTTGGTCGGAACCGTACTCACTTTTTGTTCGGTTTCTGGTGCCTGAATGGATCGGTATACTTTTTCCAATCCTCTGTCCGGATCAAAATTATACTGTGGATGTTGTGACTCCCATTCATCCAGATATTGATGAAACAGATCAAGATTATTTTTATCAGCAAGCCACTCTTCAATCAGTTTCCGTTGAATCGTGGTACACTTATGATCAAAATAATCAAATACGATTTTCTTTATTAATGAAGATTCCATAATGGCGGGATTTGGATCGTATTACTCACTGAATTAGAGAATAAACAGCAGAAATAAACTGAGTAAGTACTCGTGTTTCAGCTCCTCTCTGATCCGGGATAACGCTCTGCTGATCAACCGTTCTACCGCGCTAACCGTTAGTTCCATTTCAGAAGCGACTTCTGCATATTTCTTGCCTTCCAGCCGATTTAGCTGAAACGCTTTTCGGGATTGTTTTGGCAGGTGTTGAATGGCTACTTCCAGCTTTCGGCTTAGCTCATGGAAATGCAGGATTTCGTCCGGCTGCAGCACCGCAATGGCATTAAGATAATCCGTGTCCTCATCGCGCGTATCCAGGTTTTCATTCCGGTTTAACTCCTGTTTTATGTAGTTGTAGGAACGGTTTTTGACGGAGGTGTATAAATAGGACCGGTACGAAATGGCGACGGTTTCATACACCTTATTATTCCAGAAATTCGTGAAAACTTCAGCAACAACGTCTTCCGCTATTTCTTTCGAATACACATACCGAATGGCGTGGTTGCATAAATTGGTGTAGTACTTTCTGAAGAGCAACTCAAACCCTTTCTGGGGAGACAAAGCGAAACAATTCTGAATAAAATACTCGTCGGAAATTACCCGGGTTTGTTCTGATTCTTTTGAAATCCGGGGACCGGTTCGGTCGGCGTGATACTCTTCTAAAGGCTGCTCTTCAGGGTTCATCGGGTCAGAGAATACACGCTACGCACGTAGTAGAGAATGGTTGACGGTGTGTCGACCAGGCCGGAAAAATATCCTAATTCGAAGACAAAGTTTTGTTATTTTACCCCACACTAAAAAAAACATTTCTTTTCTACTATTTTTCAACACCCCTTTCCCAGCCTGAATTCGGGGTTTTGGGTGGCTCGTCAGATTGAAATCAGAGAAGAATGCCGGAAGAAATGGCAAGAAAATAGCCGGTATACAGCGCAGCGAAAAAGCTGTCGCGTATACCGGCTAACATGTGCTGATCAGATCTTAAAAATAATGCAAACTATGAGATTTATTAATTGATTATGAACTAATTAAGTATCGTAGGCACGACATGTTTGTAGCCAATAATCCCATCGTTCGCGTTAAAAATAGCCCTGTAGGGTTTTCCCGCCGTTCTATTTATCAGGTACGCAGTTGGCCAGTTTGTAGATCCGGCCGTCGGCTTTGGTATAGATGAAGAAATCCTGATTCAGCCCCAGACCAAACCGCAAATCCGTTTTTTTACTCTGGCTCAATTCCTGAAACGTAGCGGTTTTTCCGGCCACTTCCACTTTCAACTCTTTGATTTCGGCCTGTTTGCCGGGTTGTAGCTGACTGTTTTCCACGAAATACACTTTCCCGCTGACAATATCGCCAAAGATGTATTTTCCCGTCAGAGCCGGAATGGCGGTTCCTGAATAGACAAAACCGGCGGAGAACGCGTTGCCTTCGTCGTGGTCATATTGAACGACGGGATACGTATACTTGAAGGTCGCGTCGTTGGCGGGCAGGGCGTAAACCCGGTCCATGCGGCCTTGGTAGTTGATGACAAAGGTGCCTTCGCGATCCGGCCAGCCGTAGTTTGCCCCGGCAACGCCCAGGTTCAGCTCTTCCGATTGCGCCTGACCGATGTCGGAAATCAGCATCTTGCCGTCGGGCGTCCAGCTAATCCGGTTGGGGTTCCGGAATCCCTGACAAAAAATCTCTTTCAGCGCCGTCGGATCCTTCACAAACGGGTTGTGGGGCGGAATACCGTACTTTCCGTTCGTGCTGTTGGTGCCTTTCGGGTCGATACGCAGCACCTTTCCCCAGGGTCGGCTCCGGTCTTTGCAGATGAAATAGAATCCATTTTCGGTAGCTCCGCCATCGCCTACGCCGATGTACAACATGCCGTAGTCCGCGCTTCCCAGTTTGGCCAGCGGGTTGAAGGTAATTTCCTGAACGCCGTGAATCGGGCTCACCATGTTGAGCCGCAGCATCTCCCGGCCCGTGCCAGCAAAGGTCGGGGCCGTCGGGTCGGGCAGTTTCCACTCGGTCAGCACCCATTGCAGCGTCACCTTGATGGAGTCGGGATAGGCAAAATCGGCCGGGGCGGTGTTGGCTTTTTCGGTATGGGTCGTGTAGAACAGGCCGTTGGTGTAGAAATCCGGGTGGAATGCGTAGCTGCCGAAACCAGTGGCCAAACCGGGAACGTGAATGAAATTCGGGCGTTCTTTCGCCATCGACATGTAGGGCCGAAGCGAATTGCCCTCCATTTCGTACAGCGTTCCCCGCAGATCTTCCAGAAACAGCCGGTTTTTCGTTCCGGGCAACACCTGCATTTTGTTGATGCGAGCCAGCGGTATTTTTTCGGCACTGGCCGGGGCGGTGGTCACCTCTTCCAACTGAATCCGCAACCCGGAGGGCGGTATTTTCGTCGGAATGGGGTCCTTTAGCACCGCGCCGAGGTTTTCGCTGCCGACATCGACCGTCGATACCTTGCGTTTCGAGTGAAGGTAGGCCGTCAGGGCGGTGATGTCGCCCTCGCTGAGCTGCGTGAACGGCGGCATCATCTGCTTGTATTCTTCAAAAAGCTCGTGCGCCCGGGCGTCACCACTGTTGATGACCTCCGGGGCGTTGCGGATGAACTTCCGGAGCCAGTCCACCGGCACTTCCGTCGTCACGCTGGCCAGATTCGGCCCGATGCCTTTTTGCAGGAAATTGTGGCAGGCCGTACAGTTCTGCTGGAACAACTGTTGCCCTTTGGTCAAAACCGCTTTGTCGGTGGAGTATGCCGTGGTGGCGGTAAGGGGCGGTTTGGCTGCGGTGGGCTTTTTTGCGGGCTGTTGCCCATATGAAAAGGTGCAGATAGCCAGCAGATTGAGCAGTGTAAAGACCCAGAACGCCATAGGCCCTAAAAAGGGTTTTTGGAATCCGCATGAAGTCTTATTTACGTATTTTTGAGGGGATTTAGGGGCAAGAAGCATTCGTAAATTCATTCCGTTGTTTCATTTTCAAACGAGGTTTGAAAATTAGGTCATTTCTTTGCGAAAATCAAACGCGGTTTGCTTTTCAATCAGCCATGTTCACTAAAAATGCACTGCGCCAATTGGCCGGTAGTACGGTATTCGGTCGGGGTGAAGACTATTACAGGCGGGGTTCCGTTAAAAAACTCAAACAGCGGGGCAACACGTTTGAGGCAATCGTCTATGGCTCCGATCAATACAACGTCAGCCTGACCTTGCGGGGGCAGGAATTTGACGCGGAATGTGATTGCCCATACGGCTACGAATACGAGGGTATTTGCAAACATTGTGTCGCACTGGGTTTGGCCGTACTCGACCAGTTTGGCACGAAACAGCTCGCTGCGGAAGCGGTTTCGTTCACGCATAGTCTGCCGCCTGTCAATCTTGACACGCTTTGGCAACAAACCACCGTCGAGCAGAAAACTGGATTTCTACGCCAGCTTCTCGACAAACAACCGGATTTACGCGCTCAGTTGGCGCAGTTTGTCGGACTAAAAAACAACCCGGTTCCGTCCACAGAACCCGCCAGCGTCGAGGCCGTCAGTACGGAAGTCTTCGAGGCCCTGTCGGATCTGCGGTTTGATGACGAGACACTGGAGATGGACGATGACGATTATTATTCGGAAGAAAGTCCCGACCCGGAACCGCTGATCGAAGACGTATTACGCCCTTACGCCGAGCAGGTGGGCACGGCTTTTCGGCAAGGGCGGCTACTGGATGCCATGCGGATTTACCTCGGCGTTTATGAGGGAACGCAGGCGGCTTTTGAACCGGCACACGACGAATATAGCTCCATCGAGGACTATCCAAGCCAATCCCTAAAAGTCTGGCATCAACTACTCGAAACTGATTATCAGCGACTTTCGCAACAGGTGATCAGTTCGGAGGATGTGCGGTGGGCGATGAATCAACTGGCCGAACGGGTTCACTTTTTTGACGAAGCCGAAAACAACGATGAGGAGCTTTACTACGACCTGAAAGCCTTCGAACCGTTGCTGCTGGCACTGTCGACCGACCGCGTTATGGCTGCGGAAGTGCGCCGGGCCATCGAAAATTTCCACTGGGAGCGAATGGGCGTCGAATATGTGCTGTTGCGGATTGCCGACACCACCGGCGACACCCAGCTTTGGGTCAAAACCGCCGAGCAATTTTCGGAGCGAGATGCCCTAATTGGTTTGCAACTGCTTCAGTATCATCACCGTTCTGGCGATCATCCGGCACTCGTCACCGCGCTGCAACGACTTACCAAACGATTTCCCGGCACCTTCGATGCGTTCATTCTCGAAAATCTGAACGACCAGTTTCTGGCACCCGGCGATGCGCTGAACCTGTATTTGCAGGCCCTCGAAAACCGCAGCCGGTTGCAGGGCAGTCTGGCCGACTACCAGAAGCTGCGCACGTTCTGGAGCGAAGACCAGCGCAACCGGTTTGTCGATAGTCTGAAAAGTAAAAGTGCCGGGTCGCCGGGCGGCATTGTCCATAACCAGTTGTTTTACGCCCAGGTGTTGCACGTTGAAAACCGTCCGGCCGAGCTTTTGAAGCTGGTCAAAAACGCCGACTGGCTGTATGTTCAGGGGATGAACGAGATCCTGAAATTAACTGCTCAATTTTACCCCAACGAGTGCATGGATCTGGTGATGGAGCGCAGCGCGCAGTACCTCGACAACGGTCAGCGGGGCCGGGCGACGTACGTATCCATCGCGAGCTGGCTGACGGCGCTCAACGGATTTCAGTCGCTGAAACCGCAGGTAGTGATTTACGCCGAGCATTTGTATAAAACCTACAGCCGGTTGAACGCGTTGCGGGAGGAGTTGCGGAATGCGCGGCTGGTGCGGAAGTAAAAAATGTCGTAATTTGTAGTATGAACAAAACCTGAGATGGTATGCGGGTGGTATTGGAAGTAAAGGATTCGGAATGGGTGTTTTTGTCGGCATTGCTGAACAAATTTGAATTTGTTCACATTCAGCAAACGGATGAAGCTGGCAAAACTATAAAAATTGAAGATACGCCCACTTTTGAGGCTATCCAGTTGAATACGCTGGGTTTCCGGTTTAACCGTGAAGAAGCCAATGAACGATAGGTATTTTGTCGACACGAATGTGCTGATTTATTGTTATACGGTTACCGAACCTGATAAACAACAAAAGGCGCGACAGATTGTCATGCCTAAAGGAAGAACAATTTCGACTCAGGTATTGCAGGAAATGGCTAATACCTTACGTCGAAAATTCAAAACCGAGTGGCCAGAAATCAAATCGACGCTGGATGAAATACAATCACAGTTTACGATTCATCAAAACTCGCCTAAAACCATTCATGATGCCATCCGAATTGCCAATCGTTACGGTTATTCTTTTTATGATTCACTGATTATAGCCGCAGCATTGGAGTCACGCTGTTCTGTTTTTTATTCGGAAGACATGCAGGCAGGCCAGGTTATTGATGACGTTCTCACAATTCGTAATCCGTTCTGAACAAGATAAGCAAACCGGTTGAACCTCCCATACACCTACCTACCAAATGACGCTACCAAACATCTTCACCCCTACGGTTTCAGACCAGGTCATTCAGCGCATCAACCAACTGAAACCCACTACGCCGGCCCAGTGGGGTAAAATGACCGTCGCCCAGATGCTGGCGCACTGCAACGTGACGTATGAGATGACGTACGAAAACCAGCATCCCAGGCCCAATTTTCTGATGAAGTTCGTCCTCAAGACCTTCGTAAAGAGAGCCGTCACCGGTCCGGCGCCCTACCAACGCAATTCGCAAACCGCCCCTGCCTTTCTCATCAAAGACGCCCGGGATTTTGATGTGGAAAAAAAACGCCTGATCGCTTACCTCTCCAAAACGCAGCAACTGGGTGAAAGCCACTTTGATAACAAAGAATCACATTCTTTTGGCAACCTGAGTAAAGACGAATGGAATACGATGTTTTATAAGCATCTGGATCATCACTTGGGGCAGTTTGGGGTGTGAGGGTTGGGGGTTGCCGATTCATAATTTATTGGTTTAATCGCTAATTACTTAACACAAGCATAGTGTCAAGTAATTAGGTCTTTTCACGGTGAAAAGCGATAAACTTGTGCACTCATTTGTAGAGGTTTATTACCTTAGGGCATGGATTACTATCTTGGTGTAACTGACTGGAATTGGTATAGCTATCTAAGTAGACTTGCTCCTGAAGATGTGAATTTCTGGCAACCCGGTGGGAGAACTGCTTTCCGGGCTCTTGAGCCGGGAGGTGCATTCCTGTTCAAATTAAAAGGCTCACGCAATGCTATTGGAGGAATTGGTTTTTTTGCAGCTCAAAGTCAGCTTCCTCTTTCGTTAGCCTGGGACACATTCAAGTCGCGCAATGGTTTCGATAATTTAGAACAGTTTCGGACCGTAATTCAGCGGTATCGTCGTAATTCGGAACGCAATCCGACTATCGGTTGTATTGCTCTGACTAATCCGGTATTTTTCAATCAAGAAGATTGGATAACGGTTCCTTCTAATTGGAGCAATAACATCGTAAAAGGTAAAACTTATAGTACAAACGATACAATTGGTAATACTCTTTGGCAACAGGTTGAAGCGGTTCTTGCCAGGTATTTAACAACTGTTCCAACTATTCAAGATTCGTTTACTGTAGCAGAGGAATCTCCACAGTACGGAAATACCATCTTGCGTAAAGTACGTATCGGTCAAGGTGCATTTAGGCTTTCGGTCATAGATGCTTATAATAAAAGATGTGCGATTACGGGCGAGAAAACTTTACCGGTTTTAGAAGCAGCCCATATTAAGCCATTTGCGGAATCTGGTCCTAATCAAACAGCGAATGGCCTATTACTTCGATCCGATATGCATAAGCTATTTGACGATGGATATATTACGATTACACCCAATTTAAAGGTTGAAGTCAGTAAACGAATCCGGGAGGAATTTAACAATGGACAAGAGTATTATCAATATCATGGTAAAAGCTTAATGGTTCTTCCTGAATTGACCACAAACAGACCTTCACCGCTTTATTTAGATTATCATAATCATACGATTTTTCGGCCATAATTTAAAGCACTCTTCCGTTAATCTCTTTAGCTTTGGAAAACTACAGCTTTAATTAGTATTGAAAATCCTCGAAGCCATTTCCTACCTCGGCCCGATTCGCTCCGGCGGCTCCACCAAGCCGTGGGTTGTACAAGTGAACGATCAGGGTGCGCTTACACCCTATGTGGTCAAACTGTTCACGGAAAAGCAAACGCAGCAATTGCATCCGGTGGCAAAAGAAGCATTCGGCAATGTATTGGCTCAGGAATTTGACTTAAAAGTACCTACTGCTGCACTGATTTCTTTTGGTAAAACCTTTCTGAAAACATTGCCTGAAAAGGAAGCTGGCCGGTTGCGGGAGGTCGATTCCGGTTTGAAATTTGGTACGGAATTAAAGACCCACGCGTCCATCGTTGATATATCGGACCAACGAGTATTCTTGAAAAGCTACGATATCGGTACTATCTTTGCATTTGATAATTTAGTACTCAATCTGGACCGGGGAGGTCAACGCAATAAGCCTAACCTCCTGATTGATGACGAGGATTTGGTACTGATTGATCACGAACAGATTTTTCCTTTCGCAAATGGTACATCTGCTGTCCATGACTATGTAATGCCGCCATTCGATCGGGATGGCTGGTATCTCCCCTACGAGAAACACCTGTTTTATCCGTTATTAAAACAGATGAATGCCAATGAAAAGGAAGAAGTATTTGATACATTCCGGTATTTTTTAGAGAATTTGAATGTCAATGCTCTGGATGAGGTAGCGAACCAATTGGAAGTAAACGACATTGAAATTGGCAATTACTCGGTGATCAAAACGCATTTATCCCAAACCAAAGCCCGAGCCGGAGCGTTTTGTAAATTTTTAACGACCTTGATCGCGTGAATTCAATCTTCCACTATAGCATCCTCCAATACCACCACTCCCAGGCACTGGGTGAGGTGTTGAATATTGGGTTACTGCTGTGGTTTCCTGAACAACGCCAGGTTATTTTTCGCTATCCTTCGCGGCTCGGCCGCATTAGTAAGCTTTACCCGTCTTTCCCGGAAAAGACGATCAAATCCTTCTTTCGTGGCATTACAGCCAAGACGCTTCAACTGAATAAAAAGCCGGACATTTTTATCAAATACGAGCAGCAGGCCCAGTTGTTCCCGGACCATGAAATTCTGATTCGCGATTCCAGCGCCTTGCAGTTCGGCGACGTCAAAACCGGTGTGGTTTATACGTCCGACTTGTCTAAGATTGCAGACGATTTCTATTGGCTTTTCCTGGCTTCTTACGATGAGGAAGAAACTTATCGGGGCCGCCACGATGAGGCTTATCTCCTTACAGCTTTTAAAAAGAATCTACGCAAGCGCCTACAAGGACGCATCAGCCGCGAAACACTGGATCGACCCATAACCGTTAAACCGGAGACTACAGGTTTGGTTTATCAGTTTCCTTTTGCCTGGCAGAACGGCACTTATAATTTAGTAAAACCGGTCAGTTTTGATTTAAAACTGCAGCAGTCCATTACCGAAAAAGTAACCTTGAATGTCGGGCAATTCACGGTTTTGCGCCCCTATGCGGAACAACACAACGCCCGTTTCGATGTGCTGGTGGCTCGTCCAAAAGACCGCGGATTATACAAACCGTACGACCAGGCCGTTCAACTCCTGGCCGATCTGCCACACGTTAAGATAGTCGAGGAAGAGCAGTTGGATAGCTATTCTGAGAAAACAGCGGAAGCTTTACGATAAGCTATTTTTATGATCAATAAGGAAGTTCAACAGGTCGATCAACTGGCCCAATTGCTCAATCTTTCCCTGAAAGAACTGTCCGCCATTCTGCAAATCACCGAACGCACCCTGCATCGCTTTCGCAGCGAAGGACGGCTGGACGCTCAGGCTTCCGAAAGGCTGTTGTTACTGGAAAATCTGGCGGCTCACGGCCTGCTGGTTTTCGACAACCGGGCCGATGCCCTGTCCAACTGGCTGCGTTACCCGTTGCGCGAGTTAAAAGGACAAGCTCCCATGCAGTTGCTGAACACCATCAGCGGTTTCGGTCTGGTGGATGATGTTTTGACCCGGATTGAATACGGCGTTTATGTCTAGTTCTGAATTACAATGGTTCGGTTGCGGAAACAGTTGTTCCGCCAACGAAATACGACGCCATTTTTCAAAATCAGCCATTTTTGCTTAATCTTGGTCCATGGAAGAATTCGACACCGGCCAAGAGCGGTTTATCCCGCTTATCTCTGATTACGGCTTTAAAGTGACTTTTGGCAACGAAACCAACACATTATTTCTACGCCAGGCTTTACAAACACTATTAAAATCTACCGTACCAATTACCCGCATTATTTTTAACAAAAATACGGTTGAAGGCTATACATCAGACAGCCGGAGCGGGGTGTACGATATCTCCTGTACGGACGAACACGATAACCACTTCATTGTAGAAATGCAGTTGAGCGACTACCCCCAATTCCTGCAACGCATGAAATTCTATTCGGCCTTTAAATTCAATACGCTAGTCAAGAAAGGCGATTACTCATTTGAAAATCTCTCCAAAGTGTATTGCGTGGGTATTCTGAAAAAGACTATCTTTCCATCTATTGAGGATTACCATAACATTTCTACGCTTCGCAATGAGAAGGGCGAACAAACAGATAGCCAGTTATCGTTTATTACCGTAGAGTTAGACAAGTTCAGAAAAAAGGCTGGTCAGGTAAAGTCAGATATTGACAAACTCATTTATACCATGAAGACGCTGCATAAAGTCAAAAATAAAAAGCAGTTTCCAGAATTCTGGAATGAAGAATGGCTGAAAGCGGCTATTCAGGAAGTAGACCGTAGTGCCATGTCAGCCGAAAAGAGATTGGCATATGAGATGCTAATTGCCCAAAACGCGGCAGCCGTGCATGGTGAAAAAAAGAAGATTGAAGCCATCAAGAAGTCTGCCGTGATAAAAAGCCTTCAAAAAGGATTAGATCCGGAATTAGTTGCTGAGATCAATGATGTGACCCTTGACTTTGTTTTAAACATACAGCGTAGCTTATCCAAGTAGTGTTTTTCATAACCCCTTCTCCGAAAACCGGATCATCGGAAAACACTCCGGAACATGCGAATCCCAGACGCGGTGGGAATTCCAGGCCCAGCCGCCGTGGTCGCCGGAAGGGGCGGCTTCTTTGTAGGTGTTGAAGCGCGAAAAATCAAGGCGCCATGGGTCGTTGTTTTTCGGAGGTAGTGCGCGGTGGTCGGCTTTGGCGAGGTCGCCCATGCTTTTCCAGGGGAAGGCCAGTTCAACCGTCCATTTTCGGTCCCGATCCTGGTTGTTGTTGAGGGTGCCGTCCACGAAAACCGCACTCTGTAGTCCCGGAAACCGGAAATCCCAGGAACCGTAGCGCAGCCCCCGGGGGTGGTTTTTGAACCCAACGCCGTTGAATTTTCGAACCGCCGGATTGGAAAGGGCAAAGCGGGGATCCTGCCCAAAACCGCCTTTTTCGTAAGCATCCTGCCAGATAAAAAACGCTTCGTAGCGCGTGCCTAACGCATTGATTTCAAATTCGTAATAGGTGTCCTTCCCGGCAATAAACACCTCCACGTCGTTTTCCGAATAAATCGGATCGTTGTGATTCGCCAGTTTGGCGTTGATATAGGGCTCTTCCACCCAGAAGGCCACGTAGAGATTCTCCTGGTCCCAACAGACAGCCGCCCGCGTGTCGTGCAACGTCTTACCGCCCGAAACCAGATCGACAAACCGGGGTGAACGCGGGATTTTGGTCCAGATTTCCTCGTCCAGTTTTCCGTCGATCACGGGCGGTTTGGAGGTTCGGTAAGCGGTATACTGTTCAATGGTATTTTTGTCACACGGAAACGCCCATTTTGCCGTATCGGCAGCCGAGGGATTGGTGGGATGAAACGATTTTTGCGAACCCGAACCTTGAAAGAAGAGGAAACTGAGAGTCAAAATCAGGATTGTGGGGAAACCAGCCGGGCGGTATTTTTTCATTTGTGTATTGTAGCGTTATCCGTAAAAATAGGGATTCTACCCGGATTTCGCCCATTTCTGCCAGAAAAGACGGGGAAGTATTTCTTTGTATTCATGAATGAAACACAACTATTGTTGCAGCCATTAACGCTATGTCGGATAGACAGTCAGTAGTTGTTCCAATACCCAGTTACCTTCCAGCCGCTCCTGCTCAACCCGCCAATTGTTCACTAATAGCCGTTCATAAAGCCGCCGTTCCGGCTCCGTCAGATTAGTCAATTCCAGCGCGAGAAAGTCCCCGCCGATTCCGCTCCGGTGAAACCGGATGAAGGTCGTTTCGTCCATCAGCATGGACTGAATTTCGGGGTAATGGCCCCGAATCTGGGAGAGAATCTGAAAACCATGGACATCGATGTCACCCCAGTAAAACAGTTGTTTTTCGGACAGCCAATCGATGCCCCCGAGAAGGTTAACTGCAAAACCGCCACCCCAAATAGCCAGGCTATTGGGAATAGCCGGAAAAGTCAGGAAGGAAGTCAGGTTTTCGATGATGTAGATCCGCTCACAAGCCAGGTTCAGACCACGAAACTCGCTCAGCCACACGCTGATGTGCGACAGCGTGGCCTGGATGCGGAGGGTATTGTCCAGAAACCGGATTTTCACCATCGGCTCTTCAATTTCCAGGTGAAACCGTCTGTAGAAGTCGGTTTCGTCGGCGTTGATGTGGGACGGAATCAGGTGATCAAGCAAAATCCGGAGAATGGGCCGGTTCGTTTCGATAAACTTTGTGGGCAGGTCGATGGGCAGGTTCCGGACGTACTGCCGGGGCTGGGGATTTTGCTGGAAATACCGGACAACCCGCAATAAATCAGGCCATTTGCCCAATTGTTCGATTACCAGCCGGGGCATTCGTTCGAGCAGAGCAAGCAATTCCGGCACTTCGATCCGAATCTGGCTAACCGCCTGAACAAAAGCCGTATACTCGTCTTCTTTTCCCAGAAAAACCAGAAAATCATCCAGCGATTCAAACGAAATCCGGCTGATTTCGCTCTGCTTCGTGCGGCTATTTTGTTTGAGTTGAAGCGTGTAACCCCGACCGGTTTTGTTCTTCGAGTGAAGTAATAATTCCTGCTGCTGGGCAAAAATATGCTCGCTTCCCTGCCGACGATCCAGGGCTTTATTGGCGGAAATGACCAGCGGAAACCGGTTTTCGCCCGTCAGATGCCCCTTCAACAGGTTGATATACTGCCGGTTGGCCTTGGTTGTCAATTCTGCTAACGTAATCATGCTTCGTTCGCGTCGGCCAGCAGCGTTTCTTTCTTCTCTTTGTATTCCAGAATCGGAATATCCCGAACCGTGGATTTGCGCCGGTCGTTCTGGGCGCGGGTTACCCAATGAATCACCGACACGTCGTTTTCCAGCAGGTGAATGGAGGTCAGGGGCGTCACGACCATCAGTTGCAGACCCAGACTGCGGCAGAGTTGCAGCAGGTACTTCGACTTGTCTTCGTCCAGTTTGCTAAACGCTTCATCGACCACAATAAACCGGAACGACTTATACGTATTAGCGTCGCGGTTGATACCAAACTGAAAAGCAATGGCCGCACCCAGCACGGTATAGGCCAGTTGAGCCGCTTCTCCCCCCGACAAACTGCCCGAACTTTCGTAAACCTGTTTCGGTGTCTGATCGGTTTTGAAATACTCACGGGCTTTGAAATCCGACCAATTGCGCACGTCACTTACCTCCTGTCTCCATTTTTCATCAGCTTGTAATTCGTTAATAAACGGCTGAATCCGGCTAACAAAATGCTCAATTTCAGCCTCTTTCGGATTAGTTGCCAGCGCCATTTGTGTACGGTCAGGCTGCCAGCTATTGAGTTTGCCAAACCGGAAATCCCGAATCCGGGGTTTACGCGTGTCGGTGCGCTCCAACTGAATATAGGTGTCAGGGTTGAGGTTGAATGCAATACCCCGCAGCGACTCGTTGATCTGGTCGATGGTTTCACAAATCCGCTCGTGTTGCAGTTCGAGCGAGTTACAATAATCGCTTAATGCTTTGGTCGCGCCACTCTTGAATTCCTCCTGAAACCGGCTTTCCAACTCAACCAGATTCTCATCCCGGATTTGCTCGTAACGATCGACGTATTCGGCCAACTGGTCAATGTCAGGCTCCAGATTGTTGGTTTCACTTTCCCAATCCGGGAATTTTAGCCGCACCTCTTTTTTCGGTATTTTAAAATCAGACATCCTTTTTTCAATGTCCTTTTCAAGTTTGTTCCGACTGCTTTTTAACGCAGCGATTTCGGCACTCAACCGGTTTTCCAGCTTTTGTTTTTCCTGAATAAAGTTGCCAAAATTCAACTGCCCGACCAGTGTACTTGTCAAATCATTGAGACGGTTTAATTCGATGTCAATATCCTCTGAATCAAAGTTATCCAGAAAATATTCGCCACCTCTTTTCTCTTCCTGCAAGGTCTTTATAGTCCGCTCAGTATCCTTGAATTCATCCCGCGTTGAGTCTTTTTTAGCACTCAGATTAGCAATATTTTTCCTCAGCATTTCGAGTTGTTCCAGCAACGTTTTCAGTGTCTGGTTCGAATTTTCGAGTTGTTCTTTTTGTCTCGACAAATCGGCAATTTTCAACGCGTCGGCCTGCCAGTCCAGTTTCGAAAATTGATCCATAGTCAGAAACAGCGTCAGGCGTTTTTCGTCTTCATCGATCTTTTTCTCTTCATTAACTAATCGGTTTAAAGCCTGGTTGAGCTTGGTTATGTCGTCGCTCAACTCCCGGCCTTTGCGTTGCTTTTCACGGAGAAGTTCACGGTTATCCCAGCCCAGAATATGCCGGTGATTTGTTGAATCGTCGCGCTCGTGACGGTTCTTTGTCCGGTTCAGTCCCGATGGTAACAGGGCTTTTTCGGCCCGTTCAAACTCGCTCCGGTTTTCAGTACACAGGTAATTGAACCGGCTGAAGATGTGATTTTCGACCCAGTCGATATACCGGCTTTTAGGGTTAAAATCCAGTTTGGCCACCAACGTGCGGGGGTCCGGAAAAATCGGCGGGCCCGGTTTACCGGCTACAAGCTGAAAAACCACCTTTCCCCGCAAATCGGTCTGCGCGTTCACGTATTCCGTAACGGCCGAATAGTAGTCCGTCGGCACCAACAGGTTCAGTCCCAGGCTGTGCAATACTTTTTCGATGGCGTTGTTCCAAACCGCCTTTTGGTCGTCGCGCACCTGCATCACCTCAGCGACAAACGGAATATCGGCTTCGGTTGCGTTCACAGCCTCCAGAATTTCCTGCCGGATTTCGGCGGGTCGTCCGGTCACTTTTCCCGTGCTGTTCAGAAGTTGAGTGATTTCAGCCGTCAGTTTGTCGAAGTCGGTTTTCAAACCGTTCACCTTCGTTTGTGTATCGAATTTCTGCTGGCCAACCCGCTCCCTATCCTGAACCAGCGACTGTTGCAGGGCCACGGCGCGCTCAGTATTTTCACGAAAGGTCACTTCGTCGGGATTCTCGACAAATCCCAGCGGACGGGCGAAACGATTATAGTCTATTAGTTTCTCTTTCTTATCTGTCTTTATTTCCTCTAATCCTTTAATTTTCTGGGCTAACTCCTTGATTTGCTGATCAACTTTGTTGTTTTCTTTTGCGGCATAAACCTGTTTTTCCTGCTCACGCAGTTCTTCCAATTGGTGTTCCTGGGTGGCCAGTTTGTCCTCCAGTCGCTTTAATTCGCGTTCTTGCCGGGCAATTTCTGCCTGCCAGATTCCGCCCTGTTGCCGGGCAAACCACGGTTCCAGCAAACGTTGCTGACCTTCGGCTTCCCGAATGCGGTTTTCCAGTTCGGCATAGGCCTGACTGAGGTCATAAACCGGTTTTAGCAAACTGAGCTGAATCCGGGATTTTTCGAGTGCCTGATAGGCCACCAAAAGCGTTTGGTAGTTATCCATCAGCTTTTTAAACGTGTCCTCGGCCGTACTCTCTTCGAGCATGTTGGTACGAATAAACTCGTCCAGATCGCCCAGAATTTTCATGCCCACCGTCTGGTTAAACAGCGTCAGTGCTTTGTCGCTCCGCATTCCGAACAACTGCTGAAACCGGGCTGCGTATTTCGGAAACGCATCAAAGTCGTCGATGCGGTCGGCAAACTGCCGCTTGAGTTTGCGGAGCCAGTTTCCGTCGGTACTGAACTGAATATGGTCGGCAATGGTGAGTTCGAGTTTGGCAATGACGTATTTTCGTTGCAAACCGCTGTTGTTGAACCACCGAATCTGCGCCAGCGTAACGGGCGTACTGGCAGCACCCTCATTGGTGAACACGCCCAGAATAATGGAATAGGTAGCCGAGCGGTTTGGACGCAGTTTTTCAACGCGCGAGTTCTGCTGGTCTTCGCTTTGCGTCCGGGAATAATGCCCCTCCACGTAGGATTCTTCGGTGCGTTCCCGGGCACTTTTCGCCCCTGACGACTGATTGAAAAACCGCTTTTGCGGATTGACCAATAAGGCCAGCAGCCCATCGACAAGCGTCGTTTTGCCCGATCCATTCGCGCCCGTCAGCAAGGTATTGTTTCCATCCAGCGACAATTTCCAGATGTCGCTCCGGTTATTGCCTTCATGAAACGTCCCCCAGTTGAACACTTCCAGCGTTTTCAGTCGGTAGCCCGTCCGCGTAGCAGCGGAGTTCCGCCCACCGGTGTCAAACAGACTCAACATAGTTGCGTAGTTTATCTCTGAATTCTTCGAGTTTCTCGTTGGTAATTTTGGCTTTTAGCAACGTTTTTACTTCGTATTGGGTGTTATCGAGATTGACTTCATCTTTCCGGGAAACCTTCAAAAAACCGTGATCGACCAGTTTTTCGATCAGGTTGTCCAGTTTTCCCAGCAAAGCCTTCTGATTCGTCTGGTTTTTGAAAAACAGTTCGATCCGATCCCGCAACTGCTCCCGCGTCACGAAAAGCCGACTGCTGCTCAGGTGAGCACTGATTTCGTGCTCTTCCAGCCATTCCCGCAACAGAATACACAACAGACTCTGTTCGTAACTGAGCGGCACCCGGCGAATCAGCCGGATGGGTGGATTGCCTTCATCCTCCGCAAACTCCTTCTGAGTGAGTCGGGCGTAGCCTTCCCGCCGGTTCAGATCGAGCGTGACGCCAATGACCTGAAAATAGTCGCGGATGGCCGATTCATACTGCTCCAGCAACAGCCAGTAGAACCGGTCATCGTCGTAAATGGCGTGCGTCTGAATGAGCTTGACCAACACGGAGGCATACGGTTTTTGCATGGCAGTTAACGGCAAAAGATAATTTCCGGGAAATCGACCATTCGTTGAGGTACGGAATTGGTCGGACTGATGACAAAAATTTCTTTTCGGGCATCGTTGATGATATGCTTCTCCGACGACGCAGCAATGCTTCCGTAGGCCATCAATTCCGTTAGCCCGTGAGTCAGCCCAAACTCGTCGACTACCCGGCGCAACGTTACCTGGGCCTCACTCCGGAGCAGGTATTTGATGTTTGCCAGCAATACCGACTTATCGATAACCCACTGGCTGACCAGCAAATCAAAATCAGTTTCTTCGCTTTCGGCAACAGACAAGGCACGCGGCATAATCTTGCTTTCGCGTTCCTGCAATGATATCGTCGTATCGGTGGACAGGTAATCCGGTCGTCCGTCAATTTCCAGAAAGGCTTCTTCTTTGGGCGGATTGTCCATCATTTCGAACGCCAAAGTTCTGATTTCGTTGATGAGCATCAGCGACTTTCGACGCTCCATCCTATTTTTTTCGGAGATAATTTTCTCCAATTTCTTCGCCAGCAGGTAAAAAGACGCGTTCACTTTTTGTCCTTCGCTGTGCAGGTAAAATTTAATTTTCCGGACAAACGTATCCTCCGGTGGCAGTCCCCGTTTGTTCAGGAGTTCAAACACTTGCCGAATCAGGTTATCGAGTTCAGCCTTCTGGGCCGGATCGGTCAGATGCTGATAAAAAGCCTCGAAACTACGTCCCTGATCGGTTTGACGCAGTTCATACAGTGCGTCGAGTGCATAACCGAGAAGACCGCCCTTCGTCTGGTCAAGGGCCGCCTGTTTCTGGTAAATCCGTTGGGTAATATCACGAAAATTGGATTCAACTTCCCGAAAATCGCGCAGCATACTCCGCGACAATAGATTCACTTCCTGAAACCGTTCTTTAATCTGATAATCTTCAAACGTCTGAACGGTTTGCGTCAACGTCAGTTGGCGAATCTGCTCATCGATCGCCAGTTTCTGTTTTTCCAATTCGGTCACCTTCGTCTGCCAGTCCTCCGACGTATTCTGAACCAGATCCCGCAGCTTGTTAACAATGTCCAGAAACCGGGATTCCGTCCCAACGAAACTCTGTTTTCGCATCAGCGATGCCACCCAATCCAGCACATTTTCCATGTCGGGCGTGAGCGAATGCATGTCCTGGCCCTGATCATCGGAGTACAATGTCAGGTATCCTTCCCGTACCCAGTCCCGGATAAATTTAGCAGCCCGGTCGTCAAAACCCAGCACCGCGCTGGCCAGATCACCTTCGTCGTCACGGGTATTCCAGGTTTCCAGAAAATCAGCCAGATTATTTACCAGTCGTTCATTCGTGAGAGCCGGTGTATAATCGGTATTTTTAAAATTTTCCTGTAAAAAACTGAGAATTAAGGGTGCTGTTCGGGCTCGCAATACCTTTAGCGGAACGGGGGTTCGTTCCGGGTTGAAGAATGCCTGGTATTTTGGGTAGAGCATAGTGGCGATTCAGACATTTACCAATAGTGAATATACCGAGATTTCTACCGATCAACAAACAGTTCATTTCCAAATGCCTCGTCAATACCGCCCCAGCGTCGCCCGCAACGACTCCGTAATGGTCTGCGCCAGACTCGCCGGTTTTAGCACTTTGACGTGTTCGCCGTAGCTGCGGAGGTGCATCAGCAGGTCGCGGTTGGGGGCCAGCCGGAGCCGGACGACGCACTCAGTTTCGTCGTCGCGCAACACCTCCTGCGTCTGGTGAATGGGTTTGGCTTTCACGTAATACCCGAATAGGGGCGTGAACGACAGCAGAATTTCCTCCACCGGATCGGTGGTGTCCGTGATGCCATAAATGTGGTCGAACAACTCGGCGACATAGGCCAGAACCGACGGTGGCACAGCGCAGGGTTCGTCCAGAATCTCCAGTTCGGCCATGCGGTCGAGAGCGTAGGTTTTCTCCTTGCCGCTCAGGGCATCATACCCAATCACATACCAGCTATCGGCCACCTCCCGCAGCAAAATCGGGTGCAGGGTTCGGGACGACGCGGACGACTCGATTTCGGGATCGGCGTGTTTGCGGTATTGAAACGACACCTGCCGGTTTTGATTCACGGCCCGAATCAGCACTGGAACGTACTGCCGGTTTCCGCCCAGCACTTTCTCTTCCACATACACCACTTTCCGCTGCATCCCCGACGCATTGCCGTCTTCGGGTCGCACTTCCCGGACAATGTCCAGGCTTTGCCGGACTTTCTGGAGGGCGTTGGTCAGTTCTGCTACCACCGACGCGCCCTGCGTGGCCGCCAGCACCTCGCGGGCGTAGTCGAGGGCTTCCATGTCGTCGGGCGTGAGCATGAGCCGGAGCAGCCGGAACTGCGGATTCGTATAGTAATAGCCGTTTCTGCGTTTGTCGTAGGCAATGGGCGCGTTGTGGTCTTCACGCAGCCGCTGGATGTCTTTTTCCAGTGACGAAACCGACCGAATGCCGCAACGGTCCTGAAGCAGTTCGAACAGCGCCTGTTTGGAATACCGGCGGGGGTAGCGGCTGATCACTTCGTCGATCAGGCGGTAGCGTTGGAAGGCGGAGCGGGTAATGGGCATGCGTTCGGTTGTTGTCGGGACAAAGAAGCGAAAAAAAAATCGCAGAAAAATCAATGGCCGTAAAAAGATTACGTTCTGACAAAATCAATTTTGTAGTGTTCGAATCACCCAGCCGAACAGAAACAACACGACGATGAACACGCTATTTGCTTCTCCCCAACCAGCAACGCACCCGGTTTTAACCGATCAGCGCACCGCCCGGCGGTCGGTCCGGCTTTCTGCCCGCCAACTTTTGGATGTTGAACTGGGACTTTTTCTGCTCTCGCAACTCTTGCCGAGTGCGCCCCCCGACGCCCTGCCCGGTTTGCTGAGCGACCACCATCCGACCAGCCCGGCCTGCCTGAACTGGACCACCCGCCGACCAGCCCGGCCTGCCTGAACTGGACCACCCGCCAGCACAAACTGCGCAACCGGGGTCTGGCGTTGTTGACGCATCTGACCCGGGAAACCTGCTGGCATGATCTGCTGGAACTGTACATTGCCGTTCCGGTTCATCTTCAGGCCTACGACATCAGTTGTGATCGCAGCGGATTTCGCTTGAAAACCGTGGGCTTTTCGCGCAATCGCCTGACGGTTTTACGGAGCGTTCTTGGATGATTTTTCCCATAAACCTGGTTCCCCTATCCCTTCTATTCCTCATTACTACCATGCTTACGAACCTGCTCCAGCGTGTTACGAATTACGTTACTCCTGCCGCATCGCTCAAAAATATCCAGTCACCTGCCAGCACGCTAATGTCTACCGATTCATCCGCCAAACCGGTCGATACGACGGCAAAAAAACTGCGTACAGTGAAACTGATTATGGTAACGGCCGAAAACAACAACAAATACTATGAAATGCACGAACAGCAGGATGACACTTTTACGGTTCACTACGGACGAATCGGTGGGGCCAAAAGCGTAGCCACCTATCCGATGGTGCAATGGGACCGGAAAATCCGCGAGAAAGTGACCAAAGGATATGTAGATCAGACGCATCTATATGCGGAGAAATCGGCCGTGACCGACGCCAGCACCATTGCCAATCCCGATGTGCGTGGGTTGATGAGTCGGCTGATGGAATTTGCGAACCAGTCTATCTACCAGAACTATGTCGTAACGGCACAACAGGTTACCCGTAAACAGGTAGAAACCGCTCAGCAACTGCTCAATGAGCTGGCCGCTCTGGTGGTCATGAACGTGGATACAAACCGTTACAACCGCAAATTGCTGGACCTGTTTAAAGTGATTCCCCGAAAAATGGGCAAAGTAAGCCAGCATCTATTAGCACAAACCCCCGAAACAGCCGATGATCTGCAAAGTCTGCACGATCAGTTGGCCTGCGAACAGGACACGCTCGACGTTATGCGTGGGCAGGTCGAACTGAGCCAGTCGAAGGAAGGCCCCGATCAAACACCGGCCACGCTGCTTGAAATGCTGAACCTGACTGTTGAGCCAGTCACCGACAAGCGTGTGCTGACGCTCATCAAGCGGATGATGGGACAGGATGCCGACAAATTCGACGCGGCTTTCATCGTTCAACAGGCCGCGACTCAAACGGCTTTTGACGCTTACGTCCGCCATCGCGCCAACCCCAAAACGCAGCTTCTCTGGCACGGTAGCCGGAGCGAAAACTGGCTGTCGATTTTAAAAACCGGCTTATTGCTGCGCCCGGCCAACGCCGTTATTACGGGCAAAATGTTCGGCTATGGGATCTATTTCGCCGATCAGTTTAGTAAATCACTCAACTATACCTCCCTGCATGGATCTGTTTGGGCCAACGGAAAACAGAAAGAAGGGTATCTGGGAATTTACGAAGTACACGTAGGCCAAGCGATGAAGGTAACGAAACACGAACCTCACTACATGCAGTTGGATGACGATTCGCTGAAGCGTATCCATTCAAAATACGACTCGGTATTTGCTCAACGGGGTGCGAGCTTGCTCAAAAACGAATTTATTGTCTATAACCAGGCGCAGTGTACAATTAGGTACATGGTCCGAATTAAACTATAACCATGAAAGCAGGCGCGAAAAAAACCAACCGGCAGGCCGTTCGCTTAGCCGCGACCACGCTGATTTTAGCCGAGGGCAGCACGACTACGCTAGACGTAAAAACTTACCTTCGGAACCGTGGCTATGAAGCTTATCAGGCCGTGGTATCGAAGCTACTTTTCCTTGTGGCTCAGCGGGAAAAATGGGCAGTTAACGACAATGGAACCTACCGGGTCTACTATTTCCCCAACCTGACTGCCTTACCAACTTACCTGACCAATCGAGTAAAAATAAATAATTAATTTTAGTAACAACGTAAAAAGATTACGTTCTGGTGGGTTTATTTTTGTATACAACGAACGGTAAACAACCATACTCATGAACGCACTGCCCCTATCCAACTCACCCCTTGCCCGCCAACTGAGCCCGTTTCCGTTGCACTGGCAGGAGCCACTGGCCACGCAACTCCGGTTTCAACACGAGTTGCCCGGCCAGTTGGCCAACCGGCTGTTGAACGTTGAACTGGGGCTTTTTCTGCTGGCGGAACTGTTGCCCCTGGCGCCCCCCCAGGCCCTTCCCAACCTGCTGAACGGCGAGGGACTGGTCTACGGGGAGCGCCCCGTCTGGAAACCCCGGCAACACCGCTATTTGAACCGCGCCCGGGCGTTGCTGGCTCCCTATCAGGACCGCAGCGTCTGGTTGATGGCGCTGGCGCGCTACGATGCGCTGCCGACCAGCCTGCGGGCATTCTGCTCGCAAAGTCCGGGGAGCTGCGGGTCCGAAGTGAGCCGGAGTATTTTTCGCAGTCGGGAAGAATTGTTCAGAAAAGCACTGGCTTAAGACGATGGTTTCTTTTTTTCAATCCGCACCCGCCCACCCCCTCATGGCTTTGAAAATCGCACTCTTTATCGTGTTTCAGAATAAACCGCTGATGGTTTTCAAACTGTCCTGCTATTCGGTCCTGATTCGAGTACTGGTACTCACGCATGTCCTGATTTTACCTCCGGGTTTTTATCGGCGGTAATCACAGTTTCCGCTGTCGAATTCCATCTTCGTCAATGACCGTAAAATGGTTTAAAATGTCAATCTTACCGGTCGAAAGTAAGTCAATCAAAATTTTAGCAGCATCATCAGGAGTGTTGCCTTTTCGACGAAAATAGACAACTGCCGGAGGGGATTCCAATCGATAATGGAATAAAAGCTCTCCGTAATCCCGGTCAAAAGTCAAGATGATCAGTTGCTCAGCAACGGCCTGAGCCAGAACCTGCTTATCTTTCCAGCCACCATTTGTTTCGGAGATGCTAATCACGTCATAACCTTCCGCACGCAGCCGTCGAATACTTGGACCCGGAAAATTTTCATTGGCAAGAAACCGCATCAGGCACTGGCTTTAAACGGGAAATAGAGTTCCTGACGTAAACACTCGTTCAGGTAGAAAAAAACCGCCCGAATATCTTCGCGTGTCAGTCTTGGATAGCTTTCCAATATCATTTCTTCGGTCCACCCTTTCCCGTAAAGTTCAAGCAGTAACTCCACTGAAATACGGGTGTTTTTAATGACCGGTTTGCCAAGCAGTGTTTCGGGGTCAGAATGTATATAATTTCTCCAGTTCATAATACAATGTATAGACAATTTCACAAACAATCCACATCCGCCACCACCGTCACGGCTTTCAATCCCTTGTCACTCAGCAGTTCATTGATCTTTTCCAGAATGAAAACCTTCGCGGCTTTGGGACTGATGGTGCGTTCAAGCTTGATCAGAATCGTGTACAGATACTGGTTTCGGATACGCTCGACCAGCGGCACTTCCGGCCCCAGTACCCGCGCTTCGCCCAGCTTCTCGGTCAGTTGGGCCACCAGCCGCTGAGCCGCGTTCTGGCTGACGCTCTGCTCGGCGTGCCGGACCGTTAGCTTGATGAGCCGCGAAAAAGGCGGATAGTTGTAATTTTCCCGCTCCACAATTTCTTCCTCAAACAGCCCCCGGTAATCATTCTCCAGAATTTTGAGCAAAACCGCCTGCTGCGGATTGCTGGTCTGAATCAGCACTTTTCCCCGGCGGTCGGCGCGACGACCGGCGCGGCCGCTGACCTGCGTAATCATCTGAAACGCCCGCTCGATGGCCCGGAATTCCGGGTAGTGAATCATCCGGTCGGAGTCGAAAATCCCGACCAGGCTGACGTTTCCGAAATCCAGCCCCTTGCTGATCATCTGCGTTCCGACCAGAATATCGACGTTGCCGCCCTCAAACTCCGAGATAATCTGCTGATAGGCATTCTTGGCCCGCGTCGTGTCCAGATCCATTCGCTGAATCCGGGCTTCGGGAAACACAATCTGAAGCTGATCTTCCAGCTTTTCGGTCCCAAAACCGATCGTCCGCACCTTGAACGAACCGCAGGCCGGGCAGCTTTTCGGCACCGGATCTTTGTGGCCGCAATAGTGGCAACGCATCTCGGCATCGCGCATGTGGTAAGTCAGGCTAACGTCACAGTTGGGACACCGGCCCGTCCATTCGCAGTCTTCACATTGCAGATAGGGCGAGTAGCCGCGCCGGTTCTGAAACAAAATACTCTGCTCTTTCCGCTCCAGATTTTGCCGCAACTGGTCGAGCAAAACCGACGAAAACTCGTTTTTCATCTTCTTCTGCTGCTTTTCCAGCCGCGTATTCACCAGCACAATGTCGGGCAGCATGGCGTCGCCGTAGCGTTGCAGCAGTTCAACAAAACCGTAGCGGCCCTGCTGCGCGTGGTAGTAACTTTCGATGGAGGGCGTGGCCGAACCCAACAGCACCTTGGCTTTTTGCCAGTGGGCAATCATCATGGCCACGTCGCGGGCGTGGTAGCGCGGGGCCGGGTCGTGCTGTTTGTACGACGTCTCGTGTTCTTCGTCCACAATAATCAGCCCGAGGTTATCGAACGGCAGAAAAACCGCCGAACGAACGCCCACCACAAACTGGTATTGGCCATCCACAATGCCCTTCCAGACTTCCACCCGCTCGTTGTCCGAGAATTTTGAGTGATAGATCCCCATTTTATCGCCAAACACTTTCTTCAGCCGGACCACAATCTGGGTGGTCAGCGCAATTTCGGGCAGCAGATACAACACCTGCGAACCGCTTTCGAGCGCGTTCTGAATGAGGTTGATATAGACTTCCGTTTTGCCGCTTCCGGTAATGCCGTGGAGCAGAACAATGTCTTTTTCGTTGAACTGGCTGATGACGTCGTCGCAGGCTTTCTGCTGAATGTCAGTCAGTTTCACCTCCACATTTTGCATATCCTCGTCGCCAAAACGCGGAACGATGATCTCAAAGGTTTCAAATACCTGGTTTTTGATCAGCGTTTGCAGCGACGACTGCGACACCTCATCGTCCTGATTCAGAATGGATTTGTCGAGTCCTTTGCGGTTGAGGGTGGGATTGTTCAAAACCGGCACGTAGCTCAGGTATTTCATCACCACCTCCTGCTGCTTCGGCGACTTTTCCAGTCCGTTAATCAGACTCAGCATCACGTCCCGGTTTTCGTATTTCTCCGTCAGCCGGACTTTCCGCACCATTTTCGGCACGTACTTTTCCCGCACTTCGTCGAAAACGATCACCGCCCGTTTGCCCACGAGGAGTTTGATCGTGCCCGGCACGTTGGTCTCCCCCACCAGCCGACCCAGTTCTTCGTACGACAGCGACGAATGCTTTTTGAGTTCGTCCAGCAAGCGCACTTCGTCGTCGGTCAGCAATTCGGGGTAGTCAAAATCCGGGTTGTACTGCACTTTCGACTGGCTCGTGATCTTCAGTCCCGACGGCAGGGCCACGTTCAGCACATCGCCGATGTTGCAGAGGTAATATTCTGCCATCCAGGCAAATAGCTCCAGTTGATAGCTGGTAATCAGCGGGTATTCGTCCAGCAATTCGAGAATGTATTTGGCCTGATAGGCATTCGGGGGTTGGTAGTGAATGTTCTTCACTACCGCCGTGTACACCCGGTTTTTGCCAAACGGCACAATCACCCGCGCGCCCACTTTCAGCCGTTCCACCATGTCGCGCGGCACGCGGTACGTGAAGAGTTTCGGAATCGGAACGGGGATGATCAGGTCAGCGAAATAGGTAGTCTCTTCGTCGAAAGCAAATGTCTGGGGCAATGATTGCACAATGGGTACGGCTTTATTTCGTATAGCAAGTTAGCAATTGCTGCGGCACTTTTACATTCAACATTCATCATTTGATAGGTATCAGTCCTTTTCGTCCGCTTGTCCACTATCCCAAAGGATACCGGTATCCTTTGGGATAGTACTATCTTTTGCATAGTGACCTGCTGTACTTTTACGGCCGAACAAACGACGCCGTTCGGACCATTCCGGACGCCGTTCGCATTTAACCAAAGGAAGATCATGAATGCAAAAACGAAACGAATTGTCACCATCCTGTTTACGGTTATCGCCAGTGGCATGGTGATTCTCAGCGGTATTATGAAACTGATGGGAAGCACCGACGTTGTAAAAACCTTGACGAATGCGGGCGTAGGTTCCTACATTCCGCTGCTGGGGATCATGGAGATTGCTTTTGCCGGCCTGTTTCTGTACCCCAAAACCATGAAGCTGGGCTTCGTATTGCTGTGCTGTTATTTTGCCGGAGCCATGGCCACCGAACTGTCTCATGGTGGGCCGCTCGCCGGGGCGATTATGGTTATGGTGCTGGTCTGGATAGCGGCTTTCCTGCGCGACAAAACCGTCTTCTTTCCAACCACCATCCGGGAAGGAATTTGAGGAGTTTTCAACCTTAAGACTTTCGCTTTCTGCCCCTAAATCTTCTAAAGGGGACTTGGACGTAGCTTAATCCGGATACTAAAAGTCCCTTTTAGGGGATTTAGGGGCAGAAAGCGAAAGTGTAACAGAATTATCAGATACAAGTCCTACAACCTGATAACCAGCCGAAAAGCCAGACTGTTTCTGATTTAGAATCGGGATACATTGACGCCTTAGAGATTCTGCTGTTTGAACTCGTTCCGCAGCGATTCCGGGTCCCAGCCGTCTTCGACATCCTTCAGCCAGCGGTCTTTTTCGTCGGAACTGAGCAGGTCTTCAAGCTCCCGAATACGTTGTCTGGCACTGCTGAAATACTGCTTCCGGTCGTGCCGGACGGCGGCCAGTCCTGCCAGGGCTTTTTCGTCGTGTTTCAGAAATAACCGGGCCGCCCGCTGCGACTGGTACGCCCGAAAACCGAGCAAGGTCATGGCATCGACGCCCATCCGGAGCGAGCTATCGACGGTTTCGCGGTAGATGTACGTCAACCCCGCATCCATCAGATCGTAGGTATCTTCCCGGTCGCTGGCCCGCACCAAGACTTTCAAATGGGGAAAATGTTTTTTGACGGTTTCGACCAGTTCCAGCGATTTGTCCGCCGAATCCAGGGCAATAATCATCAGCTTGGCATCCTCCGCACCGGCCGATTTCAGCAGGTCATAGCGGGACGCATCGCCGTAATAGACTTTCATGCCCAGTTTCCGCAATGTATCGACCCGGTCCGAATCAAAATCCAGAACCGTGGTTCCGATGTTGTTGGCCCGTAAAAACCGCCCGACGATGTTGCCGTATCGTCCGAAACCCGCGACGATCACTGCGTTCTTTTCGTCAATCGTATCCTGCTCTTTATCAATCACTTCCTTCGTGCCGATTCGCGGCAACAGCAGTTTTTCATTCGCCAGAAAAACCAGCGGAGTCAGCCCCATGCTGATGGCCACTACCGCTGTCATCAGATCCACCGTTTCCTTCGCCAGAATACCATTTTGCGACGCAAAGGAAAACAGCACAAAGGCAAACTCACCCACCTGACACAGCCCCAGCGAAAACAGTAGATTCTGGTCGGTTTTTAATCGAAAGATCTTCCCTAAAACCGCCAATACCAGTGCTTTCGCCACCATCACCGCCAACACGATACCGACCACCAGCAACGGATTTTCGGCAATTAGTTCAAAATTGATGGCGGCCCCGACGGAGATAAAAAACAGCCCCAACAACAGTCCCTTGAACGGGTCGATGTCACTTTCCAGCTCGTGTTTGTACTCACTGTTGGCCAGCACCACCCCCGCAACAAAAGCGCCCAGCGCGGGACTCAGTCCCACCATTTCCATCAAAACTGAAATACCGGCCACCATCAGCAAGGCCGTAGCGATGAAAACTTCCCGCATGCCGGTTCGGGCAATGATGCGAAAAACCGGCTGCATGACGTAACGGCCCATCAGCACCAGCCCCACGACCGCACTCACGACCACAATGGGGCGCAACCAGCCCGGCAGACCATCGATGAACGCAACATGCTCGTGTTCAGTGGCACTGATCGGGAGCGGATAAGTCGCCAGCAGCGGCATGATGGCCAGAATGGGAATGACAGCAATGTCCTGAAACAACAAAACCGCAAAGGTGTTTTGCCCGGCTGCCGTTTGCATCAACCCTTTTTCGTTCAGCGTTTGCAGCACGATGGCGGTGGACGACATGGCCAGAATCATGCCCAGCGCCAGCGACGGCTGCCACGGCAAACCGGTCGTCAGGGCCAGTCCGCTCGTCAGCAGTGCCGTCAGCAGCACCTGCAAACCGCCCAGGCCCAAAACCGGCATGCGCAGTTTCCAAAGCCGCTCCGGCTCAAGTTCCAGCCCCACCAGAAACAGCATGATGATGACGCCGAACTCGGCGAAGTGCATGATGTCGTGGCCCTCTTCGCCCACCAGCCCCAACACAGCGGGGCCGATCATGACACCGGCGATCAGGTAGCCCAGCACCGAGCCCAGACCGAGCCGTTTGGCAATCGGAACAAAAAAAACACCCGAAGCCAGGTAAACGATGGCCTGAATAAGTACGGATTGATTCATAAGCGTGATTAATCGACGAGTAATTCATTCAAATACCGACGCGTTTTGGCGTCTTCGAGGTCAATCTGGTCGGTGGTCAGCATCGTCAGCAGGCTTTTGTACTGACTCGCATACCGGCGCATTTCGGGTTCGGAAAGCCGGTGGGTGCCGTGGACGACGAAGGGCGGCAGGTAAATCATCTTACACAAATACGCCGTTTGATCGAAGGGAGCCAAAAATTGCTGCATGGTGAAGCGGTTATAGCCGCCTTCTTCGTAGGCTTCGTGGCGCCCACCGGTGGTCAGCACGTTCAATATTTTTTTGCCCACCAGCGCCTTGCCTTCCCGCCCATACGCCCAGCCGTGTTCGAGCACCAGGTCTTCCCATTGTTTCACGATGGCGGGGGAACTGTACCAGTAAAACGGATGATGCAGGAGGATGTAATCGTGATCCAGTAACAACTGCTGCTCCCGGTCCACGTCGATGTCAAAATCCGGGTATTCTTCGTAAAGGTCATTGACGGTGACGCCCTCCACCGACCGGCAGGCTTCCAGCAAAAGCCGGTTGGTGCGGGATTTTTCTAAAGCGGGATGCGCAAAAAGGATCAATACGGACGACATGCGATTCGGAAAAAAGATGGACTCAGACCACCCACGCGACCGGTTTGCCGGTTCGGCACAGGAGGGCTGTCTACTCAAATTTAAGTCAAATCTAAAGAAATAAAAACCGAGGGGAAGCGCGGTCGACTGCCTGAAGACCGCTTCAGTCAGCGGAATCCCGGCGATTTCGGGAAATATCCGGAGAATCAGAACTTCTTTGGCTAATTTTGGTATTCTTTATTTGTCCATCTGATCCAACCTGCTCAACGGGCAACACTATATGTACGACGTGATTATCATCGGCGGAGGACCTTGCGGTCTGGCGGCCGCTATCGAAGCTTCCAAAGCCGGACTGAGCCATCTGATTCTGGAAAAAGGCAGCCTGACCGAATCCATCCGCCGGTATCCGAAAATGATGCGGTTTTTCTCGACTGCCGAAAACATCGAGATCGGCGGCATTCCGTTTCCGATTGCGGGCGTAAAAGCCAACCGCACCGAAGCCTTGCAGTATTACCGGAAAGTGGCCGGTTATTTCAAGCTGAATTTCAAGCTATTCACGGAAGTCAAGCACATCACCCGGTATCAACCGCCCCAGGAAGAAGGAAAAAATTCGGTAGACCTGTTTACGGTTTTTACGACCAACGACCGCACCTACCAGGCTCACAAAATCATTCTGGCCACGGGCTACTTCGACAAACCGCGCACGTTGGCGATTCCGGGGGAGGATTTGCCGCATGTCAGCCATTATTACGACGAACCGTTTCAGTATTCCTACACCAACGTCGTTATCATCGGCGCGTCGAACTCGGCGGTGGAAGCGGCTCTGGAGTTGTATCGGGCCGATGCCCACGTAACGATTGTACACCGGGCCGACGATTTCCGGAAAACCGTCAAATACTGGCTGGTGCCGGATGTTAAAAACCGGGTCAAGGAAGGCAAAATCCACACCCGTTTTAGCACCTGTGTCACCCGCATCGAACCCGGAAAAGTGTGCCTGACTCAGTTGGAAACCGGTGAAGAAAGCGAACTGCCCGCCGATTTTGTACTCATGCTGACCGGCTACATTCCCGACGCCGATTTGCTGCAAGAGTGTGGCGTTTCGCTGAATCCCGAAACCCAGGTGCCGACCTACGACAAGGAAACCTTCGAAACCAACGTGCCGGGTCTGTATGTCTGCGGCACGGTGATGGCCGGGATTTACACCGAAAAAGTGTTCATCGAAAACGGCCGCGACCACGCCAAGGCGATTATCGACCACATCACGGGCAAGCCGGTGCGGAAAGTAGCGGAGTTGATCGAGCGGATTTGAGGAGGGATTTCTTCGAAAAACCCTTACTCAAATCCAGCCTCAGGAAGCACAATTTTAAATGTAGTACCTTGATTCGGAACACTTTCGAACGAGATTTTTCCCGCGTGGGCTTCAACAATCTGCTTGGTGATGGAAAGGCCCAGCCCGAACGACTCTTCGCCGGACGTTCCCTTCCGTTTCGATTCGGTAAAGACATCGAAAATTTTGCTCCCTACTTCCGGCGGTATCCCAATCCCCTCGTCTTTGACAATGAGTTGAACGGATTCCCGGTTTTTTTCAATCGCTATTTCAATCACTGACCCTTCCGGGCTAAATTTGATCGCGTTGGAAATCAGGTTGCTAACCACCCGCCACATCTTTTCATAATTGAGCCAAAGCACGGCGGGCTGGAGATTCAACCGGATGTACTGCTGTTTGTCGGCGGCCCGCAGGGCCAGCATATCGGCACAATGTTGCACCAGATCGGCCAGGTTCACCTCTTCTTTTGCGAAGTGTTTTTCCGACGTGCCGCTCATGTGCAGCAGGTTGTTGACCAGTTCCAGGGAGTTGGTGCCGGAATCTTTGATCAGCTTCAGAAAACCCCGGTCCTCTTCGGCCCGGTTGTCATCGTCCAGCATCAGTTCGGCCATCGACGACATGGCTCCGATCGGGTTGCGCAGGTCGTGGGCCACAATTTTCATCAGCCGGGCATTTTCCCGCTGGCTGTTTTCCAGGGCCGAAAGCGCCTGCTGCATCTGGCCGTTGAGTTCCGTCAGGTTCTTCACGTTGGTCCGGGAGCGGTGGTAGGAAAGCCAGATGACGAACGCCAGACACAGGGCCATTCCCAGAAAAACCGATAATCCAATCACATACGTATTCTGCAATTCACTGCTCTTCTCCAGCAACGAAAGCCGGTATTTCTGGTCGTGCTCCCGAAGTACCTGGTCGATGTCAACGTTCTTCAACCCGTTGTTCAGACGGTCCAGCGAGTCGCGGTAGGCATGGTATTTCTTTGAAAACCGGTAGGCGCCGGCCAAATCGCCCACCTTGTCGTAATACTGCCATTTTAACTGGTACCAGCTCTCCCAGATTTCCCCATGCGAACTGCTCTTTCCGCGACCCGATACCAGATCGGATTCCAGCTCGTTGAGCAACGATTTCGCTTTGGGCAAACGGTTATGGCCGATGTATAATTTGACCAGCTTGGTTTTCGCCGTCTGGGCATCTTCAATCGAAAAGCCGGGCCGGTCATTGAGCTGGATGTTCGTCTGCAAGTGTTTTTCGGCTTCCTCAAACCGGTTCAATCGCCCATACGCGCCCCCTAAATTCCCTTCAACAACGGCGCGGGCGGTGGTGATGAAATCCTGTTTGTGCGGATACTGTTTGAAACTTGCTTTGATAAACTCCAGGGCGCGGTTGTAATAGAAGATAGCCGAATCGGACCTGCCGGTTTTTTCAAAACACAGCGCAATCGAATTGAGCGCGCTCTGGCGTTGAATAAAACTGTACTGAAAAACTGGATTAGAACAAGAGCTTACCTCCCGGTAAGCCTGTTTAAAATACGGAATAGCCTGCTGATATTGTTCCTGTCTATAGCGAATAATTCCCAGGGCATTGCTGAAATCACTCAAGCTGCAATTGTCCAGACTTCCCTTCGAAAAGTTGCGTCCATCGTAATATACTTTAAAAGCGTGGTTATACTTTTTCTCTTCCTGCAACAGATTAGCCAGGGTATACAGGGTGTGGGCATATTCATACGGGTAGGTCGTTTCCTTGCTTTTCAGAATGGTAAACATGCTGTCGATATACAGCCTCCTGTTTACAAAATCTTGTTTGTAATACGTATAGTAGATCGCTTTTACCTTGTATTTTTTCCATAAATCACCAATTCCGGGCTTGCGCAGGGCATGGTAAGCCGAGTCCAGATACCGCATCGCCAAAGCGGGATTCTTCCCGTCCATGAGGTTGGTAGCGCGTTCGGCCGTGCTGTCGGCCCAGACAGTGTGGTCAGAATGGTGGTTGGGAGATCTTTCGCAGGCTATCGCTAATCCTAAAACAACTACAATAAGAAGGGTATACGTTTTTATCATACTTTCTATACACGTTGAGCACGCTAATCGCTATCAAACTACTCATATTTTTTTGGTAATTAAAATAGATTTTTTTTCGATTATTAGAAAGCAGGATGCCCTATTCTCCGATTAAAAGACAAATTCAACGTCTGTTAACCGGCAGCATCCTGCTCAAACTAATACAGAAAACTACCTATGGTTTTTCCCGCCCGGCTTTTTCCAGATCGAGGTAATCTTTCAAACGTCCTTCCGTATCGTATACTTTGAAATTCAGGTGACCGTCGGCCAGCGTTAGGGTGCCATAATGGTAGCCCCGGAACGCTTTGGCCGTAAACCAGGGCCGGGTGGGCGCAAAATCCTCCAGATTGCCGCCCGCTCCACCCACCTGAATGTAGGTGATGCCCTTTTTGCGGTTTACTTTCCCTTCCCGAATGGGCAGCGTCCGGTGGTAGGTGTGCAAATGGCCGTAGAACACCAGATCGACGCCGTACTTCTCGTACAAAGGAATGATTTTCCGGATCTGAACGTCGCCCATGTCGGTGGATCGGGTCCAGGCATTGCCATAGTCGTCTTCATCCGGCGAATAGGGCGCGTGGTGGTGGGCTACAAATTTCCAGCGGGCAGTCGATTTCTTCAGTTGCTCTTCCAGCCACCCATATTGTTTGCCACCCGGCGCAAATTCTTTCTCTTCGTTGCTGTTGAGCATGAAAAACTCCGCGTCGCCATACCGGAAACTGTAGTAGGCTTTCGGTTCGGGCAGCGCGTGGTATTGCTTATACCAGTACAAATCGCCTTCGCCATTGCCGGGAACCGGAAAAAACGGAACGCGGCCCGAAAGTTGCCGGTTACCGGTAAAAAACTCGTAGTTCCACTCGAATTTATACGGCTGTTCCCCCCCGTCGGTGAGGTCGCCCACGTGCAGTACAAAGTTGGGCCGTTCATCCCACAGCAGACCCGCAACGCGGTTGTTGACGTGCGGCCGCGCTTCGGTGTCGCCGATCACCCCAAACGTAAAAGCCTGACCTTCCTTCACAGCCGTGCTGAACGTTTGAATGCCCGATGAAATGGTTTCGCCGGTTTTCGATTTCGCTTCGATCTCGTAGAAATAGGGCGTTCCGGGTTTCAGGTCTTTCAGCATAGCCTCCTGAATGTAACTGTGTACTTTTCCTTCGTTGTGGGTTTTGCCCTCGCTCAGCGGAACCGTTACCGTATGGCTCAACGGCTGCCGGTCACCGTAGCGAATCACCGCCGACGCCGGTCGATCCGTTTCCCAAACCAACCGAATGCTTTCCTGCTGAACACCATTCAGATACGGCCCGGCGTTGAAATGAAACAGATCCGGGTACAACCGCCCATCTTCAACCAGTTGTTGCAGTTCAGCAAACCGGCCGACGATGGCTTGCTCCGTCAGGGCTACGTTGTGAATCCGAACGTTTTTGACAAGGTCACCCCACTGCATATACGGTTCGCGACGCAGGTAAGCCGCCATTTCGAGTTGCAGCGAGTCGGTTCCGGAAGCAGTCAGGTAAGTCTGGGGGATTTCGCCGATTTTTTTGCCGTTCAGGTACAGTTGCAAACCGGTTCCGTCGTAATTGCCGACCAGGTGGCTCCAGCGTTTTTTCCAGCCTCTTTCCTGCACGGTTCGCAGGATTGATGCCCTGGTTGTCGTTTCTGTTCCGCCCCTGGGCTGTTTTTTTCCGACCGGGAGCTGCGACAGTTGATCGGGTTTCAGCGAAAACAGCATCGTCTGTCCGTAACAACCGAGCAGCCAGTTTCCCTGCTCGGGCCGTTGCCGATTCCGAAGCGTTACCAGTGCGCCAACGGGTTCATTGACGTGATTGAGCAGCCAGAGTTCAACGGCAAAGGCCTTGCCGGACAGGGCGACGGCGGGCAGCAGGTTGGTGATGCGCTCCGTGGGCGTCTCTCCAAAAAACGTGAGGGGCGGTGTTTCGACCGCAGCCACCACCGCCGGTGTGGTCGGGGATTCTTTTCGGGGGCCGGGGTAATTCCGGGCGTTTCGTTCCAGCGTATAATCGGGCCAGAACCACCAGTCGCCCAGAACGGTTTTCGGAGTGGGTTGTGCCAGAGCGGCAAAAACAGGAAGGAGCGTAAAGGCCAGCAGGGCCAATCCGAACGGTTTACGAAGCGGTTGTTTCATTCGTTAAAAATAGGGATTTATCGGGTTACGGCGGTGTTAAGAAATTGGGTAGTTTGGGTTGCGGAAACGATCTCGTTAAATAAAACCGGATCGACTGGCTGCCGAAAATGTTTTAAATAGTGCAATTTTGCAGAGATAACGTTATTACCCAACTATGACCCGCTTACTCCTTTTCATATTCCTGCTGGCCGTTCATCTTTCCTTCGCCCAAACCCCCGCTCCCCAACTGGCGAAGCCTTCCCCCCGCTGGCAAACCGACTTCTGGAAAGCCCAGTGGATTGGTCACCCGACGGCCCCGATCCGGGCGTATGGCGTCTATCATTTCCGCAAGAGCTTTGATCTGGCCCAGAAACCCGCCCGCTTCGTGATCAACGTGTCGGGCGATAACCGTTACCGGCTGTTTGTCAATGGCAAAGCCGTGGTTTCCGGCCCCGCCCGCAGCGATCTGCAAAACTGGAATTACGAAACCGTCGACATCGCCCCGTATCTGAATACCGGCAAAAATACCCTGGCCGCCGTGGTGACGTACATGGCCGAGTACGCGCCGTTTGCCCAGATGCACTACCAGTTTGGGTTCATCGTGCAGGGCGATGGCGACGCCGAACAGGTGGTCAATACCAACAATACCTGGAAAATTTACCAGAATCCGGCCTATTCGCCAGTGATCAACGACATTCCGAAACTGCGGACCTATATCGTCATGGGTGCAGGCGACCGGGTCGAGGCTGCGAAATACCCCTGGGGCTGGGAGGAACCGGCGTTTGACGATGCCGCCTGGACACCCGCCAAACCGATCGGCTGGCCCGCCAAACCGCGTGGCCTCGGAACGGACGGCAACTGGAATCTGGTGGCGCGCACCATTCCGTTCATGGAAGAAACTCCGCAACGGCTGGCAACGGTTCGGCGGTCGGAAGGCGTCGATGTGGACGATGATTTTTTGCAGGGAAAAAACTCGTTTACCGTTCACCGCAACCACAAAGCCGTCATCCTCTGCGATCAGGGGCATCTGACCAATGCCTTTCCTGAACTGACCGTCAGCCGGGGAAAAGACGCCGTCATAACGCTGGGCTACGCCGAAGCGATGGTGGACGACAAACGGCAGAAAGGAAACCGCAACCAGGTGGAAGGCAAGCAGTTGATCGGGTTTGAAGATCAGTTCATCGGCGATGGCACCAAGCAGAAACGCACCTTCCGGCCGCTGTTGTTCCGGACCTACCGGTATTTGCAAATCACGATCGAAACCAAAGGCGAACCGCTGGAAGTTCACGATTTGATGGGCCACTTTACGGGCTACCCGTTTCAGGAAAAAGCCCGGTTTGCCAGCAGTGACGAAAGCCTGAAACCCATCTGGACCATCGGCTGGCGAACAGCGCGGCTCTGTGCCGGCGAAACGTACTACGACTGCCCCTACTACGAGCAATTGCAGTACACCGGCGATACGCGCATTCAGTCGTTCATTTCGCTGTATGTAACCGGCGACGACCGGCTGATGCGGAAAGCCATCTCGGATTACGACCACAGCCGTTTCAACGACGGACTGACGCAAAGTCGTTATCCGAGTGCTGATTTTCAGGTCATTCCGCCGTTTTCGCTGTATTGGGTCACGATGGTGTATGACTACTGGATGCACCGCAAAGACGATCCATTTGTGGAATCCATGCTGCCGGGCATCACGGGCGTGCTGGACTGGCACGAAAAACGGCTGGCGACCAACGGCCTGAACGGCCCACTCGAATGGTGGAATTTTGTCGACTGGGCGAAGTGGGATGCGCCGGAAGAAGGCATGGGCGGGGTGCCGAAGGGCGCACGCAAAGGCGGTTCGGCCATTCTGACTTTGCAGCAAGCCTACACGATGCAGCGAATTTCGCAGGTGTTTTACCATTACGGCAAAAACCAGCAGGCCGAGCATTACCGCCTGGTTGGGCTCCGGCTGGCCAAAAATGTGTATAACCGTTGCTGGGACGCCGAACGGGGCCTGATGGCCGACACACCCGACAAAACCGGCTTCAGCCAGCACGCCAACATCTGGGCGATTTTGACCGACGCCGTGCCGGTGGCGCAGCAAAAAGCACTCATGCAGAAGATCATGGCCGACCCGACCCTGATTCAGGCGACGTTTTACTTCAAGTTCTATCTGTTTCAGGCATTGAAAAAAACCGGGATGGCCGATCAGTTTCTGCCGATGCTGAAACCCTGGCACGACATGCTGGCGATGGGCCTGACGACGTTTGCTGAAAACCCCGAACCCACCCGCTCCGACTGCCACGCCTGGAGTGCCGCCCCGAATTACGAGTTTCTATCAACGGTTTGCGGCATCAATCCGGCCTCGCCCGGTTTTGGTTCGGTTCTCATCACCCCGTATCTGGGGAATTTGCAATTTGCGGAAGGCGCCATGCCGCACCCGGCGGGCGAAATTGCCGTGCGGTTTGACAAAACACCCACTGGCGGACTGAAAGGCACCGTCACCCTGCCCGACGGCCTGACCGGAACGTTGAAATGGAAAGGAAAAACGGTAGCTTTGAAAGAAGGGCAGCAGACGGTTAGTTTGTAACCTTTTAAAAGACAAGCCTTTAAATGGTAATTATAAATGTAAAATGATGAATGTTAAATGTAAAAGTGCTGGATTGCGAGACTTTTACATTTAACATTCATCATTTTACATTTATAATTTATTCCTCTCCTCCTTCTTCCGCTCAAAAATCCGGACGTCTTCGATGGTTTTCACCAACTGATACTGCCGGTCGATGTAGGTTTTGATGGCGGGAAAGTTTTCAAACTCAAAGGCGTCATCCGCAAACATGGAAATTCTTGGCGTCATCGCATCGACGAACAGAAGCGGTTTATTCCGTTCCATATCGGCCAGAAATTCCTTCATGCGGAAAGGCTGGGTCGAGGTCGGATAATACACCCAGAAGGTGTCGGACGCCCGGTAGCCCATCGGCCGACGCGCGTATACATGAAGCCGGTCGACATAGCCCCAAAGCACCAGACCATCGTCCGGTTGGCTCCGTCGCTGAATTTCAGTCGAAACGGCCTGAAACAAAGGCTCACCGGGATGGATAGGAAGCGGTTTTCGGAAAAAACCGTTCACCGAAGCCTGCACGACAACCAGCCCTAAACTGATGCCTATCCATTTCCAGTTCGCGGCAACACCCTGGATTTCGTACAAAACCGCAAGCAGAAACAGGCCCGGAAAAACCAGAAAAAGAAGGTAATGGGTGTAGTTATTACCTGCCTGCAGGGCGGCATAAAAGCTGGCCACCAGCCAGACCGTCCCCAACCAGAGCCGTTCCGTTTGATCGGTCGATCGGAAAACCGGGCGACGAACCAGACGCCAGACACCCAGCAGAATCCCCCCGAAAACACCAACCCAAAAGAGAGTAAGCTGGTGGGAATGAAATAAATAGCGAACCATGCGAATGGGAGAAAACCGGTCGCCGGTCGATAAGGCAGAATACTGAGTGGTGTAGGAATAGACGAAATAGTTGCTGAAATAATCACCCCAGAACGATTCCAGGTCATTCTGGCTGAAATAGTAAAGTGTTAGCAGCAAAACCGGCAGCAAGGCTGCACCCACCAACACCGGCACGCTGGCAAACCGACGGGTACGGTACAGTTTCCAGGCCGTAAACAGCCCCAGAACCAGCCCCATCGGTACGGTCTGGAATTTCACGAAGGGCAAACACCCCAGCCAAAAACCGATGGCGAGCACGGAAGGCATTGACCAGGTGTTAAACCGCAGAATCCAGAAAAGTCCGGCGATCAACCAGAGATTTCCCATGATTTCGGTATTGTAACTCGCAAAGTCGTGGTTCCAAACCGTACTGAGGATCAGAATGGGTAACCACACCAGCAGCACCGCCGTTTCTTCAGCCAGGTAGGTTTTCAGAATTCGCCAGAAAAGCCAAAGCGTCAGGCACCACAGCACTACCCCAATGAAGTCGGTAATGCGGTAATTCAGCGGAATGCCCATCAGTTCGGCGATGGCCAGCGGCAGAACGGCCAGCGGTCGGCCATCCGAATAGTTGAGTAGCGTCGACAGCGGATCATCGGCTTTGCCAACCGTCAGGGCCGTGGCAATCCAGGTGCTGGTATCTACATTTTGTTCCCGATCCGGGGCGTAGAGCAGCCGAACGCCGATGAACAGCACGAACGAAAGGCCGAGGACGTTCCGCCCCGAAAGCCGGGGCCGGGAGTCCGGAGACCGGACTCTCCACCCGAGCAGAAGGCTCCAGCCCATGAGCAGAAAAATACCGAAAAGCCGGAATGGGAGCGAATAGAGAAGGTTTTCCATCAACGCATCACCGTGAAAAGGGAACTCCCGAAAGGAGGAGTGCGGAAAAAGCGGTTTTCGACCGTTAGCCAGTTGAAAATCAGTTCATTCATCCACAACGGCGGCAATTTCACATCGGATTGAACGGACGGGGAAGGGCTCAGGCGCTGCCCCAGAAGCTGCGCTTTGCGGAGCAACCAGATCGGGACGGTCAGCCAGAAATTCCAGTATTCCAACTGTTCAATCGAAAAACCCGCTTGCGGAGCGAATCGGGCAAACTCCGCTTTCACAAACCGCCGGATGATGTGCAGCGCGATATCATGCGTGCCGCGCAAAACCGGAAAAGCGTTGTTGTTACTGATGAAAATTCCGCCGGGGCGAAGTCGCTTCCGAAAACTGTCCAGAACCGCCAGGAGTTCTTCGTCCCTGAAGTAACAAAGCACATCGTTGCAGATGATGACATCGAACGTTTCACCCGGATGAAAGGACGCAAATGCCCGCAAATCATGCAGTTCGACGGCCACCTGCCGTTCCCGGGCGAAGGCAACTGCATCGACCGACGCATCGAAGCCCACGATCTGCGCATAACCCGCCTGACGCAATGCATCCAGCAAACCGCCGGTTCCGCAACCGGCATCCAGAATATGGATGGACTGATTAGCAGGAAAATGGGATTGAATTTGTTGGATAACTTTCTGGTGTAAAATGCGATACCACCAGAGTTTACGCTCCACTTGGAACATACTTTCGTACTCGTCCCGGTTTCCGATCATAGTTGAAATGTTCCGATTTAACCACGTATTGCGGCAGTCCGCTTTGCATCATAAAAAGTCGGCCGACGTACTCACCGAGCAGTCCCATGCCAAAAAGCTGAATCCCGCCGATCAGGCAAATCGTCACCCACAGCAGATGATCTTTTGCGGGCCAATGCTGCGTTAGCAACGAACCGACGGTTTCGGCCAAACCCGCAACCATACTCAGCAGAATCATGAAAATACCCAGCGTGGTCAGCAGGCGCAACGGCTGAACCGAATAGCCGAAAAAGATGGTCAGAAAGAGTGAAATCAGTCGCTGGAAGGTATAGTTTGAATCGCCCTCCTGGCGTTTGTGGTGTTGCACAATCACGCGGCCAATGTTGCGGGTGGTCCGGAAAATCAGGCCGTCCAGATACGGATACGGGCCATTATACTGAATGATTTCCTGCACCACTTCCTGCCGGATCAGTTTGAAACTGGACAGGTATAAATCAGACGGTTTTCGCAACAACCAGGTGGTCAGTCGGTTCACGAGCCAACTGCCCATGTTGCGGAACAGAACGTGGTTCTTTTTCTCATACTGCGAATACACCACATCGTAGTGGCCCTGCTGGGCTTCGCGGAGCAGCTTGATGATTTCCTGTGGGGGATTCTGGAAGTCGTCGTCGATAATCACGCAGTATTCGCCCCGGGCGTGGTTCAACCCGCACATGACGGCCTGAAATTCGCCAAAGTTCTTGCGCAGGGAGATGAACTGAACCTGAGGAAACGTTTGGGCCAGCGTTTCACAGATTTCTTCGGAAGCATCGCGACTGCCATCGTTCACCAGCACGATCTCGAAGGGGTAAGCTGCAAGTTCGTAGGTGAGGCATTCCACCAGCGGAAAGATGGTGCGTTCGCTGTTATAAACCGGGATAATGACAGAGAGTAACATCAGTAAGGGGATTCATTAATGGTTTCGATAATATAATCCGCTTCGGCATCGGTCAGGACGGTATTGAGGGGCAAGCTCAACACCTCCCGGTGTAGTTGTTCGGTCAGGGGTAAATCCAGATAACGGTATTCCGTATAGGCGTCCTGCTGGTGGGGTGCCACGGGATAATGAATCACCGTGCCGATGTTTTTCTGGCGCAGATACGTCATGAAAGCCTCCCGCTGCGGGTGCCGTACCACAAACAGATGCCAGACATCCTGATTGATGGTATCGGCGGGGGGCAGTTGGAGCGAAGGATGGTGAATTTCAGCCAGATACCGGGCTGCCAGTGCTTGCCGACGCCGGTTATCCGCGTCGAGGTGCGCTAATTTGACCCCCAGAAAGGCCGCCTGTAGTTCGTCGAGTCGGCTGTTCATGCCCGGAATCCGGTGAATGTATTTCTGCTCGGAACCGTAGTTGCGGAGCAGTCGAACCTGATGCGCCAGCTCGTCGTCATTGGTGACCACCCCGCCGGCATCGCCCAGAGCGCCCAGGTTTTTGGTCGGATAAAAACTAAATGCGGCCGCGTCGGAGAGATTCCCGGCTTTGCGGTTTTGGTAGGTAGCCCCGTGGGCCTGGGCCGCGTCTTCAATCAGTTTCAGGTTGTGTTTCCGGGCCAGTTCCTCAATGGGTGCCATGTCGCAGCAGCGTCCGTAGAGGTGAACGACGACGATGGCGCGGGTTTTTTCCGTAATCAGGGGTTCAATCTGCGGTGCCGCCAGGGTATAGGTTCGCGGATCGGGCTCGGCCCAGACCGGTGTCAGCCCCAAAGCTGTAATGGGCAGAATGGTGGCAATGTAGGTATTCGCCGGCACAATGATTTCACTCCCTTCCGGAAAATTCATGGCCTTGAAAATCAAATGAATAGCTTCCAGTCCGTTGCCGACGCCAATGCAATGTTTGACGCCACAGTAGGCCGCAAAACTGGTCTCAAAAGCCTCCACTTCGTGCCCCAACACATACCAGCCCGACGACAGAACCCGGCAGGCCGCGGTTTGCAGAGCCTCTGAGTAGGGCTGATTCACCTGCCTGAGGTCTAAATGCGGAATCATGGGCGGTCGAAGAAGTAATCGGATGGGTCATAGCACTCGTTCGAGAGCACCAGCAGAACCGTATCTTTCGTAAACTCGTCAATAATATGCCAGTCGCCGGGTTCGATCACCAGGCATTCGTTCGGAACGGTGAGATGAAAATACTTTTCTTCTTCTCCATTGGTAACGAATATCCGGCATTGGCCGGCCAGTGCAATCAGGGCATTCGACTCTTTCCGATGTCCATGCAATGCCCGTTCCTGGGTTGGCGACCCGACATTATAGATATAGAAAGCCCTTTTTATTTCACCGGGTAATATTTTTTCAAAAACGGTAAGATCTCCCCGCGCTGAGGAATGCGTTGCGAGTTGTATAAGTTTGGACATATTGGACAGGGTTACTCGTGCTAAATTTAATTATATTTTTCAGAATTTTGTGGTGGAAAAATGTCCCGAATAAGTGAAGATCACATCATAAGTATTTTCTGCAGTAGCCCCGAATTCTCCATAAGGTATCATTTTTCGAAGATTAAACCGGATACCAGTCCCAGGGGCTTGTCTTACTACTATCGCAAAACGAGGTAGATCCCCGCCCATTATTCTCGCAAAATCGGCAGACAACCCCGGCAGTTGTTCGAAATTCCGCTGTTTGTCCCAGCCTTCCAACGGCTTCAGCTCCCGGTTTTGACGACTGCTGCCGGGACCGAATCTGAATAGTCCCAGCCCGGGCCAGCTTCCTAGCGCAAGGTCAAACCTGCTCACAAAACACTGACAAACAACTGGTTTCTGTTTTAAAATTGCTTTGCATCTGTTTCGATATGGCCGCTTTCATCGCGTTGGTGCCAGCCGATGGCATTGGTTTGGTCAATGCTATGGCCCCGCTGTCGTGGTGCATTGACGCCGTTCACCGGTAATTTTTGACAGGCCGGTTTGAGGAGTTCCAGATTCCTACCAAAAAAACCGTCTTGTCTGATAAGGCGACTATTTCCATACCATTACAGGTGGAAAAAAATCACGGGTATGTACCATTTCTCCGATCGTTGTTAACGGAAAAATAATGAATAAAACGAGTGGGCGGTCACTAAAAAAGAAGCCAACGGGAAAGAAAATCAGGAATTCCGGCTACCAATGTGATTAGCAAACGGTTCCGTTGTGTATCAGTGATTAAACGGCATTTTTAGTTTGATTACCCACTGTGAAGTAGGCATAAATCCGGAATGGCAAGCATCAAACTACTCACTTAAAGGTAGGTTTTATAGAAAGGATCGCTCCCGGACCGCCACACGATGATCCGTTAAAAAACCAACTCAACCAGCGAAAAAAAAGACCGACATATGTCGGTCTTTTCAAAAAATCACAATCTTTATCCAATTACATCGGCGCGGCAAAGAACGGACCGGCAATGGCCAGCACTTGTTCTGCAGTCAACGCTTCGTCAAATGATTCGTACACACTCCGGGTAGACATATCGGGGCTGTACAACTTCATTTTATTTTCCTGCATGTTGAAGAAATCAACCAGGTTGGCACCACCTTGTGTTCCCTGATCTTCATTCATATAAACTTTCGGATCCGGTTCTGTTCCGTTCTGACCGCCTGATGGCCATACGCGCAGATCCCGCATGTAGCGAACAGCAGCCGCGTGACGGGCTTCTACCGAGTGAATCCGCAGGGCAACCGCCAGAACAGTCCGGGATGTTGCCGTATCTTCTTCCAGCAAACAGGCGGCCTGTCCTTTATACGCCCGAACACCGGTGTCTTCCAGCGCCTGCGCATAGGTCAGGAAAGTTGGGTAGTCGGCCAGGGCTGCGTTCAGCGTAGCCATGTTGTATTTCGGCTGCATGGCATTCGGTTTGATACCCAGAACACCTTCCAGCAAATCAACGTGCTGTGCTTCGTGTTTGGCAATCTGCACCACATAAGGACGGGTTCCCGCAGGCAGTAAACCCGCTTTGAACTGACCGGCACGGTAGAAATCGCGTTCCAGGTATTCCAGCGTCAAAGCGTATTTGACAATGGCGATGGCATCACCGGCACAACCTTCAGCGGCAAAGGCCTTGTTCACCATCGCGGCAAAAAACATGGGCGTAGCCGCAGCCGCTACCGAGGTGGTTTTCAACATTTTCCGGCGCGAATAATCCATTTTTTCGCCAATTTCCGGATCAGCTTTTTCAATTTGTGAGAATATTCCGAGAAGATTCATGATCGTTCGTAAGGTTTATGATTTGGATGATTCCAGGGCAAGCAGTGAAGCAGGGTTGATGGCGGTTTTGATGTATCGACCCGCTCTGCCCAATACTTCCGAAACCGTTAGGGCTTTCTCCAACCCGTTGTTATCCACAACGTAGTCACCGGCAAACAACCCACCACCCGGTTGCAGGATGGAACTGATCAGGGAAGCGTGACGCGCTTCGACCGATACGATTTTTCCGGCAAGGGTCAGGTAAATGGAGTTTGCTTTCGAGATCAGCGGACCCGCACCGTTGTAGGCGGCCACCCCGGTATCTTCCAGCACCCGCGCCGTGTTCAACACTTCCCGGCGGTTGGTGAAATCAATGCTGCTTACGTCGAATTCCAGATCACCAATGCGTTTGTCGGCCGGAATCGCCAGCTTGAAAAACTCACGGTGAATCAACTCATGATCGTGAATATCCTTGAAAATCATTTCTTCCTTGCTCCCGGCAGCGAACGTTTTCTTCTCGATAACAGCCATGTAGAATGCCGTTTCCAGTTGCTCCAGGGCGTAAGCGTAGTTCAGAATGGCAAAATCACCTTCTCCGAAACTCACACCGTCGGCCGAAAGCCGGGCTCCTGAATACTTGGGAGCAACATCGTTCATTGAATTTTGACAAGCCGTTAGAAAGGCAGCCGCCGAAACAGTCGTTAAGCCTAATGCGCGTAGAAACATCCGACGTTCAACTGATGGAATGGCGGGTACGCTCGGGCCTTTCTTGGGGGTAGAGGTACTTGTTAATTCTTCCATATGAAAAGTGAATTTGTTAATAGGGTGTATAAAAAGGATCTTCTTAAAAGACACCCATACGAACGAGTCAACTTGATTTTTGGATTTCGGAACGATTAAAAAAGATTTTATTAGGCCCCTATTCGAGGGAACGGGACAAAAAAGGAGGGTTTTCGGGAGAAATAAGCGGTTTTGGGCAGTAAATTATTTTTGCCTGAAATCCGGGTGCGGGAACAGGAGCCGACCCCGGGAGCAAAAAAAAGAGCCGGTTCAGGGAGAATGCGTAACTGAAATCAGATGGGCAAATGGTTCACTTCTTCGGCCAGAAACTGTTGAAACCGTTGCTGAAGTCCGCGGTAATAGGTGAGGTATTTGAGACCTTCTTCCGTCACACTGGCTCCCCCACCGCGCTCACCGCCGGTTTGGGTGCTCACCAGGGGCGCGTCGGCCTGGCTGTTCATCGACTGAACCAGTTCCCAGGCCCGTTTGTAAGACATTTTCATCTCCTTGGCTGCCTGGTTGATCGACCCCGTCTGCTGAATGTGTTCCAGCAGTTCCATCCGGCCGATGCCGAAAAACCGTTCCTGGGCTTCCAGCCAGACTCTTCCGTTGATGTGCAAATTGGTCATACCACCCTTAAGACGGAATTAAAACAAAGCCGTCACTTTTTTGATCGACCGCTCCAGCCGGTCCAGCGAAAACCGGCTCGTCGGCCGGTAGGTTAATGTTACAATGGCCCGTGTGCCATCGCCGGGCGTCGATTGCCAGTCGATTTCGCCGTTGATCAGCGCCACCCGCGACTCGATGTTGCCGATGCCCAACCCCCGCCGGGCTTCTTTGTAGTCGAACCCCTGGCCGTCGTCGTTGTAATAGAGTTTCAATAGCGGTTCTTCATACACCAGCCGAATACTCACCTGCCGCGCGTTGGCGTGTTTCAGCGTGTTGTTCAATAATTCCTGCGTAATCCGGTACAGCATCAGTTCGGTTTCGGGATTCAGCCGCGCCGGCAGTTCGTCGGCCCAGAAGTGCGTTTCAATCGTCGATTTGTCGATGCGGGAAAGCAGTTCTTCCACGGCAGCCGCATAGCCATACTGCTCGAGCGTTCGGGGACTCAGCTCCCGCAGCAGGTTGCGAATGTTGCCGATGATGTCGCTGATGAGTTGCCGCGCCAGCTCGCTCAAAGAGGTCGACCGAACGGGATGGGTGGGCGGATCGACCAGCCGCCCGACGTACAGTTTCAGCGTCGCCAGTTGGGTTCCGATCTCGTCGTGCAGATCGCGGGCCAGGTTTTTCTTGATCTGCTCCTGCAATTCCACGGCCAGCCGGGTGTTCCGCTGGTGCTGCCGGTGAATCCGGTTTTCGCGCCGGCGAAGCCAGTAAAAACCGATCGCGCCGACCAGTAATCCCAGCAACACCAGAAACCACGCCCGTTGCCAGAACGGCGGCTGAATCACCACCGTCAACCGCTTGATTTTCGGACTCCACTGCCCATCCTTGTTGGCCGCTTTTACCCGGAAGGTGTAGGTTCCCGGCGGCAGATTGGCATACCGGACGTAGGTGTCCAGCCCCGACTGCACCCACTGGTCATCGTAGCCAACGAGTTGATACTGGTACTGGTTCCGGCCGTTGCTATAATAGTCCAGGGCTGTAAATTCAAGGGCTACGGTATTCTGATTGTAAGGCAGTTCGACTCGGGCCACCTCACCAATATAACCCTCTGACTGATAAGGCTTTTCATTGACGCTCATCGTGTGAATATGAACCGCCGGCATATACGAACTGGTCCGGAACTGCTCCGGATAAAACCGGTTAAATCCATTCACCCCACCAAAAAACAGCTCGCCGTCCCGGGTTCGGAAATACGCATTTCCGTTGAACTCGTAGCCCTGCAACCCGTCGGACATGTCGAAGTTTTTGAACTTCTTTGTAGTGGGATTAAAGAAAGCCAGGCCCCGGTTTGTACTCATCCACAGCCGGTTCTGGTGATCCGGCAGAATGCCGTAAATGAACGGATTCGCCAGCCCGTGTTGCTGGTCATAGAGGCTGATGCGGCCGGTTTTGGTGTTCAGAGCCGCCAGCCCTTTGTCCGTCGCCATCCAGACGATGGGATGAACGGGATCTTCGTAAAAATAAAGAACCGTATAGCCGTCCAGACCTTTCACAATTTGCTGTGGTTCAACCTCTTTGCCAATAGGTGGCCGCTCATAACAGTAGAATCCGGCCGAGTAGGTTCCCACCCAGTAGCGACCGGCGCGGTCGCGGGCCAGGCTAAAAATGTTCTGATGAACCATCGTCGGCAGCAGGGTAAACTTCTTCTGGCGAACATCGAGCAGAAAAAGGCCATCTTCGGTGGCCGCCAGCATGGTATTGTCATCGATGGCCAACAGCCGACGGACAAAATTTTCGACTACCTTGCTGTTGGGCGAACCCGGCAGCGGAATTTTCCGGAAGGTTGATTTCTCTTTATCGAAGGTAAAAACGCCCCCGTTCGTGCCGACCCAGATTCGGCCCTGCGGGTCTTTATACAGGCATTTGATGAGGGTTCGGGAGGGCAAATCGCTGTATTTAGCCTGCGTCAGATACCGCCGGATGATGCGATTTTGGGAGCGGTCCAACACGTCGAGGCTTCGTTCGGTGGCAATCCACAACTCCGTTGGGGAGGTCTCCAGAAAACCGCGCACCACAAAATGGCTGAGCGTCGACGGGTCTTTGGCCACGTGCGGTTCGTTTTTGGAAACGGCCATGCCGCCAAAAAAAGTACTGCCCGGCACGATACGGGCCAGGCCATCCGGGTCGGTATTCGCCCAGATAATGCCCTGTCGGTCGATGTAGATTTTGCAGATTTCGTAATCGGATAATTGCCGGGAGCTGTTGGTAAAACCGCTGACGGGGCTAAACCGGTTGGTCTTTTTGTCAAACAGCCAGATTCCACTTCGCTGGGTGCCAAGCCACAACCGACCGTCGTGGTCTTCCGCAATCGTGTAAACCGAAGTCAGAGAACGTCCGCCATCCGGCATAAACGTTTGATAACGACCCGTTTGTGGCTCAAACCGAATCATACCGGCTGCGGTTCCGAGCCAGACCACCCCCGCCGTATCGCAATGAAACGAGAAAACACCCACCGCCGGGCCCGCTTCGTTGGTGGGGTGGTTGCTGAAATAATAGTGAGCCCGCCGTTCGTAGAGATTATACCGAATCAAACCGGTTGGCGCGTGGAGCCACACATCGCCCAGCGGAGTCCGAACGGTCGAATTCAACTGGTCGTATTCATGCGTGGGCCGGACTCCCGGGTCCAGCACCAGCTTCTGGCGGGTTTTGATCGTCAACGAAACCAGTCCTTCGGTTTCACTGTAATACAGCACCTCCTGGCCGTTGGCGTAAAACGGAATGGTTTTGCTTTTTAACGGTTTTTTGGCTTTCGAATACGAATAAATGCAGGTGAAATGGTCGGTCGCCCGGTCGTAGTAGTTGAGCCCGTATTCCGTACCAATCCAGAGATTGCCGTTGCGATCTTCCACAATCCCGGAGATATTGATGCCGACAATGGCCGTGGAATCGGTCAGATTGGGGCGGTAATGCCGAAAATGCGCCCCGTCATACCGGTTCAGACCGTCCTGCGTACCCAACCACAGAAACCCCCGGCTGTCGGTCAGCATGTGATACACCGACCCTTGCGTCAGACCATCGTCAACGCCAATGTGATCAATCCGGAGGGACTGACTGAGCGGGTCTTTCGGGGCTCCCGAAGCCACCGGCGACCCGAGGACGATCAGCCAGCAGAGCAGGAACAAGATACGGGTTAGTTTCATTTGTCACCGAAACGGAAACATCAGGGTAAATTAACAGATAGATCGGTAACCTGCAAATGTTGTTAAGACAAGAGAGGAAAGACCAGAGAGAAAAGACAAAAAACCGCTACTGGCTGTCTTTATTCTCCCGTCTTTCCTCTCTTGTCTTATCTCTCTTGTCTTTCTACGGTTTCAGCACCTTGACCGTAACCGCTTGCTGACCGCTCACGACCCGCAGCAGAAGCAAGCCCGTCGGCTGTCGTCCTACCGGCAAGTGCTGAATTTCAACGGCTCCGGCTTCGGCCACGTCCTGTTCTGCCAGCGTGCGGCCATTCAGATCGGAAAGCTGTAAATGCAGGGATTGACCTTCGGCTCCGCGGACTTCCACCCCAATGGTTTCGCCCACCGGATTACCCAAAACCGTCACTGTCAAGTTTCGCTCCGGAACACCCGCCGACACGCGGGCCGCCGGGGGCGCACACGTCAGCGGTTTCGGCGCCCCCTTCAGGGTGTAACTGCTGTTCAGGATCTTTGCACTGATTTGATGCGTGGCATTATTCTTCAGACTGGCCGGTGTCGTAAAGCTGTACGCATGAGCGCCGTTGCCCTTGGCGGCATCCTTCAGATCCTGCCGGTAAATGTTGGCTTCGGTCGTGCCGATGGCAACGCCGTTGGCGTAAAACTCAACCGTCATGGGAGTATTGGGCTTGTTCCGATCCCAAACCCAGCCCCGCATGGTGCCGCACTCCACTTTGTCCAGGTAACCTTCAAAGCTGCCCGTCACGGTAGTCGACGATGGCGGTTGTGTAGCCGGAGGCTGTATCGTCAAGGTTACCGGTGTTGAGCCGGTGCCGCCCCGCGGATCGGTTGCCGTATACGTCAGGGTAAACGTGCCATTGACCGTGGGCGTCCCGCTCAGCACCCGGCTGGCCGGATTGAAGCCCAGGCCGGTCGGTACGGGTGACAAACCGTAGGTGAGTGTTTCGCCATCCGGGTCCGTAAAAGCCGGTAAAGTCGTCGAATAGGCTACGCCCTGCTGGGCCGACAACGCGGCCACCGTGGGGGGTTGTGGCGGGTTGTTGGCCGGTGGTGGTGTGCCGGTTCCCTGACATTCAATCACTTTGGGGCCACTTTTCAGCACAAAACTGCTGCCCGTTACGCGGGCCGAAAGGCTATGTTTCGCCCCGTTTTTCAGGCTGTTGTCGATGAAGTAGCGAAACGCATGGCGTCCGTCGCCTTTGCCGGCGTTGGCCAGATCCTGCCGGAATTCATCGGCGGTCAGGGTAGCAATAACCGTTGTTCCGTCCAGAATCTGAACCGAAATCGGGGTATTTCGCTGATTGGCGTCCCAGGCCCAGCCCCGGAACGTTTCGCAGTCCGCGCCGTAGAGATAGCCGTCAAAGTTGCCGCTAACCACGGGGGGCGTCGTCGGATTGCAGGCCACGTTGGTCGGCACACCGGTCGTTTCGCCCCTGTTGAGCATCGGTACCGAAGCGTTGAAAAAGGTCTGCCCGTTATACGCCGTCGTCAGAGCCTTGTTCCATTCCGTCGCAACGGCGCTCTGTCCCAGGTTGTTGAAATGCGTTTTATCGGGATCCGGTTGCCGGTATGAATTGCCAAACTGGTCGGTATTCGGGCCATTGAAGATGTTGGCCCGGCCATAGGGCGACACAAACGGATCGCCAAACGCTTTGGGTGCAGCGGCCGGATTGCTGTTCTCGTGGGTGGCATACCCGATCACCTTAACCTGCCGCTGAATGACCAGCGGATCGGTGATACCACGCAGATGACTGGCCTGGGCAACGACCCAGGGAACATCGGCACCGAGATCGGCCCGGCTTTGCCCGATCAATTCATTCAGTATGTTGTCATCGGTTTCTGACATATTGATGGCATTGGTCCGTACGTCATAATACCGCGTCGCTCTCGGAAAACCGCCCGTTGTGTTGGCAGGCGAGTCATTGGGCGCAGAAGGATCCCCCCGGATGTCGTTTTCGCCCTGGTGCCAGAGAATAGCCCGTAAGCCCGTCTGTTTGGCCCGGCCCGTCAGAAAATTCTTCAAATTCCGGTACGGAAACCCGTTGATAAACCGGGGCTGTCCATCGTTGAAGGGCGTATTGCGGTTCTGGCTGCTGTTTCGCCATTCCACCACGCTCGTTGACGACATGGAGTTCTGGTAGAAGGCCACCGGCACATTCAGCGTCTGTATTAGCTTGTTGCCCAATCCGCCCCAATACCATTGAAAATAAACCGTTTCGGGTGAACAACCGGCACACTTTCCCGGATCGTTTTCTTCGAACCCCTGCAGGTTGTTACTCTGGTCTTTCTCATTAAAAAACCGGACGAAGGTCGCATTACCCGTTTCATAAGCCGGGTTGTTTGCATTCACAATGCCCGAAGCGTTGGATTGGCCGGCAATGGCAAACACCTCGCCGACGCCGAGGTCGAATTCGGCCGTTTCCCGACCGCTGTTGTCTTTCGCTTTGACTTTATACATCCCGCCAGCCACGTCGATCTGAGCGGTAACCTGACACGTCCCGCCCCCGGAAATCGGCACCGTCGTCCAGCTTTGCGAATTGCCCGTCACCGGATTGAGTGGCCCCTGCGTGCCGCTGGCCAGGGTATACTTGTAAAACAGCAGTTGCAGGGACGAAATGGCCTGCCCGTTGGTCGAGGTAATGATGCATTTTACGCTCGCTTTGTTGTCGGAACCACGCTGAAAGACCATCCCGTTTTGTGGCCACGAAACCACCACCTGGGCACGGAGCGTTGCGGCTCCCAACAACAATACCAATACGATTCCAACTTTTGAAAGTAGATTTTTAGGCATATAATGCGGTTTATGGTAACTAGAAAGACAGGAATTAAGACAAACTCGTTTCGATAGCGAAATTGATTCGTTACCAATCACACTGCAATACTATTTCATTTCCCGCTTTTATAAACTATTTCTATTCACTATTTCTATTCGAAAAGCCGTTTCCGGTATCCGTAAAAACCGGTGTACTTGGTTTTTAACCAGCCCATTAGATTTCTGAACGGTCTCGAAAAAATAGCAACATTAGAATCTTAAACTGGATGTTTCTTCCATTTTACAGCCAAACAAACGTATAAATTAGATTTATATTATCATTATAATATGTAACATTACCGAAGTATTGTTACCCAATTAACACTAAACCCATGAGGAAAAATTTATGCAATTGCTTGCTGACGCTGTTCGGCATAGCGATGTGGACGCAGCATGTCCAGGCTCAAAACCGGCAAGTCACCGGAAAAGTCATTGATGAGACCAGTGCGGCAGTCCCCGCGGCCAATGTGGTCGTCAAAGGAACCACCACCGGAACCACCACCGCCGGAGACGGAACCTTCACCGTTTCCATGCCATCCGGCAACCAGACCTTAACCATTTCTTCCATCGGCTTCCGAACCGAGGAGGTCCAGGTCACACCCGCCATGTCGAAAGTGACCGTCAAGTTGATACCGGACGTCAAAAGTCTGAGCGAAGTGGTGGTAACCGCGCTGGGGGTTCAGCGCAACACCCGCAATGTGGGCTATGCCATACAACAGATCGACGGAAGCGGTATTCAGGAAGCCCGGGAAGTCAACTTTATCAATTCGTTGCAGGGCAAACTGGCGGGCGTGCAGATCGGCGGCAACAGCGGTTCCATGGGCGGTTCGTCGCGGGTGACCATTCGCGGACTGAAATCCATTTCCGGCAACAACAACGCCCTTTTTATCGTGGACGGCGTGCCGATGGCCAACATGAACCTCAACTCCTACGGAACAACGGGTGGACAGGGTACCGGAGGTGGCGGCTATGATTACGGCAACCCGGCCCAATTGATCAATCCCAATGATGTCGAAAACATTTCGGTGCTGAAAGGAGCCGCTGCGACGGCCCTGTACGGCAGCCGCGGGCAGAACGGCGTCATTTACATCACCACCAAAACCGGCAAAGGGTCCGGCAGTATTTCGGTCAATTATGACCTCAACATGCAGGTCGACCAGGTTTCGATGTTGCCCAAACTACAGAATTCGTACGGGGGCGGGGGCAGCTCCGCATTCACCAAATTGTATGTCAATCAGAATCCGACCGGTTTTCTGCCCGGCGGTGGAACGTATGACGACAATGATGGGAAAGGCAAATATGACCTGATTCCGGACTACGGCACCGATGAATCGTGGGGGCCAAAACTGGACGGCACGCTGGTGCGGCACTACTGGTCGTGGGACCAGGATCGGAACAATCCGAATTTCGGAAAAACCGCTCCCTGGAGCGCCCACCCCAACAATGCGAAGGATTTTTTCAAAACCGGCTTCACGTTTTCCAATAACTTGTCGGTTGCCAGCAGTTCCGATAAAGGCTCCATCCGGTTTTCGCTGGGGCAAACGAAGCAGAACTTTATTTATCCCGGCAGCCACCTGAACCGGTTTTTCATCAGCCTTAACACGACGTATAAATTTACCGACAAATTCACCTTCAGCGGTGGCATCAATTACGTACACGACAACTCCAAAGGGCGACCCGGAACCGGCTTTTTCGGCAACAACCCCATGTTGTTTTACGTCATGTATGGCCAGCGCCAGATCGACGATGCGTATCTGAAAGACTACAAATACGCCGACGGAACAGAGCAATCGTGGAACCGCACGGCCTGGAACATTCAAAAACCGGCGTTTACCCAAAATCCGTACTGGAACCAGTATGAAAGCTTCAACACCGATCAGAACAACCGCTATTTCGGCAATGCCGGTTTGACGTATAAAATCAACGACTGGCTATCGGCCGACGTGCGGGTGTTCTCGGATTACCTAAATCACCTCGACGAAGTGCGCAGTGCCAAAGGGTTTTTCGTTGGGTCGTATGCCAAACGGGTAGCGATCAACAACGAAACCAACTACCAGGGCACGCTGAATCTGAACAAGACATTCATGGATTCCAAACTGAGCCTGGAGGCCGTGGCGGGTGGTAACATCCTGAGCATCAAATCGAGTGTGGACGCGGGCACCACGAATGGCGGCCTTCAGAACCCGCTGGTGTATGTGTTGCAAAATTCGGTTCTTCCGGCAACGATTTCGAATGCATACGGAAACCGGCAGACCAATTCCCTTTTTGCGTCGGCCACATTGGGGTATAAAAAATTACTGTATCTAACGGCTACGGGCCGAAATGACTGGGCTTCGACGCTACAGCAAACCGGTAATTTCTCGTATTTCTATCCGTCGGTTGCCGGTTCCTTTATCTTCTCGGATGTGTTGCCCAAGACCAACTGGCTCACCCTCGGCAAGGCGCGTCTGTCGTATGCACAGGTCGGAAACGATGCCAACCCCTACAGCGTTTCCCGGTATTATGATTACGTGGCACCGTTTAATACATTCCCGCTGCAAAGCACGTCCGACAAGCTGTTTAACAGCAAGTTAAAACCGGAACTTTCGTCGGAAGTAGAAGGCGGTGTTGACTTAAAATTCTTCAATGAATTGCTCGGGCTTAATTTTACGTACTACGACCGTCGGACCAAAAACCAGATCTGGGATGTTCAGATACCCGCCGAAAGCGGTTTTTCGACTAAAGTTGTCAACGGCGGAACGGTTCAGAACCGGGGCATTGAGCTAACGCTTTCGGCATCGCCCGTGACCACCCGCAATTTTAGCTGGCGTATGGCCCTGAACTTTTCGAAAAACAAAAATACCGTGCTTGACCTCAACACGGATAACATCCAAGGGATCGAGCGGTTTGTGATCGGCACGGAACGTCGTACCAACAAGGTCTCGATGGTGGCGCAAAAAGGCAAGTCGCTGGGCACCATGCTTGGTACGGACTACGTCTACGACGCCAATGGGAACCGAACGGTGGGTGCCAATGGCACCTACAACGTCACGCCAACACCGGTGATCATTGGCGATGCCAACCCCGATTTTATCGGTGGTCTCTCCAATACATTCAGTTTCAGGAGCCTTTATCTTTCTGCGCTGGTCGACTTCCAGAAAGGCGGAGATTTCTTTTCGTACACCAATTTGTACGGCAATAAATCCGGTATGCTGGCTGAAACCGCCGTGGGCGATATTCGCGAAAAGGGGCTGATCAACCCGGGCGTGAAAGCCGACGGCACCCCGAACGATGTGGTGATTACGGCCCGCACGCACTTCAACGCCGATGGTGGAAACCGGATCAGCAAAGCCAATTTATACGATGGCAGCTTCATCTATTTACGTGAAGTTCGGCTGGGCTGGAATTTCCCGGATGCCGTCGCCAAAAAAATCCGGATGCAGGCTTTGCGGCTCACCCTGACGGGCCGGAACCTCTGGCTGATTAAGAGCAATGCGCCTAATGTGGACCCGGCGAACATCACCAATTCCATCAGCAACCAGATTGGTTTTGAAGGCGGTGCCCTGCCCGCGGTTCGCAGTTACGGTGTGAATATCAACATGACGTTTTAAGGCAAGCCCGGACCGGGCACGCAAAATCATAACATTTATTCCCATGAAATTCAATACCATTTTCCTGTTGGCGGCCCTGCTGATCGCCTTTTCAGGATGCCAAAACTTTGAGGAGCTGAACACCGATCCGGCTCGTTCCAGCGAAACCCAGCCCGAATTCCTCCTGGCCAATGCCGAAAAACGGGCGTCGGATCTGATGTACGATACGTATTTCAACGGACGCATCGGCATGGAGCTTTCGCAATACTGGATGGGCACCGACAAGACCTCCGACGGTCGTTTTCTGTTTACCAACGACGGTTTGTGGAACAGCCTGTATGCCGGCCCGCTGATGGACTTGCAGGAAATCCAGAACTACTACAACCGGCACCCGGAAGAAAGCAATCCGCACACGCTGGCCGTGGCCGAAATCCTGAAAAGCTGGCTGTTTCACGTACTGACCGACGTCTACGTCGACATCCCCTATTCGCAGGCCCTCAAAGGCGACGACATTCCGCAACCCGTTTATGACAAAGGGAAAGATGTCTACACTGGCCTGCTGGCTTCGTTGAAAAAGCAAATCGACATTCTGCAAAACACGTCATCCGGCCCGATTCGGGGCGACATCGTAGCCAACGGAGATGCCAAACAATGGGTCCGGATCGGCAATGCCCTACGGATTCGCATGGCCTTGCGAATCGCCGATGCGCAACCCGCCGAAGCCAAAACCGTCATTGAAGATGCGGTTAAAAACACCCTGACCAGCGTCAGCCAGGATGCTTTTTTTCCGTACAATGTGGCTTCAACGACCAACCGGTTTCCGTATAACGACGTCGAAAGACCGCTGGTGGAATTCGCCGTAACATCGACCCTGGTGGATTATCTGAAATCCGTCAACGATCCGCGATTACCAATTTTTGCCCGTCCGGACGACACGAATGGCAAGTACATCGGCAAAGTGTATGGCACGGAAGCCAATTCGCCAACCATGATTGGCTTGTCTAAACCGGGTGTGGTGGCCTACAGCGGGTCGGCCAAGGGATATATGATCACCTACGCCGAAATTGCCTTTGCCAAATCCGAAGCCGCTGCGCGCGGGATGAACGTCGGCACCGAAACGGCGGAAGACCTCTATAAAACCGCCGTAACCGCTTCCATGACACAGTGGGGAATCACGGATTCGAAAGTGGTCGCGGCCTACCTTGAAGGGGTTCCATATAAAGCCGGCACGTTCAAAAACGTGATTGGTACGCAAAAATGGCTGGCGCTCTACATGCAGGGGTTGCAGGCCTGGATGGAACGGTTGCGGCTGGACCCGAAAAAACCGAACGGCGAAATCCTGTTCATCGACCCGGCATCGGGTAGCCTGGACCCGGACGTGAAAGACGTTCCGAAACGGCTGAAATACCCCAGTGGAAGCCGGGCCAGCAATGCGGCCAACAGTGCCGCAGCCGCCAAAAACATCGGGGGCGATACGCAGGCGGTGAAAAATTGGTGGGATATTTTGTAAAGAGTGGGAACACGGCCGGGTCGCCGATGCGATTGGGCGGATTTAACGGATTAACGCAGATAAAATCTGTTTTGATCCGTTAAATCCGCCCAATCAGCGTTCCAATCAGATCAAAAGTCGTAATTTGGATTTTATCGACTCATTTTCTTATTAACCTATTTGATAGGCATGTTCTTAAAATCCATCCTGACTGGTCTGTTTCTTATGCTTGAAATCTCCGGGGCTATAGCCCAATCCACTCCCCTAAACTACCCCAAAACCCGCAAAACGGATCAGATCGACGACTACCACGGCACGAAAGTGGCCGACCCCTACCGCTGGCTCGAAGACGACCGGTCGGCGGAAACCGGTGCGTGGGTGAAAGCCCAGAATGCTGTTACCTTCGGGTATCTGGAGCAGATTCCTTACCGGAAGCAACTGGAAAAGCGGCTCGAACAGATCATCAATTACCCCCGTTTTTCGGCTCCGGGTCGTAAAAATGAGTGGTTTTACTTTTACAAAAACGACGGACTGCAAAATCAGTCGGTTTTATACCGGCAGAAGGGCCTGACCGGCACGCCCGAGGTGGTAATCGACCCCAACCAGCTTTCGGCCGACGGCACGACGCGGCTCACGAGCTTCGATCTGTCGAAAAACGGTCGGTATGCCGCCTATGCGCTGTCGAAAGCGGGGTCCGACTGGCAGGAAATCTACGTGATGGACATGCAAACCTTAAAACCGCTGCCCGACAAGCTCGAATGGGTGAAATTCACGGGGGCGGCCTGGAAAGGCGACGGTTTTTATTACAGCCGGTACGACAAACCCGCTGCCGGACAGGAGTTATCGTCCAAAAATGAGTTCATGAAGGTGTATTTCCACCGGCAGGGAACTGCTCAGGCCCAGGACGAACTGGTGTATGAAGACAAAGCGCATCCGTTGCGGTATTTCTTTTCACAAACCACTGAGGACGAACGGTTTCTGGTCCTGAACATTTCCGAGGGCACCGACGGGTCCGAGGTCTGGTATAAAGACCTGCAGGCCGGTGACAAGCAATTCAAGCGACTTTTCGAAGGCTTCAAATACAACTACTCGGTGGTCGACAATGTGGGCGATCAGTTGCTGGTGTATCACAATAACGGCGCACCGAATTACAAGCTTTCCAGAGTGATGCCCAAAACCGGTGCCATCAGTGATCTGATTCCGGAAAAACCCGAAAAACTGGATGGCGCGTCGGTGGCTGGTAACAAACTCTTTGCGAATTACCTGAAAGATGCCACCTCGCGTGTTTACGTCTACGACCTGAACGGCAAGCTCGAAAATGAGGTGTCGTTGCCGGGCCTGGGAACGGTGAGCGGATTTGATGGCGAGCGCGACGACCAATTCGTTTTCTACACCTTCACTTCCTTCACTTTTCCGGCCACCATTTACCGCTACGACCTGGCGACGAAGAAAACCACCCTGTTCCGGGCGCCGGAAGTCGATTTCAAACCGGCGGATTACGAAACCAGACAGGTGTTCTTTACCAGCAAGGACGGCACCCGCGTACCGATGTTCCTGACCTACCTGAAGGGCCTGCAACTGGACGGCAACAACCCGACCATGCTGTACGGATACGGCGGTTTTAACGTCACCCTCACCCCCGGTTTCAGCGCGTTGCTGATTCCGTTTCTGGAACAGGGCGGCATTTACGCGTCTGTGAACCTGCGCGGAGGCAGCGAATACGGCGAAACCTGGCACGAGCAGGGCATGAAACTCAAGAAACAGAATGTGTTCGACGATTGCATTGCGGCTGCCGAGTACCTGATCGCTCAAAAGTACACCTCACCGCAAAAGCTGGCCCTGCGGGGCGGTTCCAACGGCGGTTTGCTGGTCGGCGCGGTCATCAACCAGCGGCCGGATTTGTTCCGGGTTGCCATTCCGCAGGTGGGCGTGATGGACATGCTGCGGTTTCATAAATTCACCGTCGGCTGGGGCTGGGTGTCGGATTATGGCAGCAGCGATAACGCCGACGAATTCAAGGCAATTTATGCCTATTCGCCAATTCATAATATTAAAGAGGGGATCCCTTATCCGGCCACAATGATCACCACTGCCGACCACGACGACCGGGTGGTTCCGGCCCATTCGTTCAAGTACGCGGCAACGTTGCAGGAACACTATAAAGGCCCGAATCCGGCGCTGATCCGGATCGAAACCAACTCCGGCCACGGTGCCAGCAACACGAAGAAAAACATCGAGTCGACGGCGGATATTTACGCATTTATGCTCTGGAATATGGGCGTGAAGAGTCTGAAATAGACAAGAGAGCAGAGAGGTGAGAGCAAAGACCATGGCACAACCGGTCTTTATTCTCACCTCTCTACTCTCTTGTCTCACAACAAAAAACCGCCGGAAGCGAGCTTCCGGCGGTTTTTTGTTGTGGCGATGTCTAATTAAAATTTGAAGGCAACCCCTAATTTCAGCGCAGAAACACCGTAACCGACTTCTGCAAAGGCACCCAAATTCGGTTTGAAATAATACCGGCCACCAAGGTGCAGACCAAACAGAACCTGGTTACCATACGCATTATCGTAAAATCCTGAGTAGCCTGAATTATCTTTGTAGCTTGAAATGTAATAGCCCAAGGCCAGACCACCGTACAAATCTAATTTGTCGTTATTCAGGTTAAGTAATTCATTAACGTGATAAGAACCGCGCACAGCAACCGGAAGAAAAGTATACCGCCACTTATACCCTCCGAAGTTGTAACCCCAGGTGTAGAAGTCGACTTGTGCGCCAACACTGATTTCGTCGGTAATACCCACTTCAAAAGACGCTCCGATCGGAAGACCACCACCGTAGTAACTGGATAAACCGATACCGGCATTCAATAATTTATCGCCTTTCTGATATTGTGCGAATGATTGCGTACCTACCAGCAGCAGGGACATTACGAGGAGTGAGGAGAGTAATTTTTTCATTAGTATGAATGAGTTAGATGTGAAACTTAGGCCAAAATAAGGGAGTTTCTCAGGTTCTTACAAGTGGTGAATGGTCAGTTGGTCGCATTTCGGTGAAAATCGGGTAGAATTCCCTTAAATTCTCGTAGTAGTTACCCTTATTTCTTTCCTGGTAGCAAGTAGTTCTACGTATGCTCCCGTTGTAATCCATGTAGTTACAATAATTACAATGGACTTTCGAACGCGGCCGGGCGGCCGGTTTCCAGACTATACCAGTTGGGGTGTCGAAAAAAAGTCGAATTTTCGCACAATCCCTGTAATGAATGACCTATTCAGTCGTCTTTGTCTCTGAAATGGATTTACAAGCCTTCAAACAAATCGTACTCCCCGTTCAGGGCCGACTGTTTCGGTTGGCCAAACTGTTTCTGCGCAACCGCGAAGAAGCCGAGGATACGTTGCAGGAGGTGTTGCTGCGGCTCTGGACGAAACGACAGCAGTTGGACTCGTACCACAGCGTCGAAGCCCTGGCGGTGCAGATGACGCGAAACCTGTGTCTGGACAAACTAAAATCCCAGGCCAACCGGACGGTGGACGGCAATACCGACCTGACAACCGTTCAGGCAGACGATGTTTCGCCGTATCGCCAGGCTGAATTAGCAGACAGCAGCGCGCTCCTGCGTCGCATCATCGGCGATTTGCCGGACCCGCAAAAACTGATTCTGCATCTGCGCGATGTGGAGGAGTATTCGTTTGAGGAAATTGAACAGGTAACGGGCCTGACCGTCAACAACATCCGCGTGATTTTGTCGAGAGCCCGACAGCGGGTGCGTGACAGTTACCTAAAGACCAACGATTATGAAGCAGGATATTGAAAAGCTGCTCGAAAAATACTACGCCGGGGAGAGCACCCTGGAAGAAGAAAAAGCCTTGCGGGATTTTTTTCGCGGCCCCTCGGTTCCCGCCCATCTGGAGAACCAGGCCGGGCCGTTTCGCTACTTCGCCGAAGTCCGCAACGAGCAGCCGTCCTCCGCATTCAACAACCGGTTGGCCAACCGGCTGGGTTCGGAGGGTCGCATCCGAAGTCTGACGACCTGGGGGCTCCGCATGGCCGCCAGTGTGGCCCTGCTGGCGGGCGGTTTTGTGGGCGGTTATTATTACAGCAACCGGGTTTCTGCACAGACCGATTCGCTCGAAAGTTCGTCGACGGTGGCCATTAAAAAGGTGCTAAACTTCGACCCGGCGGCCCAGACATCGGCCAGCGAACGCATTCAGGCTGTTAATCAGAGCTACGAGTTGGCGGAAGCCGACCAGGCGATTACCCAGTTGCTGATCAATACGCTGAATTTTGATGAAAACATCAACGTACGGCTGGCGGCTTGTGAGGCTTTGATGCGGTTGCCCAACGAACCGGGCGTTCGGGAAGCCCTGATTCAATCACTGAAGATTCAGACCGATCCCTACGTCCAGATCATGCTCATCGAAACCCTGGTTTCGATTCAGGAAAAACGGGCCGTCGACGCGATGCAGCGACTCGCCCAAAACCGGCAACTCCTGGAAGCGGTCCGGCTGAAAGCGGAAGAAGGGCTGAATCGCCTGGCTCAGCCCAAAAACCGCTCTGCTTCCTGATTTTATTCGATTTCCACTTTTTACAGACCAAACCAATGAGAAAAATCAGTTTATTGATTGTCACGGCTTTATGCTGCCTTCCGGATGCCAACGCACAGGAATACAAGGCTAAACTCGCCAATGCCAAAGACCGGAAAATCGTTATCGAGATGGACGCCGGTGAATACAAAATTGAAGGATACGACGGCGATGAGGTCATCATCCGGGCGTCGTCGGGACTGGAAGCACCGCCGGAACGGGCCAAAGGACTGAAACCGCTGTATTATTCGGCCGTGGACAATTCCGGCATTGGGCTGGCCGTAACCCCGGAAAACGGCGGGTTAAAGATCGAAAAAGCCACCCGCAAAGACATTGACTACACGATTCGGGTGCCCAAAAAAGTCGCCATTCTCTTCCGGCAAATCAACTGGCGGAACGGAGCAGTCACCATCAGCAACATGGACGGCGACCTGGAAGTGCGAACCACCAACTCGCCCATCACGCTCAAAAGTGTGACCGGCCCCGTGGTCGCCAACACCACCAACGGCGAAGTCAACGTCTTTTTTACGAATCTAAGCCAGGAAAAACCGACGTCGATCACCACCATTTCGGGAGCGGTAGACGTGACGCTACCCGCCAATGCGAAGGCCAATATGAAGCTTCGGTCGATCAACGGCGAGATGTACACCGACTTTGATCTGGGCCTGAAAAGCGCGAAGGAAGGCTTGTCGCGTGTGGGTGGAGGCAACCACATCGAAGGAACGGCCAACGGCGGAGGAGTTGAAATTCAGCTCAATACCATCAGCAGCAACATCTACATCCGCAAGCAAAAGTAAGCCACCAAAAACTGCACTACTCCCGTGAAAAAGCTCCTCTTTTTGCTCCTGACCGGCCTGACTATCGGCCCGGCCTTCGCCCAAAAAATTATTGACAAAACCTTTCCGTTCACGCCGAACCAGCTCGTCAACCTCCACCTGAAGTTTGCCGACAGCATTCAGGTCCGGTATTGGGACAAACCGGAGGTTTACGTCCGCATTGCGGTGACCATCAACAGCGGTCAGCTCAACAATGCCCTGCTGGTTGAATCGGCGTCTACGGCGACTGAAATCAGCGTCAAAACCGATTACGACCGGGAGCTTTTGCGACTGGGCAAAGCCGAGGACTGTCCGGGCAAAAAAACGTCGACCTGGCGCACCGAAAAGAATGGTCAGGATTTTTACGTCTGCAGCACCATCCACTACCAGGTTTTTCTGCCCCGCAAAGCCAAACTGCGCGTCGAAACCATCAACGGCAACATCGACATCGAAGGCGCCAGCGAAGAGGTGTTTGCCAAAACCATCAGCGGTTTTGTGGACCTGAACTGGTCCGGAACCAAGGGCGCTAATCTGTCCATGAAAACCATCACCGGCGAGGTCTATTCCGATTTAAACATCGACTTCAAAAACAAAAAGCAGAAGAATCCGATGGTCGGTTATCTGCTGGAAGGAACCGTCAACGGCGGTGGGCCGGCAGTGCGGCTGGAGTCGATCAGCAACAATGTGTATGTTCGGAAGAAGTGATAAGATAACAGGTTGAATGTATTATCGAAACTTTTGCATTAGTTTGGTCGAATTTGCCAAAAAAGCATTGGTTCACTCTTTGTAACTCATTGATAAATGTCGAAAAAATTACAGTTTTTCAGAGGTGAGCCAAAGGAAATTCTTTCATGCGTTCAACTTGAAAAAACAACAAAAAAGGCAATAATTACCCTAAATTTAAACTCCTCTCATATATCTAAAACAATTATTTTAGCATCTTTCCGTCGAATATAATATACATATTCGACGGAAAAACTATTTAAATTTACAATACTAGTAATCCGAAAAGCTGTAACCTAGACCTAGATGAAGACCTTCCAACTGACTCCTAGTTGAAGGCCAATTCTCACACAAATAATCTTGATCATTTCTAAGAAAGTAAGCAAGCATAATAATAATTGGATGCTTAAAAAGAAGAAGATTACTCCTATTAATCCAGTTTTTTAATTGAGCATTGTTTTCAACAAACCCATCTAAATTTCCAACATTAAATGGTTTATTATAAAAAAGGGGTAAATACAAATCGGATAAATCTTGGCTATAATACACCTCTTTTTCAGGCACAATATGTTTATATAAAATACCAAGATTTTTCAATAAATCATTTTCTTTGTTATTAGGATTACCGATTAAATCAAAAATTTGATTAAAGTAATCATCGGTAGCCTCCATAAGTGCCATTGATTTAGCAAGCTTCCTTAAAATGGGCTTATCATTTTTATAAGCTCCTTTGTAGACATGATCATGACTCACCTCTGCATAAGCATGTTGAAGTAGAGTCCGGATTTGAATTTCGCACTTTAATGCATTAAAGTCAATATCTAAAAGGGTTTCTTTTTTTGGTGTGACTACAAAATGTTCAGATTGGTAATCAAAGGTACTGGGATTGCTTTCAACTTCTTTCAACCATTCTCTATCTTTGGTAATATTCCATGAATCATGATTCATTAATACATCTGAAACATCTACTAAATCTTTAGTATTTAATAGCACAACACGAGTACCTACCTTATCTGAAGTTTCTATCAAGGGATTATTATAAGCTTTCCTCGCAGTCACTTTTTCGATATACTTGTCCTCATCTTTCACCCTAAATGCTGGACCAATTTGTACTTTTTTTGTCAAAATAAACTCGTGAAGTATTTCTTTTAAAGTCTTGTCAACTTCATTTCCCCAACTTTCCAAATGAGGTAGTAGAGTGCGAAATTCCATTCGCAATTCTTTCTCACGAGTTTCTTCTTGATTCATAGGGCTTTCCCGCTATTCTGACCCACGTATAATTTGCGTCGCTTATCTCTTCAACCTTAATTTCATGAGAAGAAATAACCTTGACCCTGTCGCCATATAATTCCTCAGGTAATGAAAGCATTACTTTATTTGGAAAATTGATCTTTTTTGTCTCTAATTCTTTCTTTAATAGTGTCGCATCCTTCATAAAAGAAGATGGTATATAGTCTTGTGCTTCGGCTTTATAGCTTGACTTTATTTCATAAGGAAGAAAATCCTCTGCAAAATGATAAAAATTTATAATCGAATCATTGTAACTCCTGATGTAAGACCTCAAACTCTTCAAGGCATCTTCTTTTTCACTTTGACTTATAGAGCTATCTTTTATAAATCCATCTGTAAACTGATAAAACTTTTTTGTTTGTATCAAAGAGTTTTTAGAAATAGAAAAACCTAAAAAATCCTTATAAAAATATTCTGCTGGTTTTGTTGCCTTCTTAAAGTTCTCGTCAAACAATATGCATCCATAATAATCGTTTGGAGGGTAAACTTTATTAGTAAATTCATCTTCAGTTATAGGAAAATCTCTCTTAAAAATTACTCCAATTTTAAAAAACTTTTGTGATGGCGAAAGAATCAAATCATCTAATACTTCTAATAAAACTTTTTCGCCATTATTACTTTGTCTGATTGCTTCATGAGGTTCGGCTTTTATTACTATAAAACATGGTATATTTTTCACTGTATGAGTACATTCTAAAAAAATCAAATATCCTCCAGGAATAAAACCTCTTTTCTGAGATACAGCTAGTTTATCCGCAATTTTTTTTGAAGCATTAACAAAAGAAACATCATCTTTTGGAATTATCCCCTTGCAATATGAAAATATGCTTTCAGTGTCATATTTTTCAATTTCAAGACTGAAAGCCCGAGAATTTAAACCTAATGCATTGGTTAGTCTTTTATAAATAACATTTTTTGCTCCCTCTGACAAAGTAACTGCTTCATGTGACTCTTTAACAGAGGCATGTAACTGCCTAGTTTCTTTTTCAATAATTGTGTGCATTATAGCACGATTAATATCAAGTGTTGCCAGTTCACACATTTCAAGTTGATTTTAAGTAAATAAAGGATTTTAATAAAGGACGCCAATGCAGGATTACTAATTACAACAATACTTAAAGTTTTTTCTAACAATTGATCAGATAATAGTGCGGCATAGGTCCCAAAACAAAAATTCTTTTTTGCATTTTGTTTAAAGAAAACATAATGGGGTACAATTTATAAAAATTACTACCAAAATTTCTACGGTTTATCTATTTATTAATCATACCGTTCCAAATATCCTCAAACGAAACAGGTTCAACGCTCCGGTCGGAGCGTTGAACCATAAATCACGTATGCATACAAAATTAGATTTTTCCTCAAGTGTAAATGGGCTCCATCCCATAGACCTCATCATTAGACACCCGCCGGTCTACTGAATTACCGGCATATTGAGAATATCCGAAGTTTGACCAAAACAAAAACGGCTTAACCGCATACAAGATGCGGTTAAGCCGTTTTTGGCAATCAGGTTTAGGATTATTCGTTCTCCTGTGGCAAGGTTCCTTTCGGCGTGTTACCGGCCACTTCAGCCGCCGGTGCTTCCTGACCCGCTACATTGAAATGCTGAATTTTGTAGTTCCGGTTGGCCAGATTTTCCTCAGCCGTATGCGGCACCAGGATACCGTTGACCGGTTCTGTGTTGAGCCTTGGTTGCTTGTAGTTGGCTACCGCCCGGTTGTTCACCGCCGGGGCGCTAATGCCTTCCCCTTTCTGGTTCGCCCACTTTTGGGCAACAGCCGCTTTGTTGGGGTGTTTGTAATTATGGGTCGAATAGGTGACATCCTTCCGACGTTTGGTATCGTCCTGGGCTGCGGCATTCAAAATCGTTAATCCACTAAGAGCTAGAGCAAAAATGTATGTTTTCATGGCTTTTTCTGTCTTTATACTAAATCAACCACTCGGTTTCAGGTTCATTTAGTACCCTACTGCCTGGTTGACCTTACAAAGGTCGTAAGCCGGTGTTAAGCTCGTGTTAGAACGACATTAGAACGGGGTTAGAAATGCAATTAGCGGGGAAGCGTGACGATAAAAGTGGTTCCGGCGCCTTCCTTCGACTCAACCCGGATGTCGCCTTTGTGCAAGCGGACAATGCGCTCCGTCAGTGAAAGTCCAATCCCGAAGCCCGGCAGTCCGCTGGCATTGCGCCCCCGCTGAAACGGGATGAACACCTCCGCTAGCTGGTCGGGCGGAATCACCGAACCGGCGTTATGCACCCGCAGTTCGATCGACTTCGGTTGGACGGATGCGTGAAGAGTTACCGTTTGGTCGGTCGAAAATTTGCCGCCGTTCTCGAGCAGGTTGAAAAAAGCCGTCCGCAGCAACGGTTCGCTGCCCGTCAGTTGCCAGTCGGCGGAGGACACATTCGGCGAATCGATGCGAAGGTGAACGGTATAGGTCGGTTGAAGCCGCTGAACGTCGAGTTGAACCTGTTCCAGCAAACGATCCAGTGGCACGGGTCCCATCGGCACGGCGGATGAATCCATGCTGGCATTGGCCAACGCCAGCAATCCATTGGCCATGCGGTTGAGTCCCCGGACATCGTCCAGCACCGAGCGCAGCGTCGCCCGCAGTTCGTCGGGCTCATCATCGGCCAGCAGCGACACTTCCAACTGCCCCGTAATGGCGGTCAGCGGGGTTCGCAACTCGTGCGACGCGTGCGACACAAACGACCGTTGCAGCCGAAACGCGTCCTCCAGCCGGTTGAGCATCCGGTTGAACCGTTGCGCCAGTTGGGTCAGTTCGTCGGCACTTTCGCCTTCGGGTAAACGGAGCGACAGATTCGAGGCCGTTATCTCATCAATCCGCTGATTGATCCGGCTGATGGGTTCCAGAATACGGCCCATGAAGTAGCGGGCCGCAATCAGCATGACGCCGATCATCACAAACCAGCCACCGCTCAGCAACCGCGCCAAATCCTGCATGGACCGCACGCCATAGATGTCAACCGCCGAGGCAAAAATGACAAATGGAGCGGCTTTTTCGGTAAACAAAATCCCCACGATTTCGCGATTTCCCTCCCGCCACTGCGTCGTCTGTAGCTCCCGAACCCGGTCCAAAATCGCGGGTGTCACCGTCAGAAAGTCCGTTCCGCTTTCGTAAATCAGGCGGTTTTGCGCGTTGTAGATAATGATTTCCTCGTCGGGCAAAACCGTCAGTTGATTCTTGTCGATCAGGTTGTAGAGGGTCGGCCCCAGGTGCTCCTGTCCCACCAGCAGATGACCTGCCGTCAGGGCTTCCGACTGCAGCCGGGTCAGGAATTCTTTTTTCCGGTACTGCTCCGCCACCAGATACAGAAACAGACAGAAGAAGGCCAGCAAAATGGAAACGATGGCGGTCGATAACAGGGTCAGGCGGTTTTGAAGGCTCATTTTTCTTTCAGCACGTAGCCCATTCCAATCAGTGTGTGGATGAGCTTGGTGGGATAATCCTTGTCGATCTTGGCGCGCAGGTAGCTTACGTACACATCGATGACATTTGTGCCGGTATCGAACCCGATATCCCACACCTGCTCGGCAATGTCTACCCGCGAAACCACCCGGCCGGCGTTGCGCATCAGGTATTCCAGCAGGGCAAATTCACGGGCCGTCAGCTCAATGGTCTGCCCCTGCCGACGGGCCACACGTTCGTGCAGGTCGAGTTCCAGATCGGCCACGCGCAAAACCCGATCCACTTCTTCGGTCGTTCCGGCCCGGCGCAGGAGGGCTTTCACGCGGGCCACCAGTTCCAGAAAATCGAACGGTTTGGCCAGGTAGTCGTCGGCACCGGCTTCAAATCCCAGCAATTTATCGGCGGTCGTATCCAGCGCCGTCAACATCAGAATTGGCACCCGGCGGTTTTGCTGCCGGATGTACTCCGCCACCTCAAGGCCGCTGATATCGGGCAGATTGACGTCCAGAATGATGAGATCGAAGGTTGTGGTATTGAAAAGTGCTTTCCCTTCCTCGCCCGTTAAGGCCACCTCCACCGTATACGATTGCGTCTGAAGCCCTTTTTTAATAAACGTAGCCACTTTGGGTTCGTCTTCAACCAATAGCAGATGTGCGTTGGAACCAGTCGTCATAAGTCAGTGTGCGCGTTCCCGAAAGGGATAAAGTAAAACCGGGTGTAAAGTACGAATCGAATGATTAGCAATCTACACCCGGTTTGATCGGATACGAAGTATTCATGAGAGATTGTAAATTATATAACCCTATCTTTGAGCGTCTGAGAACCGGGTAGACCGTTTGTTACTGGTATTCTGCTGCGTTTCTCATCAATTCAGTCAGCGGTTTACGGATCAACTCATTTTTGTAGCACGATGAATAAGACAGGGGCAATCGTAGTCATAGAAGACGATGAAGATGATCAGGAGATGCTGACGCAAGTATTTAAGCAACTTGACTACAAGAATGAAGTTATCTTTTTTGAAGATGCGGAGGAAGCGCTTCACTACTTAGTCTCCACCTCCATCGAACCATTTATCGTTATCTCGGATATCAATATGCCGAAGCTGAACGGCCTGGAATTGAGAGAGCAAATTCACGAGAACGAAGACCTGAGATTAAAATGCATTCCGTATCTGTTTTTCACGACAAGTGCCGAACAGCAACACGTTATTGACGCGTATTCCAAGTCGGTTCAGGGATTTTTTATCAAACCTTCCAAGTTTGATAAACTGAAGGAAACCGTTCGAAAGATCGTAGAATACTGGCAGGAATGTGTGTCTCCAAATTATGTCAAGTAATCAAAAAAGCCCCGATCGGGGCTTTTTTGATGGCAGGCATTACTCGTGATTGGACGTCACTTTGTCATTGCTCTTCAGCTTGTCTTTAAACACCTTGCGGAACTTGTCGAGCTTCGGCGCAATCACAAACGAGCAGTAGCCCTGCTCCGGGTTGTTGGCGAAATAGCTCTGGTGATACGCTTCGGCTTCGTAAAATTTCTCGGCCGGGCTGATTTCCGTCACAATCGGCTTGTCATACGCACCCGACGCGTTCAACTCTTTCTTGACGGTTTCGGCCAGTTGCTTCTGCTCGTCGTTGTGGTAAAAAATGACCGATCGGTATTGCGTTCCGACGTCGGCCCCCTGCCGGTTGAGCGAAGTCGGGTCGTGGCTCCGGAAAAAGGCCTGCAACAGTTCGGCGTAGGTTACTTTTTTCGGATCATACGTCACTTCGACACACTCGGCGTGGCCGGTGTTGCCGGTGCAGACCTCCTTGTACGTAGGGTTGGCTTTGGAACCGCCTTCGTAGCCGGAAACGGCATCCGAAACGCCATCCAGCGATTCAAACATGGCTTCCGTACACCAGAAGCAGCCCGTGCCGAAGGTGGCTTTTTCCATGCCGGCGGCAGTTGATACAGGGTTGTTGGTATTCATAATTTTAGATTTTTTCTCGGATGACTGTTGTTTCGTTGACTGACCACAGGCCGACAGCGACGCCAGCGGCAACAGGGCCAGCAACCAGGTACTAACGCGTTTTAGATGCATGGGTTTAAACATTGTACGAAGTTGAGGGTTTTATTCCGACCTTACACCGGTATAACAAAATCGAGTTCCAGCCTGTATCTACGCGGGAATCAATCCAACGGTTTTTAAAGAACAGAATCTATTTTAAGACGGTTCGCCGGAAAAAGAAATTGCCCGGCGTAACTCGTAAACCATGACGATAAAACCCATGACGGAATCATTTGACCTGAAAACAGAGCCGTTTCGTTTCGACGGCCACGGATCTCAAAAATTCGCCATCGCCGATTTCCCCACCAAACTAGACGATTTGTATGACGATTCGGACCACTACGAGGTCTTACTGCGCAACCTGACGACCGAGTTGAACGAATTGCAGGAAAAAATGTACGCCCACAACCGCTACGGTCTGCTGACGGTTTTTCAGGCGATGGATGCCGCCGGCAAAGACAGCACCATTCAGCACGTTTTTTCTGGTGTCAACCCGCTGGGGATGCGCGTCCACTCGTTCAAACGACCGACGGATCAGGAACTGGATCACGATTTTCTCTGGCGCAACCTCATCAACCTGCCCGAACGCGGCACCATCGGCATTTTCAACCGCTCCTATTACGAAGAAGTGCTGGTGGTGAAAGTCCACCCCGAAATTCTGACCCAATCCCAGCGGCTGCCCGAAGAACGTACTGTCGATTTAGACAAACTCTGGAAACAGCGGTATAAAGACATCAGCAACTTCGAGACCTATCTGAACCGCAACGGTTTTCCGGTGCTGAAATTTTTCCTGAACGTGTCGAAAAAAGAACAGGGCGAGCGACTCATCAGCCGCATCGAAGATCCGTCGAAGAACTGGAAATTCGATGATCAGGACGTGGTGGAGCGCGGTTTCTGGAACCAGTACATGCAGGCTTACGAGGATGCGATCAACGCAACGGCCAGCAAAAAAGCGCCCTGGTACATCATTCCGGCCGATGACAAGAAAAACATGCGGCTGATCGTCGCAAAAATTCTGGTCGAAGAAGTGAAAAATCTGAAAACCGACTACCCGAAAGTGAACAAGCGTCAGAAGAAAAGTTTGCAGGATCTGGTCGCCGTTATCAAGGGCGAGTAATCCGGCCTTCTTTTCGCCAAACCGTCTGAACCGGAGTGTCTTCCGGTTCTTTTTTTCGTCTAAGCAACTGAGAGAAGTTCTTTCAGCCGGAACGGGCCGTCCGGCGGAGGTGCGGCCTTCCCCGTTGCCACGACGATTTGAAATACCGTTCTACCCTTTGGCTGATCTGCGGTTTTCTGCTCATCCGGTCGTTTGCCGTCGCGCAGGAATACCGTCGGCGCGAAACCAACCTCACGGCGTTCATTCAGAACCTCTTCCCGGTTCAGACCGAAAGCATTGATTACCAAACGGTTTACGAAAATCTCTACCAGCTTTACGCCAACCCGCTCGATCTCAACACCGCCACCCGCGACGAACTGGCGGCTACTTCCCTGCTGACCGAACGACAGCTCAACAGCCTGGCGGATTACCGCACCCGCTTTGGCAGCCTGCTTTCGATTTATGAACTCCAGGCCGTCCCGGATTTCGACCTGCCCACCATCCGCCGACTATTGCCTTTTGTAACCGTCAATGCCCAAAACCGCTCGCTTTCGGTTCGCAACCCCACCGACCATTACCTGATCATGCGGGTGGAACGCGTCCTGGAAAAACAAAAGGGATTTACGTCGGCAGAACCGGACAAAAACGGCAACCTGCCCCGGCGCTACGACGGCAGTCGGCAGCAGTGGTACTGGCGGTATCGCTACAGCCGCCCGCGCGAGTTCAGCTTCGGGCTGACGCTCGAACAGGACCCCGGCGAACCGTTTCGCTGGAAACCGACAAGCCATCAGTATGGCATCGACTACGTTTCGTTTCACGCCCAATTCCAGAACCGGGGCCGCTGGCGGAACCTGCTGACCGGCGATTACCAACTCCAAATCGGGCAGGGGCTCATCCTGGCGTCGGGCTTCTCGCTGGGCAAAGGCACCGAAACCGTCGCGGGCGTCCGGCGGCCCTCGCTGGGTGGACGGCCTTACAGTTCCCTGAGCGAATCCGGTTTTCTGCGCGGGCTGACGGCCACCTATTCCCTGCACAAAAACTGGGACATTACTTTGCTGACCGCCCGCAACCGGCGGGATGGCAACGTGGTGGAAGACCCTGAAAATCACGAAGACAAGATCAGTTCGCTCCAGACCAGCGGCCTGCACCGCACCACCGCCGAACTCGCCGACCGGGCCAGTCTGCTGGAACAGAATCTGGGCATTCACCTGCTACACCACCGGGAGCAACGGTGGCAACTGGGCGCGACGGTTCTGCACACGGTTTTCGACAAAACCCTGCAAAAACGCGATCTGCCGTATAACCGGTACGAGTTTTCGGGAAAGCAAAACACGGTTTTCGGAGTACACGGCAGTTATTTATGGCAAAACGTCAATTTCTTCGGGGAAGCCGCCCGTTCGTCGAGTGGGGGTATTGGGGCCGTTGGTGGTGCTGTCGCCAGCCTGACCAAGCGTTTTGATGTCGCCATGCTGGGGCGGTATTATGCCCGGAATTTTCACAGTTTTTACGCCAATGCCTTTGGCGAAAACACGCGCAACAGCAACGAACGCGGCCTTTACACCGGTTTTCGGTATGTCATCTACCGCAAGCTGACACTGGGAGCCTTCATGGACTACTACCGGTTTCCGTGGTGGAAATACCTGGTCGATAAACCGTCGCAGGGGTACGATTACCTGCTGCAAACCACCTACACGCCCACCAAAAAGCTTACGGTCTACGGGATTTACCACGAAGAACACAAAGAGAAAAACCTGCCGGAAAGGCTCAGCAAAACCAAACAGACGGTCAAAACCAGCCGGAAAAACTACGCGCTCAATGCCGACTATTCCCCTTCCCGAATCTGGTCGTTGCGAACCCGCATTCAGTGGGGCGGTTTTCGATACGCGGGTTATTCGGCTTCGAAGGGCCTGACTATCGTGCAGGATGCCACGGCGGACTTCGGACGGTTATCCCTCAGCGGGCGACTGGCGTGGTTCAGCACGACCGATTATGACAGCCGCCAGTATGTCTACGAACGGGATGTACTCTCTGCGTTTTCGATTCCGGCCTACGCCAACAAAGGCATTCGGAATTACCTGTTGCTGCAATATACACTCAACAAACACCTGGACGTCTGGCTCCGCTGGAGCCGAAGCGATTTCCGACAACAGGAAACCGTCGGCTCCGATCTGGACGAGATTGACAAACCGCATAAAAGCGAGGTGAAGGTGCAGGTGCGGTGGCGGTTTTAACCCCTAATCCTCGCTCGGCCGAATGTTCACCTCCTCTACTTTCACGGTCTTGCTGCTCACCGCCGAAACGCCGAAGAAACCGACGGCTTTAGGGCCGCTGGCGTTGCGGTTCACCACATTGGTGGGTACATTGGCGGGCGGTGAGGCAAACAGCCCGCCGTTGTTGATCTGGGTGCTGAGCTGCTGAAAGAAGTAGAACGCGTCCGGCGTGATCGACAACACTTCCACTTTCACCGAATCATTCCGGTTGTACAAACTGTCGGGGTTGATCGATGTCCGGATGGGCTGGATAAACAACAAACCGTCGGTGTCGGCGGAACCGTTGAACGAACCATTGTACGACACGACAATGTCACTGGTTTCGTCGAGCCGCTTGCCATTCCGATACGTCCGAATCCAGTAATAATCCGTCTGGTTCGGGAGGTCCGTTGCGTAAAACTCGCCCGCGAAACCTTTCCGATCCTCCAGCGGGTTGGGTTTTTCTTCCCGAAAAACCAGCGAATCGATGGCCGGAACGGCATTCATCTGGGAAATGGCGTAATATTCCTGCCCTTCAAACCGGATGCCCAACAAATACCTTTTGCCGATTTTCCCGAATACTTCGCCGGGTTTTGGGGTCCAGACGTAGGTACCGTTCCCTTTTACATCGATAAATTCGTGAATCACGCTGTCTTCGTCGGCCACAATCACCGTGGCCCCCAAAGCGGCCGGGGGCTGCGCTGCGTCGAAATACCCGGTGGTTTTCGTGAGTTTGATGGTTTGTGGACCCGGCTGATCGGTCAGCCAGCCATCAATGGCCAGTTGCGACGGACCGGTTTGCAGGTCAATATCGATCGGATCTTCGCAGGACGACAGCCCCAGCAGCAGCAACCCCAGCAGGATTACATGAATGACCGAAAAACCGAATATGGGTGTATTTTTCATGGCGGTTTCTATTCTTCTAAAACTTGAAATTGTAGGTTGCCGACGGAATCAGCGTGGCAAAAACGGAATACCGCACGGCTTCGGCGACCGGAATCTGCACCTGTTCGCCGTTCAGCGTCACCGTCCGTTTGTCTTCAGCCTGCCGGAAAAAGACCGAGAACGGGTTCTTCCGACCATAGGCGTTGTAGACCGAAAATACCCAGTTGCTCTCCCACTTCTGCGTCGGTTTTTTCTTGCGGTTTTGTAACGTAGCCGCCAGGTCTAAGCGGTGGTAGGGCGGAATCCGGTAATTATTCCGGGAATTCTCGGCGTTGTGCGGTACCAGATACCCCTGAAAAAGGTAGCCGTTGGTGGGGAACGTGGCGGGGGTCCCCGTTGCAAAAGCGAAGGTTGCCGAGAAACTCCAGCGTTTGTTCAGGTCATACAAAGCCACGGCATTCAGCGTGTGCCGCTTGTCGAAACGCGTTGGAAACCAGCGGTTGTTGTTGATGCCGTCCACAAACCGTTCGGTTTTCGCCAGCGTATAGCTCACCCAGCCTGTCAGGTCGCCTTTGTTCTTTTTCAAGAAAAACTCCGCGCCGTAGGCACGGCCTTTGCCGTTCAGCAAGTCGCCTTCGAGGTACTTGTTGAGCAGCAGGTCGGCACCGTCGATGTAGTCAACCTGGTTTTGCAGCCATTTGTAATAGAGTTCCACCGACACTTCATACTCCGTACCGGTTTTGCCCAGATTCCGGAAATAGCCCCCCGCAATCTGGTCGGCAATCTGCGGTTTGATGTTGTTGGTCGATGGCGTCCAGACATCCAGGGGTGTAGAAGCCGAGGTGTTCGAAACCAGGTGGATGTATTGCGCCAGCCGGTTGTAACTCATTTTCAACGAACTCACTTCATTCAACTCATACTTGGCCGAAAACCGGGGTTCCCAGTTGCCGTAGGTTTTGATGGTTTCGTTGCGGCCGTAAGTTGTGGTGGAAACCGGAAACCGGCGCTGGTTGGGTGGCACATCGGTCTGAAATTCGTAGGCTTCGCCGGGGCCGAGGTAATTGTAGAGCGAATACCGCAACCCGTATTGCAACTGCAACCGCTTGGAAACCAGCTGCTCGTTGCCGATGTAGAGCGCACTTTCCAAGGCATATTTATTCTCCAGCCCAAACGTCCGCACGTCGCCCCCGCTGGCGGCATTGGCCAGACCCGGCTGAAAGTCGTAGACAATGGCCTGACCACCAAACGTCAGGGTGTTGTTTTTGAGGAACAATGTAAAGTCCGGTTTTATGCTGTAATTGACGATGGACGATTTCCAGTTGAAATAATCTTTGGGATCTTTCCGCTTCAAGTCACTGTCGAGCAGGTAGTCGTAATTGCTGTAAAAAGCCGTGGTATTCAGGAAAAGCTTGTCGCTGAACACGTGATTCCAGCGCAAACTGGTGGTCGTATTGCCCCAGTTGAACCCAAAATCGGCCCCAAACACATCGCGCCCCAGATAACCGGACAGGTAGATCGTATTTTTGTCGTTGATGCGGTAATTGGCCTTAGCAGTGAGGTCATAAAAGAAAAACCGGGAACCCTTCAGATCGCCGGACAGGAACGGTTTGGCCAGAATGTCGGCATACGACCGGCGACCCGCAATGATGAACGAACCCCGGGCCTGCCCGTCTTTATCTTTAAACAGCGGCTGCTCCAGCGTCAACCGGCTAAAAATCAATCCAATACCACCCGACACTGTGGTTTTCTTAGAATTCCCTTCCTTCATCCGGACGTCGAGGATCGACGAAATCCGGCCGCCATATACCGCCGGAATACCGCCCTTGACCAGTTTCACGTCCTTGACCGCATCGGGATTAAAAACCGAGAAAAACCCGAACAGGTGGGAGGAGTTGTAAACCGGCGCTTCGTCGAGCAACACCAGATTCTGATCGACGTTGCCGCCCCGGACGTTAAAACCCGTTGCGCCCTCGCCAACCGTTGAGACGCCCGGCAGCAGTTGGATGCTGCGGATAACGTCGACCTCGCCCAGCAACGCCGGAATTTTCTGAATCGTCTTCATTTCCACCGTATTGACGCTCATCGCAATGTCTTTTACATTGTCGTCTTCGCGTTTGGTCGAAACAATCACTTCCTGAAGGTCACGCCCTTCTTCTTTCAGTTCAATATCCAGCCGGACGTTCTGGCTGGTCAGGTCGATGGTACGGTTCTGTTTGGTAAAACCCACGTAGGTATACACCAGGTTGTAGGTTCCCAGTGGTAAGGTCAGCGAGTAAAAGCCGTAGGAGTTGGTGGTGATGCCGGAACCGGTTTCTTTCACGAATACCGAAACGCCAATCAGGCCTTCGCCGTTGGCCGCGTCTTTAATGTAGCCGCTCACGGTGGCCTGCGCGCTTGTTCGCCGGGTTGTGGGGGCCGGGTCGGGTGTTCCCTGCGCCCGAACGGCCGGGCCGACCAGCAGCATCAGCAGGCCAATTTGTAAGATTTTTTTCATAAGGCGTGTTTCATAGGATGGTTGTATAACGTATACCGTGCGTTACGACCGCATTGATGGAATGACAGCAAAGGTCGGCTTTCCCCCCATCCCGTAGGACAAAAAAATGATGAACCGCCATAATTCAGGCCTGAAAGGCTTGGGGTGTAGTATAAAATTGACTCTGCCTTTATTTGCGGGCTCCCCGGCCGACGACGTTCGGTTTCGAAATACCTGTATCTTAGCCGAACGAATGAATTGAGAATACAAGCCATGAAAAGGGTACTTGGACTAGTTTCGTTTTTTCTACTTTCCGGGTTCTGCCTGCACGCCCAGACGTTGCGCCCCGAACAGGCCCGCGCCGATTTTGAGTACCTGAAGAAAAAAAAAATGGACCGGCTACATCCCGGAATTGGTCAGTATATCCCGGAAAAAACGTATGACCAGCTTTTTGATTCCCTGCACCGGCAACTGACGCAACCCCTGACTTACCAAGCGTTCTTCCAAACAGCTACGCCCTTAATTACCAGCCTACAAGACGGCCACACGGCCCTGTTGCACCGCAAAAAGTACTACAACAAAAACCGCCGTTTGATTCCATTTCACATTCGAAACGTCGGACCGATCTACTACATTTCACACAACCTTTCATCCGACTCGACGCTCGTTAGGGGAACCGAACTCCTCTCCATCAACCAGCAGCCGGTGGCTGCGCTCCACGAGTTGCTTCAGGATGTCGACCGAAGCGGGTCTGATGGCGACAACCAGTCGGGCCGCCGGTCGCGGAGCCTCATCGCTTTTTCCAGTTATTATTACAACTGGTTTGGCCCCAGCGACTCGGTGCAGGTCGCCTTCCGTTTGCCCAACGACACCCTGATTCAGACCCGGTTTGTTCGCTGCGAAAACCGGAAAGTGATTGACGCAAATTTGACCAAACGCTATAAAAAAGAACTCAACCAGACGCCCAACCTTTCAGTCAGGGTGATCGATAGCCTGGCGCATACGGCGGTCTTGCGCGTATCGACTTTCAACGGAAATCTGGCCGATTTTCTAACGGGGAAGTTCCCGCGAAAACTCAAACGGGCTTTTCGGGAAATTGAGCGTAAAGAAATAACGAATCTGGTGGTGGATGTACGCAGTAACGGTGGCGGAACCGTCAAAAATTCGGCGCGGTTGCTGCAATACTGGATTCCGCAGCCGTTCCGGTTGATGGAGCGGGAAACGATGAAGCGCGGATTTCGGAGTGCGTTCGTTACCTGGTACAATCCCATCACTTGGGTTCTGTTCCCGGTATTTTACAAAAAAGACCCTTCCGGAGGGTATAAAGAACGGTTTGCGGGCCGCCCCCACCCGCCAAAAACACGGTATGCCTACCGGGGTCAACTCTATTTTCTGGTCAACGGTGCGTCGTATTCCGCCACGGCTACGGTTCTGGCCCAAACGCTCACAAATCAGCTCGGCACGTTCGTTGGCGAGGCCACCGGAGGAGCCTACTGGGGTGATTTTGCCGGTCAATTCAAGATGATTACCCTGCCCCATTCGGGTCTGCGCGTCCGGATTCCCCTGAAACGAATGGCGCATGCTGTTGATCCCCGGCGTGCCAACGGTTTTACGATTGAGCCGGATTTTCCGGTCGAAAGAACCTACGATGACCTGCTGCACGGCCGGGATTTTGGCATGCAGTATACCCTTCAACTGATCAAAGAGGGCAAAGTGGCTGACCGGGGCCGCGCGTCAAAGTCTCTGCCTGAAAATTAATCGCCTGTTGGCTAGTCATATACCGGTCAATCTCAACAGTTACGCCGGTTTCTGGTTATGCTATAGCGTGTGTAAGGTTTTAGGACCCGGAAGCGAAAACCGTTTCTCACGTTTCATCTCCACAATCTGAACGGTATTATGAGTGAACAAAAAGAATTGGGTTTAGGCATTATCGGTTTCGGCGGATTTGGGCTTTTTGCCGCCCAGCATTTTCTCCAGACTCCCAATGTCAAGCTGATCGGCATTGCCGGTTCCCAGCGCGAGGAAGCCACCAAGGCCGCCAACCGCTTCGGAGCCACGCATTTCGACACCATCGATGAATTACTGGACCAACCGGATCTGGATATCGTTTACATTGCCACGCCCCCTTTTCTGCACTACGAACAGTCGATGCAAGCCCTGCGGGCTGGGAAACACGTGATCTGCGAAAAACCGCTGGCGATGAATGCCGAGCAGGGCCGCGAAATGGTCAGCTACGCCGAGAGCAAAGGCTTGCTGATGGTCACCAACCTGATGCAACGGTACAACCCCATGTTCGAGCGGGTTAAAAAGCTGATTGATAAGAAGATACTCGGTGAATTTCTACATGGTTATTTTGAAAACTACGCGGGTGACGAAGGGCTTTCGCCCCAGCACTGGTTTTGGGACCGGGAACTCAGTGGCGGTATTTTTATCGAACACGGCGTTCACTTCTTCGATATGTTTGCGGGGTGGCTGGGCGAAGGCAAAGTGGAATCAGCTCAGGTGTGCAAACGTGAGGGCAGCGACCTCGAAGACCAGGTGAACGCGACCGTTCGCTACGGTGATGCGCTGGTGAATTTCTACCACGGTTTTACGCAGGTGGGCCGGATGGACCGGCAGGAAATGCGGCTTTTGTTCGAGCGGGGCGATGTTACCTTGCAGGAATGGGTGCCTACGCGGGCCGTTATCCGGGGGCTTGTGGATGAAGCCGGAACGCGGGCGCTGATGGATTTGTTTCCGGGTTCAATTTTGGACATTACGGCCAACTATGGCGGCAAAGACCGGGCGGCCCGGGGACGCAACAAGGATTTTGAAATCGCCCAGCAGGTGCAGATCCGCTACGGTTTCGACCACCAGAAAATGCACCTCTATGGCGAGCTGCTCCGGCAGATGTTCATCGACCAGACGTCGGCCATTCGCTACCCCGAAACCCACCGGAAGATCACTGAACAAAACGGATTGGTCTCACTGCTGACGGCGGTGGATGCCGATTGGTTGGCGCGTTCCTGATCGTATTCTACACCCTATTTAACCATATCAAACCACACCAACCCTATTCAACCATCACCAATCCCATTCAACTATCACCAATCCCATTCAACCATCACCAATCCCATTCAACCATCACCAATCCCATTCAACCATCACCAATCCCATTCAACCATCACCAATCCCATTCAACCATCACCGCCCCCCGGCCTATAGCCGGGGCTAGTGATGTGAGCCTTTCAGGCTCGTTGAGATGAATCTAATCGGTAACCCATTGTAATTTATTCGGTTCGCCATTACTTTTGCGGCACTGCTGCATCGTATCATCACATATAGCCAACCTTCCCCGAAAAATCCTACCATAAACCGGTAGGGCGTTTTCGTATGCCCTTTCTTTGGGGTAAATCAGGCTTCTCCTGGTTGCCTGACGGTTTTTTAGTTTCATTCAATTCCTTCTTTTATTCCTCATGAAATCAAACGGTTTCATGGTAGCTCTGCTATACGCAGCGGTTTTCCAAATCGTTTCGTGTTCCAGAGTCATTTCCAGACAGACGCTGATCATGCAAAATACAGAACACAATAAATCCATTATCCGGAATTTCTACCGGCGCACAGTTGCCAACGGTGACCTCGATTATGCCGAACAAATCATTGCCGACGACTACATCCAACACAGCCCGATGGTAAAACCGGGCAAGGCGGGGCTGCTGGAGGCCCTGAAAGCCATGCAGCAAATGCCCAAACCAACCAATCCGGCCAAACCGTTCATGCGACTTATTGCGGAAAATGATTACGTGGTGACAAATCTGCGCTTTGAATTCGGCGGGAAGCCAATGGTCGTCGTTGATCTATTCCGACTTCGGAACGGGCAGGTCATTGAACATTGGGACGCCATTCAGCAACAGCCAGAAACCACCCTGAACAGGCATCCGATGGTGGACGGCGCTGTCGACTTGGAGGACATTAGACTAACCGAAGCGAATAAAAAAGTAGTCGAAGCCTTCTGTCGACGCGTTCTGATCGAGCGGAAATTCGACGCGCTTTCGGACTATGTTACGTCGGATCTGATTCAGCACAAGCCGGAAATCGCCAACGGGCGGGATGGGTTATGGCAGTATTTGCAGGAAAAAAAAGACGATTTCGCCCTTCAAAAAGTCCTTCGGATTATTGGCGAGGGCAATTTTGTGGTGGTGCAATCCGAAGGTCAGCTTGATCAAAAACCGGGTACGTTCTATGACATTTTCCGGTTGAGCCAGGGAAAGATTGTGGAGCAATGGGGCGTTCAGCAACTAATGCCCTAACCTCATCCCCGTTTTTAAGCTACAAAATGAATCATCCCTACGGGATTCTTAGACCTGCATGGGTTCAATTACCCCCGGTTAAAACCGAGGGCTACAAAATAAGTCATCCCTACGGGATTTTGGGTGTTCAATCTTCAACTCTTTGGGCGGGTTAAAACCGGGGGTAATTGAACGTGTCAGGGCTAAAATCCCGTAGGGATGGCTCATTTTGTAGCCCTCTTCACAACCGCGCCCCTCGCAAGCGCAGACTGTTGCTGACAACCGACACCGAGCTGAGCGCCATTGCAGCTCCGGCAATCATCGGATTGAGCAGAAAACCGTTGATCGGGAACAGAATCCCGGCGGCAATCGGAATGCCGATGAGGTTGTAAATAAACGCCCAGAACAAATTCTGACGGATTACCCGCACGGTTTTCCGCGACAGTTCCAGTGCCTTCGGAATGCTGCCCAAATCGGACGTGATGAGCGTCATCCGGGCCACGTCCATCGCAATATCGGAACCTTTGCCCATTGCGATGCTGACATCGGCCTGCGCCAGCGCCTGGGAGTCGTTGATGCCGTCGCCCACCATCGCCACCACCTTTCCCCGGCTTTGCAATTCCTGAATGAAAGCGGCTTTATCGGACGGCATCACCTCGGCGCGAAAATCAGTCAGCCCGACGGCTTGGGCCACGGCACGGGCGGTTTGCGGATTGTCGCCCGTCAGCATATACACGTCAATACCCCGGTTTTTCAAAGTCTCAATCGCGGCTTTGGATGTTTCCTTGATCTGGTCGGCAATGGCGATGATCGCCAGCACGGTTTTTTCGTTGGTGAAATACACCACCGTCCGGGCGTCGTCCTGCCACTGCTTCACGCGTTTTTCAACCGCCGAATCGACCGAAATACCGTGTTCGTCCAGCAAACGAAGGTTGCCCACCCGATAGGTAACGCCCTCATACCGCGCCGAAACCCCGCGCCCGGTCAGGCTCTCGAACGATTCCAGCGGCAGACTTTTCACGGATAGACCGGTCAGATGGTCAACGACGGCTTCGGCCAGCGGGTGTTCCGATTGGTTTTCCAGCGCGTATAGAACGGAGGATGCCTGAGCGATGTCGGAATGTTGCCATTCCAGGTTGGTAACGGTGGGTTTTCCGGCGGTAATGGTGCCGGTTTTGTCCAGCACAACGGCGTTCACTTTGTGTCCCAACTCCAGACTTTCGGCGTCTTTGATCAGAATCTGGTTGTCGGCACCTTTGCCCACACCAACCATGATAGCCGTGGGCGTCGCGAGTCCGAGCGCGCAGGGACAGGCGATGACCAAAACGGTTACGGACGTCAGCAAGGCCTGCGCAAATGCGTTTTCACCTCCCAACAGCATCCAGACGATGAAGGTCAACACGGCGATGCTGATGACGACCGGCACGAAAATACCGGCAATCCGGTCGACCAGTTTCTGCACCGGTGCTTTGCTGCCCTGCGCGTCCTGCACCATACGAATGATCTGCGCCAGAACCGTGTCGGCACCGACCTTTTCGGCCCGAAACCGGAAGCTGCCTTTCTGGTTGATTGTTCCGGCAAAAACTGTCTGTTCCGCCTTCTTTTCCACCGGAACCGGCTCGCCCGAAATCATGCTTTCATCGACGAACGACGTACCGGCAACCACGACGCCGTCCACGGGAATTTTCTCACCGGGCCGCACCACAATCACCTGACCCACCCGAACCGACGCTACCGGAATTTCCGTTTCCACGTCGTTTTCCACGATCCGGACGGTTTTGGGTTGCAATCCCATCAGTTTTTTAATGGCCGAAGAGGTGTTCGATTTGGCCCGTTCTTCAAGCAGTTTTCCCAGTAAAATAAAGACGACGATCACCGCAGCGGTTTCAAAATAGACGTGCGGGTGAATGTTGCGCCGGTGCCAGAAATCCGGGTTGAAGGTATTGAATGTACTGAACAGAAAAGCAATGCCGGTCGACAAGGCAACCAGCGTATCCATGTTGGTTTTTCCGTGCCGGGCCTGTTTCCAGGCATTGACGAAAAACGAGCGACCCAGACCAAACACAACTGGTGCGGACAACACCAGCATGATCTCGTTGGCGTAGGGAATGGTCATGAAAAACATCCCGATCACCACCACCGGAACCGACAGAACAGCCGCCCAGATCGTCCGTTTTTTCAGGGATTCATACTGACGCTCCTGCGCTTCGGCCTGCACCGCCTGCGGATCTTCCGCGTCGATCACCAGGTCGTAGCCAATGGAACGGATGGCGGTTTGTAAGTCCTCTTGCGTAACGGCTTGTGGATCAAACTCCACCCAGGCCTGCTGGTTGGCATAATTGACGCCCGCATCGACCACCCCCGGCGTCGTTTTCAGCATCGACTCCACGCTGACGGCACAGGCCGCACAGCTCATTTCCAGAACGGGGTAGGTTTTCCGAACCGGTTTCGAGGCTGCACCGGTTCGGGCGGTTTTTGCTACTGCCGTGGGATGCCCGTTCATACCGGTTCGGCTTTATAACCGGCTTCTTTCAAGGCTTCCTTCACCTGATCCACCGTGGCGCCTTCTACCGTCAGCAGTTTGTCGGGGTTCAGGGTATCCACCTGCCAGTGTGTTTCGCCGACGGCTTTGTTCAAAAAAGGCGTTACGGTGGCCACGCAGGCGGCACACTTGATATTGGTTTTGAATTGAATCGTTTCCATGCGCTTGTTTTTGTGATTTGACACTGCAAAGATCAGCAATAGAACAAGAGCCAATGGTACAGAATTCCGGTTGGTTCGTATAGAATTGTGTTACATAGCCAGGGATAACGGAATGGTCTCTTAATATTCGGCCAAACGGGGCAGTTCCACCGTCCGCAACCAATACCGCAAAGTGGTTTGTAACTGTTCCTGCCAGTCTTCAAACAAAACCGGCTTGGTGTGAAACGCCCGCGCGCCGAGCCGGTAGGCCTGGCTGATGTCTTCGGGCCGCGAGGATCCCGACCACATCACGACGGGAATCTGCTGGTAGTTTTCGTTGGCTTTCAGTTGCCGGAGGGTTTTCAGTCCGTCCAGAACCGGCATGAAAAAATCCAGCATAATCAGCGATGGATATTCTTCCGGAAGAATGCTCTGAAGATGTGTCAGCAGGGCCGCACCGTGTAAAAACCGGCGGATTTTCAGATCCGGCTGTATTTCATGAATCGCCCGATCGATGTAACTAAAATCGGTTTGATCGTCTTCCACAACGTAAAAAGTGATACTCGTTTCCATAGCGTTTTTGCCCTTCTAGATAATAGAAATTAGACCAGAGACAAAAGACTTAACAATCAGTCATTGAGAAGTTTGCGCCAACTCCGGCCCCGCTCTGTGCCTTTATCTCTTGTCTTTAGTCTTTTGTCTTCTGCCTACTTCATCCAATCAAAATAAAATGTACTTCCTTTGCCCAATTCCGACTCCACCCAAACCTTGCCCCCCTGCTCTTCGACCAGCATTTTCAGGATAAACAACCCGACGCCGGTGCTGCTTTCGGCCTGGGCCACGTTGGAGGTAGTGCGAAATAACTTAAAGATCGCTTCGTGTTCATCCGGTGCAATTCCCGGGCCATTGTCTTTGACGTAAAATTCGATGGAGCGGCCCCGGTCGTGGCACCCGATTTCAATGAGACCAACAGGTTTGTCATTGTATTTGATCGCATTGCTGATCAGGTTTTGAAAGATCTGATGCAGCTTTATTTTTTTGGTATTTAATACCGGTAATTGTCCTTTAATCTCGATGGAAATGTGCCGGGGCGGAAAAATCAGCAGGGCAATCTGATCGACCAGTTCGTGCACATCCACCTCCTCGACGGTTTGCTGAGCCACATTTTTCCGCGAATACTCCAGCAGGGAATTGATCATGTCGGACAAATGAAAAGCCGCCGATTTCGAGTGACCCACGTATTCCTGAATTTCTTCGCGTGGAACCACCTCTTCCTCGTTTTTCATTTCGAGCAACGACAAAGCCGCAATCATGCCCACCAGGGGCGACTTCAGATCGTGCGCGACGATGTAGACAAATTTCTCCAGTTGCTTATTTATTTTCTCAAGCTGGAGTGCGGTCTGTTTCAGTTCCTGCTGGTAGTGATACAGTTGCTCGAACACGTTCACTTTTGCTTTCGTCACGTTGACGTCCAGCGGTTTTTGCAGGTAATCGACGGCACCTTCGTCAAACCCTTTCAGAATATACTGCTCCTCCTTGTTGATGGCGGTGACGAAAATGATCGAGATGTCTTTGGTTTTCGGGTTTGATTTCAGAATTCGGGCCACTTCAAAACCGTCCATTTCGGGCATTTGAACGTCCAGCATGACCAGACCAATCCGGTCGTTTTTCAGGGCATACCGCAACGCTTCGTTGCCCGACGTGGCCTTGATGAAAGTTCGCTGGTCGTTCGCCAGCATTTCTTCGAGCACAAGCAAGTTCTCCTCGCGGTCGTCGACCAGCATGATCGTCATATCCGGAGAGTGGTTCGCTGTTACCATTCGTTTTTCAGTTAATCGTTGAGTGTGTGTAAAAAAGAGGCAATGTGTTCAGGTGTCAAAATGACAACATTTTTATTTCGGTTAATGGCGGCCTGCGGCATCACGGGATACTCGGCGGTGGCCGGATCCTGAACGATGGCCGTCCCGCCCTGCCGGACGATGGCCAGCAACCCATCGGCGCCGTCCTGGTTGGCTCCGCTCAGCAGGATCGCCACCGCACTTCCGGCGTAGGCCATCGCAATGCTTTCAAATGTGACGTCAATTGACGGACGGCTGTAATGAACCGGCTCGGAATAATCCAGACTGATCGTCCGGTCGGCTTCAATCAGCAAATGGTAATTCTGCGGAGCCAGATAGACGCGGTGCGCCAGAATAGCCTCCTTGTCGTCGGGCTCACCAATCACAAGCCCCCGACCTTTGCTGGTCAGGATCGCGTCCATGCTGCTGGTAACGTTTTTCAGCCGGTGCAAAACCACGAAAACCGCAAACGGAAAGTTCGCCGGCAGGGCCTGCAACAAAGCCGCCACGACCGGTATACTACCCGCCGAACCGCCAATCGCCACCACTTTACATCCGGTCATGGTTTTTCAGTTTAGGGTTTTCGGTATACAGTTTTCGGTATACAGTTTTCGGTATACGGTTTTCGGTGCGGTTCCCCGCCGGGACTGACGCATTCGAAGCCGCACGCGCCAGCGACCGAAAACTGTAAACCGTATACCGACCATTTATAACTTACTCCGGTAAATCCGAACTGCCGGACTCACGACATCGAACTGGTCCCGGGCTTCCGAAAACAGCAGCGATTCTTTCATGCCCAGCGCCAGATACCCCAGCGGAGCCAGGCTGTTGCTGAACAGCGTCATAACCCGGTTTTGCAACTCCCGGTTGAAATAGATCAGTACATTCCGGCAACAAACCAGTTGAAACTCATTGAAAACCTGATCGGTTGCCAGATTATGGGTCGCAAATACGATGTTCTTCCGGTATTCCTTGTGAATAATCGCGTTCTCGTACCGGGCCGTGTAATACGACGAAAAATCGTTCATTCCGCCCGACTGAATGTAGTTGGACGTATACTCTTTCATATTCTGCAACGGCACGATGCCCTGCCGCGCCCGCTCGAGATTGGCCGGATTCAGGTCGGTGGCATACAGGCGCGTCCGGTTGAGCAAACCCGCTTCGTGCAACAGGATCGCCATCGAAAACACCTCCTCGCCGGTCGAGCAGCCCGCGTGCCAGATTTTCAGGATCGGATACGACGCCAGCTTGGGCAACACGGTATTCCTCAACGCTTTATAAAAAGCCGGATCGCGAAACATCTCCGTGACATTCACCGTCAGCGACTCGATAAACCAGGCAAAAAACCGGTCATCGTTCGTCAATTGGTACTTCAGTTCGTAGGCCGTCAGACAGCCCGCTTTCTGCATACACCGGATGACGCGACGCTGGAGCGACGCCCGGGCGTAATCGCCAAAATCGTAGCCATACTGCCGCCGAACCAGGTGAACGACCTCCTCCAGATCTTCCGCTGAAATGTGAATCGGCGCGGTCATGCTTTAACGGATAACCAGACGCGCATCAACGAAAATAACCGGCCACTGTCGATCGGTTTGGTAATGTAATCCGACGCCCCCGCTTCGATGGTTTTTTCGCGGTCACCGGGCATGGCCTTGGCCGTCAGCGCAATCACCGGCAAATGCAGTAGTTTCAAATCCGAGCGAATCCGGCGGGTGGCTTCATACCCGTCCATCTCGGGCATCATGATGTCCATCAGCACAATGTCGGTATCCGGGTGCTGCTGCAACACCTCCAGCGCTTCCCGGCCGTCGACGGCAGTCAGAACATTCATTTGCTGCTCTTCCAGTAAAGTACTGAGCGCAAAAACGTTCCGCATGTCGTCGTCCACCAGCAAGACTTTTTTCCCCTGCAGGCTCTGGTCGTTGATGAGAGTCAGCGGTTTAGGCAACTCCTTCTTCTCGACTTCCTGCACTTTATACAAAAACAGTTCCAGTTCGTCCATCAGCCGGTCGATGGCCTGCGACGACTCCCGAATCACAACGTCGGACAGTTTTTTGAGCTGCCATTCATCTGCCGGTTTCAAATCCTTGTCCATGTAAATGATCACCGGTAGCGATTCCATCGGCATGGCTTCGCGCAGGTCCTTCAATTGCCGGACCCCTTTTTCCAGATTGCCCCCCATGTCGACAATCAGGCAGTCATACGGTTCTTTCCGCAGTTTTTTCAGTGCTTCCGCATTAGTGGCGACGTATTCGCATTCCAGATCGAATTTCCGTTGTCCGATAAATTGCCGCAGCGAATCGTCGTTGAGGTAATTGCCCGACAACACCAGCACCTTCTTGATCTGCCCCTGCAAGTGGTCGCTGATCCGCTCGAATGCCTTTTCCAGATCGTCTTTTTCGACCGGTTTCCGGATGTACGCCAGCGCACTCCCGATTCCTAGTTTCGGCTCGTCGGCCGCCGACATCACGTGCACCGGAATCGATTTCAGGCTCTCGTCGTTTTTCAGCCAGTTGATCACGCTCCAGCCATCCACCACCGGCAGTTGCATGTCCAGAATAATGGCCGACGGTTTGTATTTTCGGGCGTAGTAAATGCCTTCATCACCCCGTAGGGCCACAATCGTCTTGTATTTTTTGTTGCGGGCAAAATCCTGCACAACCCCGGCAAAAATGGGATCGTCTTCCACAATCAGCATCACTTTATCACCTTTCTCCAGCGTATTCCGGTCGTCTTTCAACGTGTTCTGTTCAACAATACCGTTTTGCAAACGCGGCAACGCTCCGTTCAAGGGCGTCGCAGGAGCACTTTCCTTCTTCGGTTCGGGGGCAACGGTGACGGGTTTATCGCCGGTTTGTGCCTCGGTCAGCGGCAAATAAACCGTGAAAGTGCTCCCCTGCCCTTCTTCGCTTTGCAGCCGCATTTCGCCACCGAGCCGCTTCACCAGTTCCTTACTGATGGAAAGTCCGAGACCCGTACCGCCATACTTGCGGCTGGTCGAACCGTCGGCCTGCTGAAACGCTTCAAAAATAACCTGCTGCTTGTCCGGCGAAATGCCGATGCCGGTGTCTTTGACGGCAATGACCAACCATCGGTCGGCTTTCAGGAGGGGGTCGTTGGCAAAACCGTCCATCGGATTTCTGGTGTTGAACGAGAGCGTGACCACCCCGCGCTGGGGTGTAAACTTGAAGGCGTTGGACAACAGGTTTTTGATAACCTGCTCCAGTCGCTGTTTGGCAATAAACAAGACCGGTGGCACCGACTCGTCCACTTCGGTGATGAGGGTGACGCCTTTCTGCTCCGCCACCACGCTAAACAGTTGCTCCTGATCGTAAACCATGCCGCTGACCGTCGCGTTTTCGGCCACCATGTCAATTTTTCCGGCTTCAATCTTGGACAAATCCAGAATATCGTTGATCAGATTGAGCAGATCCGAACCCGATTTATGAATGACATGGGCATACTCGACCTGTTTGCCGGTGAGGTTATTGGCCTTGTTCTCAGACAGCATTTTGGCGAGAATCAGGACGCTGTTCAGCGGAGTCCGCAGTTCGTGCGACATATTGGCCAGAAACTCCGACTTGTAGCGACCGGTTTCTTCCAGTTCACGTGCCTTCAGGGCGAGCGTCTGCCGACCCACTTCCACAGCCTCATTTTTCTCTTCCAGCTCGGCGTTGATCTGCCGCAATTCTTCTTCCTGAACTTTCAGTTCCTCTTCCGATGCCTGCAAAATTTCCGCCTGCCGCGTCAGTTCTTCGTTCGATTGCCGGAGTTCCTCCTGCTGGTTTTCCAGAATTTCTTTCTGTTCCTGCACCTGTTCCAGCAACCGGTTCACCCTTCGGCGGGCGTCGGCTGCGTTCAGTGCAATGGCAATGTTGTTGGCAACGGATTTCAGCAAATCGAGTTGGGTGGGGGTCAACGGCTGGAACGTCGCCAGTTCAATGACGCCTTTCAGTTCTTTTTTGTACCAGAGCGGCACACAGACCACCTGCCCCGGAACGGCTTTGCCGCTGCCCGACTGAATGGCCCAATAGTCGGCCGGAACGTGGCTGGTCACCACCACCTCCGACCCCGTGACCGACTGCCCCACCAGACCTTCCCCAATCGCATAATACCGGGTTGTGTGGGTTGGCAGCGCAACTGAAGCGTTCAGCTCCAAGTGTTGTTTTTCGTCGTCGTAGCAGTAGAAACCGCCCGCCTGAACGTCGAGGTACCGCGTCAAATTTCGCAGGACTTCCTGCGCCAGCGACTCCGATTCGCCCACTTCCTGAACCGAATCGTTTACCACCGTCATCCCGGTCAGCAGCCAGTTTTTTTCCATGCTAACCTGGTTGAGCTGTTCGACTTCTTCCAGGTTCTGCACCAGCCGGGCTTCCGCTTTCTGGCGCTTATTCATCTCATACCAAAACAGATAGGAAACGACGACGCCCAGAATCAACAGAATAACCGCCCCGACACTGAACACATAGATGGCCGTAATAACGGCCCTGTCGCTTTCTTTTTCACGGTTGGTCAGGAGTAATTCCTCCGCCTGAATCATCTCGTCCAGCGTTTTCCGAACCTGGTCCATCCGGGCTTTTTCGCCGTCGGTAACGCGGACAATATCGGCCCTGGTGTAGCGGGCCGCATCATCGCCCAATCCTTTCCAGTAGTACAACAATTCCCGAATATGCCTTTCGGCTTCCACCACCCGCCCCGTTTGTTCGGGACTGTCGATCACCAGCTTCCGAATGGCGTCAGCCGATCCTTCGATTTTCCCGACGGCCTCATAATACGGTTTTAGAAACCGCTTTTCGTTCGTACCCCGGAAGCCCCGCCGGCCGGTTTCCATGTCAACCAGCAACTGTTCCGTAATGGCTATACTTTTCAGAACCCGATAGCTATGCCGAACCCACTGGGCTTCTTCAAACTGATTTCGGATGGTTCGAAACGCGATGATACCAAGCGCAACAAAGAGAAACAGAGCCAGGACAATCCCTAAATACAACCGATTGGTCGACGATAATTTCATACAGTTGAAGCGTCAAAACGGCGGGCAACAGAGGCAGAATAGGCGCGCAGCAGTTTCGCAAAATATGCGGCAAATACGGGACTTGGCAATCCCGGCTTATCCGTGACACGATCCAGTTGGCATACGACAAAACCCGATGATGAAGCCATTTAATAAATTACAAAAAGGCAAAAATCGTACCGCTATTGTTACTACATTTACAAAGCTGTAGATTTAATAGTATCCCCTAAAGCTAGTAAGGAATTCAGTTTATCAGACAAAGAATCATAAAAAAATATCAGACTATTGTTCCTGAAAATAGTGTTGTGTATTTTGCCGGCATCCCGATTTCGAATATGAACCCTCCAGGTGTGCAACAAACCAGAAAAACTGACTTGACTGTTCGGGTTCTGATCGTTGAAGACAATTTCATTAACCAGACATTTTTATCCACCCTCCTCCGCAAATACGGAATCCCCAGTGTGGTGGTCAATAATGGGCTGGAAGCCGTTAATTTCCTAAAAAAAGAAACCGTCGATCTGATTCTGATGGACATCCAGATGCCGGTGATGGACGGCCTGACGGCGACGCAACAAATTCGGGAAGAATTAGGCTTATCGATTCCGGTGGTGGCCGTTACATCCAATCCGGAGTTCGAGGTACGGCCCCGGTGTCAGGAAGCCGGCATGGATGATTTTCTGGCAAAACCAATTCAAAAAAAACAACTGGAGGCCATTCTGGAGCGGTTTTTACCCCGAAAAGACGAACAGACACCGGTGGTCGACCAAACGTATCTACAGGAAATCACCGGTGGTGATCACGATTTAATCAACGACCTGATTGCTTTTTTTAAAGTAGAACTCCCGATCAATAAGCAGGCCCTGTTCGAGGCTCTGGACCAGAATAACCGCGATGAGTTTGACCACCTGGCTCACCGTTTCCGCTCATCGCTCAACTCCGTCGCCATGCTCGACATTGCTGCCGGGCTAAAAAAAATTGAGAAAAATCCGGCGTTGACCGACCAGGAAGTTCGGGAAAGCCTGACGGATCTGTTCCGCCAAATTGCCGTGGGGCTGGAAACGCTCGAAGTATTGATCAAGCGGTGACCGGTCGAATTGGCCCGTGAACAAAATGTTTAGGATTGTATAGAAAAAGGATGATAAATGAAAAATGATGAATACCGAATGTAAAAGTAGCTCCCAATCCAGCACTTTTACATTCGGTATTCATCATTTTTCATTTATCATTCCCTTTCTTTTTATTGTATTTTGAAGGGGAGTAAAACCTAAACAGGTTCTACAACAGAAATTTCAGCCGAATCACTTCCTTCTCGTTCAGATACCGCCACGTACCGCGCGGCAGTTCTTTTTTGTTCAAACCGGCATACACCGTCCGATCCAGTTTCGTTACAACGTAGTCGAAATGCTCGAAAATCCGGCGGACAATGCGGTTGCGGCCGCTGTGGATTTCGATGCCGATCACCTGGGCATCCGGCGTCACAATTCCCAGATCATCGGGTTTGATGTAGCCGTCTTCCAGTTCAAAACCGTCCCGAATCGCTTCAAAATGTTCGTTGGTCAGCGGTTTGTCGAGTTCAACTTGGTATACTTTCTTGATTTCGTTCGATGGATGGGTCAGTTTCTCGACCAGTTCGCCGTCGTTCGTCAGCAGCAGCAGACCGGTGGTGTTGCGATCCAGACGGCCCACCGGATAAATCCGGTACGGCGTGGCGCCCGCCACCAGATCCATCACCGTGTTGCGGTCTTCCGGATCTTCCGTCGTCGTGATGTAATCTTTCGGTTTATTCAACAACACGTAGGTCATTTTCTCCGGATTCAGCACCCGGGTACCGTATTTGATCACATCCGTGGGCTGCACTTTGTAGCCCATTTCGGTCACCACTTTGCCGTTCACGCTGACGTCTCCTTTGGCAATCAACTCATCCGCATCCCGGCGCGAACAAATCCCGGCATTGGCAACATACCGGTTCAGGCGAATCAATCCCGAGTCGGCATCCCGCGGTTTTTTATCACGGTCACCGCTGCCGGCCTGCTCACGAACTTTCTCGTGACCCACCCGCTTCGGTCGTTTGTCGCGCGAACCGCGGCTTCCCAGCGCCTGCTCCTTCATCTTGTCGATGTCGTACTCCGGCGCCCGCGAACGGCCTACCTGACGACCCCGGCTGTCTTCAATTTTTTGCTGTTTGGCCGCATCACTGTCGTCCTGCCGGGGGCGGTCATAACGTGAGGGCTGATCGTCCCGGCGTTCCCGATCGCCCGGACGACGATCCCGGCTGAATCCTTTGCTTTCGTCACGCGATTCCCGCGGACGGTCAAAATCACGGCGCTCGCGGTCGGCGGGACGCTCATCGCGCGATCCGCGATCATCCCGGCGCGGACGGTCAAAATCACGGCGCTCACCGCCAGACGGGCGGTCGTCCCGGCGGGGCCGATCAAACTCCCGGCGTTCGCGCGGTTCTCCTTCGCGGCTCCGCTCGGTATGCTCACCGTAGCTGCGTTCCGACCCAAACCGGCTTTCCCGGCGCTCGGGCCGGTCAGACTGGGGTCTAGCTTCATCATTCCGCGACCGGTCGCCGTGCGATTTTTCACTACCGAAGCGGCTGTTGCGGGTTTCCGACTGACCACCGTTGCGGCCATAGCGGGGTTTGTCATCCCGTGAACCCGAACCGCCAAACCGGCTGCTGCGGTTATCCGGGCGGTCATCCCGGCGGAAATCTTTATTTTCATCCCGTGGTCCGCGCGGACGGTCAAAATCACGGCGGGGTCCACCGCCTTCAAACCGGCCACCACGCGGGCTATCGCTGCGCGGACGTTCATCCCGGTTCCGATCCGGGCGATCCGATGACGGGCCGGACGACCGGCGATCATCACTGCGTTCAAAACGCGGACGATCCGGGCGCGAACCCGCGTAATTTGAGCCACCCGTCCGGGGCCGTTCCGATCGTTTATCATCAAACCGGCGTTCACCGGACGCAGGACGTTCTCCCCGCGGTTTGTCGAAACCCGGTTTGTCAAAACTGCGCTCTTTGCGCTCATCCTTACGGTCTCCGGAGTCCTTGCGTTTGACGACGTTGCTGTAGAATTTATTCGTCGTCTCCGTCTGACCGTAGCCTCCCGATCTGCCTTCCCGGCGGCCCTGGGGTTCTTCTCTTTTTTTGCTCATGAAAGTTGCAGTATCACTACTGTAGTTATTATAGACACTCTTGATTATCAGCTAGTTCGAAAACGCATCCTGAAATGGGCTGCAAAGTTAGCGTATTTTAATGTAACTTCTGTCTTTGTTCTGAAACGGAACACCATTTCGTCCGGAAACAATTCCTAACCTCACAACAATTCTGATTCCCCTTACCAATGGCTTCTGCAACGACTTCTATACCACCCGACTCCAAAGAACCCATCTGGAAACCCGACCGGCGGCTGATCGACCAATCGCAGATGAAACGATACCTGGACTGGCTGTTTGTCAAGAAAGGTTTGTATTTCCGCGATTACCACGACTTGTGGGACTGGTCGACCACCGACCTCGAAGATTTCTGGCGCAGCATCTGGCAGTTTTTCAATGTCCAAAGCCACCGCGATTACCAGGACGTGATCGAAAAACCGGCTTCGGGCATGATTGGAACCCGCTGGTTTACCGGAGCGACCCTGAACTACGCCGAACATATTTTCCGCAACAAAACCACCGAACGCCCGGCCATCCTTTTCCAGTCGGAACAACAGTCACTGACGTCGCTGAGTTGGTCGGAACTGGAACAACAGGTGACGGCCATTGCCCACTACTTACGCGAAAACAACGTCCGGCCCGGCGACCGCGTCGTATCGGTGTTGCCCAACATCCCGGAAGCCGTCGTGGCCTTTCTGGCGACCAACAGCGTAGGCGCCATCTGGTCGAGTTGTTCACCGGATTTTGGTACGCCCAGCATCATCGACCGCTTCCGGCAAATCGAGCCGAAAGTGCTCTTTGCCATCGACGGATATCACTATAACGGAAAACCTATCGACAAAACCGACGCGCTGAGCGACTTGCAAACGGCATTGCCCACGTTGAAAAAAGTGATTTGGGTAGCTAATCTCGATCCTGATTTCGAACCGACGACCGGCCCCCGCAGCAAGTCGATTCTGTGGAATTCCGTCTTACAAACCAACACGGCGATCCCCCTGGTTTTTGAACCGGTGCCGTTCGAACACCCAATCTGGATTCTGTTTTCGTCGGGAACAACCGGCAAACCGAAGGCCATCACCCACAGCGTCGGGGGCTGTTTGCTCGAACACCTGAAAGCACTGGCCCTGCACCAGGACGTTCAGCCCGGCGACCGGTATTTCTGGTATTCCACAACGGGCTGGATGATGTGGAATTATTCGGTGGCATCGCTGCTGGTCGGGGCCACGCTGGTGATCTACGACGGTTCGGCGGGGTATCCTAACATGGACGTACTCTGGAATCTGGCCGAGCGCGCGCGGGTCAATCATTTCGGCGCGGGGGCAGCTTATCTGCTGGCCTGTATGCGGGCGGGGCTGTCCTACGTCGGAAGTTCAAAGTTAGTTCACCTGAAAACCATTGGCTCCACGGGCTCGCCGTTGCCACCCGAAGGCTTCCGCTGGGTGTATGAATCGGTCAAAAAAGACGTCTGGCTGGTGTCGCTCAGTGGCGGTACGGACATTTGCAGCGGTTTTGTCGGCGGTTGTCCGCTGCTACCGGTTTACGAAGGCGAAATTCAGTGCCGGATGCTGGGGTGTAAACTCGAATCGTTCGACGAAAACGCGAAACCGATCCGCAACGAACTGGGCGAAATGGTGATTCTGGAACCCATGCCGTCGATGCCGATCTATTTCTGGAATGACAACCACAACGATTCTGCGGGTAACCAGCGCTACAAATCCAGTTACTTTGACCAGTACGACGGCATCTGGCGGCACGGCGACTGGATCAAAATTACCGACCGAAAAACCGTCATCATCTACGGTCGCTCCGACGCCACGCTCAACCGCGACGGTGTTCGGATCGGCACGAGCGAGGTGTATAGCGCCGTCGAGAGCGTTCCCGACGTAGCCGACAGCCTCGTGGTTTGCCTCGAACTCCCCGGCGGACGGTATTTTATGCCGCTCTTTGTGGTGCTCAAAGGCCAGACCACCGATCCGGTGACCGAACTCAACGCGGAAATGGCGCAGCGAATCCGGCTGGCACTCCGGACGCAATACAGCCCCCGGCACGTTCCCGACGCCATTTTTCAGGTACCGGAAATACCGTATACGATCAGCGGAAAGAAAGTGGAAGCGCCCGTTAAAAAGATTCTGATGGGCATCTCGCCCGAACGGGTGACGAGTCGCGATACGCTCCGGAATCCGTCGGCACTGGATACTTTTATTCTGCTGGCAGACAGCATGAAATCTGATTTATTGGTGAAATAGGAGAGTCGGAATAAATTCTATATCTTTCATTCAATTTCGGCAAACATTTTGCCCGTATTTTATCGTTATGCAGTAAGTGCTCACGGACTTCCGGGCGGTCCGGTTTTGTGCGTATTATTCGAGTAAACTAGTATCAACAACCTATAGAATGTTTTGCGGACGACTGTCCGTGGGTACGACTATGAGAGAACCTGAACGCGAAAAAATTCAGAACGACAAGGCGACCGTCCGGTTGCCGATGCTCCTGGGCATCACGCTGGCAGCCGGCGTATTGATCGGCGCTACGTTTTTTAGTGGCGGAAAAAGCCTCAACAACATCGGACGCGGGTATTCAAAGTTCAAGGAAGTTCTTCAACTGATTGAGAATAACTACGTTGACTCGGTCAACACGGACGATCTGGTGGATTATTCCATCTCCAAAATGCTGGAGAAACTGGATCCACACACCACCTACATGAACCCGACCGATGCCGTGGCCGCCCGCACCCAACTGGAAGGTGGTTTTGACGGGATCGGCGTGGAATTCAATATTTATAAAGACACGGTTTATGTCGTAACGCCGATGGCCGGTGGCCCGTCCGAAACCGCCGGGATTTTGAGTGGTGATAAAATCATCAAGGTCGACGAGACCGATATGACCGGCAGCAAACTGGACAATGCCCTCGTTTTCAAAAAACTGCGTGGTAAAAAGGGTTCATCCGTCAAATTATTCGTTCTGCGCAAAGGCGAGAAAAAACCGCTGACGTTCACGGTGCAACGCGACCGGATTCCGACCTATTCCGTCGATGCGGCTTACATGATCGATAACAAAACCGGATATATCAAGGTAAACCGGTTCTCGGAAACGACCTACGACGAGTTCAAGAAAGCCCTGGGAACCCTGAAGCAAAAAGGCATGAGCCAGATGGTGCTCGACCTGCGCAACAACCCCGGCGGCTATATGGACCGGGCGACGAGCCTGGCCGACGAATTCATCTCCGGTGATAAACTGCTGGTGTATACCGATGGCAAGGATGATCGGTACGACCGACAGACCAAAGCCCGTATTGCCGGCCAGTTTGAAGAAGGCCCGGTGATCGTGCTAATGGACGAAGGCAGTGCGTCGGCGTCGGAGATTGTGGCCGGTGCGTTGCAGGATCAGGACCGGGCGCTGATTGTCGGACGGCGGTCGTTTGGCAAAGGGCTGGTGCAAATGCCGGTGATGCTGTCCGATGGCTCCGAATTGCGGTTGACGATCTCCCGGTATTACACGCCAAGCGGCCGGAGTATCCAGAAACCGTATGTGGCCGGTCACGGTGAAGATTACGAAAAAGAACTGGAAGCCCGTTCGAAGAGCGGGGAATATTACATTGCCGACAGCATCAAGAACAACGCAAAATACAAATTTAAAACGTCGGGTGGCCGGACGGTTTTCGGAGCCGGTGGCATCACGCCCGATGTGTTCGTACCCCGCGATACGCTGTTCATGACCAAGTACCTGATTCAGTTGTTCAACAAAAACATTGTGCGGGAACAGGCGATGGAATACGCCAATGATCACCGCAAACAACTGGAAAAAGACGGTTTTAACAGCTACAAGAAGAATTTCGTGATCACGGACGCCATGCTGAAACGCCTGACGGACGACGCCACGGCGCAGGGCATCAAGTTTAACGAAGCCGAATACAAGCGGTCGAAGAAATATATCCAGACGCAATTGAAAGCCTACATCGCGCAGTATGCGTGGCGGCAGGGCCACCGCGATGGTCTCAACAACGAATTCTTCGAAATGCTGTCGGAAGGCGACGAGACGTACAAGAAAGCCCTGACGCTCTTCGATCAGGCGCGGTTATTGGAAAAAGGCGGGTATGCTTCCCACAAATAATAAAACCGGGCGGGGTAATTCCCGCCCGGTTTTTTATGTCCAACAGGCCAACTCCTTTTGGCTTACTTCATCATTTTACTGAGCTTGCCCGACGACTGCATCTGATTCATTTTCTTCATCATCTTCCGCATTTCGTCAAACTGTTTCAGCAGGTTGTTCACTTCCTGAATCGACGTACCGCTGCCGTTCGCAATCCGTTTTTTGCGGTTTCCGTCGATAATATCGGGGCGTTCGCGTTCGATGGGCGTCATGGAGCCAATGATGGCTTCGATGGGCTTGAACGAATCGTTATCGATATCGACATCCTTCATCATTTTGCCCATGCCGGGAATCATGCCGATGAGGTCTTTGATGTTCCCCATCTTTTTGATTTGCTGCAACTGCCCCCGGAAGTCGTTGAAATCGAACTTGTTCTGACGCATTTTTGAGCTAATGCGCTTGGCTTCGTCTTCATCAAAAGCCTGTTGCGCCCGCTCAACGAGTGAAATCACGTCACCCATGCCCAGAATCCGGCTGGCCATCCGGTCGGGGTAGAAGATGTCCAGGGCTTCCATTTTCTCGCCCGTACTCATGAACTTAATCGGTTTCTGAACCACGCCCCGAATCGAGAGCGCGGCCCCACCGCGGGCGTCACCGTCGAGTTTGGTCAGCACCACGCCGTCGAAGTTCAGCCGGTCGTTGAAGGTCTTGGCCGTATTGACCGCATCCTGCCCCGTCATCGAATCCACCACGAATAGCGTTTCCGACGGATTCAGGGCTTTTTTGAGGTTTTCCACCTCTTTCATCATCACCTCATCCACGGCCAGACGACCGGCGGTATCGACAATGACGACTTTCTTGCCGGTTTTACGGGCGTGCGCCAGGGCATTCTGGGCAATCTCGACGGCATTTTTGTTTTCCGGTTCGGCATAGACCTCCACACCCACCTGCTCGCCCAGCACTTTCAACTGGTCGATGGCGGCCGGGCGGTAAATGTCGCAGGCCGTTAGCAGCACGTTGCGGCCCTGTTTTTTCAGGAAAGCTGCCAGTTTGCCCGAGAACGTTGTTTTACCGGAACCCTGCAAACCCGCAATCAGGATGATGGCCGGATCGCCTTTGAGGTTGATGCCTTCGGCTTCGCCCCCCATCAGTTCGGTCAGTTCTTCCTGAACGATCTTGACGAACAGTTGCCCCGGCTCAACGGCGATCAGCACCTTGCGGTCGAGGGCTTTCTCCTTGACGCGGTCGGTAACCTCTTTGGCAACTTTGTAGTTTACGTCGGCGTCGGTCAAGGCCCGGCGCACTTCCTTAACGGTCGCGGCAACGTTGATTTCGGTAATCCGACCCTGTCCTTTTAAGGTCTTGAAAGCCTGATTAAGCTTATCCTGAAGATTTTCAAACATGATTCGATGCTTATTTACCTCCGCTTAACTCTGTTTTTCTCCGCTCATCTCCGCGAAATAGCTTTTAAAGTTGTTTCGCGGAGATGAGCGGAGAAAAACAGAGTTAAGCGGAGAATTGCAAAGTTAATGAATTTTAAGGCAGGTTGAAAATCGCTATTTGGTTCATTTCCGTTGACTTAATCGCAAATCTATCGTCTAAAGAGATATTAAAATGCGGCAATGATGAATGGAAGGCTACTCAAGCAAATTTCTGAAGTACGAATCAAAGAAGCGGCTGTCTTGTTATCAACAAAAAACTATTGTGGTGCCTATTATTTGGCTGGATATGCCATAGAATGTGCGCTGAAAGCCTGTATCGCTCAAAAGACAAAAAGACATGATTTTCCGGATAAGAACTTTGCCCAAAAATGCTATACCCATGATTTAAAAGAATTGGTAAAACTAGCAGATTTAGAGGTACAACGACTAAATTTGGAAAAGCACAACAGCACCTTCGCTACCAATTGGACCATCGTGAAAGACTGGAACGAAAGTAGCCGGTATCGAATGATTACAAAAGCCGAGGCTAAAAACTTACTTGATTCAGTAACCGACCCGGTTAGTGGAATATTAATATGGATACAGCACTATTGGTAAATAAACAACTGGAAGAAGGAAAGAAACTTCTCGAAAAGCTGGATGCTTCGGGTGCTTCCATTCCGGTTGCTCTCTGGATTAATCTTCCGGATACCGAAAATTGGCGTTTATTGTTTGCCATGAAAGGTATTGATCGGGACGGATCAAGAATGGCCTACACTAAAATATACAAGGTCATCAAAGAAAATGAAATCGACCTTTCATTAGGCGATGTATCGGTGATTGATACGCATAATACATTGTGCCGTCAATTGAAACACATGATCCATACTGAACCCGGAATCAGTAACATTCCTTTTTTTGGCAACTACATACACGGTCAGCGGTTTCCTGATTCGGTGCTTTATCGGGTAAATTGATAGACCCTACCCTATGGCCCAAACCCATACGGTTTTCACAACAGCAACCCGTGCCAGCCTTCCCGCAACTTATTCACTGCGCGGTGCAGCAGATTGCCGACGGACTGGTAGCTGAGCCCCATCACTTCCGCAATTTTGTCGTTGGACAAAGCCGCAAAAAACTTCAGGTGAACGGCTTCCTGCTGGCGGTCGGTCAGGGTTTTCAGGAGCGTATCCAGGCGGCTGCGCTGATAGGCCGATAATTCCGTTCGGATCAGTTCGTCTTCGAAGCTCTCGGACTGAAGAAAACCGTCGGCCATCCCGTCTTCAAAAGGCTCTGTCTGGCCCCTTCGGAGGGCATCTTTATACAGTTTCCGGCGCAACGATTTGAACAGATACACCCGCACATACTCCGTCTGCGCAATGTTTCGGCGGTAGGCCCAGAGTTCCACAAACAAGTCCTGTATGCAATCTTTCAACAGATCAGCGTCGCGGGTGAACTTAAAACCGTAGTGGTGCAACGGGCGGTAGAAACGCCGGATCAGCTCTTCAAAAGCCACTTCGTCCCCCATTCGAACCTGATTCCACAGATCCGGGTCCGGTATCGTTTCTTTCATACGGACGGAGAATTAAGCATACAACTGAATCAGTTCACGAAGATAACCCAAATGCCGTTCTTCTCAAAAAGTAGTAGTTTATCCGTAAAAATTTGCAGCGAGCTGCGAAAATGAGTGACTTTCACAGCCCCAACCCCCTAAAGGCCGGGCGGCCTTTAGGGGGTTGGGGGCAATTCAGCAAAAAAAGTTAACGTCCTTGGGTATGAACTCCCAAAACCGTTCTATCTACCTAAACAAGACCGGAGAACTCACCCCGTTACATGCAGGCGTATCATTCCTACAAAGCCGAAGACTTTCTAACCGACGATTCCTTCATCGCCTGGGTTTACAACCGCGACGCAGCGGCTTCGGCTTTCTGGTCCGGCTGGATGGCGCAGCCGCAGCCGAACCGGGCGGAAGCCCTGCTCGCCAAAGACATTCTGGAAGCCCTGAACCGGGCGGAAACGGAAGTGACCGAGGCCACCCTCACGCACGAAACCGGGCAGATTTTACGGCGGGTCAGCAAGCAGTCGGAAACCCGTAAACTTCCGGTTTTTCGGAGATCCTGGTGGCTGGCGGCCGCAACCCTCCTTCTGTTGCTGGGTGCAGGCTGGCTGGTGTGGCGGATTCCCCAAAAGTCCCAACTGCTGACGAGTCTGCTGCCGGACGCCCGGCCCAACGACGGCGTCGTGGAGCAGGCCAATCGCACCAGCAAACCGGTTCGGGTGACGTTGCCGGATGGCAGCACGGTTCGGCTTCAGCCCAACAGCCGGATTCAGCACGTCGCCGGTTTTGGACAACAGGTCCGGGCCGTCGTGCTGACGGGGGAAGCGTTTTTCGACGTGGTACCCAATCCGAAAGTGCCGTTTCTGGTCTACGCCCGCGACGTGGTGACGCGCGTGGTCGGAACCAGTTTCACGGTGAAAGCCTACGACGATCTGCCGCAGGTGACGGTGGCCGTGCGAACCGGACGCGTGACGGTGTATTCCCGGAAAGAACTGGAGCAACAGCGAAACGTGGAAAAACCGGAAGTTACCGGCGTGGTGCTAACGCCCAATCAGCAGGTAGTTTTCAACGCGAAACAGGAGATTTTTCGCAAGGAACTGGTTGAAAATCCGGTTTTTATCACCAAAAATGCCGCTTCGGTTTCCTTCGAATTTGACGACGTTCCACTTACCGAAGTCTTCCGGCGCATCGAGGAAACGTACGAAATCGACATTGTATACAACGAATCCCTCCTGCAAAAATGTAGCCTGACGGCGTCCCTGACCGGTTTGTCGCTGTATGAACAGCTTCGTTTGATCAGCAAATCGCTCCAGGGTTCCTACGAAGTAACCGATGGAAAAGTCCTCATCCTGGCAACGGGATGTGGCGAATAGACCTTAATCAGTACCAATGCGACACCTTTAGTTTATAAACCATGAAAAAACGACTACCAACCCGACCGTTTGGGTCTTACCTCCGTCGGATGACGTACCTGCTCCTGCTGATCACGGTCAGCCACGCCGGTTTTTCGTTCAACCCGGATCAGGCCACGAAAGAATTGCTTAGCCAGCGCGTCAGTTTACAACTGAAAAACAAATCGCTGAAACAGGTTTTGGCCACGATTGAAAAGCAGGCCCAGGTCAAATTTGTTTACATCCCGCAAAACATCCGGGTCGACCGCGACCTTTCCGTGACCGCGACCAATGAACTGCTGTCCGGTGTGCTGGAACGCCTGTTTGCCCCCCTCGGCATCACGTATGAAGTAACCGAAAACCGCATCATTCTGACCAAAGGCAAGACCAGCGACCTGCAACCCATCGAACCCGCCACCGCCCTCGCGGCCGTTGATCAGGCAGTTTCGGGAACGGTTTCCGACGACAAAGGTGAGGGCCTACCCGGCGTCAGCATCACCGTCAAAGGCACCACGCAGGGAACGACCACCGACGCGCAGGGGGCTTTCAAGCTCAACGTGGCCGATGGCAATGCGGTGCTGGTTTTCAGCTTCGTGGGCTATGCCAAACAGGAAATTACCGTAGGCACCCAGAGTGTCATTGCGGTTCGACTCATGCCTGGCGACCAGACGCTAAACGAAGTGGTCGTGACCGCCCTGGGGATCAAACGTGAGAAAAAAGCGCTGACCTATGCCGCCGGTGAAATCAAAGGCAGCGATCTGGCGCAGGCCAATGTGACGAACTTAGGGACGGCTTTGTCCGGAAAAGTGTCGGGGGTTCAGGTCACTTCGTCGGCGGGCGGGATGGCCGGTTCGTCGCGGATCGTGATTCGGGGCAACTCGTCGCTGTCGGGCAATTCGCAGCCGCTATACGTGATCGACGGCGTTCCGATCGACAACTCCAACCGCCGGGCCATCAGCTCGTTTCAGTTGCAGGGCGGTCTGGACGGCGGTGATGGCATTTCCAACATCAACCCTAACGACATCGAATCCATGACCATCCTGAAAGGTCCCAACGGTGCGGCTTTGTACGGTCAGTTGGGTGCCAACGGCGTGGTGATTATCACGACCAAATCGGGTCGGCGCAACCGGCGGCCATCCATTCAGTACAGTGGCAGTTATTCCGTCGGCAACGCGCTCGTCAAACCGGATTACCAGAACGAATACGGACAGGGTTACAACGGCCAGTTTACGTTTTACCGGCAGGCCAACGGCGTCGTTGTACCATTCAATGCAGCATTAACGGGCGGTGTACCCAAGCTCAGTGCGGGCCGGAATCCGACGACACGCGGAAGCTGGGGGCCTAAAATGCAGGGGCAAACCGTCGAAGACATGTGGGGTGATACGGTGAGTTATTCGCCCATTACCGACCCCTACTCGGCTTTTTTCCGTCCGGAAAAACAGGCAATGAATACCGTGAGCGTCGATGGCGGGGGGGAGAAAGTGAACTATTATTTTTCGCTGACCAACCTGACCAACGACGGTTTTACGCCCACCAACAAGCTGAACCGCAACTCGGTAACAGTGAAACTTTCGGCGGACATTGCCAAAGGACTGAATCTGGACACAAAAGTCAATTACGTCAACCAGTTTGTCAACAACCGCCCGTATGTGGGTGACGACGGTCTGAACCCGGTTTACCGGTTTTTGTACGTTCCCCGCAGCCTGAACATGGACGGTCTGAAGCGGTATGCCTACTCGGCCAAGGACATTCGCTATTCGCAGGACCTCGGCGGCAACGGTTATTTTGTCGGCGGTGAGAAAATCTTCGAAAGCAACTCCGTGACGTCCAACCCGTTCTGGACCATCAACAACACGCACAACGAAGATACCCGGGACCGCATCATTGCCTACGCCAAGCTCAATTACGAGTTGATGAAAGGCGTCAACCTGCAGGTTCGCTACGGAACGGATTTGTATTACGAACGCCAGTATGGCTGGAAAGCCGTCGGAACGCGGATCTCGCAAACCGGAGATGTATTTGAGAATGTGGAGTTTAGCAAAACCGAAAACGTGGATGCCTTGCTGATGATCAACAAAGAGGTTGGCGACTTTTCGATTAATGCCAACTTCGGAGCCAACCACCTGAGCAACAAATACCGGATTACGGGCAATACCGGCACGCAATTGAGCATTCCGGGCTTGTATGCCGTGGGTCGGACGGTGTTGAACACGCCCCGGCTGGGGGTTTCCGAATCCATCATCAACTCGGTGTATGGACAGGCCAGCGTCGGTTTCCGCAATTACCTGTTCCTCGACGTCTCGGCCCGAAACGACTGGTCGTCGACGCTTCCCATCACCAACAGCTCATTTTTCTACCCATCCGTGGGATTAAGCTGGGCGGTTACCGACGCCATTCCGCTGAATATTCCGGCGCTGGATTACTTCAAACTCCGGGCTTCCTACGCGCAGGCCGGCCGTTCGGGCGATCCGTATTCGACCACGGGCTACTACGGTTTGAACGCCAACACGTTCCTGAACCAGCCGCTGGCAACCTACACCAGCACGATTGTGGACCCGAACCTGAAAAACGAACTGAAAACGTCGTACGAAGCCGGAGCCGAACTACGGTTTTTCAAAAACCGCCTGAACCTGGATTTTACGTATTATCATTCCGTAACGAGCAACCAGATTTTGCCCATCGTCATCTCGCAATCAACGGGTTACAGCAGCAAACTGACCAATGCCGGACGGATCGAGAACAAGGGAATCGAATTCCTGATTGCAGGGACGCCCATCAAACTGGCGAACGGGTTTACGTGGGATGCGGGTTTCAACTTCTCCGCCAACCGCAACAAAGTGCTTGAACTGATCGACGGCGTGAACGAAATCGTGGTCGGTTCCGACCGCAACATCCGGGTTGTGGCTGCACCGGGACAACCCTACGGCCAGTTGAAAGCCGCCGATTATGCCTGGCTCAAAGACGCCAACGGCAACCGGCTGATCGACGACAAGGGCCTGCCCATCGTGCAAAGCATCGGAACCGTCGCCATCGGCAACGCTACGCCCAAATGGATCGGTGGTTTTACCAACACCTTCTCCTACAAAGGCTTATCGCTGAGCGGCTTGATCGACATCCGGCAGGGTGGCCAGATTTTCTCGCAGGGACGCGTGCAGGAAGCTGCTTACGGTACGTCTAAACGGACGCTGGAAGGACGCGAAGGCGGTTTGATTGCCGCCGGGGTGAAAGCGCGCCGGGAAGGCAACCAGTGGATCAGCACGGGTCAGGCCAACGACATTCCGGTGACGGCACAGGCCTACTGGAACCGGGTGGCTTCGGACAAGGGTTTCGCGGTGGCCGAAGAATTTCTGTACGACGCCAGCTACATTGCGATCCGCGAATTACGGCTTTCCTACCAGCTTCCGTCGGCCATTCTCAAGAACAACAAGGTGGTTCGGGGCGCGTCACTGGCTTTGTATGGCCGGAACCTGGGCTACATCGAGCGGCATACCGACGGTTTTTCACCGGAAAATTCATCGATCAACGTCAACTCCGGCACGATGGGCATGGAACAACATTCGCTCCCGCTGCTGCGAACCATTGGTGTAGACCTCAACCTGAACTTCTGATCGGAACCCAAACGGCATCACAATCATGAAACGATTCTCTAAAAAAATACGCTTTTCGGTACTGGGTTTGCTCCTGACGGCATCGGCCTGTACCAACAACTTCGAGGAAATCAACATCTCTCCCACCCAGCCCCGCAGCGTTCCGGCCGAGTACCTGTATTCGCAGGCGCAACTCAGCGGTTTTCTGGCCGATGGCACCAACTGGTGGCAGGTCGGTTCGTGGGTGCAGCAATGGGCCAGCGGCTCGTTATCAGCCCCTTCGCAGTATCTCGAAGACCGCGACATTTACGAAACCAACAACTGGACCGCCCATTACGAACTGATCAAGAACCTGTCGCAGATTCGGAATCAACTCTTGAAAGGCCAGGAAGCTACGCCCACCGGACGGACGAAACTGGCCATTGCCAAAATTACGGAGATCTATTTCTGGCAACGCATGACCGATTTCTGGGGCGATATTCCGTATACCCAGGCCGGTTTGCCCGACGACAACCTGATTCTGCTGCCGAAATATGACAAGCAGGAAGACATCTACAAATCCCTCATCACGGAGCTGGATGCGGCCGTCGCCCAACTGACGGCCACGGATGTGTCGTATGGCAACGCGGATTTTGTGTACAAGGGCGATGTCACCAAATGGCGGAAGTTTGCCAACTCGCTGAAACTCCGGATGGGCATGCGGCTTCGTTTTGCCGATGCCGCTCTGGCGCGTAAAACCGTCGAAGAAGCCCTGAAAGCCCCCTTGATCGAAAGCAACGCCGACAATGGGGCCATGCCAACGGTGACGCAGGACGGCAATCCGTTTGGCTACCACCCGACCATCGGCGGTTACAACAGCAGTAAAGAACTGAACCAACTGGCCGCTCCGTTCATCGACGTTCTGCTCGCCAAAAATGATCCGCGTCTGCCCCGCATCGCCGAACCGACGGAGAACTCCAAGAAAGCCGGAAAACCCATTTACCGGGGCCTGGGTGTTGCCCTGGGCGGGAGTGTCATCATCAACCGCGACGATTATTCGTACGGCACCATTGCGATTTACAACGACCGGAAAGCCACTTTCCCGTATGTTTTTCTGGCGTATTCCGACAACCTGTTTTTCAAGGCGGAAGCGGCTTTGCTGGGCTGGGGCGGACTGACGCCAGCACAGGCTGAAGGTTTTTATCAGGCCGGCATCCGGGCCACAATGCAGATTCAGCCGTATTCCATCGCCGAAACCGCCATTACGGAATACCTGAGCCGGGAAGGCAAACTGACGGGCACTGAGGAGCAGCAGTTGGAGCAGATCATGAACCAGAAGTGGATCAGCCTGTTCATGCGGCATTACGAAGCCTATGCCGAATGGCGACGCACGGGCTACCCCAAACTGAAACCCGGTCCGAATCCCGGCACGACCAACGGCCAGATTCCGCGCCGGGGCGTGTACTCGAGCACCGAGCGACTCCGGAATGCCACCAACTACAACGAGGCTTCGTCGAGAATGGCCAACGGCGACACCTACCTGAGCAAAGTCTGGTGGGATAAGCGGTAATTTTTCTTTGAGAGTAAAGAGGAGAGACAAGAGAGTAGAGACGTTTCGCGCAGTCTTTACTCTCTTGTCTCTCCTCTTTACTCTCAAAAACCCTTTTTATCTTTGCGTTCAGGTTAACAACTCCGGAATTTGAACGCGGTTTTTCACAGGAAACGATGGGTCTGGCTGGTGTATCTCCTCATCGCGTTGACCGTGGTGCTGGTGACGAACGATACGCCGTTCCGCGAGCGAATCCGACTCCCGAGTTTCTACACCGATGTGCTGTTCGCTCTGACCTACACCTTTGCCATGGGCTGGTACCTGAACCGGGTGACGGAAAAACTGAATCAAAAATACCCCTGGACCACCAACCGACCGAACCGGGTCCGGTGGCAGGTGCTTTGGGGCATTGCAATCCCCCTGCTCGTTCTGGTGGTTCTGGAGGTCGTTTACGTCCGGTTTTTCCTGCAACTGCGCCCGAATTTTAGCTCCCTTTTTCTGGCCGAATTACCCCTCTCCGCCACGTTTTTGTTGCTGCTGAACATGCTGCATTCACTGGTCTCGCTGCCCGCTCCCGCCCAGCCGATCCCGCTTCCGGTTTTGGAAAAACCGCAGATGGCACCGTCGTTTCTGGTCAGCACAGGACACACCCAAAAACCGGTGTTGATGGATGACATTGCCTACTTTATCATCCTCGACAAAGTGGTTTATCTGGTCAGCATCCGACAGGAAAAATTTGTGGTGTGGGAAACGCTGGACGAGGTCATGGAGAAGGTCGATGCCACCCGGTTTTTCAAGCTGAATCGCCAGGTTATCGCCCAGATCCGCAGCATCGAGTCCGTCGAACAGACGCCCACCCGGAAACTGCTCGTGACGCTCTGCCCGCCCATTCCGGAAGCGGTGTATGTCTCCAAAGACCGGGCCACGGTTTTTCTGACCTGGCTGGGGAAATAGCCGTCCGTTTCAGCGGCTATTTTGCCGGTTTGGGTTGCATTCTCCCACCGAAACCCCCGCTGTGCGCCATCAGACCGGTATTTTTGCAGCGCAATTCAGACATCCCGTTCTGAACGGCCCGACTGTAAACAACACCCTCATTCGCACATGAAACAGTTTCCGACCTTCCTGAAGGCGCTTCTATGGGCTGGCTTTCTGGGAGCCGCCAGCCCGGTTTTAGCCCAGAAAACGAGCGATTCGCTCCCCCTTCGCCTGACCCTTTTTTCCGAAAGCACGTCCATTCCGTTTGCCGACGGCCTGGTTACCCAACCGCTCCATCCCGGCGTGTCGATCGGGACCGAATGGGCGTTGAAACGACGGTCAACATCCCGCCTGGTTCAGGGTCTAACCGCCGGGTATTACCATCACAAAGAAGTAGCGCAGGGCCTTTTTCTGGGTACGGATTTTCGCTATGAACGGCAATTGCCGCTTTCACTGTATGCTTCCATCGGGCTCGGCATCGGCTATCTGCATACGTTCCGAACGCAGGACGAATTCCGGCTGGAAGAGGGGCGTTATGTCCTGAAAAAAGACCGGGGGACGCCCCACGTCCTGCTTTCCGTTCCGCTGGAAATCGGGTTCCGGCTTCGTCCTGACAGCCCCCGGTCTCCCCGGATTTTTGGGCAGTATCAACCCTGGATCGAGTACCCGTTTTCTCCGGATTTCATCCCCCTCATGACGCACACCAATCTGGCGGTTGGGTATCAATTCTTCCCTTTTCGTTAACCCCACTTCGTTATTCATGATTCGATATTCATGATTCGCTATTTAGTATTCGCTATTTAGTATTCGCTATTTAGTATTCGCTATTTCCATCGACGCAATGCATAGCGAATCATGAATTCCGAATGGCGAATAACGAAATACATAACCATCACACCCCCATGAACACAACCACCCCTTTACTCAGATCCTTCCCGCTTTTCCTGCTGGCCTTCCTGTTGAGTTGCACCCACTCGGAAGTCATTGCCCCGGCGACCTTCGCTTGTTCCGTCGATTTCAACGACCAGAGCGACACGCACCCCAAACGAAACCGTTTTCAGGCCCTGCTCGACCAGAAAGTCCGTCAGGGCGTACCGGGCATTCTGTTGTCCGTTCAGGACCCGGTCAACGGCGAATGGCTGGGAGCCGCCGGGATGGCCGACCTCTACAACCAGATTCCCTTGCAGAAATGCAACATTACCCGCATGGGCAGCACCGTGAAAACGTTCACCGCCGTGACGGTTTTGATGCTTTACGACGAAGGACTTCTGTCACTGGATGATGTCGTCAGCCAATACCTGCCGAATTCGGTGCTCAACAAGCTCGACAATGGCACGAAAGTGACCGTTCGCCAGCTCCTGAATCACTCGAGCGGACTATATAATTACATCCAGAATCTGCAATTCCAGACGGCTTCGTTGAATGACTTGAAGAAAGAATGGTCGTCCGACGAATTGCTGGCCTATGCGAACGGGAAGAAAGCCTATTTCGCACCGGGAACCGACATGCGGTATTCCAACACCAATTACATTTTGCTGGGAATGCTCATCGAGCAGATCACACAGAAGCCTTTTTATCAGGTTTTTGAAGAAAAAATCTTCCAGCCGTTGCACCTGACCAGCACACAGTTTGCCGCCCGAAACCCGGTTCCGAAAACGATTATCCGGGGTTATGTCGATCTGTACAATGACCTGAATGTAGTCGAAAGCACGTATTACAGTGGCTGGGATTATTACACGGCCGATGGCGGACTGATTTCCAATCCGCACGACATGGCGGTTTTTCTGCACGCGTTATTCGACGGAAAGCTGCTCAAACCGGCCACCCTGGCCGAAGCCATGCAGTGGAAAGAACCGCTCAAACAGGAACCGGAAACCTACAAAACAGCCGCCGGTTTGGGATTTTTCAGGATTGAAACGCCCTACGGAATCGCGTATACGCACAGCGGAGATGCCATTGGTTATTACGCCAACATGCTCTATTTTCCGCAACAAAAAACGACGGTGGTCTACGGCGTCAACGGCAACTATGGACAAATCGACCCACTGGTTTCGTCGCCGGAAGCCATCAATGGCCTGCTGGAAACGGTGTTTCGGTGACCCCGTTCAGGTCGGAATCAAATCCCGGCGGTCAGGCTTTTGTCGGCGTGTTTCCAGGCTTCGTCCAGCCGGGCTTTGGTTTGTGCGGCTTTGGCCCTAGCGCCCTGCCCCTGTTGCGCTTTATACAACCCCGACAGCGCCCAGCCATTGTTCGGAAATTCCTGCAAATCCTCCTGAAACACCTGCTCGGCCTGAGCAAACTGCCCGGCTTTCAGCAAAACCGCACCGAGGGTGTGGCGCACCGAGAAAAACCAGTCCGGCGGTTCGTTGTAATTCAACTGGTCTTCGATGGCTACCGCTTCGCGCAACAGGGCCAGGCTGGCGGGCAATTTCCCTTCCCGGGTCAGCAGTTCGGCCTTCAGCACCCGGCGGGCAATGTCGAGAATGGCCCCCATCGAGTTGATGTCCCAGATGGTCATGGCCCGAACTTCCGGGTTGGCGGCCAGTTTTTCGAGTTGTACCAATTCGGTTCTGGCCTGCTCGAATTGTTGTTTTCCGGCGAAAGCCATACCCCGGGCATAGTGGCGGATGGCCGTCGGATATTTGAGCGTAACCGTATCTTTTTCACTCGTTTGCAGGATTTCGTCCCATCGGGAAAACTTGATGGCGACGTTGTACACAATGGTGTAATAATGTTGAAGCGTGGTCCAGCCCGGCTCACTCATCAGCTTCTTTTTGGTCAATTCGGTCACTTTCCGGGCGGCTGTCATGGCCCACTGGCTGTTGCCTTCCAGCGTAGCGGTGGCAGCCCAGAAATGGTAATTGTGCGGCAGGAGCATCAGCGGATACGAGCCCTGCGCATGGCAGGCCGTCAGGTACGCGCTGTCTACCTCCACGGCCCGCTGATTCGTCAGGGAGCCCTTGTGGTAGTGGCCCGTGCGGATGTAAATGTGCGACGGCATATGCACCAGATGCCCGGCATTAGGCGCCAGACTGGCCAGAATATCCGCACTTTTCAGTCCGCGCTCCGGCGTTTTGGAAGCCTCCACGGCGTGAATGTAAAAATGATTGGCTCCAATGTGTCGGGGGTTTCGTCGGATCAAATCCTCCAGCAGATTCGTAATTTCCGGTGTCCACGGTTTGGGTTTCCCCGATTTTTCCCACAGATCCCAGGGGTGCAGATCCATCAGCGATTCGGCGTAGAGTGCGGCCAGATCGATATCATCCGCAAACTGGTTGTGAACTTGCTTCATGGCGTTGGCATAGGCGATGTCGTACGGTTTTCGATCATCGACCGGCTGGGCCGGGTAGCGTTTGGCCAGCGCCATAATAAGCATTTTTTCCCGGGCCGTACAGGGTCCCGACAGGCGAAGGGCTTGCTGAATGGCGTTGTACGCCCGCTCATAATTGTCCTTTTCCATCCCGGCGTTGTAGTTGGGGCCCAACACATACGCAAACCCCCAGTGCGCCATCGCGCAGGTCGAATCCAGGCGCATCGCTTCGTAAAAAGACCGGGCGGCTTCCGCGTGATTAAACCCGTATGACAGCATAAAGCCCTGATCAAAATACCGTTGCGCTTCCGCATTCCGGGTTGTGATCGGAAAATGCAGATCTCCCAGGCTATCAAGTTTCGGCGCTTTCAGCCCGGAGACATACCAGTTTTTATCGGTGGGCTCGGTGCGGCAGATCAGGTGCGAAATGGTGGTGGAACTGGCTTCACCAGTCGCAGCCTTTTGTTGCGGCTGGCAGGCTTCGATCAGGCTGCTCACCAGACTGATCAGGAGCAAAATGTAAGGTTTCATGTTGGCAAGTGTGTGTGTGAGAATGAAAGCGTACTCATCACTTCGAAATGGTTTCGACCGCCGTTATGCTATTCGACGAAGGGAACAACGGCCCTTTGATTTTTTTGGCGATGCCGTATGTAGCATCGTGTCCTGGCATTACCAACGCTAATGTACGAAGAAATGCGGGCTGTGGACAGCCCCGGAAAACCGAACGGGTGATCGCTGCCTCAGTGCTTCCGGAGGAGGGTGACGCAGACCACTTCATCAATTCAACAGACTGTGGGAACATTACGGTTTAGGGTATGGTTAGAAAAAACCGTTAGTTTGTTCCGTGGAGCAGCCCGCAAACCGAAAAATCATCCACATCGACATGGATGCGTTTTACGCATCGGTGGAGCAGCGCGACAATCCTGCGTTGCGCCAGAAACCCGTGGCCGTCGGCGGATCGCGCCAGCGGGGCGTCGTGGCAGCGGCCAGTTATGAAGCCCGGCAATTTGGCGTTCGTTCCGCGATGGCGTCGTCGGTTGCCCTCCGCAAGTGCCCCGACCTGATTTTTGTCAAACCCCGTTTCGATGTCTACAAGGCCGTTTCCAGCGAAATCCGCGCCATTTTTGCGGAATATACACCCCTGATCGAACCCTTATCGCTGGACGAAGCCTATCTGGATGTGACGGATAACTTAAAAAACATGCCTTCAGCCACGCAGATCGCGGAGGAAATCCGGGCTAAAATCCTGCAAAAAACGCAACTGACGGCTTCTGCCGGGATTTCGTACAACAAGTTTCTGGCCAAACTGGCCTCCGATTATCGCAAACCCAACGGTCAGTATGTGATCAAACCGTCGCAGGGTCTGGCGTTTGTCGAAACCCTGACCGTCGGGCAATTCCACGGCATTGGCCGCGTAACGGCCGCTAAGCTCAACCAGCTTGGTATTTTTACCGGCTGGGATTTGCGGCAACAGTCCGAAGCCTTCCTGAAACAGCATTTTGGAAAAGCGGGCAGTTACTATTACACCATCGCCCGCGCCATCGATAACCGGCCCGTGACGCCCGACCGGCTTCGGAAATCGATTGGGTCGGAAACGACCTTCGACCGGGATTTAACCACCGAAGCCGACCTCCTGGCGGGTTTACAACCCCTGCTCGATTCGGTCTGGCGGTTGTGCGAACGCATTCAGGTGGTGGGGCGCACGGTTACGCTGAAAGTAAAATTTGCCGATTTTGAGCAGATTACCCGCAGCCGCACCACGCTGGGGCCGGTTTCCCAGAAAACTTTTCTGGATCGCATCGGCGTCGAATTACTCACAGCACTTTTCCCCCTTTCCAAAGGCGTCCGGCTCCTGGGCATTTCACTCTCCAACCTCGACGCTTCCGACCAACCATCCAGCCAGCAATTGGTGCTTCCCTTTTAGCCGTTGACGGGTCTGAAACCGGGTAAAAAGCGCCATTCTTCCGAATACTGGAATTCGTCCGTTTATTTTCGCCGTTCGATAAATAGATCGCTTTCTGTACAGATTGTTTCGCCTAAATTATAGTCGGTTTTGAACCGGTTGTAAAAACGTACCTCATCTCCGATTTTTCCGAAAATCCGACCGGTCTTCCCGGCCCTTCTCCCTACCTCAACCATGAACACGACTCCTAAACCGAAACTCTACGCCCTGATCGTGGGCATCAACGACTACCGGGCTGACTTGATTTTGCAGGGGCAAATCCGGTTTCCGGCTCTCGGCGGCTGCGTCATGGATGCCCTCAAGGTGCAGCGCTACCTCAAAAACGATCCCGCTTTCGAACCGCACGTTCTGCTATTGCAGGACAGGAAAGCCGACAAGGCCAGCGTGGTTCGTGCTTTTCGTGAGCATTTGGGCCAGGCGAAAGAGGGCGATGTAGCCCTGTTCTATTTCTCCGGCCACGGCACGCAGGAATGGGCCGACACCACGGTCTGGAAACACGAAACCGATGGTCGGCTGGAGTGCCTGGCCTGCCATTATGACGAACAAACCGCTTCCGATTTCCTACTGGCAGACAAGGAGTTGCGGTATCTCATCCAGGAACTATCGGCCAAAAAACCGCACGTCGTTACCATTTTCGACTGCTGCCATTCGGGCGATAATACCCGCAACGGGGCGCTGGTGCAAACCGTATTCAAAGACGAAGCCCCCCGCGAAAAACGCATTCCGTTTGCGTTTGCCAAACGCCCCTGGGAGCAGTTTATTTTTGGACAGACGATCGCTGCGGATACAATCCGGCAGCAGGGCGATGCGGTTGCCTTGCCCGAAGGAACGCACGTCCAGTTGTCCGCCTGCGAATCCGACGAATCGGCGGTAGAGGTCAGTGGCGAAGGCGTTTTTACCAAAACACTGCTGACGGTTTTGCGAGCGTCGGCGGGCGACCTGAGCTACTACACGCTGCGGAGTCGGGTCCGGCAATATCTGCGGAATGTGTACGAGCAAAAACCACGCATTTACGTCGCCAACGGGGACGATTCGCTGCTGCATACCACCTTTCTCAACCGACCGGGCCAACGGGGGCAATCGGCCATTGGCGAGGTGACCTACAACCGAAAAACCGGCTGGCAGTTGAACCTGGGCGCGATTCACGGCATTACGATGGAAACCAAAACCATCACGGTTTTCAATCCCGACGACCCCGGCCAGAAATACTCCGCCCAACCGGGCCTCATTCGGGTCGACTCGACGCAATTACGGTTTGATCAGGCGGTCAATCTGAACCAGAATGCGGTTTTTCAGGCCACCATCGACGGCCTGATGATGCTTCCGCTGCCCATCACCCTCAAAAACGGGGGCGGTTTGTTGGAAGACCAGCAAACACTACTCGACAAGCTCTCCAACGAAAGCGGAGGACTCATTGTGACCGAAGAACGGGAAGAGTTGGCGAAGTATGTGGTTCACGATCAGGATGGTCACTATTACATCACCTACCCCGACGACCCTTACCGCCCGCTGACGAACGTGATTGAAACCGCATCCGAAACGGCCATCCCGGAACTGGTGGAACAGTTAAAACACCTGTCCCGCTGGGAATTTATGAACAGCCTGACCAATTCGGGCACCAACCAGCTACCGGGAAAACCGCTGACGGTGGAATTTGCCCGGATCGGGGCAGACGGGCAAAAAACGGCGGTCGTACCAGAAAATGACCGCCTTCCGATTCACTATGAAAAACATGCCAATGGCCGTTGGCAAAGCAACCTTCAGGTCAAGATCACCAATCCAGCCAGCAACCAGCGTTCGCTCTATTGCTCGGCGCTGTATCTCTCGTCTACGTTTGAATCGTTCACCGGTTTTCTGAACCCCAAGGCGTATTTGCTGGAACCGGGCAATTCGGTTTGTCTGGGTTTGAACAGACAGGATTACCTGCCCGCCACGTTGCAGGACACGATGCGGTTTTACAACTGGCCAACCCGTTTGGAACACATCAAACTGATTGTTAGCACGGATGAGTTCGATCCGCAGGCACTGACGCTGGCCACCCTGCCCGACCCGCCCCTGCCCGGCGATGAAAACCGGGGCGGCAACCGGGGCAGTTTTGCAACCGATGACCGTTCGATTCAACTGACGGGCTGGACAACGCAATCGTATACCCTGAAGCTGGTCAATCCGGAGCCCAATGTGATTCTGGATACCGAACTCAACGCGATGCTCCACGATCCGGTTACAACACCCTTTGCGTTGGGAATCTATTTCGATGCCCATCCGGGGACGAACTGGGAAACCGATTACCAGCTCAAACCGGACATTAAAGTTCTGGATTCCGCGCACCTGGACGAACGCGGGCTGATCAGCGACTTGGGTCTGGCTGCGGCCAACACGCTGGCCAACCGGTTGCGCAACCGGCAGTATGCGCAGGTAACCAAACGTTTCCCCAACCGCGTCCGGCTGGTTTCTGAGGGCGATTCGTGGTTTCAGCATCCGCTCGTGACCGACACCATCGACCACCTTTCCCGGGCGTTCGCCATCTATTGCGTGGCAGCCGCGGGCGATACGCTCCGAAATTACCAGAAAACCGGTGAATACCTCGACGCCATCGATGAACAGAATCCGGCGTTTTTTCTCATCAGCGGGGGCGGCAACGACATTCTCGGCGATCAGTTCCGCACGTTTCTGAAAGAAAATCCGGATATGAGCGAGCCGCCGGGCCAGAATCCGCGTCGGTTTCTGAATGACAAGGTGTTCGCCGAGCTGGATGCGTTGCGCGACCTGTACAAAACAATGTTTGGTCACCTGAAAATCTATAAACCGAACCTCCAGATTCTGGTGCATGGCTACGACTACGTGATTCCGCTGCAAGTGACCAACAAAGGCTGGTTGGGACGCTATATGATCGAAATAGGCATCAATCGGCAGGAGGACCGATTTGCCACGATTCAATTTATTCTGGACGAGTTCAACAGCCGGATCAAAACGGTGGCCGAAGCCTTCGAAAATGTTTCCTACCTCGACCTCCGCAAAACCGTCCGGCCCGACCAGTGGTACGACGAAATTCACCCGAACAGCGACGGTTATCAACAGGTGGCGATGAAGTTCATGGAGCGCATCAACGCCGTTCTCGCTAAACACCCGGACCTTGCGCAGCCCCTGAACCAGAGCCGGGGCGAGGACTTTTTTTTCTCTCTCAGTGGTCGGGGACAGGTAGTGGCACCCCAAAAGCCCCAGTCAGGACATGAGACCGGAATTGGTTCGGCGGCACCGGAGAAAGTCCGGGGGGCAAACCGTATCACCATCAACCTGGAAAATGTCGAGTATGAAACGGACCCTTCCAGGTCGTCGCATATCCCCCCACCTGCCTTCATGCCTCCGCCCGCTCCGCCGATCAACAGCCCGGCTGAAGCCAAGCCAACGGTCTCCCCGCTTCGCGAAGGTCAGCTCGACTACGACATTCCCGGTTCCATGAAGGTGAATGCGCAAACGACCTGCACCGTGCGGATTGCGGGGAAGGAAGTGGAAGCTTCCCTGTTGAAGATCAGTGAAGGCAGTATCCATCAGGACATTATCATCGGCAACGAAATGAGTGTTCGGCTAGTCGATAGCTCGGGCGGGGAGTATTTCAAAATTACCACGATCAGCACCGAGCGGCAGGAAATCTGGACCGGCGACGACACCCAGTGGAAGTTTTTTGTCCGACCGCTCAAAGCCGGTCGCCATCCGTTGCTGCTTCAGGTCACCGTACATCTGGGGAGCCGCTCCCGCGATCTGGACGTACTCGAAAAAGAAGTACTAATCAGTAGTGACGATTCGGCCGTTCCCACGCCCGACACGAAAGACTGGAAACGGATTCTGTTCCTTTCGGCCAACCCCATGACCCACGAACCGTTGCGGCTGGGTGCTGAAGCCCGCGAGATTCAGGAGGAGCTGCGGGGGAGCGACGGGATTCTGTTTTCCACCAGCCTGGCCGTCACCCCTCGCACCTTGACACGCTCCATTTTGCAGGAAAAACCGACCATCGTACATTTTTCCGGCCACGGCACCAGCGAAGGACTGTGTCTGGAAACGGAAAGCGGGCAGTTGAAAACCGTCAGCGCCGAGGCTTTGGGACGACTTTTTGCGGTTTTCGACGACTCCGTGCAGTGCGTGCTGTTGAACGCCTGTTACTCCGAAACCCAGGCCCGCGCCATCGGCCAACACATTCCGTACGTGATCGGGATGCAACGTTCGATTGGCGACGAAGCCGCCATTGCTTTTTCGGCGACGTTTTACCAGGCCCTGGGTTCGGGGCTGTCGATTGTGGATGCCTATGATCTGGCCGTCGCCGGGATGGGCCTGGAAGACAACCGACAGGCCGCGATACCGGTTTTACTGAAAAAGGAAAAAGTGTAAATTGAATAAACGATCGTTCCGATCAGGGCCACGGCTTCAAGCGCGGCCCTGATCGGGAATTTTCTTACGTTCTTTTGCCATTCTCCATGCCGCGACCCATTGTCTTTGTAGCTTATTCCAATTCCAGAACGAACCCTTTGCCTGCACTCAGAAATGAAATGCTGGCCATTTGGAAGAGTTTTTTACCCCATCTGGTGGATGGCTATCTGGAATACATTTGTCCGCCGGTCGATACGGGAACCGATGAATTGTTCGACACCCTGAGTCGCATTCACGATGGCGGTGATTCGGGCCTGACGATTTTCCATTACAGCGGTCATGCCGATGTCGACCACTTGGGCAGCTACCTAGATATCAACGACGGTGCGCTGTCGGAGGAGCGATTCTGGTTGTTATTCAGCGGCAAAAAGCCCGATCTGGTTTTTTTGAACGGCTGTTCAACCAACGGTTTTGTGAACGAATTACTCAAAAATGGCGTCAAAGCCGTGATTGCCACGGCAAGGCCGGTGGGCGACAAAACCGCCACGCTGTTTGCAACGGCCTTCTATTCGGCGCTGACCAGCAAAGGTTGCAAGCTGCTTACCGCTTTCGACATGGCCCTTGGAAAGCTGCGGGACATGGGCTTTGACACCTCGCAGGTTCACCGGGGCAGCGCATTCGCCACCAGTCCGGTTCAGGAAGCCCAAAATTGCCCCTGGGGACTGTTTTACGACGAATCGACTCAGGAAACGATTCAGAAAGCCCGGAACTGGTCGCTGATCCGGCACGATCCAACGGGAACACCGGTGCCCAAGGAATTGACCAAAATTCTGGAACGGGTGAAAAAATTGCAGGAAACTGCCGAAAGTATCCGGGAAAAAGAAAGTCTCAAACTGGAGATGGCAAATACGGTGGGACTCAGCGAGATCATGAAGCGGAGAATTATCGACGATTATGAAAACGATATCGGGAAATTAAAAAATGATCTCAACGACCTGAAAGGGGGAACCGATCTGGATGAAACCACGGCTATTTTGAACCTCTACCGGGATATCAATAATCAGATCAGGGCACTGGTTACACCGCTGAACAAGAAGAATTTAGTGGGTACGCTGAAACGCATCAATTACCTGACCCAGTTCAGTTACATCGCCAGGAATATCAACGCCCTCAATGCACTGTTTTTAGATGCGTTTGTGTTGCAGGGAAGCCCGGATTGCGGTCTTGAAATTTTTCAGGAACGGTTGATCGAAAGTTTTCAAATTCAGCCTGAGGTGAAAGAATCGGTCGAAATTTTGCCCATCGAGGCTTCCGGCAGCAGTTTTACATCCCTTTCCGACATCGGAAACATCTGGGAAGAACTGGCCGATTCCCTCCGTCTGTCGCGGAAAATGCCCAAAGAACAGATCATCCGGTTTATCTACAAAAAAAACCGGACACAACACATTCTGATCGTTTTTAAAAACGCGATTTACGAACAGGCCAATCAGAAAGTGATCGGCAGTTTCTGGCCCGAATTTACGGCGGAGTTTAAAAAACTGCTGGCCAGTGAACACAAGCAAAGACCCGACCGGAAAATTCTCCTTTTCCTGCTCGACAAAGGCTGTGCCTTATTGCCGACCGGTACGGAATGGGAAAGTGATCACGATCCGATTTACCGGCAATCGGTCATCGGTCGGGCCGATGTGCACATCCTGCCGGGGGTTCGCAAAGTAAAACAGCAGGACATTATTGACTGGAGTACCTACAATCCGGTCGGCTATCCGCTCGATTTCACCACGTTCCAGGAAGATTATGTTCTGCCGACGTTGCGGGAAATCTGCGGCCAGATTTCCCGGTCTGCCGATTCGGAATACCACAATGACGATTTATTCAAGGATTTTTTTGGCCAATACACCTTAAAACTCTAGCCGCATGATCACCTACAGGGGAACCGCCCTCGATAGATCCGTCGAAATTACCCGCAGCGACGGAAAGACCGATACGCTCCATCCCTATCTGCCGGACGCGGGCCTGCGAAAAGCCGTCAACCTGGCTTTGATGTTGCAACGCCCGCTGTTGCTCATGGGCGAACCCGGCTGCGGCAAATCCCTGCTGGCCAAAGCATTAGCCTACGAATTGTATGGCACCGACTTTGCAAATTATTACCGGGAATGGAACATCAAGTCCACCTCGAAAGCGCAGGAAGGGCTGTATGAATACGACCACATCCGGCGGCTGGCCGATGCTCAGATTGCCCGGACCGATGCGGATCGGGAGCAGTTATTGAAAACCAATTATATTCGTCTGGGTCCAATGGGGCAGGCTTTTGCCAATTCCCAACAGGCCGACCGCCCTTTTGTGCTGCTGATCGACGAAATCGACAAAGCCGACATTGACTTTTCCAACGACCTGCTGAACGAGCTCGACAAGGGAGAGTTTACCGTTACGGAGACGGGCCAGCAGATTCGCGCGTCCGTCCGCCCCATCGTGATCATCACCAGCAACGGCGAGCGCGATTTGTCCGACGCTTTCCTGCGCCGGTGTCTGTTTCATCACATTGCTGCTTTCGACCGGGAACGGCTCGCCCAGATTGTAAAATACCGGTTTTATAGCAACGCCCCCGTCGAGGTGCCACTGATCGACAAAGCCGTTGCGGTGTATCTAGCCATCCGCACGTACATGGCTGCCAATAAATTCAGCACCGGCAAAAACGTTTCGACCGCCGAGTTTCTGGACTGGTACCGGGTGCTCGACTTCTACGATGGCATGCAACCCACCGGCGATCCGGTTCTTGACGAATTGATTGCGGAGCGAAACGAACTGGGTGGCGCGTTGCGGGATGTTCCGTTTCCGCAGGTTTTGCTGAAACACCTGAATTCATTGACGAAATTTCAAGAGGCTACCTGATGGAAAGGGTTGAAACGCCTTTGCAGGATTTTTTCTGGGAGTGGCAATCCGTCGACCGGGCGGAGCACCACGACCGCATTACCGTAGACGCCTACTTTACGCTGCTCGATGCCCTCGGCCGGGGAATCGGGCTGGGCAGTTCCGACGAATTGTACGCGCTTTGCAAAGGCGTTCTGTTCAAACCCAATCAGGATGCGGACCAGTTTGACCAGGTATTCAAGCAGTATTTCGGACCGACGACGGCGCCGGTTTCAGCCCCGGAAAGTAATTCATCCGGTGCCGCCAATGCGTTTTTTTCGCCGGAGAATGGCGAATCGAGCGCGCAACCCGAAAAAACCGCCGGGTCGGGTTCGGGCGAAAACGAAAACCGGGCGTCGTCTTCGGATGTTTTGAAAACCGGCGGAACTTCCAGAACGACTTTCTCGACGGAATTTACCGAAGTAAATCTCCGGTTCAATGCCAGCCTGAGCGAATCTGACACGGTTTCAGCGGCTGGCCCCCTGCCGGAGCCGTCGTTTTTACCGGGGCGGTATTCGCCGGTCGATAGCCGGAAAGTGCAGCAGCAAATCCGGACGTTGCGGGAAGATATTATTGCCAGCCGCGAGTTTTCGATCGACCTAGCCGCCACCGCCAAAAGGGTGGGCAAACGGGGCTTTTTCGATCGATTCGAACAACAACACCGCTTCAAAAACCGCATTCCGCTCACGGTCTGGATCGATCAACAGGGTTCTATGGTGGCTTTTCACCGGCTTTGCGACGAATTGACCGAATCCCTCCGGCTGCAGTTTCCCAAGTTGCCGGTCTATTATTTCCGAAATTATCCCCTATATTTTTTGTATCCCGACAAACTCATGGCCGACCCAATCGATCTGGACGCGTGGGTGGACGAAACCCCAAACACGCAATTGCTGATCATCAGTGACGCCGGTGCGGCCCGTGGTTTTTTCTCACCCGAACGCGTTGAATACACCGCCGAACTTTTGAACCGGCTGGAACGGCTCGACGTGGTCTGGCTGAATCCCATGCCCCGGAGCCGCTGGTGGGGCACGTCGGCGGCCCAGATTGCCCGCCGGGTGCCGATGTTTGCGGTGGACGAACAGGAGTTTACGAACGCATTCAAACGGCTGAAGCAGTAACCGATTCTGACCATGACACAGGACGCGATCCAATCAGCCGACCGATTTTCCCAGCGTTTTCAGTCGCTGGGCTACGGCGAAGACCAGTGGGTGCTGGCGTGCCACGCGGCTTTTGCCGTGGCGATGATGCCCGATCTGCTCTACCACCTTTGGGAAAACTTCAGGACCTATCCGGGCCGTGACGGAGCCGGGCGGCAAATCGACCGGATTGCGGTTTCGGATGTACTTTTGTGGCCGGCCTGGCGCGAAACGTCGCCGGAAACCTTCGAGCTGGACCCCGATGTGCGGGCGTATCTGCTCGACCAACTCCGCCGGGACACCCGGTTTGGACCGCAGCGGCTCACCGAACTGGCGCATTTCCTGAAAAAATACATTGCTTATGCCACCCAACAGGACGACAACCGGTATTCGGCGACGTTCTGGGAAGCCCAGAGCTGGGTGGCTGACGCGACCCTGAATCCGGAAGAAACGGTCCGGGCGGTTTCCGAAAAACTGGACGCGTTTGTAAAAGACAAAAACCAGCCGGAACAGCTCCGGATGCGGAATCTGATCGAGTTGCTGGTGAGCCACGACCCCAATTTCAACAGCCTATTGCACGTTTCAAAAGGGCTGAAAGCGCAGATTCTGCGGCTGGACGACCACACCATCGGCGAGCAGTTCCGGCAGGCCATCGAAACCGGGCTGAGCATCGAGGCCGAACCCGGGGAGTCGTCCATCCGGCTCCTGCTGCCAAAAACCGTGGAAAAATTTATCCCCGTGCCAGAACCGCCAAAAGAAGTTGTCAAACCGAAGTTGCTTGCGTTGCTGGTGGCGATTGATGAATACCGCCCTGGTCTGGGTTTTGAGTACGACAACGACTTCTCGGTCTCCCGCGACCGGGTGGGCGATCTGCGCAAACTGGAGACGTATTTGAACTGGGACGACGCGTTCGACCTTCATATCAAAACCCTGACCAACGAAGACGCCACCAAAGCCGAGATTGTCCGCCAATTCTGGGGACATCTGGGTGATGCCGGTGAAAATGATACAGTTTTATTCTATTTTTCCGGTTATACAGTTTACGAACACGCGGACCGAAAGGTGTGGAAAGAGACTCCTCATGGCATTTTGGCGGGTCTGGCGACGTATTTTACGGATTCGAAACGCGACGATTTCCTCTTATCTGACAAAGAAATCCGCTACCTGATCCATGAGCTTTCGAGAAGAAAACCGCATATTATAACGATTTATGCCAATCCGTTTCCGCCGGATTCGGCCCAGTCAACCGACCCGCTTTCCGAAGTGATTTCAACCTCAACGATCTTTGCGGCCCGTCAATGGGATGATTTCATTTTCAGCAGTCGCATCAACCCCGATGAACTGGTGGTACGAGGTGAAACCAGCCTTTTACCGATTGGTCCGCACGTGCATCTGAGTAGTTCTAATTCCAGCGAGCGTACCAGAGATATTTTGAACGAGAACGTGCTTTGTAATGCTTTGCTGGACGTTCTGGAGAACTTTGCCGGCGACATCAGTTATGTCAGAATGCAGGAAGAGCTTCAAAAACTCACCGAGCCGCACAAGGTGCTGCCCGAGCTTTTTAGTACCGATCCAGCGTTGCTTGCCAAACCGTTCCTGCATAAACCGAAAACCGCCACCAAATCGGCTTTTGGCAAGCTGACGTATGCAAATGGCTGGCGATTGAATCTGGGTGCCATCCACGGAATAAGCCAGGACTACAGTCTTATTTTTGTAATTGGAAACAGGGGCAAAAAATACCCGGTGCCGATTGATCGCATTGGCGCGGATTATACGCAGGTCTATTTAAATGATGAAATTACGCAGGACTGGAATTACCGGAAGAAACAGACTGCTTATGTCAAAGGGCTGACCCGGCAACTGCTTCCCATTTACATTTTGAATGCGGACGGAATTCCGGAGGATTTTCAGAACGTATTCGCCTATTTGTTTGGAGAACCGCAAAATTACCTGGTTGCCGTCGAACAGGAATCACACGCACAGTACGTCGTCCAGATTCGGAGCGGGCGCTATTACCTGACCTACCCCAACGATCCCTTCCGCCCGCTCGCGGAGCCAATCAGTATCCTTTCGGCAAATGCCCTCGATCATTTGGCGAACGATTTACGACATATTTCGCATTGGGAATTCCTGAAAAACCTGGGCAGAACCGAAGGAAACACCTTGGAAACGATGAACAACCAGTTGGCGGTTGAATGCTTCCAGATTGGGGCAAATGGCCAGTCCGCGGAGATTATGCCCGCGGGAAATACGTTTCCAATTGGCTATGAAAAGCAGCTCAACGGCAACTGGGAAAGCTCAATTCAGGTAAAAATTACAAATCCGAAAACGAATAAAACCGCCCTCTACTGTGCAGTTCTGTTTCTGTCATCAGCCTTCGAATCCAGCACCGAATTTTTGAATCCGCAAGTCTATTTAGTAAAACCGGGTAATTCGTTGTACCTGAGCCTGAAAGACAGCAATTCCATCTCGTTCAAGCTATCCAAAACTGAAAAAACGTACAACTGGCCGTCGCGTCCGGAATACTTTAATTTGCTGGTCAGTAATGAGCCATTTGAACTAAAATCGCTGACTCTACCGGCGCTATCCGAACCTAAAAATCCGGATATACTACGCTAGCGAAACAGCGTGTGGTATTCAATCAACCGTTTTAAAAGCAACCATCCTACACTACAATTTATGGCAGCACAAATTTTTGATGAAACCGGATGGACAACGCAATTATTTACCTTTCAGGAAGATAACCCGGAGTTTAATACCATCAGCGAAGAAAATCTCAAAGACATGCTCTCTGACCCGTTGACGGCGGAGTTTGCGCTGGGCCTTTATTTCGATGGGGTAGTTGACCGGGATTTGCAAACCGTTTACCGGCTCAAACCTCAAATTATTCTTAGTACCGATAAACCTCATCGATTTCTCACCGAATCACCCGTTGAACTGGCCTCGGTAGCCGCCCAGCAACTGCGCGACCGGCGATACGACCGCATGGTGCGACGGTTTCCCGACCGCCCCCGCATCGTTGCAATAGGCGATTCGTGGTTCAATCACCCCACCGAAACCGATCTTGTTGATCAGTTGTCGAAGTTGTATCCAATTCATTTTGTTCCGATACAGAACAATAACGCTGACAAACAACCCTATTTGGAGGCCGTTCAAGAAAGCCGGGCGAATTTTCTGCTCGTCAGCATGCGCTTGTTTAGCACTATAGATAAAAGACTTTTCTCCCAAAACACGATTCGGGATGCACTGAGAAAATTCCTAGATTCCAGTGGGTATGATTCCTACCGGTTTCAAAAAGATCCGGACCGCTATTTAAGTAATGAATTTTATAATAAGCTTGATCTCATTGCATCTTCATGGAACGGTGTTTTTAACGATACGCGGACGGCTAATCCACCAATTCACATCCTGATTCACGGCTACGATTATATAGTCCCGGGGTTTAAGGCCCAAAATCCCTTTTGGCAGCTTATTATGGAAGTAGTAAGGTCTTACAACACGAAAGAGCAACAAGCCCTTTTTCGCCACGTCATTGACACATTAAATAAACGCCTGAAAGTCGAAGCCGCCGAATGTCCCAACGTCTCCTACATCGACCTTCGCAACACCGTTCAACCCGATCAGTGGCTGGACGAACTGCACCCCAACAGCGCCGGATTCGAGCAGATTGCCAACAAGTTCATCACCCGCATCAACGAACTGACCGCCCGAAAACCGGCCTGATTTCAGTTCGCGCCCAGCAACGCAATCTTCCCATCCATCGTCGTCACCAGCACCCGGCGGTTTTTCAACGGCCAGACGCGGTTGAGCATCGCATTCGACAGTTTGTGCGACCAGAGCAGCTTGCGGTTCTGGCGGTCGATGACGTACAACGCGCCCTCGTCGGTGGGTACGTAAATCAGTCCGTCGCGTTCGGTCAGCGGCCCCGGACTGATTTCGTAACCGTATTGGCAGTTGACAAACCACGCCCCTTGCCCATTGGCCGAGTTGGTGGGAATGGCCCAGACGGAATCCTGCATACACTTGACGTAAATCAGCGAACGGTCTGCCGACACGCCCATCGACTCGAAGCCTTTGTGCTGGCTGGTTTTCCAGATTTCCTTGCCGGTTTCGGCGTCGATGGCCGTCACGGTGCGGTCGGGCGTCTGGATGAACAGGCGGTTTTTGACCAGAACCGGCACACAGGCTGCGGGCGAGAAATTGCGCATTTTCCGGTTGGTCCACCGCCAGACCGAATCACCGGTTTTCTTGTTCAGGGCATACAATGACGAGCCCCACGAACCGAAATACACGCGCTTTTTGTCGACCACCGGCACCGATTCCACAAAGCCTTTGACGCCCGTGAACGTCCAGCGTACCGAGCCATCCGCCAGCGACAACGCCCGGAATTTCCCTTCGGAACTCCCGATAAAAACCGTCTTGCCATCGATCACCGGTGACGCCACGATGGGTTGGCCGGTTTCCTGTTTCCAGAGCAGGGTGCCGCTGCGTTTGTCGAGGCAATAAATCGTTCCGTCGGTCGAAGCGACCACGACCCGGTTTTTACGAACCGCCGGGGTTGAATAGACTTTCCCGCCCGTGGCAAACCGCCAGCGCACCGCTCCGTCGGCCGTAGAGAGTGCCACGATCTGCCCGCTGGTGTTGGGATAGATGCAGAAACCGTCGCTTTCAACGATACCCGCCCCAATGTCGCTGCTGTCCTGTTTGGCCCAGACCGGTTTTACGCTGGCGTATTGCTCGTTCATGCTATAGTCAGGACGCGGAAAGGTTTTGGCCGGTTGCTGGCTGAAATGATGGTTTTCCAGCACGATGGTGCGCCAGGCGGTTTTTGTTGCCTGGCCGGGCGTCCGTTCGGCAAACGTCATCGTATCGTTTTGCATCGTGACGATGTTGTACCCACCCACTTGATCCTTCGCCCGCAGGTTGGAACGGCCCATCGTTCCCGGAATGCCTTCAAAATTGAGTTCGCGGTTGGCATGGCCGTGGCCGCAAAAAGCCGCCTGAACGTTGGTTTTCTTGAGTTCGTCAATCAGCAAATACCAGTTTTCCAGCGACTCATCGAGTGGATAGTGGTTCATGAAAATAACCGGCTGGTCGGAACCCTTCAGTTTCCCGACCTCAGACCGGAGCCACAGCACGTCTTCGCGGGCCACCAGCCCCGGCGACATCCGCATGTTGGGACCACTGCCGCAGCCGATAAACCGGTATTTCCCGACGGTGAACGCAAACCGTTCTGCTCCGAATACCTTCCGGAAACTGTTGCAGCCGTTCTCCGACCATTTCGTGTCGTGATTGCCCGGAAAAATGTACCACTTCTTGTTCAGCCCGTCCAGAATCTGTTTGGCAATCCGGAACTCTTCATCCGAGCCAAAATCGGTGACATCGCCCGTAAAAACCGCAAAATCAAGGTCGGCCTGGGCATTGATGTCGTTGACGGTTCGCTGTAAATCTTCGGCAGCGGTGGCGGGTGCGCCCACGTGGGTGTCGGTTACAAACGCAAACCGGATGGGTTGGGTGAGTGCCGGTTTTAACCCGAGCAGGGAAACCAGCAGGAGGGCGAGATACTTCATACCGCAAATTACAACCGACAAAACCAGAAACAAGACGCGGGATGAAACCGATCGGCGGGAAGTTCAGTTATGGAAAATAACCGCCGATTGCTTATCTTTTGATTCTCAAACCGCTTTTTCATGGATTGCCTGACCGAACTGAAAAACAATCCGAGATTTACGGGTGTGCCGGACGAACAGCTCCTTTGGCTGGTCGATCGCTCGGAATGCCGCGAGTATCCGGCTGATGCCCTGATTTACAAGCCCGGCGACCCGACCGATCATTTTTTGATTGTGCTGAAAGGTCACATCCGGTTTTACCTCATCCAGCAAGGGCAGCAGCAGGAATTGCGGGTGTCGGAAGACGGCTCGCTGGAGGGCGTCCTGCCGTTTTCGCGGATGGTAGAATCCGTGGCCTTTTGGCAAACCATCGGCCCAACGGCGGTTTTGGCCCTGCACCGCGACCACTTCCGCGAAATGATTCAGACCCAGTTCGAACTGACCGAAACGCTGGTGCATGTCATGACCACCCGGGTGCGCGAAACGACACGGCAGTTACAGCAGAACGATAAAATGATGGCGCTGGGACGGATGTCGGCGGGGCTGGCGCATGAACTGAACAACCCGGTTTCGGCCATTGTCCGAAGTTCCGACACGCTGAAATCGCATTTGCACAACACCCCGCAACGGTTCAAGGACGTGATGGCGCTGCGGGTCACCGACGAGATGGTCGACCGGGTCAGCAACCTGCTGTTTCGCAAAACGAAAGGCCCGGCGGAGGGCAAGCGGTTATCGCTGATGGAACGCAGCAGCCTGGAAGATGAACTGCTCGACTGGTTCGATGACAACGACGTGGCGGATGGCAGCGAGCTGACCGAATCGCTGGTTGATTTTGGCTTTACGACCGACGATCTGGACACCCTCCTGGTAGACGTTGCACCGGATAACCGGGCCACGGTTCTGAACTGGCTGGTCAATAATCTGGTGACGGAGCGGCTGGTCACCGACATCGAGGAAGCGTCCAAACGCATTGCCATTCTGGTGGATGCCATCAAGTCGTATACGCACATGGATCGCGGAACCGGTCGGGAATGCATTCACCTGCGCGAAGGCATCGACAGCACGCTTGTTTTGCTGAAACATAAACTGAAAGAAAAAAGTATTCAGGTTGCGGTTACGATCCCGGACGATTTGCCGCAGATTGAAGCCTTTCCCAGTGAACTGAACCAGATCTGGACCAACCTGATCGACAACGCCATCGACGCCATGAACGAAGGCGGTCACTTACAGATTACCGGCGAAGTGGACCACGAATTTGAACTGATTCGCGTGATCGACGATGGATCGGGCATTCCGGCTGAACACCTGGACCACATTTTCGATCCGTTTTATACCACCAAAGCCATTGGCAAAGGAACCGGGCTCGGCCTCGACATCGTCCAGGGCATTGTCCGTCACCACAATGGCCGGATTTACGTCAACTCCAAACCGGGAAGAACCGAATTCAAAGTCTGTCTGCCCATTACATCCTAACGCATGAAACTCCCCATCATCCTTGCCGTTGACGACGATCAGGCGGTTTTGCAGGCCATCCAGCGGGATTTGCGGCAGCAATACCGGAAAAATTACAAGATTCTGGCCACCACCTCCGCCAGCGAAGGGCTGGAGACGCTGGTTGAACTGAAGAAGAAAAACGAGGAAGTAGCCCTGTTTCTGTCGGATCAGCGGATGCCGGAAATGCTGGGCGTCGACTTTCTGCTCAAAGCCCGCAAGACGTTTCCCAACGCCAAAACCGTGTTGCTGACGGCCTATTCCGACATTGAAGCTGCCATCCGGGCCATCAACGACGTTCAACTGGATTACTACCTGAACAAACCCTGGGACCCGCCAACGGAAAAACTGTATCCGATTCTGGACGAATTGCTGAGCGACTGGCAGTCGAACTACCGCCCGCCGTTTGAAGGACTCAAGCTGATCGGCTATCAGTTTTCACCCCAGACGCACGAGTTGAAAGACTTTCTGGCGGGCAATCTGTTTCCCTACCAATGGCTTGATTTTGAGACGAATCCGGAAGCCAAACGGCTGGCCGAGTTACACGGTATTCAACCGAACGATCTGCCCGCGGTATTGCTGGAAAACGGAGCGGTTTTGAAACAGCCGACGATGCCGGCCGTTGGTGAAAAGCTGGGGCTGAGTGCCAAAGCCACCCAATCGCTCTACGACCTGGCGATTATTGGCGCGGGGCCAGCCGGTTTGGCAGCCGCCGTTTACGCCGGATCGGAAGGGCTTCGGGCCATCCTGATCGACAAACGCGCGCCCGGCGGACAAGCCGGAACCAGTTCCCGGATTGAGAATTACCTCGGTTTCCCGTCAGGATTGAGCGGTTCTGAACTGGCGCGTCGGGCCATTACGCAGGCCACCCGCTTTGGCGTCGAGTTTCTGGCTCCGCACGAGGTGGTTGCCATCAAACCGAAAGGCCAGTACAAACACATCGAGCTAAGCGACGGAAGCGAGGTGGTAGCCCGGAGTATTGTGCTGAGCACGGGCGTTGCTTATCACAAACTGGACTGTCCGGGGCTGGATAAACTGACGGGGGCGGGAGTGTATTACGGTGCCGCCACCACGGAAGCCTATGCCTTCAAGGGGAAACCGGTTTACGTCGTGGGCGGTGGCAATTCGGCCGGACAGGGCGCCATGTACCTTTCCCGAATGGCTTCCGAGGTACACATCATCATCCGGCGTCCCGACCTGACGGCGACCATGTCGCAGTATCTGATCGACCAGATCGAAAAAACGCCGAATATTCACGTTCATCCCTGCACCGCCATTGCCGAAGGACTGGGTGAATCGCACCTGGAATGTTTGATTCTGGAGGATATACAAACCCAGGAGCGAACGAAGGTTCCGGCCAGCGCCCTGTTCATTTTTATCGGGACCAAACCGTATACCGACTGGATTCAAATGAACATCATCAAGGATCCGAAAGGCTTTATTGAAACGGGCCGCGACCTGGCGCGATACGACGATTACAAGGAATTCTGGAAGTTAGACCGCGATCCGTTCCTGCTCGAAACGTGCAGCGTAGGCATTTTTGCCGCGGGCGACGTACGCGCCGGAGCCATGAACCGCGTGGCGTCGGCGGTGGGCGAAGGAGCCATGGCGGTCAGTTTTGTTCATAAATATTTAGCCGAAACGTAGTCCCATTGCCGGGAATCCGACGACTGATTTTTCTTTACCATGAGACAAAAAGCCTGTTCCCATCTGAGTGCTGTTGAATCCGTTACGCTGCCGGACCGGCCGACGGTTTGCGTGGAATGCGTCAAAACCGGAGATCGTTGGGTACATCTGCGAACCTGCCAGACTTGCGGGCAGACGCACTGCTGCGATTCGTCGCCCAACCAACACGCCACCAAGCACTTTCACGCCACCAGCCACCCGGTTATTGCCTCGGCCGAACCCGGCGAGTCGTGGCTGTGGTGCTTTGTCGATGAGCAGATTATGCCGTATACCTTACCCACGGTCTGAAGGCGGTGATACGTTATTTCGGAACCGGCAGGGTTACGCCAAGCGCGAGCGGCTGGCCAAACTGCGGCATTCCGTCGGACGTCCACGTAAATTTCTGCGCCCTCGGCGACCGGTGTCCTCCGCAACCCTGCCCCGGTTCGGGATTGGCGTGATACAGAATCCAGTCTTCCGTGCCGTCGGGCGATTTGAAAAAGGAGTTGTGACCGGCGGCATTCGTTCCCGAAACATTGACGGCTTTGAAAACCGGCTGATTCAGTTTGGTCCAGTTCCGGGTGTCCATCAGGTCTTTGTCACCGTCGATATACAGCATGCCCAGGACGTAACTGTCGGTCCAGCAGCCACTGGCCGAAAACACCACAAACAGACGGTTGCCGTGCTTCAAGGGCTGCGGCCCTTCGTTGACGAGCACAACCGGCTTGTCGTCCGGCCCCGGTTTCGGAATCTTGCCGTCTACTTCCCAGGCGTAGGTCGGCGACGAAATGCGGACGCGCTTGCCCGTCGCCGTCCAGGGGTTTTCCATCTGGCACAGGTAAATGTCCTGTTGTCCATTTTCATCCCCTTCCCAGCCCGACCAGGTCAGGTATAGTTTGCCTTTGTGCTCAAAAACCGACCCGTCGATCGCCCATTTGTCGTCGGGTGTTTTAATCTGGCCTTTCATCGTCCAGGTGCCCAGCAAGGGGTCGGCGGATTCGTTTTCCAGCACCCATAGGCGGTGGTTGCGGTTTTGGCCGTCATCGGCGGCAAAAATCAGGTACCATTTCCCCCGGATAAAATGCAGTTCGGGTGCCCAGATTTCTTTGGAATACATCCCCGATGCCGGAGGTGTCCAGACGATTTTCTTCTCAGCGGTTTTCAAATCCGCCAGCGAACGCGTTTTCCAGAGCGTCAGGTTGCGCCCGGTGGTGTGCGTGTAGTAATAAAAACCGTCTTTGTGAATGCTCCACGGGTCGGCCCCCGACGGCAACAACGGATTGGTCAGGGTTTGGCTAAAGCCAATTGACGCCCAGAGCAGGAATAGGAAAAGAAATATTTTTTTCATCTATGCAAATGTCCAAAGGGGGCAAAATGGTAGCAGTCCGTTAACTTTTTCAGGGCGGTGGAATGTTGGTAGTCACAAAACTAACCCCGGAGAGGTAGAATGTTAATCGTTACGCTAACAGGAAAGAAATTTAAGCTCCGGAGGAGCGTCCTAAAGGGTCAGGACGCTCCTCCGGAGCTTGGAAAAATACGGGGCGCTGTTTCCTATTAACATTTTACCCCTCCGGGGTTCATACGTACCATTGATATTCTTTCCAAGAATGCTTCAATACCCTTTCGACAACTCAACCTGGTTTTCCAGCGGTTTTCCGTTGGAAAACCGGTTCAGATTCTGAAAAAACAGGTCTACTTTCCCTTTGTCTTCCGTCGCCTGCCCTCCACCCGTGTGCTGCGTCAGAATTACGTTGGGCATCTCCCACAGCGGGTTGTCGAGCGGAAGCGGTTCTACTTCGGTGACATCCAGCACCGCACCGGCTAATTGTCCGCTTTGCAGGGCGTCGATCAGCGCCTTTTCGTCGGTCGTGCTGCCCCGGCCAATGTTGGCATAAACACTACCGGTTTTCATAGCCGCAATCATCTCAGCCGAGAAAAAGCCTTTGGCCGTTCCGGGTAAGCAATTGACCACCAGATCCGTTTCGGGCAGGGCGGCTTTTAATTCTTCAGGTGTGTGCAGTTCCGCTTCCGGGTTGGTTCGGGCCAAAAATTTAACCTCGCACTGAAAACCGGTCAGCATTTGCCGGACGGCTTGACCAATGGTTCCCGATCCCAGAATGACGACTTTCTTGTTTTTGAGTAAACCCAGTTTAAAACGCAGCGGTACACCCACCCATTTCTTCTGCGTTTGCAACACCGCTAGTCCGTGAATATCCCGGTAAAACGCGATGATCCCGGCCACAATCGTTTCGGCGCAGGGCCAGGCGAAATAATCGCCCATGTTGGTCACCGGCGCATTCAGTTGGATATTCTTGTAGCCGTCGAACCCGGCAGAATCTAACTGCCACCATTTCAGGTTGGTACCGCCCGAAAACCAGGCTGGGGGCGGGTTTCCCAGCACCAGGTCGGCGCGTTGAAAAGCCGCTGGCTGTTCGCTTTCGGGAAGGTCTTTTTTGAAGACTACTTCATAGTTATCAGGCAGTTGTGCACGAAAATACGCTTTATCGGACTCGTTCAAGGGGGTGTTTACAAAAACAATCATGCCAGCGGTGTTAGGTGTATGAGGGTAAAAGTAATCAATCCCCCTTTTTTACTTCGACAAAACTACCTTCTGGTGCCGCACCGGTTGCCCTTCGCGAATCAGCCGGATCAAATAAACGCCAATCGGCAGGGTTCCCAAATCCAGCGTAGCCTCCGTATGTGCCTGCACCCCCTGCCGGGCCGTCACGGGTTGACCGAGCAGATTCATGACCTGAACGACGCCGTTGTTGGGCGACTTAACCCGCAAAAACCGGTCGGTCGGACTCGGGTACACCCACGGCAGTTTCGTTTCTTCGTCTTCAATACCCGTAATGATCACTTTCTCCGACGTGTTGCGAAGGTACCGAACCCCACCAGCACTGGTTCCGGCCAGCACATCCGCCAAACCGTCGTCGTTCAGATCGGCAACCGTCAGGGCCAGATTGGCACCGGGCGTGGCCTTGTCCGTGGTCTGGGTAATCTCGTTGATCACCAGCGTGGAGTCCAGCAATACCATTTTGTCGGTGGGTTTTTCCGGCAGTTGGTAGAGCCGCAGACTACCGTCGCGGGTGCCGGTCAACAGTTCGGGGCGCTGGTCGCCGTTGAGGTCAATGACTATGATAGACGGGCTGGTCGCGCCAGGCACCACGTTGATCTGTCCGTAATTCTGTTGCTGCAGTTCATACCTGGGAGCCGTTGCTGTCCCAGTATTGCGGTGATACTCTATCGTTCCGTTCTGTTTTCCGATCAGTAAGTCGGTTTTTCCGTCCCGATCCACGTCATACCAGGTCGGCATATCGATCACGCCCAGCCGGTCGGGCGTCGGGATTTGCTGCACCTTGGTCGGGTCAAGTTGAAAAGCCGCACCCCGTCCGGCCTGATTCAGAATGTAGCGGATTTCCGGTGCGCGGTTGATCGAATTCCCGGTAAAAATCAGGTCGAAGCTGTTGTTGCCGTCGATATCAGCCACGGCCACTTTCAGGTCCGTCAACAGAAATTGCTCCGACAGTTTCAGGTAGTCCGAAGTTCGCAACTCAAAAACAGGTTTGCTTTTGGTGCCGGTATTTTCGAAATGGGCGATGCTGGCCCGGTAGCCCGTGGCGGCCCGAACACCCGCATTGCCCACCAGCAAATCCATGTCGCCATCGCCGTCGAGATCGGCCAGAACCGGGGTTGCCCCTTCGCCCAGATCAATCATGTCTTCCTGCAAAAAACTCTTGCTGACGTACTGAAAATTGGGAAGTTGATTGGTTCCGGCATTTTTATAAAACCAATTGGACGCCCGGTAATCGATCAGATTGCCCTCATTCCCGTACGTATTGGGTGACGCAACGAGGTCTTTAATCCCATCAAAATCAAGATCTTCGGCGTAAAGGGCCGGAAAAATATCGAAAGAAATTGGGGTAACCGCCGGAAAGCGGCTGGTCGATGTGATGAATCGGGCCGAAGCGCCGTTGCCGCCGACGTTGGTCAGCATCGAAACGTTGGGACAGGTGACGTGGGCCGTCAGCAAATCTTTGTTGCCATCGCCGTCGAGGTCGATCACAAGCATGGAATTTCCGTTGTGCTTCACCCGCGCACCCGAATTGTCGCCCCCGGTTTCGTTGCCGACATAGACACAATCCAGTCCGAAAATGAATTCGTCGCAGTGATCGTCGCTTTTAAAATTGCCCCAACAAAACCCGATTCGTTTGAAATCCAGGCCATTCGAATCGTTTTTCCGCTCGACGCTCATGTTCTGGTACAGATTCGCCGTCCCTCCGTTGATGTCGTAAGTCAAAATATCGATGTCGCCGTCGTTGTCGACATCCAGAATCGCCGGGATGTCAACCGAGTTGATGTATAAATTCAGCGTACCGGAAAGTCCTTCGTGATAAACCGGGTCGGCAATGGTTTTCCACGACAATTGGCCGTTTGCCGAGGTATTTTGCAGAATCCGAAGCCCGCCGTTGGTGTGCGTAAAGAGGTCTTTTTTGCCGTCGTGGTCGTAGTCGGCCAACAGCATCCAGGTACCGAACGTAATGGCCGGAAACTGTTCCTCGTACTGCGGAGCATACCGCCAGACGTAGCTTGCATCGGCCTGTTTTTCAGCCACAAAGGTCATAATTCGGCTGGTCTGCCGGTCGTATACAACCAGGTCTTCAACCGTATCGGTGTTGAGGTGGAGGGTAGAATATTGCGCCCCGTTGATGCCGCCCGCCCACGGATTAGCCAGGTTCCGGCCCACAATTTTGACGGTGGCCCCGGCCTCGTAGCGAAAGGAAAAAGAACCACCGGTTTGAGCCCGGGCGATTTGAAGAATCAGAAAACAAAGTACGGTAAACAGCTTTTTCATGTAACTTTGGCTCATTAACCGCGTGGCAAGGGCTGACTAGCTGGTCGCGCGGTTAACTCATAACGAACAGACTCATAACGTTGGTTTACTTCTTTCCGGAAAATGGTTATATCCATTCCTGAATTGTACGATCGCTTCCGCGAATGCGCGGGCGTATCGACTGATACCCGTAAAATTACAGAAGGTTGTCTGTATGTCGCGCTCAAAGGTGAGAAGTTCGACGGAAATTTATTCGCGAATGATGCGCTGGAAAAAGGCGCGCGCTACGCCCTGGTCGATACGCCGGAACTGGCGACCGACAGCCGGTATTTGCTGGTCGACGATGGCCTGACGGCTTTGCAGGAACTGGCTCGCTACCACCGGAATACGCTGACCATTCCCGTCATCGGCCTGACCGGTTCGAACGGAAAAACGACCACCAAAGAACTGATCGCCAGCGTCGTGTCCCGAAAATACCGGACATATGCCACGCAGGGAAATCTCAACAACCACATTGGTGTGCCGCTCACTTTGCTGGCCATCGATGCGGGTTACGAGATGGCGGTCGTGGAAATGGGGGCCAATCACCAGGGCGAAATCCGGCTTCTCTGCTCCATCGCCCAACCGACGCACGGGTTGATTACCAACGTCGGAAAAGCCCATCTGGAAGGGTTCGGGGGCGTTGAGGGAGTGCGCAAAGGCAAAGGCGAGCTGTTCGATTTTCTGGCCGAAACGGGCGGAACGGTTTTTATCAACGCCCACAGCCCGGTTTTGATGGAGATGGCGGCCGAACGGCTGTTCCGCGAGGCTGTTTTTTACCAGCTCACCGATCAGTACGAGATCCTCAGCGACAATCCGGTGGTTTATAAAGACGAGGTCGGTCAGGTCATCACCACGCATCTGCCGGGTCGTTACAACTTTGACAACATGGCGGCCGCGCTCTGCATCGGGAAGTTTTTTGGCGTTCCGGCAGAGGAAGCGAACGAAGCGGTGGCGGGGTATAATCCGACCAACAATCGGTCACAGTTCATCCGGAAAGGCAGCAACACCATTTTGATGGACGCCTATAATGCCAATCCGAGTTCGATGGCTGCGGCCATTCAGCATTTCATGAAGCAGGATGCGGTTCATAAAGTCGTGATTCTGGGCGATATGTACGAGCTCGGACCTGAAAGCCCCGCCGAACACGCGGCTTTGGGCGAGTTGATTGCTCAGGGGAAGTTCGACACCGTGATTCTGGCCGGGCAGGACATGCGGTATGCGCTCAGTGCGTTGCCGAAAGCGTATTATTTCCCCGACAAATTTTCGTTACACAACTGGATTATGGACAATCCGTTTCAGGACACGGCCATCCTGATCAAAGGGTCGCGCGGCATGGGGTTGGAGTCGGTTGTGCAGTTTTTGTAAGGCACCAAAATTGACAAGGCATAAAAAACAGCCCACGGTTTTAACCGTGGGTTACAACGAAACAACGGACAACCACAACAACCGTTTTAACGGTTTTGGCCATTGACCACGGAAAAAACCGTTAAAACGGTTAGCGTAAATTAGGGAATTACAAACCTGCCCCACGGTTAAAACCGTGGGCTTATACAAAAAAGTGAATGCCATTTTTGTTTTATTCCTAAATGATCCTTTATGAAAAAATACCCGCTCCTATTTCTGTTAACCGTTGTTATTCAATATATTGCGCTCGCTCAGGGAGTCGTTCCTTTTGAAAACGAGATCAAGGCTTTTGAGGAACAGGACCGCAGCGCGTCGCCCCCCCAGGACGTGATTCTGTTTACCGGCAGTTCGTCCATCAAGCTCTGGCAAACCCTCCAGGCCGATTTTCCGGACAAAAAGGTGCTCAACCGTGGTTTTGGCGGTTCCAAATTGCCCGATGTCATTTACTTCGCCGACCGCGTAACGGTCCCCTACAAACCCAAACAGATTGTGATTTACGCCGGCGAAAACGACGTCGCCAGCGGCACCGTGACGGCTCAGGAAGTGCGCGACCGGTTTGTTACGCTGTTTACGAAAATCCGGAAATCGTTGCCCAAAACGCCCATCGTTTTCATTTCGATGAAGCCCAGCCCGTCGCGCCGGAAGTTTTTGCCGATCACGATGGAAGCCAACGACCTCATTAAGAACTACATTGCCAAACAAAAACAGGCGCAATACCTCGATATTTATACGCCCATGCTCGATGCCAACGGCCAGATCCGGGGCGAACTGTTCCGGGCCGACAGCCTGCATATGAGTCCGAAAGGCTACGAAATCTGGACGGCCAAACTGAAACCGCTCCTGAAGTAAGAATGATTAAAACCAAACGCATTGACCAGTACCGCATTGATTAACACCGCATCCCTGGAAGAAATTTTTGAAGCGTTCAATTCGCTCCGCGTCCTGATCGTCGGCGACGTGATGCTCGACTCCTACGTCTGGGGTCGCGTGGATCGGATTTCGCCGGAAGCCCCCGTGCCGGTTGTAACCGTTCAACGGCGGGAATTACGGCTGGGCGGTGCCGGTAATGTGATTCTGAACGTCCAGGCGCTGGGTGCCGAACCCATCATTTGCTCCGTGATCGGAACCGACGAACCGGGCGACCGGCTGATCGGTCAACTCCAGGGAAACGGCTTAAACTGCGACGGACTGATTCGGAGCAATTCCCGCATTACCACCATCAAGGAGCGGATCATGGCCGGTTCGCAGCAGGTGGTTCGGGTGGATACGGAAACCGATCAATACATCTCCGAATCGGAACGGAATCTTCTGATTGCGAAAGCAAAAGTGCTAATCCCGACGTGTCAGGTAGTTATTTTTCAGGATTACGACAAGGGTGTTCTGAGCCAGGAAGCCATTGCCGAAATTACGGATTTTGCCAACGAACAGGGTGTTCCGACGGTGGTGGACCCAAAAAAACGGAATTTTCTGGCCTACCACCACACCACGCTTTTCAAGCCCAACCTGAAAGAATTGAAAGAGGGGCTTAAAATTGACTTCGATGTAACGAAAACCGGTGAATTTCAGGCGGCTATCGACCAGTTGAAAGCCCGAATGAGTCTGAAAGGGGCGTTGATTACCCTCTCGGAGCGGGGCGTTTTTATCGATTTTCAGGGCGAAATTCACCGGTTTCCGGCCCACATCCGCCAGATTTCGGATGTGTCGGGCGCGGGCGATACGGTTATTAGCGTGGCAGCCTGTTGCGTGGCCCTCGAATTGCCTCCGCGCTTCATCGCCGGTCTGTCGAACCTGGCCGGGGGGCTGGTCTGCGAATCGCTGGGCGTCGTGCCCATCGACAAACAACGGTTGAAAATAGAAGCCCTCAAAGAAAAGTTACTGTAAACCCATGGAAGTTCAGCAGGAAAACTACACCATTTCAACCGATCCGGCGCGGCTCCAATTTGAGGTCATTTACGATTTTCTGACCAACCGCTCCTATTGGGCCACCGGCATCAGCCGCGAAACGCTGCAAAAGCAACTGGACCACACGACCTTGCATTTCGGGCTCTATGATGGCGAAAACCAAATTGGTTATGCGCAGGTGCTGACTAATTTTACGTCCTTTGCCTACCTCGGCAACGTTTTCGTGCTGGAAGACTACCGTGGACAAGGGCTGTCGAAGTGGCTCATGGCGACCATTCTGGCCCATCCTGAGTTGCAAGTCATCCGGCGCTGGCTCCTGGCCACCCGCGACGCCCACGGTTTATACCGGCAATTCGGTTTCACGGAACTCACCAAACCGGAAACCATGATGGAGAAATTCGATGATTCGGCCATTCGGCGCTGAAACCGACTGATTTATTCCGCCTGCCTTCTGATTTCGTTGATGTAATCGTCGGTGTAGTCTTTACCCCGGTTGTTATGATAGCGCCAAACCACTTTGTAATTGGAAATCACGGCAACCGGCTGAATTTCTTTGTCTTTTGCGCCCTGTTCCAGGTACTGAATCGCTTCTTCCGACGTATCGAACTGTTGAATTTCCGCTTCGGAATGCCGGGTAAATACGGCGTCGGCTTTCTTCTTCTCGCTCATGCGGTGAATTCTTTTACGGTTTCGATAAAATACTTAACCTTCTGTGGATCGGTATCGGGATAGACCCCGTGACCCAGATTGGCAATGTACCGCTGCGTTCCGAAGGTCTGCAACATCTTCGTCACTTCCGTTTTGATCTGACCATAATCGGCGTACAAAACACAGGGATCGAGATTGCCTTGCAGGGTTTTGTCCGGAATCAACTGCCGCGATTCGGCCGCGTCCATGTTCCAGTCCAGCCCCACCACCGAGCAGCTCAACTGCCCGATTTCCTGGCGGGCGAAAAACGCGCCTTTCGCAAAAACCGTCACCGGAACGCTGGTGGTTTCGGCCAGGGCGTCGCAAATCTGTTTGATGTAAGGCAGTGAAAACGTTCGGTATTGATCGGGTGACAAAATACCGGCCCAGGAATCGAAGATTTGCACCAGATCGGCACCCGCCCGGATTTGCGCTTTCAGGTAATCGATCGTGCTATCCGTAATTTTTTGCAGCAAGGCGTGCGAAAAGGCCGGATCGGCATACAGCAATTTCTTTGCCACCGAGAAGGTTTTGGAGCCTTTGCCTTCGGTCATGTAGCAAAATATCGTGAACGGCGCCCCCGCAAAACCGATCAGCGGAACGCGGCCATTCAGCTCTTTTTTAACGATTTTGATGGCATCCAGCACATAGGCCAGATCGCTTTCGGCATCAGCAACCTTGATCCGATCCAGCTCCTGCCGGTTGCGAACGGTCTGCGGAAAAACCGGTCCCCGTTGCTCGGCCATTTCGTATGGCAGCCCCATCGCTTCCGGGACTACGAGAATATCCGAAAAGATAATAGCAGCATCAACACCCAGAATATCAACGGGTTGAATGGTAACTTCGGCGGCTAACTCTGGCGTTGTAGCCAGTTTGATGAAGCTCCCGGCTTTCTCCCGAACCGCCCGGTATTCAGGCAGAATCCGGCCCGCTTGCCGCATCAGCCAGATGGGAACACGTTCTACGTTTTCGCCACGGGCAGCCCGTAGGAACAGGTCATTTTGTAAAATCATGGTGCAAAGATAGTCTGGTTAAAAGGTTATTTCGCAGAGTTGAGCGGAGTTTAAAGGAGTTTCGCAGAGAAAAAACTTCGCTGAACCCTTTTAAACTCCGCTCAACTCTGCGAAACAATAAATAACTCAAAACACCGCTATTTTTATCAAACAAACGTTTGGTAAAAATAAAACAACCCTCTACATTTGCACCATGCCAGTTCAGAAAGTCACGCGGGAGGAGATTTTGCAGAAAGCCATGCTGGTTTTCAAACGGCAGGGCTACCACCGAACCACGATGGAGGATCTGGCGCAAGCCTGCGGTTTGTTAAAAGGCAGTTTTTACCACTACTTTCGCAGCAAGGAAGTCCTAATGAAAGAAGTGCTGCTGTATTTCAATGCAATCAATGAAAAGCAGCTTTTTTCAATTGCTTATGATGAAGATAAGCCACCGAAACAGCGGCTGGAACACCTGCTCGATGCCTTGTTCAACGGCATTGTGCGGTCGGAAGGGGGTTGTCTAATGGGTAATACGGCGCTGGAAACGTCTTTAGTCACCGAAGCGTTTACCGAACCGTTGCGCGTTCATTTTAACAATGCGCTGGCGGCTCTCGCACACCTTTACCGGACAAACCATTCACCGGAAAAAGCGCGTGAGCTGGCCGAACAGGCTACTGCCGAAATCCAGGGCTCTCTGGTCTTGGTGAAAGTGTTTGGGAATGAACAATTGCTGACCGACTGCCGGAATCGCGCCGTCGAACGTCTGTAAAACCACCTCAGGCCGTGATTGACAGGCGGTTAAAAAAAACTATTATCTATTAAAAGACCGGATGAATGAATCCGGATGATCAAATGAAAAGAGTCGTCGTAACGGGATTAGGGGCTTTGACGCCCATTGGAAATACCGTAGAAGCATATTGGAACGGACTGGTTCAGGGGCGCAGTGGGGCGGCTTTGATCACCAAATTCGATGCCACGCTGTTTAAAACCAAGTTTGCCTGCGAGGTAAAAGGCTTCGATCCACTCCAGTTTCTGGATAAAAAAGAAGCCCGTAAAATGGACGAATACAGTCAGTATGCGCTGGTGGTGGCCGACGAAGCCGTCCGGGATGCACATCTGATTGAGGATAAAGTCGACCAGAACCGCGTGGGCGTGATCTGGGCGTCGGGCATTGGCGGGATGTACAGCTTTCAAGAGGAAGTCATTGCCTACGGCGCTGGCGGCCGGAATCCGCGCTTTAATCCGTTTTTTATAACCAAAATGATCGCCAACATGGCGTCGGGCCTGATTTCGATCCGGTACGGTTTTCGGGGTGTCAACTTTGCGCCGGTTTCGGCTTGTGCCTCTGCGACGCACGCCCTGATTGATGCCTTCAACTACATCCGGTTGGGCAAGGCCGAGGTGATCATTGCCGGGGGTTCGGAAGCGGTCGTCACGGAAGTCGCCGTCGGTGGGTTCAACGCCATGAAAGCCCTGTCGGAACGCAACGATGACCCGGCTACGGCGTCGCGCCCGTTCGATGCCAACCGCGACGGTTTTGTACTGGGCGAAGGGGCAGCCGCCCTTGTTTTGGAAGAATATGAACACGCCAAAGCACGGGGTGCCAAAATCTACGCCGAACTGGTGGGCACCGGTGCCACCGCCGACGCTTACCACATGACGGCCACCCACCCCGAAGGACTGGGGGCCACGCTGGCCATGAATGAAGCCCTGCGGGAAGCCAACCTAAAACCGGAAGACGTTGACTATCTGAACGTTCACGCCACCTCAACGCCGGTCGGTGACCTCAGCGAAGCCCAGGCGATTCAGAAGGTATTTGGGCAGAATCCGGCACGACTCCACCTGAGTGCCACCAAATCGATGACGGGACACCTGCTCGGAGCCGCCGGAGCCATCGAAGCCGTTGCCGGTATTCTGGCGATCCGGCACAACACGATTCCCCCCACGATCAACTTGCAGGAGCGCGATGAACGCATCAGTTCGGACCTGAATCTGACCCCCAACGTGGCCGTTCAAACGCCGGTTGATGTAGTCATGAGCAACACCTTCGGCTTTGGCGGACACAACGCGATTGTGGCCTTTCAGCGGGTGTAAGATCACCTAAACAACAAAACCACGACAAAACCTGTAAGGTCTTGAAGACCTTGCAGGTTTCTGAAACTTCCTATATCTCCTAATATTTCCTAATTTCACCCAAATTAGGAAATATTAGGAGATGCCAGCCATCGAAAAAGACCTCAAGAAAGAAATTCTGAAACTGCCGCCGGGCGAGAAAGACAAGTTGTTGCTGCGGCTGATTGCCAAAGACAAGGACCTGGTCGAACGGTTGCATTTTGTGCTGATCGAGGGCGAAACCACGACCGAGGAACGGCGGCACAACCTGAAAGAGAAAATTGCCGAAACCGCCCACGGACATTACACCCACCCTGACGGCTGGATGTTGAAAGCCCTGCGCTCGCTTACCTCTGCGATTGCCCACCACGTCAAAATCACGAAGGACAAGTACGGCGAAGTCGAACTGAACATCTACATCCTGACGGCTTTTTTCAACGTTCAGCCGAGCCTTTTTGCCCATCTGAACCACCACAACCAGAATTCTTGCGCCTTTGTGGCCAAAAAAGCGGAGACGATATTGAAAAAACTCCAGAAGATCGATCCCGATTATTACATCGAATTTGAAACCGATGTCAACCAGGCCCTCGATTTCATTTATACCCACGGGCCGGGGCTGTATGCCCGACAACTCGGCCTGCCGAAACAGTGGAAACCCTAGTACCGAATACTAGCAGTTTACAGTCAAAACCGGTCGGTTTTTACGTCTGATAACCAACAAAAGGATAACACCAGCCAGAATGGCCGGAATGCTCAAAATCTGACCCATGTTAAGCACCATAGAATTCTCAAAATCTTCCTGACTGGTTTTCAAAAATTCGACCAGAAACCGGAAGCTAAACAGGAGAATTAGAAAGATGCCGGTTATAAAACCGTTGGGAAGTCGATAGCGTTTCTGCTTCCACAAGGCGAAGGTCAACGCGAGCAAAAACAGGCAAAAAAGCGACTCGTAGAGTTGCGTCGGATGGCGGGGGACGAGGGGCAGCAAGGCCGGGTCGGTTTCCCGAACAAAGACAAAACCCCAGGGCAGCGTGGTCGGTTTTCCATAAATCTCGGAGTTCAATAAATTCCCCAGCCGAATCAGCGCTCCACCCAGGCTGACGGCAATCACCAACCGATCGACGACCCAAAGAAAAGGCTGATCACTCCGCTTTCGACTATACAGATACAATGCCACAGGAATAACGATTGTCGCTCCGTGGCTCGCCAGTCCTTCAAACGGTAAGCTCAGCATTGATTTTAGCCATCGACCGGGCTGAGCAAAGAGTAACTCCCACTCGTAGAACAGGTAATGGCCCAGTCGCGCACCAATCACCGTTGCCAGCACGACATACAGAATCAGAATTTCCAGGTCTGCAACCGGTTTCTGGTCCCGTTTATAGATGTAACGCATCACCATTTGACCACCTAAAAAACTGGCAGCAAATAGCAACCCGTACCAGGCAATCGGCCATTCGACCCCAAAAATAGACAGGGTGTAAATTTGGGGATCAAAGTCCCAAATGATAAACACCAATGCGTGAGAAAGCATAGAAATCAGGAGATTAGCAGCCCGTGGTGATGCCCAATAAAAAAAGGCTGACACAAAAATTAAGGGCCGCGTGTTGATATGGTTTATACCACGGATAGACGACGGTTTTCGATTGAATCAGGCGCAGCAGTTCATCCTCGCTCCACTGGGATTGTTTGCCCACCTGATCTTTGTAGGCATTCCAGATCGGTTTCAAGTCGTCGGTATTCATAGCGGTTCTTTTTTTAATAGCTGACCCAACCGGGTTTTAATTCGATTAATTTTCGTACTGACATTCGTTCGACTCATCGCCAGAATTGCCGCTATTTCCTCGTAACTGTGTTCGTCCAGGTAGAGCATGATTATGGCTTTATCAACGTCTGACAACTGGCTAATGGCCTGATACAACGCCTGCGTTAATTCATTGTCAACTTCCGACGACGGAAGTTGAAACTCCCGCTCCGAAAAGGGCACATGCTCGGGTTGTGCTTTCTCCTTCCGGATTCGGGCAAAAACCGTGTTGAGTGCTACGCGGTAAATCCAGGTGGAAACTTTGGACTCGTGATTAAATGAAGGATAGGACTTCCAGAGTTGCAGTACAATTTCCTGAAAAAGATCCTTTCGGTCTTCCGGCAACCGATAATACAGGTTGCAAAGGCTGTGGATCAGCTTCTGGTGTTGTGCAATGAGCTGCACAAATTCCTGTTGTACGGATGCTTTGGCCACAGACGGAGTCAACAAATGGATTCAGGGGTATTAGTTGCCGAAAGTCTGAAAAAGTCACACGCAGCCTGACTTTTTTTAATTGACCCCTTCCAAATCCGATAAGACCTTCGAAACAACATCTCCTTCTGCACTGATTTCCAGTCGTTTGTGGGGATTGGTAAACCCGGAAACAATTTCAACCGAAGATTTAGATATCCCGAACTGGCGAGCCAGAAACTCTACGAGATACGCATTGGCCTTGCCGTCCTGCGCCGGTGCTTTGATTTTGGCATTCAACTGCCCGGCCGCATCGAAAAAGAGTTTGTCGATTTTGCTGCCGGGTTTCACTTTCAGATGCAGCACCATAGACGAACGGTTACACGTTAATTTTATAATTTATTGCTGCTTCATCGCCGGTTTTGCCCCGAAAGCCCCAGTTGTGGGCCGGACTTTCCAGAATGCAGATTTCAATATCGGCCAACGACAGGCCGGTCTGCTGGGTGATGCGTTCAAAAAGCAGGTTGATCAGTCTCTTTTTCGTCTCCATCGTCCGGCCTTCAATCATCAGAATTTCGATGATGATGTACTTTTCCGAGCGACCTTCCGGCATGAAAAAATCCTCCGGTTCAAGATACAAAAACCGGTGGGCGCGTTTGTTTAGCGGAAATTGCAACGCATCGACCACACAGGAATGAATCACATCCGACAAGGTATTTCGGATAGCCCGCAACGGTTCCTGAAGACCGTAAATCTTGACCTGGCTCATGGTGACGGACAAGAGAAGTTAGAAAAGAGACAAAAGAAGTACACTCAAAAAACCGTATTTCTTTTAATACACAAACGTTCCGACTTCGCTCTGAATGGTTACGCGCTTTCCTTCAAACGCTTCGACATGACCAATAATCCGGCCTTCGATGCCGAACTGACCGGCAATGTCGATCACGCGCGGGGCGTTCGCTTCGGATAGATAGATTTCCAGCCGGTGACCCATGTTGAACACCTTATACATTTCCTGCCAATGCGTGCCGCTTTCCTGCTGAATCAACGCAAACAAAGGTGGAATCGGAAAGAGGTTATCTTTTATAACGTGCAGATTATCAATAAAATGAAGCACTTTGGTCTGGGCTCCCCCACTGCAGTGCACCATCCCGTGAATCTGTGAACGCAATTCATCCAGCAGGGCTTTCGCGACGGGCGCGTACGTCCGCGTTGGCGACAGAATCAACTGCCCGACGTTCAGACCGGTCGCATCAACCGGGTCGGTTAGCTGCTTCGAACCACTGTAGACCAGGCTCCGGTCCACGGCGGGATCGAAACTTTCGGCGTATTTGTCGGCCAGATAATGCCCCAGCACATCGTGCCGCGCGGAGGTCAGGCCGTTGCTGCCCATGCCGCCGTTGTAGGTTTTTTCGTAGGTCGCCTGCCCGAACGACGCCAGGCCGACCACCACATCCCCGGCCTGAATCCGGTCGTTGCTAATGACTTCATCCCGGCGCATCCGGGCAATTACCGTGCTGTCGACAATGATCGTTCTGACCAGATCGCCTACATCGGCGGTTTCGCCCCCGGTGCTGGAAATGTCGATACCGTGTTGCCGCAGCATCACCAGCACCTCTTCGGTCCCGTCGATAATTTCGGCAATGACTTCGCCCGGAATCAGGTTTTTGTTCCGCCCAATGGTCGAAGACAACAGCAGTGGGCCGGTGGAACCCACACAAATCAGGTCGTCGGTATTCATCACGACAGCATCCTGCGCAATGCCCCGCCAGACCGACAGATCACCGGTTTCTTTCCAGTAGAGATACGCCAGTGACGACTTGGTGCCAGCGCCATCAGCGTGCATGATGGTGCAATAGTCCGGGTCACCCGCCAGTGCATCGGGAACAATTTTGCAGAATGCTTTGGGAAACAGTCCCTTGTCTAAGTTGGCAATGGCTTTGTGAACGTCTTCTTTGGAAGCCGAAACACCCCGCTGCGCGTAACGATCAGTTGGTTGATTCATTGGTTATTTTAAAACTTCGACGGTATTCAATTCCGGCCCACCGCCGTGGTTGGCCGATCCGGCCAGGATATAAATGTGATTTTTATAGACCACCGCCTGCGTACCGTGCCGTCCTTCGTTCAGTTTCGGCCCCGACGTCCAGCGATTGGTTTTGGGGTCAAGTATTTCGGCTTCGTTGTGCGACAGCAATTGTTCGCTTTCGCCCCCAATCACCCACACTTTGTTGTCTTTCGTCACCGCCGTGCTGCCCGCCCGCAGCGTCGGGAAGTTGCTTTCGGCCGGAAGCGTTTCCCATTTGCCGGTTTTGAAATCATAGACATCCACTTCCGGCATGGTCGTATCGATCACATGCCCGGTTTTGGCCGACGAGCGACGTCCACCCGCCAGATACATTTTGTTGCCCACCACGGCGGCACTGATGTGATCACGCGAACGGGGTGCGTCGGCCAGTTGTTTCCAGGTATTCGTTTTCGGATCGTATTCGTCCAGGCGGGAAACGTGGCCGTCAAAATGGCCGTCGATGATGCCGCAAACCATGTAAATCTTGTCGTTATACACCACCACGCCGGCCGATCCGCGCAATTGGTCTTTCGGAATCTCCGGCCCCTTGCGCCAGACGCCTGTTTTGGGGCTGTAGATATAAATGTTCGGAATCGGCGTTTCGTGCGGGTATTTCCCCTCAAACGCGCCCATCACGTAGATTTCTCCTTTGTAGTTAATGGCCTGAAAATGATTCATTTCCACCGGTGGCGTCGGCAGCTTTTTCCACATCAGGGTCTTGAGGTTCAGGGCTTCCAGCGGTTTCATGCCGCGACCACCGATGGCATACAGACTGTCGCCAACAAGAGCGGCTGCGTTTTCGTGGCGCTTTTCGCACTCATTTTTATACTTGACCTGCTCCCAGGTTTGGGCCACCACCCAGGATTGACTCAGGAGCGTCAGGACGGAAAAGGCAAGGAGTTTTTTGTTCATAACAATATGGGTTTTTGGTTTACAGTTTTCGGTTTTCGGTTAGCTGACGCATTCTTGTTCCTACGATAGCCAGCATGCGTCAGCCACCGTAAACTGAAAACTGTAAACCGTAAACTACTTATCTTCTTCATACACAATCCCCGCTTCGGCCCGGACGGCGTCCAGCAAACCGATCAGGTTCAGGCTGTCGTCGAGCGACCACAACGGACTTTCGGTTTTCTTCAGCCGCAAACAGTCCGAAACGTGTTCGGCTTCGTAATCATAACCCCAGGTCGTCCGGGCAAAGGTAAACGTTTGCGGCTCGCCATTAGTGGGTTGGTGAACCACCGAATCGCCTTCGTGGAACCGGCCGGGTAAATACAGATTTCCGGTTTCGCCGTACAACACCGCGTCGGTTTCGGTTTTCGATACCACCGTACTATTCAAAACCGCCAGTTGGTTTTCGGCGTAGGTCAACACCATGCCGCATTGTTCATCTACCCCCGTTGAACCGAAAACCGCCGTAGCTTTAATCGTTTGGGGAGTTCCTAGAAATACGTACGACAAAAATAGCGGATAAATCCCAATGTCCATCAGCGAACCACCGCCCAACGCCTTGTTATACATCCGTTTTTCGGGATCGACGGGCGCAATGAAACCGAAGTCGGCCCGCAATCCTTTCACGCGCCCAATCGCCTGATTTTCGGTCAGTTCCCGGGCTTTCTGCACCGACGGCATAAACCGGCTCCAGAGGGCTTCCATCAGAAACACCTGTTTCGACCGCGCCGTTTCGACCATCTGCCGAACCTGACCGGCGTTCATGGCAAACGGTTTTTCACACAAAACCGCAATGCCCGCATTCAGGCACAGCAGCGTGTTTTCGAAGTGGTGATTGTGCGTCGTCGCAATATAGACCACGTCCAGGCCCTCGCAGGTCAGCAGGTCTTCGTAGGAACCGTAGGCGTGTTTGGCACCGTATTGGGCGGCAAATTCATCGGCTCGCTCCTGGCTGGTGGAAGCCACCGCCAGCAGTTCGACATCCGGTACGGTTTGGAGATCCTGAACAAATTTATGGGCAATCCGGCCCAGGCCGAGAACACCCCAACGAATCACGGCCATAAGCAGGGCAATTGAATCATTTTGGGAATAACTATAGACCAAATGTACGGCATCAGGGGTTATAGACAAGAAGCCATCGTATTTTTGCCTATGACTTTCTTTAAAATCAGCCTTCTATTCGGCCTGTTTTTACCGCTAACGGGCCACGCTCAAGTTGTTACGCCGGACACCCTGAAACCGGCCGCGCCCATTGACTCGGTCGCGTCGGATTCTACCGCCCGCCTGAAAAAAGAGGAAGCAGCCAAGGCGGCACCGGTCGCAGCCAGCGACCCGACAGGTTTTCACTACAAAATTACGGCCGACGGCACCGTAACCGCCGGGAACGTCAACCGGGCGTTGATTCAGGTTGGCGGAGCGTTCGACTGGGCGGTGAGTCAACTTTTCCGGTTTGCGAGCAATCCTTCCTTTGCCTATGGACGCCAGAACCAGCAGTTGAATGAACGGGAAATTCTGGCCGATTTTCGCACAACCTACCTCCACGAACGCAAGTTTTATTACCTCGGTTTTGGGGCCGTCGAAATCAGCAACCTCCGCAAAATCCACCAGCGGCTCACTGGCGGAGCGGGCGTTGGCTACAAACTCCTCAGTCGCAAGAATGCTTACCTGTCCGTTACCAATGTGCTGTTGTACGAATACACGGATTTCATCACCAACTCGGCTGAGGTGCAGGATGTCAATGTGTTACGAAATTCTACGCGCATTTTTGGGGAGTACCAGTGGGATCAGGGCCGGTATTCGATCAGCCATACGGTTTTTATGCAACCGGCCCTCAACCAGCCCAACCTCCGCTGGAACGGCAATCTGGCTTTCCAAATCCGGCTGACCTCGCTCATCGGTGTACGCACGGCGGTTCAGAATTCGTATGAAAGTGTGGTGGCCGCGGGGCGGAAAAACAACGATTTCCGGTGGACAACGGGTCTGGTGCTGGAGGTAAAATAACGGGTATTGTTGGTAACCATCCACAAACCGCTTATCTTTTCCACTTTCGTGAACTCACCCACACTATACGTAACTGCCCCCACAGGCCCATTTTCATGAATTTGAACCAATCCTACACGGACTACCTGCAGCACACGTCGGCTTCGGCGCGGCCTTTTCCGGTGGCCTGTCTGGAAGTGTTTTTACTCGACCAGGCTCAGGATCGTCAACACCGGCGCGAAGTGGACAGACTGAATGAATTCGCCGAGGTTTTTGACTGGAAACTCACCCGCGACTACGAAAAGGCGCTCAATGACGGCTACACGCTCATTGTTTCGAACGCAGCCCGATCGATTCTGTGGGTCAGTCACCGGTTTTTGGCCATGACAGGCTACACCCCCACGGAAGTCATCGGCCGCACACCCCGGCTTTTGCAGGGACCAAACACGGACCCTGCCCGAATCCGTGAGCTATCGAACGATCTGGCGCTGGCCCAACGTACAAAACGTACGCAACCCATTTTTCAACAGCTTGTCAATTACCGAAAAGGCGGGTCGCCGTATCTCTGCGACATTGAAATTGACCCGATCTGGAACAGAAAAGGTGAACTAACCCACTACATTGCTCTTGAAAAAGAGGTGTAACAGACGGGACAAAACCGCTTACTTCACCTCGAAAACCGCCTTTCCAACGCCCGGCCGGCCATCGGTCGACGCACCCTCGGCCACCACCCGAACCGGGGTGCGGGCGTCGGAAGCAAAGAAAGTAATCTGCGCTTTCCCGTCGTCTCCGGTTTGAATCATCGGTGCCCAGTGCAGGGTCGACCGGAAATCCGGCCGGACGTGCTCGGGTTTGGGTTCGTCGTAGCGCGGGGCATAAAACGCCCGGATGGCCCGATACCCCGGCACCACCGCCACCAGCGTTCCGGGCGACTTGTCCTTGGTGTAGTCATAATCCGGTGAGCCGCGTTTGGTATACACCGCAATCGCGCCACCACTCGCCCGGCTGCCAAAGATTGTGGCCGAAGCGCCTTTCAGCACATCGATGGACTCCACATCATACACCGACACAGTCAGAATGCTTTCTTTGGAAACCGGCATACCGTCGATGAGAAACAGCGGTTCGACCACCCCCGCAAAATTGGCGGAACCGCGAATCTGAACGGTTGGATTCATGGCACTGCCCGACACGTTGACGCCCGCAACCCGCCCCCGCAGCATGTCCAGCACCGTCATGGCCCCGCCCGTCATGGTTTGATCCACTTTGATGGTATTGCTGGCCTGCCCGTAAATTTTCCGGGAATCGGTGGGCGCTTCCCGCTTTTTACGAACCGTTACTTCTTTCAGTAAAATCTCCCGGTTTCGCCGAATTTGGGCTTCAATTTCCTGGTATTCCTTCACGTGTTTCAAGTAATCGGCCAGTTCATCCCGCTGGAAAACCAGGGGATTGTACGGTATTTGCGTCAGCTTCACCGTGGGTTTAACGAGGTTGTCGAGTTGAATTTCCACATTTCGGTTGTTTTTGCCCATCACCGCCTGAATCATCACCCGCGTCGAATCCTGAAACGACAGGCCATATACGCCGAAACGACCGTTTTCGTCCGCTTCGCCCGACAGGATGTCACGGCTGCTATCGGGCTGCATCACCAGCACCGTCAACGTGACTTTGCCGGGCGTTTTCTGGTTGGGCCGAACCACCCGGCCCGACAGCGTCAGCCCCTGTTCGATCGGATATTGCGGAGCCGGATAGGTTTCCTGCAACACCTCTTTCCAGACAAACCGACGCCAGCCCTGCGTCATCATCAGCACATCCAGATCCGGCAATCGTTCTTTGTTCGCGGGATCGAAATAATAAGCGGGTTGCTCCACGCTGCCTTTCAGATCGGAGTTGAGCAGCAGATGCGACACCAGATCGGCGGCATACGGTTCTTTGTCCAGTACCTGACCAGCATCAGTGGCCGCCAGCGCAAGGTTGGCACGGGCCGGTTTTCCCGACTCATCCGTTACGGAAACATCCAACTCCACTTTCTCGCGCGGACTGAACGTGGGTTTAGATGGTTTCACCTGAATGGTTAGCCGGTTATTTTTTTCGATAAAAATGAGTCGCTCACAAACCGGCTGGTTGGCTTCGTCGAACAAGGTCAATTGCGAAATCCCTTCCGGGAACAACTGTCTGGAAATTTGCACCACGACGGCTTTTTTCGTGACCTCACCCTGTGCGGCCTGAACGGCTTTCCCCCGCGATTGTGCAATCACGGTAAAACGCCCCTGAACGCTGGCCGGTTTATTATTTCGGACGTAGATGCGCACATTTTCGCGGTTGGTGATGTTATCGACCACCATCATATAGCCTTCCGGCTGGGCGGCTGGTAATGGGTATTGATGGGTACTGCCATCGCCGAGTTTAACAAAAGCCGTATAGGTCTGGCCGGTTTCCGGTTTGATCGAAAAATACCCCATGCCGAGGTGTTTGGTCGAAAAACCGGTGACGGTATCGCCCGCCGAACTCAGCACAAAACCGGATGTTTCCAGCCCTTTTCCCGCCGGGCTCAGCGTTTTAAAAGCCACCCGCCCCTCGATTCCGTTCACCAGTTGGCCTCCTTCCGGAAAAAACTGCACGTCCGGTTGCCGCGAATCCGGCGAAGTGGTCATGGCCTGAACAGGTCCGACGTCGGTTCGCAGCAGGGTCAGCGGTTTGCTGAAAAAATAGTCTTCCGGAAAATTCCGCATCCAGCCCGTGTAGGCCCGCAGCAGGTACGCGCCCGACGCCAGGGAGTCGCCCAGGGCAATATTACCGGTGGCATATCCGTTTTCTGCTTTTAAAATTCGGTGCACCACCACTTTCTGGCTCTCGATTTGCAGCAGATCCACATACAGAACCTTGCTGACAGAATCGGCCAGGTGCGACGGGCCATCGAACAAATAGCCTTTTAGCCAGATCGTTTCGCCAACAGTATAATACGGTTTATCGGTCTGAACATAGACTTTTTCTTTCGGGTAGGCCGTATTGAACGCCTGTAACCGTTCGACCAGATAGACCGGAAACTTATCATCGTCCAAACTGAATGCCAGCAAAACCGATGCGGTTACAAACCACCCGAAACGTCGAAACGAAGCACTTAGTAGATTCATTTGGTAGTTTTTCAAAATAATGTGTTAAAAAAACAAATACTCGCTCATAAATTAGCAATCTTAACGGCCACTAACCCTAAATAATGACAAAGCCCACTCTTAAAACCGCGCTTGTTGTTGGAGCGACTGGTCTTGTTGGAAATGTATTGACCCATCGCCTGCTGGATTCGTCAGCCTACGAAAAAGTTAAAGTGCTGGTTCGGCATTCGTTAGGGTGGCAACACCCCCGTTTACAGGAAATCCAGTACGATTTTGACCATCCAAACGGCTTACTGGTGCAGGCCGACGACGTTTTTTGCTGCCTCGGTACCACCATGAAAAAAGCGGGATCCAAAGATGCCTTTCGAAAAATTGATTATAAATATCCATTAGACGTTGCGCAACGGGCTTTGGTCAACCGGGCGAAGCAATTTTTTTTAGTTTCGTCGATGGGAGCCAATCCAGATTCGTCGATTTTCTACAACCGCGTCAAGGGTGAACTGGAACGTGACCTGGCCGCCCTGAACTATCCGGCCCTGTTTATTTTCCGGCCTTCCCTCCTGCTCGGCGAACGTAACGAATTCCGGCTCGGCGAACGCATTGGGGAAGGATTGATGAAGTTGCTCAATCCGCTGATTCCCGCCAAATACAAAGGCATCCGGGTAGAAAGCGTGGCCAACGCTATGTTTCAAAAAGCCCAGGAAGGACTGACCGGCAAGCACATCATTGAATCGGATCAGTTGCAGAATTTTTAACCTATGTACGCTCCCTCCCTGATTCAGTATGGGCAGCCTGAGCCGCTGCCGGAACCCCGTATGCTCCGCGCCGGACCACTGACGATGCGGTATGAACACGGTTTTCTCCGGTATATCCGTCTGGGCAACCATGAAGTTCTCCGCCTGATTTACCACGCCGTCCGCGACCCCAACTGGGCCACGGCCCCGATGGTGATCGAAGACGAAATCATTGACCAACAGACCGATTCGTTTCACATTCGCTATACGAGCGTTTGCCAAAATGAGACTGTCCACTTGCGCTGGCAATGCGAAATCATCGGCGAACCGGACGGAACGATCCAATTCAATATCGACGGTGAAGCTCTTGCCGACTTCCAGCGTAACCGCGCCGGTTTCTGCATCCTGCATCCCATTCCCGAATGTGCCGGCCAACCCTGCACCCTCACACACCCCGATGGCAGCCAGACGGTCGCTCAGTTTCCCGAAGGCATCAGCCCCCACCAGCCTTTTCTGAACATTCGGGAGATGCAGTGGCCGGTTTCCAACGACGGCTCAGCGGTTTTGTGGTTTGTGGGCGATGTTTTCGAAACTGAAGACCAGCGCAACTGGACCGATGCTTCGTATAAAACATATTGTACGCCCCTCTCGCGTGCGTTTCCGGTACTGCTTCAAACCGGTGATACCATCCAGCAGTCGGTTGAACTTCGTCTGGTCGGTTCGTTTTCCCAGCCTTTAACTTCAGAATCTGAAACCGACGAAACCGCTCTAACCTTTGATTCCGAAACGCTTCCACTGCCCGTCATCGGGCTGGGTGCCAACCCGGAAGCATTGACGGATTCGACGGTGCGTCTGCTCAAAGCAGCCCGCTTCCATCACCTGCGCGTGGAGGTTAACTTTCAGCACCACGACTGGCACGGAACTTTCCGGAAAGCCGTCGGCGATGCGGTTTTGCTGGATTTAAAGCTCGAACTGGTTTTGATTTTCAACCAATTGGCCAATTATGAGCTGTACAGTTTTTTGAAAGAACCGGTTGAGCCGTCGCTGGTTTATTCCGTAACCATTCTCAGTAATTTTGCCAAATCAACCCCGGCAACGCTGCTGCATGAAGTGACGTCGCCCATTCGTCAGGCTTTTCCCGATGCCCGGATCGGTGCCGGAACCAATGCTTTTTTTGTAGCCGTCAACCGGCAAACGCCACCGCTCGAAACCGTCGATTTTCTCAGCTACGCCATCAGCCCACAAGCCCACGCGGTCGATAATTTGACGCTGATGGAAAATACCACCGCCCAACCCGACACCGTCCGGGATGCCCGGCACTGGACGCCGAACGTTCACATTTCGCCCGTTACGCTGCGACCGCGTTTTAATCCCGACGCAACCGGCGACGATGCCGATCCGGCAAACGTTCAGATACCTTTTTCAACAGATCCCCGGCAAATGTCGCTGTTCGGAGCTGCCTGGACGCTGGCCAGTCTGAAAGGATTGATTCAGGCCAAAGCGCGTTCCGTTACCTATTACGAAACAGTAGGTGAAGAGGGGATTGTCCAGGGCGATTTTGCGTCGGCTTACCCCAACCAGTTCGTTGCCGAAGCTGGTATGGTTTTTCCGCTGTACTGGATCTTTCGATTCGTGAACGGTTTTCAACAGGGCAGGGTAATGCCGACCACCAGCAGCCAGCCGTTGAAGGTCGAAGCGCTCTGTCTGCAAAAGGACGACAAAGCGGTTTTGATCCTGACTAACCTGATCGATGAACCGCAAACGGTTTCTGCTCCGATTACCCGAACAGTCGTCGTACGGACGCTGGACGAATCCTCATTTTCCCAAGCTTGTTTTACGCCGGAATCCTTTTGGGAAGCATCGGGCGAAAGTCTCATTCCTGAGAATGAAGAGCTGTTGCGGTTTAGCTTACCCCCGTACGCAACGGTTTTTGCGGAATGGGAAATCAGGGCCGTTTAATGTTTAGCCCACGGTTCAAACCGTGGGCTGGTATATTTTTTCAGACTAGCCAATAAGCCCTGAGCCGTTGTCCGGTTTATCAAAACGCATTCACAATTTCCGCCAGCGAAACGCCCAGCCATTGCCGCGCCATTTTGTCGAGTTGCAGCTCATCGCCCTGGATATGCAGCGTCGTGTGTGTATGCGTCAGGCGACCACCGGGCGCGAGCGCAGCAGCGGGCGACGAGCTTTCCAGTTCGTAGAATTTTCCCATCTGCACCTGGCCCGGTTTCATCGGCCCGTCGTTGTAGGCGTTGGCCACATCCCCTGCATACGGTTCTTTCTGGATTTCCCAGGCCGAATTGACGTAGTCGCGGTTGGACGGATCGAACGTAAACGTGACCAGCGTGAGGGTTTGAGAACCGGGATCGTAGCTGCCCAACCGGTTTTTGACGCGGGCGGGCGGCACCCCGATTTTGCCGCGCGCATTGGCATCGGCCTTAAAGAAAGCCACGCTGTCGTTCACCACCAGCCGCGACGCCGGTATTTTACCAAAATAACCGTCGTTGATGGCCTGCCCCGGTCCGGGTTGAACCGGCACCACAATGGTAGCTTCTGGCGACGCGTTGAACATGCCCAGAATCCAGACCGACAACAGCCCTTTTTCTTTCGTCCACGGCTCTTTTCCGGTATTGATGAGGGTATTGACGGATTCGACTCCCACGATCTTCAGCGAGTCGTTTAAAGACGCACCGGTTGCGCCCAGGATCTGGCTGATCTGCTCTGCGCCCAACAGCCGGACTTCACGCTCTACACCCACGCTGAATTGAGTGCCTGAATAATTCGTCAGTTCAAGGGCTTTCGTAAACCGGGCCGAACGCTCATCTTTCGACGCCAGCGCGAACGGTTCGGAGTCGATGGCTGCGGGCGTTTGCCAGTCGTCACCGGTAAATTTTGCACCCGGTTTGAAATAAATGGCAAATTGTCCACCCTCCGGCCCAAGCCAGAACCGGTCTTCTCCGCCGAACGCATTCATGTGCGGCAGTAATTTCCCCGACTGAATCAGCTCGCGGTTAATCCAGCCGTAGCTCGTTTCACCATCGGCGGTGCTGGTCATGATCCGTCCCTGATACGCCGGACAGATAAGAACCTGGGATTTACCATCTTGAAGGGTCACTAAATCGGGGTGGTATTGCTGTAGGAAGGCTGCGTCGGAAGCAAACATACGGGTTTGGGTAGTATCGGTTTGGGATGTTTTTTCTTCATTCGAAGAAGTGGATTGGCAGGCCAGGACGCCCGCCAGGAAGGGCAAGACTACCCAAAAACTCATTTTTTTCATCATTTGGCTTAGGATTTGTCAGAATTTTCCGAAATTAACCACTTCTTATTCACTTCCCGAAAACCTCATTTAATCTTTCTCCGAACATGACCTTCGAGGCAACCATTCGCCCGGCTGATTATCAGGATGTTGGAACGCTTTACCGTTTCATTTGCGAACTGGAAGAAACCCAACTCAATGCGGTGGCGTTTCGGGCGGTTTTTCAACGGAACCTGACCGACAAACGGGTGCATTATTTAGTCGCGGAAATCAACGAAGATATAGTCGGTTTCATTAGCTGCCACGTGCAATACCTGCTGCATCATACCGGCAAAGTGGGCGAAATTCAGGAGCTGTACGTGATGCCGGAATACCGCAACCAGCAGATTGGTCGCCAACTCGTGGCCGCGATGGAACAACTCGCCGAAGCCCACGGTTTTGTCAATCTCGAAGTGACAGCCAACCAGAAACGGACACACACGCACCGGTTTTACCAGCAGCTAACGTTCCGGCCCTCGCATTTCAAGTTTGTGAAGGAGTTTCAGTAGCAATTACTCCCGCTTCGAGAAGTAATCATTCACGTCTTTGTAGCCTTCTTTCACCGTTTTGGTTCGGGTCGAAATGCGGTATTGGCTGAACAAATCGCCGTATTCGCGGGCGGCTTTCTGTCCGGCGGCATCATTGTCGAAGTAAAAACACACCTCGAACCGCCGGAAGAGTTTCATCCATTCCCGTTTGAACATCGTCGCGCTGCCCAGACTAACGGCGGGCATGCCTTCCTGCATCAGCGTCATGCAGTCCAGCGCGCCTTCGGTGACGTAGAGCGTCTGACCGGTTTTGATCAGGTCGGTTACATCCGCATTGAACAACTCAACCGGAACACCGCTCAGAAACTGATACCGGGATACGGTTTCGGACGGGTTTCGGATCACCCGCCCCTGCAAATAAACGATGCGGCCCTTCCGGTAATACGGAATGATGATGGGATGCCGGTAAAAAATCAGGTTGCCTTTTTCGTTGAACAACCCACATTCCTGTAAATCCGGCAAGGTGTAGGTTCTTCGCAGATACGCCTGTGCCGCCTGATAATCATTGACGATGAACAGGCGAAACTTCCGCAACGTGGTTTCTGAAAATCCGCGACCGACTAAATACTGCCAGGCTTCCTCCCGCACCGCATTAGTGGGTTGTGACGTACAAATCCGCTGAAAATCTTCGTAAATCGTGCTGTGCAGCGGTTGGTAAACGTAGGCATTCGTATCAGACGGTAAGGCCATTTTCGTCGGTTTTGCAGAAACCGGTGTCTGTATTTTATTCAGATGGCCTTTCTTATATAGCTCCGGCTTATAATCGGGCAGGTAATTGAACGCCAGTTCGTGCATGGCCGCCGTATATTCCAGCTTGGCAACTCCGGCGTAGAAGTTAATGACGTCTCCGTGTTTGCCGCATCCGAAGCAGTGATACGAGTTGTTTTGCGGATAAATGACCAGCGACGGCGTTTTTTCGGCATGAAACGGACACACGATCTTGCGGTTTTCGTGCAGTTCATACCCCAAATCCGTTACAACGCGGACGATGTCGATGGTACGGGTTTGCGTGAGCAGATCCATTTAGTAACCGTTTGACCCTGCATGTTAACAAAAAAACCGGACATCGAAGCAGATGCTTTGATGTCCGGTTTTTTTGTTATAGAGTAAAGAAGTGAGATAAAAGACTTAACCGCTCAGGTGGTATTTGTCTTACTTCTCTTGTCTAATCTCTTTTATCTCAAAAAATCAATTCAGGAAACTCAACCGCAGTTCAGCCAGTTGGTTGCGAATCGACGCATCGATCTGGCGGTCACCGATCCGGAGAATATACCCACCGATCAGCTTCGGATCAATGGTTTCTTCGAGTTCGATTTGCTTTCCGGTTGCCTTGGCAACGACCTCGATAAACTGCTTCCGAATTTCTTCAGTCAGCGGTATCGTCGTTGTCACCTGAATCTTCTGGATGCCTTTCAGTTCGTTGTATTGCCGGACGAATTCGGTAGCGATGCTATCCATAATTCCTTCCCGGTTTTTCTTCGAAATGATGTTGAAGATCGTAAACGAAAGGGGATCGACACGGCTTTCAAAGATCGCCCGCAAAACGTTTAGTTTCTTCTCATGACGCAAAATCGGGCTTTTCAGGGCCAGCATCAGGTCGCGGTTTTTACGAACCACGTCGCTGAAAAACAACATATCTTTGTACACCTCTTCGACCTTCTGCTTCTCTTTCGCGAGGTCGATCAGCGATTTAGCGTATCGGAATGCTACTGTAGATTCTGCCATCTTGGAGTGATGAATTAAGAGTGAAGAGTGAAGAGTTGGCTGACGCACATAACTCTTCACTCTTAACTCTCAATTCTTAATTTAATCGTGCTTCGGCAACCAGGCTTTTAACCAGTTCTTCCTGTGATTTTTTATCGCTCAATTCCTTTTTCAGAATTTTTTCTGCGATGTCCAGCGACAAAGTAATCACTTCACGCTTCACCTCGGCGACCATGGCCTGACGTTCAGTCTGCAATTCTTCGCGGGCTTTCAGAATGATGCGATTGCCTTCTTCCGTTGCCTTATCGCGTGATTCAGCAATAACGCGGTCGGCGGTTTCTTTGGCTCCCCGCAGAATGGCATCCCGTTCGGCGCGGGCTTCGGCCAGCAGCTTCTGGTTGTCGGCCTGCAGTTTCGCCATTTCGATCCGGGTTTTTTCGGCCATATCCAGGGCTTTCTGAATATCGTCTTCCCGCTCTTTCAGGCTTTCCGTAATCGGTGCCCAGGCAAATTTTGACAGAATGAAATAGAGCAGCCCGAAAACGACCACCATCCAGAATAACAACCCAATGTCGGGAATGAGCAGATCCATTGACGTACGAAATTAGAATATATAAATACGTTGAATTTCTTTTTTGATTGAAATCAGCCCGTCGGCTGACTAATTCATACCGACGGGCCTTTTCCAGTTTTGTGAGTCGTATGCCAACGCCTAATGCAATCAGCGACCCGGATGCGGTTTCCTGGTTAGCCCAGTGAGATCAGCAGACAGATAACGGCTGCGAACAGAGCCACGGCCTCGATCAAGGCTGCGATGATCAGCATCGCGGTCTGAATCCGACCAGCAGCTTCCGGTTGGCGGGCGATACCTTCCATCGCCGAACCACCAATACGGCCAATACCCAGACCTGCACCGATAGCGGCCAGACCTGCGCCAATGGCGGCACCCATTACTGCGAAGCTACCCGTAGCTTCCAGAAGAATAGAGAGCAACATTGCAAACATGCTCGATAAATTGATTTATGGTTAAACAAAAAAATACAAACTAAAAAAAGGTATTCGGTTTACGGTTTTCGGTATTCAGACCCGTCATTTCTCAGGATTTAGCCTCCATTTCGAAGGCCCGGCGTAAACCGTAAACTGACAACCGTAAACTTTATAAAACTCAATGCCCGTGATCGGCTTCGTGACTGTCTTCAATCGCGCTACCGATGTACATCGACGTGAGCAGGGTAAAAATGAACGCTTGCAGGAACGCAACCAGCAATTCGATCAGGTTCATGAAGAGCGAGAAAACGATAATCAGCGGGCTAACTCCCCAGCCCATCCCGGAACCGCCCAGGTCATTGGCAATGAAAATCAGGCCTAACAAGCTCAGAATAATGATGTGACCCGCCGTGATGTTGGCAAACAACCGCACCATCAGGGAGAACGGTTTCATGAAGACACCCACGATCTCGACCGGAATCATGATTGGCAGCAGCGCCACCGGCACGCCGGTCGGCTTGAAAAGGTGAGCCCAATAATGCTTGTTTCCGCTCAGGTTGACAATCAGGAAGGTGATCACCGCCAGCGTCATCGTGATGGCGATGTTGCCGGTCAGGTTGGCACCACCCGGTAACAGACCGAGCAGGTTATTGAACAGAATAAAGAAAAACAGCGTCAGCAGGAAGGGTAGGTATTTGGCGTATTTCGGACCGATGTTCGGTTTGGCAATCTCGTCGCGCACAAACAGAATGACCGGTTCCAGAAACGACTGCAAGCCTTTGGGAGCCTTGCCCCGGTTTTTCTCATAGCCTTTCCGAACGGAGAAAAATACAAGTAAAAGCAGAGCCGCACTCAACAGAAGAGAAGCCACGTTTTTCGTGATGGAAAAATCGTAGACTTTAATCGTCTTGTCAGCCTCGCCGTTGGCACCGGCGCGGTAAATCTTATTGTGCTCTTTTACATAGCCGTTGTAATTGGCTTCGTGGGCGAAATGGGAAGACGAAAACACGTCCAGACCTTTGTCCTGCGTATACAGAATAACCGGCAAAGGCAGCGTCAATCCGTGTGCAAATTCCCAACCGTGGTCGTCTTTAATGTGGTGCATGATCATGTCGCCCACATTGAATTTCTTCTTCTCCCCGGTTGCGCCGTGGTCGTGATGCTCGTCGTGCTGTGCCGTAACGGCGGCCAACGTGCTCAAAAACAATACAATACTTAAAAATGCTTTACGAATCAGGAAACGAGACATATGAAGTAAATGGTATATATCACAAACCGCGTCGCAAGTTACGACTCAAAATGTAGATTTCAAAGGCTGTGTAAAATATATATAGTGCAAGAAAGTCCAGGATGAACAGTTTCACGCCATCGACACCCCGCCACAAAAAGAACCCGACAAAAACGAGGCACAGAATCATCCGGGCCACGATGGTCGCCATGTAAAACGGGATGAATTTTTCACGATTATTCTGAAAACCAACCTCCATCAACCGGTGGATCAGAAACGAAATACTCAGAAAAAAAATCAGCATGAACTTCCAGTACGGATGTAACCAGCGTTCGGCTCCGTACTGTTCGGCTACAAAAAATACAATTGCAAGCAGGGCCGTGGCCCCAAGACTCGGGAGCATATCAGGGTTGTTTGGGTAAACTGCGGATAAAGAGGTACAGAGACGAACCAATGGCAACCAACGACAGCACCAGCGTCCAGATGGGTTTCTGGTTGCCCTGCCACTCGTCCAGTTTGATGCCACCCCAAACGCCCAGACCAATCGTGGCCAGCATTTGAAAACCGATCGCGGAGTATTGCACGAACGAGCTGGTCTTGCGGGTAACCTTCCGGAACGGCTTTTCCGGATCGTCGGAATGGGAATTATCGGGTTCCATGCGTCAGGTCTTCGGATTTGGTGTCAGTTATTTCGTATTTTTGTAGGCGTGGCACACTTTTCGATACGGATTTTGCGTCGACGTCGTTAGTCAGTAGTGTTGGTTCTGCGAAGGTAGAAAGCCTTCCGTCGGTTACCAAGTATCTCACCATTTTCCATGCAAGGCGGGTTTTTCAACCGATATTCCATTTCTCCATCCGTAGCTGACGGTTTCCGGCTTTCTCTGCTGTGGGTGGTCCTGACGGTTTGGGTCAGTGGCTGTTCGCAATACAGCCAGAAAAAGCTTCCGGTGGCCTATCACAACCTGAACGCCCGCTACAATGCGTACCTCATCGCGCGCGACCGGCTTCGGGAAGTGGAACGTTACCAACAGAAAACCTACCAGGAAAATTACAACCAACCGCTGCCCATTCTGTTGCCGCTCGATTCCACCAAACTGGAACCTGTGAAAGCGCAACTGGACGACGCCATCAAGAAGGCATCGCTGGTAGCCGAACGTCATCAAAACAGCAAGTGGCTGGATAACAGCTATATTTTATTGGGAACCGCCCGCTTGTATCGCCAGGATTACGGCAATGCGATGGAGGTGTTCAAATACGTGAATACGAAAGGAGAAAGCGAGGACGAAAAGCACGAAGCGTTGATTCTGCTGATGCGGACTTACGTCGAAATCGCGGATTATGCAAATGGGTTGAATGTGGCGGAATACCTTCGCGTTCAGCCGCTTAACAAAGTTAATACGCGGGATTATTATTTAACGAAAGCGTATCTGCACCAGAAAAAACAGGAATATGCGGTGTCGGCGGCTTTGCTGGACGCCACGTTTCCGTTCCTGAAAAAGGGTGAAACCACGGCCCGTTTGCATTTGATTGCCGGTCAACTCTATGATTTAACCGGCAAATCGGAGAAAGCCGTTGCGCATTATCGTTCGGTGTTACGAAACCGCCCCACTTACGAGCAGTCGTTTTATGCTACGATTTATTCCATTCAGGGCGGACGAACCAGCAGCGAACGGTTTAGCCGGATGCTGAACGACCGGAAAAATATCGACCTGAAAGATAAGATTTATTACACGATGGGTTTGCTGGAAGCCCGAAACGAACGGTATCCGAAAGCTATCGAATACTGGAAAAAATCCATCAGGGAAACGACGACGAACACCCTCCAGATTCCGTATACTTACCAGGAAATGGGGAAACTGTATTTTGAAAAGTTGCTGGATTTTCCCACCGCCAAGGCTTATTACGACAGTGCGCTGGCGCTGCTGCCCCAGCAATCGGCCGACTACAAACTGCTGGCCGGTCGAAAAGTCTTTCTCGACGAATTCGTCGCCCAGCAGCAAACCATTCTGACGGAAGACAGCCTGCAAAAACTGGCGCAGATGAACCCGGCGGCTCTGGACCGTCATCTGGATGAAGCCATCGACCGCAAGCTGAAACAGCAACAGGCTTTACTCAAGCAGGCGCAGGAAATAGCCGCTCAGGCGTCGAACCGCCCCGCCACCTCGTCCGACATTCCGGCCGACCAGCGGTGGCTTCTGTACAACCCCATCATGATTACGCAGGGAAAAACCGAGTTTACGCAGAAATGGGGCAACCGGCAACTGGAAGACAACTGGCGCCGGAGTCAGAAAGAATCCACGGCGCAACTGGCCACGGTTGACTCGGCCCCCCAAACCGGTACGGCCCTGAATGCGACGGGGTCCGACGGTTCTGCTCCGGTAACCCTGACGGCCGAAGAGCGGAAAGCCCAGAAAGATGTGCTGTATGCGACCATACCGTTCAGTCCGGAAGCGCTGGCCCAATCGAACCAGCGGCTCGAAGATGCGTATTACCGATTGGGAAAATTGTATAAATTTCAGTTCAATCAGCCGGACAAAGCCATTCCGACCTTCGAAACCTTATTGACCCGTTATCCGAACACTTCCGTGAAACCGGAAGTTTATTATCTGCTGATGGTTTCGAACGACCAGTTGAACCGGACTTCGTCCTGGAAAGACAAACTGCTGGCCGAATTCCCAACGTCGTCCTATGCCCGTCAGGTCGGCAAAACCGGCGCAAATGGTGCCCCCACGGCGACCGGCGAAACCGAAGCCCAGCGCGTTTACACGGAAATCTACGGACTGTATAAAGCCAATAATCTGAGTGAAGCCCTCAGCCGGGCCGAAACCGCTCTGGGTGCGTTGACCGGCAGTTTGATTGAAGATAAAATGGCCGTTTTGCGCGTCATTCTGATTGGCAAAGTGCGCGGTGTAGAGCCTTACCGTCAGGCCCTGATCGAATTCATCCGCGATTATCCAACCAGTTCTTTACTTCCGAAAGTGCGAGAAATGCAGGTAGCCGCCGAGCAGCAGACGGCCAAGCGAAAGTGACGTTTTTGGTTAAAATGTGTACATTTGACAAAAGCGGAAGTGTATCCCAGTATCAAGTTTAATCCCTGATTCCCCTATGTTTGAGTTACAACCGGGTTTGTATCGACGCCTGATTGCAAGACTCTGGAAATTGACCCTGGCCGGCGTTGTCCTGCTCATTCTGTATATCGTTGCGGTTAGTTTCAATTTTCTGTGGTTGTTTGGCGGAATGCCCAGTCTGAAAGCACTCGAAAACCCGCAGAGTTACCTGGCTTCGGAAATTTATACCGAAGACGGGGTTCTGCTCAGTAAATATTATCTCGAAAACCGGACGCCCATTGAAATTTCCCAGGTTTCGCCCAACGTCATTTCGGCCCTTCTGGCGACGGAAGACGCGCGGTTTGTGAAACATTCCGGAATAGACGCCCGCAGTATTTTCCGGGCGGTCAATGGCGTTCTGACGGGCCGGAGCAGTTCGGGCGGGGGCAGTACGCTGACCCAACAAGTAGCCAAGAACCTGTTTGAAACCCGGACTGAAAAATTCCGGGGCGTCTTCGGCAGCATTCCCTACGTGCGCGTCATCATCGACAAAACCAAGGAGTGGATTCTGGCCGTGCGGCTCGAGCGCAACTACACCAAACAGGAAGTTCTGATGATGTACCTGAACACGGTTTCGTTTGGGAACAACACGTTTGGGATCAAAACAGCCGCCAAGACGTACTTTAACAAAGAACCCTGGCAACTGAACGTCGAGGAAGCGGCCATGCTGGTGGGAATGCTTCAGAATCCGTCGCGCTTCAATCCCCGGTTGTATGAAGATCGTTCGCTCTTACGGCGTAATGTGGTGCTGTTTCAGATGCGGAAATACGGTTTTCTGACCGACGATCAGTTTGCGCTCTACAAACAGAAACCGATCAAGCTCGATTTTAACATCGAAAACCAGAATACCGGCCGGGCAGCTTATTTCCGTTCTGTCATCAAAAGTGATATTCAGAAGTGGCTGGATGAATACAACGAAGCCCACCCGGACGATGAACTGGATCTGGAAACCAGCGGTCTGAAAATCCGGACGACCATCGACTCCCGCTTGCAAAAAGCCGCCGAAGAATCCGTTTACGAACACATGCGCGAACAGCAGCGAAAGTTCTACGAACACTGGCGGGGCCGGAATCCCTGGACCCAGAAAATCGGCGGTAAATACCGCGAAATACCGGGTTTCATCGAACAGGTCGCCAAGCGAACGCCCCGGTATATTGCACTGAAACGCGAATATGGCGACGACGAGAAGGCAATCTGGGCCGAAATGCGGAAACCGGTGAAGATGAAGGTATTCGTGTATGGCGGTCGGCGAAACGAGAAAGACACGGTGATGAGTCCGCTGGATTCGATCAAATACTACAAGCGGTTTCTGAACGTCGGTTTCATGTCGATGGACCCGCGCAACGGCCACGTGAAGGCCTGGGTAGGCGGGATCAACTTCAAATATTTCAAATTCGACCACGTTAAACAGGCCAAACGGCAGCCGGGTTCGACCTTCAAGCCGTTTGTTTACCTGACGGCCATCGACAAAAACTTCCTGACGCCCTGCGACCGCGTAACCGATCAGCCCGTTCGGTTTGAACCGCAGGAGGACAACAACGGTCCTCGAGCGTGGGTACCACACAATTCAAACGGCAAGTGGAGCTATCAGCAACTGTCGTTGCGGCAGGCACTGGGTCGTTCGGTGAACTCGGTCAGCGCCTACCTGATCAAACAGGCGAAATCGGCGTCGGTGGTCGAGTATGCCCATAAACTCGGTATCGAAAGCAAACTGACCGAAAACCCAACCCTCTGTCTGGGAACGAGCGATGTGTCGGTCTATGAAATGGTAGCGGCCTATTGCACCTTCGCCAATGCCGGTTATCGGGTGAAACCGTTGACGGTTCTGGAGATCCGCGACAAAAATGGCAACCTGCTGAAAAGCTTTTTTGCCGAGAATAAATTGGTGATCAACGCCAATACGGCCTACCAGATGCTTTATCTGATGCGCGGTGCGGTGGAAGACGCCGATGGAACCTCACAACGGCTCCGGACCCAGTATAAGCTGCTGGAAGGCGGCAACGAAATTGCGGCCAAAACCGGTACGACCTCCAGCTACTCCGATGGCTGGTTCATGGGCATGACGCAGAATCTGGTGTCTGGCTTGTGGGTGGGTGGCGATGATCGTAGTATCCACTTTCGCGACATGGCGTTGGGACAGGGTGCGCGGGTGGCCATGCCGGCCTGGGGCATGTACATGCAGAAAGTCTACGCCGATCCCACGCTGAGACGATCCTATCCGAAAGTGCCGTTCCGAAAACCCGACGGTTTCAACCTGTCGCTGGATTGTGGCGGTTATTCCATCGACTCCAGCCAGCGGTATATTGCGCCCAAAGTCGTCGAGTCGGAAGAGGAAGAAATTTTGAATTAATGCGTGAGACAAAAGAGGTGAGATGAAAGACAGGAGACTACTCAATCCACTACTACTTTAGTCTCTTGTCTTACCTCTAGCCTCTTTCGTCTACTCATGAAAATTCTGCTGGCTCCTGATAAATTCAAAGGTTCACTGACCGCCCGGCAGGTTTGTGACGCCATGACGGAAGGTATTCGGCTGGCTCATCCTGGTGCCGAAATTGTAGCGTTGCCGATGGCCGACGGCGGAGAAGGAACCGCCGAAGTGCTGACACAGGCCACCGACGGGCAATGGATTACGGTTCCGGCTCTTGATCCGCTCGACCGACCCATTCAGGCTTCTTACGGTATTTCCTCCAATCACCAAACGGCTTTCATTGAAATGTCCCAGGCTTCGGGCCTGCGGTTACTCCATCGAAATGAACTGAATCCGCTGAAAGCAAGCACGTTCGGCACGGGTCAACTCATTCTGGATGCCATCAGCCGGGGTGTTACGCATTTGGTGCTGGGGATCGGCGGTAGTGCTACCAACGACGCCGGTATCGGTATGGCAGCCGCTCTAGGGTGGCAGTTCCTGGATGCGCAGGGCGAGTCCCTTGCTCCCTGCGGTGGGAATCTGGAGCGTATTGCCCAGCTTGTTCCGCCGGTTTTGCCCTTGAATCTTTCCGTAGAAGTTGCCTGTGACGTGACGAATCCGCTTTTTGGCCCTACCGGAGCGGCTTATGTTTACGGACCCCAAAAAGGCGCTTCGGCTGACGATGTGGAAAAACTGGATCAGGGCTTACGGCATCTGGCGCGTCAGATTCAGGCGCAGTTTGGCGTCGATTTAGCCGACCAACCGGGGGCCGGGGCCGCGGGTGGACTGGGAGCCGGTGCGCTGTTTTTTCTGAAGGCTACGCTGAAAGAGGGTGTAAAAGTGGTCATGGAGCAAACCCGCTTCGCGGAATACCTGCCGGGTACGGACCTGGTACTGACCGGTGAAGGCAAGATCGACAACCAGACTTTGCAGGGTAAACTGATCAACGGCATTGCTCAGGAAGCCAAAAAGTTTGCCGTGCCGACCGTTGCCCTGTGCGGAACGCTGGAGGCCGAACCGCAGGATTTGATGGCCCTCGGTTTAACAGCCGCCTTCTCCGTTTTGACTCATCCCCAGTCGCTCGACGAAGCGTTATCCGGTGCTCATGACACTGTCAGGCAGACAACTTTTAATGTTCTTCGTTTGTTAAATAGGAACACGGATTAAACGGATCAGACAGATTAAAACTGATTCTATCCGTGAAAATCCGTTTAATCCGTTACATCCGCGTTCCCATCCCAAAAAATGGCCGAATTCGATTATAAACCAGAACTGGCGAAGGTTCCGCACGAACCGGGCGTATACCGGTATTTTGATGCATCAGGAGAAGTAATTTATGTCGGCAAAGCCAAGGATCTGAAAAACCGGGTCAGTAGCTATTTTGCCAAATCGAACCAACACGACCGCAAGACCCTCAGACTGGTCAGCCAGATTCGCAAGATCGAATTCACCATTGTTCATACGGAATTTGACGCGCTGTTGCTGGAAAACCAGTTGATCAAGCGGTTCCAGCCCCGCTACAACATTCTACTGCGCGATGATAAAACCTATCCGTTCATCTGCGTCACCAACGAGCGGTTTCCGCGTGTGATTACCACCCGTCGCATCGACCGGAAGATGGGGACGTTTTATGGCCCTTACGCCCAACTCCGGCCCATGTATACCCTGCTGGAGATGTTCAGCCAGTTGTTTACGCTCCGGACGTGTAATCTCAATCTGACACCGGAAAACATCGAAGCCAAAAAATTCAAGGTGTGTCTCGAATACCACATCGGGAATTGCAAAGGACCCTGCGAAGGACTCGTCAGCGAGGCCGACTACCTGAAAGACATCGATCAGATCCATTCCATTCTGAAGGGGAATGTGGCACCGGCCCAGCAGTATTTCAAAGAACGCATGTTGGAATCAGCCAATCAACTGGCGTTTGAGCAGGCGCAGCAGTACAAGGAAAAGCTGAATGTCCTGCAAAATTTCCAAAGCAAATCGACGGTTGTCAACCCCAAGATTTCGGATGCGGATGTATATACGATTGCCTCGGATGAGTCGGCAGCTTACATCAATTTCATGAAGGTGGTGAACGGGACCATCACGCAGACGAATACGGTGGAGGTCAAAAAGAAACTGGACGAATCCGATATCGACCTGCTGACCATGTTGATTATTGAGTTTCGAACGCAATACGGCAGCGAGGCTAAGGAGATTATCACCAACATTCCGCTGGAGGCCGATCTGAAAGCCGAAATTACGGTGCCGCAGATCGGGGATAAGAAGAAGCTGCTTGACATGTCGATGAAAAACGTGCTGTATTTCCGGCGCGAACGGGCCGAGCGGGCAGCCGCCGAAGCCACCGGAAATGCCAGCAAAAAAGACCGGGTGCTGATTCGGCTGAAGCAGGATTTGCAGCTTAAAACCTTGCCCAACCGCATCGAATGTTTCGATAACTCCAACATTCAGGGAACCAACCCGGTTTCGGCGATGGTTTGTTTCATCGATGGAAAACCGTCACCCAAGAATTACCGCCATTTTTCGATCAAAACCGTTGTCGGACCCAACGACTTTGCTTCGATGCACGAGGTCGTTTCCCGGCGGTATATCCGCGTGCTGGACGAGCAAAGCGGCTTACCCGATCTGATTGTGATCGACGGTGGTAAAGGCCAGTTGAGTGCCGCCTGTGAAGCGCTGAAGGAGTTGAATCTGTACGGTCAGGTACCGATCATCGGCATTGCCAAGCGACTGGAAGAGATTTATTTCCCGGAAGATAGCCTTCCGCTGTATATCGATAAAAAGTCCGAGTCGTTGAAGCTGATCCAGCGCATCCGCGACGAAGCGCACCGGTTTGCTATTACCTACCACCGCGACAAACGCAGCCGAAACAGCCTGATCAGTGAACTGGAAAACATTGAAGGCATCGGCAAAAAAACGGCGGCTAAACTCCTGAAGTATTTCAAAGGTGTGAAAAAGATCCGGGAAGCACCCATCGATGATATTGTAACCGTTGTGGGAGCCGATAAAGCGCAGAAAGTCAAGCAGTATTTCGAGACCATCGCTCAGTTGTGATCAGTAGACAAGAGAGTAAAGACAAGAAAATAAAGAAGGAACACTGACTTTCACTTATAACAAAAAAGGGAGCAGAAGCTCCCTTTTTTGTTATAAGTGAAATGGGATTAATATTCCCACAAACCGTGTTCCTGTTCCATCAACTGCTGTTCAAGTTGGTACGATTTCATCAGGCCTTCCCGTTCGCTACCGTACTGACCAATCAGGTCACGGTCTTTCGGGTTCGACACTTTGTAGATCCGTCCGTAGAACAACCGCAGGTCGAAGGCATCAGCCAGGTTCTTGTGCTGGGCCTGATTCTGTGAATTATACCAGATAAACTTCTTCGGATCACTGCGGAACAGTTTGTCCAAATCTTTGTATTTAAAATAGGCCACCTGCGTTTCCAGACCCGATGGACTTTTATCGGCCGGAATCACGATACCAACGGTTTGAATGTCATAATACAAGCGGGAGCGTTTGCGATCAAAAACCCAGTCTTCCTTGATATCCAGAACGCTATATTCGTCATTCAGCCGTTCAATGCCTGTAAACGGATTCGCCTTTGCCATCGCGCTTGAATCCACTTTTGGCACTTCCGGAACTACCGGAGCGGGTTTTACAGGCTTTTTACCTTTGGTATTTTTAGCCGTTGTCTTTTTCTTAGGAGCCGGTGTTCCCCAGCCATCATCTACCGGTTTTGCCTTGGCGGTTTGCGGTGCGGGTGTCCCCCAGCCATCATCCGCCGGCTTTTTAGCTGCCGCATTTTTATCCTTGGCGGCATCACCCCAACCATCGTTCGTTTTGTCTTCATTGCCAAAACCGGCGGCTCTTTCTTCAGCCGTCAGGGTAGCACCCTGTTCGGGTGCGGCCAGTTTTTCGGCGAATTTTTCTACCGGCATCGGCGTGTTGACTGAATCATTGGGATAGGCAACCAGAACGCCGGCTTTCACGGCATCAATCAGATATTTGGTAATCTGATTGTTCTTGGAAAACATGGCCTGATTCTGCTTTTCGTTCAGATCGACCCGACGCCATAATGTTTTCTTCATCATGACGTCATTCTCGTTGATCTCCCGAACCGACAATGGATTGGTTTTCGTATTGTCTCTTTCCTGCGCCTGTGCCACCCCTCCTGCCATTACTGCCAATACAGCAGCTACTGCTACGCTTCCCGCCTGTTTCATGACCTTGTGCTTTTTGCGTTTATTCTTCACAATAACGAACTGATTGTCAGCTATCGTACTGACTAATTCAAATTAATTGTATAAACCTTCTGAATGACGGGGACATCACTGATCTCTCCCCGGAAGTTCCGGCGTTCCACGCCTTCTACCTCAATAACATACCGCATCCCTGGTTGGGCATCAGCCGCCAAGGCTCCAACCGAACCCCCGTTTGGCCCTAACGAAACCGGAGCCCCAATGGGACGACCGCCCTGCGCCAAACGAACCGTGAAGCCTTTTACCCGGAAATTAGCATCGTCCGGCATAAAGTTTTTAAAGCTTTCATCCGGAATGGCCCGAACCTGAATACTCCGTACACTGGATACCGGCATCCCCCGGCGCTCGTCGATTTCGGCCCCACCGGCATATACCCGTAAGGTCGGGCGAGGCACCCGGTTCACCTTGAACTGATTGGTTCCCAACAGGCTACCGCCGTTGTTGACGTTCAGGCTTACCTGAGCTGAACTTGGAATAACCGTAATTTTACCCCGTTCACTGCTGGTTAAAACCGCTGCGCCGTTGGCCGTAAACGTCGGGTTCCACAAGGCACCCAACTGCGGGCTCTGAATGCTCAATTTGTTGGCGCAACCCAGATACAGCGGAGGCATAGAAGCCGTTTCAATTTCATAAGACGGTTTGGCGACAAAGTACTCCTGATTGAAGTTAACGGTTTTCATACCGTCCGGTGCCTGATAACTGATTGAACCAACCAGCGAACGTTTGGCGAGCCCGCTTTTATCGTAAGTACCGCCCTGCGCCGTAAATTCAATTTTACCAACACCATCTTCCACCCGAACCGCACCGCCATTCAGGCTCATGCGGGGAGAAATCCCGCTCGACGAAGCCGCCAGGAACATTTCGCCCTTGAACTTGGTACCGGCTACTACCACTTTTGATTCCATACTGACCCGTGCCAGAATCTTGTCAAATTTGATGTCCTGCGCTCCTACTTTACTCGCCAGGTAGTCCAGGATTTCGCCTTCCATCCGCCGGATGTCCGACTGACGCTGGCTCAACACGGCCAAAGCTGCCGGAACCGGTGTTTGTTCAAAGTTCAGTTCGGCAAAATCCTTGTTGCGCTGTTCTTTGGAACGACTGGCGATTGGATCGTCTTTGGCATCAGCCGCCAGTGCCGTGAATTTAGCGTTGGGATTATACTTCTGAAGTTGCTGGGTAAACTGGTTCAATTTTTCTTTCAGCTCGTAGGCTTTACCGTTTTTGCGGCCACCCACCATGATAATCCCAACCTTGTCTTCTTCGTTCGGGTTTTTCAGCCGGCCTTCTTCATCGAGTCCGCCACCTGCTTCCGTGATCAACTGTTGTTTCACAGTTTCCAGTTCTTCCACAATTTTGGAGGTCATGGTCCGAACTTCTTCCGCCTGTTTCACGACGGCCACATCGGCGGCCCGGTTTCCTGATTTATCAACGGTGGCCTTGATATTGTCTAACGTGGATTGGTTGATGCGGTTTGCAGAACCCGTCGACGTTTCCAGACTGCTATTCAATAAGATAAATTTCTCCAGTAAAGCCGAACTGACTTGTAAGGCCAGCATCGCGGTCAATACCAGATACATCATCCCGATCATTTTCTGACGGGGTGTTTCTTTTGCGCCTGCCATTAGTTTATGGTAGAGTAACTTGTAATGTAGATAAAAAAGTGTCGCTTAAAGTCTATAGTTGGTATTTAACGATACGATTGTAAATCGTTAAATACCAACTCCGTTACTTTCAACGATTATTTGGCACCATTTCCGCGCATGGCCGTCAACATACTGCCGTATACATTGTTGAGTGACGACAGGTTGTTGGTCAATTTTGACATTTCGCTTTTGAACTGCTGCGTGTCACGGCTGGCTTCCGACATGTTTTCCATCGCGCTGGTCAGATTGCCATAAAACGCGTTCATGGCTTTCAGGTGCTTGTTGGTGTCTTGTAATTCCAGTTCATATACGGCGTTCAGAGCGCCCATGCTCTGGGTGATTTTCTGGAATTGTGTACGGTATTCTTTGGCATCCTGCGTTGCATCAGCCATCGCGTTCATCGAAGTGACCGCGACACCGTACGATTTGTTCATTTCATTGATAGAGCTAGCCGCCTGGCGAACATTCTGGGTATATTCGTTGGTGGCAATGGTGGCATCCGAAACATCACGCATTTTACCAACCGTATCGGTAAAGCTGCGCAGGCCCGTTCCCAGTTTTTCAAAAATCTCTGGCGACACTTTCGCATCTGCCAGCATCTTATCCATATTGGCGGTCAAACCGTTGCTTTGCAAAGCCGGGCGACGTTGGGGCAATTCACCATCGTAATCGTCGGACAGTTCGGGATAAACCCGCTCCCAATCCGGTTCTTTCTGCGTTTTTTGAGCAAAGGTTTGAAAAGCAAACAAGACGAAAATTGCTACTTCGGTCAGCAGACCAATGGTCAAGATGGTGCCCCCACCCTCCCAGTGCTGAATTTTACCCAGTGCGCCGAGAATAACGACGGCAGCACCCAGACTATACATTGTCGGAAGGATTTTGTCAAAGAAAACACTCGAACCGTTACCGTTCTTTTTAGCCATGATTAAAGCAAAAATTAAATGGGTATTATGTGTTGTGTATAGGTATTAAATAGGGGTTGAGTCTATTCCATTCCGAAAACGAACCGGATTAACGGCGGGCGCCCCGGGAAGCGGTTCGTCCCTGCAGGTTGTCCATCACACACCGGAAGCCAATGTACGACCGTTTGTTGTTTTCGAGTTCGTAATACCGTGTTCCTGTTTCCAGGTAATACGCGATATCTTTCCAGGAACCACCCCGAACCACTTTCCGGGGCTCGTCGGCGTTCTGGTTATCGGGGTTCATATCCCAAACGATGGCCGATGCATTTTCGGCGTAGGCATCGCGGGTCCACTCGGCCACGTTGCCGGCCATGTTGTAGAGGCCGTAATCGTTCGGATTGTAAGCATTGGCCGGGGCGGTATATGGATAACCGTCGGCGTCAAAATTCCCGCGTTGCGGCTTGAAGTTGGCCAGATAACAGCCTTTTCCGTTGGCAACATATGGGCCACCCCAGGGATACTTAGCGGAGTTATGACCACCGCGGGCCGCCCATTCCCATTCTGCTTCGGAAGGCAGACGATAGCGGGGAGAAACAAACTGGCCTTCTTTCGTGCGGTAATCGTTGTACAGGTTCGTGCGCCAGGTGCAAAAATACTGGGCTGCCTGCCAGCTTACCCCAACCACCGGATAGGTGTCGAATGCCGGGTGTGAAAAATAATACTCCAGCATGGGGTCCCCGTTGTGATACGTAAAATCGTTTTTCCAAACGGTCGTATCCGGGTAGAATTTTGTCATGATTTCTTCTTCGCCCAGCACCGAAACCGAATCGGTCAGCAAGGCATTGACGAACTGGCGGTATTCGTGGTTGGTAATTTCCGTATCATCCATATAGAATGAACTGATCGTTACCCGCCGGTTCATGTTCGTCTGGGTTGCTGCTAAATCTTCATCGGCCTGTCCCATCATAAACGAACCCGACGGAACCAGCACCATACCATACGGAGTGGTTTGTTTCCAGCCTTTTCGTCCATTGGCAGTGACTTCTCCATTGACAATGCCGACATCTTCGCCCTTGCCTTTTCCACCACCAAATTTGGATTTGATAAACCCGCAACCCTGCATCAGCAGAATCGTTGCCACCACCATCACCCCTCGGGCTGCGTTGCCGGTAAACCACTTGTTACTCATAGTTGTAGGGTACGTTAAAATCTGTTTCGCGTGCAAACCAGTCTTAGAACGAAAATAAAGCATTTTATTGTATACGTACATTTGAATTGATTAAATGCATCTATTATTCAAAAAAAGTACAAACTAACCTGCGATCAGTTCTATCACGTAGCCTACTAATTTTCTCAAAATTATCACTTTGGCCTTTAACAGCCTAACAATAATTACGCCAATCGTAGAAATGGCAACGGAGCAATGAAAAGAGGGCAGTTTGTGTAGTTGTTCTCTCAATAGCGGAATCGGGGCGTTCTGATGATCGGTTTACGGCCTGAACGGGGTTCGGGAAGCGAATAAGACAATAAGATTTCGTGCGACGTCGGGCTTTTCGCATCGCGGTTACTGACCACAAAATCGAACGCATACCCGAAGCGCAGGGCATTATTCCGGAGTAAACTAAGGCCGGCCGTTGCGGTGAACGCATCGCCTTGGCGGTAGCCAAAACCGACCCAGTGCCGCTTGTCGTACATGGCCAACGCACTGACTTCGATCGACGAATACGTTGCGTTGGTGTTGAATTTGTAAATGGCTGATGGCATGATGTCGATGAGTTCATTCCACGCATACCGATACCCCGCCGTCAGGTAAGCAGTCCGGTAAAGCGGATTGAGTCCCGTGTCGTTGCCTAATTTAAAATCAGGTTGGGTCAGGTGTTTCATGCTGGCACCAACATAATAGGTATCAGCATTGTAATAAACTCCCGCGCCCAGATCCGGCTGCGTCTGATTGACACGTCCGTTCTGAATCAGCGGATCTCCGGGATCATTGGGCCGAAACCGGTCATAATTGATCGACCGGTTATGAATCCCGCCCTCAGCCCCAAACGAAAGCGTTCCTTTTTTCAGGGGTATCCGAAAAGCGTAGGCAAGCTGAACCTTCTGAAATCCCTGCGGACCAAATGTTTCGTTCACCGCGTTTAACCCAATCCCTCCCCGGATTTTATTCAGGGGCATGTTGAATGAAAACAACTGGGTGCTGGGGGCTCCTCCTTCGTCAAAGGTACCCTGATAACCCAGGTATTGCGTGCGGTGTACCAACTGAAACCGGGTTACCCCTTCCGAACCGACTGCGGCTGGATTGTAGTAAACCGGATTAAACATATACAAGCTAAACTGCGGATCCTGATCCTGAGCCTCAACGCCCAAAGCCGTCATGAAACAGGCCAAACCAAGCAGGACAACGTAAAACTTACGATTCATATACGATCAGAACAATCACCAGACTAATTTCAGAAAGCGGCCGAACGGATCAACCGCCCGATCAGTTGCCAAACCTGCTTAAGCGGCATGTTACCTATTAAACGGAGATTTTCCAAAAATATTGGTATAAAAAAGGAGACTCCGTTAAACTCCGATTGCGCGGTCTGAATGACCTGCCGGATTCGAAAAAATCACGGTCTTCGTTCATTCGGACAGCGCAATCGCTTTGCAGAATCGTTGCCATCTAGTGGCTGTTGGCCTTCTTCATATACAGTTCCAGAGCACCCGCCATCGACGGCGCATTGGGCAGGGGGGCTTCAATGTCCAGAATAAAACCGGCCTCGGTAACGGCCCGCGCCGTGGTGGGACCAAAAGCCGCCATCCGGATGCCGTTTTGCGTAAACCCGGGGAAATTATGCAGCAGCGAGTTGACGCCGGACGGACTGAAAAACGCAATGATATCGAACGAATGAATGTCCAGATCCGAAAGATCGGCCGGGACGGTTTCGTACATCACGGCTTCGGCCAGGTGCAAACCGCTGGTGTCCATAAAATCCGGAATATCGTTGCCCCGGATGTTGGAACACGGAAACAGAAACTTCTCATTCTTGTGTTTCCGGATCAGGTCGAACAGGTCGGCCGCGGTTTTATTGCCGGTAAAAATCTTCCGTTTCCGAATCACGATGTACTTCTGCAGGTAATTGGCGGTTTGCTCCGTCACACAGAAATACTTCATATCAGCCGGCATTTCCAGTTTCGCTTCCTGACAGATTCGGAAGAAGTGATCGACGGCGTTACGGCTCGTAAAAATGATGGCCGTATGGTCGAGGATATTGATTTTCTGCTTGCGAAAGTCTTTGTAGGAAACGCCCTGAATCTGAATAAACGGACGAAAATCAATTTGCAGGTTGTATTTCCCTGCGATTTCAAAATAGGGCGAATTAGCGTCGGCAGGTCGGGCTTGGGTAACTAAAATACTGGCTACTTTGGTCAGCCTTTCCTGGTCGTACTTAGCAGAAATCTCACTCATCGAATACCTCGCGTTTTGTGTTTAAAGCTTGCCCACTGGCTACAGTGCGAACCGTACCCCAATGGTTAGCGGGATCAATTCAACGATGCAAAGGTACGAAAATAAATACAGATTTTTGATAACCGCTTTGTTTGCAATGACAACATATAACAGGGCCAGCCGGATGACGTAAAAGCCGACAAACGGAACAATCAGCCAGAGGCTGGGCCAGGTACTGGTGGCAGCGGTGTTGGCGGCAATGGTAGCGACGCAAATGGTGCCGCCGGTGAAAAAAATCAAGGAAGACTGCATGACCTTGAAGAAATGCAAATTCACCACCTCCTCCAGCCGGTATAAGCCCCCAATGGTCACGATAAAAAGATATTTTGCCAGCAACAGAAAAAAAGCCAGAAAGCTCAACTCAAAAAACGTAAGGGTCAGATCCAGCAGTCCCTGCCCCCGCAGCAACAAGGCACGCGACAGAAAAAGATCGATGTTTTTGCTCTGAATAATCAGGTATAAATACGCCGTGATGAACCCCAGATTCATCAAAAAAAGAAGATTCGTTCGGCTCAGCGGCCGGTTTACCAGAAACAATTCATCCCGAACCGTTACCGACAGCAAATCAGCCAGATTGAAAAACCGGAGGAAAGCGCGGTGGTGAAAATTGAATAAATACGCATTGACGGCTACAATGAACAGCAGGCAAAGCGTGAAAAAATTGGTGTACATCGACAATCGGCGGGGCAGAATACTGAGCCGGGTGTCGGTTACCACCACGTCTTTCTGGGTGGCCGATTTCTGGTGGCCGATAAAGACCAGTTTATCCTCGACACCGGGGCTCCCGTGGAGCGTCAGAAACAGTTCCGGTTTGCGGTAGGCACGGTATAAACTGTCCAGGTTCAACACCAGCCATTCATTGGCCACCAGTTTGTGTTTGAGAGCCGCGTCGATGAAAAGATAACCATCCTGCCGGGTCGAAATCAGCAGACTGTACCGGCGGTTGCTTTCAATATCCAGAAAAAAACTAACGGAAGAAACCAGAGCGTGCTGTTCGTCGATGAAAGGCACGTAGGATTTATAGGACTGGTCATAGACCAACCAGTCGTTGCGGAAGTCGTGGACGGGAAAAAACTGTTGATTCGGCCCGACTCCCTGTGCCATACTTCCCAACGCCCACAGAGCCAGGGCCAGAATGGACAAAATAAAACGAATCCGCACGAGTCAGGAATTATTAAGTTAAGAGTTAAGAATTAAAAGTTAAAAGTTGGCTGGCGCATTATGCCTGAATCTACTTATAACTTTTAACTCTTAACTCTTCACTCTTCACTCTTCACTTGTTAATTCTTCCCGATGGCTTTCAGCATCGTTTCACCAATCAGGGCTGGTGATTCGACGACGTGAATACCGCATTCGGACATAATACGCATTTTGGCGGCTGCCGTGTCGTCCGCACCACCGATGATGGCGCCCGCGTGGCCCATCCGGCGGCCTTTCGGGGCGGTTTGTCCGGCAATGAACCCAACGACCGGTTTGCGGTTTCCGTCGGCTTTGATCCAGCGTGCCGCTTCGGCTTCCATGCCTCCGCCAATTTCGCCGATCATTACGATGCCTTCGGTTTCGGGGTCGTTCATCAGCAGTTCAACGGCTTCTTTGGTCGTTGTTCCGATAATGGGATCACCGCCAATTCCGATGGCCGTAGTCTGGCCAAGTCCCACTTTCGAAAGCTGATCAACGGCTTCATAGGTCAGGGTACCGGATTTGGAAACAATGCCGATGGTTCCTTTTTTGAAGATAAAACCGGGCATGATGCCCACTTTACACTCCTCGGCGGTCATCACACCGGGGCAGTTCGGCCCGATCAGCCGGACGTCTTTCCCGGTCAGATAGTCTTTGGCTACCATCATATCTTTCGTCGGAATTCCTTCCGTAATGCAGATAATCACCTTGATACCGGCGTCAGCGGCTTCCATAATGGCGTCAGCGGCAAAAGCCGGTGGTACAAAAATAATCGAGACATCGGCTCCGCCCTTTTCAACAGCTTCCTTCACGGTGTTGAATACAGGTCGGTCGAGATGGGTCTGTCCGCCTTTGCCCGGAGTGACTCCGCCAATGACGTTGGTACCATACTCGATCATCTGTTGAGCATGAAATGAACCTTCAGAGCCCGTAAAGCCCTGGACGATAACCTTGGAATTTTTGTTAACTAATACGCTCATGATGAATGAAAAGCTGTGCTATGCGTGTGAAGGTATAAGCCCTTGGAACCGGCGCAAAAGTAGAGGGAAATGGCTAAAGAAAAAAGTTATGAGTGAAGAGTTATGAGTGAAGAGTTAAAACGCGTCAGCCAACTCTTCACTCATAACTCTTCACTCATAACTCCCTTTTGCCTTTTTCCCCGAAAAATCGTTATTTCCAGCATGAACCTTTCAAACATGGTGTCAGATGCCGTCCTGGCTTTCACGGGTATCTGGGTCTTCTGGCGGTATTTTATGGCATTGAGCTGGTATAACCGGGTACTCTGGGGACTCTTTCTGATTACCATTTCCATGACAGCCCTGATCGGCGTTCTGGTGTTTGCGGGCATTCAGGGCGTGGTGCCGTTACACCGCTCGCTGGAAACACTCGCGGCCAGTCTGGGGGTCGTTTGCGTCATCGTTGGGGTGTGGGGCCTGATTCTCAAGCAGAAAATTACGAGATCCGGTTTTTTTGTCACCGTCACGCTCGGCATCGTTTTATTTCTGCTTTTGCTGCTAAGTCCCACCATCCGGGCCTTCGAGCCGGTAATCCCGTCGATGGGCATGGTGATCGTGCTGCTGATCGCGTTTCTGGGCGTCGTTCGTCGGGACCCGCGTGCCACCTGGGTGGTGTTGGCTGTGATGATTCTGGCCCTGGCAACCCGCGTGGGTCAATCAAAAAATCTGCCTATTCATCCTGTCGATTTTTACCACTATACGCTTTCATTATCACTGCTTTGCTTCGGAAAATCGGTTCAAAAAACGGACTCGGAGAACCGGTCGGGAGGAAAGTAATTTTGGACAGCGTAGTTCCAAACCTTACGGCGGACCATTTTTTTTGGCTAACTTGCCGACATGGATAACTTCGTTGTCTCGGCCCGGAAATACCGTCCGGCTACCTTCGATACCGTCGTCGGACAGGCACATATTACGACTACACTCAAGAACGCGATTTTAACCAATCACCTGGCGCAGGCATTTCTGTTTTGCGGACCACGGGGGGTTGGAAAAACGACCTGTGCCCGGATTCTGGCCAAAACCATCAACTGCCAGAACCTCGGAAAAAGCGAAGCCGTCGAACCGTGTGACCACTGCGACTCGTGTGTGAGTTTCAATCAGAACGCTTCGTTCAACATCCATGAATTAGATGCCGCTTCCAACAACTCGGTGGAAGATATCCGGAACCTGATCGATCAGGTACGCTATCCGCCCCAGTCGGGTCAGTATAAAATTTACATCATCGATGAGGTTCACATGCTGTCGCAGGCCGCGTTCAACGCGTTCCTGAAAACACTGGAAGAGCCTCCCTCCTACGCCATTTTTATTCTGGCGACCACCGAAAAGCACAAAATCCTGCCCACGATTCTGTCGCGCTGTCAGCTCTTCGACTTCAACCGGATTCAGCCACGCGACATCGCCGACCATCTGGCCAACATTGCGCAGAAAGAAGGCATTCAAACCGAATACGAAGCCCTGGAACTCATCGCCCAGAAAGCTGACGGCGGTTTGCGGGATGCGCTTTCGATGTTCGACCTGAACGTGACCTTCTCGGAAGACCGGATTCTGCGCTACAAAGAAGTGCTGGAAAACCTCCACATCCTCGACTACGACTACTATTTCCGGCTAACCGACCTGCTGCTGGCGGGTAATTTGCCGCAGAGCATGTTGTTGTTCGACGAAATTCTGCGGAAAGGGTTCGATGGTCACCAGTTCATTGTCGGACTAAGCGAGCATTTTCGGAACCTGCTGGTTTGCAAGGATGTAGCAACCATTCAGTTGTTACAGGTGACGGAAAGCATTCAGCAAAAGTATTTGCAACAGGCCACCGAAGCACCCCTGAGTTTTCTGCTCTCGGCCCTGAGCGTCGGTGCGCAGTGCGATCTGAATTACAAGTCGGCCAAAAACCAGCGGCTGCACGTAGAAGTTTGCCTGATGAAACTGGCGAACCTGCCGAATGTGCTGGACATCCATGCCGTTCCGGTTTTAACCGACCATTCAGAACCCGGCGAAAACCGGAACCCGGAACGGGCTGAAAAAAAAAAGGACAGTTCAGCCGACAGTGACGCCTTAGCCACAAACCGGGAACCCGTCGCCCTGCCGTCGCACACCAGCGAACCCACGAACGGCTATCATCCCCAGCCGAATGGCAACGGAACCGCGAAACCGCTCCCGGAACGGAGTCCGGTGATCGCAGGGATTCCAAAACCGGTGGGCAGTAAGCTCCGAACCACGTCTAATCTGGTCTCCGTCGAACGGCCGGTGGCCACCATGGCGGATGCCGTCGCGACGGCCTTGGCCGAGGCTCCCGAAATGCCAAAGGTGGACAAACCGTTCACTTTTGAGGAGTTAAAAACCGTCTGGCAAACCTACGCCCGGATGCGCGATCAGCAGGATGGTTCGCGAACGGAGCAGGTGATGCTGAACCGGGAGTTTCGCCTGGAAGGGACCATGATTCACATTGCGATCGACAACTCCCTGCAAGCCAACCTTTTGAGCGACCTACGACAGGATTTACTTACCTATCTCCGGCGGGAATTGCAAAACAGCCAGATTCAACTGACCGATACGATTGCGCTCCAGGAAACCCGAAAAATGATTTACACGCCCCAGGACAAATTCAATTACCTGGCCGAAAAAAACCCGGCCCTGCTGGAGTTGAAACGAACGCTGGGCCTGGATGTTGATTATTGAGTTAAGAATGAAGAGTTAAGAATGAAGACGGGGCCGCCCATGCGGTTGGCTGACGCATTTGTTACAGCTTGCGTCAGCCAACCGCAT
>NZ_JBPZHB010000019.1:0-102289 GCF_051857545.1 Larkinella fluvii | reverse complement strand
CCGGCCCTAAAGGGGACTTGGACACCGAGCGGGAGTAATAAGCTTCGTCCTAAGCATTGTCCAAGTCCCCTTTAGGGCCGGGCCGTCGATACGGATGTAGGGGCAAAGCGTCGGAGGGGCAAAAGCGATTTAGGAGCAAAGGGGATGGGCAAAGCGACGGCGGGGCAAATGCATCGCAGCGGCAAAAGCCCCAAATAAAAGTACACAGTCTGTAACCAGTTCATATTAAAAGTTTTTAACTCACAAGTCGATGATGGGGAATTTTACGAAAAAGCACAGATGGGGCGTTCTCTGGACACTGGTGCTTGCCGTCATAAGCCAGCACCTGCACGCGCAATCGGGGAGTTTTGGCAGCACGTTTGCCCATACCACCGCCGAAATGGCGATCTATGAGCAGCATAATTTTGTCACCGGCAGTGGCACCATCAACGCCGGGATCGTGGGGTCCGAGCGCAACCCCATCATCGGGATGTACAGCTTCGTCAACCCCAACGGCACCTGGATCAACGCGAGCAATACCGCCTTTATGGACGGTTACGTGCGGACCTACAACACCACGCCCTTTACCTTTCCCATCGGCGACAACAACCGCTACCGCCCGGCTGCGGTTTCGACCTCGTCGGCAGCCGCCCCGACCACAGCCGCCTACTACGGCGTCGATCCGGGGATGGCCACCACCAGCAACCTGATGGGCGGGAACTACGGCATTCTGCCCGGCGGAGGCCCCGCTTTTCCCTCCACCACCAAAGCCCCGGGCGTCGGCGTGGTCGACAACGTCGAATACTGGGACATCGACGGCACCACGCCCGCGCGCATCACCCTCACCTGGGATGCCACCACGCCCATCAACGCGATGGTCGGCACCACCCTCAACAACCTGACCATCGTCGGCTGGGACGGCGCGAAGTGGGTGGCGATTCCCTCGACGGTCGATCCGGCCTCCCTGACCCTGACTACCAGCGCGAGTGCCTTCACGGGCCTTGCCCCGCAGGTTTCGGCGGGTTCCATCACCACCAACGCCACCGTGGTGCCGGGTTCCTTCATCGTCTACACCCTCGCGGGCATTTGCCCGCCCACCAGTGTGACGGCCAGCATCACCTCCCTGACCACTTGCTCGGGGGGCGAAGTTGCCATCAACTACACCACCACGCCTGCGGCCCAAACCGTGCAGTGGACCCGGATGCCGGGCAACCTGACCAACCTCGGCAATGTCATCGATTACCCCACCGCACCCGGAACCGCTCCGGTCAGCTATACTTACACCGCCGTTGTGACCAGTGCGTTTGGTTGCACCAGCAATGTAGCCACCACGGTCGTGACCGTCAATCCGCAACCGATCCTGACGCCCTCGCAATGTTCGCAAACGATCTGCTCGGGCGAAACCGGGGCCATCACCTTCGTCACCAGCATTCCGGGGGGCGTCATCAACTGGGTCCGAACGCCCACCACACCCGCACCCTCGAGTGGCACGGGCAACATCGCCCAGTCGCTGACCAATACCGGCCCGACCTCCCTGACGTATACCTACCAGATCTGGGCGGAATACCCGGCTTCGGTTGCGAGTTGCCCCAGTTCAAACACCATTACCTGCGTGATTGTCGTGGAAAACTGCTGCAACCCGGTGGTCGCGGCCACGAGCAACAGCCCGCTCTGTAGTGCCAGCACCTTGTCGCTGTCGGCCACGAGCGGTTTTGCCACCTACGCCTGGAGCGGCCCCAATGGTTTTGTCAGCACGATGCAGAACCCGACCATTCCCAACACCACCACCGCAACCAGTGGCGTCTATTCCGTGACGGTATCCGACGGCATCAGTTGTACGGGTTTGGCGTCCACCACGGTGACCATTGCGACGCAACCCAGTCTCAGCATTACCGCCGGTTCGGGTCTGACGATCTGCTCCGGCCAAAGCACCACGCTGGCCGTAGCGGGTGACGGCGGGGCCACGGTGACCTGGGTGAACAGCCTGGGACAGAGCGGCACCAGCACCTCGATTTTCTTCGCCGGAATTGGCAACACCAACGCCACCCCCGAAACGATCACGTATGTGGTGACGGCGAGTGCCGGCAATTGCTCCGACAGCAAAATCGTGACGCTCACCATCAACCCGGCCCCGGTCATTCAGGTGATTCCCGTTCAGGCGGTGGTTTGTGCGCTGGAAATGACGACCGTAACCGGAACGGCCTTACCCGCCACGGCGACGATCAACTGGACACGGACCCCGGCGATTCCGGCTCCGGCCAGTGGCACGGGAACGGGCAGTGCGACGGTGAACGAAACCTTGCCGGTCGGCACCTACACCTACACCTTCACCGCAACGCAGAACGGTTGCACCAGTACCCCGGCCACGTCGCAGGTAACGGTGCAGAATTGATTCTTAAACAACTCTTTACAATTTATAGCCATGAAAACCGCCCTCAAACATACCCTCGTCGTTCTTGCTCTCTTCGCCAGTACGGTCGTGGCAGAAGCCCAAATGAAAATCGGTTCCAATCCGACAGTAACCAACCCCAACGCCAACCTGGAAGTGGAAGCCTCCACGCCCAACCGCAAGGTAACAGTCGATAAAACCACCGGGCAGGTGACGATTAAGGATGGGACCGAAGGAGCAGGCAAAGTGTTTACCTCTGACGCCAATGGGGGAGGAAGCTGGCAATCCAATACACTGGCAGGCGGAAAGATTAAGTCTAGTGTGGCTCAGATCTTTCCGAATGGGGTTGAAACAACCTTGATATTGGACGCTCCACTTAATATAACGCTCGCCGGAAATTATTTGGTATCGATCCGATGGTGGGGTGTTTCAACGGCGTTTTCCAGCGGAATGAGTAGTGCTTACTATATCTTATACAAGAATGGCGTACGGGTTGATGAGATTGAGTACTACGTTGCCGGAACCAACAATTTTGCTTTCTCATTCACCCTGAATATGGTGGCTTCGAATTGTAGTGTTGGTGACGTATTGACAATTCGATTATTTCCTTCGCATCCTACAGGTGCTGCCGATTGGAAAACGGGCACATCTGGAACAAACCCGGTCTGGATGCCTAGTGTACTGGTATCTAAAATATAATGGCCCCGTTACCGGTCGCGTGTGGCATTGAGCCGGTAAGAAGCCTTAAGCATCCGGAAACGGTGCATGAACAGAAACCGAAGCCATCAACCGGGGAACCGGAGTGGAGATGATGCGGCATCAAAAGGCTATCTGATTGTTGATTGAGTGAGAATAAAAAGCATAGCTTTCAATTGCTTTGGCAATCAATTGATGGTGCTCTGTGCTACGACGGCATCGGCAAAATCTTGAAAAGAATAAAGCCATTAACCAGTTCATATACAACGCATTTAACGCGCAATCAAATGATGGGGAAATTTACGAATAAGCACCGATGGGCCGTTCTCCGGATGCTCGTGCTTGCCGTCATCAGCCAGTTGGTACACGCTCAATCGAGTAGTGTGGGCAGTTCATATGCCCATACCGGAATCGAGACGGTTATTCTGGGCCAACATGACTTCATGAACGGCAGCGGCACCATCAGCGCCGGCATCATTGGCTCCGAGCGGCAACCCGTCATTGGGCTGTACAGCTTTTTGGGGGCCAGTGCCTCCTGGATCAACGCGACCAATACGGCTTTTGTCGATGGCTATGTGCGAACGTACAATACCGCGGCTTTCACGTTCCCCATCGGCGACAACAACAAATACCGCCCGGCCGCGGTTTCGGCGTCCTCCTTCGCGGCACCCACGACGGCGGCCTATTACGGCGTCGATCCGGGTTCAGCGATGACCAGCGACCTGAAAGGCGGCACCTATGGCGTTTTGCCGGGCGGAGGCCCCGCTTTTCCCACGACATCCAAAGACGTCACCGTCGGCACGGTCGACAACGTCGAATACTGGGACATCGACGGCACCACGCCCGCGCGCATCACCCTCACCTGGGATGCCAACACGCCCATCGCTTCGATGGTGGGCGGTAACCTGAACAACCTCACCATCGTTGGCTGGGACGGCACCCAGTGGGTGGCCATTCCGTCGACGGTCGATGCGGCTTCGCTGCTCCAGAACACCAGCGCGAGTGCCTTCACGGGCCTTGCCCCGCAGGTTTCGGCGGGTTCCATCACCACCAACGCCACCGTGGTGCCGGGATCGTTCACGGTTTACACGCTCGCGGGGGCCTGTCCGCCCACCACCATTGTGCCCGACATCACCTCCACGACGATCTGTTCGGGCGAACTGGTGGCCATCAACTACACCACCACCCCCGCCGGTTCCCAAATCCAGTGGACCCGGATGCCGGGCAACCTCGTTCAACTGGGCAACGTGCTGGATTACCCGACCGCCACCGGCACCACGCCGGTCAGCTACACCTACTCCGCCGTGGTCACCGGCACGTTCGGCTGTCCGAGTCTGACGGCGGTCACCGTGGTGACGGTCAACCCGGTTCCCATCATTACGCCCTCCATCTGTTCGCAAACGATCTGTTCGGGGCAAACGGGGGCCATCACCTTCCTCAGCAGCATTCCCGGCAGCACCATCAACTGGCTGCGGGTCGATAACAACCAAACCGGTACGGGCGACATCAGCCAGGCCCTGACCAACACCGGCCCCACCTCGCAGACCATTACGTTCAAGGTCTGGGGCGTCAGTCCGGCCCCTTCGTCCTGTCCGTCTTCCACCACCATCACCTGCGTGATTGTCGTCGACAATTGCTGTAACCCCATTGTGGCGGCCACGAGCAACAGCCCGCTCTGTAGTGCCAGTACGCTGTCGCTGTCGGCCACGAGCGGTTTTGCCACCTACGCCTGGAGTGGCCCCAACGGTTTTGTCAGCACGATGCAAAACCCGACCATCCCCAACACCACCACCGCAGCCAGTGGCGTCTATTCCGTGACGGTATCCGACGGCATTAGTTGTACCGGTTTGGCCTCCACAACTGTGACCATTGCGACGCAACCCAGTCTAAGTATTACAGCCGGTTCGGGTCTGACGATCTGTTCGGGCCAGGCCACCACCCTGACGGTGTCGGGCGACGGCGGGGCGGCAGTGACCTGGGTGAACAGCCTGGGACAAAGCGGCACCGGAACCACGATCAACTTTGCGGGGATCAACAACATCAGCGGTCCTCCCCAGACGATCACGTATGTGGTGACGGCGAGTGCCGGGAACTGTTCCGACAGCAAGGTGGTGACGCTCACCATCAACCCGGTTCCGGCCCTGCAGGTGGTGCCCAAACAGGCGGTGGTCTGCGCGCTGGAAATGACGACCGTGACGGCAACGGCTTTCCCGGCCACCGCAACGATCAACTGGATGCGCACCCCGGCAATACCGGCCCCGGCCACCGGCACCGGAACGGGCAGCGTAACCGTGAATGAAGTCCTGCCCGTCGGTACGTATGACTATTCATTCACCGCAACGCAGAACGGTTGCACGAGTGCCCCGGTCACGTCGCAGGTAGTGGTGCAGAATTGATTTTTAAACAACTCTTTACAACGCATATCCATGAAAACCGCAATCAAACATACCCTCGCTATTATTGCCCTGTTTACCAGTACGTTGGTGGCCCAGGCTCAGGTGAAAATCGGGACCAACCCCACCGTTGCTGCCCCCACCTCCAATTTGGAAGTGGAAGCCTCCACGCCCAACCGCAAGGTGAAAGTCGATAAAACCACCGGGCAGTTGACGATTCAGGATGGGACGGAAGGAACGGGGAAAATATTAACGTCGGATGCCGTGGGGGGAGCGAGTTGGCAACTCCCTTATTCAACTACGGTTATCACTGGTCTTAGTAGCCCACCTTTAGGAGCTTACATAAATCCGCCAACGGTTACAGAATATATAGCTAATTCCCCTTTGACCCTAAATAAGGGAGTATACACCTTATTTTATTATGCTCAATTCGATTACTTGCAACCCTCAACAACGAGCACACCTTTATATCCTGATCCTACTAACTTTTCAACATTGGCTAATACTTTACCACAGTATATATATTTTGAATTTATTACCGAATCAGGTAGTGCGACATTTCCATCTTATCTGTGGGGAACGACAGGACAACCCGATGGCCCACACGTAATTCCTGTAATTAACTTTTCTCAGGTAGCAGCGAAAGTTACTCAGTTGGTAATCGTTAACGCTGATAATACCGTAATCAAGCCTAAATATTGGGGAATACCCCGTTACGGTCATATAAGTAATATTGGTCCTATAATAGCCTTGAAAATGTAAGATTGATTTTTTGGTTCCTGTGGGTTTGTAAATTTTAATGGTTCGAATAGTGATTTGGGCATGTTACAAATTGCAAATCGAGTAGGACATCTTGCAACTCTCATGTATCGATCGGCAAAAGAATGGAGCTTTAGGCACCCAAAACCTGTCGATGAACAGAAACTGCCGATTTTGTGTAAATTTGGTAAGCACTAACTAACTGGATTCGACATGGTACTGATCATCGAAACGGACGCCCGGTATAATCGGACCGCCGAAGCGGCAATTGTTTCTGGAACTGGCTAAGTCGTTAAAGGCGCAGATACGAATTGAAAACGAGGGTGACGCTCAGACAGAAGATGTTTCGCCAACGAACGAAGAAATTCTGGACGCCATTGAACGGGGCTATCGCCAGGCGCAGTTGCACGTGGAGGGGAAAATAAAGTTGAAATCAGCCAGAGAACTGCTTAATGAGTTATAAGGTCGAAGTTACTGCTGATTTTGAACGGGATCTTAAATCTTTTTCCTGTTAGCCATTTATGATAAATCTGAGCAAGATTCCATTAGCGATGAAACGGTTCGGGATCGTCTGGATGACTTGAATGAATGAAGCCATCGACCGGGGAGCCGAGATTGAAGTAATCCGACACCGACAGGCTGCCTGACCTGTTGGCAGGTGTTGATGGAGTGGGAGTAATATTTGATTTTAAAATTGCTTGTCAAAGCAAATAAGAAAGGCCGTCGCTTTTGCCCCGTTCGTCGGTTTCGCCCCGTTCCCCTAAAGGGGACTTGGACAATGCTTTGGACGACGCTAATTACTCCCGCTCTGTGTCCAAGTCCCCTTTAAGGGAACGGGGCAAAGCCGGAATCGGGGCAAAGCCGCCATCGGCACAAACCCGGCGAAATAAAAATAAAGTCATTAACCAGTTCATATACAACGCATTTAACGCGCAATCAGATGATGGGGAATTTTACGAAAAAGCACCGATGGGAAGTTCTCTGGCTGTTTGTGCTAACCGTCATAAGCCAGGGCGCACGGGCACAATCCGGCAGTTTTGGCAGCACCTACGTCCACACCGGGATGGAGATGGGGATTTTGGGACAACACGATTTCGTCACCGGCAGCGGCACCATCAACGCCGGGATCGTGGGGTCGGAGCGGTTGCCCGTCATCGGGGTCTATAGCTTCGTAAACCCGGCCGGTAGCTGGATCAACGCGAGCAATACCGCCTTTATGGATGGCTACGTGCGGACCTACAATTCTGGCCCGTTTACGTTCCCCATCGGCGATAACAACAAATACCGCCCGGCCGCGGTGTCGGCTTCCTCGGCGGCCGCCCCCACCACGGCGGCCTACTACGGCGTCGATCCGGGTTCAGCGATGACCAGCGACCTGAAAGGCGGGACCTACGGTATTCTGCCGGGAGGAGGCCCCGCATTCCCCACGACGTCCAAAGCCGCCACCGTCGGCGTGGTCGACAACGTCGAATACTGGGACATCGACGGCACCACGCCCGCGCGCATCACCCTCACCTGGGATGCCAACACGCCCATCGCTTCGATGGTGGGTGACAACCTGAACAACCTGACCATTGTGGGCTGGGACGGCACGAAGTGGGTGGCCATTCCGTCGACGGTCGATCCGGCTTCCCTGACGCTGACCACCAGCGCGAGTGCGTTCACGGGCCTGGGGCCTCAGATCACGGCGGGTTCCATCACCACCAACGCCACCGTGGTGCCGGGTTCCTTCACGGTTTACACGCTGGCGGGTTCATGCCCCACCACCAACATCATCGCCGACCTCACCAGCCAGACCATTTGTTCGGGCAATCAGGTCGCCATCAACTACACCACCACCCCAACGGGCGGACAAACGATCTGGACCCGGATGCCGGGCAACCTGACGAGCCTGGGCAACGTGGTCGACTTTCCGACCGCCACCGGCAGCACCCCCACCACCTATACCTACACCGCTGCGGTCACGTCCTTCGGTTGCCCCAGCCTGACCGCCGTCACCACGGTTCTGGTCAATCCCGTTCCCATCGTGACGCCCTCGTTCTGTTCGCAAACGATCTGTTCGGGCCAAACCGGTGCCATTACCTTCACCACCACCATTCCCGGTTCCACCATTCACTGGGTGCGGACACCAACCTCTCCGGCACCATCGAGCGGCACGGGCGACATCAGCCAGTCGCTGATCAATACCGGTCCCACGTCGCTGACCTATACCTATCAGGTCTGGGCCGAATCCCCGGCTCCGGCTTCGTGTCCGTCGTCCACCACCATTACCTGCACGATTGTGGTCGACAACTGCTGCGACCTGGTCGCGACAGCTACCCCGACGGCGGTTACGAGTTGCGTCACGCCCAACAGCGGGGCTGTGGTCCTGACCTACATCGGTTCGCAGACCTACCAGTATAGCCTCAACGGCGGAGCGTTTCAGGCCCTCGGCACCAGTCCGTTTACAATCAGTAACTTAGCGGCCAATACCTACAGCATTGCCATTCAGGCCGTGGGCGATCCTACCTGTTCGACGGTTGTCAGTGCCACGGTCAGTGGCCCGGTTGTTCCCAACCTGACCGCCAGCAGCAACAGCCCGGTCTGTACCGGAAACACCCTGACGCTCTTTGCCACCAGCGGTTTTGCCACCTACACCTGGAGCGGCCCCAACGGGTTTAGCAGTACGCAGCAGAACCCGGTTCTTCCGATTTCAACCACCGTCATCAGTGGAGCCTACTCGGTCTCGGCCACCACAGCCGCCGGGTGTACGGTGACGGCCTCGACCACGGTGATCGTGGCGACCCAACCCAACCTGACCGTCACGGCGGGAACGGGACTGACGATCTGTTCGGGGCAAAGCACCACGCTCGCCGTCGCCGGTGATGGCGGGGCCACCGTCACCTGGATCAACAGCCTGGGCCAAACCGGCACCGGCACCACCATCAACTTTGGCGGTTTGCTGAACCTGGTGGGGCAACCCCAATCGGTTACCTACATCGTTTCGGCCAACGCCGGGCCTTGTTCCGACACCGAAACCGTGGTGCTGACCATCAATCCGGCACCGGTGGTGCAGGTCAACCCGCAGCAGGCCATCATTTGCGATCTGGAACAAACCAACATCGTCGCGACGGCTTTCCCCAGCACGGCCACCCTCGACTGGGTCCGGAGTCCGGCTCTCCCCAATCCGCCCCCGGCAACGGGAACCGGCACGGGAAGCCTGACCGTCAACCAGGTGTTGCCGCCGGGAAGTTACACGTTCACGTTCACAGCCACGCAGGGCGGTTGCACGAGTTCGCCCGTCACGGTGCCGTTGACGGTGAATAATTAAGACGACTTTGAGACGGCTGATCCGTTTCGATACCCGAGTTTTTGAAATTCTTAGCAAGCAATGAAGATGAAACAACTTTTATATTGCCTGGAAAGTGGGTTACCGGAGTGGCCTGCTCGATACCCAAAGGCCGTCAACCTGCCCGGATTACCGCTGCGAATGGCGCAGCGTATGAAAGCACTCTGGCTGACTTTCCTGGCCGTAGGACTGTTTCTCGGGAGCGCATCCGCCCAGGTAGGAGGGACGGCACCCGGTGCCGACTTCGACGGCGATGGCGTGATCAACTCCGTCGATCTGGACGATGACAACGACGGTATTCTGGACACCGTGGAGTCGCCGGGCTGTTTTTACACCGCAGCAGAAGCCACCCGCATTGTGTCGATTACTTCGGGGATTGCCGAATTTGCGGGCCAGCCGCTCTCCAATGCCATTGACGGCGTGGTGGGCAATGGAGTCTCCTCATTTGCTACGACTTCGAATGCCATAGCAGGCGTAACGATCTTTCAGGTAACTCCCACAGTACCGGTTGCTATAAGCTCGCTTAACCTGCTGTATGCCGGTAATACCTTCTCAACGGCGGTAACGTCGACGATGGTTCTCCAGGGGTTTGATGGCTCTACCTGGGTCAACCTATCCAATCCGCAGTCCTACCCGGGCGGAGTTCCCAACGTAACCATCACCATCGACAATACCTTCCAGCCAAATGTAAAATACCAGCAATACCGCGTTCAGGGGGTAGCCGGTACCATTGGCTATACGTCGATTTTCGAACTAACCTTATCGGTTTCTGCGAGTTTTGACGCCCAGAATTACCCCAAAACCACCTGCTCACCCACGGCGGATGCCGATGGCGATACCTTCGCCAATCACCTGGATCTGGACAGCGACAATGACGCCTGTAGTGATGCCAACGAATACTACGGCCTTCCTACGGCCGACGGCGGGGATGGGGGCGTTTTTGGTACGGGTGTTCCGACTGTCAGCACGACGGGCAAAGTAACGACGGCCAGCTATACCGGTACGTACAGTTTGGCGAACAATGCGGCTTTGAATGTCTGCAATGGCAGTGCGCCCCCGTCCTGTACGCCCGCCCAGCAGCTCGCTCAGCAGCGGTATTGGGCATTTGGGCTGAACGCCGGAATCGACTTTGGGGCTTCCCTCAATGCCCCTACGTCGTTTGTTACTTCCCTGCAGGCCGCCGAAGGTTCAGCCGTTGCTACCAACAGTGCAGGAGAATTGTTGTTTTATGTTGGAGCGCCACTCGACTACAACACAAATCCCAGTGTACTTACTTCCAATGTATATGATGCCACCGGCGCGATTATGACCAACGGCACGGGGCTTTTGCAGCACCCTTCCATGACCCAGGGAAATGTAGCGTACCAATCGCCCGGCAATCCGGACAAGTATTTTATCATTGCCAATAATTTTGCACTGGAGCAAAATCCGCTATTGGGCAATCTGACGTATTCGGTAGTCGATATGTGTTCCAAATCGGTTACTCAGAAAAATATTCAAATCGATTCACAGATATTCAGTGAAGCCATGATTGCCGTCCCCAGCAGTGACCCCACCAAGTTCTGGGTATTTGCTGCTACCAATAACAATAACCAGGTGTTAGCGTATCAATTCGATGCGAATGGTTATACCGGAGTCCGGGTGACATCCAGCTATATCGCCAGTCCTACCAGTTCGCGGGTTTTGCGTTTATCACCCGATGGTACCAAGATGATGCTTGTAAGCAGCAATGGGTTCGATGCGACGCTGGGCTGGCACACGACTATTGACTTATTCGATTTCAATGCCACAACGGGGCAGGTAAACCTGCTCTGGAGTATGGACTATAACGACCCACAACAGGCTGCGTACGGGGGGGATTTTTCGCCCGACGGGAATTTGATTTACGTGTCGGGTTTGAATTCGTTTCAAAAACTATTTCAGTTTACCATCGCTGGCAAAACTTCAGGGGCTCAGGTATTCGCTACCAAAGTGGATCTGGGTAATGCGGCAGGTCTGGGCGGTCAGGTAGTACGCGGACCCGACGGGAAAATGTACGTCGCCAGTTACGGACTGGGAACACTGGGGGTTATCAATAGTCCGAATACGGTGGGAGTAGGGGCCAATTTTGTGCCGACCGGCTTTGCGCTATCGGGTGGAACCACCTCTACCTATGGATTGGCTCAGACGGCTTTTGGTTGTGCGCAACCAGCCGCCCGGTTTACGTTCAATTGCTCGGCCGGGGCCACAGCTTCCGGGGTTTTTCTGGCCAATGGCGTAACCGGACAAACCGGAACACTCACCATTCCGATCTCTGTTTCAGTGGCAGGATCGGTGGCCGTCACCGTTACCGGAACCGGTTTTACCACCAACCCCGCTCCCGTAATCATCACGCTCACGGCGGGACAAACGTCGATGACCATTCCGGTGGTGTACGACGGCAGCGGTGTCGCCGGTGTTCGAACCCTCACCCTGACGTCGCCCCAGGTTTCTGGCTCTTGTAGTTTGACGGGTGTCAACTCCACCTGTACCGTTCCCGTAACGGTGCAGAGCTGTCCGACAATTACCAATGTGTCGGCAAACAACACCAACCCTACATTTTGTTCCGTAGCCAATGGCAGCATCAAAATCTGCGGCTTACCAGCCAACAGCACAGGGCATTCCGTCACCTACGAAAAAGATAATGTCGCACAAACCGCCCTCGGTGGGTTAACCGCTGATGCGACGGGCTGTTTGGTTATTCCGAACCTGGGTGCCGGAACCTACACCAACATCAAGGTAACCAATCTGACCTGTACGACGGGGTCCAACACGCTGGGCCCCATCACCCTGACCGACCCGGCACCGCCGGCTGCTCCGGTTCCCAGCCTGACCTCCACCACCATCTGTTCGGGCAATCAGGTTGCCATCAACTACACCACCTCGCCGGTGGGCGCGCAAACCCAGTGGACCCGGATGCCGGGCGGGCAAACCGGTTTGGGCAACGTCCTCGATTTTCCGACCGCCACCGGCACCACGCCAGTGAGCTATACCTATACCGCCATCGTCACGGGAACCTTCGGCTGCCCCAGCCTGTCCGCCGTCACCACGGTGCAGGTCGATCCCGTTCCCATCATTACGCCCTCGATCTGTTCGCAAACCATTTGTATCGGCCAAACCGGGGCCATCACCTTTGTCAGCAGCATTCCCGGCAGCACCATCAACTGGCTGCGGGTCGAAGACGGGGCCACCGGCACGGGCAACATCAGCAGTTTGTTTGCCACCGCCGGAAATTTTACCTACAAAGTGTGGGGCGTCAGTCCGGCCCCGGCTTCGTGTCCGTCGTCCACCACCATCACCTGTACGATCCTGGTCAACAACTGCTGCGACCTCGTCGCCACCGCCGTGCCGACCTCGGTTACGAGTTGTTTATCACCCAACAGCGGTTCCATTCTGGTCACCTACACCGGTTCGCAGACCTACCAGTATAGCGTAAACGGCGGAGCGGCTCAGCCCCTCGGCACGAGTCCATTCACCATCGCCAACCTGGCACCGGGAAGCTATACCGTTGTGGTTCAGGCCGTAGGCGACCCGACCTGTACGACCGCGCTGTCGGCCACCATCAACAGCCCAACGGCCCCGACCGTGATGGCGACGAGCAACAGCCCGTTGTGTAGTGCCAGCACCCTGTCGCTGTCGGCCACGAGCGGGTTTACGACCTACGCCTGGAGCGGGCCGAACGGTTTTGTCAGCGCGTTGCAGAACCCGACCATCCCCACCACCACCACCGCAGCCAGTGGCGTCTACAGCGTAACGGCCACCAATGCAGCCGGATGTACAGCAAGTTCGTCGACAACTGTGACCATTGCGACCCAACCCAGTCTAAGTATTAGTACGGGCTCCGGTCTGACGATCTGCTCCGGCCAAAGCACCACACTCGCGGTGGCGGGCGACGGTGGAGCCACCGTAACGTGGATCAACAATCTGGGACAAAGTGGAACAGGAACAACCATCAATTTTGCCGGTATCAGCAACCTCAATGGCGTACCCCAAACGATTACCTACATCGTTACGGCCCAGGCCGGGAATTGCTCCGACACCGAAGTGGTTACCCTTACCATCAACCCGGCTCCGGCCCTGCAGGTCATTCCCAGAAATGCAATTATATGCTTGTTAGAACAAACAAATATTGTGGCTACGGCTTTCCCGCCCACGGCAACCCTCAACTGGACCCGCACACCCGCCACGCCCGATCCACCGGCCAGCACCGGCACCGGAACGGGCAGCGTAACGATCAACCAGGTGTTGCCCGTCGGAACGTACCTCTACACCTTTACCGCGACGCAGAATGGGTGCACCAGTGCCCCCATCACGTCGCAGATCACGGTGAATAATTAAGTTTTTAGTAAAGACAAGATAGACAAGAGACAATAGAAAGGAGAAGGAAAACAAAAAACCGAACCATCAACAGGCCGTTCATCGTCTTTCCTCTCTTGTCTCGCTTCTACTCTCTAAAAAAATAACCATCAATAACCGCTTTTTAACAAGACCGCAATGAAAACCTCTATCAAGCATACGCTCGCGATGATCGCCTTTTTAGCCAGCACGTTGGTGGCTCAAGCTCAGATGAAAGTGGGCGATAACCCAACTACCATCAACCCCGGTTCGCTGATCGAGATGGAAAGCACCAACAAGGGCCTGTTGATGCCCCGCATCAGCCTGACCACCACGACCACCTGGGGCTTGGCGGGAACCCCGGCAGCGGGGATGCACGTCTACAACACGAATGCTTCCATTACCTCGACGAATACCAGCTATCCGACATTGGCGGCTAAAATCGGAGAGTATTATTGGGATGGGACGGGTTGGGTGGCGTTGGCACCGGCGCAAAGGAATACAGTAATAACATCATTTGAACAAAGTGTAGGGGGTGTAATAGATTTCCCTACGATATCAGGTACTTGTAATGTGTATACAGCCCCTTCTGTTTTACCTTGTGCGACCTACCTCAACCATACAGGGTCGTTTGGCATTACCAATAATACAAATGATGTAGTGATCGATCTGGCTACTACTTACATATTGGCAAATAATACGACTACCGTATTTTTTAATATAGTTATTTATGTCGATGTAACTACTCCTGGAGTGTTTCAGCGAGTTGGCGCGAATTTTATCACTCATACTGGTACTGGTTGCGGAGGCAGCTCCACCCTCAGCAAGGCTGTGCTGAAAAATCTTCCTGTAAGAAGTAACTACACAGTAAGAGTCTACTTCGCCCCTTGGGTCAATACTGGTGCCCCGGCAAAAATTGCTTTTGGTGACCAAATTGTACCTGGTTGTGGAGATGTAACCTATACTGAAAATAAACTAATCGTTTCAGTTAGCCAATAATGACTCTATGGGCGGTTTTTATAAGCCGCTGGCACAAGTTCAGGATAGCGCATAGCTCGTTATTCTGAAACCTCAGCCTTCCAACTGGTACGAAGGCGCAACGTTCTTTTTGATTTCCAGTAATACCTCTGTTTGCTCCAGGGCTTGGTTTTGCCCCCAACTGAAACGTCGGCCCGGCCCCTAAAGGGGGCTTGAAAAAACCGGATGCAGAAGCCCCCGTTAGGGGCCGGGCCGACGTTTCGGTTGGGGGCAAACCGGGCTTAGGAAGCAAAACCGAGGCTTGGCAAGCGAAACCATGCTTAGAGCAAAGTGCCCCTTTAGGCCGGTCCGACGCTTAAAGGCTAGTAAACAGTGGGGAGTTACCATAATTCAGTAGTCAATCAATAAAGTTATTAAATCGCGATAAGGTGATGGGAAATTATACCAGAAAGCACAAGTTGTTGGTTTTCATGACGTTTGTGTTTACCGTCCTTAGCCAACAGGTGTACGCTCAGTCGGGCAGTTTTGGCAGCACATTCATGCATACCGGGGGCGAGGACGCTATTTATGCGCAGCACAACTTCGTCACCGGGAGTGGCACCATCAATGCCGGGATCATTGGCTCCGAGCGGCAACCCGCCATCGGGATGTACAGCTTCGTGGGTCCCAACGGCTCCTGGATCAACGCGAGCAATACCGCTTTTGTGGATGGCTACGTCCGGACCTACAATACCGGTCCGTTTACCTTCCCCATCGGCGACAACGATAAATACCGCCCCGCTGCGGTTTCGGCTTCCTCCTTTGCGGCTCCGACTACGGCCGCATACTACGGCGTCGATCCCGGTGTGGCCACCACGAGCAACCTCATGGGCGGAGCCTACGGCGTTTTGCCCGGCGGAGGTCTCGCTTTCCCCACCACCGCCAAAGCCACGGGCGTCGGCACGGTCGACAATGTCGAATACTGGGACATCGACGGCACCACGCCCGCACGCATCACCCTCACCTGGGATGCCAACACCCCCATCACCGCGATGGTAGGAGGGGACTTGAGCAAACTCACCATCGTCGGCTGGGACGGCAACCAGTGGGTCGCCATTCCGTCGGCCTTCGATACCGGTTCGCTTATTCAGAACACCAGCGCGAGTACGTTTACCGGCCTTCCCGGAACAGTTACGGCCGGTTCCATCACCACCACGGCCGCCATCGTGCCGGGGTCGTTCATCGTCTATACGCTGGCGGGCGCGTGTCCGCCCATCACCGTCACGCCGAGCCTCACGTCGGCCACGATTTGCTCGGGCGAGCAGGTAGCCATCAACTACACCACGGTTCCCTCGGGCGAGCAAACCCTCTGGACCCGGATGCCGGGCAATGTAACCGGTTTGGGGAACGTCACGGATTTTCCATCGGTCACGGCCTCTACCTCCTTCACCTATACTGCTTCGGTTACTTCATTTGGTTGTCCCAACAATACAGCAACATCCATCGTGACCGTCAATCCGGTTCCGGTTATCACGCCCTCGGTCTGTTCCCAAACCATCTGTTCGGGTCAGACGGGTGCCATCAGCTTCATTAGTGACCTCCCCGGCACCGTCGTTCACTGGTTGCGGCTCGATAACAACCAATCTGGCACCGGCGACATCAGTCAGGCGTTGTTCAACACCGGGCCGGTTTCCCAAACCATTACCTTTCAGGTCTGGGGCGTCAGTGCTGCCCCGGCTTCCTGTCCATCGTCCACCACCATTACCTGTACGATTGTTGTCAATCCGGGTCTGGATGTGCTGGCTTCGGTAGCCATAGGCAGTGGTTGCATCGGTCAGCCGCTGAGTCTGTCGGCCTCGGCAACGGGCGGTTTGGCACCACTGACCTATGCCTGGACGGGCCCCAACGGCTTCATCGCTTCGGGTTCGACGCCACTCGTAACCGCTACGGCGGCTGCGATTCATAACGGAACCTATCTGGTGTTGGTAACGGATGCAACGGGTTGTTCGGGAACGGCCACGGTGCCGGTCTCGGTCAGCAACTGCTGTTCGCTGACGGTCACCGCCGGGAATCCCATCGTAGCCTGTGTCGGCGGTCTATTGAACCTGACCGTTACGGCCGGAAACAGCACGACGGCTCCGGTGACGGCCCCTATTTCCTACGCCTGGACCGGTCCGAACGGATTTACCGCCAACACCGCCAACCCGACGATCTCGCCCGTTACGGCGGCCGCTTCGGGACTCTACAGCGTTACGGTCACCGACGGCCAAAGCTGTACGGCAACAGCAACGGTTAGTGTGACCGTCAACGCGGCCCCTTCGGCGGGTGAAGACAAAATCTTGTCCCTCTGTAACAACGAAACCGCCGACCTGGCCACCTACTTCCCCGCCGGGGGGTCTTTCTCGGTGTTGAGCGGGTCGATGACCGGCACGGTCTTTAGCGGGATTGCATCGGGTGTCGGCTCGTTCACGGTAGCGTATGCGGTCGGTGGCAACGGTTGCCCGATCGATCAGGCTTTTGTGACCATCGTCGTGCGCGATTGTACGCCATTGGCCTGTAATTATCCCGTTAGCGCGGGCAAAGTCGATGCGACCTGCGGCAACAGCGACGGAACCGCGTCGGTTTCCATCGGTGGCCTTCCGGCAGGAGCGACGACCGGTTTTGCCTGGAGCAACGGAAAAACCGGCCCGAACATCACCGGACTGGCGGCTGGCGTCTACAGCGTGACGGCCACCATCACCACGGCCACCGGCGTTTGTACGGTAGTCGATAGTGTGAACATCAACGACATTGGCGCACCGATCGGCGAAATCGACCTGATTACCTCCGCCGACTGTCTGGGCAACAACGGCGCTGTCGCCATCGACATTACGAGCGGCACGGGACCTTTCACGATTTCCTGGACGGGTGCCGCCACCGGCTCGCTGCCCGGTGCCACCCTGGGCGTCACCACGATTCCGAATCTGGCCCCCGGTTCCTACAGCTTTGAAATCAGTAGTGCCACGAGCAATACCGCCTGTTCGTCTTTCCTGGCGATTACGATACCGAAAGACGACAGCGATCAGATCACTATTGCCGCCGTACCGACCAATGCCACGGCCTGCGGTTCGTTTACGGGCAGCATCGTCATCACGGCCACTCCGGCGGTGGGCGTAACCGGACCGTATTCATTCTCGCTCAATGGGGTTGCCCTCGGCACCTCGGCTTTACCGACCTACACGGTTACGGGTCTGGCGGCTGGCGTTTATATGGTTAGCGTGCGTTCGGCGGGTGGTTGTACCTCAGCCGAAATTCCGGTAACGATTACAGAAACCGGTGCCCCGGTCATTGCGGGCTGGACGCCGGTCAACCCGACCTGTCCATCCGATCAGGGTCAGTTGATCTTTGCCGGTGGTCAGCCAACGGCTACGTTCCTGGTTCGTGAAGTAACCTCAGGTGCGATTGTTGGCCCAACGGCCGGCATCAGCGGAGCCACTTCCACGACGCTGACACTACCGGCGGGAACCTACAGTATTGAAGGAAACACGACAGCGTCGGCCTGTACCTCCTTTACCACGGTGACCATCACGGTGCCGGAAGGACTGAACTTCAACGTCGAATATACCAAAGTAAACTGCGGACCGGGTGGAACGGCCAACAATGACGGCACGATCACGGTCGTGCAGATCACCGGCGGAACCGGACCGTATTCAACGACAGTAACCAACGCCCAGAATCAGGTGATCGCTGCGGTTTCGCCGGGCGTGTACACCAACCTGGCACCGGGAATCTACAACGTCAAAGTATTCGATTCGAAAGGTTGCTCGGGCGTTGAAAGCGTCTTTGTTACCGTTCCGGATTGTAAAGTGGTTTGCCCGGTTATTCCGATGGATACCTACGTCGTGGATGCCAATTGCGGAGCCTCCGACGGCCACGCGTTAGCCACGCTGGGTACTTTCGCCGACAGCGATGTTACCTATGAATGGAGCAACGGCTCTTTTGGCAACATCATCACCGGTCTGGCATCGGGGGTTTACTCGGTCACGGCCACGGTACTGACGGGAACCTTTACCGGTTGTGCGTATGTCGAAACCGTCAATGTCAACGAAATGGGTGGCCCGAAAGTCGAGCAATTGACGGTGGTTCCTTCGAGCTGTTCGGCCAATACCGGCACAGTGTCGTTCAACGTAACCGCCGGTACGACGCCTTTGGCCGTCACCTGGGTTGGGCCGGTGAGCAGTTCCCGCTCCGTATCCGGTTCCATTCCGATCTCGTCTTTCCCGATCACGGGTCTGGCTGCGGGCAACTACGTCTTTACGTTCACGAGTGCCAACTCATCGTGCGAAACCGTACTGGACGTCACGATCCCGGTTTCATCGAGCAGTTCCATTACCTTGGCCGCTACGCCGAACCCCACTTCCAGTTGCGGAGCGCAGGATGGTTCGATCAACCTGACGGCGTCGGGCAGTGGTCCTAACTATACCTTCTCGCTCAACGGAACGGCGTATACCTCCGTTGCCATCAATACTTTATCCATCCCGAATCTCCCTGCCGGGGTTTACCGGGTTGGCGTCACCAGCGGAGCCAACGGTTGCCAAACCGAACGCATCGTAACGATCAACGAAACCGGCTCACCAGCCGTAACGGGCTGGACGTCACAAAGCGCGGTTTGTGCCCTCGATCAGGGGTCACTTACCTACGCCGGTGGCTCGGGTGCGGGGACCTACCGTATTCTGTTGGGTACCACTCAAGTTGGCACGACCCCGGAAAATGCCACAGGGCCGGTTGTGTTTAGCTTACCGCAGGGTGTCTACACGATTGAACTCAAGGATGGAGCCTGTACCTCCTTCCAGAACTTTACCATTGCCGGCCCGGCCGGTATCGACTTCAATGTTCAGTACGTAGCGGAAAGCTGCGGACCCGGTGGCGTCGGCAACGGCGACGGTACGCTGGACATCGTTCAGATCAACGGTGGCACGAAACCTTACACGGTTTCGATTGTCAACAACCAGGGTCAGGTGCTGGCAGGAGCCAGCCATACCAATCTGCCTGCGGGGAATTACTTCGTTTCGGTGGTGGATGCCAACGGCTGTACCGGCAACAACGGTGCGCTTGTCACCGTACCACCCTGTCAGCTTAAATGTCCTCCGCTGGCGTTCAATACCTCGGTTATCGATAACCTGTGCGGACAAACCAACGGAGAAGCAACGGCCAGCCTGCTGAACGTACCGGCTGGTGCCACGGTAACCTACCAGTGGAGCAACAGCCAGAATGGACCGGTTGCATCCGGGTTAACCTCCGGCGTCTACTCGGTGACGGCCAGCCTGTTTGCCGATAATACCATCTACGCGGGTTGTGTGTACGTCGATACCGTCAATGTCAACGACATCGGCGGTCCGGTGGCCAGTGTATCGGCTACCGCCGGAGCCAGTTGTACGGCGTCTAACGGCTCTGCGGCCATCAATATCCAAAGCGGAACCGGACCCTTTATGATTGCCTGGACGGGTGCAACCACCGGAACGCAGCCTGCTTCCAACCTGGGTCTGGTGAACATTACAGGCCTGAAAGCCGGTAATTACGTCTTCACGGTAACGGATGCTACCACGAGTTGTAAATCCGTCATCGATGTTGTGATCCCAACCCGTACACCAAACGGCTTTACGCTGGCGATCACCCCAACCAACACCAGCGGTTGCGGAGCGTCCGACGGTTCCGTCAGGGTAGTCGTTTCTGGGGGCACGGGTCCTTTCACCTATAGTGTGAACGGCTACGTAAAAGGCACGAGTGCTTCACGGACCTTCACCGCATCGGGTTTACCGGCGGGTGTCAACGTGGTGGAAGTGATGGATGCCAATGGTTGTGTTGTGAAGACCGAAAACGTGCTGATCAATCCGACGGGGCAACCCGCTGTGGCTGGCTGGTCCAAAACCGATGCCCTTTGCCCACAAAATACCGGGATCATTCAATACGGTGCGGTTGGCGGAATTGCCACCGACGAGTACGTTGTAACGATTGCCGGAACCGCAACCGAAATTGGCCGGAATTTTGGCAATGTGCCAACGTCTTACTCGGTTTCGGGTGGAACCTATTTAATCACCAGAACAACCTCAACCTCCTGCGTTTCCGTAACGACAATTACGGTCAATCAGCCGGACGGATTGGATTTCAATATTCAGTTCAGCAACCCGACCTGTCTTTCTCCGGCATCGGGTAGCTTCACGGTGGTTCAGCCTTCCGGCGGAACCGCGCCTTACTCCTACACCATCACCGGTCCAACGGGCGTGGTGGCGAATGGTTCACCCACCGCTACGAACCTGATGGCCGGTAGCTATACCATTACGATGGGAGATAGCCGAGGCTGTACCTTTACGAATGTTAAAGTGCTGACCACGGGCTCTAACCTGACGGTGACCGCAGCGGCAACGCCAGCGATTGTCTGCGTGGGTCAACCCATTAGCCTGAGCGCAACGGGTGTGGGCGGTACAACACCACTCACCTACGCCTGGAGCGGCCCCAACGGATTCGCCGGAACCGGCCAGACCCTGACGGCAACAGCCACCCTGAGCGGCAACTATACGGTGGTCGTCACGGACGCTGTCGGTTGTACGGCGGTTCAGTCGACCAGTGTGACCGTTGGCGCGACGCCGACAGTAGCCGCAACTCCATCGACGGTTTGCGTGGGCCAAACGGTAACGCTTGATGCCACGCCGGGCGGTACGAGTTATGCCTGGAGTGGCCCTAACTTCTCGACGGTTACCAGCAGCCCGAGCGCAACGATTCTGAACGCTCAACTTACCAATGCCGGTATTTACTCCGTAACGATTACCGGCGGCAACGGCTGTACCGGTACGGCTTCGACAACGGTGACGGTCAATGACCAGCCGGTTGTAACGGTTTCGGTGAACAGCAATACCATCTGTGTCGGAAGTAGTCTGATTCTGACGGCAAGTGCCAGCCCGACCGGTAGCTACACCTATACATGGAGCGGACCCAACAGCTTTACCGCGACGGGGGCAATGGTAACGATCAACAGTGCCTTGGCTACCAACAGCGGCAGCTATACCGTGATTGCCACCTCGGCCAGCGGTTGTAGCTCCTCGGCGGTCATGACCAACCCGGTAACGGTGACGGTATGCTGCGAAACATTCGGGATGAACGTGATTGCTACCAACGCGAACTGCGGTCAGCCGAACGGTGAAGCGACGGTGACGGCCAGCGGGGGTACGGGAGCTTACAGTTATGTGTGGAGCAACGGGATGACGGGCAGTCACGTAACGGGTCTGTTAGCAGGTAGCTACACGGTCGTGGTGTCGGATCTTACCGGTTGCACCAGCAGCACGGTGGTTTCGATCGGCAACGTGGAAGCCCCGCAACTGGCGGTGCTGTCGACGAGCCCAGCGGTTTGTCTGGGCGCGACGGGCGCGGCCAGTGTGACGGCAACGGGTGGCGTGGCTCCGCTGAGCTACGTGTGGAGCAACGGCACGACGGGCAGCAGCCTGTCGGGTGTGGTGGCTGGTGTGTACAGCGTGACGGTGACCGACTCGAAAGGGTGTTTGGACATCACGCAGGTGACCATCGGCACGATTCCGGGCAGTCTGACGGGTGTGATTTCGAGTACACCATCGGCCTGTAGCCAGGCTTCGGGTAGTGCGACGATGACGGCCAGCGGCAGCAGTGGCTACCAATACCAATGGAATACAGGCGCGACGACGGCCAGCATCAGTGGTCTTGTCTCGGGGATATATAGTGTGACGGTGACGGATGTAGCCGGTTGTTCCTTCACAGGAACGGTGAGCATCGATGATCAGGCGGGTCCGAGTGTGGTGACCAGCACGACGGCGGTGCTGTGCAATGGTAGTTCGACGGGCACGGCGTTGGCTTTGGCCAGTGGCGGTTCTGGTGTCTACAGTTATTTGTGGAGCAACGGTGCGACGACGGCGAGCCTGAGCGGTTTGTCGGCGGGTGTTTACAGTGTGGTGGTGACGGACGGCAACGGCTGTAAAGCCAGCGACGGGGTAACGGTGATCGAACCGGCATCGATTCTGGCGGAGTTGTCACCGACGACGATTGCGTGCGGCAGTACGACGGGGGACATCACGCTGACGAGCATCAGTGGTGGTTCGGGTGTTTACAGCTACCGTTGGAGCAACGGTGCAACGACGGCGAGTCTGTCGGGCGTGGTGGCCGGAACCTACAGCCTGACGATCACGGATTCGAATGGTTGTATCGCTACGGGTAGTGCGACGCTGGTGTTGCCAACGAACTGTATTCCGCCTTGCGAAAGCCGGGATATCAGTCTGGTAGCGGTCAATCCGTTGTGCGGTCAGGCCACGGGCACGATCACGGCGACGTTGTCGGGCACGGTCGCTGGTGGCAGTGTGATCACCACGAGCTGGCGTAATGCGGTGAGCAACGCGGTGGTAGCCACGAACGTGATGAGTGTAAGCGGTTTAGCCGCGGGAAGTTATACGCTCAGCGTGACGGTGACCAACGGCAGTCAGGTGTGTTCTTACTCGGCGATCACCTCGCTGAGCGATGTGGGCAGTGCGTCTTTGGTGGTGTCCGGCACGACGGCGACGGATTGTGCGGTCTCGAACGGCAGTGCCATGCTGACGGTGAGCGGGACGGGTTCTTTGACGGTGAGCTACAGCGGTCCGGTGACGGGCAGCATGGTGGCGGTTTCGGGTCCGGTGAGTCTGAGCGGTCTGTCGGCGGGTCAGTACAGCGTGACGGTAAGCGACGCGAATGGCTGTCGTGCGGTGGAAGACTTCGTCATCGCTCCGAAAGGTGCGGTGTCGTTGAATCCGGTGGCCACAGCGAGTCCGGCTTCGTGTACGGGCAGCAATGGCAGTGTAACGGTAAACTGGAGTGCGCTGGCAGGTGTGAGCTCTTACAGTGTGACGGTTGGTGGTCAGTCGACGGTGGTATCGGGCACGAGTGCGACCTTCAGCGGTCTTGCCGGTGGCAGTTACGCGGTGACGGTTTCGGTGGCAGGCAACGCGGGTTGCGGCCTTTCGACGACGGCGGTGACGGTACCGACGAGCAACGGTCCGGCGCTGGTCGTGAGCACGGTTCAGCCGCTTTGTGTGGGCGGAACGGGTGTGATCGCGGTGGTGTCTCCGGTGGTGGGTGTGACCTACGGCTTGTACACCTCGACGGGTACATTTGTGAGTACGGGCACGAGTTTCACGGTGTTGCCGGGGACGTATGTGGTGGGCGCGCTCAACAGCACGGGCTGCGTGAGCACGACGGTGGTGACGATCGCTCTGCCCCTGGGCATCGACTTCAACGTGTCGGTATCTGCGGGCGCGTGTGGCAATCCGGGTAGCCTGACGGTGAGCAACATCAGCGGAGGCACGGGCCTGACGACGGTGACGGTGACGGGTCCATCGGGTGTGGTAACGAATTTGAACAACCTGGCAACGGGCAGTTATACGGTGGTGGTGACGGATGCGAACGGTTGCCGTTCGAGCCAGGTCGTATCGGTGACGGCGACAGCCGCAGCCCCGGCCCTGGCGATCGTACAAACGGAGACCAACTGTGGCAAAGCCAACGGGGAGATCACGGTAACGGCCAGTGGTGGCTCGGGAACGTATACATATCTGTGGAGCAACGGAGCAACCGGTGCCCGGGTGACGAACCTGGTGGCCGGTACCTACACGGTGGTGGTAACCGACGTGGCGGGCTGTACCAGCAGCACGGTGGTGACGCTGGGCGATGTGGAAGGTCCGCAGTTTACGAAGGTCTCGACGAGTCCGGCGATCTGTCTGGGCGCAACGGGTACGGCGAGTGTGACGGCGACGGGTGGCGTATCTCCGCTGAGCTACGTGTGGAGCAACGGCACAACGGGCAGCAGCCTGGTGGGTGTGGTAGCCGGTGATTACACCGTGACGGTGACCGACTCGAAAGGGTGTAAAGATGTGATCGGTGTCGAGATTCTGAGTGTTCCGGGCAGTCTGACGGGTGTGATTTCGAGTACGCCATCGGCCTGTAGCCAGGCTTCGGGCAGTGCAACGATGACGGCCAGCGGCAGCACGGGCTACCAATATAAATGGAATACGGGTGCGACGACAGCCAGCATTAGTGGTCTGGTGGCGGGCACCTACAGTGTAACGGTGACGGATGCCAACAGTTGTTCGTTCGTTCAGAGTGTGACGCTGAGTGATCAGGCTGGTCCGAGTGTGGTGGTGAGTGTGACGGCGGTGCTGTGCAATGGTAGTTCGACGGGCACGGCGTTGGCTTTGGCCAGTGGCGGTTCTGGTATCTACAGCTACCTGTGGAGCAACGGTGCGACGACGGCGAGCCTGAGCGGTTTGTCGGCGGGTGTTTACAGTGTGGTGGTGACGGATGGCAACGGCTGCAAGGCTGGTGATGTGAAGACGATCGTTCAGCCAGCGTCGATTCTGGCAAACCTGTCGCCGACGACGATAGCTTGTGGCAGTACGACGGGCGACATCACGCTGACGAGCATCAGTGGTGGTTCGGGTGTTTACAGCTACCGTTGGAGCAACGGCATGACGACGAGCAGTCTGAGTGCCATTGTGGCGGGCACCTACAGCCTGACGATCACCGACAGCAACGGCTGTGTGGCCATCGGTCAGGCCACGCTGGTGTTGCCGACCAATTGTCCAGTCTGTGTGGATCCGGTGCTGACGTTGACCGGTCCGGTTTGTAATACGGTAACGGGCCTAAGCTCACTGACCTATGTGGTGAGCAACGGAGCGAGTGTAACTGCCAACGCAGGCATAATTGACTTTGCTACGAATACGATTAACAATATCCCGCTCAACACGGTGGTGGTTATAACGGCTACTGCGGGTTGTGGCGTGAGCAGTGAGACGATCGTAACAGGTGCTACCTGTACCATCTGTACGGTGGCGATCTCGGCCGGAACACCGGTGTGTCTCAATGGTACGACCTACGTGGCGAGTGTAACAGCCAGTGCGGGGTCAAGCCTGACCGCTATTGGTGGCAGCTTCAATCCGCTCACCGGCCTGGTGACGGGTGTGGTTGGTAGCAATGTAACGGTGATTGCTACGAATGGGAATTGTACACAGGCTCGGGTGATTACCGCACCGACATGTACGAGCACCTGTACGGACAGCGGTCCGCTGGTGAGCATCAGTGGTCCGGTGTGCGACGGAAACGGCAGCACCTACACGGTGAATTACACGGCGGGCACAGGTGTTGTCGTGACCTCGAATGTGGGCAACTATACGCTGGTAGCGGGTCGAATCACGGGCATACCGCTGGGTGGCGGGGTAACGATTACGGCCATCAGCAGCGTATGTTCGCTGACCCAGGTGACGCAGGTGAGTGCACCAAGCTGTGCACCGCCCTGTAACATAACCCTGGCCGTTGGAGCAACTTCGCCGGTGGCTTGTGTGGGTGGAACCATTAGCCTGACAGCAACAGCTACTGGTGCAGCCACACCGGTTACCTACGTATGGAGCGGCCCGAATTTCAGCACGACAACAACGGTTTCAACGGTGAATATCGTTTCTGCAACGGCAGCCAACAGTGGTAGCTACACGGTTGTCATTACCGATGCCAACGGCTGTAGCAAAACCGCTGTGACGCCGGTTTCGGTAACCGTAACGCCTGCTCCGGTAGCTGCCAGCAGCGTTGTGTTGTCAATTTGTAACAATGAAATTTTTGATCTCGCCACGCGATTCCCGGCAGGCGGAACCTTTACTGAATTGACCAGCAGCAGTGCGCTGGTAGGGTCAGTGTTCAACGGTATTGTTTCTCAGGCCGGAACCTTCCGGATTCTGTATACGTCGGCCGTAACCGGTTGCGGTAGTTCAACGGCCACGGCGACCATTGTCGTGCGCAGTTGTAGCCCGCCACCGTGTAATTTCCCGCTCAGTACGGCGGTTGTCGATGCCAATTGCGGTGCCAATGATGGTCGTGCTCAGGCACTGGTCGGTGGATTGCCAGGCGGTGCAACCGTTGGGTATAACTGGAGCAACGGCGCCAGTGGACCACAGATTACGGGATTGGTAGCCGGCGTGTATTCGGTAACCGCCACCGTGACCAATGTGCAGGGGAGTGGTTACCTGAACGGTTGTGCGATTGTCGATACGGTCAACGTCAATGAAATCGGTGGGCCAATCGCCATCAAAGGTGCCGTTCTGCCTGCTACTTGCCCGGGGAATACCAACGGACAGGTGACGCTCACCATCCAAAGCGGAACCGCTCCCTTTGTGATCAGCTACTCCGGTCCGATTAGCGGTTCGCTGCTGGCAGGTAATCTGGGCAACCAGACGGTAAGCGGTCTGGCGGCTGGTGATTATGTCTTCCGCATCACGAGCACCGTCAATGGTGCTACCTGTGCCGGTTATGTGCCGGTTCATATTCCACGGGACGATGCCGCACGGATTTCCGTCACGGCAACGCCAACGAATGCCACCGCCTGCGGATCCCCAACGGGCAGCATCCAGTACGCAGTTACTCTGCAACCGGGCGTAACCGCACCGTTCACGTATCTGCTCAACGGGCAAGTAATCGGCACGTCATCGCTGCCGACCTTCACCCTGAGCAACCTCATTGCGGGATCGTATGTGGTCGGTGTTCGCAGCGCCGACGGTTGTGCCGCTAACGAAGTTTCGGTATTGATTGGGGATACGAGCGCACCACCGGTAGCGGGCTGGACCGCAAACAGTGCCACTTGTCCGAGTGATATTGGCTCGCTGGTGTTTGCCGGTGGACAACCCGGTACGACATCTTACCGTGTGGTTAGTGTGGTGAACGGCGGAACCATCGCCACCGTCAGCGGTGCTACGGCAACGACACTGGTGCTGAGTGCCGGCTCCTATGCCGTCATCCGAACCAGTACGGCGGATCTGTGTACTTCCGTTCAAAATTTGATCATCAATGCGCCGACGGGTCTGGACTTCAATGTTCAGTACAAAGCTGCGACCTGTGGACCTAACGGGGTGGCTCAGAACGACGGCAGCATCCAGATCATCCAGATCGAAGGTGGAAAAGCACCGTATTCGATTCGTATTCTGGATAATAACAACACCATGGTCAGCAGCAGTACGGCTACCAATGGTCTGACTGCCGGGAACTACATCATTGAGGTGCGGGATGTTAACAACTGCGCCGGTATCCAGCAATTGCTCATCACCATTCCGGATTGTCAGCGAATCTGTCCGGTATTACCGCTCAATACGGTGGTTGTCGATGCCAATTGTGGTGCCAATGATGGCACAGCGGTTGCTTCTCTGGGCGGTTTGCCAGCAGGTAGTGCAGTGAACTACCTCTGGAGCAACGGCCAGAACGGCCCCACGGCAGTTGGCCTGAGTACGGGTATCTACAGCGTAACCGCTACGGTAACCGGTACGCCGAACGGCACTTCAATCGGATGTGAATATGTCGGTACCGTTAATGTCAACGAAATGGGCGGCCCAATTCCATCCGTTCTGGCCATCGCGCCCTCGCGTTGCTCGGTCAATACGGGTATGGTGTCCCTGAGTCTGACCGCCGGTACGGCACCTTATAAAGTAAGCTGGACTGGCCCGGTTAGCGGAACCCAGGCGGCTCCGAATCCGTCGTCAGTACTGATTTCGAACCTGGCACCGGGAAGTTACACCTTCGTGGTGACCGGAACCGGTTCGAATTGCCAGGGCGTCATAAACGTCACGGTGCCAGTATCTACTTCGGCGGATATTACCCTGACAGCCACGCCAACCAGTGCCGGTAGTTGTGGCGCCAGCAACGGCTCGATTGCGGTGACGGTAACTGGCGGTACGCCGAACTACACCTACACCCTGAACGGGCTGGCATATGCCAGCCAGGCTTCGACGTCGTTGTCGATTCCGAATCTGCCGGCGGGTTATTATACGGTTGGCGTGACCGCGGCCAACGGTTGTTCGACCACGGTCACGGCCACCATCGGTACCACCGGTGGTCCGTCAGTGACGGGCTGGACACCGCAGAGCGCGCTTTGCCCCGATAACAGTGGAACGCTCACCTTCGCGGGTGGTCAGGCGTCAACGGTTACCTACCGGGTTCTGCTGGGCGGTACCACGCTGATTGCCACCGTACCGGGTAATACCACGGCTACTGTTGCGGTTTCGCGTGGCACGTATGTCATCGAACGGCGCGATAACAATTGCATCAGTTCGTATCAATCCTTTACCATTACGGCACCGGAAGGCATCGACTTCAATGTCCAGTACACGGGTGAAACCTGTGCGCCGGGCGGAGGAAGCAACCAGGACGGCAAAATCCGGGTGGTTCAAATCAGTGGCGGAACGGCACCTTATAGTGTAACGGTATTAAATAGTCAGAACCAGGTCGTTTCGAACCTGAACACGCTGTCGGCGGGTCAATACACAGTTAGGGTCACCGACATCAATAGCTGTACCGGTGTGAGCAGTGTCCTGATTACCGTGCCACCCTGTCCGCAGGTCTGTCCGGTTCTGACGTTCAACAAGTCGGTTCTGGATTCAGAATGTGGCGTATCAAACGGCACAGCGACGGCTACCTTACTGGGGGCTCCGGCTGGTTCATTTGTAACGTACGAGTGGAGCAATGGACAGAATTCGCAGACCATCACGGGGCTGGCGTCCGGAACCTACAGCGTAACGGCGACAGTCACTACCCAGAGTGGCGTGTACAATGGCTGCAAGTATGTTGACGTAGTTCATGTCAATGAGATCGGCGGCCCAATTGCCACAGTGGCAATAACGACCGGTGCAAGTTGCACCGCATCGAATGGGAGTGTGATTCTGACCCTTTCAGGTGGTTCAACGCCTTACAAGGTGACCTGGACGGGTGCGGCTACCGGATCGCAGAATGCCGCGGGTGCCGGTTCGGTTCTGATTGGTAGCCTGCCTGCCGGAAATTACATCTTCAGCGTGTCGGCGGGAACCAGTGTTTGCCGGTCACTGGTAGAAGTAACGATTCCTCACAACGATACGGCAGTGATGCAGGTATCGGCAACACCAACCGATGTAACGGGTTGTGGAGCGGCTAACGGTTCGATTGCGCTGAATGTGACCGGCGGTACAGCACCGTTCCTATATACGGTCAACGGCTACATCACGCTCTCGACCACCAGCAGAACCCCAACCTTCCCGAATCTGCCCGCGGGCTCTTATTCGGTGACGGTGCAGGATGCCAATGGTTGTTCTGTTACCAAAACGAATGTGCTGATCAATACGACGGGAAGCACGGCCATTGCGGGCTGGTCGAAAACGGATGCGTTGTGTGCCGACGGTAGCGGAACCCTTACCTATGGACCTGCTCCCGGCGTTGCTACCGACCAATATGTTGTCCGGATTGCCGGTTCGAATACCATCGTAGGGCAGACTGCGGGGAATGTACCGCTGACGCTGAACCTGCCGGGTGGTACGTATCTGGTAACCCGCACAACGTCGAACTCGTGTGTTGCCGTTCAGACGTGGATCATCAATCAACCTGCGGGTCTGGAGATCAACGTTCAATACGGTCAGCCGACCTGTACTTCGCTGACCAGTGGTAGCCTTGCAATCGTTCAAACCAGTGGCGGAATGGCCCCGTATACTACCACGGTAACCAGCGCTTCCGGAGTCGTAGCGAATCTGACGGCCTTATCGGCTGGTAGCTACACGGTAACAGTGGGTGATGGAAACGGCTGTACGATCAGTCAGGCGGTTAGTCTCACCATCGGAAACTGTAACTTCTGCTTCACGCCATACGTCTATCTACAGGGGGCTTTGGTGGATGACGATGGGATATGGCCGACGAATCCGGCAAGCAGTACGGCGTCAACAGGCGGGAACATTATCCCACTCATGCGCGATGATCTGCGGGCACTGGGAATCATTCCTGTGAATGATCCGTACCGGGCTATACCCTATATCGGGACCTTCTATCCGGGTGGCCTCGGTTCAATCCCGGCACTGGATCCATTCAACGAAACGATCACCAACCCGGCGGTTACGTTTGCCAATCGGGGAGAGAATTCGGTGGTTGATTGGGTGTTTGTTGAATTCCGTGATAAGACCACGCCGTCGATTGTTAAATACACCCGCTCGGCACTGGTATTGCGAAATGGTACGATTGTCGATCTTGACGGAACATCCTGTCTGAACATCAGTCACGTTGCACCGGGTGATTATTACGTGGCCGTCCGGCACCGGAACCACCTGGGTGTGATGACGCAGACGACGCGTAGCCTGAATGTAATCGGATCGAATGTAACGGTCGATTTCCGTAACCTGACGCCGGCTGAGATCTGGCACGATACCAGCGATCCCAATAGTGTTGGCCTTTATGGAGACAAAGAACGCCGGGATATTTCGTGGGCACCGGGTAAGTATGCGCTGTGGGGTGGTAATGCCAATGTGGACAACGCAACGATTTACCAGAGTCAGTTGAATGATCCGCTGGAAGTATATATCCAGATTACAACGGAGCCACTCCTTGCGCCGGCCAACCTCTTTAACATCCCGTCATTCATTCTAAATGGCTACTTCAGCGGGGATGTTAATTTGAACGGAAAGACCATCTTCCAGGGGCAGCAAAACGATACGCATATTATTTACAACATCATGATTCAGCACCCAAGTAATGATTTAAATATCCCGTCATTTATCATCGTACAGCAACTTCCGTAAGAATGATGAGAAACTTGGAGCGAATCATGAGAAATACAAGAATGAACGCAGGTAGCAGAATTAAAAACACGATCAACATGAAAGCTGTAGTGAATATGTGGCTAAAACCCTGGGTAATCATGCTCCTGTTTCTGGCAGGAGCGTGGGGAAATGCTGTCAGGGCACAAAATGTCCCTGGTTGTGATCCGTTGGGTAGAACCCCCCTGGTCGATTTTCAATTGACCTACGATCCGGCTACAAATCGCTATACGGCCTGGTATATTCCGACCGACAACACGTTGCATCGTACCGTAACCGGTCAGTTCACGATCATTGCACCCAACGGCTTTACCACGCCGGGGGGCAATGGTCGTGATGCCAACTTCCAGATTACCAATCATAATGGTATCTGGACGGATTTTGTGCTTGATAATGAATTGATTACCAGTGTAGGAGCCACCCCGCTAGGCACGCTCAACGGTTTGGCCGTTCACCAGGTCGGGATGGCTCCGGCTGGTAACGATATTGACCCGGATGGACCAACAGGTCCGCTAACTGACCAGGATCCGGTAACGCCGGGCGTAGCGGTTCCTTTGTTTTCGTTTCCGGGAACGGGTTGCGCGTCGGCCTTGCGGATTCTGGTGAACGGAGAACCGGTTCGCAATGATGTGCTTAGTGTATTCGGAGCCAACCTGAATAATGAAATTACCATCCAGATTCCCCGGGCGGCTTTTGTCCCGGCATTGGAGCGCTATTGTAAAAATGCCCCGCTAAGTTCCCCCACAATTGTATTACCCGATATTCAAGACGATATCAAAACCCTATGCGCAACCACTACTTCTTATTCTGATAACTATTTTACCCAGGTTCTCCGGAACTGGAATCCCGCCAACTTGCCGGCAGGAACCACCGTCGTTTCCACCGCCAATCAGGTTTGGGGCAACTTTACCGTAACCCAGGACCCGAATGGCCCGCAGGCTACCGTCGTAACCGACCCTGTTTCAGGAACCTATACCATTACCTTCCCCACCGTAAATGGGGTAACGCAACCCGGCTCAGTAACCATCTGTAACTCCCTCCGAGATGTCTGTAACACGTCTGTCGATCAGGCGTGTGTGGTCATCTCGTGGCTTAGTTCGGGCACGGTGTCAATTACAAACAATCCGCCGGTCTGTCTTTCGAACGGAACCGCCACGGCCTCGCTGACCGCAACCAGTGGGTTTAGCACCTATGACTGGAGTGGTCCCGGTTTAACCACATCGACCGGAAATCCGGTTACCGTTACTGTATCGGCACCGGGCGTTTATAGCTATACGGTTTTGGCCACCACGGCCGGGAGCTGTACGGCGACGGCTACCACTTCCCTGACGGTTGTCAATGGAGCCAATGTGTCCAGTTTCACGATGACGAATCCTACATCCTGTTCCGGAGCCGACGGGACGGTGACCTTGAACGGGTTAGCATCGGGTCAAAGTTATTCCGTAGCGTTTACTAAAAATGGAACGGGGCAGCCCACTCAAAATCTGATCGCCAACGGATCCGGTCAGATAACGGTTTCGGGATTATCGGCAGGAGTCTATTCTTTTACGGCTTTAAATGGTGTATGTGCAAGCACGCCGATATCGGTCACCTTAACGGATCCCAATCCACCAGCCACGCCGACGCTTCCGCCTTCCGCCACCATCTGTTTGGGCAACAGCCTGACGCTAACCGCGACGGGTGCTGCCAATGCCAGTTTTACCTGGACGGGTCAGAACCTGACGCAAACGACGGGTAATCCGGTAACGGCTTCGCCCGGAACAGCGGGCAGTTTTGTCTATACCGTAACCCAGACGGTAGGCGGTTGCACTTCAGCACCGGCCAGTATGACCGTTACGGTCAATCCGGCACCGATGGTAACGACAACGGCTCTTACGACAACCGCCTGTGTGGGCGGCAGTTTGAGTCTGTCGGCTACCCCCTCTGGCGGAACACCGGGTTATTCTTTTACCTGGACAGGCCCTAATTTCTCGACAACGACAACCGCTAACCCGATAACGATAGCCAATGTAACCCTGGCCAACACCGGGAATTATTCGGTACAGGTGACGGATGCCAACCAGTGTACGGCAACATCCGCAACGCCAGTGGCGGTGAGTGTGATCAACTGTTGCTCGCTGACCGCAACGGCTTCGACTACTCAGATAACGATCTGTGTGGGTGGAAGTACAACACTTTCTGCTACGACAACGGGTAGTCTGGGAGCGCTTAGCTATCAGTGGACTCCGAACGTCGTGCTGGGAAATAGCCAGAGCGTAACCGTGACCCCCGTTTCTACCACAACCTACACGGTTGTAGTGACTGACTCCGGAGCACCCAATTGTACCAGCATCGCAACCGTTACAGTCTTCGTCAATCCCAATCCGGTCATTACCAATTTGACCGCTACACCGGCCTGCGTAGGGCAGGTATTGAGTTTATCAGCCACCCTAACCGGCGGGTCTCAACCCGTCACCAGTACCTGGAAAACTCCGGATGGACTAACATTAACCGGAAATCCTCTGACGCGTTCCAATGCTCAGGTTACCATGAGCGGAGCCTACACGCTGACGGTCAGCGATCTCAATAGCTGCACCGCTACGCAGGTGGTTAGCACGACGGTGGGCGCAGCTCCGACGGTGCAGGTGCAACCTCAGCAGGCCTGTGTGGGGGGCAATGTAACGCTGTCCGCTAGCGGTGGGGCATCCAGTTATAGCTGGACTGGCCCGAACGGGTTCACCGCCAGTGGACCGGTGATTGTTCTGACCGGAGTGGACGCTTCAGACGCGGGTAGTTATACCGTGGTGGTGACGGGCGGTAATGCCTGTACCGGGACCGCGGTGGGCGTTGTGGCCGTTAACCCGGCGCCGGTCATCAAAGCCGATTTTGTGTCGGCATCGGTTTGCGTTGGCAGTTCTCTGAACTTGCTTGGCGATGTAACGACCGGTACCGTCCCACCATATACCTACAGTTGGACCGGCCCCAATGGCTATGCGTCATCTCTCCAAAATCCGATTATCACACCTGCCCAGGTAAGCAACAGCGGGTCTTATACTTTTGTCATTACTGATCTAAACGGTTGCAGTGCTACCGCGACGACACCCGTGTCTGTCACCGTAGCTGATTGCTGTCCACCCCGGACTGCTTCAATTTCGTTCACGGCGGAGGATCCTTCCTGTAGTTCCAGTGATGGTTCCGTGACGGCCACGCTGTTGCCGGCTTCTCCGGTAGGAACGCTGGTTACCTATCTCTGGAGAAATGTAGCGACCAATGCGGTTGTGGGCAATACGGCTTCGGTCTCTGCACTGACTGCCGGAGTCTATTCCGTGACCATTACCGAGACAACGGGTAATTGTGTACAAGTATTTACGGGTCAGGTGCCGATTAGTGATACGCCCGGCCCGGATGTGTCGGTGGCAAGTATTACTGGTGCCAACTGTGGTGCCACAAATGGCGGTGTTCAATTGATTGTTACGGGAGGAACTACACCCTACTCAGTTAGTTGGAGTGGTACCAGCACGGGCAGCATGAATGCACCGGGCAGCCCGGTACAAATCAACGGTCTGTCAGCAGGCAATTACATTTTTACGGTTACCGGTATTGGGAGCAGTTGCAGGGGACTACAGAACGTCAGTATTCCGGTGTTACCAACCAGCCTGAGCCTGGCTACGCAGGTGTTTCAACCTGTCACCTGCGGGACTTCGGGCACCATCGTTGTCAGTTGGAATTCGGTGGGAGGACCGTATCAGCTAACAGTAGATGGTGTTGTTACGCCGGTTTCCGGTACTTCCCAAACCTTGATCATTGGCGCAGGAACACATAGTATTCAAATCGCCAGCGGCAATCCGCTTTGCGTCTCTGATAGTAAAGTCGTTACGATCAATCCCGTTCCGGCTCCTCTGGTTGCCGGATGGACGATCCAGCAGCAACCCAATTGTGCGGGGCAGACCGGCATCATTACTTTTGGCGCAGGGCAATCTTCCTCTACGCAATACACACTTGCGTATCTGAACAATACGCTGATCGCCAGTACAACGGGCGATATTCCCCGCACCTACACACTGGGTGCTGGTGTCTACGTCATTACCCGCCTGGAACCAACGGGTTGTATTACGACCCAGACACTGGAAATTGTTGCTCCGGCAGCCATTAGTTTCAACGTCCAACCGATGGATGGAACGTGCGGACAGCCCGGCAGTCTGGTGGTTACCAACATCACAGGGGGAACACCCGGTTACATCGTTTCTTACACCGGCCCGGTATCGGGTACTACGACAGCGGGTGCGAGCAGTACCGGATTGATTGCCGGAATGTATACAGTGACCGTAACGGATTCCAAAGGCTGCTTGACCAGCACAACGGTTACCATTGGTGGTGGTCAGGGACCTGCGGTAACGGCAACAATCAGCAGTGCCACCGCCTGCGTCGGCAGTAGTTTTGTCCTGAATGCGATCGTTACCCCGGCCGGTAGTTATACCTACACCTGGCGCGGTCCGAATAATTTCTCAGCAACCGGGGCCATGGTAACGGTGAATTCCGCGTCACTCGCCAACAGCGGCAGCTATACCGTCGTCGTAACGAATGCCGCAGGTTGCTCGACTACCCAGGTAACCACTACTTCCATCGGTATTTTGGTTTGTCAACCGCCTTGTGCCATCGGATTGAACGTCGTCTCCACCAGTGCTCACTGTAACCAGACGGATGGTCAGGCGACGGTAACTGCCAGTGGAGGCAGCGGAAGCTATACGTATCGCTGGAATACCGGGGCGACAACGCCTACTCTAACGGCTCTGGCAACAGGATTTTATTCCGTAACCGTAACGGATGCTGCCAACACAGCCTGTTTCTCAACGACCCTGGTTTCGGTCGGGAATGCCGGAGGACCGCAACTTACCGTCGCTTCGATTACGCCGGCATCCTGCGTAGGAGCAACCGGTGCTGCGAGTGTAACAGCTTCCGGTGGTAGCCCGGCTTATACGTACCAGTGGAGTACAGGAAGCGTTACCGCTGGTGTTAATGCCGTTGTGGCCGGGGTGTATAGTGTGACTGTGACCGACCAATCTGGTTGCAAAGATGTGGCGCTGGTAACCATACCGAGCACTCCTGGAAACCTGACCGCGACCATCAGCGGAACCGCATCGGCTTGCGGTCAGGCAACCGGGACGGCGACCGTAACCGCCAGTGGCAGTTCCGGTTACCAATACCTCTGGAGTACCGGAGCAATGACCGCCAGTGTTTCCGGGCTGTCAGCGGGTACTTATACGGTGAAAATAACCGATGTCAATCAATGTTCGGTAACGGCTTCGGTGAGCATTGATGACGTCAGTGGCCCTCAATTTACCATCAACAAAACCAATGTTTCCTGTCAGGGGGGCGCCACCGGAACCGCTTCCGTCAACGTGACGAGTGGAGTTGCTCCGGTTTCGTACCTCTGGAGTACGGGAGCAGTGACCAGCAGCATCAGTGGTTTAGCCGCCGGGATATACACGGTAATCGTAACGGACGGCAACGGCTGTAAGACGAGTGACCAGGTAACGATTACGCAACCTTTGGGCATTATGGCCGAATTGTCGGCCAGTACGATTGCCTGTGGCACGACAACCGGCAACATTACCCTGGTAAGCGTCAGCGGAGGCTCTCCGGCGTATACCTATCTGTGGAGTAATGGCGCCAATACCCCTTCACTAACCGGAGTAGGGGCAGGAAGTTACACCTTGACGGTGACCGACGCCCTGAACTGCGTAGCCAGAGGAACAGCTACATTGAGTTTGCCAACGAACTGTACCGTTTGTCAGAAACCGGTGCTGGAGGTGACGGGTCCGGTGTGTAACACCGCGACCAACACGTATTCGATCAGCTATCTGGTCAGTGCGGGTGCGAGTGTATCGGCCAATGTCGGTACGGTCAATGCGGCCCTGAACATGATTACGGGCATTCCCTCGGGTCAGAACGTGATTGTAACGGCCACGAGTGGTTGCGGCTCGGTGAGCAGCTTCACGATTGTGGCCCCGACCTGTACGGTTCCTCCCTGTGTACTGGTTCCAGGTCTGAAAGTAGGCCAGCCGGTTTGCAACGGTACGAGCTACGTGGTAAGTGCGACGGCTAACGCGGGGGCAACGATCACGGCCTTTGGTGGCACGGTGAACGGCGGTCTGGTGACGGTGGCAGGCAGTACGAATGTAACGATTGTGGCCAGCCTGGCGGGTTGCCCGACCTCGGAGACGGTGATTGTGGGCGGTATCGATTGTACGACGCCCCCGGTGTGTACGAATCCATTGGTGAGTGTGGCGGGCACGAGTTGTGAAACCAACAGCTATAGTGTGAAGTACTTTGCACCAGCGGGCGTGACGGTGACGGCAAGTTCCGGCGTTGTGAATGCCGTTACACAAACCATTACCGGACTTCAATTGGGAGTGCCAGTGAGCATGACTGTGAGCAATGGCACCTGTACGCAGGTTATTCCAGTACCTGCCCCAGGCAATTGTGTCACCTGCCAGAAGCCGATCTTGACGGTAGGGGCTCCGGTTTGCAACGGCAATACGTATTCGGTGCGCTTCTATGTTGGTTCTGCGGGACTGGTCATGGGGAGTGTCAGTTCGAATGTAGGCACGATCGGTAACAATATAATCAGCAATATTCCCGTGGGTACACCGGTGGTGATTACCGCCAGTACCGGAGCGGGCTGTGACAATACGATGACCGTAGAAAGTCCTGTAAGTTGTACAACCGGTTGTGTGCCACCCCAATTGACGGTAGGCCAGCCGATTTGCAATGGAGCGACTTATGCGGTAAGCTTTGCCGTAGATCCTGGTACGAGTGTGAGTGCCAATGCTGGAAATGTCAATGGTAATACCATCAGTAACATTCCCGCGGGAACCAATCTTGTTGTAACCGCAGGTACAGGAAACTGCATGACCCGAATCAATGTAGGGAGCCCTGATTGTAGCAATCCGTGTCTGTACCCGGGCATTAGTCTGAGCGGACCCATTTGCAGACCGGGAGGAACGTCGTACTACTTTAATTACATCGCAACGGCGGGAACGACGGTTACCATCAGTCAGGGGGGGACGGTTAATCAGGCTACGGGCACGATTGAAGTCGTCGCCGGGGTTGGAGCGGGTGCCAGTCTATTGGTGAATTCACCGGGTTGTCCCGCTAGTGGCATTGTATTACCACCGGCGAGTTGTACGTATTGCAACAAACCGACCTTGACTGCAGGCCGTCCGGTTTGTAATGGGAATACATATTCCGTCTCCTTTTTCAGCAGCACGACCGGGGTCAGTTCAAATGTGGGTACTCTCAGTGGGAATACGATCAGTAACATTCCTGTGGGGACGCCTGTGGTCATTACCGCGACTACCGGGGTAGGTTGTGAGAGTACACTAACGGTACAAAGTCCAACAAGTTGCACAACCGGCTGTGTCCCCCCTCAGTTGGAGGTTGGACAGCCCATTTGCGACCTGTCAGGAAATGTCTATCTGGTTAGTTTCGCAGCCGAATCAGGGGTGACCGTTACCACAACAAACGGTACCATCAATCAGGTTAATCATACCATAACGATTCCACTCGGAACCAGTGCGGTCATCAGTGCAGGTAGTGGAAATTGCGTCACGAACGTCGAGATAAAGAGCCCTGAAAATTGCTCAACGCCTTGTGTAAATCCGGGCATTAGCATAGGAGGTACCGTATGTGAAACGGGGACGACCACGTATACCGTCAATTTCACAACGACCACCGGTACTACGGTATTGGCGAGCTCAGGACAGGTTAATCAGGCTACCGGAAAAATAACCGGCATTCTACTGGGGACCCCGGTGAGTTTGACGGTATCTACCCCGCCAATCGCCGACTTTACAGGACCTTGCCTGGATAAAGTAATCCTGATTCCGGCTCCAACGAATTGCCCGGTTTGTCAGAAACCGGTGCTGGAGGTGACGGGTCCGGTGTGTAACACAGCGACCAACACGTATTCGATCAGCTATCTGGTCAGTGCGGGAGCGGTTGTGTCGGCCAGTGGGGGTACGGTCAATGCCGCTCTGAACATGATCACGGGCATTCCCTCGGGTCAGAACGTGACTGTAACGGCTACCAGTGGATGCGGCTCGGTGAGCAGCTTCACGATTGTGGCCCCGAATTGCACGGTGCCTCCCTGTGTACTGGTTCCAGGTCTGAAAGTAGGCCAGCCGGTTTGCAACGGCACGAGCTACGTGGTGAGTGTGACGGCCAACGCTGGGGCAACGATCACGGCCTTTGGTGGCACGGTGAACGGTGGTCTGGTGACGGTGGCGGGCAGTACGAATGTAACGATTGTGGCCAGCCTGGCGGGTTGCGTTACTTCGGAGACGGTGATTGTAGGCGGTATCGATTGTACGACGCCCCCGATGTGTGCGAATCCATTGGTGAGTGTGGCGGGCACGAGTTGTGAAAGCACGAGCTACAGTGTGAAATACTTTGCGGCAGCGGGTGTAACGGTGACATCAACGCCGGGTGTAGGTGTGTTGAACACGGTGACGCAGATGATTACGGGGATTCCTTTGGGAACGCCGGTAAGTCTGACGGCCAGCAACGGCAGTTGTCCTCCACAAGTGGTGAACATCCCGGCTCCATCGAACTGCCCACAGCTTTGTCTGGTGCGGGATATTAGCCTGCAGTCCGTTGGTACCCAATGCGGTCTATCGACAGGTAGTGCCACTGCTACGGTAGTGCCGGCAGCACCAGCAAGTGCTACGGTTACCTATCAGTGGACCAATCTGGTTAACAATGCGACCGTGGGTAATACGCCGAGTTTGAATGGTTTGTCGGCGGGAATGTACCGATTATTGGTAACCATTACGCAGGCCGGTTTGACCTGTACCTATGCAGATACAGCAGTTATCAACCCTTCGGATGGAATTCAGGTAACACCTTCCACTCTCGTAGGTGCTGACTGTGGTCTGTCTAATGGTAGTTTGGTATTTACTACAACCGGGGGTACTTCTCCGTACACGGTCCAATGGAGCGGGGCAGCAACCGGAACACTGACCAGTGCCAGCCCTATCGCAGTAACTGGTCTGGTTTCGGGTAGCTATAGCTTTACAATTAGTTCGGCGGGCAATACCCCCTGTGTTTCTTATCAAACCATTAGCGTTCCGCAACGGCCCTCCAGCTTGAGTTTGACCGCAAATGGTATTTCACCAACGGCCTGTGGGTCTAACAATGGCAGTATTGTGGTGAGTTGGAACGCTGTTCCCGGCAATAGCAATTATCAACTGACCGTAAACGGGGTCACAACGACTGTCGCTGGTACATCAACTATTTTGAGTGGGTTATCATCAGGCGCTTATACAATCAGTGTGGCCACCAGTGGTATACCCACTTGTGTATCCAGTACAACGACCGTTATGCTGAATCCGACGCAGGCTCCTGCGGTAAGCAACTGGTCGGTAAATCAGCCGAATTGTGCGGGTCAGATGGGCTCGCTGGTATTCCTGGGCGGGCAATCCCCAACGGTGTACTATACCGTTACACAGGTTGGCGTTGGCATAATCGGTTCTACCAACGGAGCCACGGCGCAAAGCTTTGCCGCCGGGTCAGGAACCTATATAGTGACCCGGACAGAAGGTACTTGCGTCAGCAGCCAGACCTATGTGGTTACCGTACCGTCAGCCATTGACTTTAATGTCCAGGTAAACCCTGCAACCTGTGGCCAACCCGGGAGTTTGGCGGTAACCGATATTTCCGGTGGTACACCACAATTTGTGGTAATGATTACCAATGCGGCTAATCAAACGGTCAGTGCAGGTAATCTGCCGGCAGGAACATATACAGTAACCGTAACCGATAGCAAAGGTTGTTCGGCCCGGGAGGTTGTAACGATCACGGGGAGCGGATTGCCTGATATTGCCTCCATCATTGCTAACAATCCTACCACCTGTACCGGCACGGACGGCTCTCTTGTTCTGACGGGCCTACTGGCTAATCAGGGCTATCAGGTCTGTTACACCAAAAATGGAAACAGTCCGGTCTGTTCAGCGTTAATCGCAAACGGAATGGGTCAACTGACCATTGCCGGATTGGGAGCCGGGATTTATACCAACATTACAGTTAGCATCGGTGGTTGTATCAGTATACCAAAATCGGCCACGCTGAACAATCCGGTCAATCCGCCAACGCCGTTATCGATCAATCCGGGCGCAGTGTGTCTGGGGCAATCATTCACACTGGTGGCGACCGGTACGCCGGGTGCGACCATCCAGTGGACCGGCCCCGGAGGTTTCATGGCCACAGGTAGTCCGGCGGTCGTAACACCGACTACAACGGGCATGTTGACCTATACGGTTACACAAACGGTTGCGGGTTGCACGAGTCTGCCAGCAACCGTGACGGCGCTTGTTCATCCGACACCGAGCATTACCCAGGTGGCCAGTACAAATCCGACCTCCTGTACGTTGAATGATGGGACGATTACCCTAACCGGCCCCTTACCGAACCAGACTTATACCGTTTGTTTCAGCTTCAACGGAGGCAATAGCATTTGCCAGTCCTTGATGAGTAATCCGGCGGGTCAGCATATCCTGACCAATCTGTCAGCAGGTGCTTATTCGAATATAACCATCAGTGCTTTCGGTTGTCAGGTTGCCGTTCCGGTTTCGGCCACGTTGAACGGGCCACTGACTCCACCAACCCCGCAAGCACCAAATCCGGGTACAATTTGCCAGGGTCAGAGTGTGGTGCTGACTGCGAGTGGTTCCGTTGGAGCAATCTTCCAATGGAGCGGCCCGGGCGTCACAACCAGTGGCAACCCCATTACCGTAACCCCGACCGTGACGGGTACCTTGACGTATTTCGTCACACAAACGGTGAACGGATGTACGTCTGCTCCGGCTACCGTCACGTTAGCAGTTAATCCGGCACCGACAGTGACGGCAACGATCAGCAGCGCGACGGCCTGTGCAGGTGGCAGTTTTGTGTTGAATGCTACGGTTCTTCCGTCGGGCAATTATACCTATACCTGGAAGGGACCGAATAATTTTACCGCCAACGGAGCGGTGGTGACCGTGAACCCGGCCACCCTGGCTAATAGTGGAAGCTATACGGTCATAGTAACCGACGCGACAGCAGGTTGTTCTGTTACGAAAGAAACAACCACCTCCGTTGCTGTTACCAACTGTACCGTTTGTCAGAAACCGGTGCTGGAGGTGACGGGTCCGGTGTGTAACACAGCGACCAACACGTATTCGATCAGCTATCTGGTCAGTGCGGGAGCGGTTGTGTCGGCCAGTGGGGGTACGGTCAATACCGCACTGAACATGATCACGGGCATTCCCTCGGGTCAGAACGTGACTGTAACGGCTACCAGTGGATGCGGCTCGGTGAGCAGCTTCACGATTGTGGCCCCGAATTGTACGGTGCCTGCCTGCGTCCAGACGGCGGGTCTGAAAGTAGGCCAGCCGGTTTGCAACGGCACGAGCTACGTGGTGAGTGTGACGGCCAACGCGGGGGCAACGATCACGGCCTTCGGTGGCACGGTGAACGGTGGTCTGGTGACGGTGGCGGGCAGTACGAATGTAACGATTGTGGCCAGCCTGGCGGGTTGCGTTACTTCGGAGACGGTGATTGTAGGCGGTATCGATTGTACGACGCCCCCGGTTTGTACGAATCCTTTGGTGAGTGTGGCGGGCACGAGTTGTGAAAGCACCAGCTACAGTGTCAAATACTTTGCGGCAGCGGGTGTAACGGTGACATCAACGCCGGGTGTAGGTGTGTTGAACACGGTGACGCAGATGATTACGGGGATTCCTTTGGGAACGCCGGTAAGTCTGACGGCCAGCAACGGCAGTTGTCCTCCACAAGTGGTGAACATCCCGGCTCCGATGAACTGTCCGGTTTGTCAAAAACCGGTGCTTTCAGTCACGGGTACGGTCTGTAACACGGTCATCAATACCTATTCGGTCGGCTATATACTCAGTGCCGGAGCGACTGTGTCGGCTACTTTTGGTACGGTAAATACGGCTACCAACACCATTAGCGGAATCCCGTCCGGCCAATCTGTGGTGGTAACGGCTTCGAACGGGTGTGGTGCGGTGACGAGCACAACGGTGGTAGCCCCAAGTTGTCCGGTAGGTTGTACCTCCGTCGTTGGGCTATCAGTAGGCCAGGCGATCTGCCAGAACGGCACAGCGTATGTCGTGAGTGTGACGGCTAATGCGGGAACCAGCTTTAGCGTGGTAGGAGGCAGTTACGCCAATGGTTTGGTGACGGGTACGACCGGTTCGAATGTGACGGTTGTTGCCACACTGGGGTGTAGCACGCAGACGGTCGTGATCGCAGGTGCGAACTGTCCTGATCCTACCCCTTGCACGAATCCGTTGATCAGTGTCGGCGGAACGAGTTGTTCGGGTACTACCTATAGTGTCAAATACACGGTTCCGGTGGGGGTAACGGTAATGGCAAGTTCCGGCGTGGTGAACGCGGTTACGCAGACGATTACGGGCCTTCAATTGGGAGTGCCGGTGAGTTTGACCGTGAGCAATGGCACTTGTACACAGGTAATTGCTGTGCCTGCTCCAACCACTTGCAACGAACCTCCTTTGGTACCGGGTCATCCGGTGGTGACCGAACCGGGCAAACCGGTGACGGTTTGTCTGCCGATCACCGATCCGAACGTGGGCGATACCCACACGGTGACATTATGTGCCCAACCGGCCCACGGCACGGTGAGTCTGCCCCTGACGGTCAACAACCAGACGCACACGGTGTGCTTTACCTACACGCCGACGGCGGGTTACACAGGCCTGGATCAGGTTTGTCTGATCACCTGCGATCAGGGTGGTTTGTGCGATACGACGTATGTCCCCATCACCATCGTTCCGACTTCGCCAACGACCACGGTGGGCAAACCGCCGGTGGTTCCGGTGACGCCGATTGTGACCATCACGGGCGAACCCAAGACGGAATGTTATCCGATTCTGGATCCCAATGTGGGCGATGTGCATAGCTACACGGTGTGTGGCCAGCCCCAGCACGGCACGGCCAGCGTGTCGATCAACAACACGACGCACCAGATCTGCGTGACCTACACACCGAACACGGGTTACAGTGGCCCCGACGAGTTGTGTTTGCACGTGTGTGACCAGACGGGACTGTGTACGGATGTGACCATCCCGATTGTGGTAATCCCCAAACCGGGTCCGCCGACGCAGCCCCAGCCGCCGACGGTGGTTCCCCCGGTGATCATCACCACGGTGGACGTACCCCAGACGGTGTGTGTTCAGATCAACGATCCGAATTTCGGAGACATTCACACGGCGACGATTTGTGGTCAGCCCTCGGCGGGCACCATCACGGTGGGCGCGGTCAACAACGGCACACACATGGTGTGTGTGACCTACACTCCGCCTGCGGGCTACAGCGGTCAGCCGCTGGGAGGCTGTTTGCAGGTGTGCGACCAGACGGGTCTGTGTACCCAGGTGCCCATCACCATTACGGTCATTCCGGGACCTTCCACCAACGAACCTCCTTTGGTGCCGGGTCATCCAGTGGTGACTGAACCGGGCAAACCGGTGACGGTTTGTCTGCCGATCACCGATCCGAACGTGGGCGATACCCACACGGTGACATTATGTGCCCAACCGGCCCATGGCACGGTGAGTCTGCCCCTGACGGTCAACAACCAGACGCACACGGTGTGCTTTACCTACACGCCGACGGCGGGTTACACGGGCCTCGACCAGGTTTGTCTGATCACCTGCGATCAGGGTGGTTTGTGCGATACGACGTATGTTCCCATCACCATCGTTCCGACTTCGCCAACGACCACGGTGGGCAAACCGCCGGTGGTTCCGGTGACGCCGATTGTGACCATCACGGGCGAACCCAAGACGGAATGTTATCCGATTCTGGATCCCAATGTGGGCGATGTGCACAGCTACACCATGTGTGGTCAGCCGCAGCACGGCACGGCGAGTGTGTCGATCAACAACACGACGCACCAGATCTGTGTGACCTACACGCCGACGGCGGGTTACAGTGGTCCCGACGAGTTGTGCCTGCACGTGTGTGACCAGACGGGTCTTTGTACGGATGTGACCATCCCGATTGTGGTAATCCCCAAACCGGGTCCGCCGACGCAGCCCCAGCCGCCAACGGTGGTACCTCCGGTGATCATCACCACGGTGGACGTGCCCCAGACGGTGTGTGTTCAGATCAACGATCCGAATTTCGGGGACATTCACACGGCGACGATTTGTGGTCAGCCCTCGGCGGGCACCATCACGGTGGGCGCGGTCAACAACGTGACACACATGGTGTGTGTGACGTACACTCCGCCTGCGGGCTACAGCGGTCAGCCGCTGGGAGGCTGTTTGCAGGTGTGTGACCAGACGGGTCTGTGTACCCAGGTGCCCATCACCATTACGGTCATTCCGGGAACGACACCGCCTTGTCCGACGATTGCAGTCTTGCCATTCCCGAGTGACCCGACAACCTGTACGGCCAACAATGGTAGTCTGACGTTGACCGGTTTAACGGCAGGCCAGAGTTATACGGTTTGTTATACGAAAAACCTGGATGCACCGTTCTGTCAAACCCTGACTGCTAATCAGAATGGACGGATTTTAGTAACCGGGTTAGGAGTAGGAGTTTATTCCAACATTACCACCAGCCGAAACGGATGCACGAGCAATGCCGTATCGGTAACGTTGGTGGGCGGATTGCCTGCTCCCTCTGCAACCTGTAGTGTAACGGCGGTGTGTGTGGGTGAATCCATTACGCTGACCGCATCGGGTACGAACATCCTGTGGCAAGGGCCGGGTCTGCAAAGCACGACGGGTAGCCCGGTAACGGCTATTCCAAATGTGACCGGTATTATAACCTACATGGCCACCCAATCGGCCAATGGCTGCGTGTCTCCGCCGGCAACCGTTACGGTCGTGGTGAAACCGACGCCGACCTTCTCGGTATCGGCAACCAACCCGACTGTTTGTAATGGCCCCGATGGCAGCATCACCCTGATGGGGCTGACTCCGGGACAATCGTACACGGTTTGCTACACCAAAGATGCCGGTCAACCGGTCTGTGCTGAACGCTTGGCCAACGTCAATGGCGTGCTTACGATTACGGGATTATCAGCCGGTTCCTACACCAATATAACCGTGACAGAACTGGGTTGTATCAGCTTGCCAAAAGCCGTCGTGCTGACGAATCCTGCGTTGCCAAACCCCATGATAACGGTGGCCCCTAGCACAACCGTTTGTCTGGGCCAAGCCTTGAGTTTGACGGCAACTGGTCAGCCTGGTGCAAGTTTCACCTGGAAAGGACAGGGACTCCTGGGAACGACGGGCAGTGTAGTTACCGTGAATCCGCAATCGACGGGAACCCTGAGCTACACCGTGACACAGTCGATTGTCGGTTGTGGCGCATCGTGGACGGCTATTACCATCACGGTCAACCCGGTACCGAGTGCAACGTTGATTAGTAAAAATGATCCGAGCGCGTGTGCAAACCCCAACGGGGCCATTACCATGGGTGGGCTGCTGTCCAACCAAACCTACACGGTTTGCTACCGGGTTAACAATGTCGGTTCGGCGGTTTGTGTGCAACTGGCTTCAAACAACGTGGGTAATATCGTCATGAACGGTTTGACAGCGGGGGCTTACAGTGTGACAGTGTCGAATGGAGGCTGTAGCAGCCAACCGGTTTCGGCAACCTTGGTCGGCCAGACACCGGCCCAACCGACAGTGACCCTGACACCGAGCGCTACCATTTGCATCGGACAATCAGTAACGCTGACCGCTTCCAGCAACCTGGACGGCCCCTTCACGTGGACCGGATTAGACTTGTCAAGTATTACCGGAGGAGTTGCCACGGCTTTGCCAACCACGACCGGGGTGCGGAATTACACGGTAATACAGACCGTCAACGGCTGTACGTCGATTCCGGCCATCGTTCCGATCACGGTCATGGCGATACCGGCTCCGACCCTGGTAACGTCAACGGCGCCGACAGCCTGCTCGGGAACCAATGGCAGTGTCACGCTGGGTGGATTAACCGCCAACCAGAGCTATACGGTTTGTTATAGCAAGGCCGGAGCAACGACCCAATGTGCGCCGTTTGTGACCGCAGGAAATGGTCAGCTTGTGGTGACGGGCCTGACGTCCGGAGCCTATAGCCTGACGGTTCTTTCGGCGGGTGGATGCCGCAATACCGTGCCGGTTTCGGCTTCGGTTGCTAGCAGCACGGCCTGTTCGCAATGCACAGATGCACCCCTGATCATTGCGCAACCGCTACTGATCTGTAAAGACAGCACCAAAACCGTATCCATGCAGATTTTAGACGCTGACCTCAGCGATTCATTCTCCGCTACCGTTTGCGGAGTTGGAACGACCAATGCGACGGTAACGGTGGGTGTCGATAACCAGACTCGTCAGCTTTTCATCACGTACAAAGGCGCTCCGGGCTTCCAGGGAATCGACCAGGTCTGCGTAACAGTCACGGATAAATGCGGAAACTTCGATCAGGTTTATGTGCCGATCCAGGTAATTCGCTGTGTTTGTGGATGTTCCGGAACACCGCCGGTAGTGATTCCGCAACCGATTATTACCACGAAGAATAATCCGAAGGAAATTTGTGTCCCCATTGTCGATACGCCGACGGATGTTCATACCGCGACCATTTGCGGTGGTCCACAGAACGGTACGGCAGAGATAACGGTGAATAATACGACGCATATGTTGTGTGTCAAGTATACACCGAATGCCAACTACGTGGGAACCGATAAGGTGTGTATCACCATCTGCGATCAGACCAACCGGTGTACGGTGATCGAGGTGCCAATCACGGTGGTCGATATCCCCAATCCACCGGCACTGTCAATCGTTCCGGTTGTGACCAACTGCTCATCGACTACGTCAGCCTACATGCCGATCCTCGACATCAACGCCGACAATACGCACAGCGTCATGGTCTTGTCGCAACCACTGAACGGGACGATTACGGCTACCGTGGATCAGGTAACGCACCGGATTTTGATTACCTACATCCCGGCACCCGGTTTTACGGGCAACGATAAAGCCGTCATCCGGGTAACGGATAGTGACGGGCTGTCGTCTCCAGACACGGATGTGCCGCTGTTTGTAACCCCAGGCACGTGTCTAACCTGTGTCACATTGGAACTCAAGGTGTTGCTGGAAGGTCCTTACAATACTACGACTCACAAAATGAACACGGTGCTCAACCAGCGTGGCTTGTTGCCGGGTCAGACCCCCATTGGTCAGTTTGCCGTGGCTACTCCGGCGGGTCAGCCTTACAACACGGCTCCGTGGAATTACACCGGAACAGAAAGTGTGACCACCTACGATCAGGATGTGGTGGATTGGGTGCTGGTTTCGTTGCGGACAGATGAACTGTCGACAACACCGGTATTCCGGGTAGCGGGTCTGTTGCACGATGACGGACGGATTACGTTCGTGAATCCATGCTTCAATATTCCGGCGGGTTCCTACCATGCGGTGGTTGAACACCGGAATCACATGGGCGTCATGTCGCCGACGAAAGTGACCATTGTGAACAACAAACTGCTGTTCGACTTTACCGTCCAGGATTCCTACACCATTGCTGATCCGCCGTCCTTCGGTGAAATCGCCGTCGATGGAAAGTGGATGATGTACGGGGGGGATGGCAAAAAAGACGTCTTTAGCGACAACTTCGACATCAACTTCTTCGACTCGAAACTGTGGAAGGACGAGAGCGGTATTTTTGATCAGTATCGCTATGGCGACTTCAACATGGACGCCGATGTAAACTTTGTCGACAGCGTGTTGTGGAAGAAAAATAACGGACGCTATTCCAAAGTGCCGCATTGATATCGACAGAAGGTTCAGCGGTTTCGACCGCTGGACCTTCCTTGATCCAACTCTGAAGTTTGAATTCTATTTTCCGTAAAACCAATGGATATGAAACGGTTTTTCTTTCTTTTCGCGGTCTGCTCTTCGCTTCTGGCTAAGGCCCAAAACGGCAAATTTGATGTGCGGTTACAACTAAAAAAAGCGGATTGCGCTCAAAAGAAGCTGCTGGTGACGGTGGAAGTGAAGGCTCATGATGAAGGCAGCACCTTTTTGATGGGTAATGCAAACTTTCGTTTTTTGTACGATGCTCACCTGATTAAAGCGCCGGTTATTGCCGATCAGCAGAATTTTACCAGCCAGGGCGACAATGCCAGCCTGAACTACAATCCTTTATCGCTGAACGGTTCGGCCGAACGGAATGCCAACGGCATCGTTTCATTGAACATCATTTACAGCGGTTCGGAACAGAACGCGACGCCCGTTTCCACGAGTTGGCTTCCCATTGCGACGCTGCAATTCGATCTTGTCAATCCGGATGAAAAAGCCGGAACAACGCTGGTTTGGAATGATGACAAAGCCTTTCCGGTCACGGGCTTAAGTGAAGTTGTGCTCAAAAAAAACACACCTGAGTTTGACTACGATACCTACGTTGCCAAAGCCAGTGGTGTCTTTGAGAATCTGACCATCAAATCGCTTTCCAGTTTGTGTTCCGGTTCAAACCCGGATGCGGAAGGGGAGCTACGGATTCCGGAAGGGTTCTCGCCCAATGGGGATGGTACCAATGATAAATTCATGATTGTCAATCTGGGAAAACTGGCTGCGGAGGTAACCATTTTTGATCGCAACGGAACCGTCATTTACGAGTCAAAAGACTACCAAAACGACTGGGACGGACGGGATCGCAACAAAGACCTGCCCACCGGAACATACTTCTACAGCATTCGGCTCAGTGACGGACGGAAATTCACCCGCTCCCTGACTTTATCACGCTAGAATTTAACCTTTACATCTCGCAATAGTTCGAAAGCCTATGAAGATTCTTCGTAGGCTTTTTTAGTGGATAATGCCGTTTCTTGTCCGGAAAAGATAACCTGAAAACCGGCTATGGTTTCATTTCACAGGCAATTCAACGTAAAAAATAGTTCCCTGATTCTCCTCACTTTCAAACCAAAGTTTCCCGCGATGGGCTTCGACGATTTGCCGGGAAATGGCAAGCCCCATCCCAAACGATTTTTCGCCGGCGGTGCCGGGTCGTCGTGCCGTCGTAAATAAATCGAAAATAGTGGCTTTTAATGGAGCCGGAATACCGATCCCCTGATCTTTGACGGATATTTGAACCGTATCCTCCCGTTTTTCCAGCCCCACAGTGATGGTAGATTCAGGTGGGCTAAACTTGATGGCGTTGGTAATGAGGTTACAAATCACCCGCCACATTTTCTGACGGTCTACCAAAATCCGGGCCATAGTGGTTTCGAGATGAATGGACTGCTTTTTTTCGAGTGCTTTTAACTCCAGCATGTCGACACACGACGCCAGAAAACCCTGCAACTCGACCGGTTCCATCTTGTTGATGGTGGCGTTTGAATGCAGCAGGTTGTCGATGAGAACGAGGGAATTAGCCGAAGACGACTTGATCATTTCCAAGAAGTACTGCGGTTTATGAACCCTCAACTGATCTTCCAGCAAGAGATCGACCGCCATGCTGATAGCGCCAATTGGCGTGCGTAAATCATGCGCAACAACCTGCAACAAACGGGCATTTTCCTGCTGGCTTCGCTCCAGTTCCGTCAATGTGGTCTGTAGCTGGGTATTTCGGCCAATAATTTGCCGGTTTAAGGCGGCAAGTTTTAAGAGGTTTTTCTGGGTTCGCTTCCAACTGTGCCAGATCAGATAGGCAATCACAAAGGCCATCAGCAGAATGGCAGCCGCCCCCATCAGATAGAGTCGGTTCAGCTCCTCTTTTTTATGTAACAATTCAATTTTGTGCTGACTATCCAGGTTCTGCAATGCCTGGTCCATGCCCTTAAAAACCGCCTTTTCCTGGTCGGAATAATCTCTCAGCGCGTGATAATTTTTAAGATGGTAGTGGGCCTGGCTGATTTGGTGAACCTTCTCGAAATATTGCGATTGGAGATGATGCCACCGTAAGAGGGCGTCCGGGTGTTGTAGCGTATCCAGCGATATTTTCAGGGAAAGCAGTTCTTTGCGCGCCATTTCCAGCCGATTATTGGTCAGGTAGACTTCACAAAGTTTGGCCTGCGACAACTGTGCATCCCGGTTGTAATACCCGGTTTGCCGATTGATGCGGATACTTTCTTTCAGCAGGGTTTCGGCCTGAGGAAGGTCTCCCTGCTGGAGATAAATGGTGGCCTGATTGCCATAAATGACCGCCCGGGCCATCGCCATGAAATCTTTCTGATTCGGGAATTTGTGTTCATTCTGCCCGATAAACCGTAACGCCTGGTCATAGTAATGCAGCGCACTATCCGGTAATTCCAATTTTGAGTAACATAAACCGATATTGCTTAAATACCCTTGACGGCTCGCAAACAAATCATCAAAGTTTCCTTCGTTCGAACACGTCATTACTTCACGGAAGGCCTGTTTATAATACGTAGCGGCTTTGGTGTAGTTTTTTTCCTGGTAATTCATCCCGGCGATCCGGCTGGTATACTGACTGCTTTGGCAACTGTCGAAGGTCGATTCCATGAGGATCTTTCCCTGAAAAAACTGACTATACGCTTCTTCGTACCGTCTCTGATGATACAACAGACCACCGCGCAAAAGGTAGATACGTGCATAATTCTTTTTGTATTTTTCCCGAAGGATTCCGGGTTCAAGAACCCAAAACATACTATCGATATAGCTTTGAACCTTCTCATAGTCGGGTTTGAAATTCTCATCAAAGTAATTATCTCTCAAAAAATCATATTTGCGGTAGTAATCCATAACTCCCGCGTCGGGAAACCGTGCGTAGGCAGAATCCAGATACATCCGGGAACATTCGATTCCCTTTGAAAACTTCAGAACCGTGGCCCGGTCGATCAGGCTGTCTACGTGAGCCTGGTGATCGGCCTTGCGGATTGCGTAAAAATCACAACTGGAGAAACAGCAAATCAACAGAACCCAGCCCAGACGACCGATGAAGGGATGCCCACTTTTCATGAAGGTGAATTTTATTTAGGATGCCGTAAAATTGCACTCCCATGTGCTAAACGGCCGTGAATGTTTGCACATAATACTGAAAGTGTTACAGATGACGAACATACTACAAAAACAATTGATCTGAAGAACTGCCGACCGGTAAAAATCGGTCGTGGTACAGTTGGGTGGGGAAGTCGGAAGGGTAATCTAAAGGTAAATGATGGGTTGCGAATGGCCGGTTTCTAATCAACAGGGAAGCGTTAAGGAGACCCGTAAGCCGCCACTTTCGGGGGTTTCGTAAAAAACGGTCGCCTTGAGTAAGCGGGCAAAATCCCGGATAATTTCGTGGCCAAACTGCGTATTTAAACCCGGCATGGGTTCTGATGTACTAAAATAGCGGTTAATATCTCGCAGGAGTGTGGGCGAAACGCCAACGCCACTGTCCGATACCGTAATGACCACTTTCTGATAGGCCTGCCGGGCTTCAATTCGGATGGTGCCGTCATCCGTGTTTTTGTTCGCATTGTCGATCAGATTTCGCAGGATGGTTTTCAGCAGCAATTTGTCTGTATTCACCTTCATTAGGGGCGGGATGTCGAGTTGAAGCACATTGCCGTGGTGTAGAATATTTTCCTTGTACAACTCTTCCAGTTCACGGATGAGTTCCGGCAACAAATACTCCTTGATCCGGACACCATACGCATGATCCTGGGTCGAAATCCATTGCATCATTTCTTCCGTCAGAAAATGAATCTGCTTGGTCGAATTGTTGATTTCTGTAATCAGATCGTCCAGTTCGGCGTGAGAATCCCGCTTCCAGTTTCGGAATAAGTATGCGGTGTTTTTGTATAAATACCGCAAAGGCGACCGCAAATCGTGGATCAAAATCGAAATAAAGCGATCTTTTTCGGAGATAGACAGGTGCAGATTCTCCTTGGAAATTTTTAACTGGTCATTGTGTTGCTGCAACTCCGAGATTAATTTCTGTTGCTGCAAGATGCGGTCCTGGGTTTCATGATCCAGTCTCAGGTGTTGCTGATGCTGGTTTCGGTAGCGAATTCGCAGGAAAAACCACACCAGAACGGCCACAAGCAGGCTCGCCAGAACGGGTGGGAAAATTAGATTATTCCAACTGAAAAAAAAACCGATGAGTCGCAAAACCGGTTGACCAATAGACAGTTCAGCGGACGCCGACGTGCTACCGGTCCACAGAAAAAACGGTATCAACGTCATCGTGCCGGATCGTGGAGTAATCTGTTTACAGACCGTTTCGCTCCGTTTTGGGGTAAACATAGATTGCGCAAAGCCGGGATAATCCTCCCAAACATAAGCAGGTTGTGGGTCGGCTTTTGTAGAAAAAAACGTATTTTGAACGACGCCTTTCTCCTGATTTTCGTCACCCTGCTGCCTTTCCCCCAAAAGGCGGTTTTGCCGGCCACTTGAAATGGATGATTTTCTACAGAATAAGACGGTTTCCTTCGATTGATTTGTATCTGTTCCGCATGGAATGGTCATTCCGGTTTTCGTAACCTTTCAGGTTTTTGAAACCGGGTGGGTTGTCCGACATAAAAAGCCGTTGTCATGGCCCTGTTATACACCTTAAAAACGTCTAAAAGCCAGATCGCTGAGCTGGAAGATTTGACCGGATTATCCTTTCTGCGGTCTTACCTCATTTATAAGGTGCCAGTGGGTCAGTGCCGGGGGCAACACCGCCACCAGCAGAATCACAGCATTTTGTTCTGCCTGACTGGATCGGTGTCCATATTTATTCAATCTGAAGGTCATGATGCAGTCTATCAATTAAATAGCCCGAATCAGGCCCTGCATCTACTCCCTTCCGACTGGCGGATATTGTACGATTTTTCGCCGGATTGCACGGTGCTGGCATTAGCGAGCGATCTGTTTTCCAAGCGGGATTATATTCCGGAACCTTATCGGCCGGTTTTGCTGCCAGTCAGAGAACAGGTGTGGCAGTAAGCCCGCTCTGCATCCGCCGATGCTGCGAAGTCAATGCTTTATTTTCAGACAATGTTATGCGGAAACTGATCGTTGGTTTGTTCGTATGGGTTTGTAGTGGTGGGGTGAATGCCCAAACGGGCCGCTTTGGAAACGAATGGATTAATCACAGCCAGTCCTATTTCCGAATCCCGGTCACGGAAAGGGCTGTTTACCGACTGACAACTTCAGACTTGGCAAAGGCTGGCATCCCGGTTGCGTCCGTTAACCCCACTACCCTGCAACTGTTCCGGCGCGGAATCGAGCAGGCGATCCTGGTTTCCGGCGAATCGGATCAGAAACTCGACGCTGCGGATTACCTCGAATTTGTAGGCGAAGGCAATGACGGTTTGCAGGATACCTTGCTGTACCGACCGATGAGCGCCCAGCCGCATCCGTACTACAGCATGTATTCCGACACGGCGGCTTATTTTTTAACCTGGCGTTCCGACGGAAAACCGGGCAAACGGGTTGTCACCACGCAGGAAACCCGACCCGCCGGTTTGCTGCCGGAACCGTATCATATCGCCGAGCAACTGCAGGTGCTGAAGGATGAGATGTCTACCAACCCGAGTACGGGTCCGGTGCCTTTTATTACCCAGTATGAGGTGTATTTTGAAGCAGGAGAGGGCTGGACGGGGCCGATGCAACAGAAAAACAAACCACATACGCAGCTTTTCAACCTTCCTGGCTGGGTCAATTCGGCCGCCGAAAAACCGGAGCTGGAAGTGCTGCTGAACGGCCGGGATACCTACCAACATCTGGTCGATTTCTCGGCCGGTGCGTCGGGCCGGACGTTGGGGAGCCTGAAATTCAGTGCGTTTCAGCCGAGCCGGTTTTCAGCACCGCTTCAATCCACGGATTTTACCGTAAAAAGTGATGCTTCGGCGGACCTGACGCTAACTACCGTATCGCGCGGGTCGGGTGAATTTGATCGTTATTCCGTGAGTACCGTGCGGATTCGGTATCCACAAACGATCAGCTTGAAAAATGGGACGCAGCAAGTGCTGCGGCTACTACCAAAAGCCGGTGGACTTTCTTACCTCGAACTGCCGGATGCGCCAGCCAATACCGTCATCTATGACATCACCGAACCGGGTGCGGCCCGACTGCTATCTGGCACGCAGGAAGGTTCGACCCGGCGGGTGGTCGTTCCCAACACGACGTCTCCGCGTCAGCTTTTGGTGACAACCCGGGTAGTAACGCCCATTCGGTTGGAGCGGGTGGTTTTTCGCAAATTTGATCCGGCAAAACCGAACTTCCTGATTGTTTCGCACGAACTTCTGATGAAACCGGTGGGGCAGGTGGCGGACCCGGTTCGGGCCTACGCAGCTTACCGGGCATCCGTGAAAGGTGGTCAGTACGATACGCTCGTGGTGACCATGAAGGAGTTGTTCAACCAGTTCAGCTTTGGCGAACGCACTCCGTTGGCTATTCGGCGGTTTGCCGATTATATGCTGACGGGCGGCCCCGGCAAGTTCCTGTTTTTGATAGGCCGCTCGTCGGTCTATTTTCCGTTCCGCAAGAATGCCAATCAGTATTATCTGGATCTGGTTCCTACCATCGGCAACGTCCCCGGTTCAGATGTTCTGTTGACCGCTGGTTTGGCTGGTTTTCCGGAAAACGTGCCCGCTATGGCCACGGGACGGCTCAATACACTTTCGGCGCAGGAGGTGCTGAACTACGGAAACAAGGTGAAAGAGTTTGAAAGCAATGCGGCCAATGTGCCGTGGCGCAAGGAAGTTCTGCACCTGAGCGGAGGCCGTTCGCAGTCGGAACTGGCTGGTTTCAAGGCCATTCTGAACGATGCGAAGGCACTCGTGCAGCAACCGTATTTAGGCTCGGAAGTCACCACGCGCTCCAAAACGACCGATGCCCCCGTCGAGCGCATCGACATCAGCGACAAGGTCAACAAAGGGGTTGCGATGATCACTTTTTTTGGCCATTCATCTCCTACCGTCGCCGACCTCGACATCGGGTATGCTTCCGATCCGGTATATGGCTACAACAACAAAGGCCGGTATCCACTCATGTTTTTCAATGGGTGCGGACTTGGGAATATTTTTTATGGTGGTAATGTGCTCAGTACCAATTGGCTGCTGACGCCGGACAAAGGAGCCATTGCCATTCTGGCACACTGTTTCGAAGGATTTACCACGCCCCTCAACACGTTCACGCTGCAATTTTACAAGACGCTGTTTACGGACAGCACCTACTTCTCAAAACCGATTGGCGTTATTCACCAGGAAACCACCCGGCGGGTGTTGGCCACGACCAAAGATGCCCTGCAAATTGGCAACGCCAACCAGATGGTGTTGCAGGGTGACCCGGCTCTCCGGCTGTTTCCGTTGCCCAAAGCCGATTTTCAGGTGCAGTCTTCGGGGGTTTCCCGGACCGACAATGCCGCGGATTCCGTCCGTTTGCGGGTGGTTGTGGTCAATGCCGGACGCTATCATCCGCAGGAACGCCTGAGTCTGACGGTTCGGAAGCGGCTGTCCGACGGATCGGTTCGGTCGTATAAAACCGTTTCGAGAGCTGCGGTAGCCTTTCGTGATACGATTTATTACAGCTTTCGACCCGACCTGGATGTCGATGGCCCAACGCAGCACGAACTGGCACTGGATGCTGAAAACCGGGTGGAGGAGTTAGACGAAACCAATAATGTGCTGGTGTTTACGGTTTCGAAATCCGGTGATCAGTACGCGGTCGTTTTGCCCGATTCGAGCCAGCGTTTTCCGCCCGATCGCTTCAATCCGTTGCTGGATGTAACCATCGACGGAGCCCGAATTGCCGATGGTGCGCTGGTTTCGCCCAATCCGGTCATTCAGGTTATGGTGCAGGATGAAGATCCATACCGCATTCGCCGGGACACGCTCGGTATCGATTTGCTGCTGCGTAAACCCTGCGAAACATGCGGTTTTGAACGGGTGGTTCTTGGCAATTCCGACGTAAGCTGGACCCCTGCCAGCGCCAATAACCGGTTTTTACTTCACTACCGACCTCAGAATCTGACCGAAGGCGTCTACACATTGCGAGTTCAGGCCACCGATGTCAGTGGTAACAAAGCCGGGTTGAGTCCGTATGAAATCAATTTTCGGGTAAAAACGGAGGATAGTCTGTCGGTCATCCGGCCCGTACCCAATCCATTTTGGGCGCATACCCGGTTTCAGTTTACCGTTACCGGGAAGGAGCTGCCGGGCAACGGGCAGTTGGTCATTCGGAACCTGAACGGGCAAGTGGTTCGAACGCTCCGGCAACCGCTTCGCATCGGCGAAAATGGATTTTACTGGGATGGTACAGATCAGGGGGGCGTGGCATTGCCCAATGGTTTGTATGTTTTCCGGTTTATTCGGGACGATGGGCGGCACCTGACCGGGCGGGTGATTATCAACCGGTAATGTTTAACTCAACAACCCATGATCGACTTCATCAGAGCCTGCCGAATCCCTTTCCTGCTGATGCTGCCCGGTCTGTTCCCATTCGATGCGCGGGCGCAAATGGTAGACTCAACGGCGCGTGGAGCTATTGCCGAGATTTTTCGTCAGGATTTAGAAAAGAAAGAGCTTTGCTTGTTTGCCGAAACCGCCTTTTCGGCCAGCACCGCGCAGCAAACACCGTTCTGGCTGCGCACCAACCAGTACGGAACCGTGCCAACGACTTCGCCATTCGGAACCCTGCGGGGCGGAATTTCGGCCAACTATCTGCGCGACATTACCAAGCCGGTTAACTTAATCGAAAACAAACGAAAGCTGGTTGGCTGGGGCTATGGGCTGGAGGTGGTGGGAAATGCGAGCCGGAAGTCGGCCGTTCTGATTCCGGAAGCCTACGTGAAAGGGCGGCTCTGGGGGTTGGAATTACTGGTGGGGCGCCGGAAAGAAGTCATTGGGCTGGCCGATTCTACGTTGGGAACGGGGCCTTACATCTGGTCCGGCAACGCGATGCCGATCCCTAAAATTCAGCTTTCCATGGCAGAATACACCCCAATCGGTATTACCAAAGGAGTGGTTTCCTTTCGCGGCCTGTATGCCCACGGCTGGTTTGGCAACCAGGGTGCCGTCACGCATTCCTATTTACACCAGAAAGCCCTGTATGGTCGGCTGGGAAAGCCGGGTTGGCCGGTTCGGTTCTACGCTGGTTTCAACCATCAGGTGCAGTGGGCAGGCAGGAGCGAGGTGATTACGAATGAAAACCAGATCAAAAACGGGCGGTTTCCAGCGGGTTTTAGTAACTATCTTAATGCAATAACAGGTACCTCGCTGGCTGCGCGGGGCGACAACATCGATACCACACTCTTCAGCAAAGCCGATCGCGGAAACCGCCTGGGCAATCACCTCGGGACGCTCGACATCGGGGTAGAAATCAACGCCAAACGGTTTTCCCTGCTATTGTACCGCCAGAGTATTTACGACGACGGCTCGTTGTTTTACCTGACCAACATTACGGACGGTTTGCACGGCATCCGGTTCAAGAACAATCGCCCGGCGAGCTACCGGTTTCAGATTCAGACCGTTCTGGTGGAGTTGCTCCATACCCAAAGCCAGGGGGGCGCCAAATTCGGAGATCTTGATAGGGAACGCGGTGCGGATAATTACTTCAATCACTCACAATACATCGATGGCTGGTCGTATGGGGGGCATACCATCGGCACGCCGTTCATTCCGCCTACCGATCGTACCCGCTCCGGTTTGCCACGCGCGCAAAGAGTTGAAAATTACTTTTTTAGCAACAACAACCGGGTGAAAGTTTTTCACTTGGGCGTGTCCGGTAACTGGTCGCAGCGGTATCTATTCCAGTTGAAATGCTCGATGAGTCAGAATCTGGGCACCTACGGGCATCCGTTTCCTACCACCATCGGGCAGTTTTCGTCCCTGTTGCTGCTGGGTTTCCCAGCTTTCGCGCATGGGATGCAGGCCAGAATGTCAGTTGCCCTCGACCACGGGGCATTATATCCCAACAGCACCGGGTTTCAGTTTAGTCTCCGAAAAACCTGGGACTTTTCCCGACCCTGACCGGGTTTATGGCGCGTCGTTACCAACCGGTTTTTGATGATAACGTAAGCCAGCGTCAACCCCATCAGCAGGGAAAAACCGCCCCAAAATTGCATTTGAGCATCCTGGCGGGTGAGCCAGATCACATACCCATTGATGAATGCCTGCGTCAGAGCATACAGACCGGCAACCCGTAGGTGCGGCCATTGTAGCTGATGCACCAGTAACTGAAAAAGATGCAGTTTATGGGGCTGAAAGATATTTTCACCCCGCCATAAACGGTACAAAATGGTCATGACGCTGTCGATGCCGTAAACCGTCAGCAGCAGTGCGTACGTTAACTGCCCGCTTTCGCGCATCAAACTGACGAGCAAAAAAATCACGATGAATGCCATCGACACGCTGCCAACATCCCCCGCAAAACACAGAGCCTGTCGGCGGGCGTTGAAAAAAGCAAAAATGACGAGCCCGATGAGTGAAAATACAAGCAGCAACGACCTGGTGAATGGTAGGTAAAACTGGTTGATAATCAGTAGGGTCGCTATGGTGATGGCACTATAAAAAACCGTTATGCCGTTGATGCCATCCATAAAATTGTAGGCATTCAACACGCCACAGGCCAGGATGAGCCCTGGCACCATCCACCAGCTTAGTCCGGACCAGAGGCCGGTTTGTTCCAGCAACAGCCCCAGGCTGATCAGTTGAATCAGCAGCCGGATGCGGGTTGAGATGGAAGAGATGTCGTCCAGAAAACTGACCAGCGCCACCAGGGTCAGGCCCACAAAAAAGACCGGCGATGCGAAATCCGTAACCACAAAGGCCAGAAAAGCCGCCAGCCAGAAAATGATGCCGCCACCCCGCACCGTCAGTTGGGTGTGCGAGCTGCGGTGGTTGGGCGTATCGACAATGTGGTAATGGGTGGCCAGACGAAGGTACAGTACCTCGGCTCCAAACAACAAAAGGGCTACACCAGCGTAAACAATTCCATTCATGAGGCAGATGGTGAAAGAACTAACTGGTACAGATTCAGTAATTTAGGTTGTTCAGTGGCCCAATTGTAGAATTTCTCCGCAGCTCGCCGTCCGCGCTTTCCCATTTCTTCCGCTTCCTGCGGATGATCGATCAGATACCGCAGGTGCAGGGCCAAAGCCTGCGGATCGGATGGATCCATGCAAAAACCGCACTGATTGCCTTCGACCACGGGGCGATATAATGGAAAATTAGCGGTAATAACCGGTAGGCCAAGGGCCATGTATTCAAACATTTTGGTGGTATACGATTCCGTATAATCTCCGATCGGCTTCAACAGCGCCAGCCCGGCCACGGCCCTGGAAACTTGGGCAAACGCTTTGGCCTGATCAGTGTAGCCGTAAAAAATCAGGTTATCTTTCACAATGGAATAAGCCGGAAGGGCCTCCAGGTCCTGATCGGTGAAAGAACGATGTCCAAACAAGTGTACTTTAAAATGAGGATGCGTGGTTTTAACCAGGGCCAAACCGTCCAGCAGGGTAACAATCGACCGTTCGAAACTTAGCCAGCCGATGTAAAAAAACTCGACCGGATCGGATGTCTGTCGATACGGCCGTCGGTAGGTATCCAGAAAAGACAACAGCGGATAATTGTAGATCACGGCGTGCGGTTTCGCGAGGTCGGTGTAGGTCGTCAGGTAGCCATGCTCCGTAAAAATCAGGGAAAAATCTCGACACGCCATCTGGTCAAAAAGTGCAAAAGCTCCTTTCAGAAACCAGCCCCGGTTGTGGCGTTTCAAATGGATTTTTTTGTGCAAATTCTCCTGAACCTCGTAAATGACACGGGTGCCAAGGATGCGATATAGATAGGCAAATGGCAGAAATTCAGGCGAATAGACGTGAATCAGGGCCGGGCGAAGCCAAATCGTTTTCCAGAAGATTAGTGGACAGGTAACCAAAAAACGCACGATGACGCGTTTGAAATAAGGCAACCTGATAAAATGTACCGCCGGCGCAACGGCCGGATCGGCATTGGGAATGGCGCAAAAAACATCATAATGGTCGGCTAAAACGGGCAAATATTTATACATAATGCGCGGATCGTATGGAGGATGAGCCGTGCTGATGTGTAAAACCCGTGGTCGCTTTTGATTCATACGAAATGGTTAATAGGTCTGTCCCCGTTTGTCAGCGGGTTGGACAAAGTTACGGTCAATGTCCGAATCCGGAGCGAAAAAAGAGAGGACCGAACGCGGTTGCCAGCCTAGTTTTTCCCGGGCCAATTGATCCGAAAAAGTGAGGGAGCCCGTCATTTTCGCTAAGGTAATCGAGTCGAAGGGAAATTTTCGCCCGATCACCCCATTGATGCCATCGCCCAGACGGGCCAAAATCCGGGCAAAACCGATTGGAACCGTCGGTATGGTTCGTTGGCCGATTTGCCGGGCCATGGCGTCTCCCAATTCCCGTACGGACGGATGAATGCCGTCGGTCAGGTTATAAATTCCGCCGGTCTGGGCGGCTTTCGGAATCATTCGGGCCACATCGTCGGCGCGCACCATACTCCGTCGGGCCGAGCCGGCACCGATGTGGACGTAGCGCCCACGCCGAATGGCTTGCTCCATTTTTCCTAAATTACCGGGCGCATCGGCACCGACAACCAAGGGCAATCGCAGAATGCAGCACCGGACGCCCTGCTGCGCGCACCAGGTTTGCACCAATGCCTCGGCCTGTATTTTGCTTTCGGCATAGGGTGTTTTCCCGCTCAAAGCCACTTCTTCGCTTATCTTTTCCCCCGTTTCGCACCCATAAACGGCCACGGTACTGATGAGAACGAAGGCGTCGGGCCGTTTTTTCAACAGTTCAAGCGCTTGCAGCAACCGACGGGTGCCATCCCGGTTTACCTGAAAAAAAACCTGGGATTCTTCCGTACTGCGTGGTAGGCTGTGGGCTTTCCCGGCCGCGTGAACCACCAGATTGATGGCATTTCCAGACAAGTCCGGTTGTTGGGTTGCCAGATCGGTGCGAATAGCGCCTTTAGTTCGCCCCAACGTTAAAACCCGATACCCGGTTTCGGTCAAACTTCGGGCCAGATATTTACCCAGAAATCCAGTGTGTCCGGTCAGTAAGGCGGTCGGTGGCTTGGGGCTTGGATTGACAGACATTGGTTAAAGCGGTTAAATAGTCGGTCGCTAACTGGTTCTTGTCGAACAGCCTGCGGGCGACGGCCGCTGCCCGCAGGCTCATGGCCGGACGCCAGGAAGGGTCGTCGGCCAATGAAATGAGCAATGCCGCGAGGGCTGCCGGATCATCCGAACTGAATGTAAAACCGCACTGATGTTCTTCCAGAAAGGTTTTTATCCAGCCATCGGTGGTCTGAATGACCGGTGTTCCGGCGGCCAGGGCTTCCATCAGCTTGTTCGGCGATGAGGTGTCGAGCAGGGGCGCGCGTTTGAGGGGAACAATGGCTAACCAGGCTTGCTGGACGTAGGCAACCAATTCATTTTTAGGCATTAAATCATAAATAAAGAAATTGGGTAAGGCGTCCTGTTGCTGTTTTGTCAGGAGTTCCTGTTTCAATTGTCCGTCGCCAATGAGCAATATCGCGATGTCGTTTCGCTGGCGCAGGGCTTTGGCGGTTTCGAACAGCAGGGTGGAATTATTGACGGCGCCGATGTTTCCCGTGTAAATGACGACTTTTTTACCGGACAACGAAGCGGGTAGCGTAACGTCGGCGACGGGTGTGCCGAAAAGATCCAGGTTGGTCGCGTTGGGGATGGAAATACTGTGGTTGAAACCACAGCGCCGGGCAATGTTCTGCTGAATACCGGGCGACAGGGCAACGATCAGGTGCGCGGCCCGGTAGCAGAGCCGCTCAAACCGGTACGCCAGTTTCTGGAGAACCGGATTGGGCAACGCGCCCATCAGAATGGCCGTGTCGGGCCACAGATCCCGGGCTTCGAAAACCAGCTTCCGGCCCCGCAAATACCGGGCGATTAAACCGGGAATTCCCACGGTAATGGGGCCGGAAGACGCCACGACGATGTCGGCAGGCAACGTCAGCGCATACCAGCTCGACCAGATTGAAAAGGCGAGGAATGTCCAGATTCGCCGAAGTGGTGATTGTTTGTTGTCGATGCGGAGGTTCAGGATTTTGACCCGGATGCCGTCGATAATTTGTTCCTCGGTCCAGCAGCTGGCCTTCAGATCCGACTTCGCGTAAATACTGGTGACAACGGTGACCGAATGGCCTTTTTCATTCCATTGTTTGGCAAAATCGTACACGCGGGTTCCCCAGGAACCCTTTGGCGTTGAGAAGTACTGATAAAAATAGACAATTTTCATTCCACACAGGTAATTATCGTCCGTACTGTTTTTTTGAACTGAACCTCGATCACCAGCGTCGGCAGAAGCTGGTTGAACTGCCGGGCAACCTGAACGGCTTTCTGGCTGACTTCGAGCGCATTTTGCCATTCCATGTTGCCCCAGGAGAAGCGCAGGCAGTTCGGATTCACCACCAGCGGGCGAACTCCCGGCGCCAGATAAAAGCGGGCCACGGCGGTTGGCCCGTCGTCGATCCGGTCCATGATCGTCAATCGATCAGGGGCCACGACCCACTGGCGTTCGTGACGGAGGCCGAGGTGCTGAAACCCATCGTGTTGCGCCCGGATGAGGGTGGGCGTTTCTTCCAGGAGCGTGACCGTTGCCCGTTGTCCCACGCGGAAACCGCCCCATACTTCCGACGAATCGGCATCGAAAACCTGCACGGTATTATGGGCCGCCGTGCTGCGTTCCCATTGCCGCCGGGCATTGATTTCGTAGGTGGATGTGCCGCTATCCACCAGAACCGGCTGACCGTACACCTGAAGCTCAAAATGAAAGGCATCGGCGTGTGCGTGACCTGGCTGATGAGTTGGCCCGATGGTGCCAACGTTGGCTACGACTTCATACTTGGGCGTCAGGAATTGGCGAAAGCCGCTGTCTGATAAACTAGTGCGTTGCGGTTTGATCCCGATTCGTTCGGCTTTGGCGCGAAGCTGGGCGGTGGTGGGTGCCATTTCGTCGGCGGCATCGTTCATCAGCGGGATTGTTCCCTTCGAAAAGGTGATCGTCACCAGCCAGTTCAGCATCCGCCGGGCCTGTTCCAGCAGAAAACCGTCGGCGTCGCGATCGGCATGCCAATCGTCTTTTTTCAGGGCCTGGCAGGTGTCGAGCAGCCGGTCCAGGATAATCTGGTGGTACATTGGGCTGCGTTCGTAATGCCCGCCATCCCGTAGCAACTGTTCAGTCAGTTGCGACCGGACGAGGTGAATGGCTTTCCGGTATAAGCGCCGATCCTGAAAATACAACGATCCCAGCAGCAAAGCGAACCCGTTTTCCAGCAAATGATTGCCCGAAAGATGGTATTCCAGCCGGTTTTGCAGCAACCGAATCTGGGCCTGGAGATGAATGTCGATGTCGGCTAACCGGAGTTGATGATGCGACAGGAAACGTATCCAGTTGATGACACGCAACGAAACCGGGTAGGGGTCCAAACCGCCGTTCAACTCTGCCGACTGGCGCATAAACTGCCGGATCAAACCAAGACCCTGCTCAAGGTCCAGACCGGGTTGATTCAGAAAATCAAAATAATTGAGGTTATACAGCCAGAGCTTTCCGTTTTTTGCATAATTCCAGTCGACCTCCGTTGGAAACGAAACGGACTGATTCAGGAATGTGAACGTTTGTCCAGTCAGACGCTGTGGTTTATCGGGGGCTGTAAACGCGAGGAAATTGGTAACGGGCGGAACGGTTTTTAGGGTCAATGACGGTTTTGAACGCAAGCGGTTTATCAACTGATACAGCAGTTGCCGCGTCCGCAAATACCGGATGGTGTTCCAATAAAGCCGCCAGTTTTTCATAGAATAGGAGACGGTTCTGCCGATTGAGTCACGCTAACGCCGGTGGCGACTTCCACCCACTGTCTGGTTTTTAAACTTTGGAGGGCGGCCAGCATCGTGCGGGTGGTGTTGACCAGTTCATTGAAAGGAATCAGCGGTTCTCCGCCGGTGCGCACCTGCGCCACCAGCCGCTGAAACTGTGCTTTGTGGCCTTTATCCTGTTGGGTCGACAAGTCAGAAAAACCTTTGAAACCGTAGCCTTTCAGCGTTCGGAAATTATCCAGAACCAAGGTTCGTTCCTGCGAATACACTTCGAACCGTTCTTTGGCGTAGGCTTTGCTGCCATTGGCGAAGTAGTTGACGACGCCCGTCGAACCGTTTTCGTACCGCAGCAGGAGGGATGCCGAATCGCTCGTTTCGGAGGCTTGCCGTCCCATCGCATTCATGCAAACCGCCACCACCCGGCTACCGGTCAGAAACGTGATCAGATCGACGTAATGGCAGGCTTCACCCGGGATTCGTCCTCCGCCCACGGCCCGGTCATGTACCCAGGAGTTAGCCGGAATAAAACCCGCGTTCATCGTGGCTATGACGTTCATTGGAACATCGCCGGACGCCGAACCGCCCAGGAGTGCTTTCATTTTCTGCACGTGGGGCGAAAACCGGCGGTTGAAACCCACCAGAACCGTTTTGTCGGTTTGCTGATCCACCTCCACCAGTTGCTCCAGTTCGTCTTCGTAGATGGCGAGCGGTTTCTCGACAAAAACGTGTTTGCCCGCCAGCAGAGCCTCGCGAGTCATCCGGGCGTGCTGCTGGTGACGGGTGGTGATGACCACCAGATTGATTTCCGGATCGTTCAATACTTCCCGGTAGTCGGTGGTACTGAGCGCAATACCGTATTTTTTTGCCAGCAATGTCCCATTCAGTCCGTTGGCGCTGGCAATGGTTTTCAAGGTCGCACCGGTTTGTTTTAGAGCGGGTAAGAGGACGGCACTCGTGAAATTGCCGGCACCAATCAGACCCGCGACTGCCGTTCCAACGCCTTCGTATTGACTTTCCCGCAATCGAACCACCGGTTTCAGATTCCGTTTTTCCGGGTAACTCAGCAGCGACGCAATGGAGGCTGAATGGGAAATTTCGCGGTAAATCCGGTCAAAATTTTCGAATGGCACCACTTCCGTTATCAACGGTGTGACATCCAGTTGACCCGTTTCCAGCAGTTGCAGGATGGTTTGAAAATTGCGGTTTTGCGTCCAGCGAACAAACGGGAGGGGATAATCGGCCCCCTGTTGTTCGTATAGGTCGTCGTAGCGGCCGGGGCCATAGGAGCAGGAAACCTGAAACGTCAATTCTTTCTCGTAAAACTCGGCGCGGCTCAGGTTGAGGCCGATGACACCAACAAGCACAATGCGTCCGCGTTTGCGGCTCATGCGGGCGGCCTGCGAAATCAGTTCGTCACTTTTGGCCGAAGCTGTGATCACGACGCCATCCGCGCCAACCCCCTGGGTGAGCGCCAGAACGGCTTTCACGGCATCAGTACCACCCGCCGGATTCAGGGCAATTACGCCCCGGCTGCGGGCCAGTTCCAGCTTTTTTTCGTCTACATCCAGTCCAATCACCCGGCATCCGTTCAGCCGGAGCAGTTCGGCCGTAAGCAACCCGATCAGCCCCAGGCCAACGACCACCACGGTTTCGCCCAGCGTCGGATTCAACAGCCGGACGCCCTGCAAACCGATGGAACCAATGACGGTAAAAACCGCTTCGTCGTCGCTGACACGGTCGGGTACGCGCGCCACCAGATTCCGCGGAACGCAAACCACTTCGGCATGGTGGCCATTGGAGGCAACGCGGTCGCCAACGGATAAATCGGTTACGCCTTCCCCCACCGCCACCACCTCGCCAACGTTGCAGTAGCCGAGCGGGAGCGGTTGATCCAGTTTGTTAAAAACCGTTTCCAGGGTTGGAATCAGGCCATCGGTACGGATTTTCTCCAGCACCTGCTTCACCCGGTCGGGTTGCTGGCGGGCTTTCGAAATCAGGCTGCCCCGGCTAAATTCCACCAGCATGCGTTCGGTGCCGAGCGAAACCAGCGTCCGGCGCGTTTGAATGAGCACCTGCCCGCGCCGGACCTGCGGAGCGGGTATGTCTTCCAATAGGGTGTTTCCTGTTTTCAGGTGAAGAATAAGTTGTTTCATAAGTCACGGATGGTCGGAATCGACAAACTGGCGGAACCACGACTCAATGGCCATCAATCCCCAGATGGAATAGGACGCATCGAGCTTTCCGTTTTGATTATCCCGAATTAACTGGTGTACGGCTACCGGATCGAAAATGCCCCGTTTCCGCAGACTTTCTTCGGAAAGATACCGCTGGAGCATTTCGTTCAACTGGCCGGTGCGGAGCCAGTCGCGCAGGGGCGTTCCGAAGCCGGTTTTGGGGCGGTAGATGACGGATTGGGGTAAATACCGCTCGGCCACTTTTCGGAGCAGGTATTTGGTGGTTCGCCCGTGCATTTTCAGGGATGGCGGCAACTTGGTACTGAACTCAACCAGTTCGGTATCGAGAAATGGCACGCGGGTTTCGACACCGACCGCCATGCTCATTTTGTCGGTATAGTTCAGGTTATGATCCGGCAGGAAATACGATAACTCCCAGAATAGTAATTGGTTGAGCAGGTTTTTTTCGTCGGGAATTCGCTCAAGGGCCGCCAGCAACTGATGGCTGGGCTGGTGGCCGTGCAGCGTTTTTCCGATGGTGCTTTCGAATAAGTTATGGTTGGTGGCAAGGGGCAGACGGGCAAAATAATCGGCCATTCGTTCATGTTGGGGCTGGCCCATACCAGCCGTTAACTTCCGGAGCCGCCGAAGCAAGGGCGCATCGTTGGTGCCGAGGTTAATGGTGCGGTTCAGCAACCGGCCCACGGCGGGCGGAATCCGGTTCAGAAACGGCTCCATACTGAGGGCCTGATGACGCCGGTAACCTGAAAAAACATCGTCTCCGGCTGTTCCGCCCAGCAAAACCGTATGTCCGTTTTTGCGGGCTTCCCGGCAGATATTCAGGACGTTAAAAGGGGCCGTGTCAGCCTGTGGTTCGTCGAGGTGGTAAATCATCTGGTCGAAATCGCGGACGATGTCTACATTGGCATCCACTTCCACCAGATCGACGTTTAAATGGGCCGCCACCTGCCGGGCATACGGCAAATCGTTTTCAAAGCCCTCGAATTTTCCATTCTGGAACGCCGTGCGAATGGTGTAACCGGTCAACTGCTCGTTGGGATGCGCCCGTTTGGCCATCGCCATAACCAGACTGGAATCCAGGCCGCCAGACAGAAAAAAAGCCAGGGGTACATCGGATTGCAACTGGCGTTTTACGGCGCAGAAAAGCCGCTCGTCAAGTTCTTCCAGCAACTGGGATTCGGATTGTTCGGAATAGGTACCCCGGAAAGGCAGGTCGTAATACCGTTTGAGGCAAATCGAAGCAGGTTCGTCGATCGACAACTGAATCAAATGACCCGGTAACAGCTTGCTGACGTGCTGAAAAGGCGTCTGCATACCGGGCGAATACAGAAAATGCAGGTAGTTGACGAGTGCAGGATAGTCGATGCTTTTATCTAAACCGGGATAAGCGGCAATGGTTTTTAGCTCCGAACTGAAGAGGAACAACCCGTTTTTGTGGTAATAATACAGCGGTTTTACGCCAAACTGATCCCGGGCCAACACCAGTTGGCGCGTGACGGTATCGAAAATGGCGCAGGCAAAAATCCCGTTCAATTTTCTGAAAACTGCCGTTCCGTAAGCCGCAAAACCGTACAACAGCGTTTCGGTGTCCGACGACGACCGGAAGATATAGCGGTCGGTCAGGGTCGCCCGCAGCGTGAGGTGGTTGTAGATCTCGCCGTTAAAAATAATGACGTAGCGACCGTCGGCGGTTTGCATGGGCTGCCTGCCATTGAGCGACAGGTCCAGGATTGCCAGACGGGTATGGGCCAGTTGGATTCCCGGTGCATTGAAAATACCTTCCCCGTCCGGCCCACGGTGGCGGATGGTCGATTGGAGGTCGACGGACGGAGGAATGGAAGTACTGACGATGCCCGCAATGCCGCACATGCTAGGAGTAGACCGGTTTAAAGTTCATGGTTGTAATCAGCTAGATACCGTATTGACATTCAATGAGTTAAATGGTGGCTGTAAACCCGAGCAATCAACGGACTTTATTTGAGTGCTTATTTAATGGCAGAAATCATCATATATAGCCCGTGTTCCGGAAAAAACGTTTTGATCAGCCAGCGGGGATACAGCCGACGGCTGATGGTGAGCAGCCAGCTCCGGTGCCGCTGACCGGCTTGCGAAGTCAGCAAATCGGCGTGGGTCAGGACGGTTTTGATGGAAACCTGCCGAAACTGGGCGAATAACTGCTGTGCTTCGGCTTTGCTGTAGGCTTTGGTTCCGGGGCTTTCCAGGTGATTGGCATAGATGGCTGCGAGATCGGTTGTGGGCTTTCCCCGGGCGAGTGCATACCGAAGCCAGAGCAGGTAGCCCACCCAACTGTGTTTGTGGTAGATCATAATTTTCGCCAGTCCTCCGGGTTTTAAAACCCGGAATATTTCATCCGCAACCCGCTGGGTATCCGGGCTGTGGTGGATAACACCCCACGAATACACCAGGTCAAACGTATTGGAATCATACGGAAGGTTTTCGGCGTCAGCGACCCGTAGTTCCGAGCGCAAACTGAACAAGGCCAATCGTTCGCGGGTGTGCGCAATGGCACGTTCGGTCAGGTCGCAACCGTGCAGGTTGGCGTGGGCCTCCGCAAATTTCTGGTGATCTGCCCCCAAGCCTACCCCGATTTCTAAAACCTGTCGCTCGGCAAATGATTGAAAGTCAGCGAAGTCGGCAATATACGGCTCTAAACTGTATCGTTCTTTGGCCTGTTGATGGTATTTCTGACGAAGCGTTTCCCCCTTCAGGTATAAGTCTTCACCGCAGGAGGCCTCATTCCAGAAATCGTGAACTTGTTGTTTCGCATTCATCTTGACGGTTCTTGATCCGGTACCTAAACCAAATATCGTCAGAAGCAGAGGGGCGTTCCTGTAGAAAAACATCCATTCTATGGGCGAGAAACGAAACCGGGACGCGACGGTTTCATTTTCCGTAAGTTCGCAGGCGGAAATACTGCCGGATTCCGTAGTCGATTTGGGCTTTTCCAACACACGAAGGCGTTGAAGAGCAAAATTGCAATTGTACTTTTTCTTTATAGATCAAGCCAACCCCGCGCGCGTAGATTTCCATTCGTTTGTCCTGCGACACCAGCGTGGAATCGTTTTGCTGGACGATGGTGGCGGTTTCAGGAAACGATCTGCTCAGAACGACGAACGGTTTGTCGGTATTTTTGAGTTGATACAGGTCTTCACCGGCCGTATTAAAAGCATTACCATTCCACTGAAACTGGTCGATGAGCGGAAAAACCAGCTTGATATAGGAAAGGTTGTTTTCGGTTTTAATCAATTGATTGTCAGTGATTCGGATGCTGTTTGCGGAGTCGGGTTGCCAGCTCTGGCTGTCGTTGGCCCGGCGGTGACGTTCCAGGCGAAAGGTGGCACTGCCGGTCGGGTCGGCATTGGCTGCATCTGCGTACGAATGCGTGATGGTCTCCCGCAACTGATACGTCTGGGTGGTTGAACTGCCATTGATGGCAAATTGCTGTTCCGTGACTTCATAAATCCAGTAATTGCCTTTTTCCAGGGGCTGGTAGTCGTAACCGGATGCGATGGGTTCGGTGGTGGACGGCTGGCAGGCATCCAGAAAAAGAAAGGCGGTTATTCCGACAAGGGGCAGAACGAGCGGGCGAAAGTGCCGGAGGGTTTTGATCAGAATCATGGTTTTCAAGAGGAGGACAATTTGGATTCAGTTCATTGTTTTACGTTTATCTGCTCGTTTTCGGCCAGAGATACCAGTAATTCCCAACACGTTCGGCTGACCTCCGTCCAGTCGGGTAAAGTCGTTGAACGCCGGCGTCCCTCGGTAATTTTGCGTTGCCGCAGGGTTTCGTTCGAATACCCGGCGTGAACGGTGTCGACAATGCTTTGGGCCGAAAGCGGATCGAAATAATGCGCACTTTCACCACAGATTTCTTCGGCAAAATCACGTTGAGACGTGAAAATGGAAACGCCGAAGTGCATGGCATCGACGTAAGTAGCCGTGAACGATTCCAGCAGGGTTGGCAAAATCAGCCCGTCAACCTGCTGATAAAGAGAGGCTACGCAGTCGGCGGGGACATTTCCGATGGGAATCAGGAAATCCGCCAGCGATGCCTGCGCTATCGTTTCCAAAAGGCGTTTCGCCTTCGGATGTTGCCAGGCTTCGATGGTAATAAAAATCCGGTAGGGCATCTGCCGGGCTTTCATTAGCCGGGCCACCTCAACAAGGATCTCCAGATTTTTGTGTGGATAATAGCGTGACAAGCACATTAAATACGTCAGGTTGGTCTGCTTTTTGACGGGCAATTCATAGGTCGACTGGCTGTTCAATAACGTATAAGCATTCGGAAAAAGCTGTATTGAAGGAAGTTGGGGATACACCTGCAGTAGCCGTTTCTGCATGGTATAGGTCTGCACCAGCAAAATGTCAACGTGCGATAACCGCCTTTTAAAAACCCAGTCGCGCAGTTTGATCTTGAAGATAATTTCAGGACCTACCTGTTTCCAGAGGTCTTGGTCTTCCGGGTACGCCAGGTGTGGCAAATGCAACAGAACGACCTGTTTGTAGGGGACCGGGGACGGAAAATTGCCCATGGTAAAAATAATTTCCGGCTTGATTTCATTCAATACCTTCGGATACCAGACATGATCCATATACGGCCGGGTCATCCAGTGGTTCAACGCTTTGGGTAGATAATGAATTTTAAAGCTATCCGATTCAAGTGCTTCATAACCACAGGCTTGTGGGGCAATTACATGAATTCGGTCAGCATCGCTTTTTAAATATGGGATGTTTTTCAGGAAATTCAGGGCTACGTTAAGCCCACCGGCCGAAGCCAGGTTAAAGGCGTTAATGAGTAGTTTCATGGTGTACTGAGAACCGTCGACCGTTTCAGCAACCCGCTTAGCAGCCAAACCGGAAGAGAGATGTAAACAAAATGATCCACAAACTGCGGGAAATACCCCCGGGTTACAAACTGGAATATAGCCAGTGAAAAAACCACCTGTTTTAGAAAGCCGAGGGGGGTGAAAGCCGGGTTTCGACTGACGACGAAGCGGAGCCAAAAGCCCATCAAAAAGGGCATGATGACAAACCCTAACCCGCCGAATGCCCCGTAAAAAGCGCCATAATGCAGCGTTGCTTCTCCGGTTCTCGCCCATTGTTTCGGTAATTCCAGGGAATTATCCAGAATGGTAAGCGCGGGAGGGGGGTAGGGCTTTACACCGTTGGGAAAAACGAATTTAGGTAATGCTTTAATCAGTACGTAGCCAAACATAGTCAGGCCGTAATCATGATGGATTTCGGGGTTCGCTTCATAATACCGGATCAAATTAAAATCGGCCAGAGATGCCCGGGTTTGCTCGAAAAAAACACCGTATTCAAATTCAACCGGATTGTAGGATAAATCCGAAAACCGCCCCTGTATAAAATTCCAGCGATTATATGTAATAAAAAAAATGAAATAGAGGAGAGCCATGCTGGTTAAAAGAATCCGGCTGTATGGAATGATCGATTTGGTATCCAGACCGTAGACTAGAATAAGACCCAGAATCGTCAATATGATCCGGTAGCGAAATCCCATGATGGCAAATAAAATAAAAGCCAGTAGTGTCATGGCCGTTACTTTGTATTTGTTTCCCTTTAAATACGCAAAGAGTACAACAGTGGTGATGATACAATCGGCACAGTTTCGGAAATAATATGAATTGGTTATGCTCTCCTGTCCGAACAAACTTTCGTCCGCGCTGCCCAGTAAGATATCCAATGGATTAATCCCGCTAATGGCAATATCAATGAATACAATGCTGAAAAAAAGAAAATAAAGAAAAAGAGACCAGTTTTGAAGACGTGAAATGGCTTCTGGTTTAATCGTATACCTGAACGAATGTATCGGATACCGTTTCCATATGAAACCAGCAATAAAAAGTGTATTGGCCGTCATGTAAAAAAACATTCCTTTTTCATAATACCCTGTAATGGTTTTTCCGGTAAAAAGAAATAAACCCTCATCTCCCATTGAGGTCTGGCGATCAATAAGATAGAAATATGTGGGTGTAAAAAGGCAGTAAATGGACAATAAAACCAGGCAGATGGCAAAGGGCATCACCTGTCGGGTTCCCATTCGGTGAACGTACAGAAATCCGTTGATGAGAACGACCGCATTAAGGAATATGTAAAGCCAAATCATCCTCGTAAGTCTTGGTTAATTGCTTCATACATCAACCCGGCGTAATGCGTGGAGCTGGTTTTATCCCGAAAATTTCGGTTGTAGGCCGCCTGACTCTCCAGCAAATCGGGCGTGTTGACTAGCTTCTCGATAGATTGCCGGAACGCTTTGGTGTCATTTGGCGGACATACGAATCCATTGATGCCGTTGATTAGCCATTCCCGGGCTGCTCCCACGTTTTCACTGCTGATGATGGGTAATCCGGCAGCAATCGCTTCATTGATTACAACGCCCCAGCCATCATACCGGGAGGCAAAAACAAAAACGTCGGCCAGGTTATAGTAATAGGGTAATTCACTGGCCTGAACAAATCCTGTCAAATGAATGCGCTCATCATTCCCAATCAATTCCTCCAAATATCGTCGTTCATCCCCTTCTCCAATAATTACCATCGAAACCGCTATGTTACTGTCTTTTACAGCTTTGATTAAGGTTGCCATATTCTTTCTTGTAATCAGCGACCCTGATGAAAGAAGCACAAGTTGATTGATTGGTTTATAACGGGTTCGGATTTTATTCAATTTCTCCTGATTTAAATTGATTTTATCAAAGCGGGTGATATCAATATTGTAAGGAATGATTGAAATAGGCGATATAAAACCGTAAGATTGATAGGATTGAGCAGCCTCTTTTCCTCCGGCAAATAAGCGTTGACAGGCCCACTTTGCCGGGGTAAGGCTTATTTTCTTCAAGTATTTTTTAAAGGGAGAACCTGCATCGGTTAGGCGCTCTCCAAAGAAGGCAATGGTCTTTTTTCTGATTTTGGAAATGATTAAACCGAACATTGTATTCGGGATCCAGTAAGCACCACTGAAAATGACATAATCGGCCTTGTCACGGGCCAATAATCGGATAATGGACCAGCTATAATGGTAGTCTTTCAGTCGTTTCTGAATCCACCGGGCAACAATCGTATCCGTTAAATAATGAATTTGATAGGGACGGTTTTCGGTTTTGATCGACCATTGTCTGTCTACTTCCGTTTTAGCGTAGTAAACCACCGTTAAATCAAAATAAACCGACAGTGCTTCAAAGAAGTCCTGTTGATAGGGGGTTGGAATATTGGTATAAAAACTCAGTCGAATTTTTGTCATAGCCGGTTTTAGTTCGTGCCAATAAAGTCCTGGTATACCGCCCGAATTCCTTCCCGAAACCGTGCCCATGTGAAAGAGCGTGCCTGAACGGCGGCCAAACGGCCCATTTCAAACCAAGCGTTCTGTTCGGTAATGGCGGAATCGAGCAGAGCCGCCAGCCGCTCCGGATTGCGGATGGGTACCAAATACCCGTGTTTTCCTTCCACGATGACATCCGGCCCGCAGGTGTTCTCCGTCGTGATGACGGGCAAACCGGTCGCCATAGCTTCCAGAATGACATGCGCGAAACCTTCCGCCAGCGAAGGCAGGACAAACACGTGGCTCTGCTGAAGCTCCTGCACCAGTCGGCTCAATTCAATGGCTTCGTATACTTTGATTTTCAGGTCTTTATATTCTTTTAAAATATTGTGGTCGATGTAGCCGCGCCCACAAAGCACCACTTCGATGGTCTGGCTTTTCAGCAAACGGACGGCCTGCAAGAGATCCGCCAGCCCTTTGCGCTGGTTCATGCGGCCCACAAAAATGATTCGGAATGGATGGACTGAAGGAGCCTTCCGGCGTTGCGGAAAAGCCGCCGTATCGACGCCATACGGTACGACCCGAATCTGCCCGGCGACCAGGCCATTCTCGATCAGCGTTTTTCGGGTAAACTGGCTCGCGACAACGCAGGAAGTAGCCAATTGCGGTTCGGCGATTAAGCCTTCCAGCCGCTGATCTGCCAGCGAAAACTCCATTTCCGCCAGAATCGACTGGCTGGCAAATGGCAAACGATCGATCTCCTCCGATAGAATCGTCCGTACCGAAAGCGGGTGCGGATGCAATTGGAATAAAATCCGGTGCGAAATTCCAGCCTGTTCGGCCTGTTGAAAAGCCTGAAAAGCGTAGTAGCTGTAGAGAAACAGATTGCTCCCGGCGGCTTCTGCAGTTCGTAAGGCAGTAAGACTGATTGCTTTATCGATGTCGAGGCTGTAATCGCGTTGCAGAGCGTGTGCTTTAGCGGTTTTCCAGGAAGCGGGCAAGGATAGGCTGATTTTAGCCGCCGGTAAACCCGGACAATACCGCTTTTTGGCGTAAGCAGGTAGGCTTTGGTACAGCCAGTCCGGGGCATAGGACTCGGTAATCAACTGATTCAGCCAGTTGGCTTCGTGCAGGGCCAGACTCAGTTGGTAGTGGTCGCGGGCACCGGCATGGGCGGTTACGGATTGGCGGAGTTTGCTCATTTGCGTAAGGGGTTTAACCACGCGAAATCCGTGACAAGGGCTGGCACCAGTTTCCCGATGCGTTCCTCCGAAAGAATGCTGAGGCTATTCTGAAAAACCCGGAACAGCATGAAACCGTCACCCAGCAAAAGCCCGATGGCCATGCCGGCCAGTCCATAAGACGGAATCAGCCAGGTGGCAGCCAGTAAGGAGCCTAAGCTGCTGACCAGGAATGCCAAAGCGATCGATTGGTGCCGGTTCACCGAGATGGCCGTGGTGGCGCTGGTATTCCATAAACTGTAGGGGAGGGATGTTAGCAACAGCAGGGTGAAAACGGGTTGCTCGGGTTTTACGGCACCTTTGGTCCAAACGGAAAGTATCGATCCGCCTGTGATTTCCAGGGCAATCAGAAACAGCAGAGACGACCATAGCGCAATCTGGCAAACCCGCCGGTGGAGTAGAATTGCCGTGGAATAATCGTAGGCTACCAGCGCGCGAGTCAATTCCGGCCAGATGGCCGAGGTCAGGACGTTGATGATTTGCCGGATAAAATTGCTGAGGGTACGCAGTGTCGTGTAGACCACCACCTGAACCGGGGTCATGAAAGCGCCAATGAGCAGTGTGCTGCCTTGCAGGACGATGGAATTGGCCAGTGCAAATCCAAAGAAAGCCAGCGAAGGACTAAACAGGGGTCGGATTTCGGCCAAGGGAAAAAAGCCGGTTTTGACCTGACGAACCCAGGGGTAGCGGTGGCGATACCACAGAAACATCCCCGCCCAGCTACTGCCGCGCACCACCGAATAGGCCAATGCTACCGTAGCAGCCTGGCTACCGTTGCGAACCAGCACGATCACTACGGCAAATTCAAGCAGACGCGTAACGGTAATCCAAATCCGACCGCTGGCGTTGTCTCCTTCTGCCCGGGGAACGGTACTGAGGAGTTCCTGCTGAAGAGCCAGCACCACATACATCATCAGAAAGAGCAAAGTCTGCCAGGCGTCCGATTCGCTGATGTAGTTGATCTTTAGCCAGGTCGTAAAACCAGTGAGTTTCAATCCGAGCGCCAGAAGAACCGCGCCCAAACCCCCAAAACCAAGAATCGCGGTGATGCCATTCCCCAGGAGTCGGGCGGCTTTCGACTCGTCTTTTTTGCTGACCACAATCAGCAGTTCATTGGAGAGGGCCGAAGCGAGCCCGGCATCACTCAGACTCAGGTACGACGGTATTGTAAACAACAGCAACCACTCGCCGTAATACGTCAATCCCCAATACTGAATCAGCAGCGGCACACTGATCAACTGGATCAGGATTTGGCCGGCCTGACCCAATACGCTGGCCGCTATGGAATGTAAAACACGGCGAAACATTGTTTCCGGGATTAAAATGACTCGTTACGATTCCCGGCTTGCCACGCCGGCTCTGCGCGATTACTCGGCCAGGCTTTGGCGCAGCCGGCCGATCACATCGAACCCCACCGCCAGCGCCGTCACACTGCCTACCACAAACCCCACCAGCGTATACAGGATCACCAGCATCGTGCGTCGGGGCGACGATCGTTTCAGGGGAATTTTGGCGGGTTCCAATACCTTAAAAACGGGTGTTTGTTCCTGCACCTTAATTTTTGCCTGCTCAAATTGCTTGGCCAATTCCGTATAAACGACCTGAGAAATAGTCAATTCTGCTTCAATACGCTGTTTTTCCATGGTAGCGGCCTGCACCACCATGTATTTGTGCTGGTCGTTGTAGTGGAACATGCTGTATTGAGCAAGTTCGAAACGACGTTTCGCTTCTTTCAATCGGTTGGTATAGAATTCAAGGTCACGGCGAACTTTCTCCGTGCGATAATTCGATACATAACGGGTTAAATAATCCAGGGCGATCTGCGTAACAGCCGCCACGGCCGTGGGATCGGGCATGCGGGCCGATACCGTAATGATGCCGGAGCGGGTGTCCATTTTCGCCGAAACCCGCTGCTGAATGTCTTCCAGTAAATCCTGCTGCTCCTGCGTGAGTTGGAGGGTGTTCGGATTGGCATTGGGCCGGAGCGGAGCCGGCTTCTTTTTGGATGTGAGCCATGACCATGAATCTGGTGTCGTCAGCATGGCAGACACGCTTGTTTTGCCGCCGTCGCTGGTCGGAACCGGCTGTTCCAGCAGCGACAAAATAAAGGGCGTACTCTGCAAAACGTTGGGATACAGGTCGGGACGAATGGCTTCGACGCCACCGGTTTCGCCAAATTCCAAACCGGCAAAACCGGCCACGGAGGCCAGTTTCTGGAGTACGTCCCCCGTTCCCTGGCTGATTTCCGGCATAATTCGCGCTTCAGAGACGTATTCAGGCTGGGTTAGCAAAGAAACGACAACGCCGGTCACCGCAAAAAGAGCCGTGATGGAAAGCACCCGGATCCGGCTGCGCCAGAGCACCTTTCCGATTCGTCCGGGCGATAAATCCATCCAATAGCCAGCTTGAGGAGACTGGGTGGTGGTCACATGGTTCGCCGTCGTCATCAGGATCGCTCGTTAAAATAATCGGATAATGGTCAGGACAACAGCCGCCAGAGACGTGATTCCGGTCATGACGGCCACCCGCTCTGCGGGCGATAATTTGCTTTCCTCCCGTTTTGGTTTGGATGGAACAACCAGTTCCATCCCCGGATCGGGTTTGGGAAACGAGCGGAAAAACAGGAGCTGTTTCGTCCGCCGGATTTGCCCGTTGGCATAGATTGCGTATGATTTTCGGCGTTGGGCTTTTGAGGTAAAACCGCCGGATTCGTTGATGTAGGAACGAAACGATTTGGCCTGATTAAAATCTACCGTCGATGGATTCAGGACTTCTCCGCGGATGCGGACTAATTCGACCTTCCGGGGAATAACAATGGAATCGCCAGCCAGCAGGAGCAGATTGCCACTGTCGGTTGGTCTTTGCAGAATTTGATGAATATCGATGGAGATTAATTCTTCTTTTCGGATAAACCGGGTAGCTTTCAAAAAGGCGCTGGTCTGTAACCCGCCCGCCCGATCGATCAAATCCGAAATCCGTTCCGATTTGTCGCGGATGGCATACCGTCCCGGATAAGTGACTTCCCCCGTAATGGTCACCATTTTTTGCTGTTCGTACCGGGGCGACGTGCGCACAAACACTTCATCGAAGGGTTGGAGACTGAAATGGGCATCGGCTTCGTTGAGCCGGAGGTTCTCATCCAGATTAAACTGAAAGAGCCGCACGTTCTGATTGTTCGGTAAACCCGTAGAATCATTTCGGATCCGGCGGGCAATTTCGATGCGTGAGGCTGTGGCGCCTTCGGTAAATCCACCCGCCAAAACGATCAGGTTGGCCACGCTCATGCTGTCGGCATAGTCGAATGTTCCCGGTTTATTGACCGCTCCCTGTAGGGCAATGGTTCGCTTCTCCCGGAGGTCGCTATACGCCAGAACGGTAACATTGTCTTCGCGTTGCAGCGGAATATCGGTCGTTTCTCCCCGCATGAGTTTCCCCAGATCAATAGAAATCAATTCCGGATCGAGGTTTTTACGAAGCCGGCGGATGGTAGCCCGGTTCAGAAACGCGTCTTCCCGCAAGCCTTCCGCCGACGTAATGAGCTGTTTAAGGGTAGCATTGTTTTGCAGGGCGTACGTGCCGGGACGAAATACGGCCCCGCTGACCACCACCCGGTTGCTGAAGCGATCGGTAATGCTGCCGACCACATACTGATCTCCGCGCTGGGGTACAAAGGCATTGATGGCCGTCGCCGGAATGGTACCGATTTCAAGTTCTTTGGGTGTATTCCGGCGCAGGGTCAGCGAGGCTGTATACGCCCGATCGGTGAAACCACCGGCAAAAGCCAGCACGGTTTTCAACATTTCCCCCTTTTTGACCTCATACAGACCGGGCTGTTTCACCTCGCCAGTCAACGCCACTCGGGTGTCATAATGGTTGACGAAAATGATGTCCTGATCCTGTAACCGAATGTTGTCTTTCTGGTCGGCTCCAAGCAGAAAGTCGTAGATGTCGAGTGTGCGAATCTGGCGGTTGGCGCGGTATACCCGGATGTCGCGGAAAGAACCACGGCCGGGGTCCGGCCCGCCAGCGGCATAGAGGGCGTTAAAAACCGTTCCCAGTGACGACAGGGTATAGGTGCCGGGCTTGACGACCTGGCCAATCAGGGTGACTTTAATGCTCCGGATATTCCCCAGCGACACCTGCGCCTGAATGCCACTGCCAGGGGTGTTCAGGCCCGCATACAATTGCCGGAGCCGGGTAACGATGCGCTGTTCGGCCTGTTCCATCGTCAACCCATTGACGGATATGGGGCTGAGGTTTTCCAGACGGATCGTGCCCTCCGGATTGATCTTGGTGCGGTAGGTTTGCTGGGCGTTCCCAAAAATATCGACGATCAGCTCATCATCCGGGCCAAGCTGGTAGTTTTTGGGCGTTGGAATCCGGAGGTTAGGCTCGAAGGTCAGGTTTGCGTTGGTAAACAGAGAAGCACCAAAGACCGTCGGGATGAGCAGGGTGGTTTCGCTGGTGGGTGGTGTTAGAACAGCAACCGGTGGAGGAACCGGAACCGGCGAGTCTTCCGACTGGGTGCGGCCGCCGGTCGGCTCGCGAACCGGTTCTGATTTGGGTACGGTGTTGAGGTCGGAAACCCGCTGACGCATTTTCGTGATATCGGCCTGGGTAAAGCCCCTTGACAAGGCCAGTTGTTCGATTTGTGCCTCAGAAAGTCCACTCGATTTGGCTTGCTGAATAAATTGCTGAACCTGCTCTTCAGTTAAATCAGCTACCTTTTGCGCTACGGAAGAGGTCAATATTCCGAAAGCCATCATCAATACCAGGCCGGTCTGCCTGTGAGCTGTTTTATAAGTTATTCTACCCCAAAAAATCACGATGAAAGTGCTATAGGTACGTGAAACCGGTTGAGACATTGCCCGGGCTCTGTGTCGTAAATATAGCCGGATGGCCAGGGGCAGCCGTGTAGAAAACTAGCCAAATGTGGGCAGGGGAGGGGTTGGTCTGCCCAAACGAACGAATGTTGATTTGTCTGTAAAATAGAAAATTTACTATAGTCCACGCAGTAGAAACCGCCTAGCTTGCAGCGTTATCCTATGGAGGTAGGGTAACTCTTTGAAACGTGGAACAACCCGGCCTGTTAGGGCCGGGTTTGTTTTTTTGCTTGACCGACTGTCTGGTTTTTAGGTCTGATGCGCTACCGCGAAAAGGGAATAATAAATGTAAAATGGCGAATGATGAATGTAAAAGGAGTAGCCAGCCCGGCACTTTTACATTCATCATTCGCCATTTTACATTTATCATTACTTCAATCACGCAAACAGAATCTCGGCGATTCGGTGGGCAGCTTTTCCATCCCAGAGCGGGGGAATGATCCCTTTTTTGGAATGGCCTTTCAGAATCTCCAGTACTTTGCCGTGAACGGTTTCCGGGTTCAGATCGGCCAGCAACTGATTGGTGCCCAGTTCGACGGTCACGGGTCGTTCGGTGCTGTCACGAAAGGTCAGGCAGGGAACCTGAAGGTAGGTCGTTTCTTCCTGTATACCGCCCGAATCCGTCACGATCAGGGCCGCGTGTTCCATCAGGTTCAGAAATTCCAGATACCCCTGCGGTTCCATCAACATCAGGTTGGCGATGGCGGAAAGCCGGGAGGACAGGCCGAATTTTTCCAGGTTGTGGAGCGTCCGCGGGTGAATGGGAAACAGGACTTTTCGGTAGGGAGCGGTATCTTCGATGATTTGCAGGATGCTCCGTAAACCGGCTTCCGTGTCGACATTGGCGGGCCGGTGCATCGTCATCAGAACGTACTCCTGCGGCTTTAATCCGAGCTTCTCAACGGTTTTGGTTTCGGCGGCTTTCTGGCGGTAATGCATCAGGGAGTCGATCATGACGTTGCCCACAAAATGCACTTTTTCGTTACAGACCCCTTCGTGTTTTAAATTATCCAGACCGGCCTGCTCGGTGATGAACAGCTGGTCGGAAATGCTGTCGGTCAGGATGCGGTTGATTTCCTCGGGCATGCGCCGGTCCCGGCTCCGCAAACCCGCTTCTACGTGAACCACCGGAACGTGCATCTTGACGGCCACCAGCGCGCAGGCAATCGTGGAGGTGACATCGCCCACCACCAGCACCAGATCCGGCTGTTCCGTTTCCATCACGGTTTCAAATTCCAGCATGATCCGGGCGGTTTGCTGCGTGTGCGACCCTCCGCCAACGCCCAGAAAATAATCGGGTTTCGGAAGTTCCAACTGGCTGAAAAAGACGTCGCTCATTTTGGCGTCGTAATGCTGTCCGGTGTGAACGATGATTGACCGAACCTGCGGATAGCGTTGAAAGGCCCGGTGGAGGGGTGCCACTTTCATGAAGTTAGGCCGGGCACCGACGATGTTCAGAATCTTGATTGGTTTAGACATGGCGAAGACGGAGAAAACAAGTCTGCCGACGGGTTGGGCTGCGGTACGAAGCGAACCGACAAAACCGCCCGCGATTCGGTTTACAACAAAGTACAGCGCGCGGAAAGAATGCATTCGTAGTAATTTTGCCAATCTGTAGCGTCTGCCCGCCCGGGAATAAAAAAAAGCCCCGATGGGATCGGGAAACCGGTCGGAATTCGCTTATTTTCCGAAAAGACGTTCCCACCACCGACTGTTTCGCATCAAGTTCCATGACCCAATTTCTTATCCGACCCATCCTGTCCATCGCGTTTCTGTGGGGTGTCGTTTCTGCGCTTCACGCCCAATCCATTGCCCGTCTGCCGGTGTATTCCAGCGAAGAACTGCGGAGCAAAACCGACTGGCTTCTGGCTGCACCAGCCCAAAAATCGGCGGTTTATCGAACCAAAGAAGGCTTTCTGGCCTTGAGCAACGGTCTCATTACCCGAACCTTTTCCCTCGAACCCAACGGCGCATCGGTAGGTCTGGATAATTTGACGACGGGAGAATCGCTGCTGCGGTCGGTGTCGCCCGAAGCCATTCTCTGGATCAACGGCCACGAAATCAAAGTGGGTGGGTTGACTGGCCAGCCCATTCAGAATTACCTGCTGACGGGCTGGCTCAAAACCATGAAAGCCGATCCCTACAGCCTGAAAATGCTGACGTATGAGGTGTCTCCGATTAAAAAACGGATGGAGTGGAACCGCCGGACGGCCTGGTCGACGCAGAAAGCCGACTGGCCCCCTAAAGGGCTGGAGGTCACGTTTACGTACGGAACGACGGACGACATCATTCGCAATAACCAAAACCGCCTGACGTCCGATGACCGGCGCACCAAACTGCTGGACGACGGTTTTCGGAGTCTGTCGTCCGACTGGAAAATCGTGGCGTCGCCGGGGAATCAGTCCGCGTCGTTTACGAATGAAGGCAAAGCGGGTGAAATTCAGATTCCGGCCAACAGCACCCTGTTTGCGGAGCGGCCATGGCCCGAAAAAACCGCCGTGGTGATTTGTAAACTCAATTCGGGAACGGATCAAAGTGTGTATTACGGGCCGGGTGTGGCGCTCACGTTTGCGGATCGGCCGCCGTTGAAATTCTATCTCTCGCCCGGCAACCAGCAGTTTGGTTTGCAAAATGGCGATCAGGGAGAGTTTTTCGAGGGGTTCGATCCCGCCAAATCCTGGTATCTGCGCATCGAACTGGCGTTGGGCAAAGTGCTTTTGTCGGTATCGGAAGACGGTATTGGTTACAAAGCGCTTCGCACGCTCGACCTGGCCTCCGTTCCGAAAGGCATCCGGGTCGGAAAAACCGATCAGAAAGGCAATACCTCAGAGCAGTCTGCTTCCCAATCGACGGGCCGCTGCCGGATTGAGCAGTTGACCTTGCTCGGTGGCCCGCAGAATCCGGGGGCTGATCTGGATTTTCTGAACGGTTTGGTCGTGAAAGTGCATTACGAATTGTACGACGGTTTGCCGCTGCTCAGTAAGTGGGTGACGGTCGAAACCGCATCGGCGGAAGGTTTTGTGCTGAACAATCTCCGAACCGAACACCTGGCCGTGACCGAAGCCGAAAGCTCCGTAGAAGCCAAACGGCGCTGGGAATTGCCGCCGATTTTTGCCCAGAGCGATTTTGCGTTCCAGTCGATGGCGCCCAACGCGTCCGAAAACGCCTGCGTCGAATGGCAGGAAGACGCGACGTACCGCACGCAGGTGAATTACAACCTTAAAACACCATCGGTGCTGGTTTGCCAGCCCCGGCAGGGTGTTGGGCAGAAGATCGTTCGGGGGCAGCCGTTTGAAAGCATGCGGCTTTGGGAATTGCTCTACGACTCCGGCGACCGGGAACGCCGGGGGCTGGCGCAGCGGAAAATGTACCGCACGATCGCGCCCTGGGTGACCGAAAATCCGATCCTGATGCACATCCGCAGTTCGGCCGATGCCGACGTAAAAAAAGCCGTCGATCAGTGCGCGGAGGCCGGTTTCGAGATGGCCATTCTGACGTTCGGCAGCGGTTTTAACATCGAAGATTCGACCCGGCAAAACCGGCAGCGCATGAAGGCGTTGAAGGACTACGCAGCTTCGAAAGGCATTGCCATCGGTGGGTATTCCCTGCTGGCGAGCCGGTCGATTGATCAAGAAAATGACGTGGTCATGCCGAAACCCGGCATGACTCCCATTTTCGGTCATTCGCCCTGTCTGGAAAGTGCCTGGGGACAGCGGTATTTCGAAAATTTATACCGTTTTTACCAGGAAACCGGCATGGACATCCTGGAGCACGACGGTTCATATCCGGGCGACATTTGCGCTTCCACGAGTCACCCCGGCCACACGGGTCTGGAAGATTCGCAGTGGAAACAGTTTGCCCGAATCCGTGATTTTTACCAGTGGTGTCGCGGGAAAGGCATTTACCTGAACGTGCCCGACTGGTATTTTCTGGCGGGGAGCAACAAGATTGCGATGGGCTACCGCGAAACAAACTGGTCGCTGCCCCGTGAATACCAGGAGATTATCGAACGGCAGAACATTTACGACGGTACCTGGGAAAAAACGCCGTCGATGGGCTGGATGTTCGTGCCGCTGGTCGAATACCACGGCGGTGGTCCGGCGGCTACCATCGAACCGCTGAAAGACCATCTGCCGCATTACGAGCAGCGGATGGCCAATCTGTTCGGGGCGGGTGTGCAGGCCTGTTACCGCGGACCGCAGTTGTACGACGCGCCGGAAACCAAAGCCGTGGTGAAAAAATGGGTAGGTTTTTACAAGAAACACCGCCCCATTCTGGACGCCGACCTCATCCACCTGCGCCGACCCGACGGACGGGATTACGACGCCATTCTGCACGTCGATGCCGCCGGAAAAGAGAAAGGTCTGCTGATGGTGTATAACCCGCTGGATGAGCCGATTACGAGAACGTTGACGGTCGATCTATACTACACGGGTTTGAAAAACCGGGTTTCCATCAGCCAGCAGGACGGCGCGTTTGCGAGTCGGGCGCTGGACGGAAGCAAACTGACGCTTCGGGTTACTATTCCTGCAAAAAGTCAAACCTGGTACGTATTTCAATAAGCCCTGACACGGTCAGTTCAGACAACGGGGATTGGTGGCCAGTGTCTGCTTATTCCGCTCTAATTCCATCAAAACGGCTTTGGCAAAAGCAACTTTGTCGGACTTCCGGTATTGCTCGATGGGCTGACTGCGGGTCAGTGTAAAGTTCTGATTGGTTTGCTGGCAGGCGCCCCACAGATCGGGATTGAGTTTGATCTTGTACTGACGGATGGGCGTATCCGCGCCGAACCAGAGATTGATGATGTTGCTAACGGTTGGTTTAATGACGACACTCATGATGTGGTTGTGGTATGTGTTAATAAGCCGAAGGTAAACTTCCGATAAATAAGTTGCTAAATAATTTTGTGTCAGCGGTTAAAATGACGGTTTAAGCCGCCGAAAACCGTGGATGAAGTGGTATGTTTTGCAATAATCGATTTTTGCCAATTATTATTTAGTAACGACAAACCGCTCCCATTGTTCTGCTTTTGCTGAAAATTTGACCCTTTTTTTAGTAAATGGATGTTTTTACAGATAGTATTATTTTCTTGCATTATTTGTAGATGATTGGTGCCAAACTAGAGAATCCCGTGGTCAGAATTTGATGGTATTGGCGCTCTGAATGACCCTGATGTTCGAATACGTTCCTAAACCGTAATCAATGAAAATTCGAAAAATGAATCTTTTCAGGAAAGGATTCAACACCCGGCTGCACAACGTGTTGACGGCTGGTTTGCTGCTGGGGTGCTGCCTGCTGTCGGGCATGGAGTCGCGGAATTCGGCTTCGGATACCGGCAAAGACTGGCCTAACTATGGAGGGAACAAAGCCGGCAACCGCCACTCGCCACTCACCCGGATCAACACCGAAAACGTCCGGAATTTGCAGGTAGCCTGGCAGTATGATGCCTCCGAAAAACCGGATCCGAATGACCCCGCCCGGAAGCGGGGCCGCGCCATTCAATGCCAACCGATTGTTGTCAACGGCATTCTGTATGGCACCACACCCGAACTGAAACTGTTTGCCCTGAAAGCCGGATCGGGCGAACAACTCTGGAAATTTGAACCCTCGAAAAACGACCGGCTGAACTCCAACCGGGGCGTGATGTACTGGGAAAACGGGAACGAAAAACGCATTTTGTATACCGTAGGGTCGAGTTTATACGCCGTCAATGCTGAAAACGGGCAAATCGTATCCAGTTTCGGAACCGATGGGCGGGTGGATCTGCACGAAGGGCTACAGACCAATCTGGATCATGACGTCAGCAAGTTGTCGGTAACGGCCACGTCGCCCGGAATTATTTACCGGAACACGGTTGTGATGGGCTCAAGCGTATCCGAATCCGGCGATGCGGCTCCCGGCCACGTGCGGGCGTTTGATGTGGTGACCGGAAAATTGAAGTGGGTTTTTCATACGATTCCGCAGCCTGGTGAGTTGGGCTACGATACCTGGCCGAAGGATGCGTATAAGAGAATCGGAGCCACGAACAACTGGAGCGGGCTGTCGCTGGATGAGAAACGGGGCGTCGTTTATTTCGGCACCGGTTCTCCCGCTTCGGATTTCTACGGGGGCGACCGCAAAGGCGCAAATCTGTTTGCCAATTGCATTCTGGCACTGGAGGCCGAAACCGGCAGAATGAAGTGGTATTACCAGACGATTCACCACGATCTGTGGGACCGCGACCATCCGAGTCCGCCGAACCTGATCACCTTGAAACGCAACGGAAAAGCCGTCGATGCGGTGGTACAGGCGACGAAAGACGGATTGGTGTATGTGCTGGATCGGGATAAGGGAACCTCGCTGTTTCCGGTGGAGGAACGCAAGGTGCCCACGAACGGCTTGCCCGGCGAACATCCGTATCCGACGCAAAAATACCCGCTGAAACCGCTGCCGCTCAATCGGCAGGTGTATACCGAAGCCGATATTACCGACCTGTCGCCGGAAGCCCATGCCTACGTGAAAGAGCGGTTTTTGAAAATTAAAACGGACAACAAATTTGCGCCCCCCAACACCACCGGAACCTTGCTGTTTGGCTATAGCGGTGGTGCCGAATGGGGCGGAAATGCCATCGATCCGCAGGGAATCCTGTACCAGAACGTCAATGAAGACCCCTGGGAACTGGTTATGACGGAACGGGCCAGCCTGACTACGCAGAAAAATCCGGTAACGGCGGGGAATGCCCTGTACATCACCAACTGTGCGGCCTGTCATGGGCAGGACCGGCGAGGTAGCGGGCCGGAACTGCCGGGGCTGGTCGATATTGGCAAAAAACGCTCGGCGGAGGAAATCAAAACGCTGCTAAAAACCGGCAGTGGCCGGATGCCTTCGTTTCAGCACCTGTCCGAAAAAGACCGTGATGCCATCGTTGCCTTTTTGCTAAACCGGGAAACCGGCCCGGCGACGGTCGCCAGCGCCCCGGCTCCGGCGGCCACCAACCCGGGTGGTTTTCCGTACGTACCGGCTTACGTGAGCAAAGTCTGGCAGCGGTTTACGGATCAGGACGGCTATCCGGGCATCAAACCGCCCTGGGGAACGCTCAATGCCATCGACCTCAATACCGGGGAGTATCTCTGGCGGGTGCCGTTGGGTGAATACCCGGAACTGACGAAAAAGGGCATTCCCATTACTGGAACCGACAGCTATGGCGGACCGCTTTCCACGGCGGGCGGGCTGGTGTTTATTGCCGGCACCCGGGACGAAAAGATCCGGGCATTCGATAAAAAAACCGGCAAGGTGGTCTGGGAATACCAGCTTCCGTCGGGCGGTTTTGCCACCCCGATCACCTACGAAATTGACGGGAAACAGTATGTGGTGATTGCCGCCGGTGGAGGCAGAGGTCAGAAAATCGGGGGAAATTACATCGCTTTTGCCTTGAAATAAAGGGGTAGAACCCACTTCACAGTGATGTTGATGCCCGGATGGAGATGTGCTTCTGTTCGGATGCCTACTCTTTTGTGTACTTTGATCGAAGTCGCCGGGCGACATCGTCGGCCAGCTCGTCGCGCAGGCTATCGTAGAGTTGCCAGCGGGAGGGTGGGAAAGGGTCGGCCCGTTTAAGCAAATTGCCATTGAGTGCCCGATCATCGCCACTAAAGGTTTCCCATTCCGTAACCCAGTGACGGTTTTCCCCAAGGGGCTCCTCCCACAAGACGTTTCCTGTTTGCGTATCCACCGCCCACATCCGTAAATCCAGGCCGGCGCGGATTTCCAGCCGGTGGGTGGTCAACGTGCCACTGACTTTCTCCATGATATCGACTTTGGTGGAGTCGTTGATTTTTTTCTCGCCTACTTTATACGCCTGATTGCTGTAGATGGTGGTGGAAGAGGAGAATGTATTTTCGGCGAAAGGCAAATAACCGGTCACCTGCATCTGGACGGCCTGATGAATCGGAAAACCATCGCCTGCCTGTTCAGTGGGCAGGTAAAGCAGTACAAAAGGGGATGGTTTGGGGTTGCGTTCAACGCGTTGAAAAATAAGCTGTTGTAGTTTTCGATTCTCCTTGGTACTAATTTCTCGGGTCGGATGCAGGGGGTCGACCACGACGCGGAGGATGGCAAAAGGCAAAACCGCTTCGGATTGGGCGCGGGCCTGTCGGTAGTTGGGTACCCAGCTCAGTGCTTTCTGGTAGTGCTGGTAAGCTTCTTTGGCCGCTAAACGGTTTTCTTCGCGGAAAGTGAAAGCCTGCTCAGCAACCTGGTACCGGTCGGCCGCGGCCAATTCCCGGACTTCATTCTGCCGATCCACGTACGAAGCGGGATAGGCTGCCAGCCACTCCGCACAGGCCGGACATTGCCGAACGAAGCCGCGCCGGGCGTTATCGGTCAGGGTTTGCAGGTGGGTATATTCCTGAAAAACCGTCTCCCAGCGAAAGGAAAAGGGCTGGTTGGAATCGGTCGATGTGGCCGAAGAGAGCCGTCGGATGACGTTTTGATGCTGATTGTATGCATGTCGGAAGGCTTCTTTCAGCACCTGAGGAGCCATTTCGTAGCCCCGTTTAAAGAGCCCGCGCGGCTGATTGAGCCGCTGAGACGCTTTTTTGACTGCGAGATCGAAATTGCCCTGATGAAGAGCGGTTTTGCCACTGCTGCACGCCGTCAGCAATGGAACGAACAGGCCGAAAAACAGAACCAGGCGAACCATACCGTAAACTACATTTTTTTGCCCATTTGACCCAAGACCGGGCAATGGGTTTAGCGTTGACCCCGGGATGGGTCATTCCGTTGGATTGCTTCGCCCTGTTTTTTGCCCCGGATTTGCTATCTTGCCACTACCATCACTTCATCCCCCGGTTTCCGGTTGGGCAGCATGACGGTATCAAAATGTCCGTCGATAAAATTACGAATTTCGTTCAGGCTGGCCGCCTTGAGCCCCATTACTTTGCATCTCAATGACGATTGAACATTGGCTAACCCGCATCTTTGATCAGGCACCCGTGGCGATTGCGGTTTTGGTAGGACCAGACTACCGCCTGAAAATGGCCAACAGTACCATGTATGGAATATGGCAACTGCCGGCTGATCACGAATCCGTAATAGGTCAGCCCGTATTTGAGGCTTTTCCAAACATTGCAGGGATCGGTCTGGAAGAGCTGTTGGCCGAAGTTCGCCGGACAAAGCAACCGGTCAAAGGGGCTGAGGCTCCTTATGCCAGAGAAGACGGCCAAACGGCTTACGTTAATTTTGTCTACGCGCCTATCCATGATGAAAGTGGAAATGTTGATATCGTCGTTGTAGCGACGGAGATTACCCAACAGGTTATTGCCCGCCAACAACTACAGGAAAGTGAGGATCGCTATCGCCAGTTGGCCGAAAAGCTGGCCGATAGTAACGAGGAATTGGCGGCTATCAATGAGGAACTGGAAGAAGCCAATGGACTGCTCACCCGCTCCAACGAGAACCTTCAGCGGTTTGCCTACGTGGCCAGCCACGATTTGCAGGAGCCGTTGCGCAAGATTCAATCGTTTGGTGACATTCTCAAGGCAGAATACGCCGAAAGGTTGGGCAAGGGGGTGGATTTTCTGGATCGGATGCAGTCAGCCGCCAGTCGCATGTCGACACTGATCAAAGATCTGCTGGGGTTTTCGCGCATTTCGAACCAACGTAGTATCCATGAGCCGGTGTCGCTCAACAAAGTCGTTGGGAGTGTGCTCAATGTGCTTGATCTGGCCATTGCCGAGACCGGGGCTCAGGTGCAGGTTGAGTCGCTGCCCATGGTAACGGGGGATGTCACGCAATTGGGGCAACTGTTCCAGAATCTCATTGGCAATGCCCTGAAGTTTCACCGGCCGGGGGTGGCACCGTATATCCACATTCGTAGCCAGACCGTAGGGGCTGAAGACGTGCCGCCAACCATCAAACCCGCCCGTCGGGCACCTTCCTACCACCGCCTTGAGGTGGCTGATAATGGGATTGGTTTCGAGGGGAAGTATGTAGACCGGATCTTCCAGGTTTTTCAGCGGTTACATGGCCGGAATAATTTTAGCGGTACCGGGATTGGTCTGGCCATTTGTGAGAAGGTCGTCGTTAATCATGGGGGAGCCATCACGGCCAGGAGTCGACCGAACCAGGGCTCCACATTTATCATTTATCTTCCGGTTTAGGTTGGTGTTTTGTTGGCAAGCGACTCCGCTATTCACCGGCGGTTGCTGAGTCGTTTTCGGATGCGGCTCAGGGATTCCGGGGCTACACCAATGTAACTGGCCAACTGGTATTGGGGAATGCGCCGGATCAGGTCCGGGCGGGTTTCCAGCAGACGCAGGTAACGCTGTTCGGGCGTTGCCAGGACGTGGGCAATCATCGCCTGTTGGTAGTCCTGGAACGTACGCTCCAGAACCATTCGGGCCACCGTCTCAAGCCGGGGATGTTTTTGGAAGAGTTCCCGGGCAGACTCATCGTTGCCAACCACCAGCGTACTGTCTTCTTCGCAGACCCAATACTGCACCGCCGGTTTTACTTCTGCCGTCGTATTCAGGGAAATCACCCACTGGTCGGCACCAAAAAAGCCCAGCGTTTTTTCGTCGCCATCCACGAGGCTATACTGGCGTACCAGCCCGGCTAAGACAAAATACGTGTCAGCCGAAAACTGTCCCTCCCGCAACAAAACCGTTCCTTTGGGGTAGTCACGAACGACAGCACTGTCTGCGATCGCTGTGGCTTCGTCCCCGGAGAGGGGTAATAGGTCGGAGAAGTAGCGGACGAGTTTTTCGCGCATTGGTTTGGCGTTGGTCTGCCGGAAAACTGCGGCAATATACGCTATTTTTGACCACACCCAACCGTTCTTAACCAACGTCAATGGATGCCCAAATGGCAACCCGTAGGTTTGCATCGTCGCCTTCCCGCGTACCCGACCGCACCGGGTGGTGGACGCATCTTTCAACGGCAAACCGCTAATCAACATGAAAACCGTATGTATTCTTTGCCTGGCCCTGTGGGTCATGGCGTGTGAGGGCAATGTCAACTCGGCGCAACCCATTGCCGAATCCATGTACCTGGACATCAACAACACCAAACAGTTTGTGATGATCCGGGGGGAAAATACCAGAAACCCCGTTTTGCTTTTCCTGCATGGTGGGCCGGGCGTTTCGGAACTGGGCGGGCTTCGTAAATACAACAAAGACCTGGAAAAACACTTTACGTTGGTGTACTGGGACCAGCGGAATGCCGGTAAATCGTACAGCGAGACCTTTCCGGCATCCGAAATCAAAGTGGCCCGGTACGTGGAGGACGTCAATGTGCTGGCAGTCTATCTCAAAAACAGGCTCAAGGTAGACAAGCTATTTTTGGTGGGTCATTCGTGGGGATCCCGTCTGGGCATGTACGCCATTCAGCGCTACCCGCAGCACTTCAGCGCATTTGTCAGTACGGGGCAGGAAGTAGCGGCCGGCGAAGGCGAACTCCTTTCGTATCAATATACTCTGGCCAAAGCCAAAGAACTCAACCGAACCGAAGCCGTTGCCCAATTGGAAGCGATGGGGCCACCAGCCGGGGGCGACTTTCGCACGATGTATAGAACCGGTGACGCGTTTTCGGTGCAGAAATTCCTTTTGCTGGAACTCAATAAAGCCATTTACGACGGTTTTTCGATCGAGGATCTGTACGCCAACATTGAGTCGGACGAATACACGCCGGCCGAAAAGGCGAACTACCTGAAAGCCGTTGAGTTTACCAACACGCATATTCTGGCCGACGAAGAATACCACCATTTCGATTTCAGAAAGCAGTTCCCGGAGGTCAAAATTCCGGTGGTTTTTATCTGTGGTCAACACGATTACATCACCCCGATGCCCCTGGCCAAACAGTACTACGACCAGCTAAAAGCGCCCCGGAAAGCGTTCATCCTCTTCGAAAAATCGGGTCACGATCCGGCCTGGGAAGAAGCCCAACGTTTTAACAGTGAGCTGGTCCGTATTCATAAACTGGTGAACTAGTCACCCACCCTGGCTATTTCGCTGCTGAAATAGCGGGCTAAACCGGTTTCGCGGCTTTGGTGATCCGTTTGCGAATGAGGCTGAGCGATTCGGGCGTTACGCCGAGGAAGCTGGCCAGTTGATGCTGTGGGACGCGTTGGAGGGTCTCAAGATACCGGGTCGGCGGCTGATCGTTGCTTGACGTTGGGTAAGAAATGAGCCGTTGCCGCTTTTATGATACGGGGCCGCCACCGTGCGGTAAAATTCCTGGCCCATTTTTGCCAACCTTGCCCGCCTGTAAGTTACTTTTTTTGACATAAATGACAATGATCCTAAACCGCATAATGAAGTTTGTACTCCCGGTGTTCCTGTTTTCTAGCAGTGCCTTAGTGGCAACTGGGCAAAGTAAAGAATCGCTGGACGGTGTCGTAATTACCTCTCAAAAGGAGAAAATCCGGGTATATTCGGAAAACGGATCCGTACACGTGAATGTGCACCCGAAGGAGGTCCGCCGGTTTAAAGCCGCCGGATTGGTGCGTTACAGCAACTTCGGTGCCAGCGGCAAGGGCAAAATCGATGATTCCGACGCGATCGCTGCCACCCATGCCTTTGCCAATTTGCACGGTCTTTTGGTGAAAGCCGATGAGGGCGCAACCTACTATATGGGGGGGAAAGAGCGCAATGCGGTCATCCGAACGGATACCGATTTCGGTACGGCAGCGTTCATCATTGACGATACGGAAGTGGAAAATCGCAATGCGTCTGTTTTCACGGTTGGCTCAGACCTTAAACCGTTTAAACTGGAAACGATACCTTCGCTGAAGAGAAATCAGGAAAAAATCGATGCTTCTTTGCCGGGTCCCTGTCTGATTACGGTCACCAATTCGAACGTAAAACAATACATTCGGTTTGGGCTCAATCAAAACAAGGGATCGTCGCAAACCGATATTTTTGTGGTCGACAAACAGGGCAACGTGGATAAGAACGCTCCGATCATCTGGGATTTCGACCAGATTACGGAAATCACCGCGCTGCCCATCGATGAGAAACCGCTAAAGATTACCGGTGGACGATTCATCACCATTGCCAACAAAGCCGAATCGAAGTATACCTATTACAACCGAAACATTGCCATCCGGCGGTCCAATGTGCTGGTGGAAGGGCTGGAACACCGCATTAGGGGCGAAGAAGACCACGGCGCGCCCTATGGCGGTTTTATCAACATCGGAGACTGTTCCTATGTAACGATTAAAAACACCATCCTGACCGGACACCGGACCTACAGCACCATTGGCGCGGCCGGAAAGCCGGTCACGATGGGTACGTACGACCTTTCGGCCAATCGCGCACTGAACGTGTCTTTCGTGAACTGCAGCCAAACCAATGACATCAACGACAACCGATACTGGGGGATTCTGGGCTCTAACTTCTGCAAAAACCTGCTATATGACCAGTGTACGCTCTCCCGGTTTGATGCCCACCAGGGGGTTGCCAATGCCACCATCCGCAACTCGACCCTGGGGCATATGGGAATCAATGCCATCGGCACTGGACTCTTGCTGGTGGAGAACTGCACCATCCGCGGCAGAAGCATCGTCAATCTGCGCTCCGACTACGGGAGTACCTGGCAGGGAGAACTCGTAATTCGCAACTGTGTTTTCGTACCGGCAGATGGCAAACCCATCAGTTCGGCTCTGATCAACGGATTCAACTCCGGTCAGCATGATTTTGGCTACACCTGCTACATGCCGGAACGCATTACGATTGAAAATCTCCGGATAGAGGACTCCCGGCATCCCGATAATTACCAGGGCCCCGCCATTTTCGCCAATTTCAATCCGGAAATGACCGACCATTCCTATCAGGAGAAATTCCCCTATGTCAAAACTAAAGAGGTCATTCTCCGGAACGTGACCACTACCAGCGGAAAAGCGCTTAGGATTAGCGATAACCCGTTGATGTTCAGAGATGTAAAGTTGGACGTAGGTCGGTGACGTTTTGTGAATTCCTTACGTGGCCTTAGCGGTAGAATGCATGTTTATGAAAACTTCGTTTAAGTTGATTGAAAGCCGAAGAAGGGGCAGGAAAAGACGAGAATATGAGGTTTATTTATTGGTTGATAAAACGGAGGTTTGGTTTATATCAATTGCCTCCTTTTGTAATCGCTTGATTTTGCATTTCTGATAATTTCGTGGTAATTTTTCACAAACCCTGTTCTCATATGGATGTTTCTCGATTCATTCTTCTTGCTGTTTTCATTGCTGAGCTTTGGTTCCTTTATAGAAAGAGCCATCGTAGTGATCGCGGGCAACCTTAATAATAGATGGTTTAATTGATTCAAAGTAGTTTATCTCATAGTCTCGCCCTTCCTCCCAGGGGCATCCGGGTTTTTTTCTGATTCCTTTGGGTATGGTTCTGTTTTCGTGTCCATAACCGTGGCAATTATCTTATATCCCCAACACAACGAACCGAGACACCGCCGGCAACATCGGCATCGAATCGAAACGCTTTTTTTAAATTCTGTTTATTGCTACTGGGAGGACCACCATAGTGAAAGTTCCATCCCCAGGCCTTACCTTCCGCGCCCGCTGGGGAGGACGTCCAAAAGAATCCGAGAGTACCCAGGACTTCATAACTACCTTTTCTGCGGATACCTGCTGGAAGGGCGTTAAAACCGCTGCTGTTAGTGCCGTTACCGTTTTCATTCCAGCCTTTGACGCTTTTTAGAGCTTCACCGGCCTGGTCAGTTCCGCCAAATTGGCTTACCAGCAGAGACCATTCACTATCCGTTGGTAAATGCCAACCGCTGGGACAGGCTTTTTTCGCTGCCTCCCAGGTGTAAAGCAAGCCCAGCTCTTTTCGATTATTCTCATTGTCATCATAAGCATAGCTACCTTCAACTTTGTAGTTCAGGTTTTGTGCCATCCAGGTAACGGTTTTGCCCGTCGAAGCTTCTTTAAAGCTGATCGTTTTATACGTCTGACCATCACGCAAGTCAGTGAAGGTACCGGTAAATTGGGCAATTCCCACCTGACTAAAATACAAGGCAGCAAGTACGGTAGCGATGTATTGTTTCATCAATGTTATTTCAGGTTTAGCGTTGTCATCATAAGGCTTAACTAAAAGCATTCAGTCGTAAGAGATCTTTCCAAAAATGGACGAATTCTTTACAATCATAATTGATTAATTTTCAACTGCCTTACAACGGATTATACCCTTTTTAGGTCTACAAGATCAAACCCTTTAGCGCAATGAGACAGTCAACCTTTGTTATAGTGATCTTAACTTTATTGGTATCCTGTAATAAGAAAGACATCACACCAGAATGCGGCTGTAACAGCAAGATTTATCAGGAATTAGTTAAGGTAAAAGCCTCTTATTCAGGACATGGTACCTTCCTTTATATTGATCCTAAAAATTCCAGTCATATTGTACCGGTAAAGCTTTGTGACACTACCTTGGTTGATCCTATCTGGCAACCTTCTACCACGTACAACTTTATCCTTAGTGGCCAAAAGAAGTCGCCATGCTATATACCAGGTGTAGATAATTTTACGACTATCTACCCATTAGTCCCTACTCAGATCGTGAAAGAGTGAAAGTCCATAAAACGTGTGTTTGAAAAATGGAGGTTTTCTTTATTAAATATCAAAGAAGAACTTCTGAAGAAATTGAACTTCTACGGAGAGGGTACAGTTTCCATCAATTAGCCTTTTTTTAGTATGTATCTATTGCTTCACACCTACGATTTGACTCTTACCGCGCAACCCAAAACCACCCCATACTAAATTTTCGATATAATAAATACTGTCTCCACTAAATGATCCAGAACCTGAAACTTCGTATGATTGAGATATGATATCACCATAGGTTCGCTTAGAAATATGTGGAGTAATGATAAATTTATTTTTATTGAGAACACCAGTCCAACTATCTTGACATGTAAAACTGATTTCTGAACTAGTAGTAGACTTATCAACGATTAGCAGGAATGAATCTTTGGCAAAAAAATGATTACCTGTTGAAGGATCCATAAGATCAGTATTCATTTTAACAGCGTAAGTCCCGAAATACCGTTCAGAGATATCAGGGCCTCCGGATTTAGAGCAACTAAAAAAAAAGACGCATACAAATTCAATAAAAAAAATGAGAAGTAGATTCATAAGTTCTATTTTATATAGTGAATTTGTTTAGACTAATGTAAAAGATTCCCAACAGAGTTTGAGTTTTGTGGTGTCGAATCATAAAATAGCAAACCAGTGGGAATCTTAAGTAAACATACCATCCAGACGTGGATTTTACCGCATCTGAGTGTGGGGAAACGTGGTTTTGAAAGTAAAGTACCTCTTGGGGAAGTGGTTGAAGCCATTCTTCATCGATTGAAAACAGGATGTCAATGGCGAGAGTTACCCGTTAAACAATTCTTTTCCGGTCAGTTATTGACTTGGCAGGGCGTGTTCTACTATTTTAATAAATGGACCAAGCAGGGCTGCTGGCAACGGATGTGGATCGAACTGTTAAAAGCGAACCGACGGTATTTAGACCTTTCCTGCATGCAATAGGATGGCAGTCATACGCCCGCTAAAAATGGCGGACAATCGATTGGTTATCAGGCCAGAAAGTCAGCCAATACTACGAATTGCTTATTTTTGTCTGATAACCAAGGTGTTATGATGGCTATATCGTCACCCCAGGAGGGTAATCACCACGACCTGTTTGAAATACAAAGCTTGTTTGATGAACTGTGCCAAGTCTTAACAGCCACTGGCATTCCTTTGAAAGGGCTTTTTCTCAATGCAGACCCTGGATTTGATTCGCAAGATTTGCGTCAAAAATGCGCTGACTACGAGATAGAAACTAACATTAAACCCAATACTCGGAATGCAAAAAAGCAGCCGCAGCAAGATCACTACTTTGATGAAATGCTATATCGACGTAGAACGGTTATTGAACGGGCGAATGCTTGGTTAGATAGTTTTAAGGCACTTTTGGTTCGATTTGAATGCAAAGCGGCCAATTGGGCAGCCTTCCATTGGATCGCCTTTGCGGTCTTATTTTTACGCAAAATCAACAAAAAAGAAAAAGTCTAAACAGCTTCTATGTCACAAACTCATCTGTTGTACTGAAAATGGAACGCGGTGCGCCGTTGCGATTGATTCGAGAGATGGCAATGTGAGACTGATGAATTTAGCCCAAGAAGGCCACATGGCTGGTTAGTCTATTGTCTCGTGGAAACGGGCATATTTGAATGGTAATCCAACCTACTCCCCTCAACGACCAAAACCTAACTGGTTCTGGTAAATAGAAAATTAAGCCTAACTTTGGCTTCCATAAAAGATGGCTATCAAAGGCTCTTTTCCGATTTCCATGAGCAAACAGCATCTAGCTCAGCCTACAGATTCACCTCTAAGCCACCAGGCGGTAGAGAACACCCAAGGCCCGGACTGGTCAGACCAAAAATACCGCCGACTCTTCGAGGCTATAAACACCGGCTTTGCCCTTTGCCAAACCATTAAGGATCAAACCGGTAAAATGATCGATTGCCGATTCCTGGAGCTGAACCCGGCATTTGAGAAACTCACCGGTGTCCATCCTCAAGAGGCAGTTGGCAAAACGGCTCGGGATGTATTCCCCGCTCTTGACCCAGCGTGGTTCGACACCTACCAGCAGCTCATCGATAGCGGACAAACTATTCGCTTTGAGCGGTTCATGCCTGGATTGGACCGCTGGTTTGAAATGACGGCCTTTTTTTATGGCAATGACCAGTTTGTGGTCCATTATGACGACATCACCGCCCGTCGACAGGCCCAAGAATCCCAGCAACAAAGCAAAGTCAGCCTACAGTTGGCCCTGGATATTGCCCAACTGGGCACCTGGAGTTGGAACCTGCTGACCAATGAGGGGTATCTGGATGTACGGGGAGCGGAGCTAATCGGTCTGGCTCCGGGACATCTAGCCAACGTAGCCCAGGCACAGATGTCCAGCATTCATCCCGACGATTTGGCCCACACGGAAGCCGAGGTGATGGCGGGTATCGCCCGGGGCCTACCCTTCGGCCTGAGCTATCGGGTCATCCATCCGGACCAAAGCGTCCACCATATTCGCTCCCGTTTCCATGTGGTAACCGACCCGAAGGGACGCCCCGTGGAACTGATGGGGACAAATCTGGATATAACAGCTGAATATGAGCTGACGACAGCGCTACGCCAAAACCAGGAGAAACAGGCATTTTTACTCGCCCTGAGTGATGCGCTGCAGGCCTTAGCGGATCCGATTGAGATCCAAACGACGTCCGTCCGGTTGCTGGAGCAATACCTTGGCAATACCCAGATTCAGTTTATACCAATGACCGGGCAGGAAGTGATCATTCACGCGGTCCATGGCAGCCATCAACCACTCCGGATGGATACCTTTCGCTCAATGACCTTGGGCGTAAAATCACTTGTTTCCGACCGAGGGGGTCAGGTGCAGGTAGTTGCCGATGTGGCCATTGATCCCGTCCATACACTGGCCGAACGAGCGGAACTGCAAGCCGCTCAGATTGGAGCCTATATCACCGTTCCTCTGGTTAAGAAACAGCAGTGGGTTGCCACGCTGACGATACTTAGTATCCAGGCCCGCTCCTGGACTTTGTCGGAGGTTGAATTGATCCAGGAAACGGCGGAACGTACCTGGACGGTCCTGGAACGGTCCCGCACCGAGACCACCCTGGCCCAAAGAGAGGAGCAGCTTCGGCAGTTGTTGGCGAATTTGGAAAGTCAGGTGCAACAGCGCACGGAGGAGCTGGCTGCGGCTAACCACGAATTGGCGATCAATAACCAAGCCTTAGCCGAATCCAATGGCTTGTTGGTTCGCTCGAATGCCAACCTACAAACCTTTGCCTTCATTGCCAGCCACGATTTGCAAGAGCCTCTACGCAAGATTCAGCAGTTTGGTGATCTCTTAAAAACGTGTTTAACAGACCCCACTGTTGAGGCACTGATGTATCTGGAGCGGATGCAAATATCGGCCTCTCGGATGTCGACGCTGATTCGGGACCTGCTGAATTACTCCCGTATTTCCACCCTTCGGGACCAAAGTGCTCCCGTCTCTCTCCAAACCATTGTTGCCACCGTGCTCAATACATTAGACTGGACGATTCAGCAAACAGAAGCTCAGATTCAAGTGGGGCCGTTGCCTATGTTACCAGGCGATGCCGCCCAGCTAGGCCAGTTGTTCCAGAACCTGTTGAGTAATGCCCTTAAGTTTGTTAAGCCCGGCGTTGATCCAAGGATTCAGATCCTGTCGAGTTGGGTGTTAGCAAGTGATTTACCAAAGGGGGTTACGCCCCTCCGACCGGTCAGCGGCTATTATCGGATTGACGTAGTGGACAACGGGATTGGTTTTGAGGAGAAGTATCTGGATCGCATTTTCCAGGTCTTTCAGCGCTTGCATGACAAAAGCAAGTTTGCCGGCACTGGTATCGGGCTGGCGATTTGTGAGAAGGTGGTGACCAATCATGGGGGGGCTATTACAGCCTCAAGTCAGTCCGGTCAGGGAGCCACTTTTAGCGTTTTCTTACCAAGCTACGAGTAATGAATTAACCGGTGTCTTTTGGTATTTCGGTCGATCGGGCCTTATTAGGATGCACTTTTTTAAGGACTACTCTCAACAAACGATCATATATAAAACTGCTAATTCAGCCTAATTAAAGTATTTTATAAAAGGTCAATAGATAATAATTGAAGGTATTTTGAAATTAGACATTAAGTTATTTATACCTAGGTTTTCTTTCGATTCCAATATTCCGGCAACGTCTCAAGCAGGTCGCACATCATAGCCGACGATTTGCCCCCGGAAAAACTAAATACTATCAGCCTGCTGTCGAAGCCCATCAAACGTGGGATTAAAAAAGTGACTTTAGCTAACTTCTTATATCTCAATAGTGAATATTAACCCGGTTAATCATTCAAAGAACGGAAAACGGTAGTTGTTTGACCGGGATTAATTGACTCGTTTCAATTGAATCGGGAAGAATGAATATCAGGATACCCGGCCAATGTGACCGGGCATCCTAAAACTATTAAGTACCCCTTACCCCTTCACTTCGCTGGCAATGCGCCGTTCATCCGCCCGGCCATAGTATTTTACGAAACGGGTTGAGCTGTGGCCGAGCATGGCCGCAACGGCTTCTTCACTGGCATTTAACGCATTCAGGAGAATATCCGTAAGTGTTTTCCTGCCGATCTTTACACTCAAGTTGATCCTGATCTCGGCCAGGTACTGAACTTGCTTGAGATAGTCGTTGTATTTGTCGTTACTAATTTTGGGCAGATTCTCTACGCCTGCGTATTTCTCAATCAATATTTTGGCTTTAGGGTGCAAGGGCACGCATTGAATCCGTTCCCCGAAGAAATCGCTGTCGGTGTATTTTACCCGCGCCTTCATCAGCCATTCCCGACCGTCGATCCCGTCGACGATCTCATTTGCTTTCAGCGTTTGCACGTCATCGTAATGCAGACCCGTATAGCAGGAGAATAAAAACAGATCAACAATTCGTTGAAGATTGGGTCGCCAAGCAAACGTCTCCAACGTTGTTAATTCCTTTTTCGCCAAGTGGTTCGTGTTCACTTTTTCCCGCTTCTTAAATTTGAAACTGAGTAGGGGGTCAATTTTAGGATCTCCCGACTGGCCGCGTTGCTGGTAATATTTTTGAGTACATAGATATTGCGGGAGATGTAGGGATGGCTGCAATTGCGTTCTCTCATAAACCGTACAAAATCATGGGCAATTGATAGAGAGATGCGAAAAGCCTGCATCTTATTTATTTTCCGGTCCTCAATGAAGGCTCGGACATTTCCGATGCGTGTCAGGTAACTGCGTAGGGTTTCCGGATTGCGATAGATCAAACGGCAATCCTTTTCAAATAAGTCCACGATATCGGAGAAGTAGAAAATGACTTTGTCTTTTTGCAAATACAGAGCCGCCAGCTCATGTGAGCTCAATTCATTGTCTTGCAAAAAGAGTCGGGTGATATCAGACTTGATTTGATCCAGGCGCATGTTATTATCGCAACTTGCCAGACTATCGCCCAGTATGCGCTGAGCCTTCTGATCCCATTGGTCTACCGGCACTTTTATGAAAGTCGAGAACAAGGTAGCATGAATGCCATTGACGGTGATGCGGCAGTAAATGGCGGTAGAATTAGGTCGGCGCTTGAATAAAACGTGCATTTTTTGCGCGAGAGCATAACATAATTGGATTAAGTGGAAGATTTTAGAAAAAATCCCCGATTTAACAATTATGTTGTTTGTATGAAAAAATGACAATAGGGTGTACCCAGATTTATTGGATCAATACCAAAAGTTGTGGATCATCTTGGTTTAAGCATATAACTGAGTTAGTCTGTAAAGGAAAAATTCCACATTTCTTACCCCTCTGAACTGGGCCCGGAACGCTTTGATTTTGGCA
>NZ_JBPZHB010000018.1:0-114951 GCF_051857545.1 Larkinella fluvii | reverse complement strand
TAGATTGTTTACGCGTTACGCACCCGTACGCCACTAATGTATTGCTACATCCGTTCGACTTGCATGTATTAGGCCTGCCGCTAGCGTTCATCCTGAGCCAGGATCAAACTCTCCATTGTAAATGATTTGTACTTATACTTTACGCAGAATCCTTACTTCTTACTTACTTGGTCAAGTTGTCAAAGAACGTGTTTTCCTCGCTTGGAAAACTGTTGCTGAACGCTTCCGTCCAGCCGTATCACTTATTTGGGACTGCAAAGATAGAGGTTTGTTTTGCTTAGCGCAAGTCCTTTTTCGAAAAAAGTTGATTTACCACAACATTCTTTTTTGAATGCAATTCTATCTCCTTATTGATCATTTTAAATGTTATTCACTCTCCAAAAAAGGATACCGGAAGTCAGTTGGTGACACCAAAGTCTCCTTAATGGTCCGGGCCGAAACCCACCGCAGCAAGTTTAATAAGGAACCGGCTTTGTCGTTTGTCCCTGACGCCCGGGCTCCGCCAAAGGGTTGCTGACCCACAACGGCTCCCGTTGGTTTGTCATTGATGTAGAAATTACCGGCCGCATTTGACAGTTTTTTCGTGACCAATTCAAGGGCATACCGGTCTTTGGCGAAAACCGCTCCCGTCAAGGCATACGGTGACGTTTGATCGACCAGTTCGATGGTTTGCTCAAAATTGTCGGGATGATAGAGATAAATGGTCAAAACCGGGCCGAATATTTCCTCACACATCGTTACATATAGCGGATTGGCCGCGACCAAAACCGTTGGTTCCACAAAAAAACCGTCGGTTTTGTCGACATTACCCCCCGCAATGATTTCGACGCTCGGATCAGCCTTCGCATCAGAAATGTATTTGCTGATCTTATCGAAAGCTTTTTCGTCAATAACCGCATTGACGAAATTCCCCAAATCTTCGACACCCCCCATTTTAATGGCCTGCAAATCGGCCACGATGTACGCCCGGATCTGTTCCCAGAGAGTTGACGGAATGTACGCCCGGGATGCCGCCGAGCATTTCTGCCCCTGGTATTCAAAGGCCCCGCGAACCAGGCCAGTCGCCACGGCTTTCGGATCGGCCGACTCGTGAACCAAGACAAAGTCTTTTCCTCCGGTTTCGCCCACAATGCGCGGATAGGATTTATACCGATGGATGTTTTCGCCAATCGTTTTCCAAATTTGCTGGAAAACACCGGTGCTACCTGTAAAGTGAATCCCCGCAAAATCCGGGTGTTTAAAAATTACTTCACCCGCTAGTGGCCCGTCGACGTAAATCAAATTAATGACGCCATCGGGCAAACCGGCTTCTTTCAGCACTTCCATGATGACTTGCGCTGAATAAATTTGCTGGTAGGCCGGTTTCCAAACCACAGTATTCCCCAACAAAGCGGGCGCGGTGGGCAGATTGCCGGCAATGGCGGTGAAGTTGAATGGCGTCAGGGCAAAAACGAAGCCTTCCAGCGGACGGTATTCCAGACGGTTCCAGACACCAGCCGACGATTTAGGTTGCTGGCTGTAGATTTCCGTTGCGTAATGGACATTAAACCGTAGAAAATCAATCAGTTCACAAGCCGAATCAATCTCGGCCTGATATGCGTTTTTCGACTGACCCAACATCGTTGCCGCATTAATTTTGTAGCGATACGGCCCAGCCAGCAGTTCAGCGGCTTTCAGAAAAATGCTGGCGCGGTGTTCCCACGACAGATTCGCCCACTCTTCTTTCGCATTCAGTGCCGCCGTAATAGCCTGTTCAACATGCGATTGATCTCCTTCGTGAAAATGCGCCAGAACCTGGTGGCGATTATGCGGAGCTACTAATTCCTTCTGAATGTCGGTCCGAACTTCGTCTGCACCGATGTACATCGGAATATCAACGGTTTTCGAAGAAGCCTCGGCGAGGGCGGCTTTTAACTTTGCGCGCTCGTCGGAACCGGGACGATACTCTTTAACCGGCTCATTTAGTGGAATCGGAACCTGAAAAAAGCTTACTGACATACGTTTGTTGATTTTTGAAGCTGCTAAACTAGATAATTGAATGTAACTGATTTAGGTTCCCAGTGGTTTATACCACAGTTTTTGTCATTTGTCGATTCAATTGTTCGCTTAACGGTTTGGGTTTTCGTAACTTGCGGCAATTTTTTAGCTCCTTACCATGAAGTTTTACAGTACGAATAATCCTTCTGTCCGGGTTTCGATGGAAGAAGCGTTGCTCCGAAGTTTGCCAGCAGACCGGGGCCTTTATATGCCGGAAACGATCCCAGCGATGGGCGCGGATTTTTTCAATTCCATTTCCGGCGGCTCACTGGCCGATATTGGCTTTCAAATCAGCTCGGCGCTTTTTAAAGACGCTATTCCAGCCGCGAAACTGGAAGAACTGGTTCACCACGCTTTTCCATTCGATACGCCCGTTGTGGCGCTCGAAGACGGAAAAACGCACGTTCTGGAGTTGTTCCACGGGCCTTCGCTGGCTTTCAAAGACGTGGGCGCCCGCTATATGGCGGCCATGATGGGCTATTATCTGGAAAAATCGAACCGGGAAGTGCATATCCTGGTCGCGACGTCCGGTGATACGGGTGGTGCCGTGGCCATGGGCTTTCTGGGTGTTCCGGGTATTAAGGTGACGATTCTGTATCCCACCGGTCGGGTCAGTGAATTGCAGGAAAAGCAATTAACGACCCTGGGACAAAACATTACGGCCATTGAAGTCGACGGTTCGTTTGACGATTGTCAGGCGCTGGTGAAAACCGCCTTTACCGATTCTGAATTGAATCAGCAGTTTAGCCTGGCGTCGGCCAATTCCATCAATATCTTCCGCCTGATTCCGCAAAGCTTTTACTACGCTCGGGCCTATGGACAAGTGAAGCATTTGGGAAAACCGGTGGTTTTCTCGACGCCCAGCGGCAATTTCGGTAATCTCAGTGCGGGGGCATTAGCCTATAAAATGGGCTTACCGGTTCAACAGTTCATTGCGTCGACGAATTTGAACTACGTGGTTCCGAAGTATTTGGAAACGGGTGTATACGAGCCAAAACCGTCCGTCGAAACCATTTCTAACGCGATGGATGTGGGAAGTCCAAGCAATTTCGTGCGCCTTACCCACTTGTTCAACGATAATTTTGAAACGTTGAAGCACGTTTTAACTGGGTACTTCTTCGATGATGAGCAGACCAAACGAGCCATGGCGGCTGTTTATCAACAATTTGGCTACGTCATGTGTCCACACACGGCGGTCGGTTACCTCGGTTTACAAAGTTATCAACAAACCAACCCGGATGTGTGTGGAATAACGCTGGCTACGGCTCATCCGGCCAAGTTCAAAGAGCTCGTTGAGTCAGTTATCCACACACCTGTGGATATCCCTGTGGCTTTGGAAGAACTGATGAACCGACAGAAACAGAGTTTCAGGATGAAGGCTGACTTTGCGGAGTTTAAAGATTTCCTTCTGCAAACCGCCTGATAATCAAAAAGACCCGCCGAGCAGCGGGTCTTTTTGATTAATTGATGGTATCTCCCCGCAAGGCCCGAAACCGCTTTCGGGCGTCGGCTCCGAAAATGCTTCCCGGATATTTCTGCAAAAGCTGGTTGTAGAGTTCCATTGCTTTCGGTTTATCCTGCTTGTTTTCCTCGTACGTTTTGGCCGTCAGAAAGAGCGCATCGTCGCCCAGGACATCTTCTCCGTAGTTGGCAGAGATTTTTTCCAGATCCTGCAAAGCTTCATCAATCTTATTCTGTTTGATCAGCGTATTGGCCCGCAGCCACAAAATGTTGTCGGCCAGACTATGGTCTTTGTATTTGGCATACAATCGGTTGAGTTCCAGCGCGGCCGAATCAACTTTGTTCTGGAACAACATTAGCTCAATGGAAGCGTATTCTTTCATGGCGGTTTCGTTGCTATCTGAATCCATGCCGGTATTGTCCATAATGAGCAAACTGAGCGCCCCGGCGTCGTTGGCAATTTCCCGGCTGGTGGCCTGTTTCAGAATGTCCAGCACATCTTTCGACAGCTCAAATTCGCCTTTGTAGTAGTGCAACCTCGCATTCCGCAGCTTGGCTTCATAGCCTAGCAGTTCTTCTTTCTGCGATTTTTCAACCTGTGAATACAGCAATGTAGCCTCCCAGGGTTCGCCTTTGAGGAGGTAAATATCGCCCATGTCCAGTTTGCACCGGTCAATAAACCCTTTCTCGTTTTTGCTGATTTCGGTGGCCAGTTGCAGAATCGTTAAAGCCGTGTCTTTTTCATCGAGGTAAAACGCGTACAGACTGGCGGTGCTGCGGAGGGCTTCCAGCGTTCGGTTGTTTTTGCCCAGTTCCTGAAACATCTTCTGGTAATCGGCAATGAGCTTCCGGATTTCAAGGTTATCCACCGGGTAGGTGTTCTTTACCTGCTCCTCCCGGGCCTTGATCACCAGCCGCCGGGCAAACGGATAGAGCTGCCCCTGGGGATATTCCTTCGCTACGTACTCAAACATGGCCGCTGCGTTCTTATAATCTTTGTTCTGGAGTGCGACCGCACCCAGGTCATAAACGCGCACACCGGTCAATTTTAAGCGTTTGTCGAGGGCGCGTTCCTGAATGAATGCTTTATAAAACTCCTTCTTCTGCGTTAGGTACCAGACGAGCATCTCGGTATAGAACATCTCGTTCGGATTTTCCTGCACTTTCTTGTACAGAACCGTCTCCAGCATCTTCTGATCGGCGTCTTTCAGGTTGTCCTGCAAAATGGCCTGCACATTGTCTCGATTGCCCGGAATGAGTCCCCAGTGCAGCAATTCGTCGATCATGTTTTCCTTTTGCCCGACCGCGCCATACAGGCGCGCCAGTTCGCCGGCATAGGCCAGCGGTTCCCGACTTTGTTCACGCCCCTTTTTCAGTACTTTGATGGCCCAGTTCTGTTTTTGTTGCTCGGCAAAATCCTGAGCCAGTTCCGGCAAGCCGTTAATTGCGTTTCCTGCAACGGCAATAGCTTTGTTAAAGTAAACGTCTGCTTTAGCCGAATCGCTCCGGCTCTCTTCAAGAATGCCGGCCTGTAGAAACACATACGGATTTTTGTCGTCCGACTTCACCAGCTTCCTGAACATCTTTTCCGCTTCCGGTATTTTATTCAACTTGACCGAGCTTTCTACATAGCGGCTGATGATTTGCTTGCTGGCTCCGGGCTTCATCAATTTCTGGTAGATCGTATGCGCTTTTTCAAATTCGCCTTTTTTGAAATATTCATCCGCCAGGTCTGCTCCTTCCTGAGCAAATCCATTCAATGAGCCCACCAACAGTAGCATCATCAGGAGTCCTACTATCTTCTTCATTTTCTTTTTTTATTAATTAAAGAATAAAAGGATTTAAAGGATTGTTGCCTGTGGATATGTGGACAACTTCTTTATGCACATTTCTTCTGGAATCTTGTGGATAACAAAAATGACTTATCCACAACGTTAACGCACTTATCCACACACAAATAACTGATTTTCAATACGTTTATTATTTATCAACATTCTCGCACTGGAACAAACCGCCCTTTTAGACACATTTCCACAAGGTACAGTATAAACATTTCCACATGTTGATGAAGGTAAGAATAAGTTGTGGAAAATAGCAGAGTTATACACTATACACACTTTACTTTTTTCTTATCCACAGCCTGAGTCTGGTTGTCCACAGCAATTTTTGTACCCCGTCACATTTTATCCACACCCTTTATCCACTTTTCCACCTACTTTTCCACCGATAACTTGTGTTTTTTTAATTTCACATTGACCTTTCAAAAGGCGTCTACATCCGCATTAACGTCGAAGTTCTGCTTGATGGGTATGATGCCTTTATTATTGGTGAAGAAAAAGATGGGTTCAGGAAAGCGGTTTTCGGTCACATTCCCACTGTCCCACCGGCCGTTTCCGTTTTCATCGATGATGACCCGAAGCCGGTAGCGACCCGGTTTTATGTTAACGAATCGATAAGTAGGGTTGTTTAGCTGCTTCTCAACCAGCTTGAAATTCTCATCCAGTAGTTCCACAATAAACTGCTTTGAAGTAGTATTTACGCGGCCCGTCAGGACGCCATATTTCTCGGGATCACGGATGGTATAGTTTAATTCCGTTCGTGCCGTCGAGTCATTGAGGGCACTGATAAATGCGCCCCGTCCCAATCGGAGGATAAGGTTGTTCCGGGCGGTGGTCGACTTGGTCAGCACAAAACGGGTTTGATTATCTTCCCATCGGTAGTCCTGCTGGGTCAGTGAAATGCGGTTTGTACTGTCACTAAAGAGCATCAAAGAATCTGGTGTAATTTGTTTCATCGGTTTTGAAAACTCAAGCACGACTTCCAGATTCCGATCACTATCTCCGTTGTCGGCCGGCTTGGCCGTGATCGTTACCGGCTCCGGCGTTTCACGGCGCGTGGAGGTCCGGAACTTGAATTTCTGGGTCAACTCCGTCGTGTTTTTTAGCGAGTCCGTTACTGAAATCTTCACCCGAATTGTATCCGATGTTGCCTTCGCATTGAAGAAGGTCAGCTCCGTTGGTGTTCTGAAATACGATGGAATGCTGTCCTCCGGATTGTTAAAACGGATGGAATACTTTTCAATTCCCCGGTCAAATACATAGGTATACGTGTTGACCATTTGCTGCGTTCGGACCGATCGCGGTGGGGTGTTGTAAAAAGAAAATAACTGCAAATTCAGGGTGTCGTTATTCGCCGTCAGGTCAAGGTCACCTTTCAGAAAAGCTACTTTTTCCGTATTTGGATTCAGGATAAAATTCAGGTTTTTGTCGTCGAACGCGAATAGTTTATAGCGACCGTCTTTCACGTTTTCCAATAAAAACACCCCGGATGTATCGGTGCGCGTGAAGTAATATGGTTTGCTTTTGGTGGGTGTCAGCGTATCATTCGGAATGTAGAGTCCCACCAATGTATTCAAGGTGGGCTGGCCCGTCTGGATGTCAGTCACCTTCCCTCCTACCCTGAGCGAGTCGATGGTGCTGCCCGTACTGAATACCAATTTAAGACTCAGAGCCGGGTTGTTTTCGGTCACGTCTTTTACGGCATCCGTGAAATTGAAGGTGTACGTCGTACTATCCTTGAACGGTTTGTCGAACGAAAGCCGCAGACTGGTCGGCTTGATTTTGACTTTGAAAGGTGCTTCCGGCTCCGGCGTGATCAGTATTTTCTGGTTGGCATTCTCCACCCGGATGTATTCGTTAAAGAAAACCTCGACGGTTTTTCCTTTGAAATTCTTCTGTTTATTGATGGGTGTGCTGACCACCAGAACGGGCGCGAGGGTGTCTTTTTTACCCCCAATCGGCGCGGCATATTGGGAACAGGAGTTCAGAAAAACGACGATAATGGCGAATAGAGCGAGTGCTTGTTTCATTTTTTGCAATAAAAAACCCTGAACAGTTTCCTGATCAGGGTATGAAAAATGATTGATTATTGGGCCTGAGCGACGTAAATCAAGCTTGAATAATTTCCTCCATCCTGATAAGCTGCCCAATTAGAACGAATTCCATTCCAAAAACTTTCAAGATAAGCTGGCTTTCCGTCCCGGTTTTTCGTACTGAGCATATTTACATAGAACGCATCAAACACCATGGGCCGCTGTTCTTTCAGTTCAAAACCGTATCGTTTCAGCAACGTTTTCATGGTGTCGGGTGAAAAGTGGTACAGATGCCGGGGTACATCATAAGCCGCCCAGAACTGTTTGTAATGCCGGGCATCCCACGAATGATAGTTTGGAACGGCAATCACCAGATGCCCTTTCGGGCGACTGTGGCTGCGTATCCATTCCAGAGTTTCCTGCAATTCATGAACGTGTTCCAACACGTGCCACATCGTAATCACATCAAATGGCTCCTTGCTATCAAGGTTAAAAATGGATTTCCCAAGCTCCGTTTTAGTCCGTTCCACGGCTTGCCGTCGCGTATTGACATCCGGCTCGGTGCCCCTGATTTTCCAGCCCGCTTCCTGACTGGCTGCGAGAAAATAGCCGGAGCCGCAGCCGATGTCCAGCAACTGACCTTTTCGTGGAGACAGCCCCGTAATCAGTTTTACCTTCTGCTGAACGGTTATTGTCCGAACGGTATGATAGAGTTGGCTGATGATTCCTTTCCGGGTATCACTGTGCGAAATGTATTCTTCCGATTGGTAATACTGCCCAATTTCTGCTTCTACCGGCCGTGGATTTGTTGCTTTAAAACCGCATTTTTCACAACGCTGGATAGCAAATTCGTTCTTCGAAACCAGGAAATCCGTACAAGTCATCCAGTTGGAAAAGGACTGATTTCCACAAACCGGGCATTCTATAAGGTGCTCAACCGTCATGTTTACCGGCCTAAATAAATCATCAAAATGGAAATATCAGATGCACTGACACCGCTGATGCGCGATGCCTGGCCAATGGTTTGGGGACGGATCCGCTTCAGCTTTTCCCGGCCTTCGAACGACAAAGCGGACAGCCGGTCGAAGTCAAAATCCGGACGAATAATCAGGCTTTCCAGCTTTTCCGTGCGTTCCACCAGCATCCGCTCCTTCTCGATATAGCTTTCATATTTCACCAGAATCACGGCTTCCTCTACGGTTTCTTCATTGAACGCGTTGAGGTAATCGGCAACATTGTCGCCCAGCATGGTAAGCTCTTTGCGGTTAATTTCCGGTCGTCTCAACAGCGCGTAAGGCGATGTTTTTTCCCGAATCTGCGCACTTCCCAGCGAATCCAGAAGCGTGTTGATGGTTTCCGGTTGCACGCGCATCTGCTTCATCTCATCCAGAATGGCCGTTACGTTGGCCTGTTTGGTTTGCATAAGGTCGAACCGTTCCTGCGAAGCGAGGCCAATTTTATATCCTTTTTCGGTTAATCGTAGGTCGGCATTGTCCTGCCGGAGAATGGTTCGGTACTCGGCGCGGGATGTAAACATGCGATACGGTTCTTCGGTCCCTTTCGTAATCAGGTCATCGATCAGCACGCCAATGTAGGCTTCGGAACGTTTCAGCGTAAATTCACCGAGTTCTTTTGCGGTATTGTGGGCGTTGATGCCGGCCATCAAACCTTGGCAGGCGGCTTCTTCGTAACCGGTTGTTCCATTGATTTGACCAGCAAAAAACAGCCCGTCGACCAACTGGGTTTCCAGCGTTTGCTTCAATTGGGTCGGTGGAAAGTAGTCATATTCGACCGCGTAGCCGGGGCGAAACATTTTGGCATTCTCGAAACCCGGTATTTTTCGCAATGCTTTTATCTGTACATCCTCCGGCAAGGAAGTCGAAAAACCGTTGACGTATACCTCGACAGTGTCCCATCCTTCCGGTTCTACGAAAATCTGGTGGCGATCTTTGTCGGCAAACCGGTTGATTTTGTCTTCCACGGAGGGGCAATACCGGGGGCCTAAACCCTTAATCCGGCCTGTAAACATGGGTGAACGCTCAAAACCGGTCTTCAAAATCTCATGAACTTCCGGGTTGGTATATGTGATCCAGCAGTGCCGTTGTTTGGTTAAAGCCGGTGTATTCAGGTATGAAAACTTGCCCGGATTTTCGTCGCCGGGTTGTTCTTCCATCAATGTATAATTCAAACTGCGACCATCGACCCGTGGTGGCGTCCCGGTTTTCATCCGTCCTGCTTCAAATCCGAGTTGTACGAGTTGTTCCGTTAAACCGGTGGCCGATCGCTCGGCAGTCCGTCCGCCCCCGAATGTTTTCTCTCCAATGTAGATTTTTCCGTTCAGGAAGGTTCCGTTTGTAAGTACAACGGAATCTGCCAGAATTTCCATTCCCATACTGGTTTTCACACCGGCAACCCGTTTGTCTCTCACGATGATTTCTGTCACCATATCCTGCCAAAAATCCAGATTGGGTGTTTCTTCCATGGTTTTACGCCATTCGGCGGCAAACATCATGCGGTCACTCTGACAACGTGGGCTCCACATGGCGGGGCCTTTGGAGCGATTGAGCATTCGGAATTGAATCATCGATTTATCGCTGATGATTCCCGATTGCCCCCCTAATGCATCGATTTCCCGAACGATTTGCCCTTTTGCCACACCACCCATTGCCGGATTGCATGACATTTGAGCAATCGTTTGCATGTTCATTGTAATCAGTAAAACAGACGAACCCATTGTTGCGGCTGCTGTGGCAGCTTCACAACCGGCATGCCCCGCTCCTACTACAATAACATCATACTTATTGAACATTGATCTGAGTTTTTACAATTTTGAAAAAATGTTCCACGTGGAAACATTTCACAGCACGACAAAAAGAAACACAAAAATAGAAATAAAACAAGCGTGAAGAGAAGGATCGTTGAAATCAACGTACGTCGGGTTAAAAAGATTCAAAAGAAAAAAGGGGCCGAGGCCCCTTAACTTACTTTAACTTTTTAAGATACGAATCCACTTCGCGTTTATAGAAAGGTGAAAAATCAGGGGGAACCGAGCGTAACAATTCAACCTGTTTTTGCTTGTCCTTCACCAGTTGTTCGTATTGTGGTGGTGGTTTCCGCATAACCGGTTTAGCCGATTCTGCTTTCCGTTGCAGATCTTCCTCCTGCTCTTTAATCGCTTTTTCAGATTCCAGCAAGCGGATTAACATCTCCTGTTGCCGTTTAATGGTGTTCTGAGTGACACGTTTGTTGACCAGATCGGTTTCCGTCTCGTCCATTTTATTCATGATGTCATTCATTTCACCTCCCAACTTCTTACCCATTTCAGTGCCTTTCTGAGCGTCCTGAAGCTCTTTCAGCATTTTCCGCATCATGGCCTGTTCGGCAGCCAGACGTGAAAGCTCTTCCGACATGCCGCGTCCGCCTTTTCCGCCCTGCCCCTGCCCTTCTTTCATGAGTTTTTGCATCCGATCATTCAATTGCTTTTGCATTTCACCCATCGACATGCTTTTGCCTTTGCCTTTTTTCTTGCCTTTCCCAGAACCGGAGGCCGACATTTGGCTCATCTGCTCCTGCATTTGCTTGAAAACATCGCTAAGCATTAAGGCCAGGTTGTTGATGGAAGTCATCGCAAACTGCTGCTTAGATGTAGCAACATTTAATCGACGTTCGCGAATGTATTTAACACTTTCATCCATGTATCCTTTCATGCTGTTTAATTCCCGGGTCACGAAAGACTGAATTTGCAGAACCCGGTTGGCCAGTGCATACAGGCTGTCTTCAATGATTTTGGCGTCATCCTGGAGCTTTAATTGATCCTGGGCGAGTTTTACGAAGCGAGGATCCTGCAACGAAACCGCCTTGAAATCCTTCATGACGCGCTCCTGATCAAATGACAATTGAATCAAATTTTCAAGAATGTCGCGCAAATCGTCCATGTTTTCCTGCGACTCTTCCATCTCCGCCGACTGCTGTTGTTGCTCCAATTGCTGGCTCAACTCCTTCATTTGCTTGGCAGCTTTTTTCTGCGATTTTGACGCTTTATCGTTTTGTTTCTGATCGAGTTGTTTCTGACTCTCTTTTTGCTCGTTGCTAATGTCCTGCTGAAGATCCTCACGCGTGTCTTTTTCCTGAGGATTTTTCATTTCCTCCGCCATTTTTTCAATCTCTTTCAGATCTTCGCGGGTCTTTTCAAACTCCTTATTGAGTTCCTCCTGCTTTTTGCTCAACTCCGCATTCTCGTCCTTTTTGGCGTTATCCTCTTTCTTAGAATCACCATTCTGATCCTTCTTATCGCCGTTTTCATCCTTCTTCGACTGGGCTTTCTCGTCCTTCTTCGAATTTGCATCGTCTTTTTTCGACTGAGCTTTGTCTTCTTTTTCTTTCTGAGCTTCCTGTTTCTCTGTTTCGTTCGCTAGTTTTTCCTGTTTTTCAGCCTGCTTCTCCAGATCCTTGATGGCATTCTCCATCTTCTGTTCCATCTGAAGCTGCTTGAAAAGCTCCAGAGCGCGCTCTAATTCCTTCTCCAGATTCTTCTCTTTATTCTTCAGCCGGTCGAGCATGTCGATCATTTTGTCGTCCTGCTTCTGCTCCAGCATCTTCTTCAGCTCTTCATACAGCTTCTGCGTTTCCGGGTCCATCAACTCGTTCATAAGCTTCTGGAGTTGCTCAAATTTCTGGAGCATTTCCGGATTCTGGTTGTTAAACCGTTCCTGGCGCTCGTTGTTGGTCTTGTTCTGTTCCTGCAGTTCTTTCAATTCCTGCATCAGTTCTTCCCGCTTTTTCAACAAATCTTCGGCCTGTTTTTTATCCTGAAAATCCAGGTTCTTCTTCGTTTGCAGGCGGTTTTCCAGTGCATTCAGATCCTTTTTGAGTTGCTGTGCTTTCGTCAGCGTTTTGCTGATCTGATTTTCAGTTTTCTGGGCAGACTGCTCGGCGGCTTCTGCCAGCTTGGCCTGATCGGGAACGGCAAACTGAGCGAAGCTGGAACGGGCGCTTTTGTAGCCATTGACCACGTCGTTATCCCAAACCTGAACGAAATATTCAAGCCGGTCGCCGGGCTGCATTTTCAGGCTATCAAGTCCCCACTGGTAATAAAAGTTTTGGGTAGCCGCCGATCGGTTGAACGGAACCGCGCGGGTTAAGAATTTATCCGGTGAATTTTGACCGGCCCGGATCACTTTGTACATCACCTTCAGGTTGGAAAAACCGTAGTCGTCGGTGATGGTCCCGCCCAGCATGACGTAGTTATAGAAGGTCGTATCCTTGAAATTTTCCAGCGAAACTTGCGGAAATTTGTCATTGACGACGTTCAAAGTATACTGAATATTGTCCCGGCTGGCGGCTACTTTGTTCTTGAGGGAAATAGAATACGTCGAAGATTTCTTTACCACACGTGAAAATTCGAACTCGTCTGACGACTGTTTGTCGGCCACCAAACCGCGTGGCTCGTTGCCAAACCGCACCAGAACCGAGTCGGTATTGGCGGCAGAAAACCGCCAGGTCACCTGCGTCCCTTCGGGAACGAGCAGATTGCCAACGTTCGAAAGTTGCTCTGACGGTTTGTTGAGATAGGACGGATACACCAGACTGACGTCGAAAGCCAGCAAACCCGGACGATCCAGAACGACCAATTCGTAGCCCGGCGAATTGAATCCGACGGCTTCAAAACGGAACGGAATATCGCGTTGAACATTATCAAATGTATACGTAAAAAGCCCTTTTCCGTCGTTGGTCAGCTTGAAGCGCGTGTTATTTGAAACCAGGTAGACGTCCTGAGGCAGACTGTTTCCCTGGAGCTGTAACTCCAGCGTATAGTCTTCATTCCGAAACGCTTTGAGATTTTTGTTGCGCAATTGAAACTGAAACGGTGCTTCTTCCGCAAACTCCTGATCATAGCTGATAATGCGCTTCGACGTACTGGTCAGAAAAGCCGGATACAACAGCAGCAAACCGCCGATGATAAAAGCCGGAATAATGGCAAACTTGATAAAACGACGGTTTTGATTGATTTGAATCGCGTCGGCAAACCGAACGATCAGCAGTTGTTTCGACCGCTGGTTGATGCTGGCTTCGAGCAAATCGCTTTGCTGCCGCGTCAACGCCCGAAGTTGGAGGGTGTTCAGGAGCTTGTCCCCCACTTCCGGAAAAAACCGGCCGATCTGTTGGGCGGCTTCTTCGTTAGTCAGCGATTTTCCGATGCCATACAGATGCACCAGCGGATTGATGATCCAGTAATACAAAGCCAGCAGCAGAACCGTCAATGAACCAAAAAACAGCACACCTCGAACCGGCGAGCTAAACCGACCGAAAAACTCAGCCGTGTTCATCAGCAGATAGATCGATAGCGTAAAGGCAATGAAAAATATGGCCCCTTTGGCAATCTGGTTGATATAAAATTTCTTTCGGTATTCTTCAATACGCAGCAGCAGCGTTTGAATGGATTCTTGCATCTGCATCGGTCTAGTCTTAAAGGGTTGGCACTGCTCCGGTCATCACAACTCAATGATCCTAAAATGAAGATAATCAATTGAACCTTAACTTCCTTCTGATAACGAAAAAGATCGTTGTACAATTTTATCCCGTGGCACGACTCACTGGTTTTCGGGCAAATCGAGGTAATCGTTAAAGTAGGTAATGACGTGAAGTTTTAAAAAATTCTCCTGAGTCAGCAAGTCGACATATGGGACTTTCTGAACCAGTTTCCAATGGGGCCAGCCGTCCTGATCGGTTCCTGCCAGTTCGTAATACCCCGAAAAACTCAGGACTTTGCAGATGGCGATGTGCATCAAATCCTGTTTCTGTTCTTTTGTGAAAATCTGCGTTCCCCGGCCCAGTTCCTGCACACCAATCAGAAACAGCACGCTGTTTAAATCCGCCGGCCGTTTGCCAATGGCTTTCTCCAGATAGTCCAGCACCTGCTCCCACTCTTGTTCAATTTCCTGTGTAATCATCCTTCGTAAAAATTTATGGAGTTTGTTCACTCATTTTTATGACTTTTTCCACCCGCCTTCGTCACATAGGAAGAGAACAAAAGAGGAATGGATTCTGCACGTCGTTGCATCAAAATAATTTCAACAAACCAAGTTCGTGAAAATCATTGGAAAATTGGTTGCGGGCGGTTTTCGGGATCTGCTCAATCTGCTTTACCCGAATCCCTGTTTGCTGTGCCGCAACACGTTGCAAAGCCAGGAACAACTGATCTGCACGACCTGCCGTCTCGAGTTTCCCGAAACCGGTCAGCACCGAGGTGAAGCACTGGTGTCAGGCCAACTCCGGTTTGCCGGAAAAGTGCCGGTGGACTTTGTATATGCGTATCTCTATTTTAACAAGAAAGGGAAAACGCAGCGACTGATTCACGCCCTGAAATACCGTAATACAAAAGAGATAGGGAGTGTACTCGGGCGTTGGTATGGCTATCAGTTAAAAACCGACATTCAATTAAACGATCAGATCGATCTCATTGTGGGCGTACCGTTGCACCCGGCCAAACTTCGGCAACGCGGTTATAACCAGAGCGACTGGTTTGCCCAGGGTTTGTCGGAAACGCTGGAGATACCGTGGAGTGACCGGGCGCTGGTACGGAATCTGTACACCATTAGCCAAACCGGAAAAGACCGAATTGAACGCTGGCAGAACGTCAACAACGTCTTCGGGATTGGAGATGCGGATTTAGTGGCAAATAAGCGGATTTTGCTGGTCGATGATGTCCTGACTACCGGAGCTACTTTGGAGGCCTGTACGGCGACTTTATTGGCCGCAAACAGCCAATCGGTCGGGATTGTAACAATAGCGGCCACCCGATAGTCGGATGGCCGCTGTAAGGGTCCAGGAAGTTATATCTTATTTGTTCCGTCCTCCGGCGATCATAGCACAACGGAAACCGATGGTGGCCGTTGCCGAATCCTGCGCCATGAACCGACGGGTACCCGGTGACAACCAGTAGGCTACATCGGACCACGAACCACCTTTGTAAACCCGTAATTTATCGTTGATAATTGAGTTGCCGTTTTTCGTATCGTAGTTTTTCTCATCATCCTGATACCCATCCCGACGCAGCGGGTTGAGGTCGTTCATGTCCTGATACGACAGCGGACGATAGACGTCATATACCCACTCATTCACGTTTCCGGCCATATTATACAAACCGAAGTCATTGGGAGGATAAGTATAGATTTCAGCCGTGATGATAGCCGCATCGTTCGATTTTCCGGCAATACCGGCGTAGTCACCGCGACCACGTTTGAAGTTGGCCAGCATCTGGCCTTGTTTGCGGCCTTTCTTGGCGTTCCGGACGGATGAGCCATCCCACGGATAAATCCGCTGATTGGACTGGTTTTCATCAATATACTGCGTACCGATCATGGCTTTGGCGGCATATTCCCATTCCGCTTCGGAAGGCAGTCGGTAATTTGGCAACACATTGCCACTTTCCATCGAAGCCGTCGTTTGCGAATTTTTGGCTACTGCTACCGGTTGTTCGCCCTCAGCAACGGCCGGAGCCGCTTCTTCTTTCTTCTTGCGCTTCAGCGAGAATCCTTTTTTCTTGCTGCTGGCGGCACCTTTCTGGGCCAGGTTGGCGTTGACGGCATCCGTCCGCCAGGTCGAATAATCCACGGCCTGTTCCCACGAAACCCCAACGACCGGATAATAGCGGAAACCCGGGAAACGCAGGTACTGCGTTACGTAGGGATCGTTATAAGACAGCGGGTTTTTCCACACGTTCGTATCGGGCAGCGCGCGGCTGTAAATTTCTTCCGACGAATCACGTTGAATCGCGTCGAGGTATTCCAGGTAGTGAATGTTGGCGATTTCGGTTTCGTCCATGTAGAACGACTGAATACTGACGGTCCGCTCGCGGTTGTCACGCGAATTCATGACATCTTCTTCCAGCGCACCCATCGTGAAACGTCCTCCTTCGATGAAGACGAGGTTCGGGCCGGCCGATTGTCCTCTGTACTTAGCTACCTGAAATCCGTTTTCCTTGTTGTAGTTAATACCGGTGGCCGTACTTTCCTTCCCCGGCTTCACGCTGGTCGGGTGCTTGGACTTACACGCGCCTAACACTGCGGCAAAAGCCAGCAGATAGACCATCGAGCGTAACGGTTGTTTTCGATTCATTGTGATTAGGTAACTAATAGAAGTTCAAAATTACAGTTTGTCAGGGAAACTTTCACGATTACGAACAGCCGAATCCGAATTTTACGGCCATCACTCCACCATCTGGCTCAACACATCATCCATCTGATCGACTGCATTTACGTCTCGTTGCGTAAAAATCAATTTTCCTTTAAAGTCTTTTAATGAGCAGGTTGCCGAATTTTTCTTGATATAATCAATTACTTTGCCAAACTGCCCGGAGTTGAAGAAAGCGTCATTCCCAGAAGAAACGAAGGTTCCCTTCATGATATTATTTTTTAGTGTCAATTTTTCAAGCTGTAAACGCTCGGCTTTCCAGCGAACCATCACTAATTTGATCAGATTCTCGACTTCTTCCGGCATCGGGCCAAACCGGTCGGCAATGGATCGCTGAAAACTCGACAGTTCCGTCTGGTTTTGAATGTTATCCAACTGATTATACAACGACAGACGCTCCGAGATATTGGCTACGTATCGTTCGGGAATCAACACTTGCAAATCCGTTTCGATGAGCGTGTCCGGCAACAGACTTTTCAGTGTTTCGTCATTGGGCATAAACAGGTTTTTGAACTCGGTTTCTTTCAGTTCCTGAACGGCTTCGTCCAGAATCTTGTGATACATTTCAAAACCGAGATCGTTGACAAAACCGCTCTGTTCGGCACCCAGCAGATTTCCGGCACCCCGGATATCGAGGTCACGCATCGCAATTTTAAAACCTTCGCCCAGTTCCGAAAAATCCTCGAGCGTTTGCAGCCGTTTCCGGGCGTCGGTCGTGATCACCGAAACCGGGGGCGTCATCAGATAACAGAATGCTTTTTTGTTGGACCGCCCTACCCTGCCGCGCATCTGGTGTAGATCCGACAAACCAAACATGTGCGCCTGGTTGATAATGATGGTATTGGCATTTGGAATGTCCAGACCGGATTCGATGATGTTCGTCGAAACCAGCACGTCATTTTCACCTTCGATAAACCGGGTCATCACCCGTTCCAGCCGGTCGCCTTCCATTTGACCATGCGCCACCGACACGCGGGCGTCGGGCACCAGCCGCATGATCAGATTGGCCATCGACTCGATGTCGCTCACCCGGTTGTGAACAAAAAATACCTGACCACCCCGCCGAACTTCATAGCTAACGGCGTCGCGGATGACGGCTTCACTAAACGTGTGTACTTCGGTCGTCACCGGCTGGCGGTTGGGCGGTGGCGTCGCAATCACCGAAAGATCGCGCGCACCCATGAGCGAAAAGTGCAGGGTTCGGGGAATCGGCGTCGCCGTCAGCGTTAGCACGTCGACATCGACCCGCATTTCTTTCAGCCGATCCTTTGTTTTGACGCCGAATTTTTGCTCTTCATCGATAACCAGCAACCCTAAATCCTTGAATTTGATGTCTTTATTCACAATCCGGTGCGTTCCGATCAGAATACCGGTTTCGCCTGAAGCCACCCGTTTCAGCGTTTCCTTGATTTGTGCCGCCGTTCGAAACCGGTTGATGTATTCGATTTTAACCGGGAAATCGGCCAGCCGCTCGCGGAACGTATTGTGGTGTTGCATGGCCAGAATGGTCGTCGGCACCAAAACCGCTACCTGTTTATTGTCCGTAACGGCTTTGAAAGCCGCCCGAATCGCCACTTCGGTTTTGCCAAAACCGACATCACCGCACACCAGCCGATCCATCGGGTGACCCTGTTCCATATCAACTTTCACGTCCGCCGTCGCTTTGGCCTGATCGGGCGTATCTTCATAAATAAATGACGATTCGAGCTCGGCTTGCAGAAAACTGTCTGGCGAAAATGCAAAACCGGGGGCCTGCCGGCGTTTGGCGTAGAGCGCAATCAGTTCTTTGGCAATGTCCTTGACCTGTTTCTTGACCCGCGATTTTTTCAGATCCCACTCCTGCGAGCCCAGTTTGCTCATCACCGGTGGCGTCCCTTCCTTCCCAGTGTATTTAGCAATCTTGTGCAGGCTGTGAATGCTGACCAGCAGAATGTCGTTGTCGCGGTAAATGAGTCGGATCGCTTCCTGTTCGCGGCCACCGACATCCACTTTTTCCAGCCCCGCAAACCGCCCGATGCCGTGGTCGACGTGCGTGACGTAATCGCCGGGTTGCAGCGTTTTCAGTTCCCGCAGCGTCAGGGCTTTCGATTTGGAGAATTTATCACGAACCCGGTATTTGTAATACCGGTCAAAAATCTGGTGGTCGGTATAACAGACGATTTTCGTCTGCTCGTCCACAAATCCTTCTTTCAGAGAAATGCCTAAGGCCTGAAATTTGAGAAACGGATCGAGTTCTTCGAAAATCGTTTTTAAGCGTTCATGCTGTTTATACGACTCAGCCGCGATGATGTTGGTGTAACCTTTCGACTGGTTTTCAGCCAGGTTTTCGACCAGTCGCTTGAAATCTTTGTTGAACGACGGCTGTGCCTTGGATGCGTAGGTGAGTTTGTCTTCGGATTTAAAATAAAACCGGCGGCCAAACTCCACCGTCCGAAACGGCTTGATTTGATTCAGAAAACCGCGTCGGGTTTCAAACAAGGTGTTCGGATCAGAAACAATCTTGATCGCGCCTTTGGTACCCACCAGACTGGCCAGGCTCTCTTCCGCTTTTTCAAAACTCTTCTCAATGATTTCAAGCGTGAGTTCCACGTCTTTGAACCAGAGCGTGGCGGTTTCCGGAAAAAACTCCAGAAACGGCTCCCGGCTTTCGTGCGTCAGCTTGTTTTCAATGTTGGGAATGATGCTGATGCGGTTTACAGGATCGGTGGAAAGCTGACTTTCGGGATTGAACAACCGGATACTTTCGATCTCATCGCCAAAGAGTTCGATCCGATACGGAAACTCGCTGGCAAACGAAAAAACGTCGATAATTCCCCCGCGAATGGAGAATTGACCGGCTTCGTATACAAAGTCGGTTTTCTCGAAATCATAACTGTTTAGCAGTTCATTGATGAAATTGGCATCCAGTTTATCACCGGTCTGGACCGACAGCGTATTGGCCCGCAACGACCGTTTGTTGATTACTTTTTCTGATAAAGCTTCCGGATAGGTAACGACAACGGCATTTTCTTTGGCCTCCGAATTAAGTTTATTCAGCACTTCCGCCCGCATCAATACGTTGGCATTTTCGATTTCCTCGTATTGATACGGTTTTTTATACGACATTGGAAAGAACAGAACTTCCTGACCCAGCAGATTTTGCAGATCATTGTAGAAATACGAAGCTTCTTCCCGGTCGCTTAAAATGAACAGAAACGTGGAGGGGTTTGTACGGTAAATCGACGCGGCCAGTACGGCATCTAGGCTACCGGTAATGCCTTTCAGTTGAATGCGCGAAGGTTCTGTCGTATGCGGCTGTCGGAACTGTTCACCAATGATTTTGATGAAACTATCTTCAGTATATAAAGTAATTAAATCGGCTACTTTCATAAAAAAATAAAATGCCAAAAGCCGCAGGGAGCAAATTTTCCATGCGGCATACAGCAACTGATTAACCGTGTGCAAGCGGTTTTGGTTGCAAATTTAAACGGTGCGGTCGTACGCAAAATCTTCTTTATCCAACAGCGCAGTGAACGCATCGCCGGGTTGAAACAGAATTACCAGCTCGCGGGGTGTAACGCCTTCTTCTTCCTCATCGACCCATTTCCAGTCTTCGGCGGCCACGTCCAGAACGTTCAGCAATTCCACCTTGCGCGCTTCATTTTTTTCCTGCGACAGAAAAGCATCTGAATGGGTGATGTACAGCGCAATTTTGTCGTCATCCAGCCAGTCCAGATCGTTCAGTAATTCGTCGAGGGATTCCAGATTGAATTCAAAATAATCCGGGAATTTGAGTTCGCGGGCCATTTGCTCGTAAAATGCTTTGAACGTCTGGGCCTTCTGGCCGTCGATTCGAGCCACCCGAAAAGCAGCGTACGGTTTTAAGTCCGAATCCGATTGAACGACTCTAAAATTTGCCATGAATAAGCGGAAGATGAGAAGGCAAAAATAGTCAATTCAGCGAAAACAAGGGCATTCGTAACGAAACGATATTGTTGAACATCAGTTCCGTAATGGTCGGATCCATGTAGCTGATCAACGGGAATTCCGAAATGATTTCCATCACGTCGAATTCCGTCTGCGCTTTCACCACGCACCATAGTTTCTGACGATCAAGGGACAAGGCGTAGGACAGCAGTTTCCCGCTTTCCATCAACTCATTTACTTTCAGTCGCTGGAGCGGGATTTTTACCGTAAATTCCTCCGTCATGTCGACCGGGAGATCAAATTCTACCATAAACTGGCTCATAGCGGTGGTAGTTTTTAAGTGTACAATTCTCGAATGGGGGCACCGGACGTTGGCGAACCGGCAATCAATTGATTAACAATCTTTAGCTCATCTTCGTTGACCGAATGCGGAAAATTTGGATATAATTTCATCTTCACCTCCGCACCCATCGATCGAAACACACCTTCCGACTCAATCACGCGTTCTTTCGGGATGTGTGGGTCGATGTCGCTACAACCCAGAAAAACTGGTGTTTCTTCCAGTTCGCCTTCATACAGCCGGGGTGTTCCCGGAGGGCCGATCAAACCACCGCTCAAACCAAAGACGCCCCCGTAGGGCATTGCGTTGCGGGCCACGTATTCCAGTGCCAGACAAGCGCCCTGCGAGAAACCCAGCCAGAAAATCTGGGGCGTTTTGAAATTATAATCGGATTGCAGCCGGGCGCGAATGCTGCTCAACACCTGAAGTGCCGATGACAAATACGGTTCGTTTTGTTCCAGCGGACTCAAAAACGAATACGGATACCACGTATTCTGGCTGGCCTGGGGCGCAATGAAGGCAAATTCCTTGTCGTCGATGTGGCTCGACAACGACAAAATATCCCGCGCCGGTGCCCCCCTACCGTGGATCATAACCATGACTTTGGTGGCTTTTTCCAGCGGTTTCCCGGCGGTTACGAAATTATTCGGATTGTGTATCATAGCAACTTCTACGGATTACTCCGGTTTTGCCATGCCAATCGAAAGGACTGAAATGACAAAACCGGACGAGAGAAAGCGATTATTTTACTTCGATTTTCGGTAAAGCCGCTTCGATTTTAGCGCGACGGGGTTCGTACCACTCCGGCAATTTAAGCGTTTTACCCAATTCTGCAACCGGTTCATCAACCGAGAAGCCCGGAGGATTGGTGGCCACTTCAAATAAAATACCGCCCGGTTCACGGAAATAAATGCTGTGGAAATAATTCCGATCCTGAACGGGCGTCACCTGATACCCGGCTTCCAGAAGCTGATGCTGGAGAACGAGTTGTGATTCGTCCGTATCCGTCGAGAAAGCCACGTGGTGAACCGAGCCTCCGCCCTGTTGTCCCCGAACATCATTCGGTGAATGCTGCACGTCGACGTAATTGCCGGAACCGCCTTTCCCTGCCTGGAATCGGAACCGTCCGGCTTCTTCCGATACCAACGTGTGGCCGAGCGATTCGGTTAATAATTTTACCGTGTCGTCGATCCGAAACTCGTTCAGCGTGACGGTGTGAAAACCTTTCACGGCGTGTTCGACGGGAATAAAACCGTTCGACCAGCCCGGCCTTTGATCAGCGTCATTGGCGACCAGTTCGATGCCCATGCCGTCGAAATCTTCAAACCGTAGATACGTTTCGTTAAACCGTTGCAGCGGTTCAGTATGCGCAATATTGAATTCATTCAACCGGTTGATCCAGTAGGTCAACGATTCGGACGGAATAGAAAAGGCGGTGTAGGTCAGTTGTCCCCCACCCTTGCGTCCCCGATGAATGTTTTTTCCGTACGGGAAAAAGGTCAGAATGCTGCCCGGCGACCCGGTTTCATCACCGTAATACAGGTGGTACACGTCCGGTGCATCGAAATTGATTGTTTTTTTAACCAGTCGTAACCCCAAAATATGGGTGTAAAAATCAACATTGCGTTGGGCTTCTCCGGCGAGAGCAGTGACGTGGTGTAACCCATTGACGAGCGTTTCCATAATTGAATATCAGTTAATTAAAGCAATTCGTTTTGGTTTGAGTTTTTAAATGTTGCTACATTTAATGTATATACATTTAAAATAGGATTTGAGTTCACTGGTTTTAAATAAAAGTGTAAAGATGCCTTTTTTGTCAGCATGACCGCTTTTATGCATTACCTTTGCGTAGCTAATCTTAATAAGGGGTGCCTTAATACAACGGGCTGAGATTATACCCATTGAACCTGCACCGGGTAATGCTGGCGAAGGGAACGGATCTGCGGATAGGGCCAAAATGGCTCGACCGCACAATTTAATTTATCATCCAAACAACCAAAAGGTAGGTTGGCCCCTTGCCTATCGTAAACTTTTCAGTCACATGAAAAAAGTTACGACCTATCTTGTTGGTGTGGCAGCGTTACTTTGCTTGTCATGCCTGCCCGCCTGGGCACAATTCTCCATTTCTGGAAAAGTCAGCGATGCCGACGGCGGAATCTTACCCGGAGCTGCCATTGCGGTCGAAGGCACGTACAAAGGTACCTATGCCGACGCCAGCGGGGCTTTTCGTCTGACCAATCTCAAGCCGGGTTCACTCCAGCTTCGCATTTCCCTGCTGGGTTATGAGCCGGTTTTGCAAGCCGTCGAACTGAATCGGGATGCTGAGATCGCCGTATCGCTCACCAAAACCGCCGTTGCCATCGATGAGGTGGTGGTTAGTGCCACGCGGGCCAATCAGAAGTCGGCGATTGCCTACACGAACGTTTCGGCGCGGGAACTCAACAAACAGAATCTAGGTCAGGACATTCCGCTGCTGCTCAATTTCACGCCATCGCTGGTTACGACCTCCGACGCGGGCGCGGGCGTGGGCTACACCGGTTTTCGGATTCGGGGTTCGGATGCGACGCGGATTAACGTCACCGTTAACGGAATACCATACAACGATGCCGAATCGCAGGGGACGTTTTGGGTCAATATGCCCGATCTGGCGTCGTCCGTCAGCAGCATTCAGATTCAGCGGGGCGTCGGCACATCGACCAACGGCGCGGGGGCTTTTGGAGCATCGGTGAACGTGCAAACCAACAGTTTCGAGAAAAATCCGTATGGCGAAGTAGATGTTTCGGGCGGTTCTTTTAACACGTTAAAAACGACGGTTAAAGCCGGTTCGGGCTTGTTGAACAATCACTTTGTGGTAGATGCCCGGCTTTCCCGCATTGTTTCCGACGGTTTTGTCGATCGTGCGTCGTCCAATCTGAAATCGTTTTACCTTTCAGGGGGCTGGTACGGCAAAAAAAGCTTCGTGCGGCTGAATGTCTTTTCCGGGACAGAAAAGACGTACCAATCATGGAATGGTATTCCCGAAAGCTTGCTGAAAACCAATCGTACGTATAATTCCTACACCTACGACAATGAAGTGGACAATTATCAACAGGATCATTACCAGTTGATTAGTTCGCGCGAACTGAGCCGCAACTGGCGATTGAACGCGTCGTTGCACTACACGCAGGGCCGGGGCTATTATGAGCAATACCGGGCTGATAACGACCTGGCCGACTACGGTTTGCCGTCGATCGTGATCCGTGATTCGACCATCAGCCGAACGGATTTGATCCGCCGTCGCTGGCTGGACAATGACTTTTACGGGGCGGTTTTTTCGCTGGATTACAACAGTTTCGGGAAGCTGACGGCCCACATCGGTGGGGGCTGGAATCAATACCGGGGCAAACATTACGGCGAGGTCATCTGGGCGCGGTTTGCCAGCACGGGCAACATCCGGCACCGGTATTATGACAACGATGCCACCAAAACCGATTTTAATCTGTACGGGAAGGCATACTATCAGTTTACGTCAAAACTAAACGCTTTTGTCGATTTGCAGGTGCGGACTGTCGGTTACTCGTTTTTAGGCTTCGACAATCAACTACGAAATGTGCAGCAGGATGCTAATTTGAGCTTCTTTAATCCGAAAGCCGGTATTACGTACGCCCTGAACGACCGCAGCACAGTGTATGCGTCTTACGGCGTTGGTCACCGGGAACCCAACCGCAATGACTATACACAATCGACACCGGCCAGCCGCCCGAAAGCGGAGGCATTGAATGACTGGGAAGCGGGGTACAAGCTGCAAACCCAGCGGCTGGCTTTTTCGGCCAATCTGTATTACATGAAATACAAAAATGAACTGGTATTGACCGGGCAGATCAATGATGTTGGGGCGTACAACCGTGTCAATATACCGAGCAGTTACCGCGCCGGGATCGAACTGGAAGCTGGAACTGCGCTGGCGAAAAATCTGCGCTGGAACGTCAACGCGACTTTCAGCCAGAATAAAGTCAAAACGTTTACGGAGTTTCTGGACAATTACGACACCGGCGAACAGAAAGTGAATCAATATGCAAACACCGACATTGCGTTTGCGCCGAATACCATTGTAGGCTCGCAATTGCTGTATACGCCCGCGAAAGGGCTGGAAATTGGGTTGTTATCGAAATACGTCGGGAAGCAATACCTGGACAATACATCCAACGAAAACCGCCAACTGGACGCGTATTTTGTGAACGATCTGCGGTTTATTTATACCGTAAAGCCCAAAGGGATGAACGAACTTTCGTTTTCATTTTTGCTGAATAACGTTCTGAGTGAGTTGTATGAGTCGAACGGCTACACGTTCAGCTACATTTCGGAAGGGAAAACCGTGACGGAAAACTTCTATTATCCGCAAGCTGGACGGAATTTTCTGGCGGGGGTGAGGCTGCGATTTTAAATTTACAGGGCTCAGATAATTATATCTGAGCCATTTCTTCTAAAAATTTAAGATCAGTATCATTTTCAATTTTTGAAGGAGTAGGTCTAACCTGGCATACATATTTCCTTTTTGAATAAGTGTATATTAGGTCTTTTTCTAATTGAAATAAACGTGCTTGAAATAAGCGAGAACCGACTGCTAACTTTATTGGATTGTTATTGGTATTTGTAAGCTCTAACGAAATGCAACCACAGTATCCAGCTTGAACAATTGTTGAAATACCAAGGCCCAAACGGCTGTAAGAACTTCTCATAGTTAAAGTTGCAAAAATATCGTTTGGTAACTTTATATATTCTAAACTTGAACATAAAATCGTTTGATTTGGATGTAGTAATATAGTCTCTCCAAATTTTCTTCTTGTAGGCTCGAAAAAATAACTAATAGGCATATTTTCTTCTAAACCGGAACCGGTAGCATTAATATATGCATCACGTCCTTGAAAAGATACTAGAAAATCTGTGCCTAGCCTAAAATCAACGGTCAACTGGCCTATTTGCTCTTCTTCGTCTAATAGGGGTCTTATCGTTAACTTTCTTGAAGGATCTTCTAATCTTAAACGTTCTATAATTTGTTCTTTATGTAGGTACATTGTTTTTTAGAATTTTCCATTTTGATTGTATAATATAATTGCTTATAGATTTCTCAATTAAATTGTTTATTATTTCGTAAAGTCTTACTAATGTGAAACCATCGAAGTTATTTCGTTGATTTAGCCATATATCCCACCCAAGTATAAATAAATAATGTAGCTCAGCATCGTTTTTTATTTCACAAGGAATTAAACTAATGAAGTCGTCAATTGAAACATTACTAAATCTAACAGATAGAGTTTTCCCCAAAACTTTATCTGTAGCTTCATTCAATTGGTCTTTGATGTTGTTTGTAGCATCAGATAGAAATGCTTTAACAACTTCGATTCTTTTAACCGTTGAAGGATGTGTTGAGGAGTCAATATCTTTTCCTGCTACATAATCTAAATAATAAGATGCCGTTTCAGAAGTGTACTGCGCGGCAAAAATATCACAAAAATATTCAGACAAGTGATTATATAAAATATTAAATTCTTCAAATCTAGCTTTTTTATCATCGTCACTCAATTTCATATATTCGTCATTAATAATTCTTCCAATAATGCTATATTTACTATCAACAAAATGACCTAATTCATGATATAAAACAACATTTGATAAATAATCATTAACTTCTAGTTTAGGTATGGAAATTTGTATAAGTCTATAATCAAAAACTATATTATATTTAGATAAAATTAAATCATAAATAGCTTCATACAAAGATAAATAGCCATTGAAAAAATATTCATTGTATTGCAAAGAAGTAACTATAATAAAATTATCTTCTTTTACCCATTCTTTTAAAGCACACTCAAGACAATAAATAGTTTCAAAAGGTATGAGATTTAGTGTACTATCCTTAAGAAATTCCGTGCTGTACTTGATGAACTGTAAAATTTGATTAATTGATTCTAATTCTGTATTGCTATAAATAGAAAAAGTATCTGAAGATATTTCCTCAGATACTTTTGATAATAACTCAATTAATTTATTCTGATACGCCCAAAGCCTTTTATCAGAATATTTATTAGCCTTGATGCCACTTATGTAAACACGTAATCTACTACATTCAAGCTCTATTAGTCTGTAGTCCATTAAAATATGATTTACGCTTCCTGTAGTAAGCGATCTCTAAGAATTTGATATTTATCCTTTTCAGAAGTATCGGACAAATCTTCAAAATCTTCAGAAAAATTATCAATCAAGTAAGCGACAATAGGATAAATTTTGCTGTCAATGTCAAAATGGCTAATCTGCTTGTTAGCAAGCCTAATTGTTTGATCAATAATATGCTCAAACAAAAGCTTATTTTTGTCATTAGCCTGTTCTATTAACTCATTGAGCAATGAAACATAGACAGGGATGGAGTTGAAGTATGCTTTGGATTGAGCAAATAGCATGATTATCAATGCTTTATAATGAAAACCTAGTACTTATAAAATGCGCAAAGATAATACTTTTTGCATATATATAGTAATAATACTTTATATCCAAAGAATTGTTGTAATATTTTATAATATGGTCATTACCCAATCGCCTGATTCAAATCTGCAATCAAATCGTCAACGTCCTCAATACCAACACTTAACCGAATCAGCGTGTCTTTCAAGCCGTTCTTCGCCCGTTCTTCTTTCGGAATGCTGGCGTGCGTCATCGAAGCCGGATGCGTGCAAAGCGACTCGACACCCCCGAGCGATTCGCCCAGCGAAAACACCTCGAAACTTTCCATCACTTTGATGGCTTCCGGGAGCGAATCGCCGTGGAGTTCGAAGGACACCATCCCGCCAAAACCGCGCATCTGCTTCTTCGCCAGTTCGTGCTGCGGATGATTTTCCAGCCCCGGATAATTCACCTGACTCACTTTCGGATGCTGACTCAAAAACCGGGCAACTTGCAGCGCATTTTCGCAGTGCCGCTGCATCCGGATGTGCAGCGTTTTAATGCCGCGCAAAACCAGAAAGCAATCTTGCGGCCCCGGAACGGCCCCGCACGCATTCTGGATAAATTCCAGCCGTTTCGCAATCGCATCATCGTTCAGAACAATTGCGCCCATCACCGTGTCGGAGTGACCGCCGAGGTATTTCGTCACCGAGTGAAGCACAATATCAGCACCCTGATCCAGTGGATTTTGCAGATACGGTGACGCAAACGTATTATCGACCACCAACAAGGTGTTTTTTGCTTTGGTAATCGCGGCAACGGCTTGAATATCAACGATTCGCAGCAGTGGATTCGTTGGCGTTTCAATCCAGACCATTTTCGTTTCGGGCGTAAGGGCAGTTTCCAAAGCCGACGGATTCTCCAGTCCGATAAAGGTGAATTTGATGCCGTATTCCTGAAAAACCCGCACCATAATCCGGTACGTACCGCCGTAGAGGTCGTTGCTGGCAATAATCTCGTCGCCGGGTTTGAAAAGCTTCAGAATGGCATCAGTCGCGGCCAGCCCGGATGCGTAGCAAATCCCGTGTTTGCCATTTTCCAGCGCGGCCAGGTTGTTTTGCAAAACCGTTCGCGTCGGGTTTTGCGTCCGGGCGTATTCGTAGCCCTTGTGCTTGCCGGGCGATTCCTGAACGTAGGTCGACGTTTGGTAAATCGGCGTCATGATGGCGCCCGTCGTGGGGTCCGGTTCAATGCCGGCGTGGATGGCTTTGGTTGCGAATTTCATACCCGAATGTAACACGGTTTTGGAAACCGTGCCAGTCATTGCCATGAAAAGCTGTAAGTTTGGTGCGTGAAGACGGTACTACTCAAAGCATTTTCGGGACCAGCACTGGCGGGATTGGTCCTGTCGGTGGCCCCCCTCCTGTTCAGTTCGGCGCTGACGTATCTGACCATTTCGAACGAAGAAACCGTTGCTCAATTTAACGGCTGGGAATGGCTGCTATTAACCATCGCCTGTTGCCTGACGTCGACGTTTGCCCTGACGCCACCGACCTTTCTAGCACTAATTTTTGGTTATTTTCTGGGTTGGAATGCTTTGCTGCCGCTTTTTGCGCTCAATATGGTTTGTATCTTACTGGTCAATAAACTGGTAAGCTGGTTCGATCAGGACCGGTTTTTGCATTTCATCGAGCAAAATCCCAAGGCCAAAAACGTCCTGGAACGCATTCGGGAGCAGGAATTGAAGGTGATATTTTTTACGAAATTATCACCGGTTTTGCCTTTTGCCGTGACGAATCTGGTGTTTGCCCTGTCGGGTGCGCGGTTGAACAATATTTTGCTGGGCGGTTTTCTGGGCATGATTCCGCGAACCCTGATTGCGGTCTGGACGGCAAAGCAAGCCAAAGAAATCCGGGCATTAGTCGAAGATCCAAATGCCGGCAATGAAACGCAGCTTCTCATTGGGATTCTGCTGCTGGCGTCGGTTGTTGGGTTATTTGTCGTCCTGAATCGGGCCTTAAACCGTTAAAGAATCTTCCCTACGCGTTCGAGGAGTCGGTTGTGACCGGTTTTTAAGACCGTCAGTTCGTACGCGTGCAATCGTCGGCTCAAGGGTTCGATGTATGAAACTGGCAGCACCTGATCAAAATGTCCGGCAAAAAAACGCACGCGTACCGGGTGATTATTCAAAATCTCGCTCAGTTTTCGATGATTGAACTGTAATTTCCGGAAATACACCCAGGCATTATACACTGATTCCCGCTGTTCCGGCGTAGCAAGCGTACTTTCGGCGAACCGCAGGACACTGCGATTGATAAGCCCCAACGCTAAAAAAAGCAACCCAAACCGGTGAAAAAGCGGCATATGCTTCAGGAAATACCGAAAAAGCTGTCGACCCAGGCCGGTGTTCGTTGCTATTTGATACCACGGGCTGATCGTAATGCCATCGGGTGCCAGCAAAATAAGTTCGGTGGTGTGTTTAGGAAAAGCCTCGGCGGTGGCCAGCGCAAAACGCCCGCCCATGCTGAACCCCAAAACGGCGAAGCGATTGATCCGGTATTGATGCAGAAAAGCCTGAATGATTTCCTGGAACCGTTGTTTGGTCAGCACATCGTCAGAAACCGGAGCGGGTTGGGAGCCGTGAAAAAACAGATCGAAGGCATACACCGCAAACCGTCCTTCCAGTTGCTGCGCCAGCGGTTCAAAGGCCCGGTGATCCTGACCAATTCCGTGGAAAGCCAATAAGGGAACGGGGCCGTTTGACAGCTTGAAAACCGGGAGCATGGCCAAACATACAATAAACGACTGTTCCCGGCAAGCCAGAGCCTGCCGGGAACAATGTAGTGGGCCAAAAAAGACTTAATCCTGCATCAGCAGGTACGATTTGATAAACCCGTCGAGGTCACCGTTCAAAACCGCATCGGTATTGGACGTCTGGTAACCGGTGCGGTGATCTTTCACCCGGCGGTCGTCGAGAACGTAACTGCGGATTTGAGAGCCCCACTCGATTTTCTTTTTGCTGGCTTCCACTTCCGCGCGGGCCGCATTGCGTTTTTCAACTTCAATCTGGTACAGTTTCGATTTCAACAGCCGCATCGCCACTTCTTTGTTCTGCAACTGGCTCCGCTCCTGCTGGCATTCGATGATCAGACCCGAGGGCCGGTGACGCAGCCGTACGGCGGTTTCGACCTTGTTAACGTTCTGACCACCCGCGCCACCCGACCGGAAGGTATCCCAGTCGATGTCAGCCGGATTGACTTCAATTTCAATTGAATCGTCGATGAGCGGATACGCGTAAACGGAAGCAAACGACGTATGCCGACGGGCGTTGGCGTCGTAGGGGGAAATCCGCACGAGCCGGTGAACGCCGTTTTCCGATTTCAGGAAACCGTAGGCCAACGGGCCGTCCACTTCCAGCGTGGCGGATTTGATCCCAGCGCCGTCGCCGGGCTGATAATCCACCTGTTTGACCTTATAGCCGTGTTTTTCGGACCACATCAGGTACATGCGGTAGAGCATATCGGCCCAGTCCTGGCTTTCGGTTCCGCCCGCACCCGAGTTGATTTCCAGAACCGCACTGAGCTGGTCTTCCTCGTTGCTGAGCATTTTCTTCAGCTCCAGATCGTCGAGCGCGGCTTTCACTTTTTCGCCCTCGGCGTCAACTTCTTCTTCCGTAACGTCGCCCGCTTCGTAAAATTCATAAAGCGTTTCGAGGTCGCCCACCAGGGCATCGACATGCTCGAAACCGCCCGTCCAACCTTTCAGGGCGCGGACCTGCTTCATGGTTTTCTCGGCACCTTCGGCGTCCTGCCAGAACTCCGGTTGGGTTGTTCGGTCTTCTAAATCAGCGAGTTGTTCTTTTTTGCTATCGTAGTCAAAGATACCCCCTCAGGGCCTCTACTCTGGCCCTCACGTCCTTTAATTGGTCGGTCGTCATATGCGTGAAAAAATAATTGAATGGTGAATGTCTTACTAATTAGCCTGCAAAGATACGATTTTGCAAACCGCTATCCGAACCCAACAAAAAAGCGGATGAAATCATCCGCTTCCCATTGTGGATAGAAAACCGTTAAATGCCTTTTTGTTTAACATCGAGGACCAGAGCAATCGGAACTTCCATGAGTTCGGCAATCTGTTCGATGGATAGTGATTTCTTATGGAGAAACGAGAAAATCAACTCCCGACGGGCCTGTTCTTTGCCTATCTTGACTCCATTTTCCATGCCTTCCCGTACACCTTCTTTTATCCCGGTTTTTATTCCTTCTTCCCGGCCTTTGATATAAAGCCGATCGATGGTGATGTCGAATCCGTGTGCCATGGTTTCTGCTTCTTTTGAAACGATTGAATTAAAATTACGGAGTTGGGACAAGATTTCCAACTGCCGGATGAATTTGCCCAACTGGAGATGATCGGGCGCTAACCGATGCAAATTCAGTAAAATCTGGCTGATAATCTCACGCGGTTTTTCCTGCTGAAAATCCGCTAAAATCGTCAGGATCAGCTCTTCCGGTTTTTCGGAATTGATAAATTGCTGATACGGAATTTCGCTCAGATTGACGAGCGTGAACTGATACCGCAAGGTCCCGGTTTCCAATTGAACCGGCATTCGGGCGTGGCCTTCACCAATGTAAAAGACATATTGCCGAACCAGGATTTTGTATTTCCGCAGCATCATGGCGGCATATTCCAGCATCCGGTACACCATATCCGGCGTGTCGGTGGTTTGAATCTCGATGTGGAGAATATAGGGATCATTCGCCACATCGACGACTTTCTTTAAAAAGTCGGGAATCCGTTCGACGGTTCGCTGCAATTTCTCGGGCAGATTCTCGAGTTTTAACGGATTCAGACCGACGGTTTTCCGAACTAAAGGCAAGATGATTTCAGCCAGATTTTCCCGGAAAATTTTATCGTAATCCTGTGACATGAACGCACGTTTTCTCCTTAGACGGGAAAGGATGCGGAAAGTAATGCAGGAATAGATGGTGATTGAAAACCGGGGCGGAGTAGAAGTAGGTGGTAAATCAACTTTTCAAACTAACTTTGCGTTCCCCTGATAGAGTTACAGTTAATTCTACTACTCATTAACATTCCGCAAATTATGGCATCACAATATGATGTAATTGTTCTTGGCAGCGGCCCCGGAGGCTACGTAGCTGCTATTCGCGCGTCGCAGTTAGGATTTAAAGTAGCCATTGTCGAACGCGAAAGTCTGGGTGGAATCTGCCTGAACTGGGGTTGTATCCCAACCAAAGCCCTGCTGAAAAGCGCACAGGTTTTTGAATACATCAAACATTCTGAAAATTACGGTATTACCATCAGCGGTGAAGCAAAACCGGACTTTGGTGCGGTGATCAAACGCAGCCGGGGTGTCGCCGACTCCATGAGCAAAGGGGTTACCTTCCTGATGAAGAAAAATAAAATCGATGTTCTGTTCGGAAACGGAAAAGTAAAACCGGGTAAGAAAATCGACGTAACGGATAAAGACGGTAAAACCGCCGAATACGAAGCCAAACACATCATCATTGCCACCGGTGGCCGCGCCCGCGCCCTGCCTGCCGTGCCGATCGATGGCGAAAAAGTGATCGAATACCGCAAGGCGATGTCGTTGACAAAACAACCCGAATCGATGCTGGTGATTGGTTCCGGGGCCATTGGGGTCGAATTTGCGTATGTGTATGCTTCGATGGGCACGAAAGTGACCATTGTCGAGTTTATGCCGCGCATTGTGCCGGTCGAAGACGAGGAAATCTCGAAAGAACTGGCTAAAAATTACAAGAAACTGGGCGTCGATATTTATACGAGTTCGGAAGTAACGAAAGTCGATACGAGCGGAAAACTCAGCAAAGTATACGTCAAGACGCCGGATGGCGAAAAGACGTTTGATGTGGAAGTGGTGCTGTCGGCGGCTGGCGTAGTGGCCAACATCGAAAACATCGGTCTGGAAGAAACCGGGATCAAAACCGAAAAGGGTAAAATCACCACGGACGACTTTTACCGCACGAATGTGGACGGTTATTACGCCATCGGCGACTGTACCAAAGGCCAGGCGCTGGCGCACGTGGCCTCAGCGGAAGCCATCATTTGTGTGGAAAAAATCGCCGGTCTGGACCACGTCGAGCCGATGAATTACAACAACATTCCGGGTTGTACGTACTGCACGCCGGAAATTGCGTCGGTTGGCTACACGGAAGCTGCGGCCAAGGAAGCCGGTTATGACATTCTGGTGGGTAAATTCCCCTTGTCAGCATCAGGAAAAGCCAAAGCCGCTGGTGCACCGGAAGGCTTCGTGAAAGTGATTTTCGACAAAAAATACGGCGAGTGGTTAGGTGCTCACTTCATCGGCTACAACGTCACTGAAATCATTGCCGAGGTGGTGGCTGCTCGCCGGTTGGAGACGACGGGTCATGAAATCCTGAAAGCGGTTCACCCCCACCCGACCATCTCCGAATCCATCAAGGATGCGACAGAAGCGGCTTACGGAGAAGCAATTCACCTCTAAGTCAGGACAATAGAGTTTTAGCTTTTTACAGAAATGCCGTCGGGAACGTTATCCCGGCGGCATTTCTGTTTTTACGATTCAGCTAGCGAAATGTGCAGTTGAACAGGCTGAACTTCCGTTTGCTGATTGGTCTGCTTTCGGCCTGCCCCCGCCTGCCTATCTTTGCCGAACGGTTTTTAAAACCGGTATACCAACAACAAATACCGCCAAACACTCATGAAAAAACCAGTACTGTTCTGGTTGGCAGCCACCTTCTGCGTCGCGGCCAATGCCCAAGACCTCATGACCGGCCCACTTTCCGGCGTATCTACCCAGTTGAAACCCGTCAAAACCGGAAATGCGCAGTTCATTCAGAAAATCGAAGCGTCTCAACCCAATCACCGGGCAACGTTTTCGGTGACCAAAACCAGCGATAAAGGCAAAGGCGATGAAAATACGTACTTTCTGAATCTATCGGATCTGGATGTCTCAACGGTAACGTATAAGGTTGAGCGAGATGTCATTGCGGTTTTGGCCGATACCAAACAACACCGCAAATTTGTCCGCTACAGCGAGAACGGCGAGTTAAAGAGCCTGACCGACCGCGTTAAACTCTATGCCGATAATCCGGACATCGCCAAAGCACTCGTTGAGTCGTTGAAGAAGGCGATTCTGGCGGCCGAAAAATCGTACAAACCGGCCCGAACGCCCGAGACGCTGGACGATTTGCGCCAGTGGCTGAAAACCAACATTGGCAACGAAGCCATTGGGTCTGATAAATACGAACAGGCACTCACCTTCGACTTCGATAATCCGTTGCGGGCGGTTTTCCGCCGGAGCGAAGTAGGCGCGAAAGGATCAGCCTCTTCTGAAACGTTCTCGTTTAACCTCGGGGATCTGGGGCTGGAAGGTTTACAGGTTGAAACCAAAGGCAAGCGGTTTGAGCTATCACTGGTGGTTCAGCAAAAGCAGAAGCTGATGGGTTATGCGAAAGACGGAAAACTGGATAATGTCGTTCAGACGTTTGAAATCATCAGTGCTGATGCCGACAAAATTCGGGATGTGGCTGCTGCCTGGCGCAAACTAATCCCGTTGGCAGTCAAGCAACTGGAATCTAAAAAACCAGTTTTTGCCGCAATGCCCGCTGCTCAGAAATACCTGGAATCGAGCATCCAACCGGCCAAAACAAACGACCGCACGATTGAGCAGAGCCTGAAACCGGATTGCATCTGTACCTACACCCGGCGCGAAACCTACAATAAAAACAATACCGAAGAGGTTTATGAGTTCAATCTGGCCGATCTGGCAGAGAAAGGTGCCAAACTGGGCGTCGATAAAGAACTCTACACCATCGATCTGAAAACGCGCGACAACCGCCGGTTTATTGGGTATACCAAGAACGGTGTTCGTCAGAATTACGTATCCGAAATCGAATTGGCGTCCGACAATCTGGAGAATGTGCGGTATATGTCGCAGGCGTTTGAAAAAGCCGTTCAGGCCTGTGCGCAATCCCGGAAAAGCCCGGTGCCAACGGCTGGTCAACAAGCCCGGCTGGACTGGATTTCGCAGCAGCTTCCCAAGGAATCCGGTGAAAAAGAGCCGGTTACGTATACGCTGGCGGCCGAAAATGGTACCTGCGATCTCAAGCTGACGGTGGCACAAGGCGGTCGGAAAGTATCGGAGCTCGTCTATGACCTGGCCTTGAAAGACCTGAATGCGGATGCCGCCAGCTTCGATGTCGACGGCAAAAATGTCTACGTCAACCTGGTGACCAAAGGAAAAGAAAAACTGGTGAAAACCTTCAAAGACGGAAAGCCTTCGGACTACGTCCACACCGTAAAAATTCAACTGGGTGATATTGAAAAAGGCCGCTACGTGGCCGAAACCTTCAGGCAGTTGATTCGGAACTGCGTATCGAATTAACAACATCCACACCGCCTGTTTAGGGTCTGGCATGAACGATCGACAGAAAACCGTTCATGCCAAACTTTTTTGCTTTTCAAGCTACAGGAAAGTGCGCTATCCTACTCTAACCGTCAGGCCGGAATGATTTCAACCGGCAGCTCACCCGTCAGGTTTTTGACCAGGTCCGCTACGTGAACGACGACGGCTTTCATGTCCTCTGCCGAGGGCGCATCAACATGCGGTATTGTTTCGAAGGTTGCCGTAAGATGATCCTTTTCAGCCGCTAAGGAAAAGCGGAAATCCAGCAGTTCTACCTCGACTTTTTCGTCGTCACTCATCTCTACCGACTGAATAATCCGGTGGCCGGGATTGAGCTCAAATTCATCGTTCCAGAGCTGCCGGATGCGTTTATACACTTTTTTGATCGTTGTATCCATGATTGGGAATTGAATTTTGTAGCGCAATATAAGCAGCACCGCCGTTTTTTTTCACGCAAAAGCGATGGATGGGTATGCAAAAACCAGATGATGAGCCGTTTATATGAAATACGACGGGCTCTATGAAAAGGTATCTACTTCTGATCTTCTGGGCATTGCTGAATCTGGCAGCGGCTTCGGATGCGCTGGCCACCCACGTTCGGGCGGGCGAAATTACGACCCGGCGGGTGTCATCTACGTCGCTGACCTACGAAATTACCTTAACGGTTTATTACGACGTCACACGCGGCCCCGGTGGAGGCTATGATGCCGCTCTTGCACAACGGGATGTCAATTTCTGTTTCGGCGTTGGGCAGCAAATGCGCCGGGTGCCCCGGGTCGATGCCGAAACCCGAAACATCAATGCCAATACCACCATCAACATTTACCGGACCACCTATACCTATTCGGGGCCCGGTGTCTATGACATCAGTTGCACCATCGTCAACCGGAACGAAGGAACCCGGAATATTCCCGTTTCGATCAATACCAGCTTTAAACTGCGGACCACCATTGTGGTGAATGCCAATCTGGGGCTCAACAGCACCCCGGTTTTGTTGAACCCTCCGTTGGATTCGGCCCGCGTTGGCCAAAAATGGTGCCACAACCCGGCGGCTTTCGATGCTGATGGCGATAGTTTAGCCTACCGGCTTTACACGCCTTCCGGGAAAATAAACGAGACCGACGATGCTTCCTGCGACCTGGGTTTTGTGGCCGGTTATTCGGACCCGACGACGATTGGTCTCAATCGGGTCAATGAAGCCAATACCGGTCCGGCGACCCTGACAGTCAACGCCCTGACCGGTGATGTCTGCTGGGACGCACCGGCCGAAGTAGGGCAATATAACATTGCGTTCATTGTGGAAGAATGGCGGGATGGTGTCAAAATCGGCGAAATTGTCCGGGATATTCAAATCATTGTGACGCCTTCCGTCAACAAGCGTCCGGAACTGAGGGTACCGGAAGATCTCTGTGTGGAGGCCGGAACGCTCATCAACCAGACTGTTACGGCCACCGACCCCGACGGAAACCGTCTCGAATTGACCGGCTACGGCGGCCCTTTCAACAGAGGCCCCAATAATGCCACCATTCAACTGGTGGCTCCACCAGCCGCTACGCTGACGCCAGCGGGCGTTCAGAATAGTCCCGCAACCTCGGCTTTTCGCTGGCAAACCAACTGTGCCCACGTCCGGGCCGAACCGTACGATGTCATTTTCCGCGTTGTCGATTTCCCGCAAAGAGCGGGTCAGACTCAACTGGCAACACTCGAATCGTTCCGAATCAGGATTTATGCCCCCAAACCCCAGAATCTCACCGCCCGCCCGACCACGGACCCGGCCGGACGCGCCATCATTCTCAATTGGGCCGCCTATGCCTGTGGGGTTTCGGCGCTGCCGTCGGGCACGCAAATGGCTATTTATCGCAAGGAAGGCTGTGAGAATCTCACCCTCGACCCCTGTACGGATGCCGGTTTGCTGGCGTCGACCGGTTATGTGAAAATTGGCGAAGTACCGATCGACCAAACCACGTTTACGGATAACAATTCCAGTCAGGGACTATCGCGGGGTGTGCAGTATAGCTACCGGATTGTGGTTATTCTACCGCGTCCTAACAACGGCCAAAGTGCGGTTTCCGAGCAGATTTGCGTGACCCTGCCCCAACAGGTGCCGCTGATTACCCACGTTACGGTTGATAGTACCTACGATACCCGGGGCGTTATCAACGTTCGCTGGACCCGCCCGCCCGGTGTCGACCCCAACGATGGCACCGGCCCGTTCCAATACCGCCTGTTCCGGGCTACAGGTCTGACCGGCACTAACTTTACCCAGATTGCGGCCATTAGCACCACGCTGCAACCTGGTATTGCGGATACGGTGTATACCGACCGTGGGCTAAATACCGTGGCGAATGCCTATCGCTACCGCATTGAATTTTACTTTACTGACCCGGCTTCCGGCCAGTTGCAGCGACTCGATGCGACCGAAAATGCCAGTTCGGTTCGATTAACGGCAACCCCCGGCATGCGACGTGTTCAGCTTGCCTGGGAAGCTAACGTGCCCTGGAGCAACGACAACCAGCAACATCGCGTATATCGCAGCAAAACCGGTCCCAACGGGCCGTTCAATCTGGTGGCGGTGGTTCCGGTTACCACGGCAAATAGCTACACGTATACCGATCAGGGAGCCGATACCTACGCGGCCGATGGCGTTCAGCCCGTGACCATGTCGGTCGATAGCAATTATTGTTACCGGGTGGAAACCGTAGGGCGGTATTCGGCTCCGCTGACGACAATGTTGCTGAATAATTTCTCGCAGGGCGTGTGTGCAATGCCCATTGACACGACCAAACCGTGCCCCCCACAGTTAGCCATCGATACGCTCAATTGCGCCAGTCTGACACCCGAAGCGTTTTGCAATCAGACGACCTTTGCCAACACGTTAACGTGGCAAAGGCCGACAACGGGCGAGTGTGACCAAAACGTAGTCAAATACAATATTTATTATGCGCCCTGCGAAGGCCAGGAGCTGGTTTTACTGGCGTCGGTGAACGCGCCTACGATGACCTATCGGCACGAAAATCTGACTTCCTTTGCGGGGTGTTACGAAGTCCGGGCGGTGAGTCGGAGTGGTCAGGAAAGTGTGGCTTCCAACCGGGTTTGTAAGGACAATTGCCCGTATCTGATGATGCCCAATGTGTTTACGCCCAACGGCGATGGCAAAAATGACGAGTTTCAGCCCATGCAATGCCCCCGGTTTGTGGAGTCGGCCGAATTGATTATTGTCAACCGGTGGGGTGGGCAAGTCTATCAGAACAACAGCGTCGATGGCGCGCTAACCTGGAATGGTACCAACAGCCGCGGTCAGGAATTGCCGGGTGGTTTGTATTACTACCAGATTCGGGTGAAATTCACGCGGCTGAATTGCGCAGCACCCGAGGAAATCTACAAAGGCTGGGTGGAGATTCTGAGAGAATCCGGCGGAACGAATTAATGAAGCGGTTCCGGTTTTTAAAGAACCTGAATAATAAATGTAAAATGATGAATTCTAAATATAAAAGTACTTCCTGATCTGGCACTTTTACATTTAAAATCATCATTTTACATTTAAAATTCCCTTTTATTTAATATGCGCCCGCAGCATCCAGGCGATTTTCTCGTGTTTTTCCATCAAACCGGTAATGTAGTCACTCGTTCCGGCATCTTTGTGGGCTTCGGCAAACTCGTCGATATTGCCCCGGATAAACGCAATGATGCTTTCGTGGTCGGCCAGCAGTTTTTTGATCAGGCTACGGCTGTCGTTTCCACCGGCATCATGTTCGGTTAAGTGCGTCAGTTCCAGAAAGCTTTTCAGCGTGGCGGGCGCGTAATGTCCCAATTGGCGAATCCGTTCGGCGACCTCGTCCACAATCTCTGCCGATTGCGTGTATAACTCCTCAAAATACAGGTGAACCGAATGGAAATCCATGCCTTCCAGATTCCAGTGGGCATTGAGGGTTTTTGTGTACAATACAAATTCATCGGCCAATAATTTGGCCAATTGGTGAGCGACAACCTCCCGGTTTTCGGCTGAAATACCAATACTTGTTTTCATCTTTTGTGTGTGTTAAAACGGTAACTGAGTGGCTTGAAGGGCAATTTAGAGAAAACACTGTTAAATCCGTTCGGCCAGATGGGCGGCCACTTCGGCCAGACGGTTTGAGAAACCCCACTCGTTATCGTACCAGGCAGCCACCGACAGAAGATTACCTTCTTTGGCCGTCAATGGCAGATCGACAATCGACGAATGCGGGTCGGCCACAATCCGCGACGAGGCCCACTCCTGCTCCAGCACATCCAGCACACCTTTCAAGGGTCCTTCCGAGGCCGCTTTACGGAACGCGTCGTTGACTTCCTGCACGGTGCAGTCTTTTTCAGTAATCAGGTTCAACTCGGCGATGCTACCCGTGCGCGTCGGAACGCGGTAGGCTTTCCCGGTGATTTTGAGGTCTTTCCAGATGAATTGCAAGGCACGGGCGGCTCCCGACGACGACGGAATGATGTTTTCGGCGGCCGCCCACGAATCCCGCCGGTCCTTCATCGGCTGGTCGGTCAGCGACTGGGTGTTGGTATACGAGTGAACCGTCGAAAATAAACCGTATTGAATGCCAAAATTCTCCCGAATCACTTTCACCACGGCCGCCAGGGCATTGGTCGTGCAACTTCCCATGCTGATGATGTGGTGATTTTCCGGATCGAACGTGTCGAGGTTAATGCCTTTCAGCAACACCGCGTCGCAGTCGGCCAGGGATTTGCTGGGTGCACTGATGAGCACATATTTAGCACCCCGGTCCAGGTGAACCTGCGCTCCGGCGCGGGTGGTGGCCCGGCCCGTACAATCGACCACCAGATCGACGCCCAGTGCCTTCCAGTCGGGGACTTCCTTGGCTGAATTGATATACGGAATGGTCCGGTCGCCAATGGTCAACTGGCCTTCGCTGCCAGAAACCGGCTCCGGCCAGCGGCCATAGTTGGTATCGACCGCGAACAGAGCCGCCAGAGTGGGCTCATCACGGATGTCGGAAATCGAAACGGGAACAAAGAGGTTGTTGCTCAAGCCAACACGCAGAAACTGTCGCCCGATGCGACCGAATCCATACAATGCAATAGTTGCCATACGAAAGATGATTTGTTGAACAAACGGGGAATTTGGCGTAAATCCGCGCTAAAACGGCACGATTGATCTTTACGCCCCTACAAAATGATAAGAGAGAGGAGCCTTTAAAAAGTTCAGTGAACCGTAATAAATATACGAACCGGGAAATGATCCTTGCAAGGCTGTTTAACAAGGGTATAATGCCATCACACCGGTTTTAGTCGGTTTTGAGGAATACCCGTTCGTTGGCATCCGATCGGTCATCCCTACGGGATTGGGTTCGTTCGATTCAATATCATCCAGTGGGTTTTAACCCACCGCTACAAAATGATTCATCCCTACGGGATTTTTGGATTTTATAATCCCAGAGGGATGAGTCATTTTGTAGCTCCCGGTTCAATCCGGGGGAGGACTAAAATCCCGTAGGGATGAGTCATTTTGTAGCTCCCGGTTCAATCCGGGGGGACAGATGAACAAAGTGGAATTATAATCCCATAGGGATGAGTCATTTTGTAGCTCCCGGTTCAATCCGGGGGGACAGATGAACAAAGTGGAATTAAAATCCCGTAGGGATGAGTCATTTTGTAGCTCCCGGTTCAATCCGGGGGGACAGATGAACAAAGAATTAAAATCCCGTAGGGATGAATTATTTTGTAGCCCCCGGTTGAAACCGGGGTAAAGGTGAACGGAACACATCCAATCCCGTAGGGATGACCGATCGGATGCTAACGAACGGGTATTCTCAAAACCGACTAAAACCGGTATTTCTAAGCTCATAGCCCATTTTTCAACTATTTTTAGAAAAAAAGGGATTAAAATTGATGGAACCGGGCATTAGTAATTAAATGGACATGGTTTTGGGCAGATAAATCCTACCATTGTTCAACTATTCCTAACCCGACCTTTAACCACTGTGCTGACTCATCATCCCCCTATGGATTTGTGGTATGCCTTCCGCCAGGGGGATGAAGCGGCTTTTCAACAGATTTACCGGTTGTATGCCCGCGACCTGCTCAATTATGGCTACAAAGTAACCAACGATGTGCCGCTCATTGAAGACAGCATCCACGACCTGTTCATCGAACTGTGGCAAAGCCGGGCTAACCTGAGCGACACGGATTCGATCCGGTTTTACCTGTTTCGGTCGTTGCGTAACAAGATTAACAAAACCCGCCACCGCGATCTGTTTTTTCAGGCTTCCGACATCAATACCGTTCATACGGCGGACGACTTTATCATTGAAAATACCCTCATCGAGCACGAACAGCGGGAACAGGTACACCGGCAACTCCGTAAAAGCTACGATCTGCTGACACCCCGCCAGCAGGAAGCCCTGAATCTGCGGTTTTATCAGCACTTCAGCAACGAAGAGATCGCCCGGATTATGGGTGTCAACTACCAGTCGGCCTGCCGGTTTATTTACTCCGCATTGAAAACACTCCGGGAAGCCGTTCGGATTTTTTCCTGGGGACTTTTGTGGATTGGGCTGGAAGGATTCTTAACGCATATACAACCATGAATTATTATCAATTCAGCACGGAGGATCTGGCGGCTGACGACTACTTCAAGGAGTGGGTCAGCTCGCCCGGTCCTGAAACGGAGGCCTTCTGGACGGAGTTCCTGCGGGAGTATCCGGAACGGTATTACCAGGTGGCGGAAGCCCGGCAACTGGTGAGCGGTTTGCGGGACATTCAGCACCAGCCCGCACTTGCGAAAAACGTAGACGCCATCTGGAACCGAATCGAAAACACGCTCGAACGTACCCGACCGATGCCGGTGGAACGTTGGCTGACGGGCTCCCGGAGTTGGAAAGTGGCGGCAGCGGTTTTGCTGATGCTGGGCGTCGGCTGGTTCGGTTGGCAGCAACTGGAGAAAGCCGGTTTTTCGCCGACAGAACGTTCTCTGACGGCTAATGAATGGGTGGAAACGCTTAACGAAGCCAGCCAGATCATGCACATTCAACTGGCGGATGGCAGCCGGGTCGATCTGCAAAAAGGCGGACGACTTCGTTACCGGAAAGAGCTGGCAGGCGCTCAGCGGGAGGTGTATCTGACCGGTGATGCTTTTTTTGATGTCAGAAAAAACCCTAAGAAACCGTTCATTGTCTATGCCAATGGGTTGGTAACGAAAGTGTTGGGGACCAGCTTTTGGATCAAAGCCCCGAAGGATGCGCCCACGGTGACGGTGGATGTGAGAACCGGTCGGGTGTCGGTCTATCCCAACCAGCCGAGCCGGGTTCAGGACCCGGAATCAAAAGGAATGGTGTTGACGCCCAACCAGAAAGTCATTTTTCAGCGCGAGGCTGCGACGCTCAACAAACTGCTGGTGGAAAAACCGCTTCCGTTGATTCCCAAAAAAGAAATGCAGCGGTTTGTGTTTGAAGATGCGTCGGTAGACCGGGTTTTTACGGCCATCGAGCGGGCTTACGGAATCGATATTATTTTCGACGAAGAAGTGATGCAGCATTGTACGCTGACGATGAGCATCGACAATGAAGATCTTTTTCAGAAACTGGATGTCATTTGCAAAGTGCTCGACGCCCGGTACAAACTGCTCAATGCACAGATTGTAATCTATAGCAAAGGCTGTCCTAAACCCCTGTAAAAACCCCTGCCGGTATGCCAATCCAATAAGCTTTTACCTAAAAAAACATCAGTGATGCTCGTAACACCACTGATGCCGATTCCCCTCGATGCGCTGGTTTTGCCGTCGTCCTTTTCAGGATGAAGAGGGTTGTTTTGTCCAAAAATTTAACAAAACCTTTAAAGCTAATGAAAAAACCAATACCAATCCAAACCCTGCTATTACTCATGAAACTCTCGCTGGCCCAGGTTATTCTGGCCATGATTTGTACGGGTGTTTCGCTGGCCTATGACGCCACCGCCCAGGAAGTATTGAATAAGCGGGTAAGCTTTCGGTTTGAAAATCAGGGCTTACGCAAGGTGCTGAAAGAAATCGAAAACCAGACCAACATTCGGTTTGCGTTCCGGCCCCGGGAGATTCCCTTCGACCGAAAAACGACCATTAGTGTGTCCAACGAATCGCTGGGGACGGTTTTGGACAAAGTGGTAAAACCGCTTCGGCTTCGTTATGAAGTCATTGGACGACAGATTGTTATCTCGCCGATTCCGGAACCTTCCAAACCCGAGTCTTCCCTTCCGGTAGCCAATGAAAACACGGCTTTTGTGGCTTCGGTCGAGCAAACCGTCAGCGGAACCGTGCGGGATGAAGCCGGGCTGGCCCTTCCGGGGGTGAGTGTGGTGGTGAAAGGCACGACCAAAGGCACGTCCACCGATGCCGAAGGCGCTTTTCGCCTTTCGGTGCCGGATACCAAATCGGTGCTGGTGTTTTCCTACGTTGGTTTTGTGAACCAGGAAGTTCCGGTTAACAGCCAGACCACGTTTACGATCACGCTGAAGTCCGACGACAAAACGCTGAGTGAAGTGGTCGTTGTGGGATACGGCACCCAGAAAAAAGCCGATCTAACCGGGGCCATTGCGACCATTTCGGCGGACAAATTCAAAAACAAGGCAGCGGTTTCCTATGGTGAAGCGCTGGTGGGCCAGATGGCGGGCGTGCAGGTGCAGCAGATCAACGGCGCTCCGGGTGGCGAAGGCCTGTCGGTTCGGGTACGGGGAACGGGTTCGATTACGGCGGGGAATACGCCCCTCTACGTCATCGACGGTTATCCGATTGAAGGCAGTGCGTTTTCGCTGGTGAACCCGTCCGACATTGAAAGCATTCAGGTGTTGAAAGATGCCTCTTCAACCGCCATTTACGGTTCGCGGGGTTCCAATGGCGTTATTATCGTTACGACGAAAAAAGGGAGCATTGGCGCTCCAACCATCTCTTACAACGCATTTTACGGGATTCAGCAGGTTGCCAGAAAAATGGACATGATGAACACCCGCGAATACATTGAGTTTTTTAAAGACGGCCACAACCAGGCCTGGCTGGATCGGGCACCGATGGCCGGTGACGCTCCGCATACCATCAATGATCCCAATTCCATCCGCCAAAAATATACGAACTCCAGCTTTTACGTCATTCCCGAAAGTTTTAACGATCCGAGCCAGTTTGCGGACATCAACTGGCAGGACCAAATCTTCCGAACTGCTGCAACGCAGCGGCACGAGCTTTCCGTAACCGGGGGCGTTGAAAAAACCCGGTATGCCATTTCCGCAGGGTATACGAATCAGGACGGTATTCAGATCAAAACCGACTTCAAACGGTACAATTTGCGGGCGAACATTACGTCGAACATCAGCAAAAAACTGGAAATCGGCACCACGATCAGCGCGTATTATTCGGAGAACAACAACGTCGACGACGGAAAAGACAGTCCGCTGGCGTATGCGGTTTATCTGCCGCCGATTTATCCGCTCAGAAACGCCGATGGTACGTACGGTTCGCAGGTTCGGAATCCGGAAATCTGGGCGGGTGACGTTGCCAACCCGGTCGGCATTGCGGAAAACATAACCAATTTTACGACTAGAAACGGACTCATTGCCTCGGTCTACGGGCAGTATGAAATCATCGAAGGCTTGAGATACCGGATTAGCCTGAACGGCTCACTGGAAAACAAACGGTTGAAATACTACCGCCCTTCGTTTGTCGACACCGACGGTTCGCGCGCGCCCAAAACCGCCGATGCCCGGAATGAAACCTGGCTGGACCGCAACTGGCTGATCGAACACACGTTGAATTACAACAAAACGCTGTTCAACAAGCATGCCATTGGCCTGTTAGCCGGTTATACGGCTCAGAAAACCTTCGGTGAGTACACGCAGGTGATGGCCCAGAATTTTCCCAACGACGTGATCCGGACCCTGAATGCCGGGCAAATCGTGGGCGGAACGAATACGGAATTCCGTAACTCACTGATTTCATATTTAGGCCGGTTTACGTACGCGTACGATGAAAAATACCTGCTGACGGCCAGCATCCGGACCGACGGTTCGTCCAAATTTGGGGCCAACAACAAATGGGGGACGTTTCCGTCGCTTTCGGTTGGCTGGCGGGTGAGCAGCGAACCGTTCATGCAGGACATCCGGCAAATTACGGACCTGAAACTGCGGGCGAGCTGGGGTCTGGTCGGCAATAACCGCATCGGAAATTACGACGCCATTGCCCGCACCAGTTCCAATTATTACATCCTGAACAACAGTCTGGTCAATTCTGTCAATCCGATCAATTATCCGAACCCCGATCTGGGCTGGGAGAAAACCCGGCAATGGAACCTTGGTTTTGACCTGGGCTTACTGAACGGACGGATTCAGGTGGAAGCTGATTTCTACATCAGCCGGTCGGTCGATCTGCTGCTGAACGTGCCGGTTCCGACGCTGACCGGCTACGCGACGCAGCTTCAGAACATCGGGCAGGTGGAAAACAAAGGCATGGAATACCTGGTGAGAACCCGTAACCTGATCGGCAAACTGAAATGGTCGACGGATTTCAACATTTCTTTCAACAGAAATAAAGTGCTGGCGCTGGGGCCGGATCGACTGCCGATTTATGCGGGTGCGCCCAATGCCAACAATACGTTTATTACGACGATTGGCCAGCCCATTGCCACGTTCTACGGCTACCAGTACGACGGCGTCTTCAAAAACCAGTCGGAACTGGATGCCGCGCCCCATTTGGCGAACGACCACCCCGGCGATCCGCGCTACATCGATATCAACAAAGACGGCGTGATCAGTGCGGCTGACAAAACCTATCTGGGCAACAACCAGCCGAAGTTTATGTACGGTTTCAGCAACGATTTTTCGTATAACCGCTTTGACCTGAATGTGCAGTTGACCGGTTCGCAGGGTGCTAAACTGTTTAGTTTTTTCAACCGGATGGTCGGTATTTACCACGGCGACCGGAACGGGCGGGCCAAGCTGATCGATCGCTGGCGGTCGGAAAGTGACCCGGGATCGGGCGACATTCTGCGGGCCAACCGCGATCCGAAAGGCTTGCAAAAAGAGCCTTCCAGCTACTGGGTAGAAGACGGCTCGTTCCTGCGCATCCGGAATGTTTCGCTGGGCTACAATTTTGCACCGGCCCTCACACAGCGCCTGCACGTCAAGGGCTTACGGGTTTACGTGACGGGGCAAAACCTGTACACCTTCACAAAATATCCGGGCTTCGATCCGGAAACGAGCAGTCAGGGCGACGGGTTGTCGCGGGGCGGTGATTACCTGGGCTACCCGGCCGCCCGCACCATCATTGCTGGTCTTAACGTAAGTTTTTAATTACCTGATCGTCAAACTTCTGGAACATGAAACGAATTCTTATACTCGTCCTGCTCATTGCGGTTTCTTTCTCCTGCAAGGAGGAATTTATCGACCTCCAGCCCATTTCGGACATGAACGCGGGCGTATTTTACAAAACCGAACAGGATATGAATCAGGCGGTTATGTCGCCTTATGCGTCGCTGCGGAATGTCTACAACCAGCTTTTTATCTACATGGGCGAAGTTCGTTCCGACAACACCACGTTTTCCTGGGTGCCGGGCGACTCCAAAAACATGACGTCCATCGACAATTTCGGGGATGTGATGTTGTCCGACAATACGTTTGTTCTGAATTTCTGGAACAACGTTTACAACACCATTCTGCGGTGCAATATCGTGCTGGATAAAATCGACGCCGTACCGTTCAAAGATCCAAAACTGAAAGAACAGTATAAGGCGGAGGCCAGATTCGTTCGGGCGCTGATGTATTTCTGGCTGGTTCGCGTCTACGGCGATGTGCCGAAAGTCGACAAGCAGTTGTCTGTCTCGGAAGCCTATGCCGTCGGGCGCACGTCGACGCAGGAAATGTATGACTTTATCGTCGAGGATCTGAAATTCGCCGAAGCCAATCTGCCGGTTTCGTACGCAGCGATCGACAAAGGACGTGTCACGGTGGGCGGTGCCAAAGGGCTGCTGGCGAAAGTGTACATGACCATGGCCGGTTATCCTCTGAAAAAAGGCGCATCGCATTACGCCCTGGCGGAAGCTAAAGCCCTGGAAGTGATTAATATGTCAACGTATTCGCTGGTGCCGGATTACAAGGCACTGTTCGATGTAAAAAATGAAAACAGTACCGAATCGTTGTTCGAGATTCAATACAAAAAAGGCGGAACCACGACGGGCAGCCCCTGGAATAATGATTTTGCGCCCCGGTTTTCGAACCGGGAAGTGGTTCTGATCGGCGACAAAAGCGGTTTTAATGCGCCAACGCCGTCGATGTCGGCAGCTTACGAAACTGGTGATCCGCGGAAAACCATATCCATGAGCGATAACTACGTGGCGGTGCCGGGTGGTAACACGGTGAACGAGAAATACGTCCGGAAATACTACGACGTCTCGTTTGCGGGTTCCGACAACGACAACAACTGGATCGAACTCCGGCTGGCCGACGTCTACCTGCTCTACGCCGAAGCACTCGTTCGGCAGGGCAAGCAGCCCGAAACGGCCCTCGTTTATCTCAATAAAATTCGCCAGCGCGCCCGGAACAGCACCGGCGGTTCGGCAAGTATACTGGCTGATTATCCGCCTTTTACCTCCAGTGAAGCGTTCTTACTGGCCATTGAAAAAGAGCGACGGGTCGAGTTGGCTTTTGAAAATCACCGGTGGTTCGATCTGGTCAGAACGGAACGGGCCAAAACCGTGATGTCGCAGGAGCAGAAAGAACAGAATGGATTCAACCCGGCTTCCTGGAGCGACAACATGCTGCTGTTTCCGATTCCGTTGTCGGTTATTCAATCGAATCCGGATAAAATCAAGCAAAACCCCGGCTATTGAGACGCATGAAAACACGGACGATACCAGGACTTTTAGGCATTTTGACGCTCGGAATGCTGCTGCCAACGGCGGTTTTTTCCCAGAAGGCCAACACATTGACTACGAAAGAAAAAAAGGACGGGTGGGTTCTGCTGTTCGACGGCACGAGTTCGGCGGGCTGGAAAACCCCTTCGGGAAATCCGGTTCCGGCGGGTTGGGAAATCAAAGACGGTACACTCACGGCCAAAAAAGGCGGTAAAGGCGGGGATATTGTCAGCGAAAACCAGTATTCGGATTTTGATCTGAGGTTCGATTACAATATCGAACCGACTGGCAACAGTGGCGTCAAGTATTTTTACACGAAATACGATAAAGGCGGTAATCTGGGCATGGAATACCAGCTTCTGGATGATAAACTGGCGGAAGACAACAAGAAGGAAAACCACCTGACGGGTTCTTTTTATGATGTCATACCGCCCAATGCGGCTCTGAAAAAGACGCACGAACCGGGTCAGTGGAATACAGTGCGAATCGTTTCCAAAGCCAAAAAAGTGGAACACTGGCTAAATGACGTGAAGATTCTGGAGTTTACACGCGGCAGTCAGGCGTTCACGGATGCGGTTGCGCTGAGTAAGTTCAACAAAGCCGAACCCGCCTTTGGAACGGTTGAAAAAGGCCATATTCTGTTGCAGGAACATGGCGGTGAGGTTTCGTTTAAAAATATCAAAATCAAAGAGTTATAAGACCTGCGCATGGAAAAAAGACGCGAATTTATTAAGAAAATAGCCGCCGGTTCGGCCAGCCTGGCCGTCGGTGGAACGGCCTTCGGATTCAGTGCCAAAAGCTATAACCGCATCATCGGGGCGAATGAGCTGGTTCGGGTAGCCACAATTGGCGTCAACAGCCGGGGAAACAGCATGGGCGGCACCATTGCCGGACAGAAAAACGCCGAAGTTGCCACGGTTTGCGATGTAGACGAACGCACTATTCCGAAGGCCATCGCCACCATCAAAAAGGTCAAATCGACGGCCAGCCCGAAATCCGAAAAAGACTGCCGGAAAGTGATGGAGGACAAATCGATCGATGCGATTTACATTGCCACACCTGACCATTGGCATGCTCCGCTGACGATCATGGGTTGTCAGGCCGGCAAACACGTGTACGTTGAAAAACCGCTGAGCCATAATCCGCACGAAGGCGAACTGGCCATTGCGGCCGCCCGGAAATATAACAAGGTGGTTCAGATGGGCGCACAACGCCGGTCGGCACCGGTTTTGACGGAAGGTATTCAGCAGTTGCACAAAGGGATTATCGGACGCGTGTATCTTGCGAAAGCCTGGTACACAAACAAGCGTAAAGCAACGGTTTTGAAACCGGGCACGGTTCCGTCCTGGCTGGATTATGAACTGTGGCAAGGCCCGGCCCCGCGAATGCCCTACAAGGAAGGACTGATTCACTATGACTGGCACTGGTTCTGGCACTGGGGAACCGGCGAAGCACTGAACAACGGCACCCACGAAGTCGATGTAGCCCGTTGGGGATTGAACGTCGATTTTCCGACGCGCGTCACCTCCGTAGGTGGTCGCTACGAGTTCAAAGATGACTGGGAAACGCCCGATACGCAAGTGATTACGATGGATTATCCCGGTCGCGTGTCGCTGATGTGGGAGTCCCGAAGCTCAAACGGCCGGAAAATCGAAGGACTGGATCGGGGTATTATTTTCTACGGCGAAAACGGCAGTCTGGACACGGGTGGCGATAGTTACAAGGTCTACGATCTGGATGGCAAGCTGGTGAAGGAAATAAAATCCGTCGGTGATGGCGAAGGCGATGTGCAGGGACGGAACACGGCGAGCCCGAGTTTGGGCATGGACAATCTCCACGTTGCCGACTTTCTGGACGCAATCAAGAACAACCGCCGTCCGAACTGCGATGTCGAACTGGGGTATAAAAGTGTGGTGGCGATGCAGTTGGGCAACATTGCCTGGCGCGTGGGCCGTGATTTGAAAATTGACCCTAAAAATGGCCACATCATCGGCGATAAAGAAGCACAGAAGCTTTGGAGCCGCGATTATGAAAAAGGCTGGGAGCCGAAAGTATAAAGCGGCATCGCCGGCAGTCATCCGGGAAATGAAATAACGCCCCGATCAGAAAACTACCTGATTGGGGCGTTATTTTGCGTTTACTATATTTGCGTGTGCATCTAACAGTGTTAGGTAAATTGAAATTTCTGTATTTCATTAGAGCTCAGTGCCGCTCCTTGTAGTTAAAATAAAAGGTAATGGCGGTATTGGTAAAAGCTTGCTAGTTAACACTGTTAGATGATAATGAGATAGTTACTATTTTTTCGGATTGGTATACTTAAAACGAAACGGATTGGATGAAGCTCTCCTTTATTGGTGCCGGAAATTTGGCCTGGCATTTGGCAATGGCATTCGAAAATGCCGGTAATGTTATTTGTGAGGTGTATAGCCGTGATGAAAAAAATGCCCGGCGACTCATTTCGATGCTGTATGATGCCCGGTTAAATCCTGATCTGAACTTTGCCGAAAGTGAGTCCGAACTATTTGTTCTGGCCATACCAGACGATGTTTTGGAAGAAGTGACCGCCCAGTTGGTGTTGCCCGAAAATGCGCTGGTGGTTCATACATCCGGCAGCAAATCCCTGGAAAGTCTGCGTCAACTGATGGACATTTACAGCGACGTACCGGTTCGGACGGGCGTCTTTTACCCGCTTCAAACGTTCAGCAAAGGCATCAACCCCCTCCCTTTTGAAACCATTCCGCTTTGCATCGAAGCCAGTGACAAGAGCACCGAAAAGCAGCTCATTGCGCTGGGGCAGGAACTGAGCCAGATTGTGTATCTGGTCAATTCACACGAGCGGAAGGTGCTGCACATAGCCGCAGTGTTTGCCTGCAATTTCACCAATTACCTCTTCGGCATTGCTAAAGACCTGACCGATTCTGAAAACCTGGAGTTTGATTTATTGAAACCGCTGATTGAGGAAACCGTTCAAAAAGCACTCGATGCCCGGCATCCGGCCGAGGTGCAAACCGGCCCCGCCCGGCGCGGTGATGTGACTACACTGAGTCTCCACCGGGCTTATTTGTCGGACAGGCCGGAGCTGTTGCAACTCTACCGGATGCTGTCGGGTGGGATTCAAACCCGGCGTTGAAACCAGCTTAGCGCAACGGTCGACCCAGCCGGGTTTCCATGCGGGGTTTGTCCGTAATCGCGGCACTTTGTTCCAGCGCCCGCCAGGTTTCGTACAAGCCTTTGACGAGATGGTAACACCCTTTTTCGGGGGTGGCTTTCACCGTCGACACCGGCTCCCCCTTCCGGTCAAGGACGCCGAACCATTCTTTGTTGGCCTTGTCCGGGAAATGTAACCAGGTGTAATCGTGTATCTTCCGAAACCACTTCAGGCAATCGTTTTGCCGTGTGCGGACGTAACCTCTCGAAAAAACCGATAGCGCTTCGGAGTGAATCCACCATAGTTTCCGGTCCCATTCACTGTATACGCTGGGTCGTTCTTTCAAATCGGCATACTGAAAAAAACCGCCGGCCGGTTCATCCCAGCAAATATCCGCCAGATGAAGTGCCATCTGCATGGCTTGCTGCGCCAGTCGCCGGTTGCCGGCCAGATCGGCGGCATCCAGCAGGTAATTCGCGGTTTCAAACCCGTAGCCGCCGTGGAGCCGCCGTCCGGTTACACTGTCACAAAAGGAACCGCCCGGCAACACATATTCCCGCAAAACCGTGATGCGTTTGTCAAAAAACTCGTTCTGAATTTCGCTCAAAACCGCTTCATACGCCTGTTTATACAAATCCGGGTCCAGTAAAGCACGGGTTTCCAGCAAGGCTTTCAGGAGCAACATCGGTTCGCCGAGGTGTTTAAATTCCCGAAAACCGCCCAGTTGACTTTCCCATTGTTCGCGTTGCTCCTGACGGTAAGTGACCACCGAGAGCATGGTTTGCCGGGCGAGGCTCGCAAATTTCGGTTCATTCGTAGCCGTATACAGTTGGGCAAAAGCCATCGCGGCCGAGCAATCCGATTCGATGGTCTCGGCTGGTGTCACGGCTCTCCCCCGCCGATCGACCACGCCCAGCCAGCGGTTTTCGTGTTGTCCGTACTTCAGCAAAAAATCGGCCCCATGTCGCGCCAGATCGAGCCACAATGGAATGGCATCGACCTCGTTGTATAAAAAGGCAAAGGCCCAGATTTGCTGCGCCTGAAGTTTGATGACTTTGTCGGTATCGAAGGCTTCTCCCTGATCGGTAAGCGCATTAAAATACCCACCGCAGAGGGTGTCGCGGCTGTGTTTCGTCCAAAATGGAATGATTGTTCGGAAAAGGCTTTCCTGGTACAGAGCAGCCAGTTTACTGAAATCCATTCAATTATCTGCATTCATTGGCATTCCCGAAACTATAAGAAAATCGGAGTAAATGGAAATTAAACCGATTGAACGCGTACTTTCGTCCGTTTTGATGGGAACGCGGATTCAACGGATGAGACGGATTTGCGCGGATTGAAATTTGTTTTGATCTGTTCGATCCGTTTAATCGGTTTTTCCATCAGTAGTTTCATTAACCATATCAGTATGGATGCTTTACAGGAACGATTCAAAAAAATAACGACATTCATTTTTGATGTCGACGGCGTTATGACGGACGGCAGTGTGAATGCCCTGGAGACGGGGGAACAATACCGGACGTTCAATGTTCGCGATGGGTACGCCATCGAACGGGCGGTTCATTCGGGCTACCGGGTGGCTGTCCTTTCTGCCGGAAGCCAGTTTGGCGTTCGCAAGCGGCTCGAGTTCCTGAAAATCAAGGATATCTTCATGGGTGGTCCCACAGAGCAGAAAATCTATGCCTACCTGGGGTATTTAAATCGCGATCAGATCAACGAAGCTGAAGTGTTGTACATGGGCGACGACATTCCGGATTTTCAGGTGCTTTCGCGTCCTACGCTACTGAGCACCTGCCCGGCCGATGCCGCCGATGAAATCAAAGCCGTCTGCGACTACATCTCGCCCGTGCCGGGTGGCCGTGGGGCGGTTCGCGATGTGATTGAGCAGGTGATGAAGGCGCAGGGCAAATGGCTGTCGTGGCTGACGGATGTAGAACCGTTCAAACTGCACAATGAGCGGTGATCAAGACAACAGTACAAGGACACCAGCGACACCTGACAGGTTTTCAAAACCTGTCAGGTGTCGCTGGTGTCCTTGTACTGTTACCAATTTTCGATCAGTTCGTTAAATTCCTCCAGCAAAAACAAGGTCCGTTTACCCGGTTTTCCGTCGGCAATGGTCAGTTCGCCAATCTGAACGATGGGCAATACTTTCTTGGTCGAACTGGTCGTAAAGGCTTCGTCGGCGTCGTAGAGATCGGAGAGCAAAACCGGCCGCTCTTCCACCTCAAAATCGTTCTGCGCCAAATTCATGACGGTTCGGCGGGTGATGCCGTGCAGAATGTGGCGGTTGGGGGTAATCAGCCGGTCGCCTTTGAAAATAAAGAAGTTACTGCGACTCAGTTCGCTTATCTCACCGTTTTTGTGGTATAACACATCCGACGCCCGCGCCGACCGGATGGCCTGGGCGAGCAGAATGACGCGCTTGTAATCCGTACTTTTAACCTCGGCCATTTCGCGGACGTAGTCGTCCAGAATCACCTTGATGCCCTCTTCAAACTGGCTGAGTGGGGTCGGATGGATTTCCTCCGCGATCATCACCAGATTGGGATTGACCACACTGATGCTGTCGGGGCTGTAACCGCCCGTCATCACGAAGCGTATAGCAACGTCCGGCAGACTGCTTTTATCGACCAACTCCATCACCACCCGGTAGGCTTCCTCCTTCTGAATCGGAACCGGCAAATGCATTTTGGTGGCTGAATTCGCGAAACGCTCCCAATACCAGTCCCACTGAAACGGGCGTCCGTTGTAAGTCCGGAAATAGTCGAAAAGCCCGAAACCGCGCAGCAGTCCGAGGTCGGTGATGCCGAAAGCGATTTGCTCGACGGGGAGAATGGAGCCGTTGAAATAGCCGTACATGTGCAGTGATACCAAAATTTCAACCTGTCAGGTCTACAAGACCTGACAGGTTTCCAATCCTAAACCAGTTTTTTATACTTAATCCGCTTCGGCGTGGCATCTCCGCCCAGCCGTTTTTTGCGGTTTTCTTCGTATTCGGAGAAGTTGCCTTCAAACCAGTAGACCTGCGAATCGCCCTCAAACGCCAGAATGTGCGTGGCCACGCGGTCGAGGAACCAGCGGTCGTGGGAAATGACGACGGCGCAACCGGCAAAATTTTCCAGTCCTTCTTCCAACGCCCGCAGCGTGTTGATGTCCAGGTCGTTGGTCGGTTCATCGAGCAGCAGCAGATTGGCGCCTTCTTTCAGCATCATGGCCAGGTGAACGCGGTTGCGCTCCCCGCCCGACAGATTGGCGATTTTCTTCTCCTGATCGGAACCGGTGAAGTTGAACCGGCTGACGTAGGCGCGGGCGTTCACCTGTTTGCCGCCCAGAATTACCCATTCGTTACCGCCCGCGATGGTCTGAAAAACCGTCTTGTCGCCTTCCAGCCCGTCGTGTTCCTGATCGACATACGCCCACTTCACGGTTTCGCCCACTTCGAACGTGCCGTTTTGGGGTTGTTCTTTTCCGGTGATAAGTTTAAACAGGGTCGTTTTACCGGCACCGTTCGGGCCAATAATACCGACAATACCGCCTTGTGGCAACTGAAAATCGAGGTGTTCGAACAGCAGCCGGTCGCCGAACGCTTTGGCAACGTCGTGCGCTTCGATGACTTTGGAGCCCAGACGCGGGCCTGCCGGAATAAAGATTTCCAGTTTGTCTTCCTTCTGGCGGTTGTCTTCACTCAGCAGCTTTTCGTAGGCACCCAACCGGGCTTTCGACTTGGCCTGACGGGCTTTGGGAGCCATCCGGACCCATTCCAGTTCGCGCTGCAAGGTCTTTTGGCGCTTCGATTCCTGCTTTTCTTCTTTGGCTAAGCGGGTTTGCTTCTGATCGAGCCACGATGAATAATTGCCTTTCCATGGAATGCCTTCGCCCCGGTCCAGTTCCAGAATCCAGCCGGCGACGTTATCCAGAAAATACCGGTCGTGCGTTACGGCAATGACCGTTCCGGCATACTGGCGCAAATGTTCTTCGAGCCACAGCACCGATTCAGCATCAAGGTGGTTGGTCGGCTCATCCAGCAGCAAGACATCGGGTTGTTGGAGCAACAGGCGGCAGAGCGCCACCCGGCGTTTTTCCCCGCCCGACAAATTCGCCACTTTCGCATCCGAAGGCGGGCAACGAAGGGCGTCCATGGCTTTTTCGAGCCGGTTATCCAGTTCCCAGGCATTCAGGTGGTCGAGTTTCTCCTGCACCTCGCCCTGTCTGGCAATTAACTTATCAAAATCAGCGTCGGGATCGCCGAACGCTTCGTTAATCTGATCGAATTCTTTCAGCAGATCCACCGTTTCCTGCACGCCCTCCTCCACCACTTCTTTCACGGTTTTGGTCGGATCGAGCTTCGGCTCCTGCTCCAGCATGCCTACTGAATAGCCCGGAGAAAACACAACGTCACCCTGGAAATTCTTGTCAATACCGGCAATGATGCGCAATAGCGTCGATTTACCGGAACCGTTCAAGCCTAAAACACCAATTTTTGCACCGTAAAAAAAGGAAAGGTAGATATTCTTTAGGATTTGTCGGTTTGGCGGAATAATTTTACTGACACCCGCCATGGAAAAAATGATCGTTTCCTGACTCATTGGTTTGATTACTTTTTTAGGTGGCAAATATCAACAATTAAACCCATAGCTTAGTCTTAAAGAGTAAAATAATGGAACAAGCTCAATTGGTAGACGAATACGGTTACGTCAAAGACGGAAAGGTATTCTTATCGAGCTACCTCAGCTATCCGGACCGACAAATCGGTGAAGTGAAACGCACAGAACAGGAAGCGCTCGATTATTTCAAAAATAGGTTTACAATTGCCGAAAACAAAGTAAACCAGTTAGAGCAGGAAGTTGAGGAGGCCCAGAACAAAGGGTCGTACCTGACGAAACTCGTTCAACTGCGAAAAAAATTACTGAGTTTCGACGCGATTGGAAATTTCATTCCGCTGCTGAACCGGCTCGACGAACAGGAACAGGTCCTGGTCGAATTGATTCGGACGAATCAGCTCAAAAATCTTGAAATCAAGCATGCTCTGCTGGCAGAAGCCGAACAGGTCGCCGACAGTACGGAATGGCGCGAAACGGCGGAGAAGTTACAGGAGATTAAGCTAAAGTGGATAAAAACCGGGCCGGTCGATAAAGAACTGGACGAAACCATCGAGACGCGTTTTAGCGATACCCTCGATGGCTTTTTTCAGCGTCGGCGCGAATTCTTCAATGAACAGAACAAGGTGATTCAGGAGCGCATGGATCGCTATGATAACCTGATCTGGCAGGCCGAACGGGCCGTGCGGAGCATTTACGAAGCCGACCGCAGCCGCCCCTTCAAACGCGATGGACTGGAAGGTGAAGCCCTCGAACGCGCTAATGTCGCCGAAGAACGGTACATGAAAGTGCTGACGGAAGCCTATCACCTCGTTCGGAATCTGAACAACGACTGGAAAGAGGTGGGCGAAGTGCCGATCAAAAAATCCGGAAAAATCCTTAAAAAATACCGCCGGGCCACCAAAACCATCTTCGACCGCTACAACCTGGCGCGTGGAATCCAGCCAAAAGTTCGGATCGACCCACGCGTGGAGCAGCAAATGAAAATGGCCGACGAAGCCGAAAAACTGGCGAAACAGTCGAACATTCCGGCGGCTGCCGACCGCGCGAAAGAACTGCTGAATCAGTGGAAAGAAATCAAGATTCCGTTCAAACTGGTCGATAAAGCGGTTTCGGAGCGTTTCCGGTCGTCATGTGACAAGATTTTCGAATTGAATTATCTGGAACGTGTCATCAGCCGCAAATATCCGGCCTTCGAACTAAAAAGCCGCTCCGAGCAGATACGTACGAAAGTTCGGGAACTGGAGTATCTTGTTCGTCGCGAAAAAAGCGATCTGGCCATGTCGATGAGCAGCATGGATACCATGGGACGTCCCGGCAACGAAGATGCGGACAAAATGATGATGAGCAAAATGAACACGCAAAAACGGAAAATTGCGATGAAGGAACAGATACTGAGTGAGTTCAATAAAGAACTGAGTCAATATTGAGGTAGAATAGAGAAGTTAGAGAAAAGACAAGAGAGTAAAGAAAACCGCACTGGAATTCTTTACTCTCTTGTCTTTTAGTGGTATTACCGTCTTTGTTCTCTTGTCTTTTCTCTCTTGTCTATCACGGTTTTCTGCGCTTTAGCGCCAGATCATGAGCGGTGTCGTAATAGGAACGCAGGTTGGTCCAGTCGAAGACTTCGGCAATGTTTTCGACCCGGTTTCGCTGGGTAATCCGGTCGCGTTGTGAAAGACGGACGAAGCGGAACATGATGTTGGCGAGTTGATCGGCGGCTTCGTTGAAGGTTTGCGTTTTCCGGTTCACGACGTAAATGCCCCGGTTTTCATAATCCCGCATGATCTGCATAATGAAATCACCAAAACCGGACAGGTCGCTGGTGACGGTCGGAATACCCCGCACCACGCATTCCAGGGGCGTGTATCCCCACGGTTCGTAATAGCTCGGAAAAACGCCCAGGTGACAACCCCGCACAAACTGGCCGTAATCGAGCCCGAACAACGGATTGGTCGAGGAAATGAAGTCAGGGTGGTACACGACTTTCACCCGGTCGTGGGCATTGTTGATCAGTTGAACCTGCCGGATAAACCGCACCATGTCGTCTTCTTCAACCAGGTCGTGGGTCACAAACGGCGGCAGTTGCTTGGTCTTGAAGCTCTGGATGGTTCGCCGGAGCCGGAGCCGCCAGTATTCATCCACAAACTGATTCAAGTCGGGCAAATTGATGTCTTCGCCGGAAGCGGCATTCAAAAATAACTTATCACCGAGTTGATTTTCAATGGCTTTACAAGTTTCCTGAATCTCGTCCAGCAGTGCCCGGCTGTGCAACACGTCGGGGTTGATGGACTTGAAGGGTTGCTTGGTAATCATGAACATAACGACGGTCATGTCCATATTGGCCTCGCGCATTTTCCAGTTCAGCCGGGCGAGTGCTTCGAGCGTTATGTCGTAGCCTTTGTTGCTGAACTCAAACCGGCCCGAGGTGAAAAAATACAGGGTCTTTTCCAGATCGAATGAATAACTCTGGAAGAAGTGGCCCATGATAAACTCATGAATCCGTTCCTTGAACTTGACGTGCAGATTCTGGAATTCGTGAACTGCCGTAAACCGGACGATATTCAAACCGTTGGGCAGAATAAGGTCGGGAACGCGGCCCAGAAACACTTCACACTCGCGGGCGGTAACGTCGCTGACGGTTGTGAAAACGTGGGAAAGCTGCGCCGAAAGCCGCTCGATGGTTGCCTGAGCCTCGATGTTGTAGTGTTTGGCTTCGCGCTGCCAGTCGAAAAACGGCAGTTTGCCGTAAAAACCCGATTCGTTCTGGGCCAGGTAGCGACCGAGCATGGTGGCGTGGGTGGTGAAAACCGTTGCGACTTTCACATTGTCTTTCCGCAAATCCGGCAAACCGCTGCTGGCCATCCACTCGTGAAAATGAACCACGATATCGACGTGCTTAGCACTTTCAGCGGCCAGTTCGGTCAGGAAAATGCGCACCAGTTCACCAAAACCAACCACCTGATTGACTAGATCCTCAACACCCAGCGTCGAAATCTGGTGACGTTCCCAAAGCTGGAATTTCACTTGGTCGATGGCCGTTCCAAGGCTTGCAATACCGAAAAGAACCACACGCGGTTTGCCCGTAATAAGCCAGTGGCCATATTGAACATCCAGCCCCCGCGAGCGCATGTTCAGCACGACACGGCCGATTTCGGTGCCGTCGTCGTGCGTAATCGGTTCAAATTCAACGGCGGCCCGTTGTGGAAAATACGGGCCCAGCAGGATGTAGTCATTATCCCATTTCTCGACCATCGAAGGCACCTTCGACCGGATGACGGTATAAATACCGCCGACCTGGTTACAAACTTCCCAGGCCACTTCAATTAATAATTTTCGCTTAGATGCAGAGAACATCGATTCCAATGCCATACAATTTGTTAGGGTGGCTAGCCTGCCTTATTCAGTCGGGAAAGGCGATTCGCGAGGTGATTTTACTACTTTTACACTAACTTTCAAATTATCAATTCGTTCATGGCAACCGAAACACGTCACATTCTGTTAATGGACGGCCCCGATAGCACGGGACTCATTCACCGCGTCACCGGCGTACTGGCGCATTACAATCTGAATATCATCCGAAACGACGAATACGTAAGCCCCGACCGGCAGTTTTTCATGCGTACCGAGTTCGAAGGTAACTATGATTCATCCGTTTTGTCTGATAACTTACAACAGACCTTACCACCGGGCATCAATCTCCGTATTAATCCCAAAAAAAAGAAAAATATTATTGTTTTTGTTACAAAGGAACATCATTGTTTGGCCGAACTGCTGATCCGGTATGCTTTTAATGAACTCGATGCCGATATTTTGGCGGTAGTCAGCAATTACAATACGCTCCAGCCGTTGGTCAGTAAGTTCGGTATTCCCTTTCATTATGTAACCCACGAGCACAAAACCAGGGAAGAACACGAAGAGGCCATCACCCGGACCTTGTCGATTTATGAACCGGAATACATTGTGCTGGCCAAATACATGCGGGTGTTGACACCAACATTTGTGAAAAAGTTTCCGAACCGCATTGTCAACATTCACCACTCATTTTTGCCGGCCTTCATGGGTGCCAACCCGTATCGGCAGGCATATGAACGGGGCGTCAAAATTATCGGAGCCACTGCTCACTTCGTGAACAATGATCTGGACGAAGGCCCGATTATTGCCCAAAACATCAAGGAGGTTGACCACCGGCACACGGCGGCCGATATGTCTACGGAAGGAAAAGACGTGGAAAAAATCGTGTTGTCGCAGGCGCTGAAACTGGTTTTCAACGACCGCGTTTTCATTCACCAGAATCGGACGATCATTCTGTAGGGTCGAACAGTGTGCCGCCGATGGGTGTTTAGTTAAAACCGGCTATTTTGCCGGATTCGATTGCTCAACGATCTGTCTGTAAAAGCATGGCGAGGTTTTCTCACTGGATAAAAATAGGAGCCGCTCTGGCTGGTGTTCTGCTGGTGGTGGGCTTGCTGATTCCGCTTTTGCTGACAACCGTCTACAAAGAAAAAGTCATTCTGGCCGTTCGCAATGAATTTGCCAGCCATTCCGAACAGCGTCTGGCCGATTTCGGCGTAGATTTTTCATTGCTCAGCCACTTTCCGAATCTGGCCATTCAGCTTAACGATGTGTCGATCCACGATAACCAGGGGCCAAAACCGATGGAAATTGTGGGCGTTGATCAGGCCAATCTGGTGATCCGGCTCACCGATATTTTCCGGGAAAGCCGAACCGTTCAGAAGATCCTGCTGAAAGGCGTTCGGTATCACCAGCGCGTTGATTCGACCGGGCAAAAAACCGGGCTGGTCTGGAAAGCCGAAAACCGGCCGGACACCAGCCACACGCATTCGGTTGCCATTCCCGAAATCCGGATTGAAGACGCCACGGTGGTTGTTGAAAATGAATACAAAAAGAATGCGTTTTCGATGACCATCCGAAATGCCGATTTGAATGGCCATCTCAACCATCCTACACTGCAATTGCAAGGGACCGTCGAGGGAGCGATCGATTTCATTAAAAACCGGAACCTGATGCTGTTTCGGGCGCAGGCTTTCACGGCCAAGGTCCATTATGAATACAACCCGACGACCAAAACCGGGACTTTCAGCCAAAGCCAGCTTGTGGTCAATGGTTTGCCCATTCAGTTGACCGGTAGCCACCGGAAACTGCCCGAAAACCAGGGCATGGATCTGAACATCGGTCTGAACGGCCTGCAACCGGCTCACGAGTTTCTGGCGGCTTTGTTGCCTGACTCGCTTAAACGGTATGCCGGAGATGCCGACATGAAGGGAAAAGTCGCTTTCCGGTTTCGAATGAGTGGACAGAGCAGCACGACGGTGCGGCCCCACAATGACATCAGTTTTCAGCTACAGGCCCAAAATTACCACTGGCCCAAAACACCGGTGGTTTTTCAAACCGTGCAGGTGCGGGGAAACTGGAACAACGGCGCCCGAAACGCCCGCGAAACCACCAAACTGACGCTTCAGCAGTTTCGGGTTCAGTCGGGAAACGATACACTGGTGGTGCGCGGTACACTGGCCAATCTGGTGTCGCCGGTTGCCGATGCCACCATTCAGGGGAACTTATCACTGCAACAACTGGCCCAACTGATGAACTGGCCCGGTGACTCGCTCTATTCCGGGACAGCCGCCATCGATCTGGCCGTTCGCAGCCCGCTGCTGTATTCGAATGTAATCAAGCCCTCTCCCAATGAACCCTTTTGGAAAGGAACGCTTCGTGTGAAAGACGGTTGTCTTCATTTTCCAAAACCGTCGGGTCGGTGTACGGCGCTCAATGCGGATATTCATTTTATTCCGGAAAACAACATGCTTCGGATTCGGGAAGTGGTGGGGAAACTGGACGGGCGGTTTTTCAAAATCAATGGCGAAGTGACTAATCTGCTTCGGTATGCCCTGGGCGGCAACCGGGCTACATACCCGGTTCGGACCAAACTGGCTGCGCATTGGCAGGAACTGGATTTCTCAAAACCGCTCCCTCCGTCGAACCGGCGGTCGGCTCCTCCCAAAATACCGACTTCAACCGATAGTTTGCTGGCCGGGTTGCTGTTTGGCACCGAGTATTCCGCCGTCATTCGGATTGATCGCATTCGGCTGCCGTCTCGGGAAGATTTGAGCGATATGTCGTTCGTGGTTCACAAAAAAGGAGAACGGGTTCGGGTTCCGCAGCTTCGTTGCCGGACTACTTTAGGTGGCTCAATTGCTGGATTAGGCCATTTTCAACTGACCCCGGACGGGATTCAGGAACCCTATGCGGCCTTGAGCCTGTCGTATGAACGGCTGGATCTGCAACGACTGGTGGGTTTGTTGTCTGGATTGAACAGCATGCAGGCTACTTACAAAAGGCCGGTTTCGCAGCAAAAAAAATCCGCGTTGAACGATTACCAGTTTGATGTGGAAGTGAAAGCCCGCAAGCTGGACTACCAAACGCTGAAAGGCGACGACTTTGGTCTGAAAACCGTCATCAAAGACGAAACCGCGCAACTGGAACGGCTCACGATGAATGTTTTTGGCGGGCGGCTGGGTTCCCATGGCTTGATGAAACTGGGTCGTCCGGAAGGGTTTCCGGTAACGCTCAATGTAACGCTCCAGAAGATGGATCTCCACCAGCTTTTTCGGGCGGCTGAGGAAATGAGAATCGATGTGCTGAAAAGCGAGAACATCCGGGGTAATGTGGATTGTGCTATGTCGCTCCGGACGGAATTGAACAACGATTTTTTGCCGGATATCAAGAAAATAACGGCTTATACCAGGGCTTCGATTCGGCAAATGGAACTCATCGAAGTTCAACCCATTCAGCAAGCCCTGCGATTTTTGCCGAAGGCCAAGACGAGCCACATCTATTTTGAAGACGTAGAAGCCCAGTTTTTGCTGCACGACAACCGGATTTTGATGCCAGATTTGAATCTGTCCAGCAACCTGTCGTATCTGCATTTGAACGGCGATTACACGCTCAACAAGAAAGCCGCTTTTCTGGTGGAAATCAGCCTGACGGATTTAATTTTTGGTAATAATAAACGACGCATTCGGCAGATTCAGGAACCGGACTCGACCCGAACTTCCCGCGGACTGAAAAACCACTTGCTGTTGCAGCGCGACCTCGGAAAATACCGGATGAAAATGTTTGGCCGAAGAGATTTTGAAGCCCAGAAGCAAACCCTTCGTTCGGAATGGCAGGAAGAGTTGAGCCGCCACAGAATTGACACTACCTTTTCCCGATGAAGCGACGTTTGGAGGGTGATCGTGGGTTTGTCAGCTCCGTAAACCGGGCGTTTTCTTTCGCTTTTCCGGTTGTCTGTCTGGTATTCGGGACGGTTTTGCCAGGACTAGCCCAAAGCCTCCTGGGCCGCGGACTGGACTCAACGTATGTAAAGACGTTCCCCGGAAAACTGACGGGGCGGCTGTACCTTTCCCAAAAATACACCTCGTTTGTTCTGTCAACGCCGGTTATTCCAAGTCCTGCGTTGCGTTTCAAGCCCAATTCGTCGCTGGATCTGGGCATTGGTGCCACCTTCAACGCCCTGACGCTGAATCTGGCCTACGGTCTTTCGTTTCTGAACAACAACGGGAAAGGCAAAACCCGCGACATTGACCTCCAAACGCACCTTTACATGCGGAAATGGGTCGTCGACGGATTTGGGCAATTTTATGAAGGGTACTACCTCGCTCCCCGGGGCAACGCGTCGCCCAATCCCGATCAATACTATCAGCGTCCCGATTTGGGTATTTACCTGGTGGGTGCATCGATTCGGCGGGTATTTAACTTTCGGCGGTTTTCGTTTCGGGCGGCTTTGGTGCAAAATGAGTGGCAGAAAAAATCAGCAGGCACGTTTCTGGCTGGCTTCCAATTGTATTACGGCATTGTGCGGGGCGATAGTGCGCTGTTTCCCTCCGTTTTGCGGCCGGTTTTCCTGGAAGCCGACGTGCGCCGGATGCGGTTTGTGAAATTTGGCCCCGGTGCGGGCTATGCCTACACGTACGTTTACCGGCAACACTGGTTTGCCACGGGTTCGCTGACGACCAATTTGAACGCCACCTTCAGCAAAGAGATCGTTGGGGCCGGCAAACTAACTTACAGCACGCTGCGTCCGGATCTCCTTTTCAGGATCGTTGCGGGCTACAACAGCAATCTGTGGTGTGTAACGCTGGGCTGGGTCAACGGCTCGGTGTCGGTCACAACACCCGTTTATAACTACACCATCCACACCGGGAACTACCGGTTGACCGTTGCCCATCGCTTCAAAGCAAATCCCCGGTTGCGGAAAATCGTGCCGGAGACCATCAAAATCTGATTATTCTGGCGAATATCGCTTTACAACAATAATCTACGCGGGAGACGAAGATTGGCAAGAATATGTTCTGTAAATTATTATCTTTCGAGTCGTAATAATCCTAAGCTTATTTCTTCCCCGCTTACAGTTGCCGTCATGCAAAAATTACAGACTCTCGATTACGTTGTTTTCTTCATTTATTTCATCATTGTAGCGTCGTACGGCTACTGGATTTACCAACGAAAAAAGACCAAAGAAACCTCCTCTACCGATTTTTTTCTGGCCGAAGGGTCACTCACCTGGTGGGCCATCGGGTCGTCACTGATTGCCTCCAACATTTCGGCGGAGCAGTTCATCGGTGCTTCCGGTGACGGTTTTGCGATGGGGCTGGCCATTGCCACCTACGAATGGATGGCTGCTGCTACGCTGATTGTGGTCGCCGTCTTTTTTATGCCGATCTACCTCAAGAACCGGATTTTTACGATGCCGCAGTTCCTGACCAAACGGTATAACAACACCGTTGCGATGATCATGGCCATTTTCTGGCTGTTTCTTTACATCCTGGTCAACCTGACGTCGATTCTGTTTTTGGGCGCGCTGGCGGTTTCCACCATTTCGGGACTCAATTTTACATTCTGTATGTTTGCGCTGGCCGTTTTTGCGGTTATCATCACCCTGGGCGGCATGAAAGTGATTGGTTATACGGACGTGATTCAGGTGTTTTTTCTCATTTTGGGCGGGCTGGCCACCACCTATCTGGCGGTCAATCTGGTCTCGTCGGAGAACGGTACCACCGGCATCCTCAACGGCTTCAACCACATGCTGGCGAAATCCGAAGACCATTTTCACATGATCTTTCCGAAGGGTCACCCGCATTACGCGTCGCTACCCGGTTTGACGGTACTGATCGGCGGGATGTGGATTGTGAACCTAAACTACTGGGGCTGCAACCAGTACATCACGCAACGGGCGCTGGGGGCGGATTTGAAAACCGCCCGGGAAGGTATTCTGTTTGCGGCATTTCTGAAACTCCTGATGCCAATTATCGTGGTTTTGCCGGGGATTGCCGCCTACACACTGTATCAGCAGGGCTTGTTTCAACAGGAAATGCTCGATGCGACGGGCGAAGTGAATAAAGATCATGCCTATCCGGTTTTGCTCAATTTGCTGCCCGCCGGTCTGAAAGGTCTTTCGTTTGCCGCACTGACGGCTGCGGTTGTGGCTTCGCTGGCCGGGAAAGCCAACTCGATTTCGACCATTTTTACGCTCGATATTTTCAAGAAATACATTGCACCGGATGCCAGTGAGAAGAAACTGGTGCGGGTGGGTCGAATTGCCATCTGGGTGTCGATGCTGATGGCCATTTTCATTTCGCCGTTTATGGGAATCGACAAAAAAGGCGGTTTTCAGTTCATCCAGGAAATGACGGGGCTGGTGTCACCGGGCGTTTTTGCCGCCTTTATCATGGGTTTCTTCTGGAAAAAAACCAACTCGGCCGGGGCCTTGTTCGCCATTGTTGGCGGGTTCCTGTTGTCGCTGTTTTTCAAATACATGCTGCCCGGTCTGGTAGATCTGCAATTTCTGGCCCCAACCGGTTTTGCCGTCCCGAACCCGGATGGCATCTACACCATTCCGTTTCTCGATACGATGGGCTTTGTCTTCCTGATCTGTGTCGCTGTGATGATCGTGCTTGGTTTGCAAAAGCCCAGTGACAAAGGGCTGGAGATTGACAGCAGCATGTTCAAAACGTCCTCCAGCTTCGCCATCGGAGCCGCCGTTGTGCTGGCCATTATTGTACTTTTATACGGGTATTTCTGGTAGAAAGAGGTTTGAGTTATTTCGCGGAGTTGAGCGGAGAAAAAGGAGTTAAGCAGAGAAAAATATAAACTCTGCTTAACTCCTTTTTCTCCGCTCAACTCCGCGAAATAGTTTTTGTAGCTTCGACCACCGCCCGGACGACTTCACGGCTCGTACTGAGCCATTCGTATTCGCTCATTGTTACCGAAGCCATTGGCACGTTGGGGTTACGGTATTCCATGCCGCTGTTCATTACCTGTTTGCCCGTCAGGTGGAGCGCGTGAACACCTGTTGCGGCCAGGCACGCGGCATTGGCGGCTGTCACGCCCGCGCCGGCCATAATCTCGATGCGGTTACCGGCCTGTTCAGCCAGCTTCGTCAGAAGCGGAATACCGGCTTCTGCGCTGGCTTGCTGCCCCGAAGTCAGAATCCGTTTGGCCCCCGTTCGGATCACGGCTTCCAGGGCTTCTTCCGGATCGCGCGTCAGGTCGAACGCCCGGTGAAACGTAACCGCTAAGGGGTGGGCTAACTGAATGAGTTCGGCGGTTTTTTCTTCATCGACCGTACCGTCGGCCTTCAACAGGCCCAGCACCACGCCGTCGGCACCGGCTTGCTTCGCGGCTTCAATATCCCGGCGCATCACCGCCAGTTCGGTGGCGTTGTATAAGAAATCTCCTCCACGGGGACGTATCATAACGTAAAGGGCAATCGTTACCTGCTGGCGGGCCAATTCGATCAGGCCGTAGCTCGGCGTGGTGCCGCCCTCCCCTGCTCCCCCACACAACTCGATCCGGGTGGCACCGTTGGCCTGCGCAATCAGGCAGGACTCCAGGGAAAACGCGCAAATTTCAATGTTCATTGATTAATAGACGGTTAGAAAAAGAAGAAGTTTGACGAAAGAATACAAACATTTTCAACCGGGATTCGGTTAAATGGCCTGAACGGCATCCGTACCGTTTCTGAAAGAATTTTCAGCGACATGTATAGGATATTCATATTTTTTTACTTTTGCACAATTTTACGACAATCAGTCGTCATATTTTAGCAGCAACGCGTATGTATTGGACACTCGAATTGGCATCCTATCTGGAAGATGCCCCCTGGCCGGCTACCAAAGATGAGTTGATTGATTACTCGATCCGCTCTGGCGCTCCCTTAGAAGTAGTTGAAAACCTGCAGGAGTTGGAAGACGACGGTCAGCCCTACGAGAGTATCGAGGAAATATGGCCTGATTACCCAACCAAGGACGATTTCTTCTTCAACGAAGACGAGTATTAGCCGGTTGTTTCCATGAATTTGGCCCATAAAGGTACAGCGCAAACGTTGTGACTTTATGGGTTTTGCCATTTGCGGGAAATCAGCGATTCCGGTATTTCTTCGGCGCATACAAAAAACCGAATGCTTCGGCTCCTTGGCGCTTGTGAACCTTGTGGTGAATGTAATGCGCCCGGATGATTCGCTTCAGGTACGAATTTCGGGTGTTGAACCGGATTTTGATCCGACGGTGGACAATAACATCGTGGAAAATAAAATAAAAAATACCGTATAAGGTCACGCCAATGCCAATTGGTGCCAGAAACCAGAGCGAGTCGACTTCGAAGCCCACCACCACCGTTCCGACAGCCGCCAAACTGAAAATGACACTGAACAGATCATTTCGCTCCAGAAAACCGGCATGGTGGTTGTGGTGCGAATGATGCCAGCGCCACATGAAACCGTGCATGATGTATTTGTGTGTCCACCAGGCCACCCCTTCCATTCCCACAAACGTAACCAGGACGATAACAACGTTTACCAGCATTTTTTCGTTACTAGATCAGATCCTACCCAAAGGTAAAACCGCTAACTAGTTTAAATGGTTAATACTGAGAACAACGGACAAAATTACGGCAATTTCCGGTAAAATAGTTGTTCAACCTTTTGGTTCGTATGGGTTAAAACGGTTATATTTAAAAGCAAGGGAGGGGCTGACATCCTTCCTGATACCTACACAGCCGACTGACGGATGGACTACAGGGCGCTCAAGGAACTGGTTAGACAGGGTGAGGGAACGCATCTCGAATTCAAATTAAAGTCCAATCACCCCGAACGGATTATTCGTGAAATTGTGGCGTTTGCCAACACTGAGGGCGGGAAACTGCTCATTGGCATCGGCGACGACAAAAGCATCCAGGGCCTTAAACACGTCGACGAAGACGAATACCTGCTGGAACGCGCCATCGAACGGTATTGTACGCCCACCATTACCTACTCCATGGAACGCGTGCTACTCGCCAACGAGCGGGAAGTGCTGGTGATTACGGTTCCGGAGAGTGAGCGAAAACCGCATTACGTCGACGATCCGCTCAATGATTTCCGGCGGGCCTACATTCGGGTTGACGACAAAGCTGTTCAGGCCAGCAAGGAGGTGCGCGAGATTATGAAAGGCGAAACCGCCGAGCGGGCCGTGCGGTTTACGTATGGCGACAAAGAGCAGACCTTAATGCAGCATCTGGATCGCAACCAGAGCATTACCGTCGATCTCTTCGCCAACATCGCCAACATTCCCCGAAAAATGGCCTCCCGAACCCTGGTCTTGCTGGTGCTGGCCAATGTGCTGGAAATTCATCCCCATGAAACCGTAGATCGGTTTACGACGCGGATGGGGTGACAAGGGTCTTAATGATGAATGTAAAATGATGAATGCAGAATGTAAAAATGTGCGGCATGGGAACACTTTTACATTCTGCATTCATCATTTTACATTTATCATTATTCAATCTCTTCCTGGTCAAAGGTTCTGACGGTTTTCCACTACCTTTGCATATTGTGACCAATGGTTGCATCCGGTTGCAATAGAGACTGTGCCTGACACGTTTGAACAGGAGAGCCCGGTGGGCATTCAGAGTCGTTCAATTCATTTAAGTAACTCATACAGATGCACTATCTGGTAAAACCCAATTGGCGGAAATGGCTGGTTGCCGGTATCGGTTGCCTGATGGTGTGGAGCATCACACCCGCTGAGGCACAACGCAAATCCAAGGAAAAAGACCAGCAGAAGCCGAAAGAGGGCGTTCGGGGCGTGGAGGAGTCCCTGTTTACGGAAGGGATGAAGTTCATGATGATGGACGAACCGGCCAAAGCAGTACCGCAATTCCAGAAAGTTATCCAGCTTGATCCCGAAAACCCGGCGGCCAACTACGCAGCCGCTACGGCCCTGATGAAACTGAGCAAACCGGAAGAGGCCCTTCCTTTCGCCCAGAAAGCCGTTCAGTTGGATAAAGGCACCAACAAATATTATGTGCTGCAACTGGCCGAACTGCTGGTGAAGCAGAAACGATACGCCGATGCCGAAAATCTGTATGAAGAACTGATCAAGAAAAGCCCGGAAAATATAGAATATGGCGTTGAACTGGCGGCCATTTACCTGTTCGACGAAAAACCGGACAAGGCCCTCGACATGTACGACAAGGTGGAGAAGGCCACCGGCATGAACGAAGAAATCATCCGGCAGAAACAGCGGATTTACCTGAAGCAGAATAAAGTGGAAAAAGCCATTCAGGAAGCTGAAAAACTGGTGGCTTCTGAACCCGGCGAAACCGATTACCTGCTCGAAGGGGCAGAATTGCTGATTGCCAACGACCGGAACGATCAGGCAGTGGACTGGCTCCAGCGGGCGTTGAAAGTCAACACGGATTTGCCCCAGGCCCACGTCATGCTGGCCGATCTATATCGCAAGCAGGGTGATCTGGAAAAATGCAGCCAGGAACTTGACAAGGTTTTTTCGAATCCGAACCTGGAAGCTGATATTAAAGCGCGGATCTTATCAAGTTACATTGGCGTGGTTGGTAAAGACGAAAAAGCCAGGCAGAGTGCCGTGAAACTGGCCAGAGAGCTGGCAGCGGCTCATCCCAAAGACGCCCGTTCGCAGGCCATTTATGCCGACTTGCTGGTGCAACAGGGTAAAAAAGCCGAAGCCCGGGATTATTACGTTAAAGCCGCCCGTCTGGACAAAGCGACCTACGAAGTCTGGGGGGCCATTCTGCAACTCGACGGTGAACTGAATCAGATGGACAGCATGTTGGTTCACTCCGAACAGGCGCTGGAATTATTCCCGAATCAGGGCGTCATCTGGGCGTTTAACGGATCGGCCAATTATTTCAAGAAACGGTATAAAGAAGCCATTGAAGCCTACGAGGAAACCCGGCGGCTTTCGGCCACCAACGCCGAGCTGATGAAAAGCGTGAACGCGCAGTTGGGCGACGTCTACAACGGCATGGGCGACCACCAGAAGTCGGACGAAGCCTACGAACTGGTGTTGAAAGAAGACCCGGACAACGATCACGTTTTGAATAACTACAGCTATTTTTTGTCTCTGCGGAAAGAGAAATTGCCGCTGGCGCTGCAAATGTCGGAGCGACTGGTTGAAAAAAACCAGAACAACGCGACCTATCTGGATACCTACGCCTGGGTTTTGTATGTCATGAAGGACTATGCCAAAGCCCGGACTTTCCTCGAAAAAGCCATTCAGGCCGATCAGAATGTGAGTGGGACCATTATCGAACACTACGGCGATGTGTTATACCAGCTTGGCGAGCACGACAAGGCAATTGAACAGTGGAAGCGGGCCAAATTAAAAGGCGAAACGACCGAGCGGTTGGACAAGAAAATTGCAACCGGAAAAATTTATGAGTAAATACCTTATTGGACTTTTGTGCGTCATCATGCTGTGTACATCGGAAGGATGTCGTCGGCGGAGACTGTTCCGCAACGCCCCACCTTCGCCCACAGCCGATACGGTTTCCGTGCAAGCCCAAACCCCAATCCGGACCGATACGATTGCCACCGCCCCGGTCGTGTCTTCCGTTGACCCCAAGGCGACCGTCGACCAGGTTGACTTTGCTTACCTGACGGCCAAATCGAAGGTTTCGTTCAAAAGCAAAGACCAGGACATCAACAACGCAAACGTAAACCTCCGTATCGATAAAGACAGCCTGATCTGGTTGTCGGTGTCGGGCGTTGGGGTTGAAGTGGCACGGGCGCTGATTACAAAAGATTCCGTGGTGATTATGGATCGCATTCACCGCGAATATTCCGTGTATGATTACGCGTCATTGAGTCAGCGGTTTAATTTCAACCTGACTTTCGGTCTGATCCAGTCGCTGCTGATCGGGAATTTGCCGCTGCCCCAGGAACCGGCCCAACGGGTTAAAAACGAGAAGGATTACCTCCTGTTGCGGCAGCGCGAAGGCAAGGTAATGGTCGACAATTATATTGGAGAAGAAAACCGGAAACTGAAAAAACTGCTGGTGGTGGAGCAACCCACCAAGAATTCGCTGACATTGGATTATGAAGACTTCACGGTATTGAATAATTTCCTGTTTCCGTACACCAGTCTGGTAACCGTCGATTACAAATCCAAAAACGACGGTCAACCTTACCAGACCGTCTTACGAATACGACACAATAAAGTAGAGCTTACCGATAAAAATCCGGGCTTTCCGTTCAGCATTCCGCCAAAATACCAGCGGAGACCGTAACTGCCCCGGTATTGCAAGATGCTTATGAAGTACAGAGTGGTTCGGGCTACCGATTGGAGGAAATTGATCCTTGTGCTTACCCTATGCTGGCTGGCTGGCGGGAGCGTAATGGCCCAGCAGCGGAGTCGTCAGCAGTTAGAAAAAGAGAAAAAGCAGAACATCGAGAAGGTCTCGCAGATCCGGACGATTCTGAAAAAAACTTCTTCGCAGAAACAGGCGACCCTCGGCCAACTGAAAGCGCTGAATCAGGAAATTGCGGCCCAATCCAAACAGATCAACCTGCTGACGGAAGATGTCAAGCTGATGACGTCCGAAATTCAGGAACTGCGCCGGACTTCCAACCAGTTGCAGAACAACCTCGAAAAACTCAAAAAGGAATACGGCGAAATGATTTATGCCGCCGACAAACGCCGGCAGCAGGTCAACCCGTTGGGCTTTCTGTTTTCGGCCGAAAATTTTAATCAACTGGTGGCGCGGTACAAATACCTCCAGCAATATTCCGAAGCCCGGCAGGGCCAGGTGCGGCAGATGGAGAAAGTACGGCAGGAGATGCTTACAAAGCAGCAGGACGTCGAGCGTAAAAAGAAACAGCAGCAGGGGACACTGGCCGTGCAGGTCAACGAATCGAAGCGCCTGGAAGGGCTGAAGGATGAGAAAAACCGGGTTGCCGAGGAACTAAGCGAGAAAGAACAGGATTTGCGGACCGAACTGGCCGAAAGTCGGAAGGCCGTCAATCGGCTGGAATCGGCCATTACGGAAATGATTCGCCGGGAAATTCGCGAACGGGAAGAGCGGGAACGCCTGGCCAGGCTGGCCCGATTGAAAGCCGAACGGGAGCGGATCGCCCGTGAAAAAGCCGCTGCGGCAGCCGCAGCTAAAGCCAAAGCTGAACGGGCCGCTGCCGCAGCAGAATCGGACGAACCGGAGACGGCTGAACCGAAAGCCGTTGAACCCAAGGCCACCGAATCGGCCGCAGAAGCGTCGGAACGAACCGCCCGCAAGCCCGATGAGCGACGAAATAATTTGCTAAATGACGAAGAAGCGGCTCTGGCGTCTTCTTTTGCTTCTTCCAAAAACCGTCTGCCCTGGCCCGTCACGCGGGGCTTCATTTCGGATCATTACGGCGTAAAACCGCACCCGGTTTTGAAAGGCGTCATGCAGGATAATCCCGGCATCGATATTCAGACCACGCCCGGCGAGGTGGTGAGAGCGGTTTATGACGGGATTGTTCAGTATACGACCTACGTAACCGGGATGCACAACATCGTGGCTGTTCAGCACGGGGATTATTACACGGTTTACGCCAAACTGAAAAGTGTGTCGGTGCAGGTTGGGCAGCGCATCAAAGCCCGCGAGGTGATTGGCGTGGTGGCCACCGACAAGGATGGCGTGGCGGAAGTGCAGTTCCAGGTCTGGAAAAGCACCAGCCGGATGAACCCCGAATCCTGGCTGATCGACCGTTGATTTTAACCTAAACCGCAAACCGTTAACCTTCAACAGAATCATTTTGCCGCCATCGTGGTTTTATTAGCTACGAATACCCGTAGATTGCCTGCTAAATCCTGCTCACTGACTATTTAAAACGGTTTACCTAAGGAATGTCTGTTCATAACCCCGACATCAAACGGATCACTACCCATGTTATTCAGGAGCTGAAAAGCAAGGGAGAGAAAATTTCGGCATTGACTGCCTATGACTATTCACTGGCTCGATTGGTCGATGCCGCCGGTGTCGAAATCATCCTGGTGGGTGATTCGGCCTCCAACGTGATGGCTGGCCACGAAACGACCCTGCCGATTACGCTGGACCAGATGATCTACCACGCTACCTCGGTGGTTCGGGCCGTGAAGCGGGCGCTGGTCGTGGTCGATTTGCCGTTTGGTTCCTACCAGGGGAATTCATCGGAAGCCCTGCGGTCGGCCATCCGGATCATGAAAGAATCGGGTGCGCATTCGGTGAAAATGGAAGGCGGTCTGGAAGTTCGGGAGTCGATTATCCGGGTTCTGAGCGCGGGCGTTCCCGTGATGGGCCACCTGGGTTTGACCCCGCAGTCGATCTATAAATTCGGGACCTATGCCGTTCGGGCGAAGGAAGAAACCGAAGCCCAAAAACTGTTGGAAGACGCGAAAATGCTGGAAGACATTGGCTGCTTTGCCGTTGTTCTGGAAAAAATTCCGGCCGCATTGACCAAACAGGTTTCCGAAAGTCTGACCATTCCGACGATTGGTATTGGGGCCGGACCGGATGCCGATGGCCAGATTCTGGTGTTGCACGACCTGCTGGGCATCAACAAAGAATTCAAACCGCGTTTCCTGCGCCGGTATGCCGACCTGCACGGCGTCATTACACAGGCCATCGGGCATTATGTCGACGATGTGAAAGACCGCGAGTTTCCGAGTAAAGAAGAAGCCTATTAGCCGAACGAACGGTCGGGAGCCCAGCCCGGCTTATCAGGAAGGCACAAAAGACGGTTTGAAAAACCGTTCCAAACGAATGAAACAGAAATACGTCGTTGTCTACGAAGATAACCACCTGATTGTTGTCAATAAAGAGCCGGGTGTGTTGGTGCAGGCGGATAAAACCCGTGATGTGCCACTGCTTGATATGATAAAAAGTTATATCAAGAAAAAATACGATAAGCCCAGCGATGTGTTTTTGGGAACCGTTCACCGGCTCGACCGGCCCGTCAGTGGGCTGGTGGTGTTTGCCCGGACGTCGAAAGCGCTGGAACGGATGAACGAAATCTTCCGAAAACGGCAGGTTCAGAAAACCTATTGGGCTGTGGTGGGGCGAAAACCCCGGGAGGAGAAAGGGCGACTGACCCATTTTCTGCTCAAAGATGAAGCGACGAATACCGTCAAAGCCTATGACGATGAAGTGCCGGGTTCGCAAAAGGCCGAACTGACGTACCGTTTACTCGGAAAAATCAACGATCATTATTTGTTGGAAGTCAATCCGATTACGGGTCGGCCGCACCAGATTCGGGTGCAATTGGCGAGTATGGGCTGTCCGATTCGGGGAGACATCAAGTACGGCTTCCCGCGACCGAATCAGGACAGCAGCATCAATTTACATGCCAGACGGCTTTATTTTATTCATCCCATAAAAAAAGAACCCCTGATCTGTAAAGCCGGGGTTCCAAATAGTCCATTTTGGGAAGAGTTTTTAGCGCTTGATCCGGAAGATTACAAGGATAAAAACCTGGATTTTATTTATTGATCACTCCCATCAGCGAAAGGCCAACGTAGAATCATCCTACAATTCGTTAAAATGGCGTAGATATTCGGGCGAAGAGAAACCGGTCTTCGAACCGGAAAATGAGGGATACAAACCGCTTACTTTACGGTGGGTGCTACATCAGACCAAAACTGGTTGAGCACTTTGTCTGCCATCTGAATCGCTCCCTGAAAAGCGCCAAAAATCATACATAAAGGCAGAATAATGGGGAAGAAAACGACCCAGTGCAAAATCATGTTCAATTTGACCTTCTTCATCTCGGTATTTGGGTAAAAGGGTGCCACTTTTAACGGAACGCAAGGTATTAAAACCCCTATTGGTACTGTACTGGATTCCAAGATAGAAACGTTTGGTTTCTGCTTATATTCAAAATTACTCTTGAATTATTTCTATAACAAACATTCAAAAAAAAAGATTTACTAAATTACAACAGCTGGTCTGATTGCTTTTCGCTATGTCGTGGAAAAATAGTAATTTGTTCTTCCATTAAGGATTTGAAATAGTAGATAAATACAAAATGTTGAATATTATTCAACTGTTACCGGATTCAATTGCCAATCAGATTGCGGCAGGGGAAGTGGTGCAACGCCCGGCATCAGTGGTCAAAGAATTACTGGAAAACTCAGTAGATGCCCAAGCAAAAACCGTACAAATTATTATTCGGGATGCCGGGAAAACACTGATTCAGATTATAGATGATGGCATTGGCATGTCGGAAACCGATGCCCGGATGAGTTTTGAACGACACGCGACCTCAAAAATCCGTTCGTCCGACGACCTGTTTCGCATCCGAACGATGGGTTTTCGGGGCGAAGCCCTGGCATCCATTGCCGCCATTGCCCAGGTTGAACTGCGCACCAGACGGTCCGACGCATCCCGCACCAACGACGAGTTGGGAACGCTTATCCGGATGGAAGGCTCCGAACTGAAAACCCAGGAGACGGTTTCGTGTTTGCCGGGAACGAATATTCTGGTAAAAAACTTATTCTTTAATGTGCCGGCCCGGCGCAATTTCCTGAAAACCAATTCGGTAGAAATGCGCCATATACTCGATGAGTTTCAGCGTGTCGCGCTGGCCCATCCGGAGGTAGCCTTTTCTCTATATCACAACGATTCGGAAGTCTACAACCTGCAGGCCGGAAAGCTGAGCCGCCGGATTGTCGATTTGTTTGGAAAGCAATACCGCGAACAACTGGCTTTCTGCGAAGAAGAAACGCCGTATGTGAACGTCCGGGGGTATATCGGCAAACCCGAATTTGCCCGCAAAACGCGGGGAGAACAGTTTTTCTTTGTCAATTCGCGCTTCGTCAAGCACAATTATTTGCATCATGCCGTCGTGGGTGCCTACGAAGGAACGATTCAGGACGGTTTTCATCCTTTCTACGTCCTGTTTATCGAAATTGATCCGTCGCACATCGACATCAACATCCATCCTACCAAAACCGAAATCAAGTTCGACGATGAACGCTCGGTGTATGCCATCGTCATGGCGGCTGTTCGGAAGGCCGTTGGCGTCTATAATTTGACCCCTTCGCTCGATTTTGATTCCAATGTGAACTTCCTGCCTGTGACCCCGGCCCCCCGTCGTACGTCTGAAGTACAAGTGGGAAACGGAAGTGGTCAATCGGATGCAACAAGCCGGTCCCCCCTGCGCCCGATGTCCCCCGCTTGGTCGACCGAACCGGCTGAACACAAAGCGGCCACCAGTTTTGACTTTCCACGCAAGTCGGCCGCTAATTGGCAGGCGTTGTTTGAAGGGCTGGAAACCAACGAAACCCCGGCGACGGAAGCGCAGAATCTGTTTGAAAACAACGCATCAGCCGATTCGCAGGCCGAAATCGAGTCGGTAACGCTGGGAAGCCGGGTGAACAAACTCATCACGTCAGCGGTTGCTCTGGAAGGGGCTGGTCCCATTCTTCAGGTGCATAACCGCTATCTGGTAACGTCCGTTCAGGCCGGTATGCTGGTGATCGACCAGCGAAGGGCCTACGAACGGGTGTTGTATGATCAATACCAGGCCGCACTGACCAAGCGCAACGGCGTGTCGCAGCAACTGCTGTTTCCGAAAACGGTGACGGTGATGCCGGTCGATTACAACCTGGCCCTTGAGCTGCGCGACGATTTGACGAGTCTGGGATTTCTGTTCGACGAAATCGGGCAGAATGCCTTTATGATCCGGGGCGTTCCGGCGCTTTCGGTAGGCGAGAATGAAGAAGAACTGTTTGCCAATCTGCTGGCGCAACTCCGCGAAGATACGGGGCGGCTGAAACTGGAGCGGGCCGAAGTCCTTGCCCGTTCGCTGGCCCGGCGGTCGGCTGCGCGGCACCAGAAGCAACTGGCCGAACCGGAGCAACGGGCTTTGGTCGACCAATTAATTGCGTCATCAAACCCATCCTATACGCCCGGTGGTGAACCGATTACAACCCTGTTGGCGTTGGATAAATTAGCGGGATTATTTCGGTCCTGATATGGTTATTATGCAAGAAAACGTTACAACTTTATGAATCTTACGCCGGTCGTCAGGACGCTGTTGCTTATTAATGTTGGTTTATTTATTGTAAAAGCGTTGGGAATCGATCTGATCAGTACGTTTGGACTCTATTCGTTTCTCTCACCGGCCTTTGCACCCCATCAGTTTGTAACCTACATGTTTCTACATGCTGATTTTGGTCACATTTTCAGTAATATGCTGGGTTTATTTTTCTTTGGCCCGATGCTTGAGCAGGTTTGGGGGAGCAAACGGTTTACGATTTTTTACTTTATTACCGGCGTTGGAGCCGGATTATTATTTCTGGGCATAAACTATTTTGAAGCCAGCCAGTTACGAGATGCAGTGGCTGCTTTCCAAAGTAACCCAACCCCCGAGTCGCTGGAGTTATTTTTGTCGGATCGGGGCCTGTTGAGTCAGGGGGATAATTTTTTACGCGTGTTTGAAGACAACCCAACGGACCCAGCGTATCGAAGAGGGGCGGTGCAACTGATTCAAACGTATTACGAGCAGCAATTGGCGGTACCGATGGTTGGGGCGTCGGGAGCGATTTTTGGAATCTTGATGGCATTTGGATTATTATTCCCAAATACCGAACTTTTCCTTTTATTTCCACCGATCCCCATCAAGGCGAAATACCTGGTGGCGTTTTACGGTGCGTATGAATTGTATTCGGGCATTTATCGGGCACAGTCCGACAATGTGGCGCATTTTGCTCATATTGGCGGTATGCTGTTTGCTTTTATATTGGTGAAATATTGGGGGAAGCAACGAAATAATTTTTATTGAGTAATGAGTGGACTGTTAGATGACTTCCGGAGCGAATTCAACAAACCCAACAACACGTTGGTGCAGTTGATTCTTGTTAATACCATTGTCTTTCTGCTGTTGTTGATCCTGAAAGTCATTCTGACGCTGGCAGAGATGTCAGGAGTCTACAATCTGATTGTCGATCAACTGCGGTTACCGGCTGCCCTGGGAACCTTCATCACGAAGCCGTGGACGATGATCACGTACTTCTTTACCCACGAAGACGTCTTTCACATTCTGTTCAACATGCTCTTCCTATACTGGTTTGGCCGGTTGATCGACGAATACCTGGGAAATCGCCGGCTGGTGGCGCTCTACATGCTGGGCGGTTTGGCGGGCGGTCTGGCTTATATGGCCATCTACAACCTCCTCCCCTATTTCCAGGAGCAGGTGGGTGACTCCCGGATGCTGGGCGCGTCGGCTGCGGCTTTTTCCGTCGCGGTTGGGGCTTCAACACTGCTACCCAACTATACCTTTCATCTGCTGTTTTTTGGTCCGGTTCGGATCAAATACATTGCCTTCTTCTACATTGTTCTGTCGCTGGCCCGGTCCATTGGTCCGAATGCCGGGGGCGATCTTTCCCATTTGGGGGGCGCTTTGGTCGGATTTCTGTTCATCAAAATGCTTCAGAATGGAACGGATCTGGGGCAGCCTATTTATTGGGTGATGGACGGCTGGCAAAGCCTGTTTCGGAAAAAACCGCCGGTTAAAGTGTCTTACCGTCAGCGCAGTAGTGCCAGCCTGAGCACCGGAGCTTACGCGGCTCCGTCGTCTCCTTCGGCGGTTGCGATGCCGGATCAGGATGAAATTGACGCGATTCTGGATAAAATATCCCGTTCCGGTTATGAAAGCCTGACTCGTGAAGAGAAACAGAAACTTTTCCGGGCGAGCCAGCGTGGATAGAATCTAAATTGTATTTTTCTCGCGAATTTTCGGTGACGGTTTTTAGAGGGAAAGAATACATACTGTTCGATAAACTTTAGCTGAAAGCACGCTGGAACCCGATTTTAGCGTGCTTTTTGACCCTGTATCAATTCTGTAAGCCATTTGTCCGGAATCTGGGCAATCACTGTGCAGTTTGTATTTTTTTTGTACTTTTGCCTGATACTCATTTCATGAATGAACGCTGTGAAACAGTTTGTTACCACACGTAGTTTATGAAAAACATTCTATAGCATCCAACCTACTATGTTGATCACACCCGGCAGACTACTCGCCAAGATTGACAGTCCGGACGACCTCCGTAATCTGAATCAAACCGATCTTCCACAAGTCTGTGCCGAGCTACGGCAATTCATTGTCGATAATGTATCGGTATATGGAGGCCACTTTGGGGCCAGTCTGGGCGTTGTCGAATTGACGGTAGCCCTGCATTACGTTTTCAACACGCCGGATGATCAATTGGTCTGGGACGTCGGGCATCAGGCGTATGGCCATAAAATTCTAACCGGACGACGGGATACTTTTCATACCAATCGGTTTTATAAGGGGCTTTCCGGTTTTCCGAAACGGAAGGAAAGTCCATATGATTCTTTTGGCGTTGGCCACTCTTCAACTTCGATTTCGGCGGCCCTGGGTATGGCGGTTGCCTCGCAGCTACAAAACCATCCCAAACGGCATCACATTGCCGTCATTGGCGACGGTGCGATGACGGCCGGTTTGGCTTTTGAAGGCATGAACCACGCCGGCGCAACCGAAGCCGATCTGCTCATTGTCCTGAATGACAACTGCATGTCCATCGACCCCAACGTGGGCGCCTTGCGCGAATATCTGACGGACATTACCACCTCGCCGACCTACAACAAAATGAAGGACGAAGTCTGGAATTTGTTGGGCAAGATGAGCAATTTCGGAAAAAGCGCGCAGGACATTGTTTCTAAAATTGAAACCGGACTGAAAGCGTCGCTGCTTCACCAGAGCAACCTGTTCGAATCGCTGAACCTGCGGTATTTTGGCCCCATCGACGGCCACGACATCGATCATCTGGTGAGTGTGATGAACGACCTGAAAGACATTCCCGGCCCCAAACTGCTGCACTGTCTAACGGTAAAAGGCAAAGGATACGGCCCCGCCGAAAAAGACCAGACCAAATGGCACGCGCCGGGTTTGTTCGATAAGGTGACGGGTGAAATCAAAAAGAAAGTCTATGATAAACCGCAACCGCCTAAATACCAGGATGTTTTCGGGAATACATTGGTGGAACTTGCCGAAGCGAACGAGAAAATCGTGGGTGTAACACCCGCCATGCCGTCGGGATCGTCGATGAACATCATGATGAAAGCCATCCCGGACCGGGCTTTCGATGTCGGCATTGCCGAACAACATGCCGTTACGTTTTCGGCGGGAATGGCCACACAGGGGCAGGTGGTTTTCTGTAACATCTACTCTACGTTCATGCAACGGGCCTACGATCAGGTGATTCATGACGTCTGTATTCAGGAATTGCCGGTTATTTTCTGCCTCGACCGGGCCGGTTTTGCCGGTGCCGATGGTCCAACGCACCACGGAGCCTACGATTTGTCTTTCATGCGCTGCATTCCGAACATGATCGTGGCCAGCCCGATGAACGAGCAGGAACTCCGTAACCTGATGTTTACGGCCCAGTCGGACACCATTCAGCAGGGAAAACAGGCCTTTACCATCCGCTACCCGCGGGGCGAAGGCGTGATGCCCAACTGGCGGACTCCGCTTGAAGCCATTGAAGTAGGAAAAGGCCGTAAAATCCGGGACGGAAAAGGCGTCGCCATTCTGACGATTGGCCCCATTGGCAACTACGTCACAACCGCCTGTGACCTCCTCGAAACCGAGATGATTCACCCGGCACACTACGACATGCGGTTTGTAAAACCGCTCGACGAAGTGATGTTGCACGAAATATTTCAGCGGTACGACAAAGTCGTGACCGTTGAAGATGGCTGCGTGATGGGCGGTTTTGGCAGTGCGGTGATCGAATTCATGACCGACCACGGCTACGTGGCCCGCGTGAAGCGGCTGGGCATCCCGGACGCGGTGATCGAACACGGCGAGCAGATTGACCTTCACCGCGAATGTGGTTTCGATCCGAAAGGAATTGCTGATGCCGTCCGGGAACTAACCTATGCCGAGCGCATCATTACTGCTTAAACGATAACCCTTACTCAGTAACGTGGCCGGGTTACCAGTGTGATTGAACCGATGGATGGGTACGGAAACGACCGACTTCCTCTCTTCAATCGCAGCGGTAATCCGGCCACGTTCGTATTCATTTCTTCTTTTTGACAATGCAGGTATTTAAATTCGGCGGGGCATCGGTGAAAGATGCGCAGGGAATTCGCAACGTGGCCGGAATCATTCAACAGCAGCCACCGAAGCAACTGGTGGTGGTGGTGTCGGCAATGGGTGAAACCACGAATGAACTGGAGAAGCTGACCTGGGCCTATCTCGGCCGGGAAGCGGGCAAAGACACGATCTGGCAGCACATCCGGGCGCGTCACGAACAAGTGATCGATAATTTGGCTGGTGATAACCGTGAGCCTTTTGAGGGCGTTTATGAGCTGTTTTCCGATCTGGAAACCCTGCTTGCCGAGGAGCCGGAACCCCATGCGGATAAAGTATATGACCAACTGGTTTCCTTTGGTGAACTGCTGTCGACCCGCATTCTCAATGCCCACCTGAACCAATCCGGTTTGGACTCCTACTGGGTGGATGCCCGGCGGTTAATTCGAACGGATGATACCTTCCGCGAAGGCAAGGTAGACTGGGAGCGAACCGGCGAACACATTACGGACACCCTCGCCGATCTGATCGAAACCAGCGTCGTGATTACGCAGGGGTTTATTGGCAACACAGGCGAAGGCTACACCACGACTCTGGGTCGGGACGGTTCGGATTATACAGCGGCTATTTTTGCGTATTGCCTGAACGCTGAGTGCGTTACGATCTGGAAAGATGTGCCGGGCGTTTTGAACGCCGATCCGAAATGGTTCGACGAAACCGTTAAAATCGACCAGTTGACCTACCAAGATGCCATCGAACTGGCCTATTACGGCGCTACGGTTATTCACCCGAAAACCATCAAACCGTTACAGAACAAGAACATACCACTCTACGTCCGGTCGTTTCTGCAACCGCAGGAGCCCGGAACGGTCATCGGGCATTTTGAGAAGCACCTGCCCGTTCCGTCGTTCATTTTCAAGATGAACCAGACGCTGATATCATTGCATCCGAAAGACTTTTCGTTTATCGCGGAAGAAAATCTGAGTAAGATTTTCGGTCATTTTGCGGAATATGGCGTGAAAATCAACCTGATGCAAAATACCGCCATCAGCTTTTCCGTCGTGGTCGACCACCGGCCGGAGCGGTTGGCCCGTTTGATGCCCCATTTGCAGGAAAACTTTCGGATTACCTACAACGAGGGGCTGGAGCTCATCACCATTCGCCACTACGACGAGAAAACCATCGACCGGGTTTTGGTCCATAAAAAACTGCTGCTGGAACAAAAAAGCCGGTATACGGTGCAACTGGTGGTGAAAGACGAAGCCAGTAGCCAAAGGCTGGAACTTACGCCAGAATAGGTTTCACCACCTTTCCGGCCACATCGGTCAGCCGGAACGGACGGCCCTGAAACTGATAGGTTAGTTTTTCGTGATTGAACCCCAGCAAATGCAGAATCGTCGCCTGTAAATCGTGGACGTGTACCTGATCCTTCACGCCATAATAGCCGATGTCATCGGTTTCGCCAAATGAAAAACCGCGTTTAACGCCACCGCCCGCCATCCAGACCGTGAACGCATCCAAATGGTGATCGCGGCCCATGAAGGGCAGCGTCTGACCATCGCGGTTTTCCTGCATCGGCGTCCGGCCAAATTCGCCACCCCAAACCACGAGCGTGTCGTCCAGCAAACCGCGTTGCTTCAGATCCTGGAGCAAAGCCGCCACGGCCTGGTCTGACTGGCGGCATTTTTCGTGAAGTCCCAGATCGATGGCCGTGCTCGTGTCCGTGCCGTGCGAATCCCAGCCCCAGTCGAACAACTGGACAAAACGCACCCCGCGCTCCACCAGCCGCCGGGCTAGTAGACAGTTCCGGGCAAACGAGCCTTTGTTCGGGTCAACGCCGTACAGATCAAGCATATACTGCGGTTCGCCCTTAATATCCATCGCATCCGGCACCGACATCTGCATCCGGAACGCCAGTTCATACTGCGCAATTCGGGTCAGAATTTCTGGATCTTTGACGTCGTTGTATTGCTGCTGGTTAATTTCTGAAATCGCATCGATGGTGTTTTTGCGCATATCCCGCGACATGCCATCCGGGTTGGAAACGTACAAAACCGGGTCGCCTTCCGTCCGGCACTGAACGCCCTGGTACACCGACGGCAGAAAACCGCTGCCCCAGACCGACTTCCCGGCATCGGGTTGCTTGCCCCCCGACGCCAGCACGATGTAACCGGGCAAATTATCGTTTTCCGTTCCCAAACCGTAGGTCACCCACGAACCCATGCTGGGCCGTCCCAGCCGGGCGGCTCCCGTGTGCATCAGCAACTGCGCCGGAGCGTGGTTGAACTGGTCGGTGTGCATGGCTTTCAGAAACGTGATTTCGTCCACCATACCCTGCAAATGGGGCAAATAATCCGAAACCCAGGCTCCCGACTGACCGTGTTGCGCAAATTTCCCCTGCGGACCCAGCATTTTGGGAACGCCCCGGATGAACGCAAATTTTTTCCCGGTCAGCAGTTCCTGCGGACAGTCTTTGCCGTTGTATTTTGCCAGTTCGGGCTTGTAATCAAACAATTCCAGTTGCGATGGCGAACCCGCCATGTGGATGTAAATCACCCGTTTGGCTTTGCCCGCAAACTGCGCCGGACGCACCGCCGTCGGGGAACGGTCGTCGTTACCCAGCGGTTGCGCACTGGTTACGGAGGAACCTTTCTCGTCGGATTTCCCCAAAAAATCACAGCTAGCCAGGACGGAACCCAATGCCATTGCGCCGAGACCCGTTGAACACGTATGCAAAAAATGCCGCCGGGTTTCGCGCTGGGCAGCTGCCTGTTGTAATTCGTTGATGAGCTTTCTCATGTCATTCTTTGGTTATCACCTCATCCAGATTGAGCATCGTATTGGCGGTAATCGTCAGGGCTGCCAACTGCGGAGTGGCGTCTTTGTGGGCCAGTAGCTTCTGTGCATCGGTTGGATGCTGTTGATAATAGGTCTCTGCTTTTTTATACAGCTTCACCAACACAGCCAATTTTTGAGGGGCCGGATTTCGTTGCATGACTTGCCGAAAACCGGCCTGAATTTGTTGGTCGGCGGTTTTTCCCTGTTTCTGCATCAAAGCTGCCAGCGTTTGCGCCGATTCGACAAAAACCGGATCGTTCAGCGTGACGAGGGCCTGTAAGGGCGTGTTCGTCCGAATGCGCCGGACCTGACAAAACTCGCGGCTTGGACTATCGAAGGTAATCATCGACGGATAGGGCGAGGTGCGTTTCCAGTAGGTATACAGGGCCCGGCGGTGGCGGTCTTCGCCCTCACTTAGTTTCCAGCTTTCGCCGTTGTAGGGCGATTGCCAGATGCCATCGGGTTGCGACGGTTTCACACTCGGACCAAACCGTTTCGAACTCAGCAAACCACTGGTTGCCAGGGCCTGATCGCGAACCTGCTCGGCGGTTAACCGGACACGCGGGCCACGCGCGAGCCAGCGGTTAAACGGATCTTTTGCGACCAGATCCGCCGAAGCCTCCGAACGCTGGCGGTAAGTGGCTGACAGAACCATCCGTTTCAGCAGGCGTTTCACCGACCATTGATCGGTTTCCATAAATTCGGTCGCCAGATAATCCAGCAGTTCCCGGTGGGTGGGCGGAATGCCCTGCGTTCCCATATCCTCCACGGTTTCGGCCAGTCCGGTTCCGAAAAGTTGCTCCCAGAAGCGATTGACGGCCACCCGCGCCGTCAGCGGATGATCGCGGTTGACCATCCACAACGCGAGCCCCAGGCGGTTGCGGGGCACCGGTTTTCCGGTTGAGTCGGTGGGCAAAGGTGGCAGCGATTTGGGGACGTCGGCTTGTACCGGTTTTCCTTTCACGAGCCAGTTACCCCGTTCGAAGACGTGCGTTTTCCGGGCAAAATCGCCCTTCCCTTCGTACAGTACGGGCGTTGATTCCGGTTTGGCGTTCAGCACCTCCTGGAGTTTGTGATCCATTTCGCCCAAAACCGTTGCCGAAGTTCCCGGTAAGGCGGGCCGAAACGACACCCATTTGATTATCGTCCAATCCTTCGGTTGCTTCGGGCTGTCCATGGTCAGATACACATGATGACGCCCCGAAACCTTTGGAAGCGCGTAAATCATCACCGTATCCCGCCACTGGCTCCCGGTTTTCGGTACGGGGATCGTCAATAGTGTCGGGCCGGTCGGGCTGTCCTGGTGGAGCGTCAAAACCGCTTTTTCGGCATTTGTTCCAATCGCCATAATCAGGCGGTTGGTTCCGTTCAGGTTGACGCTTTTGATTCGCGCCGATCCGCCGTGTTGCACGCCGAAAAATTTGGCATCCAGCAGCGACGCGTTGACGTACTGATCAAAATCGTGCGAGTTGATTTTTGGCTCAGTCAATCGAACAAAATTCACCAGTTCCTGCACCGGCTGGGGCTGCTTCGTATGCGACGAAACCCAGTTTTTCAACTCGGCCACTTTCACCGAATCCTGATCCTTGAAAAATCGCAAGGTCGGCGTATCGGTCTGAACGTCCTCGTCGCGGGTGTTGTTGAAAAACGCCAGATACTTGTAATATTCATCGTGAACAAACGGGTCGTAGGGGTGACTGTGACACTGCACACAGGCAAACGTGGTTCCCTGAAACACGTCCCAGGTGGTGTTGACCCGGTCCAGCACCGCAGCCACCCGAAACTCCTCGTCCTGCGTGCCGCCCTCGTCGTTGGTCATCGTGTTGCGGTGAAAACCGGTGGCAATGAACTGGTCATCGGTCGGATTGGGCAACAAATCGCCTGCTAGTTGCTCGATGGTGAACTGGTTATACGGCATATCCTGATTAAAAGCCTTGATAACCCAGTCGCGGTACCGCCAGATTTTTCGTTCGGTATCTTTTTCGTAGCCTTTCGAATCGGCATACCGGGCCAGATCGAGCCAGAGTGATGTCCAGCGTTCACCATAGGCAGGTGAAGCCAGAAGCCGGTCCACCACTTTTTCGTACGCATTCGGGGATTGATCCTTCACAAAATCAGCCACTTCCTGCTGGGTGGGCGGCAACCCGGTCAGGTCGAGGGTAACGCGCCGAATGAGCGTAGCGCGGTCGGTTTCCGGTGACGGTTTCAGCGATTGGCCCCGGAGTTTTTCGAGGATAAACGGATCGATTTCGTTTTTAACCCAGTCGGTTTCATCATTTTTGGCCATTCCCATGCGGCTCCAGAACGTACCCACTTTCGGAATTTCCGGTTTTTCGATGCGGGTATAGGCCCAGTGATCTCCCCATTCCGCGCCCTGATCGATCCACTTGCGGAGGGTTTCAATTTCTTCGGGTTTCAGGGGGGGCGCATCCAGCGGCATCCGGTCGTCATGATCGGTTAGCGTCAACCGGCGGATCATTTCGCTGGCGTCGGCGTCACCGGGAACGATCGCGGGTTTGCCCGATTTGGTGGGTGCAACGGCTTCGTGCCGGAACAAGACGGAAAAGCGCCCGGCCTTTTTGACGCCCCCATGGCAGGCAATGCAGTTTTTATTCAGCAGCGGTTTGACCTGGGTGTTGAAGTCGACGCGCTCCTCGAACCAGCCCAGAAAGGACGAGAGCAGCAGACCCACGCCTACCACGGCTCCACTGACGACGATTACTTTTGTGTTCATACGCGGCCCTAACTGGGCGGTATTGGTTCTACACAAATTTAGTCAGCCATAATCCTAATCGGAATGGAGCAAATTTTGCTTTACATGGATAATTTTACGGTTTTCGGCTCTTGTTTCCGGAACGAAAGACCTTCAAGGGTCCATTGTTGACCGAGACCACAATCAGCCGCTGGGCCGGGCTGTTGAGTCCAACGATGAATTTGCAATCGCCATCCGCCAGAAAACCGCTTTGTGGAAATAGCAATGGCTGAAAACCGCCTTTTCCGTCGCCTTTCAGCACGAGTCCCGTCATCGCATCATACTGCCCGGCCACCGATTCGGCATCGTACGCATTTCCGACCGCCAGCACGTCCAGATGACCGTCCTGGTCAATATCTTCCACCAGCAAACTCTGGATGGGCGCCCACTGGGCCAGCGCGGGCAAGGGTTGAAGCCGGAAACTGCCACCGGTATTTTCCAACAATACACTTTGCTGCCAGCAAGCCTGCAAAACCGTGCTGATTTTCTGCCGTTCGGGCGTCAGCAGGTCGGCTACTTTGGCTTTGGCGTAGAGGGCGTAATTCGTAAACTGCTTTTTGATGAGGGGCAACTGGCGACCCAACTCGTCGCGGGACGCAATCGGGTATTCGATGCCGTCTAAATAATACGTGGCGATGGCATCGAGCCGACCGTTATTGTCGTAATCACCCGCGTAAACGCGCATGGCCTGGCTGGGCGATACCCGGTAGCGGCTGTTCAACCCCAGATTCCCAATCACAAAATCGACATCGCCGTCGTGGTCGAAATCACCCGAACGAATGCAATTCCAGAACCCTTCCGAACCCTTTAGCGCGTCAAAAGACACCTGAGCCAACTTCCCCCGGTTGTTTTTGAAAACCGTAATGGGCATCATTTCACCCACCACCACCAGGTCCGGCCACGAATCGCGGTCAATGTCGGCCCAAACCGCATCGGTCACCATGCCGACGTTCCGCAGGTTGGGTGCCAGCTCATCCGTTGCATTCCGAAAGCGCCCGCCATCGTTGATCAACAGATAGCTCTCGCCCGGTAATGGATATTGTAACGCTTTCAATCGTCCACCCCGGAACAGGTCAAGATCACCGTCTTTGTCAACATCAACCGCCAGCACACACGAACCACTGTGCCGGATGGCCGGTAATCGGTCGGTTGCCGCCGTAAACTTGCCTTTTCCGTCGTTCAAATACAGCCGGTCCTGATAATACTCGGAACCGTCGTAATACTCGTTGGAGCCACTAACAATGTACAAATCCTTGTCGCCATCGCCATCCGCATCGAACAGCAGTGCCCCGACATCTTCTTCGTCTTTGGGAAGTGATTCATCGGTATACGGTTTTTCGATAAACCGCCCCGCCGACGTCTGAATCAGCAATTTTCCGTAATGCCGGAACGAACCACCGATAAACAAATCTTCCAGACCGTCGCCGTTGACATCGCCTGCCGCCAGTTTCGGACCTTGTTGCGAGAGTTTGTGCGGCAAAAGCGGTTCCTGGTTGTAATCCAGATAGGATTCTTCCTGGTGCGTAAGCCTTATTCCGGATGCCTTTGTGATGTCGGTCAGCAGCGTGGCCGGGCGGTTTTCCGGTTGCCGGGCGGTTTGGGCCGCTTGACGGTAATCCAACGCTACCAGCCGATCGATGCCCGGTTTTTTCAGCGTCTGCGATTTGCCATCCGGCCAGACAATCCGCAGGGAATCAACGGTTTTTGCGGCACCCAGACCAAAGTGAATGATGTAATCGACTGACGATTGATAGCCCCGCGTAACGGCCTGATGATGCGTTTGCGTCAATCCGTTGCTGTACAGTGTCACCTCCGCGCCCAGTCCGAACCGGTTCTGTTTCGGGCCTTGTAATTCCAGTTGCAGGTAATGCGAGTTGACGGTCGCGTTTTGCAGGATGTAGGCGTCCTGGTTGATGTTGTTGACAATCAAATCCAGATCACCGTCGCGGTCGAGATCGGCGTAGGCTGAACCATTCGACAGGGATGTTTCCGAGCCGAACCAGGTAGCGGTCACGTCATCAAACGTCAGATCGCGACGGTTTCGGAAAAATCGGTTGGCTTTTTTGATGCTCGGCATTTTGGGTGCGCCCTGCCGTAGATACGCATTAATTTCTTCGGGCGTCCGGTTTCCCTGCGCGAAGGAGTCGTTGAACGACACAAAATCCAGGTCGGTAATGTCGCGCAGATAGCCATTCGTGATGACCAAATCCCGCCAGCCGTCGTTGTCCAGATCGGCCAGCAAGGGCGACCAGCTCCAGTCGGTGGCCGACACCCCGGCAAACTGCCCAATTTCGGAGAAAACCATCCGACCGTCGGCGGCTTTTCCGCCGTTCACCTGCAGCATATTGCGCATAAACTGCGGGTGATAGCCTTGGCGGGTGATGCTTTCAAACTGCTGATAGTTAGCCGGTCCCGCCATTTTTTTGCGCTGCTCGTTGTCGGCGGGCAGCATGTCGGCTACGACCAGATCCGGCAGACCGTCGTTGTTGATGTCGGCAGCATCGCAGCCCATCGAAAACTGGCTGTGGTGCTTGAAGTACGATTTGCTGACTTCGCTGAACGTGCCGTTCTGGTTGTTGACGTACAGAAAATCGTTTGCCAGAAAGTCATTGGCGACGTAAATATCTTCCCAGCCATCCTGGTTGAAATCCGACACCGTCAGCCCCAGCCCAAAACCGTCGTGCAGAATACCAGCGGCTTTGGTCACGTCCGTAAACCGGGGTTCCGATGCCTCCGAATCGTTGCGAAACAGCTTGTCGTTGGCCAGCCCGGAACCGTCGGCAATGACCGGCGTCACCTGGTTGGGATTGCGAACCAGATTCGTACTGGTCAGCAAAAAAACGTCCAGATCACCGTCCTTGTCGTAATCAAAAAACGTAGCCTGGTTGGTGTAACTGGTATCGGCCAGACCGTAGCGTTCGGCGCTTTCTTCAAACTGAAAATTCCCTTTGTTGATGTAGAGCTGATTTTTCCGGCGGCTTCCGGCGTAATTCCCGGACTTACAAACGTAAATATCCAGCAGCCCGTCGGCATTCACATCCGCCATCGTCACCCCCGTCGACCAGCCGCCTTTCTGAATACCGGCCTTGTCCGTCACGTCCTCGAAGGTGGGCGAATCCGAACCGGGTTTGGTGGTGTTCCAATACATCCGGTCACCCACCTGATTGCCGGTGAAATACAAATCGGGCAGGTTGTCATTATTCAAATCGCCGACTGCGACGCCCCCGCCATTGTACACGTAATAATAATCGACCAGGTTAAAGGAGTCGTTTTCGGTAACGGTATTCTGAAAATGGACGCCGGTTTTCGAAGCGGGCAAGCTGGTAAAGAGTGTCTTCGGCTTTTGCTCGCAGGCCAGGATGCACAGGAAAACCGGCAGGAGGAATAGGTACTTCATACAGGCAAGGTCGCTAAAAAACAGAAATCAAAAAAGGGCTCGTGAAAGCCCTTTTTTGATTGATCTTGTGTTACTGCCACACCGGGTTCTGAGTCACGTTGGGATTACCCTGCATTTCTTTCAGCGGGAGCGGAAGCACATAATCGCGCGGTTTGAGGGTTCGGCCCACTTTGTATTTCGTGATGTAGTGGTTGATTCGCGCACCCAGGTAATCCGGCTGTCCGCCCGGTTTGCTTTTGCGACGCAGTTCCGGATACATGACCTGCTCGAAGACAAACTCCTGTTCGCGTTCCTTGATGATGGCATCCCGCAAGGCCGACTGGCTCAAACCGCTCAGGGCCGTCAGACCGGCGCGGGCACGTACCTTGTTGATTCCCATAAACTTGTCACCCGTATTGCTTTCGTTGCAGGCTTCGGAATGGCCCAGCAGGATGTCGGCCAGACGAATGTAGATGGTGTTCTTTTCGGTATTGTTGTAGTTGATACCCAGTTCCACCAGCTTACCCGCCCACGCTTTGCCAAAAACCAGTTGACTGGGATCGGCCGGATTCGCATCCGCTTTAACGATCCCGCCGAACCGGGAGAGGTTGAAATCCGCCGTCGGACTCCACTTCACAACCGGATATTGCCCGTTGACTTTGCCCAGGCGGCCCGTTGGATATGATTCGATGAACGTGGCATCGATGCGTTTGTCCTTGCTGTCGTACGAAGCCCGGAATTCCTGCGTCGCACTCAGCCAGCTCCAGCCCGCGCCACCCAGTTCGCTCGGGTAATCTTCGGGGTTAAAGTGGGCTGAATGTACATTCCACTCGCTGGCGTTGGCGGCTGCCGAAACCTGGCCTTCAAAAATCCGTTCGCCCTGGTTTTCGTGGGCCAGATCGAAGTTATACCCGAAGTTTTCGTACAACTGCAAACCGCTGTTGTTGATAATGTCTTCGGCGGTGGTTTTGGCGTCGGCCCATTTTTCATCCCAAAGCTGGGCTTTCATCAGGATCGATTTGGCGGCCCATTTCGTTGCCCGTCCGGCGTTGGCACCGGTATAAGCTGCGGGCAATGCTTCGGCAGCGGCTTTGGCATCGGCGTAAATCTGGTCGATCACGGCGCGTTTTCCACCCGCGTTCGACGGCAATTCACTGATTCCCTTGGTCGACTTGGTCGTCAGCGGAGGATTGTCGAAATAACTCAGCAAACCGTAGTAATAGAACGCCCGCAGAAACTGCGCTTCACCCTTCAGGCGTTTCACCAGCGCGTCGTTGGCCGGGTCATTCATGGCATCGGCGATTTCAATCACGGCATTGGCGCGGTTGATGGAGCGATAACTGATTGACCAGTAAGCCTCAATGTACTCATCGGCCGAGCTGACGTTGCCCAGGTTGTATTGCAGCGGGCCTTTTTCCCAGCCGATCTGGTCGCCCGTCAAACACTCAAATACGTAGCGGTCGTAGAAATAACCGGAATAGCCGGAGTTCAGATCGTCGTAAATACCGTTGACGCCCAGTTCCAGTTCCGTAGCCGATTTATAAAACGTGTCGGGATTGATGAAGTCGGGGTTTTCCTTGAGATCCGAGCAACCGAGGCCCGTGGCCAGGACCGACAGCATCAGCAGGGATTTGACTTTGGAAGAAATAATCAGGTTCATGTCTCTTTAAAGATTGTAGGGTTAGCGAATTACAGACCAAGATTGACTCCCACCGTAAACATCCGGGCGCGGGGATACGCGTCGTAGTCATCACCCCGGTTCAGGTTGTTCTGGCCCTGGTTGTTCACTTCCGGGTCAAATCCTTTGTATTTCGTGATCAGGAACAGGTTCTGGCCGCTGGCGTAGATCCGGGCCGACCGGATGTATTTGGTATGCAACGGAATGTTATAGCCCAGCGCCAGGTTTTGCAACCGCACAAAAGAACCGTCCTGAATGAAGAACGACGACCGGCGGAAGGAGATGAAATCCCGACGACCATCGATCACGGGCCGGCTGGCACCGGTATTGGTCGGTGTCCACGAATCCGTCAGGATGTCGCCAATCTGGTTGATTTTCTGGACCCCGTCGCCCATTTCCGACTGTTGCAGGTTCCGCACATCGTTGCCGTGAACACCCCGGAAGAAGATCGAGAAGTCGAAGTTTTTAAACTTAACACTGGAATTCAGTCCCCAGGTAAATTTCGGGTTCGGATTGCCCATCACCACGTAATCGTCGGCGGTATATTTTCCATCGCCGTTCACGTCTTCGTATTTCGGATAACCGGCGCGGGCGGCAAAGGTCTGGGCTTCGTCGTCGGTCTGAAACAGCCCGACGTATTTGTAGCCCTTCCAGACACCAATCGGATTGCCGGCTTCTACCCAGCTACCAAAAACGCCCAGGTGGCCGCTGGTGCTGTTGGCGAAGAAGGGCGTGCTCTGTCCCAAATCGGTGATCTCGTTCCGCAACACCGAAATATTACCGCTCACATCCCATTTGAACGCGGCATTGTTGAAGATTTTGTAGTTCGTGGAAAACTCAAGACCCTTGTTGGTCAGCGCTCCGGAGTTCAGCATGATGGTGCTGAAACCCGTGCTTTGCGGAATGGAAACATCCAGGAGCAGATCCGTGGTTTTGTTGCTGAACACGTCGAAGGTCATCGACAGGCGGTTGTTGAGCAGGGCCAGATCCAGACCGAGGTTGAGCATCGCCGTACTTTCCCATTTCAGGTTGGGGTTCGCAATCCGGTTGGGGCCATAACCCGCAGCCAGGCCACCACCAAACACATAATTGTAGGTCGACAAACCGCCCAGCGACCGGTAAACCGGGATTTGTGAATTACCCGTCAAACCGTAGCTGGCCCGGATTTTAACGTCGTCAAACACATTTTTCAGAGCCGAATTCTGGAAGAAATCTTCGTTTACCAGACGCCAGCCAACGGCCGCCGAAGGGAACGTGGCCCATTTGTTGCTCGGACCAAACCGCGACGAACCATCGCGCCGGAACGTGACCGTAAACAGGTAGCGGTCTTTCAGGTTGTAATTCACCCGGCCCAGCAACGATTGCAACGTCCAGTCCTGACGCCCGGAATTGGGAATCTGCGGTCTGCTGCCGTTTTGCATGTTAACCGACTCCGGATCATCCGAAGGCAGCCCGCGCGTCGACGCCGAGTTGAACCGGTTGCTTTCCTGCTGGTAAGTATATCCCAGCGTTACGTCAAGGTTGTGGCCCGGCCGGATTTGTTTGTTGTAGCTCAGGATGTTCTCGTTCAGGATGCTGCTGACGTTGCGGTTGGCCCGTTCCAGTTGCCGACCATACTGCCGCCCGGTGAAGGTATAGTTGTTGTAAAACGTGTTGCGGGTGGCATTCACGACATCGGCGCCCAGACTGGTCCGGAATTTCAGTCCTTCGATGATGTTGACCGTCAGGGCTGTTGTCCCGAATAACCGGTTGATGTTATCCCGGTCGTAGCCTTCTACGGCTTCCGCCAGCGGGTTGATGTTGAAGCGTTGATCGTAGCTGGGGTAATTGTAATTGCCATTCTGGTCATACACCGCTACGGTCGGGTCCAGGCCCAGGGCCGTAATGATGATCCCGCCCGGGCCGCCCCGATCCGTGGCCACGTTGCTGCTTCCCGTCCGGTTATACGACCAGCTATTGCTGAGCGTGGCCCGGCCGTTGAGAAAATCGTTGTCGAGGTTCAGCCGAAAACCGTACCGTTTGAAAAATGTATTCTTGACAATTCCCTTGTTATCCAGATAGTTGGCAACAAAGGCATACCGCATCGCCTTGTTTCCGCCGGTAAACGAAAGCTGGTGGTTAGACAGTGCGCCGGTTTGCGTGATTGCATTCAGCCAGTTGGTGCCCTCGCCGATCTGGCTGATTTGCGCGTCGGTAAACCGCGGACTGCCGCCCTGGCTGCGTTCCAGAATGTTCAGATACCGGGCGTAGTCACTGCCGTTCAACACCTCGATGGGCCGCGCAATTTGCTGGAACGAGTACGATCCTTCGTAATCGACCCGGCTTTGGCCTTCTTTTCCGCGTTTGGTCGTAATCAAAACCACGCCGTTCGAACCCCGCGATCCGTAAATCGAGGTAGCGGAGGCATCTTTCAGGATTTCAATGGATTCAATTTCGTTGGGGTTGATGGTGGCCATCGCGTTGCTCGATTGCCGGTTCCCCGCGGTTCCCATGGCACCGTTGTCGGGATACATGGGAAAACCGTCGATGACATACAGCGGCTCACTTCCGCTGTTGATGGAGTTGGCACCCCGCACACGGATGGAAATCCCACCGCCCGGAGCCGCTGAACTCTGGGTCACCTGAACCCCCGGCGCCCGTGACTGAATGGCCTGATCGACCGAGACCACCGGCATTTCCTTAATGGCATCGGCTTTGATGGTCGAAACGGAACCGGTCAGGTCACTCTTTTTTACCGTACCGTAGCCCACCACCACCACTTCTTCCAGGCTGCGGGTGTCGGTCAGCATTTTAATGGTCAGGCTGGTGCGGTTGCCAACGACAGCTTCCTGGGTCACATAGCCCACGTAGCTGAATACGAGCGTTTCGTTCGGGCTGGCATTCAGTTGAAACCCACCGGAAGCATCGGTTGTGGTGCCCCGGGTCGTGCCCTTTATGGTAATCGTAGCACCCGGTATGCCATCGTTTTGCTCGCCAACCACCTTGCCCGTAATCAGGCTCTGGGCAAAAGTGGTCAGTGTGAGGCAAACCAATACCAGGGTTGTTTGCAGACACCGTATAGAATGATTCATACGTAAGAAAGGATTAAGGGTTTAGTTGATTAGTCAGAATTAGCCGATTGAATTGATGGTAGGCACAATAAAATCCAAATCATTATTTGCTAAATTCCATAACTACAAAGATTAAAGGCTTCAGCTCCTAAATCAATAGAGAGAATTTCGATTAAGATGGATAATCTTATGAAATCAATGCGCGATGAAGGTATCTTCCAGTTCTTCCAGCGTTTTTCCTTTCGTTTCGCGCACATTCCGGCGGACAAACCAGAATCCGACGAGGCAGATTACCGCATAAAGCCCGAAAGGTCCGTACGTGCCCAGTTGTTCGGCGAGGATCGGAAATGTGAAAACCAGAATGAAATAAGCACCCCACAACGCCAGAATCGCGACCGACGACGCCAGCCCACGAACCCGGTTGGGGAAAATCTCCGAGATCAAAACCCAGGTGATGGGTGCCAGGGAGGTGGCGTAAACGCTGATTGCCAGCAGCACAAAGACGGACAGCAGACCCGATGACGCACCGGTTTTCAGCAGCACCGCAATCACCACATACAGCACCGCCAGCCCCAGGGTTCCGATGAGCATCAGCGGTTTTCGGCCCAGTTTGTCCACCTGCCACATGGCCACCAGTGTGAACACCAGATTGACGATTCCGATGGCTACGGTTTCGAACAACTGCCGGTCGAGATTGGCTCCCACGGTCTCGAAAATCGTGGAGGTGTAATTGAAAACCACATTGATTCCGCACAACTGTTGCAGCACCGCCAGGCCAATGCCGACAATCACTGCCGGGCGAACGCCCTTCTCCAGCAGCATGGACAACGACGGTTTTTCGGCCCCTTCCATCGAACGATTGATAGCAATAACCGTCTGTTTCACAAAGGATTCGCCACCAATCCGGCGCAAAATCGTTTCACCTTCCTGCACCCGACCTTTCTGCACCAGCCACCGCGGACTCTCGGGCAACCAGAAGACGCCCAGCAGAAAACCGGCGGATGGCACGGCCCCCAACCCGAACATCCAGCGCCAGGCATCCGGGCCGTTGTCGGCCAGCGTATAGTTCACCAGATTGGTGATCAGAATCCCGATCACAATGGTCAACTGGTTGATGGAAACGTTACGGCCCCGGACTTCGGCGGGCGAAATTTCGGCAATGTAGAGGGGACTGAGTGTGGACGCCATTCCGACTCCGATTCCGGCCACGAAGCGCATGGTAATGAAAACCGGCAAGGTGGAGGAGAAGGCCATGCCCAGCGAAGAGAGCGCAAAAATGAGGGCCGCCACCATCAGCCCGGGTTTACGACCGTAGCGGTCGGCGAGAGTGCCGGCCAGCACGCAGCCCAGCATACAGCCGAGGGCCAGCGAGCCGGTCAGAAATCCTTCCCACCAGGCCGTGAGCCCAAAATACCCCCGCAGAAATGGCAGCGCTCCCGAAATCACGGCAAAATCAAAGCCAAACAGATACCCGCCCAAGGCCGAAATGAAAGCGATTCCAAAAATATAGTTGGCGTTAAGCCCGGTTTTTGCCATGGTGGTTTTGTTAAAGTATTCGGGTAATTTTTAGAAAAAAAGCGATACAGATGCGTATTTTTACAAACCATTCCTGACCCATACCTAGATAATATTGCGACATGATCAAAAAGAAAGAAGGCTTTGCCGGACAACGCAGTTATGTGTTGCCGGGCGAGTTAAAAAAACTGATTGCCGTTCATCCGCTTTGTGAGTCGTTGTACATCACCGATATTGGGTATTATCCGAAAGCCGCGTTTCATGATCGCGAACGCCGGAAAGGAAGCCCGCAGCATATTCTCATCTACTGCGTTCAGGGGGAAGGCTGGTACGTCCTCAACGACCGGAAACACCTTGTCAAACCCAATCAGGCCTTTATCCTGCCCGCTGACCTCGCCCACCGCTACGGAACCGACGCCCAAAATCCCTGGACCATCTACTGGCTGCATTTTACCGGTTCCAACGCGCATCATTTTTTGCAGTTTTTAAAGCAGGATACCGATCCGTCCCCGGTAACCGTGTCGCCCCAGCCCGAACGGTTTCAACTCTTCGACGACATTCTGTCGCACGTTGAAATGTCGTATAACATGGACAATATTGTGTATGCCAACAGCAGTCTGTCGCGGTTTCTGGCCACGTTCAACAATGCGGTTTATAACCCCAACCAGTTTGCCCAACCCGAAAATGACCCGATCAGCCGAACCATCGCGTTCATGAAAGAGAACCTGAGCAAGAACCTGACGCTGGAAGACCTGGCGCAGATTGCGGGCATGTCGGCGTCGCATTATTCGGCGGTTTTCCGGACCAAAGTCCAAAGTGCGCCCATCAATTTCTTCACCTTTTTAAAGATTCAGGAATCCTGTCGTTTACTCGAAAACACGCAATTGCGCATCAAGGAAGTCGCCTATCAGATCGGATACAGCGATCCGTACCACTTCAGCCGGGTTTTTGCCCACGTCATGGGCGTGTCTCCGCGCGACTTCCGCAAACTCCGGAAATCCTAACCCGACACTTCCTGCGCCGGTAGAAAATCGACCATTTTCCGGTGCAAAGCTGCGCCCTGGTGGTTGCGGTCACTGGCCAGTACGCCATCAAAACAGGCAAGAGCTTGTTCAACATGACCGTTTCCCAGGCCCAGATGACCTAAGCCCATCAGATACAGACAACTGATGCGGTTTCGTTCGTTCAGATCGGCATCAAACACCAGCAGATCGGGGAGCGATACCGCGAAATAATCGATCTTGATAGCGTCGTTCAGGTGCGTTTCTCCGTACTGAATCAGGGTCTTGAAGAGCTTTTCGGCCCGGTCGTTCTGCCCCAGTTTTTTCCGGGCTAAGCCCTGATAAAACAGTTTATCCGGCTGCTGATCGTTGTAGAAAACCGCCTGCACCGGCGCATCCAAACCGACTGATGCCCGTTCAAAATACGATCGGGCGGTTTGCGTTTCGCCCAGAGCTTCGTAGGCCAGTCCTTTCAAATAGAAAATATCGGGTTCCTGCACCCCGAACAGTTTGCCTTCGCCCAGATTGATTGGATAGGTTTCAGCGGCTGTTAGCAGGTCAAGGGCTGCGGCATACTCGGCATTTTGCAACGCCTGCTTCGCCAGCTCGATGTGACAAATCAGGTACTGGCTCACCACTTTGCCTTCGCCCCCCTCCCACGGATGAAACTGCCGGGTCACCAGCAAATCACGGGCTTTTTCATACGCGCCGAGCTGATTATACAGCGTGATTCGCTCTAAAGACAGGTCATCGCGCTCTTCGGTTGTATCAAGATGTTTTTCCAGTAGTGCCAGCCGCTCTTCGTGCGGGTAATTCAGCTTTTTATACAACTGATCCAACTCCATCAGTACCCGCGCATCGGCGGTATCCAGCGCAAAGGCGATTTCCAGAGACGCCAGTGCTTTGTCGGCCCGTTGCTGTTTGTTGTAATACGCCAAAGAGAGATTCCGGTGCACGGTGGGAAAGGTATTATCGAAATTCACTGACTGCTCCCAGGCGTCGATGGCTTCTTCATATTGCCGGTTGCCATACCAGAAATTGCCCAGAAAATACCAGGCATGGGCGTGATTAATCGGCTGATCATCCGGTTTTTGCAAAACCGCCCATTGCAAAACCATCAATTCTTCCAGCCGGTTGGGGAACACAAAGTCAGGACTGGCTTCGGTGGCTTTTTTGAGATGATCGTGAGCGGTTTCGGTCTGGCCCAACTGCGTGTTGAAAAAGGCCAGGAAGTAATATACCATCGGATAAACCGCCTTTCCGGTTGGCAGCAATTCCGACAGCAGTTGAATTGCTGCGTCGTATAAACCGGCCCGGCTGTAATCCAGCGCGTAGTCCAGGTAGGTATGGACGTTGTAGCGCATCAGGTCGTTAAGCTGGTTCCGCGTCTGGGCCGCAGCCGTTGCGTCGTCGGTTTGCTCGATAAGGGATTTTTCGAATAGACAACCGAAGTGAAAGCGGTCGATCGCCAGGGTGTCGTTGATGAGCTGCAAAGCCTCGTGGGTTCGCCCGGTTTTCCGCAGCAAAGCGACTTTCAAATGCCGCGCCGAATGCCCGTGCCAGTTACGCGCCAGTGAACGCTCGACCAGTTCGAGGGCCTGGGTATAGGTTTTTCGCCGGGTGGCAATGCGAGCCAGTTCCAGAAAGCTGGTGTCCTGCCAGGCGGCATTCCAGGTGGCTTTGAAAAACGCGTCAAAGGCTTCGTCATACCGCCCCAACCCCTGCAAACACAGGCCGAGGTTGTAATACGGTTCGCCATCGTACGGATTCGGATTGCGCTGAATCAGTGTCTGAACGGCTTGTCTGAAATACGGTTCCGCTTTGGCGAACTGACCGCGTTTCATATGCCAAAGCCCCAGGGCATTGTTGCAGCGCACATCCTTCGGATCACGGCGCAGGGCTTCCTCGTAATAATCGGTGGCGACATAGGTTGCGTGGCGGTATTGCTCGATGTGCAAACCCGTTAAATACAACTGCTCATTGTTTTCTACCTCGGCGGGGTCCAGAGCGGCCTGCGCCGGTTCTGGAATAACCGTTGTCTCCGTCCCTTCGTCGGGCTGGTAAGCAACCAGTTCCAGGCCGTCGGCGGTTTCGACACTCAGGCGGAGATGCGTGGAATTTTCAATTTCCAGCGGTATTTCATGCAGAAACGGTTGTTCCGGCGAAAGCTCAATCCGTTGTTCAAAAACCACTTCTACATTTTTTGTCAATCGAATGACGGCCCCGGCGTAAACGGCGGTTGCATACGCGCTGATCTGAACGGTTTTGTCAGTAAGTTCCAGATTGACAGCGGCTTCCTTTGTGGCATTTTTAACGATTCCAATTTCGCTGTAAGGCATGAAGTACTGCACAAACGTCCGTTCTTCATTGGGCATGATCCACGAAAAATCGGGTTGGTTGTCCGTAAAAACGCCGGTCATCAGCTCGATATACGGCCCGTCTTCGTCGGTCAGGTTGCGATCCCAGGCGTAGCCAAACTCGCCGTTGCCCCAGGTCCACTGCTTTTTACCGGGCGACAAATGGTGATTGGCTACGTGCAGCAAACCGCCCCGGCTGTCGTGCTCATAACCTCCCATAAAATCATACTTCGACGCCACCGCCATGTAGGACGTCGGCACCGGAATGTTCTTGTACCGCGAGATGTCCGTCCCCGGCGAATAATCCACTTTGTAGTAGGTCCCCGTGGCAATCGGAAACGACGAAACATCCCGTTTTCCGTGGTCGAAAACCGCATAGACATCCGGTGGAAAAACCGACTGGTAGTGATCGTTCACTTTGACGGCGGGGTTCGTCCACCACAGAAAAGTCTGGGGAACGGGCGTGCGGTTGTACAGCACGCCCTGAATTTCGAGGTAGGCTTTATCAGGATGCAGCCGAAAACCGGCCATGCCTTTGGTGTGAAACATCCGCTCCACTTCGCTGACCCACACGGTTTTGGAGCCGTCGGGATGCGCTTCGGTCGTATAATCCACCGGCTCAAACGTACTCGGGCGGTGGTGTTGCGGCCAGTTGAACTCGATACCGCCCGAAATCCACGGCCCCGTCAGCCCGACCAGCGCCGGTTTGATCACCTGGTTGTAATAGACGAAATGACGGTTTTTGATTTTATCGTAAGCCATCTGAATCCGTCCGCCCAACTGGGGCAACACCATGATTTTCAGGTAGCGGTTTTCCAGAAAAACCGCCTGATACGTCCGGTCCTCCTTGTGGTCGTCGATCTTTTCGATCACGGCGTGCGGATACACCACCCCGCTGCTGCCCTGATACACCCGTTTTTCCAGAAACATCGGATTTTTTTCGGGTGCGCCGACACCATACGTGGTAATCACAACCGATTCTTCCCACACAGTTACTTCCTGCAAAGCCATAAATAGAGGTCTGTCAAAATATTTTAGTCGTTTTTAGCGGGCGTAAGCAGAGACGTTTCGGCCTGAAACAACTGGTTTACCTGATCGAGTGCCAGCTCGTTCGCGGGTTTAAACTGGCCGCTGTTCATGTAGTTCAGCAGGCTGTATTTCAACTGCCGGGCGGCCGGGCGTTTGGCCAGATCACTTTCCAGGTCGATGCTGCACACCAGCAGTTTTCCCTTGCCAACCCGGCCTTCAAACGCCAGCGACAACCGGCGGTTTTCGAACCAGGTATCAATCGGCTGAATCAGCGGACGGAGGTTTTTCGGAAAATCGTTCAGAATGACGGTTTGGGAATGGCTGACCAGATCCTGCCACTGGTAGTTGCTGCTGGCTTCGGTCGGAAAACTGGCAAACAGCGGATGAGCCGGATTGCAAACCAGACCGAGCGTGTGCGGAGCCTGCCCCTTGGTCCAGGAGGTGTTCCAGAAAACACTCGAAAACCCAATCTCCACTTCAGCCCCTTTGCCTTTTTTGACGTGTCCGTAGGGCAACAGCAAAACGTTCGCGCCGTTCTGCAATTGATTGACGACATCGGGCGTCAACGTATGAGCAACAATAACTTTGCCCGTGGCCGCATCGGCATTGACGCCCGCCGGATAGACCCAGAAATTCCATGAATTCGTGCTTTCGGACCCTTTCAACGCGACTTTCAACGTAAGCATCTCCGGTTTTTTGAAACCCGCCAGCGGCAATTGAATGGTTCCGACCGACTGGAGGTTATCAATCGCTATTTTATCTTTGGTCAGCGAACCACTTCGTTTTACTTTACCGGCTGCATCGAGCACCTGCCAGAGCACGGTTTGGTTGGTCAACTCGCCCGCGCCAAAGTGGGCGATTTCCACAGCGGCCTGTAACGTTTCATTGTTTTCATACACGAGCTTTTCCATGCGGGCCAGCAAAACCGTTGGGCTGCAAAACGTGCGGTATTCCTCAGGGGTGGTGTAGCCTTTGGATTCCCAGAAAACATCCAGCGCGCCCACCAGCGCGGTGCCCTGTCCCGGAAAATCGTGTAGCCCCAGCAACTGAAAACCGGCAAAACCGGGCGTCCGCAGGGCCGCTTCGATGTCGGCTTTGTAGCAGAGCGTCTGCAAACGGCCCGACGAATGCAGAAAGGCTTCGGCCTGATCGCCCATGCCGTTGGCTTCGAGCGTTTCTCTGAAGATTTCAAAATTTTTCGCCCGCATCACGCCGGTGTATTTGGCAATCTCCTTGAAATTCGGATAAACGCACCACTGCCCGATTTCGTGGCTGACGTAGGGAGCCGTAGCGGTTTTGGTGATCTCGCGCCAGTCGTAGCTGGTTTTGGGCGTTCCCGCGTTGATGATGCTTTTCACGCCCTCGCCCCACCGCTGAATCCGGGCGTCGGAATGGATATGGAACTGACTCTCAGGAATCATCGGCCAGCCCGCGCCACTGGTGTAGAGTCGGCGGTTGTCTTTTTGCTTGAAATGATCGACCCAGCGACCCAGAAATTCGTTCTGCTCGGGTCCGGCTGGTTCATTGCCGTACGACATCATGCAAAACGACGGGTGATTGCCGTACGCTTTCAGAATGCGTTCCGATTCCTGGTAAATGAAATCGTCGATCACGCCACCGGTCCCGACGGCACTGCTTTGATTAGCCCAGAGCGGACTCTCCACGTATAGATACACGCCAAGCCGGTCGGCCACGTCAAATGCCGCTTCGGGCGGACACCACGAGTGAAAGCGCAGGTGATTCAGGCCGTAGCTTTTGGCGGTTTTCATGATTTTTTCCCAATACGGTTCCGTCGTTGGCGGATAGCCCGTCAGCGGGAAGGTGGCGCATTCGACATCGCCCCGCAGAAAAATCGGGCGACCGTTGATGGCCAGTCGCGTTCCGCTCGTACTCATTTCGCGCATGCCAAACGTCACCTCCCGTTCCGATAGCAACTCGCCCTGATCGCTGACCAGCCGAACGTGCAATTTGTACAGGTTGGGGTTAAACTCGTCCCAGCGTTGCGGATTCGGTATGGCATACGTTGGGTTTAACGTGGTTTCTTCGCCGGTGAACCGAACGGCCTGCGTGAATTCCGGCAAGGCCGCGCCATTTTTTTGCAAACTCCGGGCCTGTAGAATCAACTTCCCCTGAAACTCCTGGTGCCGGGGCTGGTGAAGCCTAAGCGCCACGTTGATCGATTGAGTTGCCAGATTTGGAAAGGCCTGAACGTCTTCAATATACGTTGGTGCTTCGGCGGTTACCGACAAATCACCGACCAACCCATTCCAGTTGGTTTGCGTATGATCGGCAACGCTGTGCGAATTGGGGCCAATGTGCAGTTTATAGCGGTTATCGACCCGAATAGCGATGGTATTATTGCCCGGTCGCAGGTGTTTGGTCAGGTCGAACTGGTGGGGAGCCACGAGGGAGTTGCGGGTGCCGCAGAACTGGCCATTAACGTATACCATTGTTTCCCAATGGCAGCGTTCCAGGTTCAGCGTCATGCGTTTTTTTGCCCAGTTGGCGGGAATCTCGATCTGGCGCCGATACCAGGCGGGTCCGGCGTAATACTTGACGGACTGGAGCCAGAACGGTATTTTGATGGGATTCTCGCGGTATTTTTTATAGCTGTCCGCAAAAAAGTACGTGCTGTCGATGACGTCGCCCACCCAGGGCGTTTGCAGGGTAATGTCATTGCCCTTTCCATTTTCCGTTAAAGAACCCGGTAGCTTCACCCGATCGGGGTAGGTTCCCTGCCACCAATGTTCCCGCAAGCCCAGATCGGCGGGGTCTAAACGGAGTTGCCACTCCCCGGCTAACGAGATTTTAGATTGACTGACGGCTTGTGTAGAATTGGCAAGCCAGCTTCCGATTGAAAGGATAAAAATGAATAGTCCCCTTTTTTGCATTGTGAACCCGATCAGGCGGTTTATGATCACCCGTGATCTACCTAATCGTCATGCAAAAAACACAAATTCATATAAAATAAACCATAGAGTTTATTTGGGAAAAGATGGATAATTTAACGGAAATTCCGGCCACCTTCAACCAGAGGAAGGAGGCAGGCATTTCACGAAACAAAGCGATTAGAATTTTGGGCAGGAAAGTTGCTTGCGAGCTTTGCGGGTTTTCGGTTTGCCCGAAGGGAAATTCTCAAAGGTGTATGACAGCGAAATTTCGTGGGCACCCCCGCTGCCTGGTCCGAGCGAGGAGATGGTGGCGTCGTAACTGTAGCCAATCGAAAAATTGTCCTGACGAAAACCGGCCAAAACAATCAGTGATTCGCGGTTGGTGACGCTTGGAGCGTATTTTTTCAACGGTAAACCACGGTACCAAAGCCCGACTACCATGGGCGAATAGGTCATGTAAACGCCCAGATCCAGTTGGTCGTACTTGCCCTGATACCGGTAGTTGATCGCGGGTGAAATTGTTTTTTCACGATCCCACTCGTCGCCCAGGCCGGTGAAACCCGCAAAGGGAATCCGCAGTCCCGCGTGGACGCTCCCTTTCATCGGAAGACGACTTTCGTCGCTCAGGACAAAAACGCCCTGATTGGGTCGCCCCAGGTGGTGAGCCGCCACGCCGATCCAGTACCAGTCGGAATACAACAAACCGCCGGTTGAAAAATCCAGGTAAGAAAGGGTTGGTGAGCCGTTGGAAACCACGGGGTCGGTGGTGGGATTGCCGGTAAAACCGCCGTTGTTATATTGATCGCCAAAAGTCAAGCCAAACCAGTTGATCGAGCGGTTTACGTAGGAGCCCTGAACGCCCAGCCGAACGAAGGTCTGTTCCGCCAACTGAATCTGGTAGGAATATTGTAATCCAATGTCGGTGGAACGGATGCGCCCCTGACCCTGGTTATCGCTTTGCAGCATCAAGCCGACCCCGCTGTTGTAGCGGTCGAAATAGTGATCGACGCTCACCATGGACGTGACGTAATTGGTCACGGCGGGCCATTGGTTCCGGTAGTTGACCGTTACCCGCGGAGCGAGGGCCGAACCGGCAAAAGCCGGGTTTAAGTACATGGGAGCCGCATAGAACTGCGAAAACTGCGGATCCTGCGCCCAAACCGTTCCGGCGATCAGCAAGCCAAAGAGGAGAAAAAGGTAACGTTTTAACATAACTGTATCTTTAGTGCAAACAACTTGCCAAACTGGTTCCGGGAAAACACTAAAACATAAACGTTTTTTTACCGTAAAATTGCACTTGACCGCCTAGATAAAGGTAGTGGTAACGGATGAAACGGATGAATGGATTCCTATAAAATTTTTATAGCTGCCGTTTCGTTTACAATAACGTACTGCCGACCTTCACTGTTATGTTCACAGCCACTGGGAAAACCGGCAACCTACTTGATTTTATTAGCAGCGAATGACAACCTATACAGGAATGGTACGGCGGTTGGGATGGATGCTTCTGTGTTGGGGGCTGTTTGCCGGTATGGCCCGGGCGCAGTCGGGCATTAAGGTGAGCGGCAAGCTTTGCATTCCGGATCCATCGTGCGAGAATGGCCCCGCCGTGATGTTTGAAGATACCGTGCCGAATGTACGCTCCCGAGTGTGGGATTTTGGCGACCCTTCTACTGCTGCGGATACGTCCACGGCGGCCAAACCGAGTTATGCCTATAGAAATCCCGGAGACTATACGGTTTCGTTGACCCGGACACTCCAAAACGGGACGACACTGCAAACCGATACGACGATTACGATTGGCGTCCCTCCCACCCAGTTTCAGAACTGGCGGACGGACACCATGCTTTGTAACGGTCAGAAAATCACGCTTGATCCGTATCCTAATGGCGCTCCTGCGGGTGCCAGTTTTCTCTGGTATCCCAAAGGCGACACGACGCAGACCATTCAGGTCGATAGCGCGGGCTGTTATTCGGTGGAAGTCTGGATTGGTACGCAGGCGGATAAACAGAAAGTCTGCTCGGTGGAAGACCGGATCAATGTGCAGGTCTGTGGACAGCGGCCGGAACAGCAGGGTGCCAAGTGGTATTTCGGAAATAATGCCGGGATCGACTTCTCCGGCGGCAGTCCCACACCGCTGGACGACGGAAAACTCAACACCATCGAAGGGTCGTCATCGATTTCCAACACCAAAGGACAGCTTCTGTTTTATACCGGCGGGGTGCTCATTTACGACAAAAACGGCAACCTGATGAAACCGCTCAACCCGGCGGATACGGCCCAGTTGCAGGGGAGCCAGACCTCGACGCAGTCGGCCTTGATTGTGCCACAACCCACCTGTAAAGGCTGTGAATACCTCTACCGGGTGTATACAACCTCCGAAATCAACGGCAAAAAAATCCTGAGTGTCAGTGTGGTCGATATGCGGTATAACCAGGGAACGGGTGCCATTATCGAAAAAAATACGCTGGTCGATTCGCTGACGACGGAGCGGCTGGCTTCGGTGCGGAACGACCGCGATACGACTTACTGGGTTATTTCCCACGACTTCGGTAACAACAAGTTCAAGGTTTATCACGTAACGAAAGCCGGAGTTGAAGGACCGGAAGAATATGCCCTCGGAATGCCCCACGACACCACGACGAAAGGCGAAGGCTACATGAAAATCGGTCCGGCGGATACGACCGGCAACGGAAACCGCCCCATCGCGGTGGTGGTGCCCGGTCCACCCACCAACTACGTCGAAGTGTTTACCTTCAACGATTCGACCGGAGTCATGACGGCCGGGCCAGCCATTAACATCGGCCCCGCCCCGCCCAAAGCCTATGGGGTGGAGTTTTCGCCGGATGGGTCGAAACTCTACGTTTCGTTACAGGGTGATACGGCCAATGCCTCCCAGATTCTGATTTATGACCTGACGAATCCGGACCCGGCCGCCATTGAAGCGTCCAAAACCGTGCTGGATAGTACCAAAAGCCGACAGTATGGGGCCTTGCAAATCGGTTCCGACGGGAAAATCTATGTGGCTATCAAGGATGGAACCAGCCTGGGGGTGATCGACAACCCGAACGATGAACTGCTTGCTCCTGCCACCTTCGATCCGAATGGTCTCAATCTGAACGGGCCAACCAGCCAGTTGGGTTTGCCCAACATGGTCGCCAACTTCAACGAACCGTCCAGTTCACCCGGTTTTTCGTACGCTGACACCTGCGCCGGTTCGCCCACGCAGTTTACGGTGACGCCCATGTGTCCGCCATTGAAAGAAAGTTATACCTGGAATTGGGGGGATGGAAGTGCGCCGTTTAGTACAACTGCTACTCAAGCAACGCACACTTACAATGAACCTGGGGTTTATCCTGTTACTCTACGAATCGTAACAGTACGCTCAGATGGCGAAGTTTGTAAAGATACTTTGATTCCTCAGGATGTAACCATTGTTCGGACGCCTGACCCGATCAATCTGGGGCCGGACATTGACAGTTGCAAGAATATGGTGACGCTGGACGCCAAAGTGGAGGCCAGTGTCTACATCTGGATCCGAAACGGGCGATTGATACGAGGGTATAACGAGCGAACATTACCCGTGACCGTGCCCGGATCGCCGGGCTATAACGGCATAACATCCGGACTTTTTGTCGTTATTGCTGCGAATGGCGGTTGTTTTTCAAGTGACACAATTCGAGTTTCATTACGCCGTCCGCCCAATTTCACATTGGGTCCCGACACCACGCTCTGTCTGAACAGTTCCCTGACGTTGACCGCCCGGGGCAGTGGCTGGAACAGCTTCCAGTGGAGCAACGGTTCCACCGAGCGGGAAACGACCATCACGCAGGCAGGAACGTATTCGGTCATTGTTCGGGATGTGAACGGCTGCGAGAATACCGATACCGTCGCGGTGGTCGCTTTACCCAAACCGGTCGTTACGGCTTTCATGACTCCTCCCACGGGTTGTACGACAACCGACGGCAGCATCCGGCTCAGCGTTGGGTCGGCCACCGTTCGGCGGTTTGAATGGAGTTCTGGTGGGCAACCGCTCAGTGATACGACCGCGCTGTTGCAGGGTATTCGCGATGGTGAGTATACCGTGCGGATCATCAGCGACAACGCCTGTACGGTCGACACGACCTTAACGCTTCGATCCAACAACAGCATTGAGGTTCAGGCCAATCCGCAGACGGCTTTGTGTACGATTCCGCAGAGTGGTTCCATTCGACTCACCATTGTGCGGGGACGACCGACCGAGTTTATCTGGCGGGATGCCGATGGCGCGGTGGTGGGCAACGGTTCTGGCCTGACGGGGATCAACGGTGGCGTTTACAGCCTTGAAGCCCGCGATACGGGGGGCTGTCTGGATACGCTGAACAATATCCGCGTTCCGGTCGACACCACCGGTTTTGTGTCCCTGGGGCCTGATCGCGGCAAATGCATTGGCGATACGATTCAACTGTCGACGCTGGTGCAAACGCCCGGCGATGTTTACCTCTGGAACAGTGGTCAGAACACGCCTTCGATCAATGTAACGACGGCTGGTCCTTACCGCCTGACGGTTCGCAACTCGATCACGGGTTGCCAGGGTTCCGACGAAGTAGTAGTTACTTTCAACGCAAAACCGGTCGTGGAAGCCGGGCTTCCGCAGGAAATATGCGCCAATTCGCCCAGTTTTACACTCAGTGGCGCGACACCCCTGGGGGGATTCTGGACGGGCCGGGGCGTCGACAGTACCGGTCGTTTCACCCCCGCCGATAGTCTGGCCGGGCCGAATCCCATCGTACTGACCTATTCGGCTTCTCAGGGTGGTTGTGTGGCCTTCGACCGCAAGATTGTCTTTGTTCAGCTTCCGCCAACGGTGAGCCTGGGTCCCGACACGACCCTGTGTCCGTCGCCAACACTGCGGTTGGAAGTAACCGCATCGGCCGGGGCAACCTATCGGTGGTCGACGGGGGCCACCACATCGTCTATTCAACCCACCACATCCGGTAGTTACTCCGTCGTCGCGACGTCAGGAGCCTGTACGGCGACCGATGAGGTGAAACTGACCTTTTTGCCATTACCGACTTTCGATCTGACGCGGGAGGTTCCGCTGTGCGTCGGCGATCAGGGTCGGGCGGTTTTGCAGGTATCCGGAAACAGCACGCTGACGTATTTCTGGCCCCATTCCGGCGATTCAACGCCCCGAATAACCGTTCTTGAAGTAGGCCGTTATGCCGTTCGGGTGACAGGTGCTAATGGCTGTGCGGCTCTGGATACGGCGGTGGTGGTGGACAAGTGCGAGCCCCGGGTCGTGATTCCCGATGCCTTTACGCCCAATGGCGACGGTAACAATGATTTACTGGATGTTTTTACGTCTTACGTAACGGATTTTGAGCTTCGGGTCTTCAACCGCTGGGGCGAAGTGATCTTCGTTTCCAATGATCCGGAACAAAAATGGGATGGCAATTACCGGGGGCAGGCCTATCCGTCGATGGTGTATGCCTATACGGTAAACTTCAAAAGTCTCTATTATCCGGAGCGGCCAAAAGTGCTGAAACGCGGTTCGATTCTACTGGTTCGATAGTGGAAATATGCCCGAAATTCTGTATATTTGAATGAAATCAGTGTCTGTATAAGTGTCTGAAAAACAGGCCCTGTTTTAAGTGTAAACAACAAATACGTTCATTCAAATACCGATGCGGAAAGACATTTTGAAAGGTACCAACGAAGGGATGACGGCCACCGAAAAGGAGATCGAACGCGCCTTGCGGCCGCTGTCGTTCGAAGACTTTACGGGTCAGGCCAAAATACTCGAAAACCTGCGGATTTTTGTACAGGCCGCCCTCCAGCGTGGCGAAGCGCTCGACCACGTTCTGCTTCATGGCCCTCCGGGTTTGGGCAAAACCACCCTCTCGCACATCGTTGCCAATGAGCTGAATGCCAGCATCAAGATGACCTCCGGCCCGGTGCTCGACAAGCCGAGCGACCTTGCCGGTCTGCTGACCAATTTGCAGGAAAACGATGTGCTGTTTATCGACGAGATTCACCGGCTCAACCCCGTGGTGGAGGAATACCTGTACTCGGCGATGGAAGATTACAAAATCGACATCATGCTCGATTCCGGCCCGAACGCCCGAACCGTTCAGATTAAACTGAACCCGTTTACGCTGATCGGAGCCACCACCCGTGCCGGTTTGCTGACGTCGCCGTTGCGGGCGCGGTTTGGGATCAACGCCCGGCTGGAATATTACGATGCGGCTTTGCTGACCACGATTGTCAACCGGTCGGCGGCTATTCTGGGAACACCCATCGAGTCCGATGGGGCCTACGAAATTGCCCGCCGGAGTCGCGGAACGCCCCGGATTGCCAACAACCTGCTTCGCCGGACGCGCGATTTTGCGCAGGTAAAAGGCAAAGGAATCATTACGGTTGCGATTGCCGAAATGGCTCTGCGGGCGCTCGATGTGGATCAAAATGGTCTCGACGAGATGGACAACCGGATTCTGACGACGATCATTGATAAATTCAAGGGTGGGCCGGTTGGGCTGTCGACCATTGCGACGGCCTGTGGCGATGAGGCCGAAACGATTGAGGAAGTATATGAACCGTTTTTAATTCAGGAAGGCTATCTGAAACGAACGTCGCGGGGACGGGAAGCAACTGAAAAGGCGTATAAACACCTGGGCATTGTGCCCGCGTACCGGGATGGGGAGTTGTTCTCCTGAAAAACAAAAAAGGGAAGCGTTACTGCTTCCCTTTTTTGTTACGCCAGAATTTTACTGCGGTAAATGCAATCGATAATTTCAGCTATCGAATTGTCTACCAGAAAGTAGTAAATGTTTTTGCCACTTCTCCGGATTTCAAGAATTCCTTTGTCGCGCATATTAATGAGATGGTGTGAGATCAACGACTGTTCCGCGTTCAGGTTCTTATAAATCGTTGATACGTTTAATTCTTTGTGCTCATTCAACATCTGGATGATCTTGATGCGCAACGGATGAGCGACGGCCTTCAATACATAAGCGGCTCGCTCAATCTTTTTTTCGTCGTTAACTACCGTTTCCTTTGTCATGATTCTGTGTGCTATTTAGGTACGTAAAGTAACTGAAATTTAGTTATTTATACGGGATAAGCAAAAAAATATGCTAGTAACATTGATATGTTAATCTATTTAAAAAGGGTCTAAAACCAGTTAAGCAGGGCAACGTAATTAGCAGACAAATTCGGTTGGGTGTCCGGTTATTTGCGGCCTTTCCAACCAATCAGAAAGACGCCGAGCAATACCAGTAATGTACCGAAAAGCTGGGAAATCGAGATGGTTTCGTCTAAAAGCGTGGTTGCCAGAACGATGGTGAAAATGGGGCCGATGCTGGCGACAATGGAAGCATTGCCGGACCCGATGCGTTTGATGCCCTCGGCGATCATGAACGTCGGAATCACGGTGACCAAAACCGCCATCAGCAGGGCCAGCCCGTATACCGGAGCGGCAAACCGGAACAGATCCAGGCCGTTGGCGATCAGGCAATGGAAAACGATGGCCAGGGTGGCCGCAATCATGGCGTAGCAGGTGTACCGCTGGGCGCCCACGCGGGCAATCATCGTATCGCTGCCCACCAGATAAACCGCATAGACCAGACCACTCAGAATGACCCAGAACGCCCCCAAAAACACGTCTTTCTGCTGCCCGGAATTGATGTTAGGGGCAAACGCCACCATGATCCCGGCATACGTCAGCAGCACCGCCAGAATCTGCAACCGGTTGACTTTACGGCCATACACCACCCTGCCGAGCAGCAGGACAAACGTGGGATAGACAAACAGCAGAATCCGCTCCAGACTGGCCGTGATGTAAACCAGACCCAGGAAGTTCAGGAAACTAGCGATGTAGTAGCCCGTCAGGCCGAGCATACCCAACTTTAACCAGTTTTGAATGGATAAACGGGCTGGCGCAAGCCGTCGTGACAGATTCAAAGCAATGACCACATAAAACGGCAATGCAAAGACCATCCGCAGCGTCAGCAGCGAAATCGCGTCGATCGGATACTGGTAGGCCATTTTGATTAAGATGCCCTTTAAGGCAAAACAAAACGCTGCCAGAAAAACCAGCAGCGCTCCAATCCAATACCGTGTCCGAGTTGATGCCGTTGTCTGCGGACCCCTCATTTTTGCCGGAAAAATATCGTTATCGGTGCTCCGTCGAACCCGAAGTGATCGCGGAGTTTGTTTTCCAGATACCGGGTATACGGTTCCTTGATGTACTGCGGCAGGTTACAGAAAAACACAAACGTGGGCGAGGGCGTCGGTAACTGAATCATGTACTTGATTTTGATCAGCTTTCCTTTCGTCGCCGGGGGCGGGTAGTTCATGATTTCCTGCTGCATGGCCTCGTTGAGTTTCGAGGTCGAAATTTTCTTGTGCTTGTTTTCGTAGACCTCCATCGCTTTTTCCATAACCTGGAAAATCCGCTGTTTTTCTACGACCGAAGCAAAAATAACGGGCAGATAATCGATCGGTGCCATGCGCTGCACGATCTCTTTTTTCCACGTATCGGCGGTTTTGGTATCTTTCTCGATGGCGTCCCATTTGTTCACCATCAGCAGAACCCCTTTTTTGGCCCGAACGGCCTGTCCGATAATGTTCATATCCTGCGCTTCCAGACCGCGTGTGGCGTCCAGCATCACAATCACCACATCCGACTCTTCCAGGGCCTTCAGCGAGCGCATAACCGAGTAAAACTCGATGTTATCCTTCACTTTGGCTTTGCGCCGGATCCCGGCGGTGTCGGTCAGGATAAAATCCTTGCCAAAAGCTTTGTAACGGGTGTCGATGGCGTCGCGGGTGGTGCCGGCAATGTCCGTCACAATGCTGCGTTCTTCGCCGATCAGGACGTTCAGGAACGACGACTTCCCAACATTCGGACGACCCAGAATGGCGATGCGCGGGATGCCCGCGTTCGGATCTTCGACGCCGTCGGACGGAAAATGCTTCACGACTTCATCCAGCAAATCGCCCGTACCGGTTCCGGTCAGGGACGAAATCGGGAAAGGATCACCCAGACCCAGCGCGTAAAATTCGCCGACGGAGTTCTGACGCAGAACGGTTTCGGATTTGTTGGCAACCACGATCACCGGTTTTTTCGACCGGCGCAGCACGTCGGCAAAATCCTTGTCCATGTCGGTCAATCCGGCCATGGTATCGACCATGAATAAAATCACGGACGCTTCGTCGATGGCGATCTGGACCTGTTCCCGAATCGACTCTTCAAAAACGTCATCCGATCCGACCACATAACCGCCGGTATCGATGACGGTAAAATACTTCTCGGTCCAGTCGGCATAGCCGTAATGCCGGTCGCGCGTCACGCCCGGCTGGTTATCCATAATGGCCTGGCGCTGTTCTACCAATTTATTAAACAGCGTCGATTTACCGACATTCGGTCGGCCCACAATTGCTACAATATTTGCCATGATTCACTTAGGAGGAAAGAAGGAGCCTTTTGGCTGGCCTTCGGTTATTCTTCGTACCCAAACCTCTTCAGCGACCGTTCTTTGGTGCGCCAATCGGGTTCAACTTTTACGTATTGTTCAAGGAACACCTTCTTGCCGAAGAAGCGTTCCAGTTCCTCACGGGCCATAATACCCGTTTTTTTAATCATTTTACCCCCTTCGCCCAGCAAAATCGCCCGTTGAGTAGCCCGCTCAACCAGGATTTCTGACTGGACAACGATGATGTCGTCTTTTTCTTTAAAGCCCGTGATGATCACTTCACAACTGTAGGGAACCTCTTTTTTGTAGTTCAGGAAAATCTTCTCGCGAATGATTTCTGAGGCAAAAAAGCGCTCGGGCCGGTCGGTCAATTCGTCTTTCGGGAAATAAGGCGGATGAACCGGCAGGCGGCTTACAATGGCTTTAAAGACATGCTTGATGTTGATGTCGGTGAGGGCGGAAATCGGAATGATGGCTTCGGATTTGAAGTTCTCCTTCCAGTACTGAATTTTCTCCTCCACCTGTTCGGGGGTCGCCAGATCGATTTTGTTGATAAGCAACAAAACCGGGGTCTGCGTTTTCTGCAACCGTTCGATCACGTCATTTTCGTCGTATTTCTCGAAAATGTCGGTCACGAACAGAATCACATCGGCGTCTTCCAGCGAACCGCGCACAAAACTCATCATCGATTCATGCAACCGGTATTGCGGCTTGATAATACCGGGTGTATCCGAATAGACCAACTGAAACTCCTGCCCGTCGTGCACCCCGTTGAGGATGCCCATGATGCGGTGGCGGGTGGTTTGCGCTTTTGACGTGATGATCGAAAGCCGCTCGCCCACCAATTGATTCATCAGCGTCGATTTGCCGACATTGGGCTTACCGATGATGCTGACATAGCCGGCCTTATGATCCGGGCCGTACGTTTCATTTGAAATATCCATGTAATTGACAACCAATGACTACAGAAAAAAACTCCCCTCCGACTAAAAAAAATAGCGGGAGGGGGCAGATTTTTTCACAAAGGTAATTGTTTTTTATGAAAAACGCCTTACCTTTGCAGTCCCAACATCGCGGGATGGAGCAGTTGGTAGCTCGTTGGGCTCATAACCCAAAGGTCGCTGGTTCGAGTCCAGCTCCCGCTACAAAGAAAAGGTCACACAATCGTGTGGCCTTTTTCTGTTTTCAAGCAGGCTGCTTCCCAAAGAGACCGGATCAAGTTTATTCGAAAGAGTGGATCAAGTACAAAAGTTGTGGAGTGCGTTGCATTTTTTTAGGTTTGTATTTTTCATCAAACCTGACCGTCTTGGAGAGTTTCCTGCCTTTAGTCGAATACCTGTTACCCGATTTTATCG
>NZ_JBPZHB010000017.1:0-119679 GCF_051857545.1 Larkinella fluvii | reverse complement strand
TTCCGAAGTCGCCGTTTGAGGTTTGGTAATCAGGGGAATATCACCCCACAGACGAACCGCCGTAAAGTAAGCCGACGCGCGCAGAAACCGGGCTTCGCCCAGAATCTTGGTCTTTTGGGCATCGGGCATGGGGGTGATGGCCGGCACGCGGTCGAGCACCTGGTTGGCCTGGGCGATGACCTTGTAAAGACCGTTCCAGTAGTTGACCACGTGGGCGGTGTTGCCGTCGTGGACCAGCCCGTAGAGGTTGTTCAAATCCGAGTTCTGGGCGGTTTCGGTGGTCGAGGTGCCGGTGAGGGCTTCGAGCAACTGCCAGTTGGAAGAGAAGATCCCGGCCCCGTCGCCCATGAAACGCAGGTCGGCGTAAACCGAGGCCAAAGCGGCTTCAGCGTGGTCGGGAATGGTGTAAAAATTGTCGGGGGTCAGGTTGGAAGGCGCCTGCTCATCGAGGAAATCGGAACAACCCACCGGACCCAGCAGGATGGCACCCAGCAGGGCCACCTTGCTCACTTTATGAAGGATATGTTTCATTTTTTGAAAATCGAATTTTGACTAAAATGAATAAAGCTTTGTTTTCGGTGTACGGTTTTCCGTTTACGGTAGCTGACGCATGCTCATTTCGAAGCTCGCGTCACTCCCGGCGGGGAACCGCACCGTAGCGACGGCCCGGCGTAAACCGAATACCGTAAACTGAAAACCGTAAATCTACAGCCCAATCTGCAACCCGAACATAAACGTCGTCGGTTTGGGGTAATTGTGCCAGATCATTCCTTGCGAGAACGCACTGTTGCTGTCGCCCTGGTTGGTCGGCGTCACTTCCGGGTCGCCGATGATTTTGTCTTTCACCAGCAGGAAGAAATTCTGCACGGTAGCATACGCCCGCAAGCGGTTCAGTTTGAGTTTATTGGTTACAACACCCGGAAACGTGTATCCGAACAGCAGGTTCCGGCCCCGCAGGAACGAACCGTCCTTGATCCAGTAACTGTCTACGTTCAACACATAACCGGCCCGCGTATCGCGGATTTCGGCAATCTGACTGTTTTGATTCGTCGGCGTCCAGGCATTCAACACCGAGGTGTAGCTGTTGGCCAGTGCCTGACGGTCTTCGCTGGTCGAGATGTTCAGATCCATGACGTCGTTGCCATAGGAAAACTGCAATTCCAGCGTCAGATCGAAGTTTTTGTAGCGAAACGTGTTGGAAAAAGCACCCCAGGCTTTCGGGCTACCATTCCCGATGATGCTCCGGTCGGCATCCGTGATGGCGCGGTCACCGTTCACATCCAGGTACTTGATGTCACCCGGCAGCATCGTCAACCCATTCCGGTAGCTCACAAACCGGGCCGCTTCTTCGCGTTCCGCTTCGCTCCAGACGCCCACCCGGGTTAGCCCCCAGAACGACCCGACCGGTTCGCCCACCCGGATCACGTTCGTCGGATTGGTAAAGTTCGGGCCACCTACGTTGAAGATGTCCGATGGCGTCGCCAGCGACAAGACTTTGTTGCGGTTGAAGGAAATGTTGAAGGTCGAGTTCCACTGAAAACCGCCCGCGTCGATGTTGACCGTGTTCAGACCAAGCTCAAAGCCTTTGTTCTGCATCGAACCCACGTTCCGGCGAATCGTACCGTAGCCGCTCGTGCGCGGAACCGGGGCATCCAGCAGCATGTCGGTGGTTTTGCGGTAGTAGTAATCGGCCTCCAGATTGATCCGGCCTTTCAGCAAGCCCAGTTCCACGCCAACATCCGTCTGGGCGGTTTTTTCCCAGCGCAGATCCGGATTCGCCAATCGGCTGATCCCCGTACCCGACACCCGGCTGTCGCCGTAGATGGTCGCGTAGTTCGAGCTGAGCAGCGACAACGACGAGTAAGGCGGTATTTCGGAGTTCCCCGTCAGACCGAAGCTGGTCCGTACTTTCAGGTTCGAGATGATGGCATTGCCTTTCAAAAACTCTTCTTCCGATGCCCGCCAGGCCAGAGCCGCCGAGGGGAAAAACGCAAATTTGTGGTTGTTCCCGAATTTCGAAGAACCATCGGCCCGACCGGTGAAGGTCACCAGGTACTTCTCCATCAGGCTGTAGTTGATCCGACCAAAATAAGAGTTGAACGAAAACCGGGAGGCACCCGAACTGACCGCCGGGTTGGTGGCTCCCGCACCCAGGTTGTTGAAACCGAAGTAGTCCGTCGCAAAGTTGCGAACGCTGGCCCCAATCGTGAAGTAATTCGATTCCTGCCACGACACCCCCAACAGGGCATTGATGGCGTGTTTGTCGTTGATCTGCTTGTTATAGGTCAGGTAGTTTTCCAGCGACCAGAACGAGTCTCTGAAATTGTTGGCCGATGCCGTCCCGTTTGCGCCAATTTCCAGCGTCCGGGTGCTGGACTGGTTCACTTCCTGCGTCTGAACGTTGGCTCCCAAAACCGTCCGCATTTCCAGCCCTTTGGCGAGGCTGATGTTGGAATACAGGCTTCCGGTGGTGGTTTGCGTGTTCAGAATATACCGGCGACCCATCAGGCGGTGATACGAACTCATGGTGCCTTCCGCAAACGGAAAATCCCGGTTGTTGGCAAAAGAACCGTCTTCATACTGAACCGGCAGGAACGGAAAATCTTCCACAATCTGGCGGGCCACGGCGTCGTTGACGTCCACCAGGTTCTCCGTCTGGTTGTTGTAGCTCAGCGTACCGCCGATTTTCAACCAGGTTTTCACCTGATCGTCGATCGTAAACCGGCCCGAATAGCGTTTCATGTACGAGGTTTTGAGCAAGCCCTGATCATCCCGGAAGCCCAGTGAGATCGAATACTGCGTGCGGTCGTTGCCTCCGCTGAAACCCAACTGGTGGTTTTGCGACAGTTTATTTTGGGTGGTTTCTTTGAACCAGTCGGTATCGTATTTCGGACTGCCGTCGGAATTCCAGACCCGGGGGTCGATCCGGCGCAGTTTGGGGTTCAGATACGCCCATTTGCCGGCGGCCCACCCCGCCGGATCGTATTTCGCCATGTTGGCCCAGGCCAGGTCTTCCACCGCCATATACTGCCGGGAATTCAAAACCCGGGGGCGGTTGGGACCAATCGCATTCACGCTAAAATCGACATTGTACGTAACCTGACCTTCACCGGATTTTCCTTTTTTGGTCGTCACCAGCACCACGCCGTTGGCACCCCGCGCGCCGTAAATGGCGGTCGAAGAGGCATCCTTCAACACTTCCACCGAAACGATGTCGTTGGGGTTGATGTAGTCGATGGCCGAACTGAACTGGTTCTGGTTCCCCTGCGGCAACATCACCCCATCGACCACATACAACGGATTGTTCGAAGAGTTGATGGAGCTAAACCCGCGTACGCGGATGGTGGTCCGACCGCCGGGCCGACCCGAGTTGTTGTTGACCTGCACGCCGGGCATCCGGCCCGCCAGCGCCTGCGTCAGCGAAGCCGCCGGGCGTTCCTTCAGTTCCGCTTCTTTCACGGAACCAACGGCCCCCGTCAAGTCGCTTTTCCGGGCCGTACCGTACCCAATGACGACGATTTCTTCCAGCACTTTGTCGTCTGGTTTCAGCGAAACATTCACGGTCGTCGACGCCTTGACGTTCATTTCCTGAGACAAATACCCCACGAAGCTAAAAACCAGGGTGGCACCATTGGCGGCTTCCGGAACGGAAAGCGAGTAAGTACCCTCCGCATTGGTCACGGTTCCGCGCTGGGTTCCTTTGATCACCACACTAACGCCGGGTAGTCCTTCGCCGTTTTCACTGGAAACTTTCCCGCTCACCGTGAAATCGGCGATGTTGACCGATGGCGCATTCGGTGAGAAAACCGGGCTTCCTACTGCTGTGGGTTCCTTTAGTGAAACCGGTGTATTCACCGATTCATGTGCTGGAATGGCCGGAGCGCTGGTTCTGGCCGGATTTTTAATGATGTAATAGGCCTGATTTCCCACTTTTTTAAACATCAGGTCATACGGTTTCAGCAGGGTTTCCAACTGCTTTTCCAGCTTCCCGGAACGGAGCCGGACGTTGGCTGGAACGACAATACCGTTCACCGTGGTTTCTTCAAATAGAATGCTGACCTGATGCTGGCGGCTTAATTCCGTCAACACTTCTTTCATTTTCTGGCCTGCCGCCGGAACGGTCTGAATCACCTCCGTCGATCGGCTCTGTTGCCGGGCCAGGGCAATCGGTTGCGCCTGCGTCAGTTGGTGACCGAGCACCGCCAGCGAAACCAGGGCCGTTTTTTGTAAAAATGAGATTACCATCTTCAGTAGGATTTAGGAATAGGAATGGTTAAGGGTGTTTAGGAGTAGTCAATTCAATATAGTGGCGTTTTTTCACCACGTTGATCGTTAGTAATTCGGCTAAAATCTGGAACAGGTCGTCGGCCTGCTCGGCCCGGAAATTACCGGCAATCCGCCGTTGGGCCAGTTTGGGTTCGGGCACCACAACTTTGATTCCAAACTGCTCCTGAATCTGATCGGCGACTTCGGTCAGGGAGGTATTGTCGAAGTAAAACCAGTGGTCTTTCCAGGCGACATAGGGGCGGGCGGTTTTGGTCTGGGTGAGCCGGTACCGGCCGGAATTGGCCACCGTCACCACGTTGCCGGGGCGCATGTAAAGCTGCTGACCCTGAGGCAGATCCAGTTTCACCTTGCCTTTGCTGAGAAAAACCCGTTTGCCTTTGGCCCGGGCATACACCACGAACTCGGTACCCAGCACCTCGACTTGAAAACGATCCGCCGTCCGAACGATAAACCGCTGGTTGTTAACGGTATGGGTCACTTTGAATTCACCTTCGCCTTCCAGATATACCTCCCGCGTTTTGTTCCCGAAACCAAACCGGGGAACGCGCAGGCTGGAATTGGCATTCAGCGTAACTTCCGTTCCATCCGCCAGTTTATATTCGCTGGTTTGTCCGAAGGCCGTCCGGTGGGTTTCATACAGCAAGTGCGCCCGGAAAACGTAAGCACTCAACATGCTCAGCAAAGTAATGGAAGCCGCTATGCCCCAGGGGAACCATTTTTGAAACAGGCCGGACCGGGAAACCGGCAGCACTTTCGATGGGGTTACAGTCGGCTGATCGTCTTCCAGCACCCGCTGGTAGGCGGTTAGTGCTTTTTCGGCGTCTACCGAAAACTGGGGTCGCTGGCTTTCCCATTCATCCAGGTACCGGTAATAGGCTTCGTGGTTGGCTTCGTCCGTCAGCCATTCTTCGAGGTATTTTCGCTGGATCGCCGTCGCTTTTCCATCGAAAAAGTCGAATAAAATGCGTTTTATCAGTAAAGGTTCCATAGCAGATTCAAATTTTGCCGGTTAGTCAAATGGAGAAAGAAGGGTGTTGTCTGCCCATCAGTAAGCGCAGGTAAACAGCCCCAGCAGCAGACTGATAAACCATTCTCCTTTCAATTCCTGACGTAACTGGCTGAGTGCCCTGATCATCAGTTTCTCGACGGCACTGTTGCTGATCTGCATCTCCTGCGCAATTTCCAGGTACTTTTTCCCTTCAATCCGGCTCAGCAGAAACGCCCGTTTGCACTGCGGAGTCAGGCTCTGGATGGCGTCTTCAATTTTCTGGTGCAGTTCGCTGTAATGCAGCACCTCGTCGGGTTGCAATGCCGGTGATATGCCCTGGGTGTGCAGCGTGTCCAGCGAATCGGAAGGATGCAGTTCCCACCGCAGGTAGTTGTAGGACCGGTGGCGAACCGTCTGGTAGAGATACGCCCGGTAAGACGTCGTTATCCGTTCAAAAACGCGGTCCTGCCAGAACGCCGTGTAGACTTCGGCCACCAGATCCTCGGCCACTTCTTTGGAGTAGACGAACCGAACCGCGTGGTTGACCAGATTGGTGTAATACCGCCGGAACAGCAGCTCGCAACCACGCTTCGGGTCCTGAGCGAAGAGTTGTCGAAAGATCAATTCGTCGTCTGTCACTTTGCCGGGCTGAAGCGGCTGGTGGCTTCCCAAAAAACGCGGCAAAGAATCTCCGCTGTTTTCGGTATCGTCTAAGGGTACTTGTTGCATGCAGCGTGTTGCTAAACCAGGTGGTATTTAACATAGACAAGTTTGCACTTTATTACCTCACATGGTGGATGAAAAATAAATTTTTAGTGTTTTTTTCACCATTCCCCGCGATTTTCCGCCGATAAAAAAGATACCTTTACACGTACAGAAGCAGTTTCAGACGCGGTAAATTTGCGGTTGGAAGCGTCTCCTGTCTGACATGAACCGTACGGAAATGGAGGAAAACTGGCAACAGCAAACCCTTGACAATCTGGAGAAAACAAGTGGAGAAGAACCGGATTTTGGCGACAACCGGAGCCAGAAAATTTACGCCCTGCGGCAGACGCCCCTAAACCAGTTTAGCACGGAAGACATCCGGTTGCTGATTGCCGAAGGAATTTCGTTGCCGTACCTGATTCCGCTGGCCCTTGAAAGGCTCACCAAAAACCCGTTTGCCGAAGGAGAATTTTACCCCGGCGACCTTTTTCAGAGTGTTCTGAACGTCGATTTGAATTTTTGGTTGACAAATCGCCCGTTTTGGCAGTATATTCACCAACTTATTATAAACAATTCGTTCGAACTGGAAGACCGGGGCATCAATCCGGAGCGGTTTCTCGAATTGTCGTAGCTTAAACACCCAATTTCCTAAACCTTTTGTAATTGCTCTTATGAATTCACAACCTGTAAACCGACGCACGTTTCTTACGAAGGCCACAGCCGCAACCGCCGTCGGATTAACGATTCCCCATATTAATTTCGGTGCCCAGCCCAAAGCCGATGAAAAAACCGTCGGACACGGCTCGCACCGTTACCGGGTCGTGCCGAACTGGGGCGTTCTGGATGCGGGCAAAAACCCGGTCAACGACTGCCACGAAATGGTGGAAGATGCCAAAGGCCGCCTGATTCTGCTGACCAATGAGACGAAAAATAACGTTATCATCTACGATAAATCAGGCAAACTGCTCGAAACCTGGGGGACAACCTACCCCGGTGCCCACGGCCTGACGCTGGCCAACGAAGGGGGAGAGCAATTCTTGTTTATTTGCGATAACAACCGGCATCAGGTCATCAAAACCGACCTGAAAGGCAAAGAACTGCTGAAAATCGATTACCCGAAAGAAACCGGTAAATACGATTACCCGACGCAGTTTACCCCGACCGAAACCGCCATTAACCCCGCTAACGGCGATATTTACATCGCCGACGGCTACGGCCTGAACTACATCACGCAGTATGACGCCAAGGGCAAATACATCCGGCATTGGGGCGGTAAAGGCTCCGAAAACGGTCAGTTCGATTGCTGCCACGGCATTCTGGTCGACACCCGCAACAAAGCCAATCCGACCCTGCTCATTACCGATCGCCGTCACAACTGCCTGAAGCGGTTTACGCTCGATGGCAAGTACCTGTCGACCATTGCCTTACCGGGATCATACATCTGCCGACCGGTTTTACACGGTGACATGATTTACGGTGCGGTTTTTCGCAGTACGTCCGATGCCTATCCAAACTCGGGCTACATCCAGATTCTGGATAAAAACGATAAGGTGGTTTCCACGCCGGGTGGTTCGGCACCGGTTTACAAAGACGGCAAACTGGAAGAACAGCGGAAAGACACGAGCTTCACCGCCTTCATGCATCCGCACGACGTTTTGGTCGATGGCGACGAAAATGTGTATGTACCGCAATGGGCTTCTCAAAAAACCTATCCGGTGAAACTACAGCGTGTTAGCTGATAAAATCGGCCGTCGTTGCGAGCACAAATGCTCACAATGAAGGCCTGCTTCCTGAACTCAACCATACCCTTTGCCGGGCCGGAACTCATTTCGGCCCGGCTTGGAATCATACGCGTACTAGTCAGGCTCTGCTCAGGCCAAAGTTCCTCCCAAAATTGAACATCCGATTGATTCAATGACTCCTTTTATTCTTTTACAGGCTACCGCACCGCAACCCTCCGAGTGGGCTTTGTTTTTCGGACATTTTCACCCGCTGATCGTTCACTTACCGATTGGTTTTCTGCTGATTGCGGGCCTGCTCGAACTGGACCGGCTGACGCGTCGCCAAACCGTTAGTTCCCATACGATTACGTTGATTCTGTTCTGGTCGGCCGTCAGTGCCACCATGGCCTGTATTTTCGGTTACCTGCTTTCGCTGGGTGGGGGCTACGAAGAAGAAACGCTGAACCTGCACATGTGGGAAGGCATCGGCGTAGCGGTTTTTGCCTGGGTGGCCTGGGCCATCAAACACGAACGAATCGGGCCCAAAATCCGCTTCGGTCCGCTGTTTTATTACCCGGCGTTGGGTGTTGGGATCATTCTGCTGCTGGCCGCTGGTCACGAAGGCGGGTCGCTCACCCATGGGTCTGACTTCCTGACCCAACACACCCCGGAACCGTTCCGGTCGCTGGCGGGGATTCCGCCCCGGGAGGAAGCGGAAGAAGCCGCGAAACCCATCGAAGACGTCAATCAGGCGATGGTGTATCAGCAAATTGTGCATCCCATTCTGAAAAGCCGCTGCATTCAGTGCCACAATCCGGAAAAATCGAAGGCCGATCTGCGGCTGGATTCGCCCGAAATGATCAAAAAAGGAAGCGAAGACGGCGCGGTTCTGGTTGCCGGTAAAGCCGACCAAAGCAAACTGGTTAAAGTGTGTTTGTTACCGGAAGAAGACGACCTCCACATGCCGCCCAAAGGCAAAACCCAGCTCACCGAAAACCAGATTGCGTTGCTCACCTGGTGGATCAATGAGGGCGCACCATTCGACAAAAAGGTGGCAGAACTGAAAGTATCCGACACCATCAAACCGGCCCTGGCCGCACTCGGAACCGGTGGCGGAAACGTGGGCGGTGAGCAGGTCGCCACCGGTCCGGCTCCCGAGTCGCCGGTGTTGACGATGAAACTGCCAGCCGCTGATCCGAAAGCTATTGAGGAGCTGAAAAAAGCCGGTTTGCTGGTTTTGCCGTTGTCGAAAGAACAGAATCAACTGGAAGTTAGCGCGGTCAACGCCCGGGCCTTCAGCGATGCGCAGGCGGTTTCGCTGCCGAAACTGAGCCAGCAAATTGTCTGGCTGAAATTGGGGGATACGGAAATTTCGGACGCAACGCTGGCGCAGGTGGCCCAATTGAAAAACCTGCAAAAGCTGCACCTGGAACAAACGAAAGTGACCGATGCCGGTTTGAAAAACCTGAAAAACCTGCCGTATCTCGAATACCTGAATCTGTACGGGACCGCCGTGACCGACGCCGGACTGGCCGAACTGGCCGGTATCAAAAATCTTAAAACCGTTTACCTCTGGCAAACCAAAGTGACGGATGCGGGCGTGGCGGAATTGAAAAAAGCGTTGCCGGGGCTGGAAATCAACATGGGACTGGGCGAGAATTCCATTGCGGCCTTTGCCAAATCGGATTCGGCCAAAGCGGAAAAAGAAAAAGCGAAGTGAGGATTCCTTTCGGACGAAACACCGGTTTTGGCAAGGATATAGCACTTTTTTGAAGCCAAATTGGTTTATTTCTTTACGAACCCGGTTGATTTTCGTAAATTCATTGTGTTTTTCCCTTAAACCCCTTTGTTCGTATGCGTCATTTAACCGACATACGAGTTCAATCCTTCCTGCTTAGCGCAGCCATCGGTCTATTTTCGATGGCCGTTGGGAGCTCGTGTGAAACGAGCGTCGAAAAACCGGCGGAACTGCTGGCGATTGAAAGCAAATTGCCCGAAAAAGTCGATTACAACCTCCATATCAAACCCATTTTATCCGACCGCTGCTTTGCCTGCCACGGCCCGGATAAGGCCAAGCAAAAAGCCGGTTTGCGGTTGGACATTGCCGAAAGTGCCTACGAAGCCTTGGCCGAAAGCGGTAAAAAAGCCATTGTTCCCGGTAATCTGGCCAAAAGTGAAGCCTACCACCGCATCATTTCCGACGACCCCGACTACCGGATGCCAACGCCGGAGTCTAATCTCATTCTGACGACCGAAGAAAAGGCGCTGCTCGTTCGCTGGATTGAGCAGGGGGCCGAATACAAACCGCACTGGTCGCTGATTGCACCCCAACTGGCGGAGGTGCCGAAGGTCAAAAATGAGAAATGGGCCAAAAACGAGATTGATTATTTTGTCCTTAAAAAACTCGAAGAGAAAGGCTTATCGCCGAATGCCGAAGCGGACAAAGCAACCTTGCTGCGCCGGGTTTCGCTGGATCTGACCGGTTTGCCGCCGACGGTGGCCGAAGTGGATGCGTTTCTGGCCGATCAGTCACCGGATGCCTACGAAAAAGTGGTCAACCGGTTATTCAGCAGTCCGCATTATGGTGAACGCCAAGCTGTTGAGTGGCTGGATGCAGCCCGATATGCCGACACGCACGGCTACCAGGACGACGGTTTGCGCACGATGTGGCCCTACCGCGACTGGGTGATTCGGGCTTATAACAAAAACCTGCGTTTCGACAATTTCATCACCTGGCAACTGGCGGGCGATATGCTGCCCAATCCGACGAAAAACATGCTCCTGGCCACGGCGTTCAACCGCAACCACCAGCAGAGCCAGGAAGGCGGGATTGTGGATGAGGAATACCGGGTGGAATACGTCGCCGACCGCGTCAATACGTTCGGGAAAGCGATGCTGGGCATGACCGTCGAGTGCGCCCGTTGCCACGACCACAAATACGACCCGATCAGCCAGAAAGATTATTATTCGCTGTTTGCGTTTTTCAACAACAACAACGAGCGCGGCCAGATTCCGTACAACGGCGAACCCGCCCCGACGATCACGCTCACCTCGTCGGAGGTTGATGCCAAATTGAAGTTCATTCACCAGAAAATCAAACCGTTACAACAGCGACTAAATCCCAATCGCCCCGAATACCAGCAAGCTTTCGGGCAGTGGCTGAGCCAGGCGGAACGGAATCCAGCTTCGTCGGCCAACGTCGGTCTGGTGGCGCATTATACCTTCGACGAGGCCGATCGGCGGGATTTTAAAGCCTACGAAAGTTCGGAGGAAAAGAAATTGAAAGACGCCGAACGGAAAAAAGAAGACGAGCTCAAAAAGAAAGAGGAAGAACGGCGGAAAAAACTGGGATTGCCGGAAGTGAAGAAACCCGTCGTTCCGAAAACCCGCGAAGAACTGGAAAAGGACCCCCGCAATGCCTTCTGGAATCAGGTGAACGACACGCTACCCGCGCGTTTGGCCGGTGATCCGGAAAGTTTCCCGTACCAAATCAAAGGGAAAGTTGGCATGGCGCGGTATCTGAAGGGTGACAGTAACATTGAATTGCCCCGGAAAGTTGGCTTTTTTGAGCAAAACGAGCCGTTTTCGGTGAGTGCATGGTTCAACGTGGCGAAGCCGGGTCTGGAAGGCATGCTGATGGGCAAGTCGAACGGGCCCTTTGACGGAAACCGGGGCTACGAGATTGGTTTGCTGGAAGATGGCCGGTTCAAACTTACGATCAACCACGTCTGGCCCGACAACAGCCTCGATGTGGAAACCGTCGCCAAAATCCGCTACAAACAATGGTTTCACCTGACCATGACCTACGAAGGCTCGGGCCGGGCGGGCGGCATTAAACTCTACCTGAACGGACAACCGACTCAACTTCAAGTCATTACCGACCACTTGGTTCACAGCATCGACCGCGGAAAAAATGGCAAAAACTGGTCCGGTTCGCCGTTCCTGATTGGCCGCATCCACGATCATTACATCAAGGATTACGCGATTGATGAGTTACGGATTTACAACCGCGCCCTGACTCCGCTGGAAATTCCGAAACTGGCGGGTCAGCCGGACGCCCTGACGACGGCTTTGTTTACGCCAGCCGCCAAACGGACGGCGGCACAACGTGCCGGTTTGTACACCTATTACGTTACCGCACACGACTCGACGTACCGAAAAGCCTTTGCGGAATTTCAGAAAAACCGGGCGGAAGAAGTGATGCTGTACAACAATTCCGATCAGGTGATGGTGATGAAAGAGCGGAAATTTCCCCGCAAAACCTTTCTACTCAAACGCGGTGCCTACGATGCGCCCGGCGAAGAAGTGACGCCCGCAACACCCGAACAGTTCATGCCTTTCCCGGCCGACTATCCGAAAAACCGCCTGGGGTTGGCGATGTGGCTCCTGAATCCGGACAATTCGCTGTTCAGCCGGGTGATGGTCAACCGGTTCTGGCAACAGTATTTTGGTCAGGGCCTGGTCAAGAGCAGCGACGATTTCGGGAATCAGGGCAACCTTCCCTCCCACCTCGAACTGCTGGATTTCCTGGCCGTTCGCTTCCGGGATGGCGCCGGACGGGCGGGCATCTGGAACGCCAAAGCTCTGCAAAAGATGATTGTGATGTCGGCTACGTATCGCCAGTCATCCGTGGCGGATGCCAAAAAGTTGGAAGCCGATCTGGATAATTCGTTGCTTTCGCGTGGCCCCAGTTACCGGATGTCGGCGGAGCAGGTTCGCGACAATGCACTGGCTGCCAGCGGTTTGTTATCCCAAAAAATTGGCGGCACCAGCGTACTTCCGTATCAACCCTCCGGTATCTGGGAAGCCTTAGCCACCCGAAATGCCATCAGTTACGAACAAAGTCACGGCGACAGCCTCTACCGCCGGAGTCTGTATACGATCTGGAAGCGGTCGTCACCGCCCCCGATGATGCTCAATTTCGATGCCGCCGAACGGCACACCTGCATCGTGAAACGGCAGAAAACCTCGACACCCTTGCAGGCCCTGGTGACGCTGAACGACCCGCAATTTGTGGAAGCCGCGCGGGTGTTGGGACAAAAAGCCTTGGAGAAGGGATTACGGGATGAGCCGCTGATCAGTTACGTGTTTAAAGCCGTGACCAGCCGCCCGGTTCGGCCCGCTGAAGTGGCCCTGATGAAGCAGTTGTATACCGAAGAACTCGCTGATTTCAGGAAAAATCCCAAACGGGCGGCCGAATTGTTAAGTGTTGGTGAATATCCGGTCGATAAAACCCTGCCGACTGCCGAGTTGGCGGCCTGGACGGTGGTGACCAGCACAATTATGAACGTTGACGAAGCGATTATCAAACGATAACCTCCGCTCAACTCTGATTTTCTCTGCTTAACTCCGCGAAATAGCTTTTTTGTATCGCGGAGTTAAGCAGAGAAAATCAGAGTTGAGCGGAGAGAAAAATGAGAAGGCTATGAACAACCTGGAAGACGAACTGCACGATCAACTCAGCCGCCGGACCTTTCTGGGCAAAACCAGCGCCGGTTTGGGAGCCATTGCCCTCGCATCCTTGCTCAATCCGACGAAAGGGTTGGCCGGAAGCGAAGAAAACCGTGCGCCGGGCAAACCGCACTTTTCACCGAAGGTGAAGCGGGTCATCTATTTGTTTCAGAGCGGGGCACCCTCGCAGTTGGATTTGTTCGATTACAAACCCAAACTGGAAACGATGTGGGGCCAGGATTTGCCCGAATCCATTCGCAAAGGCCAACGCCTGACGGGAATGACTTCCGGACAAAGCCGGTTTCCCCTAGCGGCTTCCAAGTTTAAGTTTACCAAACACGGTCGTAGCCAAATGTGGGTCAGCGAGTTGTTGCCTTACACGTCGCGCATTACGGATGATTTGTGTTTCATTCGTTCGATGAACACCGAAGCCATCAACCACGATCCGGCGGTGACGTTTTTCCAAACCGGTTCGCAGCAGGCGGGTCGGCCTTCGTTTGGGTCCTGGGCCAGTTATGGTTTGGGTTCCGATAACCAGAATCTACCGGCTTTTGTCGTGTTGCTCTCGAAAGGACGTGATGGGGATCAGCCCTTGTATGCCAAGCTGTGGAGCAACGGTTTTCTGCCTTCCGTACATCAGGGTGTGGTTTTCCGCTCCGGCCCCGATCCGGTGTATTACCTCAACAACCCGCCGGGCATCGACAAAACCAGTCGTCGGCGGATGCTGGATTATTTAGGGAAACTGCATCAGGAACAATACAAACAAGTGCTCGACCCGGAGATCAACAACCGGATGGCGCAATATGAAATGGCGTACCGAATGCAGACGTCGGTGCCCGAAACCCTCGATATTTCGAAAGAACCGGATTACATCTTTGACCTGTACGGCCCCGATTCCCGCAAACCGGGAACGTTTGCCGCCAATTGCCTCCTGGCCCGGAAGTTGATTGAAAAGGACGTCAAGTTCGTGCAGTTGTATCACCAGGGCTGGGATCAACACGGAAATTTGCCAAACGACATCAAGATTCAGACGAAAAGCGTCGACCAGCCATCGGCGGCTTTGATCATGGATTTGAAACAACGCGGTTTGCTGGATGATACGCTCGTGATCTGGGGTGGCGAGTTTGGCCGAACCAATTATTCGCAGGGCAAGCTGTCGAAAGAAAATTACGGTCGTGATCACCACCCGCGTTGCTTCACGGTCTGGATGGCCGGTGCGGGCGTGCAAAAAGGCATGGTGTATGGCGAAACCGACGAGTTTGGGTATAACGTAGTCAAAGATCCCGTCCACGTTCACGACTTTCAGGCCACGATTCTGCACCTGATGGGCGTCGATCACGAGAAGCTGATTTTCAAACACCAGGGACGGCGGTATCGGTTGACGGATGTGCACGGAAAAGTAGTGAAGCCGGTTTTGGCGTAATCCTTCCTATCTTTGCGCCAAACAAACCCATTCGAATCAATGACCGCTCTCGACGTTGTCAAAACTTATTACGATTGCTTCAATCAAAAAGACTGGAACGGCATGCTGGCGCTGGTCCACCCCGACATCCGGCACGAACCCAATCAGGGCGAAGCGCGCATTGGCCTGGAAAAATTCACCGACTTTGTTCATCACATGGACGAATCGTACGATGAAAAATTGACGGATCTGGTTTTTCTGAGTGAACCATCGGATAAACGAGTCGCCGTCGAATTCGTGGTGAACGGTGTTTATAAAAAGGCCGAAGACGGTTTACCACCAGCCAAGGGCCAGACCTACGTCGTTCCGGCAGCGGCTTTTCTGGAAGTGTCTGACGAAAAAATAACCCGCGTAACGACCTATTACAACCTGCCTCAGTGGATTCAAGCGGTTTCAAACTAAAAACCGCATCCCATGTCTTCGCTTTCTTTTCTGACAAAAAAGGGACCTGAAATCGAATCGGTTTTTGGTGATTTGGCGGCTTTGCGGATTGCGGTTTTTCGCGATTATCCGTATCTCTACGAAGGCACGATTGAGTACGAAAAAGACTACCTGAAAACTTACGCACAATCGGAACGGTCCTTTCTGTTCGCCGTGTACGACGGATCAAAAATGGTCGGAGCCACCACTTGCATTCCGTTGCAGGACGAGACCGCCGACATCCGGCTCCCTTTCGAACAAGCTGGTTTTGAACTGGATACGATCTTTTATTTCGGTGAAAGCATTTTGCTCCCGGCCTATCGGGGGCGGGGTTTAGGACACCGGTTTTTCGACGAACGGGAGGCACACGCCCGCCGTTTTGGCACGTTCAAACTCACCTGCTTCTGCTCGGTTGAACGCGAAGAAAACCACCCCGCCAAACCGCTCGATTACCGGCCCAATGATGCGTTCTGGCTCAAAAGAGGGTATCAGAAAGAACCGTCTTTGCGGAGCAGCCTCGAATGGCCTGATCTTGGCGAAGTGACCTCGACACCCAAACCGATGGTGTACTGGATGCGGGCGTTGTAAGTGCACGCTGCTGAAAAAATCTTTCCCAAAACCAGGCAACAATTTCTATCTCTGGCTTCTTTTATAGGTAACTCCTCGATTAGTATACCATGAACTGGACAGAATTTTGGGATAATTTCAGCCAGATCGGCACGGAGATCGATCGCTGGCTGCGGCACAACCGGAAAATTTCCGGCTGGCTGTTGTTGGCTGTGGCTGTTGGGGCCGGATTGCTGGTCAATATGATTGTGGCGCAAACCATCCGGATGATTCTCCGCCGTCGCCATGTCGAAGCGTTGGGCTTTCTGCGTCAGTATGTCCGGAATGCCTTTTATTTTTTCGTGCCTTCCCTGTTTTTTCTGATTATTACCAACATTCAGGAACGTTCGTTTCAGCGGTTTCCGTATGCCTCCAAAGCCGCCGAAGTTGCCTTTGTTATCACCACCACCTGGCTGGTGGTGCAGCTTCTGAAAGTGCTGGAACGACTCATCATTCGCCGGTATGACACGGCCAGCGATGTGAATCTGCACCTGCGGAAGTTTGTGACTCAGATTGTTTTTGTCCGGCAACTTGTCTCCATTCTGATCATTGCCGTTGGTTTTTCCGTGTTGCTATTGTCGTTTAATGGCGGACGAAAAATCGGGTTGAGCTTCCTGACTTCTGCCGGGATCGCATCGGTGGTCATCGGCTTTGCCGCCCAGCGCACCATCGCCAACCTGCTGGCCGGCATTCAGATTGCCTTCACGCAACAGATTCGGGTGGAAGACGCCGTGGTGGTGGAAAATGAATGGGGCCGGATTGAAGAAATCAACCTGACGAACGTGGTGGTGCGGGTTTGGGACCGCCGAAGGTTGATTCTGCCCATTACCTATTTCATCGAAAAACCGTTTCAGAATTGGACCCGGTCGAACGCGTCGGTTCTGGGAACGGTTCTGCTGTATCTGGATTATAACGTGCCGGTCGACCGCATCCGCGAAAAGGCGAAAGAACTAGTTGAGAACAATCCTTTATGGGACCGGGAAGTTTGCGTGGTTCAGGTGACCGACACCCAACCGACCTGCGTCGTCATCCGCATCCTGACCTCCTCGCGCAACGCTCCGGAAAGCTTCGATCTGCGGTGTTTTCTGCGGGAAAACATCATCGCTTTTCTGCGGGATGCGTACCCCGAAAGCCTGCCCCAAACCCGGTTTCAGTTTACGGAAACGGCCCCATCCGTCTGATTACCCTGTTAGCAGGGCTTTCCCTGGTTGTCCCCCCTCACTTTTCCAAGGGTCTGTATTTAGTCTCTTTCAAATTTAATACTCATAATCGGCGCTTATCTAGACTGAATCTTATTAATTTGCACTCCGTTCGTTTTTTTACATGAAAACTGAGCGCATTGTATCAGCATTTCTATTTCAGTATATCCGTATGAAAAAATTACTGATCGCTCTTCTGGTCGGCACGGCTCTCTCCGCCCAGGCTCAAAAGAATGTGCTATTGGAACCCTCGTTCTGGCAGGGAAAGCCGGACGTGAGTCAGGTGAAAGCCGAAATTGAGAAAGGAAACAGCCCGTCGCAATTCAATTCCAACAGTTTTGATCCCGTTGTGATGGCGATCAATGCCCAGGCTCCCAACGAAACCATCAAATACCTGTTGTCGCAACCCGGCAACGAGGTCAGCAAAATCACCCACGATAGCCGGATTTATCTGCACTGGGCGGCCAGTCGGGGCAATGTGGAACTGATGGAATATTTGCTGGCGAAAGGGTCCAAAACCAATGTGGAGGACAGCCACGGCATGACGGTGTTGAATTTTGCGGCCGGTAACGGGCAGACGAATACACGGGTGTATGACCTGTGCCTCCAGAATGGTGCCGATTTAAAGAAAGACCTGAATCACGACGGCGCCAACGCTTTACTGATTGCGGTCGCCAATGACAAGGATCTCAAGCTGACGGATTATTTTGTTTCGAAAGGACTGGATCTAAAAAGTACGGACGCGGCTGGCAACAACGCCTTTAGTTATGCGGCCCGGGGTGGCAATATCGACATCCTGAAAGCCTTGCTGCAACGCGGGGTTCCGGCCACCGACAACGCCTTGATCATGGCCAGCCAGGGCGGACGCCGGGGTGCCACGCCCATTGAGGTGTTCCAGTATCTGGAAAGCCTGAACCTGAAACCGACCGCGACCAACAAAGCCGGTGAAAATGTTCTGCACGCGCTGGTTCGCCGGCCCAAGCAGAACGAAATCATCCAGTATTTTCTGGCCAAAGGTGTCGATGTCAACCAGGCCGACGACGAAGGCAATACCGTGTTCATGAATGCGGCTGTCGCCAACCGGGATCTGGCCGTGCTGGAAATGCTCCAGACGAAGGTGAAAAACATCAACCAGAGCAACCAGAAAGGCGTAACGGCCCTGGCGATGGCCGTTCGCGGTAATTCGCCCGAAGTCGTCAGCTATCTGTTGGGCAAAGGGGCCGATATTAAGGTAACAGACAAAAACGGCGATAACCTCGCGGCTTACCTCGTGCAGTCGTATGGACCCAAAACCGATGAATTTGAAGCCAAGCTGAAACTGCTTCAGGACAAAGGACTCGATGTGAAAGCTCCGCAGCAGAATGGCAATACGCTGTATCACCTGGCGGTTACCAAAAACGATCTTTCGCTGGTAAAACGGCTGGAAGCGCTGCAAATCGACGTCAACAGCAAAAACAAGGAAGGCATCACCGCCCTGCACAAAGCCGCTATGGTGTCCAAAGATGACGCCATGCTGAAATACCTGCTGTCCATCGGTGCCAAAAAGGACATCCCGACCAATTTTAAAGAAACCGCTTTTGACCTGGCCAGCGAAAATGAATCGCTCTCCAAAAGCAATGTTTCCGTTACTTTTCTGAAATAAGGTTATGCCCAATTTGCTTAAAATCGGTTTAGTAGCTTTGCCGATTATCGTTTCCCGGCCATCGGCTTCGGTGGCTCAGTCCGGGACTACCCAGTACAAGTGTATGATCCAGATGACCAATTACATGGGCGAAAAAGCGTACATCGCCGTTTCGCTCATGAACGGAAAAGGGGCTTACGAAAAAACCCTGTATGTGCTCGGTTCCGATAAAAAATGGTATCCGGACGTCAAGGAATGGTACCGGGCGCTGGGCAAAAAAACGCCCAACCTCAGTGCCATCACCGGGGCGTCGGTGGCCGGTGGTGATCGCAGCGTTATCGTGCTGGAAATCGAAAATTCGAAGCTCAACAAGGATTACAAACTGCGGTTTGCCAGTTCCGTGGAGGACAAGCAGGATGTCGCGAAGGATCTCGAAATTCCGCTCACGACGGAAGGACTTTCCGCCAAAAGTGAGGGAACGGGCTACATTCGCTACGTTCGCTTTAGCCCCAACAGCCCCAATTAACAGCGGCCGGATTTATGACCATTTCCGTTTGGAGATACAGCCACTTAGCGTTGGCTGTATCTTCTTTTCTTTTGCTGGCGCTGGCGTCCATAACGGGGATTATTCTGGCGTTCGAACCTGTGTCGCAGAAAATGCAGCCGTATCGTGTCGATGCCGTTGCCGAACTGACGCTGGCCCAGACGCTACCGGTGCTCAAAAAAAGTTATGCTGAAATCAGTGAGTTGAGCGTCGACGCCAACCAGTTTGTGCAGATCAAAGGCAGTGATACCGACGGCAAAAGCCTGACCGCTTTCGTTGATCCGCAGACGGGCAAAGTCCTGGGAATTCCCAGCCCGCAAAGTGCGTTTTTCCAGTGGGTTACGGCCCTGCACCGCTCGCTGTTTCTGCACGAAGCCGGGCGGTTTTTCATCGGGCTGACCGCTTTTCTGCTGCTGCTGATTACAATTTCCGGCACGATGCTCATCATTCAGCGTCAACGGGGTGTCAGGCGGTTTTTTACCCGGATCGTAAGGGATAATTTTGCCCAGTATTACCACGTCGTGCTGGGGCGGCTGTCGCTAATCCCGATCTTCCTCATTGCGCTTTCGGGAACCTACCTTTCCCTGGCGCGGTTCGGTCTGGTCGGAGAAGAGAAAGTTTCTCCCAACATTGATTTCGACGCTATCCAGGCAAAACCCGAACGAAAACTAGCCGACTTTGCGGTTTTTCAGAACACGCGGCTGGCGGACGTGCAGACCCTCGAATTTCCGTTTTCGGAAGACGTCGAGGATTACTACACGCTGAAACTCAAAGACCGCGAGCTAACGGTCAATCAGATCACCGGCGACATCCTCAGCGAAAACCGGTATCCGACCGCCGTCCTGCTCACCAACCTGAGTCTGGATTTGCACACCGGCCGGACGAGCGCCATTTGGGCCATCATTCTGGCCGTGGCGTCGGGGAATATTCTCTTTTTCATCTATTCCGGTTTTGCCATTACCTGGAAAAGACGGGCCAACCGCGTCAAAAAAAACAACTATTCAGCCGACGAGAGCCGGTTTATCATTCTGGTCGGATCGGAAAACGGCAGCACCTTCCGGTTTGCACAGGCCATTCACCAGCAGTTACTAAAGCAAGGAGAGAAATCCTTTTTGACCGAGTTCAATAACTACACGGTTTTTCCCAAAGCCGACTACCTGATCGCATTGACAGCCACCTACGGGCTGGGCGATGCGCCGACCAATGCCACCCGTTTTATGAAACGGGTTGAAAAATACCCGCAACCGCATCCCGTCCGCTATTCCGTCCTCGGTTTTGGATCACACGCTTACCCTGATTTCTGTCAGTTTGCCTTCGAAGTGAACCAGTTGCTGGCCCGGCAATCGTGGGCCGTTCCGCTCGTCGATATTCATACGGTTAATGACAAGTCGCCGGCCGAGTTTAGCTTGTGGGCCGAAGCCTGGTCGCAGCAAACCAATCTGCCGATGCCGGTTTCGGGTGAATTGTTAAAAGCTCCGGCACTTCCGCTTGACACGCTGACTGTCACCAGCAACACCCAAACCGCCCAGCCCGACGGCACGTTTTTGATCCGTTTCCAGAGCAAGCGTAGTCAGGGTGTTGCGTCGGGCGATCTGCTGGCCATTTATCCCGCCAACGACCACCGCGAACGGCTGTATTCGATTGGTGTACTGGACGATGAGCTGCAATTGAGTGTCCGGCTCCAACCGGGTGGACTGGGTTCCGGCTTTTTACACGCCCTAACGCCCGGCAGCACGATTCGCGCCCGGATCGTCAACAACGAACATTTCCATTTCCCCAAAAAAGCCCCGGTTGTGGTCATGATCGCCAACGGCACCGGTATTGCGCCGTTTCTGGGGATGATCAGCCAGAATAAGCAGAAAACGCCCTGTTATTTGTACGGCGGTTTTCGGCAACGTGCCTCGTTCGACCTTTACCGGGATTTTTTGGAGGAAAACCGGTCGGCGCAAAATCTCACGAATCTCCACCTGGCATATTCGCGCGAAGGCGACAAACAATATGTTAGCGACCTAATCTCCCGCGATGCTGATTTTATTGGTAATGTACTGGTTACCAATGGGGTAATTATGATCTGCGGCTCCCTTGCAATGCAAAAGGACGTCATTGCGTTGCTGGAAACCATTTGCCAGACGAAAACGGGCAAAAGCGTCAGCTTCTACCAGTCACACAGCCAGATTCTGATGGACTGTTATTGAAGGGAGTGAAACGCTAAATAGGACGCCTTATTGCATATATAATTAATAGTTATATATTGCCAGCCATTAGCTAGAACGGTTGATGATCCGAACTACGTTTGCGCTCGTTTTCTCCCGCATCCTATGAAACTTGCCGTATTGATTTTGCTGTCCTGTCTTGGGCAACGGGTTGGCCTGGCCCAATTAACACCCAAAACTGAACCGGAGCGAAACTTTGAGGAGTTTTGGCACCTATTCAACCGGTATTATGCCCATTTCGAAAATAGAGGGGTGGATTGGAAACAGCACTATCAGCGTTTTAAACCCCTGGTTACCGAAAAGACAACCGACGATCAACTCCTGACGGTTTTTAATGACATGGTGGCACCCCTGAAAGATGGCCACATTGTTATCTCGCCAACGGGCGACTTGCCAGCGAGTGCCAAATACGCCCGGTTTCATCAGGAGTTTCCAACGAAAGAACTGCAAGCGCAATTCCATCGCGTAACCCTGGATGCCTTGCAGAAAAAGGGATTTGGTCCCTTCACAAAATTCAGGAGTGAGCCTTATCAAATTGGCGGTTACTGTCGGTCCAGCGACTACGGTTATCTTCAGCTAAACGGATTTGGCGGCATGCCCTTAGCGGTATTCGCCCAGCAGTTGGATGAAATGGTTCGCGACTTTGCCGACGTCAAAGCCCTCATTATTGACATCCGGATCAACGGAGGTGGCTCACCGGACTATTTGAATGCGCTGGTTGGACGGCTTACGCAAGTCAGGCAATTGGTGGGGTATGGGCGTACCCGGATTGGCAAACGAAACCGGGATTATTCGCCCTGGACGGCCTACCACATAACACCACAGGGACCCAAACAGCTCATTAAGCCGACAGTGCTCCTGACGAGCGGGTCGACCATTAGTGCGGGCGATCACTGCGCCCTGTACCTGAAGGAACTGCCTTATGTCAAACTGATGGGTGAAAACTCGAATGGCATTTTTTCGGGTATGCTGGGAAAAACCTTGCCCAATGGCTGGGAGATTTCCCTGTCAAACGGCCAGACGGTCAGTAGCAAACGCATCAGCTACGAAGGAAAAGGCGTTCCGGTTGATATAGTTGCCATCCACCATCGGGAGGATATGCTGCGGGGAACGGACCCCGTACTACAAAATGCGTTCAACTTCCTGCAAAAGAACCAGAACTCTCTGCACCAGCAGACCATTTGCTATGAACAAATTGCCCTGAATTATTATGCCGATAGCTTATTGATCCATAAAACGTATGGCGATATTACCGCTTACTCGACGGGTCTGGTGGAAGAAGATGCGTCTTTGTTAGCACCCTTTGCTCAAAAATGCTATTCGTTGCAATCGGCAACCAAGTCGGAGGGTGTGCAGAAACGGATTAAGGCCGAACAGGTGGCCGACTCCGCGTTTTATACCCAAAATGTTCAACGTCGCTTTTATGTGCATCTTCAACCGCCGATCCGTTCCAGAAGACGCTGGCCCTTTGTCAAACGCAATGCCCGCAGGTTAACCGTTGCTCATCACATTACCATTGAGAATCGGCATTATGTCCGTTTACACCTAAGCCGGGGCGGTTGGAAAGGCGAGACGGTTTTGGTCGTGGTCGATAACGAAGGTCGGATTGTCGAACACTGTGCCTTGTCCTACAACTATTTAAGCAGCCAGTTTTACGATTCATCTGTTCAATAGACAATATTTCTACAAACGATACGCCTTAATATCCAGATTTTTGGAAGAGAAAATCCGGCCTTCGTCGGTGATCAGGATGCAGCGGTAGTCGGGATACTGATTGATCAGTTTCAGGCCCGCGTCTTTTCCCAGCACCATCAGCGACGTACTGAACCCGTTGGCGGTTTCGGCACTGGGGCCAAAAACCGTCACGCTGCAAACGCCCGTAGCCGGATAACCCGTAACGGGGTTGATAATGTGGGCATACCGCTGGCCGTTGAACACCACGAATTTTTCGTAACTTCCGGAGGTCACCACGGCACTCTGCCGCAGCGGCACGATGGCGAATACCGTGTCTTTCCGGATCGGGTTGGTGATGCCGATGGCCCAGTCGCTACCGTCCGGCTGTTTTCCCCACGTACTCATGTCCCCGGAACCGTTGACAATTCCGGCTTTGATCCCTTTGGCCAGCATCAGGTCGCGGCAGCGGTCGGCAGCATAGCCCTCGCCCAGCGCGCCGAAGCCAATTTTCATGCCTTTCCGTTTTAAAAAAATAGTAGACCGCGCCCGATCCAACACGATGTTTTCATAGCCAACTTTCTCAACTGATTTCTTAACCGCTTTAGGACTGGGCATTTCCGTCATCGAACCGTCAAACTTCCAGATTCGGTCCATCGCAGCAAAACTAATGTCGAAAGCGCCTTTCGTGATTTTCGAAAACCGGAGCGCCCTCTCAGTCAACGCAAACACTTCAGTGTCTACCCGAACCGGGCCAATCCCGGCATTTTTATTGACCAGCGAAATTTGAGAATCGTCTTTCCAGTCCGAAATCAGATTCTCGATTCGCGTTACCTCGGCAATTACCGCATCAATGTTGTGTTCCGCCGACAGGGAATCCTGGGCAACAATCGTGATGTCAAACCGGCTGCCCATTAACTTAACGGTCCGTTTTCGCAACACCTGAGCCGTGGTGCAGAATCCTGATAAAATGAAGATGAGGAATAGGACTTGTTTCATACCGCAAAAATCAAAAATCCTGCGCAGACCTGACTATTTTCAATGCAAAAAGGGAACCGTCGGCTCCCTTTTTGCATTGAAAATAGAATTCTTGGCGCAACTAAACCGCCACGGTTTTGCCCGGAACGGCAACCGGATAAAAACCGTCCGCATTGGGTAACAGTTTCGGATTCGCATCCCAGGCCAGTTTTTCGGGAAACAGGTTGATGTTCGAGTTCAAAGCCTCGTCCCATTTCACCACTTTGCCCGAATACGTCGCCATCCGGCCCATAAGAGCCGTCAGCGTGCTTTTCGCTCCGTTTTCGGCATCCCAGAATTTGTATTCGTTTTTGGCAATGGCCGCAAACAATTCGTCGTGCTCGATCTGGTACGGATCGCCGTCGCCTTTGCCGTTGTGGGTATAAATCGAACCGCCTTTGTGGTCTTTCAGGATGCTTTGTCGCCCGAAGGAATCAACGCGGCCTTTTGTACCCAGGAAGGCTTCGTCCACTTTGCTAAACGTGCCTTCGTAGTGGCGACACTGGCTGTTGATCAGCGTTCCGTCTTCGTAAACGTAATCGACAATGTGGTGGTCAAAAATTTCGCCGTACTCCTTGCCGGTACGCACCTGACGACCGCCCGTTCCCTGCGCCGAAACCGGATAACCCCTTTTCACCCAGTTGGCGACGTCGATGTTGTGGATGTGCTGTTCGTTGATATGATCCCCGCAGAGCCAGTTGAAATAATACCAGTTCCGCATCTGGTGCTCCATTTCGGTCTGGTTCGGCTGACGCGGTTTTACCCAAACGCCCCCGCTCACCCAATACACCGAACCACCGATGATGTCGCCCAGCGCGCCATCGTGGATACGTTTGATCATCTCGCGGTAGTTCGGCTGGTAATGGCGTTGCAAACCCACCACCACGTTCAGTTTTTTCTTCTTGGCTTCTTCCGCAGCCGCCAGTACCCGGCGAACGCCTGGCGCATCGGTGGCCACCGGTTTTTCCATGAAGATGTGTTTGTTCTGCTTCACGGCTTCTTCAAACATCATTGGCCGGAAACCCGGAGGAGTTGCCAGAATCACGACATCCGCCAGGGGGATGGCTTTTTGATACGCATCGAACCCGACAAACTTGCGTTCTTCCGGAACATCGACCCGCTTGGTCAGCTCTGGATTTTGAGTCAGGCTTTTATACGCGCCGTCCAACCGATCACGGAACGCATCGGCCATTGCCACGATCTTCACATTCTGCTTGGACTTCAGGGCCTGAAGCGCAGCACCGGTTCCCCGGCCACCGCAGCCAATGAGTGCCACTTTGATGGTATCATCGGCCGAGCTATGGAAGCCATAGGAAGATGCAAAAGAAGGCAATGTAGTCAACAGGGCACCGCCTGTGAGCAGGCCGGATTGTTTCAGAAACTCCCGGCGGTTTGATTCGTTTGACATAGGAACAAGGTTTAGAAATAAGATGAATAGCGTCTACTAACAGGCATTCTACAAGCAACTGGTAATCAATACTCCTCAATCAACGGCGGGTTGTAATACGCCTTAATTTCTTCTTCTGACGGTTTTTTAGCCGGACGAACCACCCGGAAACCAACAAACGACGCACTCGTCAGCCACCACTCGCTTTTGGGAGCCTGCGGGTCGAGCATTTTCCACGAGGCATTGGACGGCGTTCGGGCCGCTGAGCGCAACACCGGCGCATCATCGTCCCACGAGCCACCCCGCACGGCATTCGGATACAGCTCCGTCACTTTGGCATACGGTTCTTTCACTTCGCCTTTCGCTTTTTTGGCGTAATAATCCGGGTAATACTGGTCCAGCGTCCACTCCATCACGTTGCCGTGCATGTCGTGAAGGCCCCACGGATTCGGTTTCTTCTTCCCAACCTGTTTATACGAGCCGTCGCTGTTGCCGGTAAACCAGGCGTATTCGCCCAATTGTTTGGCATCGGCACCGAACGAATACGGTGTCTTGGTGCCCGCGCGGCAGGCATATTCCCACTCGGCTTCGGTGGGCAGACGATAGAAAACGCCGGTTTTTGCGTATAGCCATGCACAGAAATGGATGGCCGAATATTGCGTCATGTTGATGGCCGGATAACCCTCCCGACCCATTCCGAACGACATATCCACGTACGGTGGACTCGGTCGCGTGGCGGCATCGGTTTTAGCTAAATCGAAACCGGGCGTCCGGTTTGCCATTTCTTTTTCCATGTTTTTGAAGGCAAACAGATCGAACAGATCCCAGGTCACTTCCATCTTTCCCATCCAGAACGGCTCGATGGTCACTTTGTGCTGCGGCCCTTCGTCGGGTTTGCGGCCTTTTTCAGCCGCCGGACTTCCCATCATAAATTCCCCGCCCGGAATTGCCACCAGATCATAGACCTGGGTGCTGCCCGGAATGGGTTGGGTATAGGATTTGGTTACATCGTCGGTTACCTGGGCCAGACTGCTCGCTGAGATGATACACGCTACACCGAACAGAGCAATGAATTTTTGCATGAATGGGGTAATGAATTAAGCTTTAAAATCTATAAAGAAAACCAGACCGGAAATTTACCACTTTTAGACCGGAAATTCTACCATACAGCGGCTTGTCTCATGCAATCATCAAATGCGACAGGAACACGGATGCAACGGATTGAACGGATTGGCCCCGACAAAATCCGTTTTGATCCGTTACAATCCGTTCAATCCGCGTTCCCATCGCGTAGTTTACTTCGGCGATCCGGTTCAGGATGCGTATCTTTGCGGACAATGAATTATCTATCAGCAGAAAATCTCTCCAAATCCTTCGGCGACAAATGGTTATTCCGCAACGTAACGTTCGGAATGAGCCGGGGTGATAAAGTCGCAATCGTTGGTGCCAACGGTACGGGCAAATCTACCTTATTATCCATTCTGGCCGGATTAATGCCTTCCGACGAAGGACTGGTCAGCATCCGAAAAGACATCACCGTCGGTTTTCTGGAACAACAGCCCCAACTGGATAACAACCTGACCGTGATGGAAGTCGTTTTAACCGGCGACAATCCGGCCCTGCTCGCGATTGAGCAGTATGAAAAAGCTCTGCTGTCCGAGAACCACGACGCGCTCGACCGGGCCATGCAGCAAATGGACACGCTCCAGGCCTGGGATTATGAAACGCAGTTGAAGCAGATTCTGGGGCAATTGGGCATTCACGACGTCACGCAGCAGGTCTCCACACTCTCGGGTGGGCAACGCAAACGGGTGGCGATGGCGCAGGTGCTGATCGAAGCCCCGGATTTGCTGATCATGGATGAACCGACCAACCACCTCGATCTGGAAACTATCGAGTGGCTGGAAAACTTTTTGTCGACCAACAATTCCACCCTCCTGCTGGTGTCGCACGACCGGTATTTTCTGGACCGGGTTTGCAACCAGATTGTCGAACTCGACCAGCAAACGCTGTTCAGCTACAAAGGCAATTACGCCTATTACCTGGAAAAGAAAGCGGAGCGGCAAGCCATTCTGGCGGCTGAGGTCGACAAGGCGAAAAACCTTTTCCGGCGCGAACTGGACTGGATGCGCCGACAACCCAAAGCCCGCGGCACCAAGGCACAATACCGGGTCGATGCGTTCGATGAGGTGAACGCCAAAGCGCACACGAAACTGGGCAACGACCAACTGGAGCTAAACATTCGTACGGCGCGGCTGGGCAGCAAAATCATCGAAATGGAAAACGTCAGCAAACGCTTTGGCGAAAAGGTGCTGCTCGACCATTTCACGTACACCTTCCGGCGTAACGACCGCATTGGCATCATCGGGAAGAACGGGATGGGGAAAACCACCCTCCTGAACATGATTACCGGCGAACTGCGCCCCGATTCGGGCATCATCAGCACCGGCGGAACGGTTAAAATTGGCTATTACACGCAATCCGATCTGGTGCTGCCCGATAACCAGCGGGTGATCGACGTGGTGCAGGATGTGGCCGAAGTGATGAAACTGGGAACGGGCGAAACCGTGACGGCTTCGCAATTTTTGCAGCATTTCCTGTTCGACCGCAACAAGCAGTACGATTACGTCCACAAACTGTCGGGCGGTGAAAAACGGCGGTTGCAGTTGTTGCTGGTGCTGGTGCAAAATCCCAACTTCCTGATTCTGGATGAACCGACCAACGACCTGGACATTACGACGCTCAATGTGCTGGAAGAATTTCTGCTGAATTTTCCCGGCTGCATACTGCTCGTATCCCACGACCGTTATTTCATGGATCGGCTGATCGATCACGCCTTTATTTTTGAAGGCAACGGTAAAATCAGCGACTTTCCGGGGAATTACACCGATTACCGCGAACGGAAAGCCAGTCAGCCCGCCGATCGCAAAACCGCCGACAAGCCAAAGGCTGCACCAACCGTCTCAGTTCCAGAAAGTAAACCCGTTGCCCCGGTAACGGAAAGCAAGCGAAAACTATCTTTCAAGGAGCAGCGGGAATATGAAACGTTAGAAAAAGAAATTGAGGAACTGGAACAACGAAAAAGCGGTTTATTGGATCAACTGAATACCGGTTCCGAGAGTCACGAAGAACTGACGTCCTGGGCCCGGCAAATTGAGCAAATCGAACAGGAAATTTCCCTAAAATCCGACCGCTGGCTTGAGCTGGCGGACTATATTTAATTGTGAATGAGCGAGTGAGTGATTGAGTGAATAGCTGACGCAGTGCCGTTAGTTCAAAGCGTGATCTTCGATCTATTCACTCATCCGCTCATTCACTCATTCACTCATTTCAATGATGAACCAGATCGCCGAATTTTTCCAATACTTACTCAATTCCGAGGAAATCATTCGGACGGGCGGGCTGGTATTGATCACCCTGATTATCTTCATCGAAAACGGTGTCTTTTTCGGTTTTTTCCTGCCGGGCGATTACTTGCTGTTTCTGTCGGGCGTTTTTGCCGGCACCAAAATTCTGGCCGTCCCCCTGTGGCTGTTGCTGCTCTGTATTTTCGGGGCCGCGGTGGTGGGGTCGCTAGTGGGATATCTCACGGGCCGGTATTTCGGTGATCGGCTGCAAAACCGCCCGGATTCGCTGTTTTTCAAGAAAAAATACATTGAAACCACCCGCGAATATTTCCTGAAATACGGCAGCCGAACGCTGATTGTGGCCCGGTTTCTGCCCATTGTCCGCACGTTTGCGCCCATTCTCTCCGGATTGATTCGGATGGATATGCGGTATTTTATGCTTTACAACGTTCTGGGTGGAGCCATCTGGGTGGTCTCGCTGGTGGGGGGCGGTTATTATTTTGGCGAAAAATTCCCCTGGATCGTCGATTACGTCCACTACATCATCATTTTCTTCCTGGCCGTTACCACTTTCACAGTCATTCGGGGCTACATCAACGCCCGGAAAGAAATGAAGCAGGAAAAAGAAACCGTCAGCGAATAATCCAATAATGCGTTTCCGCTAGTTTACGTTGGCATTGGCCGCTGCGGCTTTCGTCCGCGCCACGCAGGCTTCGTCCGCACATTCGCCGTAAAAAACCAGGGAATGCGATTCGACGTGGAATTGCAGCGTATTGCCGACCGTGGTTTTGATCAGTTGCAAACGCGGATCACAAAACTCCATGACGCGGTGGCAATTGACACAAATCAGATGCGCATGCTGCTGCCGTCCGAGTGATTTTTCAAACCGGCTTTTCGTATTGTCCTCATCGCCAAACTGGTGTCGGCTCACCAGACCGCAATCGACCAGCACATCCAGCGTGTTGTACACCGTGGCCCGGCTAACGGCAAACGACCGGTCTTTCATCGCCTGATACAATTCCTCAGCGTCAAAATGGTCATTGCGCGAATACACCTCTTCCAGAATGGCAAACCGTTCCGACGACCGGCGCAGCCCTTTCATGAGTAAATATTCTTCCAGTTTCGTTCGGGCTGTCGTAATCAATGAAGTTAGGTTCGCCATAAAATAAGGCCAAGACGGCTTCTAAATCCCCAGGCAGAGCGCTTGGAAACCGGCCGCTGACCAACAAAAAAATAATCCTAAAATTATTTAGACTAATTTCAAACAAATATACGACCGCAATAAATGCGATGCAATACTTGTTGTAAAGGACTTTTATTGGTTACCCCTAAATCCCCTGAAGTGGAATTTTAGCATCTGGTGGAATTTCGCGTCCAAGTCCCCTTCAGGGGATTTAGGGGCAATTTCATTACTCATACCACCTGGCATACATCACATAATTGTTGGCTGTCCGCATAAAAACTTCACCCAGTTCGGGCGTAACAGCTTTCAGAAACCGGGCCGGATTGCCGGCGTAAACTGTGCCCGGAGGCACGACGGTATTTTGGGTCACAATGGCCCCGGCAGCAACGATGGAGCCGGTTCCAATAATAGCCCCATCCATCACAATGGCGCCCATGCCGATCAGAACCTGGTCTTCAATCGTGCAGCCGTGGACAATGGCGTTGTGGGCAATGGAAACGTAACTGCCGATGATGGTCCTGAATTTCTGGTAGGTGCAGTGAATAACGGCCCCGTCCTGAACGTTGCAATAATCCCCCATCGTGATCGAGTTCACATCGCCCCGCACCACGGCATTGAACCAGACGGTGCAATTTCGACCCATCACGACTTCCCCAACGATCGTTGCGTTATCGGCAAACCAACATTCTTCGCCCACTTTTGGGTGAATGCCGCGAACAGATTTTATCAAAGCCATCTTGGATATATTCTATTTGTTCAGTTATTATTTCGGAAAACAGTTCGGCTAAATAGCGGTTTTTTCCATTAAAAAGCCACTTTTGGACCATTGACTATAAAAAGCGGCAGAGAATCAATCAATTCGTAACTTTGTGGGTCAGATTTTTCTCACTGCATGAACCGTAGCAGAACACAATCATACTGGTTTACACTTCGTGACTCCCCGTTTTTGTTGTTTCGACAACTGCCCGTGCTGTCTTTCTTTTTCCTGTTGGTAGCTGTCACTGCCGGTTTTGCCCAGTCACCTTCGCGGGCCGATCAGTTGAACGATGAGCAGATTATTGAATTTTATCAGCGGGCGCAAAGCAGCGGACTCACCGAAATGCAAATCGAGCAAGCGGCTATGTCACAGGGCTATACGTTGACTGATATTGCCAAAATGCGGCAACGTATGGCAAAAATCCGCCAGCAATCAAATCGCACCGGGCAGATCTCCGGCGATACGCTCATCAACCGAAGCCAACAGGGGACACTGTCGCAACGGCCGTATGCGCTGGGCGACAGCCTGAATCTGCTGCGACGGGATACCATCCGGCGACCGTATATTTTTGGCGCGGCTTTGTTTCAGGGAACATCCCTCACCTTTGAGCCGAATCTCCGCATTGCCACGCCCCGGAATTACGTGGTGGGACCCGACGATGAACTCGTAGTGGAAATTTATGGAAATTCCACCGAAAGTTTCCGGCTGCGCGTCAGCCCCGAAGGATCGGTGCGGATGCTAAACCTGGCGCCTATTTTTGTCAGCGGCCTCACCATCGAACAGGCCGAACAGCGGATTGTCGGGCGGCTGCGGCAGGCTTTTCAGGGTCTGAACCGCCCCAACAGCGGCACTTATGCCTCCGTAACCCTGGGCAACATCCGCAGCATCCGCGTCACGATGGTGGGCGAAGTCGTCATGCCGGGAACCTACACGCTTTCGTCATTGTCGACGGCTTTCAACGCCTTGTATCTGGCGGGCGGCCCGAACCCCGAAACCGGCTCCTTCCGCGATATTCAGGTGATCCGCAACAACCGCGTCATTCGCACCATCGACCTATACGATTACCTTTTGCGGGCCGATAAAAAAGATGACATCCGGCTGCTGGATCAGGATGTGATTCGGGTCAACGATTACGGGGTTCGCGTTGAAATGGTTGGGCAGGTCAAACGGCCGGCCATTTATGAAGTAAAACCCGGTGAAACGCTCAAAAGTGTCCTGAGTTTTGCGGGCGGTTTTACGGATCGGGCGTATACCTTTTCGATCACCCTGCGCCGGAATACGCCCCGCGAACTGCGAATCTCAACCATCACGCAGGAGCAGATTGCGACATTCATTCCGCAGTCCGGCGACAAATACACGACTGGTGAAATCCTGAACCGGTATGAAAACCGGATTCAGATATCCGGTGCCGTGATGCGCCCCGGCGATTATGCGCTGGGCGACGAAATTACGTCCGTTCGCTCGCTCATCAGCCGGGCCGAAGGATTGCGGAAAGACGCTTTCCTGAACCGGGCGGTTTTGTACCGCGAACGCGAAAACACCGACCTGGAAGCCATTCCGTTCGATGTCGGGCGGCTGATGCGCAACGAAACGGAAGACATTCCGCTGGCCCGGCAGGACAGTGTGCATATTTATTCGGTCCGCGATTTGCGCGAGCCGTACTACGTTAGCATTGAGGGCGCCGTGAACCGGCCGGACACCATTCCGTACGTAACCAACCTGACCGTCACCGATTTGATTGCGTTATCCGGCGGTTTTCAGGAAGGTGCCACACCCACCCGGATTGAAGTGGCCCGGCGGATTCGGGAAGATACCACCAAAATGACCGGTGGCGAAACCGTTCAGGTTTTTCAGTTTTCGATCGATCGCTCCTTGAATCTTCAACCCGCCGATGCGCGGTTTCCGCTCAAGCCGTTCGACGTGGTATACGTCCGAACGTCGCCCCGCTACGAACTTCAGCAGAATGTAGCGGTACTGGGCGAAGTGATGCACCCCGGGAATTACGCCATCGAGTCGCGTTCCGAACGAATTTCGGATGTACTTCGGCGCGTGGGTGGCCTGAAAGCGGGGGCTTTTCTGCCCGGAGCCCGGTTTTCCCGGCGCGGCATTCCCATTGCGACCGATCTGGGCGCCATTCTGGAAGATCCGGGCGTATCGGGAAACCTGTTGCTGGAAGTCGGTGATTCACTGATTATTCCGAAACGCCCCGAAACCGTCAGCATTCAGGGCGCCGTTCTGAATCCGTCGACGGTTAGTTTTACGGAAGGCTTTCATTTTAAGGATTACGTGACGCAGGCCGGGGGCTATACCGATAATGCCCGGCAGAAAAGAGCGTATGTGATCTACGCCAACGGACTGAAAGACCGGACCAAACGGTTTTTGTTTTTCAGGAAATATCCCAAAATCGAACCCGGCTCACGCGTTATCGTGCCATTTGGGCCACTGACCGACGATCGACGGCTGACGGCGGGGGAACGAATTGGACTTATTTCGGTCATTGGCACAATGACTGTGACCCTTACCACCGTTATTGTAAATCTGGTTCGGTTATTTTAAGCATTTTTAGCGCCACGTTTAGTACGTCGCTTCATGTCAGTAACAACGCACAAACCATCAGCAGGGTCAGAAATGGACGATGATGACCTCATCCGGATCCGCCCCGGTGATCTCTGGAAGTTTCTACAGCGCAGCCGCCTGGCCGTGCTGGCTTTTGCCGTGCTGGGCGCCCTGGCAGGGCTATACTATGGTTTTTCCAAACCGGACGACTACAAAGCTGAAGTTACCGTCATGCCGGAAGTGTCGGCAGGCAGCCCCGGCAGCATGGGCAACCTCGGATCGCTGGCCGGGCTGGCTGGCATCAGCATGGACAATGCCGCCGGTGATGGCATCCGGCCCGATCTCTACCCGGAGGTTCTCCAAAGCATTCCGTTTGCCCTGCAGATTCTGAAGCAGCCGGTTTATTCCAAAACCTACAAAACCGTGCTGCCGCTGCAGGCTTACCTGAAACGGCAGAAGCAGGAAACGGCCTTTCAACGGCTAACCGGAAACACAGAACAAACCACTGCCGACGACTCAAAACCGGTTCCGGTGGTGTTGCCCGATCCTAAAAACTACAGCAAAGCCCTGCAGGTTACACCCGAACAGGAAGGTCTGGCGGCCCTCCTGACGAACCGGATCACAACCACCTACGAACGACGGACTGGCGTCGTAACCATTGAAGTAATCATGCCCGACCCGGTCGTAGCGGCCACTGTCGCCCGGTTTTCACTGGAATACCTGACCCACTACATCACCAGCTACCGGACGCAGAAAGTCAAAAATCAGGAGCGATTTCTGACCCAGCAGGTCGAGCAATCCCGACGCCGGTACCAGACGGCGGAGTATGACCTGGAAAGTTACCGCGACCGGAACCGGAGCCTTTACAGCGGCTTGGCCCGCATCAGCGAGCAACGGCTGCAAGCCGAGTTTCTGCTGGCGCAAACCGTGTACAACGATTTGTCCCGGCAGTTGGAACAGGCCAAAATTCGGGTGCAGGAAGAAACCCCGGTTTTCAAAATGCTGGAGCCTCCACGCATACCACTACGGCCCAACGGCCCCCGGCGCACGCTACTGATTCTAGCTGGTTTAGCGGCTGGTGCCGTAATGGGGCTAGGCTGGACGTTGGGAAAAACCGTTCTGGGGAATATGAATCGCCTGGAATAACCGGTTTACGGTTTTCAGTTTACGGTTGCTGACGCATACGAGCTATAGGACGCGTCAGCAACCGTAAACCGTAAACCGTAAACCGTAAACTGAATATTCTTATGAAAAAGGCATTGATTTGTGGGGTTTCAGGGCAGGATGGGGCCTATCTGGCGCATTTGCTGCTGACCAAAGGATATGAGGTATACGGCGGTTCACGTGATGCCCAGATGTCGTCGTTCAACAACCTGACCCGGCTCAACATCCGGTCGCAGGTGTCGGTGGTGTCGGTCAACATCAATGATTTCCGCAGCGTTTTGCAGACGTTGCTGAAAGTCCGGCCCGACGAAGTTTATAACCTGGCCGGGCAAAGTTCGGTGGGTCTATCCTTCGAACAACCCGTCGAGACCCTCGAAAGCATCAGCATCGGCACGCTGAATTTGCTGGAAGCCATCCGGTTTAGTGAACTCCCGATCCGGTTATACAACGCCGGATCGAGCGAGTCGTTCGGCGATACGGGCCGCCTGGCGGCCGACGAAGAGACACCTTTCCGCCCGCGCAGCCCCTACGGCGTGGCCAAAGCTGCGGCTTTCTGGCAGGTCGCCAATTACCGCGAAGCCTACCAGCTCTATGCCAGCACCGGGATACTGTTCAACCACGAGTCGCCCCTGCGCCCCGAACGGTTTGTCACCCGGAAAATCGTGGCAGCCGCCTGCCGGATCGCGCAGGGCAGCAACGAGAAACTGACGCTGGGAAACATCGATATTGCCCGCGACTGGGGCTGGGCGCCCGATTATGTGGAAGCCATGTGGATGATGCTGCAACAACCCCAGCCCGACGACTACGTGATTGCGACCGGACACACCCGGAAACTGAAAGATTTTATCCGAATCGTTTTCGAGCAGGTGAATCTGGATTGGGAAGAGCACGTTCAGATCGACTCCTCGTTTTTCCGCCCCACCGACCTGGCCGAGGGTAATGCGAACCCCGCCAAAGCGTTTTGGCATTTTGGCTGGAAGGCCCAACACAAGATGGAGGACGTGGCCCGGTTGATGGTCGAAGCCCAGCTCACCGGTGTCCTTCATCCGACTGTCTCCTGATTGTCAAACCGGTATGATTGAACTAAGCCCCCGAAAGCTGAGTGCAACCGCCCGGAAAGCGTTTGCCAACGCCGGCTGGGTTTTCTTCGACCGCATTTTTCGGATGGCTACCGCTTTACTGGTCGGCGTTTGGTCGGCGCGGTATCTGGGGCCTTCCCAGTTTGGTCTGCTCAACTTTGCCAATGTTTTTCCAACGGTGCTGATGTCGCTGGCGGGGCTGGGTTTGGCAAACATCCTGATTACGGAAATTGTCCGAAAAGGCGAATACGCCGAAAATCAACTGCTCGGCACGGCTTTCATTCTCCGGCTCATTGCCGGGGCGGTTTCCCTGTTTGTAATTGCGGTTACCATTCGCCTTCTCTACAGCGGTCAGCCGGTTTTGCAGGCCATGGTTCTGTTCACCAGTTCGGTGCTGATCTGCCAGAGCGTGGACGTCATCGATCTGCATTTCCAGTCGCGCGTCAAATCCCGGCTGTCGGTCGTTGCCAAATCCGTTGCCTTTGCCTTATCGACGCTGCTGCGGGTTTATTTTCTGGCCAATCACTTCAGTTTACTGGCGTTCTCCTCGGTTGTTTTCGTGGAAGCCACCCTCTCGGCCCTGATTCTGATTTTCATTTATAACCGGGAAGAAGGGCAGCACATTTTGCAATGGCGGTTTAACCGGGCGCTGGCGATCCGGTTGCTCCGGTTATCCTGGCCGCTCATGATCTCGGAGTTTTTCATTTTTATTTACATGCGTTCCGACCAGTTCATGCTGAAAGAACTGGCTACAGACTTGGAATTAGGCAAGTTTAGTGCCGCCCTGCGTTTGTCGGAAGTATGGTATTTTATCGCTACGGCCATCACCTCCTCGTTTTACCCAACCATTGTTGCCCTGAAAACCCAAAATGAGGAGGCCTTTCAGCGGGCTTTTCGAAAACTTCTGAGCCTGTTGGCGTCCATCAGCATCCTGATTGCGGTTTTCGTTACTTTTTCGTCTTCCTTTCTCGTTGACCTGCTCTATGGGCAGCAGTATACCGGCGTAGACAACATCCTGGTTATTCACATCTGGTCGGCCGTATTTGTCTTTATTGGAGTTGGCAGCAGCTATTGGTTCATTCTGCACGATCGACAGCGCCTGCTGCTGTTGAAGACCATCGCCGGAGCGACGGTGAATATTCTGTTAAATCTGATTCTGATTCCTCGGTATGGTGCCATCGGCACCTCCATCGCCACCCTGCTCGCCCAAATGATGTCGGCCTACTTCATGAACTATTTCATCAAGGAAGCCCGCCCGGTTTTTTTTGCTCAGTCTGCGGCAGTCGTCGATGTGGTAAAGCTAACTTTCCTGAAGGATCTTTTACAGCGCTCCCGGTAATCCTGCCCGTTCTTCCGGGCCTATGCGGTACGCAAAAAGCGGTTTTCAAGTCAGCCCTGGCAACGTTTTTCCGCCAGATGCTGTCTTCGGAAATATGGATTCGATGGATGACCCTAAATTCATTTTGCCAAAAATACCCCAATTCCATACCGAATCCTTTACCCTTGGCGTTGTTTTTAACGGGGAAAAGCATCGCTCCCCTCCAGTAACCACCCTAAACGTAGCGAAAAGATGCCGTTAGACGTTCCCATCCTGTTCCTCCTGTTTAATCGACCTGACCTGGCCCGTCAGGTACTCGAACGCATTCGTCAGGTTCAACCCCGGGAATTGTTTATTTCCATCGACGGCCCCCGCCCCAACCACCCTACGGATGCAGAGCGGGTTGCCGAATGCCTGGCTTTGGTTGACAACATTGACTGGCCCTGCTCGGTACACCGGCTCATTCAGGATCAGAATTTAGGTTGCAAAAAAGCCGTGAGTACGGCCATCACCTGGTTTTTTCAGCAGGTGGAAATGGGGATCATTCTGGAAGATGACTGCCTGCCCGACCCCAGTTTTTTCACCTTTTGCCGCGAAAACCTGCATTACCACCGCAACAATGCCACGATCCTGCACATTGGGGGAACCAACCTCCAGAATGGCCAATGGCATGGGGATGGCTCCTATTTTTATTCCAAAATTTGCCATGTCTGGGGGTGGGCGAGTTGGCGACGGGCCTGGGAAAAATACGACGGAAGCATGTCGACCTATCCGGGATTTCGAAAGCAAAACCGCATCGCCGACCTTTTTTCCGACCCCAAGGTTCAGGAGTACTGGACGGAAGCGTTCGACGGAGTCCATGCGGGTCAGATCAACAGTTGGGCCTATCCCTGGTGTTATTCCATCTGGATTAACAACGGCCTCTGCATTTCACCCAACCAGAATCTGGTTTCCAACATCGGGTTTGGTACTGCCGCCACCCATACACTGGACGACGGTGGCTCACTGGCAAACGTGCCTCTGGAGCCTTTGAACGAAATACGCCATCCTAGTTTCCTGATTGAAAACCTTCCGGCAACAGAATATTCAAATAACCAATATTTTAAGAAACCAACCTGGGTAACCCTGAAAGCCGAAGGTCTGAAAAGACGGCTTGGTCTGAAACAGTAGCCCCAAATACCGTTGCTGTATTGCGCGAAATTCTACACTTTTTGCCCGGGTCACTGCTGATCACGGTTTGGAAAATGTATGGCTTGTTCAGAAATTGCTGCTCAATAACCTTTTTGATCAGTTTATCGTTTATTTTGTACCTTATATCGTCAAAATAAACAAAATACAGTGACAACGCTTCAGGCCTCTCTGTTCGACGCGCCCCTTCAATTTGATATTCCAGTTCTCTTTATTTTGTTTAACCGGCCTTATCACGCCCGACGGGTTTTTGAACGTATTCGCGAAATCCAACCCCGGGAATTGTTTGTATCGATCGATGGACCACGCCCCAACCACCCCACCGATGCAGAACAAGTGGCCCAATGCCAGGCTCTGCTGGACGAAATCGACTGGCCCTGTCAGGTTCAGCAATTGATTCAGGAGCAGAATCTGGGTTGCAAACACGCCGTCAGTACGGCCATCACCTGGTTTTTCCGGCAGGTGGAAATGGGCATTATTCTGGAGGATGATTGTCTGCCCGACCCGACCTTTTTTACCTTTTGCCGCGAAAATCTCTGGTACCACCTGAATAATACCGCTATTATGCACATTGGGGGAACCAACCTCCAGAATGGCCAATGGCATGGGGATGGCTCCTATTTTTATTCCAAAATTTGCCACGTCTGGGGGTGGGCAAGCTGGCGACGGGCCTGGGAGAAGTACGACGTGACGATGTCGAGTTATCCGGAATTTAGAAACCAGAAGCTCATCTCTGATATTTTCACCGATCCCCAGGTTCAGGAATTTTGGAACGATTCCTTCGATGGCACCTACAATGGCCTGATCAACACCTGGGATTTCCAGTGGTGCTATGCAATCTGGACTCATAATGGAATGTGTATCAACCCCAATCAGAATCTTATTTCCAACATCGGTTTTGGCGGTGAGGCCACGCATACCAAAGACAGTAATGAGACGTTTGCGAATAAACCGGTCCACCCGATAAACGAAATCATTCATCCCCGGTTTATCATCGAGAACCGTCAGGCCACCGAATACTCACTGCATCATTACTTTCGGAAACTAACCCGCATCAAACAGCGCGTGGAGGATATTAAAAAGCGAACCGGGTTAACGAACATGAAAACCACTTTCAAAAAGCACCTGCTTCCCTGAAAGCATCCCTGCATGAAGATTTTCTTTGATCATCAAACCTTTTCCCAGCAAAATTACGGCGGAATCTCCCGGTATTTCTGCGAATTGATTGCCGGCATCAACCAATTCCGAAACAAACATCAGGCTCATTTGTCATTATTGGTTTCCAACAATGTTTATTTGAAAGAAAAAAGTCTCCCCACCCTGCCTTTTTTCCCTAGCCAGCCTTTTACCAGAACCCAGCCTTACCTCTACCAAATTAACAAAGCATTCAATCAGGTAGAAATGAGAACCCGGTCGTACGACATTTTTCATGCCACCTATTATGAACCTTACTTCTTAAAATTCATCCGCAAGCGGCCGGTTGTCATTACTGTCCATGACCTGATTCACGAAAAATATCACACAGTTTTTCCTGAATTGGCCGCTGATCATCAGGTTATGACTTGGAAGAAGGAAATTATTTACCATGCGACGGCAATTATTGCCATTTCAGAAAATACCAAACGCGACTTGCTGGCGTATTATGACATTCCACCCGAACGCGTTCGGGTCATTCACCACGGTTCGTCGGTTCCTGTGGATGAAACCCAGTTTGAACCCGTGTCAGAAGTGCCGTATCTGCTCTTTGTTGGAAACCGGGGTATGTATAAGAACTTCCTGCCCTTTATTCAGGCCGTTGCGCCCTTGCTTCTCGCCCATCAAATTCGGGTCATTTGCGCCGGTGGTGGCCCTTTTTCTCCCGAAGAAGAAGCCGTCGTCCGGCAATTGAACGTTCATGATCTGGTTGAACAACAACCCATTGATGATGCTTCGCTGCGCCGGTTATACCGCCAGGCCCTGGGTTTTGTGTTTCCTTCACTCTACGAAGGATTCGGCATTCCGGTGTTGGAAGCGTTTGCCTGTGGATGCCCCTGCCTGCTCAGCAACCGGAGCTCACTCCCCGAAGTGGCGGGTGAAGCCGCGCTCTATTTCGACCCCGAGAACCGGGATTCCATCCATGACGCCATCGGACTTTTCCTGAATAATCCGGCTTTAAGGCTTGACCTCGCCCGGCAGGGACGTCTTCAGTTGCAACAGTTCTCGTGGGACCGAACCGTTCGGGAAACGCTTGATTTATACCAGTCTCTACAATAATATTTTTCCCTTTCGAGAGGAGTCCAAACCGATCCGCCCGGTAGTCAAACCGCAATTCCCTATCTTTGCGGCTTCGACGGAATGAACTATACACCGGAAAAGAAGGGCCCCGGTCGCGGAGCCTTCCCTTTTTAGCGGCTTCTATCTTACGCTCTGTTATGATTCTTGGGAAAATACTAAAGAAATTTCAGTTTTTTTCGGCGATGCTTCGGGAAACGCGGCACGAAGTATACGAAAACCGCGTCCTGATGGGAAAACTCCTTTCGATGCAGACGCGGGAAATCAATTCCATTCAGGATGCTGAATTTAAAGTATTCTCCCAATACGGAGATGATGGCATCATCCAGTATCTGATCAAAGCAGCTTCCATCCGTTCCCACAGCTTCGTAGAATTCGGCGTGGAGACCTACGTGGAATCGAACACCCGCTTTTTGTTGATCAATAACAACTGGAGCGGGCTGGTGTTGGACGGTAGCGACCAAAATATTGCCTATATTCGGTCTGATCCCTTTTTCTGGCAACACCACCTCATTGCCAACCAGGCCTTTATCACCGCCGAAAATATCAATACTTTGCTAACCGACGCGGGTTTTAAAGGACCTTTGGGCCTGCTCAGTATCGACATCGACGGCAATGACTACTGGGTCTGGAAAGCCATCGACGCGGTGGATGCGGACATAGTTGTGGTGGAATACAATAGCCTTTTCGGTCCCGAAAGGCCCATTACGGTTCCTTACCAACCGGATTTTGTACGCAGTAAGGCTCATTTTAGCTACCTGTATTTCGGAGCATCGCTGGCTGCCCTTTGCGATCTGGCCACCGAGAAGGGCTATGCGTTTGTGGGGTGTAACAGCACCGGGGTGAATGCCTATTTTGTAAAAAGTACGCAACTGGGGTCTTTAAAACCGCTCACAGCCGCCGAGGGTTACGTGTATTCCAAGTTTCGCGAAGGGCGTGACCCGGATGGTAATCTGACCTATGCGACGGGTGATGATCGCATCGCCGTGATTCGCGGGTTACCGGTTTTCAACACCCGAACCCAGTCGGTAGAACCGTTTTAAATAACTTTACTGGCGTGTTTCTTTCCTTCACGTCCTTCACCGGAGTTGTCTATGCCGCCATTGGTTTCCGTTATTACGGTTTGTTACAACAGCCAAAAACACATCGAACAAACCATTCAATCGGTTGTCAATCAAACCTATGCACCCATTGAATACATTTTGATCGACGGAAAATCGACCGACCGGACGGTAGCGATCATCGAGCCTTATGCCCGGCAGTTTCCGGACCGAATCAAGTTTGTGTCCGAACCCGACAGCGGTATTTACAACGCCATGAACAAGGGCATCCAGTGGGCCACCGGCGAATTGATCGGCATCATCAACAGCGACGACTGGTATGAAACCGACGCCGTTGAACGGGTCGTGCAGGCTTATCAACAGTTTGGCCCCGCCGTTTACCACGGCATTCAGCGGACGTTTCTCGGTGAGCAGGAAGCCTTTCTCATCCAGACGCACGCCAGCCAGCTTCCCAAAGGCAACATCGAACATCCCACCTGCTTTGTGCCGGCTGCCTTTTACCAAACCTACGGGCTGTTCAGCGAGCAATACCGGTACGTGAGTGACTATGAACTGATGCTGCGTCTGGCCGGGAAGCAACTTCCGTTTATTCCCCTCAACGCCATTCTCAGTAATTTTCGGCAGGGCGGGGCGTCGCACCGGCCCGAAGCGGTTTGGGAAAACCTGCACCTCTGGCACGAAAAAGGCCTGCTGAGCCGCCGTCAATACCTGACCTGGCTCTACAAAGACAAACTGAAAGTATTCACCAAACGGCTCACCAGCCGAACCCCATGAAGATCAGGACGCTGTTCTATATCGCCCTGCTGATCGGCCTGTTCGGAACCGTCACCAACCTGATTTTCATCAGCCCGTTGCCGTCGATTCTGGCGCTGGCGGTTTTACCCTATCTGTTTTTCAGGCATTCGGTTTTCGTCATTCCCCGGTTCATTTATTACCTGTACATCTACTTTTTGTTTTCGCTGACGGGCATTTTGATCTACTATCCGCCGTCGCTGCTCGCTTTCGGTTTCTACCGGTACGATGGAAACTTCATCATATCGTATCTGCCGCTGCTGCTGATCGCCTTTTTTTCGTACAATGTCGCCGTCGATTCCCTTTTTAAACGGTTTCTGATCTTTGCCACCCTGGTCAATGGCGTGGCATTCGGGCTGAATCTGGTGCTGACCAATTTTGCGGCCATCACCGACTGGGGCAATCCGGAAACCTACTTCCACGGTTTTTTCAAAAGCACCAACGGCGCGGGCGGTTTCATCAGCATCGTGCTGTCGCTCAACATCGTGCTGTTTTTGCAGGAACGCAAGCGAAAATGGTTGCTGATGATCTTCATCAACTTCGTCTTTCTGATCGCCACGACGTCACGCGGTTCGCTGCTGGGCCTGGTAGCTGGTTTTACCTTTTACTTTTTTGACCGCACCAACCGGGCTTACCTGATCCGACTGGCGCTTTTCGCCATTGTCGCCGTCCAGTGTGCGGTTTTGACGTATACCTATCCGCTTTATACGAGGTATGTCCGCGACGCCGACCTGAGCGAAGCGGGTGCCAGCACCTACATTTCGCCCCTGTTCGGCGAAGTCAGCACCAAATCGGCCAACATCGCCATCCGCGCCGTCGAAACCTGGCCCCGCGCCGTCGACTGCTTTCTGCATTCGCCCCTGATCGGAACCGGTTTTGGTTCCGTCAACGACGTCCCGTTGCGGTACAAGGGTCTTCCGTATGTGGTCAGTCTCAACGACCAACCCAAAAAGGCCTTCAACGATGCGCACGCTCACCACTCGTATCTGCACATTCTGGGAGAACAGGGCCTGATCGGGCTGGCGATCTTCCTGCTGTTCTGGCACGCGCTTTACCGGTATCTGAAAAAAGGCGCGGACAGCATCGTGCAAAAGTTTCTGCTGGTTTCGTATTTCAACCTGTCGGTCATGAGCTTTACCGAACACCGCATTACCTCGCCCTCCAACGCGCTGCCGCTGGTGATTGCGTTGTGTTTATACATGTTGAAACGAAATTTCGATACTAAAAAGAGAAACTCTGTGGTTAGTACTAGTAGTATGGAAAGCCCAATCTAATTTTACGACCGATCATTTACGCCTTCTATGAACCATAAATCAGTTGTTGTCAACGCCCGGTTTCTCACGCAGCCCGTTACGGGAACGCAGCGGGTTGGCATTGAACTCGGAATGCGATTGAAGAATCTGCTGCCGGACATTACGTTTTTAACGCCTTATAACATACTCCAGGAAGACATTGCAAAGGATTTAGGCGCTACGGTGTACGGCCGCAGCAAAGGATATCTGTGGGAGCAGATCGAAATGCCGCTCTACCTCAAAAGCCAGGGCAGTCCGCTGCTGCTGAACCTCTGCAATACCGCTCCCATCGTTTACGACAACAAGATTGTCACAGTTCTGGATTTATCCTTTCATCGTCACCCGGAATGGTTTTCGAAAAAATTCTCGCTACTCTATAATTTTACCGTTCCCCGCATTGTCAAGTCGGCGCACAAAGTTCTGACAATCAGCGAATATTCTCTGAATGATCTCAATCAATTTTATCAGGTTCCCCGTTCGTCACTGGACATTATTTACCCCAGCATTTCGGATATTTTCCTGCATCCGCCTGCGGTGAAAGGCGAAAATCCGTACGGAAAATACATTCTGGCGGTTTCGTCGCTCGATCCGCGCAAAAACTTCAAAGGGCTGATTCAGGCGTTTCAGGAAGCGAATTTGTCGGACACGAAGCTGGTGATTGTCGGAGCGGCCCACAAAGTATTTGCCGACAACGGGCTGAAAGAAATGATTCAGAACGATCCGTCCATTATTTTTACGGGTTACCTCAGCGATGCGCAACTGGTCAATCTGTATCAGCACGCCTTGTTTTTTGCCTACCCGTCTTTTTTTGAAGGCTTTGGCATTCCGCCACTCGAAGCCATGTCCTGTGGCTGTCCCACACTGGTGTCCGACACCACGAGCCTGCCCGAAGTCTGTGGCGACGCCAGCGTGTACGTCGATCCCTACGACATTGGCAGCATCCGCGCCGGGCTGACGAAGTTGTACCGCGATGAACCGCTCCGCCGGATGCTGGTGGAGAAAGGGCGCGGGCGGGTCGAACGGTTCAGTTGGCAACAATCCGCGGAGAAACTGGCCGGAATTATTATTGAATTAGACAAGAGAGGTTAGAGAAGAGACAAGAGATTAATTTCCAAGAGTCTTTCATCTCTTGTCTCTTCTCTAACCTCTCAAAATAAAATCATGATCAACAAAAAAGTCGCCCTGGTTCACGAATGGCTGGTTACGTTTGCCGGTTCCGAAAGCGTGGTCGAACAAATCTTGCAACTTTATCCGCAAAGTGATCTGTTCACCCTGGTCGACTTTCTGCCCGACTCGCAACGGCCTCTGATTTTGAATAAAACCGCCACGACGAGTTTTATTCAGAAACTGCCGTGGGCGAAAAAAAAATACCGCACCTACCTGCCCTTCATGCCGCTGGCCGTCGAGCAGTTCGATCTGAGTGCCTACGACGTGGTGGTGTCGAGCAGCCATGCCGTGGCGAAGGGCGTATTGACCGGCCCCAACCAGCTTCACATCTGTTATTGCCACTCGCCCATGCGGTATGCCTGGGATTTGTACCACCAATACCTGAACGAAAGCGGCCTTAAAACCGGGGTGAGTGGGGCCCTCGCCAAACTAATTTTGCACTACATTCGGCTGTGGGATTATCAATCGGCCCAACGGGTTGATTATTTTGTCGCCAACTCCCGCTATATTGCCCGCCGAATCCGGAAAGTGTACGGTCGCGATGCCGATGTAATCTATCCGCCCGTCGATACCGGGAAATTTGCGCTCTGTGCGCGGAAAGAAAACTATTACCTGACGGCTTCGCGGATGGTTCCCTACAAAAAGATAAATTTGATTGTAGAAGCATTTTCAACCATGCCCGACAAACGCCTGGTGGTGGTGGGCGACGGCCCGGACTTTGAAAAAATTAAACGGCTGGCAACACCCAACATTGAGTTGGTCGGCTACCAATCCGACGCCGTGCTGATTTCGTATATGCAGAAAGCGAAAGCATTTCTATTTGCTGCCGAAGAAGATTTCGGGATTACGCCCGTGGAAGCCCAGGCCTGCGGAACGCCGGTGCTGGCCTACGGAAAAGGGGGCGTGCTGGAGTCGGTAGTGGATCAGAAAACCGGCCTGTTTTTCGACCGGCAACAGGTCGATTCACTCACCGAATGCGTGCAGCGGTTTGAACGAAGCGCCGACCAGTTCGACCCGGCTGCCATTCACCAGCACGCGCAACGGTTTAGCCGGGAAACGTTTCGTCAGGAATTTGATCGTTTTGTGACCCGCAAAACGACCGAATGGTTTTCGGCGGATCAACAGCCTTTAACGATCTGATTCGTAAATAGAATAATCGCAAGAATAAATAAAACAACGGGTCCTTAGGATAAATAATAGCGCATTTTTCAATAAATTTTCGCCGAAAATCGTACAAATAAGATGAACTTGGAGTTAATGAAGAGTTAGTGTCTATACTCTCTGTTTATACTAAGTGTCTTTCATTTGTCACGAATTCAAGCGAGGGAGCGGTCTGGCAGTATAGTAATCTGCATGTGCAGCGGCTGTTCCAAACGAATTGCTTATGAAACACCGGTTTTCTTTTTTACTGCGACCCTTTAGTGCAACGATGGATATCATCTCTCTGGATATCTGTTTTGCCCTTGCCTACCGGCTTAAATTTGGTACGACAGCGTCGCTCTTCGATGCCCCCTATGTGACTCTGTTCTGGTTTATCAACGCAGCCTGGTTTCTGATTTTATTGCTCAATAAGCCCTATAACTTTTCCCGGTTGACGTTTACGATCCAGAATCTGCTGGTAGGTCTTGCCAAACTGATCGGGCTTCACATCGCCATGGTATCGGTTTTCTGGGTATTTACGAAGGGCGGTTTCGATTACTCCCGCGAGCAGCTTGCCCTAACGTATGTCCTGTTCCTGTGTGCCGGTTCGCTCTGGCGGTCGGTGGTGCTTATTCTGCTGAAAGTCTACCGCGCGATGGGCTACAACACCCGGCGGTTTGTGGTGGTGGGCTACGGGCCGCTTTCCCGGAGCATTCAGACGTTCTACCAGATGTATCCGGAAATTGGGTTCAAATTTTACGGGTATTTCGATAAAATGAACGCCGATAATGCCACCGCCCTCCGGGGGGATTATAATTATCTGAAAGAATTTATTACCCGCAACGAAATCGACTGCGTTTATTGCTGTTTACCCTACATCGAAACCGAGCAGTTGCGTGACATTATGAACTTTTCGGAGGAAGCCAGCTACCAGGTGAAGCTGATTGTCGACTTCAAAGGGTTTCTCACCAAAGGCGTCACGGTTGAATACCACGACGTTCAGCCGGTGATTAGCCTGTCGACTCACTACCTGGATGATTTGCAGGTGAACGTATTCAAACGGGCGTTCGACATCGCTTTCTCGGCAAGCGTGCTCGCGGCTGGTGCGCCATTTTTTCTTATTATTGCACTCATTACCAAACTCAGTTCGAAAGGCCCCGCTTTTTATTCACAGGAGCGGATTGGGAAGTGGGGAAAACCGTTCCGGATTTACAAATTTCGCAGCATGTATCCCGATGCTGAACGGGGCGGACCCGCCCTTTCATCGGGCGACAACGACGACCGCATAACCCCCTGGGGGCAGTTTATGCGCAAAACGCGTCTCGACGAATTCCCCCAATTTTACAATGTATTGAAAGGGGATATGTCGGTGGTTGGGCCTCGGCCGGAGCGGCAGTATTTCATTAACCAAATCGTCGAGAAATCGCCGGAATACAAGTATTTGCTGATGGTCAAACCCGGTATTACCTCCATCGGACAAATCAAATTCGGCTATGCCGAAAATGTTGAGCAGATGGTGCAGCGGCTGTGGTACGACCTTGAATATCTGCAAAATGTTTCTCTCTCGACCGACGTGTGGCTCATTGTCCAAACCGTCCGCGTCATGGTGCAGGGCAGAGGAAAGTAAACGTGTAGAGGTCACTTATTATATCTATGAACGTAAAAGCCGGGCTGGTGTTTTTCCTGTCCTGCTGCTGCTTATATCCGGTTTTGGGTCAGCGGGCTTATTTCCCAAAGACGACGCGGTATGATCTGCAGGCAGGCGCTTATCTCTCTTCGGGTGACCGCACACCGTTCTGGTTGCGGGCCAACCAATTCGGTATCGTTCCCACGACCACACCCGCGGCTACCTTCCGGCTCGGCATTTCGTCCGATTACGGAAAACCGGTCATCGACAGCGGCACCATTCGCCAGAAAAAGTTCGACTGGGGCTACGGCGTCGATCTGGTTGCCAATGTAGCCGGTAACACGAAGATCCTGCTCCCGGAAGCCTACGTTAAAGCGCGTTACGGACGGATCGAGTTCTACGCCGGTCGCCGTCGGAACGTCGTTGGTCTGATGGATACGACGCTGACCTCCGGCTCATTTGCCTGGTCGGGCAATGCGCTGCCCATTCCGGTGATTCAGATCGGAACCCAGGGGTTCGTTTCCGTTCCGCTGACCAGAGATTTTCTCGCCATTCATGCCTTCTACAACCACGGCTGGTTCGACAATAACCGGATTGTCCGCAACACGTATCTGCATCAGAAGGTGCTGTACGGGCGCATGGGAAAACCGGGTTCCAAACTGAAACTATACGCCGGGATCAACCACCAGGTGCAGTGGGCGGGCTATTCGGATCAGATCTCACCGGATTTCACAAACAACGGCTATCTGCCCCGCAGTTTGAAAAACTACTGGTTTGTGGTTACCTCCCACCGCAATCCGAACAAAATCGATACGACCCTGCCCAGTTTCGAAGAAAACCGGGTAGGCAATCACCTGGGGACGGTCGATCTGGCGCTGGAAGCTGACCTGGGCTCGTTGAATCTTTTTATGTATCGCCAAAGCATCTACGATGACGGCTCCCTGTTTTATCTGACCAACATCCGCGACGGTTTGAACGGAATCCGGCTGAGGAACACCCGACCCGAAAAAGCGTTTGTTTCGATCCACGAAGCCTTGTTCGAGTTTTTGTATACCAAGCATCAGGGGGGTGCCACATTTCTGATCAGCAACCCCGCCAAACGGGGACGCGATAATTACTTCAACCACTCGCAGTATGTCGATGGCTGGCTTTACGGAAACCGCACCATTGGAACCCCGTTCATGACGCCTGGACGCGATGTTCGGGCGGGTCTGCCCAAAGGAGCCATTGGCAATAACCGGGTGAGCTTGTTGCACTTTGGCCTCTCCGGCACCATCGGCCGGGTCGAGTGGCTGGGCAAATTGTCGTATAGCAGCAACATCGGGACCTACAATGAACCCTATTATAACAATCCCCGGCAGTGGTCAACGCTGTTCAGCCTGATGGCTCCGGTCAGTCTGGGTGGTTTGGGCGACTTCCAGATCAATGCGTCTTTTGCGAACGATTACGGCGGACTGCTCTACGACTCGGCAGGCGGTTATGTCGGGATTCGGAAAATCATCTCATCGCGGTAATCAGCTTCCTACCGTCTTATTGCGCAATCTGCGTTGTTTCGCTGCCCGTTTTCGCCGGTGCGGAAGGATTTTGTAGCAGGGTTTCTTTCATGGTTATCCAGACAATGATCCCGGAAACCAGGGTCAGGAAACCCGCCAGATGAACCGCCCAGGTCAGGCCGAGCCAGGCTGAAACCACGCCCGCCATCAACGCCCCCACAGCGTAGCCACTATCGCGCCAGAAGCGGTAAACGCCAACGGACGAAGCCCGCCAGGAAGGATGCGCGGCATCACTGACTGCCGCCAGCAGAGCGGGGTAAACCAGGGCCGTTCCGACACCGAGCAAAACGGAGCCGACAAGTCCCGTGATGAGGGCTGATGAAAAACCGATTCCAATGACGGCATGGCCAACCGCCTGAATCATCATTCCCCAGACAATGAGCGGTTTGCGACCGACCCGGTCGGCCAGCGGACCCGTAACGACCTGACCGACGCCCCAGACGACCGGATAAATCGCCTTGATCCAGCCAATACCTTCCAGACTGACCCCGGCAGCCGCAAAAAGCAGTGGAAACACGCCCCACGACATGCCATCGTTCAGGTTGTTGATCAGACCCGCCTGAGAAACCGAAAACAAAGTTTTATTGCGGTAGGAGGTCTCGGCAAAAACCCATCCCAGGCGCGGTTTGTGGGGCGTCTCTCCGGCTGGCGTTCGGCTACTCTGCAATGATTCCAGCCGGGCATGCGCCCGGGTGTCCCGAATCATCAGCATGGAGATGAGTAACCCCGCCACGGTATAAAAAATGCCGATGTAAAACGGTTGCGGACGCAAGCCGTAAACCGATGCCAGGTATCCTGTCAGCAAAGCGGTCAAACCGACTGCTCCGTAGCCCGCAGCTTCATTTAATCCCATCGCCAGGCCGCGTTTTCCGGGGCCTACCAGATCAATTTTCATATTGACCGTCATAGACCACGCCAGACCCTGGCTGATGCCAAGCAGCACATTCGCCCCGATGATGTAGTTCCAGGTGGGTCCCCAGCCCAGCAGGAAAGGAACCGGCAGGCCCAATATCCACCCTAGAATCAGCACATTTTTCCGCGTAAAACGATCCGCCAATAGCCCTGAAATCAGATTCGTGAACGCCTTGACGACGCCAAAGGCGATGATAAAGGAGAAAATGACCAGTTCCGACCCAAGGCCAAATTCTTCAGTACCCACCAGCGGTACGACGGTTCTTTCCAGTCCGACCATCCCGCCCACGAACGCATTGACCAGCACTAGTAGCGTAAACTGCTGCCAGTTTTCCCGAAGGCCTAATCGAATGGTGGACATCTGGTTTCTATGCTTTGGTTTATTGACAAGAATACACGTCAATAAGTGCGGTAAATCCCAAAAAAAACAGGTTGCACTGCTTCCAGTACAACCTGTTCAATCCTTTTAACGAATCCCGGTCTAAAAGTGCCGGTCGCCCGGTTCGCGTTTTCCCAGCATTACAGCCCCCACCATCGCGACCAGCAGCAGCACCGACGCCAGTTCGAACGGCAGCAGATAGTCGCGGTATAACACAAGGCCGAGGTTCTCGACCAGCCCCACTTTTGCACTGTAGGTCGATGGGTTGTACGTAGCCATCGAAGCCGCCCGAAACACTGCCACCATGACGACGAGTAATACGCCACCGACGACCACGGCCGCCAGCTTGGTGATGGTGGTCTTGGATTCTTCATCCTCCGTTTTCATGTTCAGAAACATGATCACGAACAGAAACAATACCATGATGGCACCGGCATAGACGATGATGTTGACGGCCGCCAGAAACTGCGCGTTCAGCAGGATGTAATGCCCTGACAGACAAAAGAACGTTAGAATCAGTGCCAGGACGCTGTGAATGGGGTTTCGGGCCGTCACCACGAACGATGCGCTCAGGAGGGTGATGGCGGTTAAGGCGTAAAATAAAATTTCAGTAGGCTTCATTTTTAAGTATCGTTTAAGGTTTAAGGTTTAAAGTTTAAGGTGTCTGTAAAACGTCAAACCTTAAACTTCAAACCTTAAACGACAATTCCTCTATGAGGATAGTCGCGAAAATGACGGTTCGGTGGGGGTTGCCTGCGCATCCGGGTTGGTACGAATATACCGGTCGCTCATCTTCTCGACCAGTTCCTCCTTGCCATAAACGACCTGATCGCGTTCGGTGAAAATCGGAACCAGTTTGTCGTGGCGCAGATAAACCGCCTGTTTCGGACAGGCTTCTTCACACAACCCACAAAAGATGCAGCGCAGCATATTAATTTCGTAAACCGCTGCGTACTTTTCTTCCCGGTACAGGTTTTCTTCGCCTTTTTTACGCTCGGCAGCCACCATCGAGATGGCTTCGGCCGGACAGGCCACGGCGCACAGCCCACAGGCTGTACAACGCTCCCGCCCCTCTTCGTCGCGTTTCAGAATGTGGTGTCCGCGAAAAACCGGCCCTAAGTACCGTTTCACTTCCGGATACGGAATGGTCACTTTCTTGGCAAAGAAGTGTTTTATCGTAATCGCCAGTCCCTGAACGATCGCCGGAAGATACATCTTCTCCGCCATCGTCATTTCCTTGTTGCTGACCTCTTTAGATCGATTGGTTAGTTGCATAACTATCAGTGCGTTATCAGGTTCGCTGCGGTTGAACGGCGGGTTTCGGGGCGCGGGCCGACGATACCATCGCCATGATCACCATCACGATGACAATGGCCCAACTGGCGTATTTAACATCATATAACAGGCCGAAACCGGTTACGACAACATTCAGAATGGAAAGCGGGATGAAGGTTTTCCAGCCCAGATTCATCAACTGATCGTAGCGGAAACGCGGCAACGTCCAGCGCACCCACATGAAGAAGAAAATGAAGAAGAAAATCTTGCCGAACAGCACGATGGTTCCGACGAGCGTTGCCAGGTTGTGGCCGGTTGCCGCACCCAGCGAACCGGTCAGGGTTTCGCGTACCCAGTCCATACCGGGATAATTGTAACCGCCAAAATACAGCGATGCAATGATGGCCGACGACACGAACATGTTGATGTATTCGGCGAACAGGTAGAAACCCAGTTTCATGGAACTGTACTCGGTGTGATAACCGCCCACCAGTTCCGTTTCACACTCCGGCAAATCGAAGGGTGTCCGGTTACACTCGGCAAACGCGCAGGTCAAGAAAATAATAAATCCCAGCGGCTGGTTGAAGAGGTTCCAGGCAAAACCGTGCTGTTGTTCCACAATGGCCCGAATCGACAGCGATCCCGTCATCATCAGAATGGCAATGATGGACAGACCAAACCCGATTTCGTAGCTGATGTTCTGCGAAGCGGCCCGAATGGCACCCAATAACGAAAACTTGTTGTTCGAGGCCCAGCCACCCACCATCAACCCGTAGACGCCCAGCGACACAACGCCGAACACGTACAGGATTCCGATGTTGATTTCGACGCCCTGAACCGGGATCAGCAAGTCTTCATAGCGGATGCTTTCGCCAAACGGAATAACCGCGCTCGACATCAAAGCCGTCAGAATAGCCAGACAGGGACCGAGAATAAAAAGCCATTTGTTAGCCTGTGACGGAATAAAATCTTCCTTAAAAAACATCTTACCGGCATCGGCCAACGGTTGAAAAATACCGCCCGGTCCCGCCCGGTTGGGGCCAAAACGATCCTGAATAAAACCGGCTACCTTGCGTTCCGCCCAGGTCGAATACATGGCAATCAGCAAGGTCACTCCGAAGAGAACCACGATGAGAATGCCTTTGATAATGAGTTCAGTCAGTTCCATATGTTTAAGACATGAGAAGTGAGACAAGAGACAAGAGAGCTAAAAGTCTATCCTCTCTTGTCTGGTGTCTTTTCTCTATTTCAAGGTTCAGGGTCGTTGGCGTGGGGCAAAACCGGGGCAAACCGCTCCGGCGTCAATTGCTGAATGCCCAACTGCGAGGTATCCCGTTCGTCGTCGACGTGGGTGTACGTCGCTGCGGCCAGTTTCCGCTGGAAATCCGGCTTGATCAGATCGCCCCGGTATTTGTTGGCCGAAATCACCGAACTGCGCGAGATTTTCGTCGGCCCTTCAATGACCCAGTCGCTGGTTTTCTTTTTCTCGAAACGGCAGGTGTTGCAGATGAACTCAGTCACCTCATTCCACTCGTTCTTGCGGGCCGTTACCCGGATCACTTCGTCGCCCCGATACCAAACCGTGGTTTTGCCCGAACAGGTCGGGCAATCGCGGTGGGCATCGACCGGTTTGGTGAACCAGACCCGGTTTTTGAACCGGTAGGTTTTATCCGTCAACGCGCCTACCGGGCAAACGTCGATAACGTTTCCGGAGAAATCATTATCAATCGCTTTCTCGATGTACGTACTGATTTCGGAGGCATCACCCCGGCCCAGCACGCCGTGAACGCGTTTCTGCGTGATCTGGTCGGCGGTATACACACAGCGGTAGCACAGAATGCAGCGCGTCATGTGCAACTGGATGTAGGGACCAATGTCCTTCTTTTCAAACGTCCGGCGTTCTTCCTCGTAGCGGGTGGTTGCCATGCCGTGGTTGAAAGCGAAGTTCTGCAAATCGCACTCGCCGGCCTGGTCACAAACCGGGCAATCGAGCGGGTGGTTGATGAGCAGAAACTCAACGATGGCTTTCCGGGTGGTCAGCACCTGATCGTTGGTCGAGTTTTCAACGATCATGCCATCCTGCACGGGTGTGATGCACGACGCGACGAGTTTGGGCATCGGGCGCGGATCTTTCGCCGAACCAGCCGCTACCCGTACCAGACACGCCCGGCACTTGCCGCCACTGCCTTTGAGAGGCTGGTAGTAACACATGGCCGGCGGGGCCACATTGCCCCCGATTTTCCGGGCCGCCTGCAAAATCGTCGTTCCCGGTTCTACCTCGACTTCAATTCCGTCGATGGTAACTTTGACTAACTGCGGTTTTATATCTTCCATTTAGCTATAGCTAGGCTTGTAATTTATGATCAGATCTAAAGCATCTGCTTTAATCTGTTCAGGCTCAATCATAGTGGAAATTTGGTATGGCGAATACGTTCCTTCAAAAGCTTCACTGGCAGCATCTTTCAAAGCCCGTAAAAAACTTTCATCGATGGCTTCGGCTAGCTCATTTGTTTCTAAATAGTTACCGCCAGCTTTGCGCCTTTTGTTACTACGGACGATTCCGTCAAGCGCATTATCGATAGAACGGTTCCATGACTTTGTAGTCCGGTTTTCAGCCTTTTGCTTAATCAAATGAATCAATAAAACGATCAAATAAGCTTCAACTTTATTAATTTTATCGTCCTTCGCCATTTCATCCATTTCGTCAATCAGCGCAAGAGCTCCCTGATAATCGTGCTCTTCGACCATTTTCCGCAATAACATTATCTCATCCATAGCGTCGAATGATTAGATTGGTTCAATAATTACACCAGTGCCATTTCACCCTTGAAGACCGCGCCCGGTTGCGTAGCCTCGGCAGGATGCGTGATGTGCCACTCAAACTCGTCGCGGAAATGGCGAATGGCACTCGCGACCGGCCAGGCCGCTGCGTCGCCCAAGGGACAAATGGTATTTCCTTCAATTTTTTTGGCCACATCGACCAGCAAATCGATGTCGCGCATGCTGCCGTGACCGTGTTCGATCCGGTGCAGTACTTTTTCCATCCAGCCGGTTCCCTCGCGGCACGGGCTACACTGTCCGCAGGACTCGTGGTGGTAGAACCGGGAGAAATTCCACGTGTTGCGAACGATACAGGCCGTTTCGTCAAACACGATAAAACCACCCGATCCCAACATCGTACCCGTCTGAAAACCGCCGTCCGACAGCGATTCGTAGGTCATCAGACGCGGTTCGCCATTGGCCAGTTTGGTAATCAGGTTGGCGGGCAGAATCGGTACCGACGAACCACCGGCCACGAGTGCTTTCAAATGGTGGCCGTCGCGAATGCCGCCACACCACTCGTCGGAATACAAAAACTCTTCGACCGGAACGCCCAGTTCGATTTCGTAAACGCCCGGTTTTTTGATGTGTCCGGAAGCTGAGATCAATTTGGTTCCGGAGCTACGGCCAATGCCGATGGCTGCGTAAGCATCCCCGCCATTGTTGATAATCCAGGCTGCCGTCGCAATAGATTCGACGTTGTTGACCACCGTCGGACACTGATACAGTCCTTTGACAGCCGGAAAAGGCGGTTTATTACGCGGATTACCCCGTTTGCCTTCCAGCGACTCCAGCAGGGCGGTTTCTTCGCCACAAATATACGCTCCTCCGCCCGGATGAACGACCAGTTCCAGATCATAGCCCGAACCCAGAATATTTTTGCCCAGAAAACCGGCCGCTTTTGCTTCAGCGATGGCTTTTTCGAGAATACGAATCACGTACATCAACTCGCCCCGCACATAAATGAACGACTTGTTCGCGCCCAGTGCGTAGCTGGAAACGATCATGCCTTCGATGAGCAGGTGAGGAATGTTCTTCATCAGGTAGTGGTCCTTGAATGTACCCGGCTCCGACTCATCGGCGTTGCACACCAGGTAGCGGGGTACGCCTTCCGGCTTGGCCAGAAAGCTCCACTTCATTCCCATCGGGAAACCCGCACCGCCCCGACCACGAACGCCGGCTTTCTTCACTTCTTCCACGACACCCTCCGGGCTCATGGTTTTGATGGCTTTCTCAACCGCCGTGTAGCCGCCCTGTTTCCGGTATACATCGTAGGTCTCGATGCCGGGAACGTTAATATGTTCGAGCAGAATCTTTTTGCCCATAGCTTTATCTCAAAAACAGGTTAAAATCGAACCGTGAATCTCCAGATATTTAGTTCCATTCTTTTCCGGCCGTCATCACATCTTCTTCGGCCAGATTGGTTGGGTTTGCATAAATCGTAATGCCGTTGTGAAGTTGAGCGATGGATTTTTCCCCTTCTTCAAAACGGTGTTTCGGATACGAACGGAGAGTCGAATAATGACAAACGAACGATTTCCGCGTCAATGCCGGATTATTAATCCGGCTCCCGCCATGTGCCAACGCACCGTGCCAGAGCAGTACATCCCCTTTTTTCAGGAGCAAGATGGTGCCTTTAATGCCATTTTTCGCACACGTCTTATTGAGGTAATTCGTAAATTCATCGGGCGTGTAAAAGGAGTCCTGTTCACTAAACAGGATTCCGGTGCCAAAATCGAATTTCGGCAGGCGGTGCGAACCCGGATAATACACCAGCGGACCCGAGTCGGGGCTGACGTCTTCGAGCGGAATCCAGGCGGCTGCCAGGTGGCTGGCAATCTTTGAGCGCACCCAGGGATAATCCTGGTGCGTGCCCTGCTGACTGCCGTATTTAAAGATCAGGCTCTGAAAAACCGTCGTCTTTTCATTGAAAACCGCATCCAGAAACGTAGCCAGGTGCGGATGCGTCATCACTTTTTTGGCCCCAATCGAACTGTTATGGTACTCTAGCAAGCGGGATCCGATGCCTCTCAGTTTTTCTTTGGGAACCTCTTTAACGGGCGTTTCCTTGCCGTCGTTGAACTGGTACACCAACGATTTGACGGAATACTTTTCGTTGTTTTCAACCACTTCTTCCACTTCCTGCCACAGATTGTCGAGCCACTGGGGTGGTATGGCCTTTTCCAGAATGACGTAGCCGTTATCGCGCCAGTCGCGCAGTAGTTTGGCTAAATCGTAAGGGAAGTCTTTCGGCGTTTTAAACGTCTTGACAAAAGCGTCGATATTGGCGTCGGAGCGATCAATCCAGGGCAGTGTATCTTCCTCAAAATCAAGCGGTGAATTTTTCATCCGGAACTTAACCATCCGGTACAACCGACGAAGCTTATCTTTCAATTTGCTTTCCATGCGTAATCGTTCTTCGTTGAATTTGAGGTTGATGTGTGTACTGGTTTTTTTACCGGCTCAATTCGGCAATGATTTCATCGACTTTATCCCGCGTCAGATTCATGTAGTATTTTTCCCGGATCTGAAAAACCGGTCCCATCCCACAGGCTGCCAGACATTCGACTTCTTTCAGGGTAAACTTTTGATCGGCGGTGGTTTCGCCCGCCTGAATACCGAGCTTCTGTTTCAGATAATCGTAGATTTCTTCCCCGCCCATCAGACAGCAAGGCCCGGTCCGGCAGTATTCAATAACGTGTTTCCCCACCGGGTCCAGGTGGAACATGGTGTAGAACGTAGCGACTTCATACACTTCGATCGCCTGAATGTCCAGCATCCGGCCAATGTAATCCATCACTTCCGGACTCAGCCAGCCCCATTGTTCCTGCGCCAGGTGCAAAAGCGGCAGCAAGGCCGACTTCTGGCGTTCAGCCGGATAACGGTCAATCATTTCCTGCGCTATTTTCAGCCGCTCAGGGGTAAATTCTACGGTAGTTGAAGTTTCCGTCATATCGGTTTACAGCAGGTATTCATCTTCAAAAACTTCCTGCCACGTTAATGGAGCAGGTTCAAATTTATCTTTACGCGACAGGTTCATTTCGGCCTTGGCTTCTTCAGTTGCGTCCTCAAAACTTTCCTGCCAACTAGTCTCAATAAACTGCACGTTTAACGACGGCATGTATTTTTGGAGCTTTTGAATTTCTCTCCGGGCATTGACAATCGTTCGTACCCAACTGGTTGACCGTTTTTGTGGTTGATAACGCCATTTCAGGATATGAACCATCAGCCGTACAAGCTGACTTTCCAAGGCCCGTTTGTCCGCATTCGACATATTTTCGTACAATTCATCCAACCCCTCCATGGCTTCTTCATACTCCTTATCTTCGATAAGTTTCCGAATGGTTTCAACCGTATCCAGGTGCGACGTTATGACTAAATCCTGCCAGTCGGGTTTCATACTCCCTCCTTTCCCTTTTAACCGGGTTTTACGAATCCAATTCGCCCGCAATCACGTTCAGGCTACTCATAATGACAATCGCATCCGACAGGGTCGTTCCCACACACATTTCCGGATAGGCCTGGTAGTAAATGAACGAGGGCCGGCGGAAATGCAAACGATAGGGCGCCCGGCCTCCGTCGCTGATCAGGTAAAAACCGAGTTCACCATTACCGCCTTCAACCGAATGGTAGACTTCGCCCACCGGCGCATCGATCTCGCCCATCACAATCTTAAAGTGATAGATAAGGGCTTCCATGTTGCGGTATACTTCCTTCTTCGGCGGCAGGTAGTACTCCGGCGCATCGGCGAAGTACGGACCTTCGGGCAGGTTTTCAAGGGCCTGCTCCACAATCCGGAGGCTCTGCCAGATTTCCTCATTCCGCACCATAAACCGGTCGTAGGTGTCGCCACTCTTGCCAACCGGAATGTCAAATTCAAAATCTTCGTACGACGAATACGGATTCATGACCCGAACGTCGTAATCGACTCCGGCAGCCCGCAGATTGGGGCCGGTAAAACCGTAGTTCAGCGCGCGTTCGGCCGTAATCCCGCCCACGTCGATGATGCGGTCCATGAAAATCCGGTTGCGGTTAAACAGTTTCTCGAACTCGCGCATGATCGGCGGAAACCGCTTGATGAACGCCCGGATTTTACGAATGGCTTCCGGCGACAAATCGCGTTCCATCCCGCCAATCCGACCCATGTTGGTGGTCAGACGCGCTCCGCAGACTTCTTCGTAAATTTCGTAGATGTTTTCGCGTTCTTCGAACAGATACAGAAAACCGGTAAAAGCGCCCGTATCCACGCCCAGAATCCCGTTACAGATCAGGTGATCGGCAATCCGGGCCAGTTCCATCATAATGACGCGAATGTACTGCGCCCGCTTCGGCACCGTAACGTCCAACAACTTCTCGACCGTCATGTGCCAGCCAAAGTTGTTGATCGGCGACGAACAGTAGTTCATCCGGTCGGTCAGTGTAGTAATCTGGTAGAAAGGCCGCCGTTCGGCAATTTTTTCGAACGCCCGGTGAATATAGCCAATCGTCTGCTCGCCCGACACGATCTTTTCGCCATCCATTTGCAGGATGTTCTGGAAAATACCGTGTGTGGCCGGGTGCGTCGGACCGAGGTTAAGGGTGGTTAACTCGTTAACGTACTGAACCGATTCTTCCGGCTTGGCTGGCAAATCGCTGCCGGGTATGTTTTTATTCGATATATCAAGTACAGTGCTCATGTAACTTTGAATTAATTGAATGCTAAATGGTTGGATGGGTAGACTGTTAAATGGCTATTGGAATCATTTTTAACAATTTAACCATTCAACCCTATTTAGCCATTCAACCCTTATCTTCCAAAAAGTGCATCAATCTTGTCTTCCCGCGTCGGATCTTCGAGCGGGTATTGCTTCCGCATCGGAAAGTAATCCATATCTTCCATGTTCAGAATCCGGGTCAGTTTCGGATGACCATCGAAAATGACGCCGAAGAAATCGTAGGTTTCGCGTTCCATCCAGTTGGCACTCAGGTAAACCGTCGTGGCCGTCGGAATGTGCAGATCGGCTTCGGCCAGAAAGACCTTGATGCGAATCCGGAAGTTATTGACCAGGCTGTGAAGTTGATAGACGACACAAAACTCGCGCTCCGGGTTCGGATCGTCCGGGTAATGAATACCGCACAAGGTCGTCAGAAAACTGATCTGATAAATCGGATGAGTGTTCAGATACTGAAGCATGGGAATGATCTGCTCCCGCGTGGTCGACAACGTGAGCATGCCGTACGGATCATCAAAATCATAAACGTCTTCTCCAAACTGGCGGATCAGGTCTTTAGCAACTTCTTCGTTAGTCATGAAAAAAGATCAAGTTGTCGTTGGTTCAATGGTTGACAATGGTTGGATGGTTAAATTTTTGCCTGAAGAACGAAAAACCATTTTACCCATTCAACCATCCAGCCATTATTAACCATTCAATCATTGAATATTATACGATTCCAGCAGGTGCTGATATTCCGGTGAATTTCGCCGGCGCAGGGATTCGTTGATCGATAACTGCTGCACTTGCATCAACCCGTCCAGAATTTGTTCCGGGCGCGGTGGACAGCCCGGCACGTACACATCAACCGGAATGATGCGGTCGATGCCCTGCAAAACACTGTAGGTGTCAAAAATACCGCCACTCGACGCACAAGCGCCAATGGCGATGACCCAGCGGGGTTCGGCCATTTGCAGATACACCTGTTTCAGAACCGGTGCCATTTTCTTGGCAATCGTTCCGGCCACCAGCAGAACATCAGCCTGACGGGGCGAAAAACTCGGGCGTTCGGCTCCGAACCGGGCAATGTCATACCGTGATGCCATGGTCGACATAAATTCGATGCCACAACAGGAGGTTGCAAACGGCAAAGGCCACAGCGAATTCGCACGGGCCAGACCAATTATTTTATCAAATGAAGTTGCCTGAAAACCGGGGCCTTCGTAACTGGCGGGGGCTTCGGCTATCTTGATGTCACTTGCCATGCTGTGTTGGTTGTTTGTTGATAACAACAAATTAACATTTTATACTGCATTTCAGTTTACTCCCACTTCAATACGCCTTTTTTCAGGATGTAATAGAAGCCGGATAGCAGTAATCCCATAAAGAGAATCATTTCCAGGAATCCCGCCATACCCAGGCTTTTGAAATTGACAGCCCAGGGATACATAAAGATGACTTCCACATCAAAAAGTACAAAAAGAATGGCGATCAGGAAGTACTTGATGGAGATTGGGGTCCGGGCGTCACCTTCGGAGGGGATGCCGCACTCAAATGCAGCGTCTTTTTTCTGGCTGTTGCGCTTGGGTCCGATGTTGTGCGTGACAAACATCGTGGTAACAATAAATCCCAGCGCCAATCCCAATTGGATAAAAATCGGCAGGTAATCTGAAGGCAAATAGGTTGTGTCCATACGAGGTTGCAGAAAGCACCGCAAGTTAACGATATTTCAAACACGAAATTATCTTTCAAATTTACCACATAAGCGCGGATTTATCAACACAAAGCGGGTCTTCCACCGGAATGAAAGACCCGCTTTGTTTCGGCTCCGGCGGTTATTTGATCCAAACCCGCCGGGTGGCCTTGTAGCCGTCGGCTTTCACCCGGATGATGTAATTCCCCGGCGAATACGTTGACAGATTGATGGCCAGTTGGTTGTCAAAAACCGGCACCAGGGTGGTATAAATCACCTGACCACTTAGGGTTGAGACCGTTACGTTCGCATTGGTGATATTTTCTTTGATTTCCAGCCGGACAATCCCGTCGGTCGACGGGTTGGGAAAAGCGATGATCCCGGCACTGGCATTATCGTTACCGATGTAGCTGACGTTGTTCGAATAGAGGGAATAACACACCAGCGAACTGTTACCAACCGTAAAGGTGGTTTTGGAACGGGCCGAATATTCTCCGTTTTGCGTAACTTTTATGATGTCTGAATTACCGCCAACCACGTTCCCACCGGTTTTCCAGTCATACTGCCGCTGGGCTACCGCAGCCCCCGCGGGCGGAAAAGCCTGCAACGAGAATGGTCCCCGCTGCGCAACGGTGGGCGGAGCTTGTTTCGGCTGAATAATCAGGCTGGCGGGCGCAGAAGCCGCTGAAGTGCAACCATAGAGATTAACGGCACGGGCCGTGTAGGAACCCGCCGTTCCGACGGTCAGTTGACGGGTCGTGGCATTGGTGCTCCAGACGATGCTGTTGGCAACGGGACTGTCGGTTGAAAACGTGAACGTCGAATCGGCGCAGGCCTGCTGTGTTCCCGACTGGGTGATGGTCGGAGCGACCGGCACTAGGGGAGCGGCTATGGTCACCGAGGGAGAAATAAAGGTGGTCCCGCCATCATCCTGCGCAATGGCATAATAGGTTCCGGGGGCTGTAACCGCCAGGGTACTTCCTTTCTGACCGTTGCTCCAGGTTACATTGGTGAGTTTGAATGGCGTATTGTCTTTGTCCCGCACCTCCGCCTGCAAACTCAGGTTAATGCCCTGATTGGTCGAGGCACAGGCCACGGTCAGTTCCGGAGTCGGTAACGGCAGCAAGGGGATGGCTCCGGTAAAAAACCGCTCGTCCATGCTGGCAAACCAGGCTTCGGCATACTGACGAAGGCCGTCGCCACCGAAGTGCGTCCCACCGTCGTTGTTGACGGCATCAAAGCGCGGAATCTGAATGCGGTCAGTTTCAGGCCCGGCAAAAACGTTGTTGTTGAACGTCCCGATTACCTGATTCTGAGCAGCAATGATTCCGGGCTCAACGCGCCCCAGGTTATAGGAAGACCGGGCCAGCATCCAGGAGGGATACCGCCGGGTGTCGGCCCGGGTTTTATTGATCAGCAACTGCATCCAAAGCCGGTATTGTTCCTGCTGGAGCCGCAGGTGATTATCGGTTTCGCCCTGCTGCCACAAAACCGCCCGAAGGCCCTGGAGCGAACTGAAATACCGCAACGAAATCAATAAATTTCCGTAGGGCATTCCGGCGGGAAAATTCTGGTCGACATACACGTTTTTTGTCGTTCCGCCGTCGAAGCTCTCAATCCAGTTCTGGATGGCAGTACCGGCCCAGGCGGTATTGATAAACAAAACCGGGACGTTGTATTTTCGGGAAATCAAATCACCTAGCTGGCCCCAGCACCAGGCACTCTGGCCCCGCGGCCCCACGAGGGCATCGGCACCCAATTGCCGGAAGCTGGGAGAGGGCGGATTTTCGAGGGAACTGGCGACCGAATTATCGTAGGTGATGCAGTTGACCCGGTCGTCGGTGGCGCCTTCGGCTCCCCGCTGCTGAAAGCCCTGGGCATTCGATTGTCCCGTGATGATGAAAACCTCACCAATCCCGATCCGAACGACATTGTCCTGACCCACCAGCGTATTTCCCTGCCAGGCCCGGGCTTCCAGTCGGTACCAGCCCCCCCTTCCTTTGAGCGGCCCCTGAAAAATACCGCCCTTCGGATTGGTCTGAAGGGTTTGCCATTCGGTGTCGATGCCTTGCCCGTCGTTCATTTTTACCAGCCGGGCTTCCACTTTCGTTATCGGCTGGGCGTAGGTGCCGGCCACGTAAATCGTACTGTTATCACTCTGATCGCGCTGAAAAACCGCGCGGCTCGAAGGATAGGTTATTTTCAGTTGGGCAACGGCGGGGTACCAAAAAAGCAAAAATCCCGCCATGCCGAGCACTCGGGTAAATACGGTGGATTTCATTCGTCAACAAGTAATCGTTCTCAATGCAGTCGCGCTTAATCGTCAGTTATCGGATTCTTGTGTAGTTAACCTGGCAAAACAAAAGAGAACGGCGTTATTTTTCCGTTGTCTGCTAACAAAGATTCGGCTTTTTTCCGGGAAAACAAAACCGCCCCGCGAAACGCATTTCACGGGGCGGTTTCTTGAATTAACTACCTATAAACCAATCAACAGGCGTTTCGACACGTTGAAAGTGGAAGAACGAACCATCAGAACATAATGCCCCGAAGGAACAGTTGACAAATTCCAGGTCTTGCGTTCGTTAAAGCTGGCTACGGTTCCCTGCCATACTACCTGTCCACTCAGGGTCGCCAAGGTAACCGTCGCATTGGTAATATCTTCCAGCGTTTCAATGGTAATTTCCTTGTTGGGACTGGGGTTTGGGTAAATGCTCAATCCATCATTGTCGATGATGAGCGTAAAGGCGATGGGCGCGGAGAAATCGGACGCGCATACCAGCCCATTGTCGTAGGCCAGAAAAGCCCGGGCGCGGTAGGAACCGGTCTGATTGGCCTTGATGATGGCGGTCCGGGGTTCAACCACCGCGTTGTCCCGCTCCCACCGGTAATAATCGCCCTGCCGGGTGCCGGCGGCTTCCAGCGTATAGGTCCCGATTTGCTTCAGAATCGGGACTGTCGGTACGGGTTTTACATCGACAATCAGCCCCGCCGACGGTGGAGAAAAGCACCCATTCGCGTCGCGAACGCGGGCCGTGTAGGTATTGGATTGGGTCGCCACGATGCTCTGGGTCGAATCGCCGACGTTCCAGAAGGCTTTGAGCGTTCCGCTGGCCGTCAGGGTCACGCGCTCGCCATCACAGAAAGTGGTGGAGCCGCCGGCGGTCAGCGTGGGCGGTGCCGGCAATGGGTTGACCCGAATCGAAACCGTATTGGACGGATCCGAGAGACATCCATAAATGTTACGGGTTCTGACCAGGTAATTACCCGCCAGATTGATGGTGACACTCCGTGCGGTCTGGTTCGCCACGCCTTCCCAGACATACCCTGCTTCGGCAGTCGATGTCAGGGTTACGTTCTGATCTGCGCAAAACGTTGTCGGGCCACCGGCCGATACCGTGGGACGGCTGGGAAGAGGATCGACAATAATGGCAATCTGGTTCGATTCCCGGGAGGTGCAGCCGTTTTGGTCGGTAACAGTCAGGGAATAGTTGCCTCCTCTCCGGATTTCGATCTGTTTCGTTTTCTCACCGGTACTCCAGTTGTATACCAGTGCATCCGTCGATTGAAGGGTAGTGGACAACCGGTCGCAAAAACGGGCCTGTCCCAGGTTTGTGGCCGTTGGCGCAGCGGGCAGCGGATTCACTTTAACGGCTACTTCATCCGATGTAAATTCGCAATTGCCAACATCCCGGTAAACAGCCCGGTAGTTGCCCGCCGTCGAAACCGTAATATTTTTTCCGGTGGTGTTGTTACTCCAGGCCGTGTTGTCGTAGCTTGACGTTAGGGTCAGGTTACCCCCTTCGCAGAACGTCGTTGGGCCGCTGGTCGTGATGGTGGGACGGTTCGGAACCTGGTAGGGAGCCGAAAAAAGCGTATTGCCCAGTCCATCTTTAACGGTTGCCATATATTGGCCGCTGCCAACGGTTATACTTTGGGCACTTCCGCCTGAACTCCAGTTAATCGAGCTAAATCCCCCTTCCACCCGCAGTGCCAGCGTATTAGCCGCTCCACATGCTACCGAAATGCTCACTCCGGCGGCTGGTGACTGAGGTTTGGAGTTTTGGAAAAAATTATCATTCATGCTGGCGTCCCAGGCTTCGGCGAACTGAATCAACCCGTTGTCGAAGAAGTGGACGCCTTCTCCGTCACGACGCGCACCCGCCCCGCGCGGTATCTGAATATTATCGGTATTGGGACCTGCAAACACATTCCCGGCACTCTGAATCGTTTTATCCTGCCCGGCCAAAATGCTTCCGTCGCTGCCATTGGCATCGGAATAGGAAGCCCGGCAAACCAGCCAGGAAATATCCTTCCCACTATGCTCCCGACTGCGCTGAATAACTTTCGTCAGGTTAGCGGCATAGTCGTCCGACGAGCGATTGAACTGATTATCTGCTTCACCCTGGTGCCACAGGATGGCCCGGACGCCCAGCGTTTGAACGTAATAATTCAGGGCTGTCCTGAGGTTTCCGTACGGTTGTCCTACGGGGTATTTTTCGGTGTTGGTATATTCTTCTGTGGTCTGAATACCGTCTGCGCTCTCACGCCAGTTTTTAGAAGAAGACCCTCCCCAGCCCGCATTGAAGAATAAAACCGGAACGCCTAAACGCGCCACCAGGCGGTCGCCCAGTCGTCCCCAGCACCAGGCGGAATATCCGCGCGGAAAAATGCGGTTGCCCGCATCCAAATGCGAAAAATCGGGAAAATTGGGATCAAACGGAACCTGATCGATACCGGAGCCAAAATTGACACAACTCACCCGGTCATTGCTCGCTCCCGGACCGCCGTAATTATCAATGCCCTGCGCGTTGGACTGACCGGCAACGACAAATACTTCCCCGACGCCAATGCGTTCAACGCCACCACCTTCAATGTACTGCTCACCCTGCAAACCCCGAACTTTCAGGCGATACCAGCCACCTTTTACCGTTACTGAACCGGAGAAAGCTCCCCCTTTCGGATTTTCCTGAATGGTGGTCCAGTCGACCAGGGTACCGCCATCCATCGGTTCGACCCGAACCTGAATGCGGGTAAAGGGCAGGGAATAATAACCGCCAATCCAGAGACTCGCTTCGTTACCGCCATTCCGCTGAAAAACCATTCTGGATTTCGGAAACGTAATCTGAATCTGCGCCAGAGCCAACGCAGGAAGCAAGAGGAAAAGGAAGTTCAATAACGTTGTAAAAATCCGGATTTTATTCATAGCTGAGCGTCCGATTGTGTCAATCGCGATGGTCGCTTGTCGGGTTGGTTACACTTAGTTTTCAGTTTGCGTCAATGCTTTCCAGATCAGATCCTTTAGTTCAGTCAATCCCTGCTGACGGACGGACGAAATAAAAACCGCCGGGATATCAGCCGGTAAACGATCCAAAATCGCATTATAATCTATCTCCTCGATTAAATCTATTTTTGAGATTGCCAACAGGCGCTGTTTATCAAGCAATTCGGGATTATACTGCCGCAATTCGTTCAATAAGGTCTCGTATTCAGCTCCGCAGTCCTCACTGGTGGCTGGTACCAGAAATAGCAGAATAGAGTTCCGTTCAATGTGCCGCAGAAAACGCAGTCCCAGGCCTTTTCCCTGTGATGCACCTTCAATAATTCCCGGCACATCGGCCATGACAAACGATTTATAATCCCGGTAAGCAACGACCCCTAACTGGGGGACAAGGGTTGTAAAGGGGTAATCCGCAATTTCGGGTTTAGCCGCCGACAGGACGGACAGCAACGTTGATTTACCCGCATTTGGAAACCCAACCAACCCAACGTCAGCGAGCAGTTTCAGTTCTAAAATGACCCATTCTTCAAGCCCTGGCTCGCCCGGTTGTGCATAGTCGGGGGCCTGCTTGGTTGCAGATTTAAAGTGGGTGTTTCCCATGCCTCCCCGGCCACCGGGTAAGAGAATGACTTGCTGGCCATCCTCCGTAATTTCGGCCATTCGATCGCCGGTTTCAGCGTGACGGGCTATGGTTCCCAACGGAACCTCAATAATGACGTCTTCGCCTTCGGCTCCGGTTCGCCGACCTCCTTCGCCCCCTTTTCCGGGTTTTGCCTTGATGTGTTTCTGATATTTCAGGTGCAGCAGGGTCCAGAGCTGCGAACTTCCTTTCAGGATAATGTGACCACCCCGACCGCCATCGCCCCCATCGGGTCCGCCTTTATCGACGTGTTTTTCCCGCCGAAAGTGCATAGAACCCGCACCACCTGCACCGGATCGAATGTTTATTTTTACGTAATCTATAAAATTTGATGAAGCCATGCTACTGTTTTAGGCCTATCGCTTGTATTTTACTGGCGAACATTCGCAGTGACCGTTTCAATTTCGGCACAGATGGCCTGAAATATTTCTTCAATATTCCCAATGCCACCAATGGCTTTGAACTTTCCTTGCGACTCGTAGTAACTGGCGACAGGTGCCGTTTTATCATTGTACTCTTTAATCCTGCGATGGATCAATGCTTCGTTCTGATCATCAGGACGGCCCGACGACTGCCCCCGAATCAGCAGCCGTTTGGTCAGTTCGTCTTCATCCACCACCAGTGCCACCATGACCTTGATCTGGGTGTTGTGCTGGGCCAATAGTTCATCGAGCGCTTCCGCCTGGGGAACTGTTCGTGGAAATCCATCAAAAATGAAGCCAGCCGCTGACTGATTTTCTTTTAGCTTATTCTCAATCATACCGATCACGACCTCATCAGGTACCAGAATTCCCTGGTCCATGAGCATCTTGGCTCGCAAGCCCAGTTCTGTGCCCCCCCGTATTTCGGAGCGCAGCAGGTCGCCGGTCGACAAATGCACCAATTGATATTGGGCAATTAATTTTTCACTTTGTGTGCCTTTTCCGGCACCCGGCGGGCCAAATAGTACAAGGTTAAGCATAGAGTGATAGCAAGATACACGCAGGTTTATGCACAAAATTACAATTGTTGGCAGGAAAACAGCATTTTCCGGCCGAAGTATTTATCAATAGGTGTCTACGAACAAAAAGAGGAACCGTTTCAGGGGTTCCTCTTTTTGTCAATAATTCATTATTACCGGTTATTTCGTAGCCTTCACCGGCTTTTTAGCGGCTGGCTTGGCGGCTGGTTTTGCAGCGGGCTGGGGTGCCGGCGGATTCAGTGCATTTTGCACATCCTTATCGTTCGGATCAAGCTCAGCCGCTTTCGTCAAGTATTCCTTCGATTTAACGGCATCGTTTTTGTTAGCGTAGTACGACGACAGAAATTTATAGGCGGTCATCATATACCGTTTGTTGGCTTCTTTCTTAGCCGCATCAGCCGCGATTTCCTTGTCGGAAACCTCCAGATATTTTTCATACAGCGGTACGGGCTCACCGGTTGCCATTGCACCTTTGGTATCGCTGAAATAATTAGCAGAAGCGCGGAAATAATAACCGGGCGACCAATCAGGGGTAATCTGATTTACTTTCAGGAACGCTGAATCAGCAGCCGCATAATATTTTTCCTTCGCTTCACGAATGGCAGCGGTGTCACCGTTCATCATCATGGTGCTGTCCCGGCCAACCCGGCTTCCGAGCAGATAATTAGACATTCCCAATTGGAAGTAATCATTGGTCGTTGCTTTTCCCGTATCCAGGGCGATGGCTTTCTGCCAGGCAAGCGCTGCAGCATCATACTTTTTAGCCCCTTGCAATGTTTTTCCGATTTCCCGGTACAGGTTTTCCGTTGTATCCAACGGTGCTGCTTTTTCCAAGTTCACCAGAGCCAGCGAATCGCCTTCCGGTGTTCCCAATTGCCCATATGCCCGACCCAGGTATTTATAGTCATCATAAATGACTTTTTCCGGGGCGGTTTTGATAAACGTGTTCAACGACTCGATGGCTTCATTGTACTTGCCCGAGCCTGAATACGCCCAGCCGTAAATCCGTTGAATAACCGGGTTGTTCACTTTTCCTTTCAACTGATCCAGTTTTTGAATGGCTTTCAGGTTATCGCCAGCCAGGAAGTCGAACTGAGCTGAACGCAACAGTTTATCCACATCCGTAGTCTGGCTCTTCTGAATGTACAGATCCATGTTTTTGGACGCATTTTTGTAAGCTCTTGAGCCAAAAAAAGCTTCCGCTAGATCTTCGTAAGTAGGCGCAAACTCGGGGTCCGCTTCAATCGCCTGGGCGTAGAATTTTTGCGCTTCCGCATAATTCTTACCGCGCAGGAAGGTGTTCCCGATTTTGTATTTGGCTTCCGCGTCATTTGGCCGGATCGATAGGGCGTTTTCGTACTTCGTAACCGCGTTACCGCCATCATTCTTGAGTGAGTACGCATCGCCTAACGCCATTTCAATGTCAGCGTTTTCGTTCTTCTTATCCCGCTCGTCCGCAATTGCCAGAATCCGGAGTGCTTCGGCCGGATCGTTCATACCGGCATCTTTGAACATCGTGTAGGCTTCACCAGCGCGCAGCAACACATCGATATTCTTATTTTTGGTTTCTTTCAGCGCATTGTCAATCAAGGTTTTCGCCGTAGCGCGATCCTTCTTGGCCAGGGCAACAGCACCCAATCCCACATTGTTGAGTTGGTTTTTAGGATCGGCAGCCGCGCCTTTTTCAAAGGCTTGTTTGGCCGCGTCCGGATTACCGGATTTCAACTGAGCATATCCCAGATAGAAAAAGTTTTCGGCAGAAGGAGCACTGGTTGCCAAACTTTGAAACGTTTGGAGAGCCTTGGTATAACGGCCTGCTTCCAGATCCTTCACTCCCGATTGTGCGTCTTGGGCAACCGCTTGCAATGAGCCAAACAAACCGGCGGCTACCACTGTCAACAGAGCTTTCTTTTGGAAATTCATGCCAATTTCAGGTTGAGAAATAGGTGAAAAAATAGTTTACTATAGTAAAAAACAAAATGCAAAATTATACAATTGCGTCAGAAACAGAAAATTTTTCATTTCTTTTCCAAATATACCTCCCGAATATACGGTTTGGCAGGCCAAAGACCACTTTTTTCGATCAGTAAGCTGCCCACATCCCGAACAATGTAATTGACCAGTCCTCCTCCTAAACCCGCATGGGCTTCGCGGCTGATCACGTATACGTTTCGACGCAGGGGATATAACTTTAAACCTAAATTCTTTTGAAATGGTTGGAAAAAATCGTCGATTGAACCCGGATTTGCCTTCTCCGATACGCCCATTACCCGCAGATTTTTTGACAACTCGGCCGCTAGAGGAGAATCGCCGTCGCTAATCCAGTTGACGCCGATAAATCCCAATGCCGTTGGATTCTTACGAACGTAATCAATAACCTGTTTGTTTGATTTTACCGTAAAAATTTTGATACGGCTTAGATCAGAAACGTTAAACTGCTTTAGGGCAAAGTTCAGATTGCTTGAGTTGTTATTGTCGAATACCAGTACAATGGGTCCTTTCTGGCTTCCGGTCTTCAGTTGTTCCCAGCGGGTAATCTTTCCCTGAAAAATAGCGTTCAACTCAGGCATAGTAATCAGGCTATCCTGATTTTCACGGCCAACAATCAACGCAATACCGTCTGTGGCAATAAATTCCGATTTGTATTTGATTTTCTCCTTCGTAAAAACGGACTTCTCGTTGTCATTCAGTTCCCGCGTCGAAAAAACCAGCCGGGCACTGTCCCGCAGCATCGTCGTGATGGCTTCCTGCTCGGGTTTAAATGCTACGTTAAATTTTGCTCCCGGATAAACGCCTTCATAGGCCTTATAGATCGACTCGACCATCGGCTCCAGCGATTCATCGGCCGTGACATTGATCGTTCCGTGGCTCGGGTTATCCGGCGGAGGTTTTGAGCAGGAGATCAGGCTGATCAATACAAGCCCTGTTCCAATCGTAATCAGATTCTTCATGACTAAAGCCAACGTTGTATGCCCCGGTATGCTCTAAACAGCCCATATATGATTAGCAAACCTGCCAACAGATATCGAAAAACTCCGGTGGGCAACAGTCCAAAAGACTGGGAGGAGGCAATCAGGTAGATGCCCCCTCCCAGGTATAACAACCCCATCAGCACCGTAACAGACAGGCTGAAAAGATCGGCAGATGGTTTTTCTTTCATTCGCAACCTTACTCCAACTGGAAGTTGATCGGCAAGTTGTATTTTACCCGTACCGGGCGACCAGATTGTTTACCGGGTCTCCATTTCGGCATGGCTTTTACAACGCGCATGGCTTCTTCATCCGTACCAAACCCAAGTCCTTTCAAAACTGTGACATCCTGGATACTTCCATCGGTATTAACGACGAAGCTCACGAACACCCGGCCTGAGATGTTAGCCCGGGAGGCTGCGGGTGGGTAGCGAATGTTCTTGCCCAGAAACTGGCCAAGCGCAGCCATCCCTCCCGGAAATTCCGGATTTTGTTCAACAACGGTAAAGATTTGGTCTTCTTTGGGAGCCGCTTCAACGGCAGCTTCCACCTTGGTTGGACCGGCGGTTTCTTCCGGAGCCACAATCACCTCTTCGGCGTTGGGGTCACCTTCCTGCGTTTTTTCGGCCGCAACGGCTTCTTTCAACTCTTCCACGGTTGGCGGAGGAGTTTCTTCAGGAACTTCCTCATCCGGTTTTACTTCCGGAGGAAGAAACTTCACCGTGTTCACCTTCGGCAATTCGACCGGTGGTGGCGGTGGTGGTGGTGGCTCATTGGGGTCAATCGGCGGAGGTGGTAACTTCATCAGGTCCACTTCAACCATCGCCTGCTCATCTTCTTTCGGAGTCAGAACAGAAATAATTGAAGGAGTAGCCATTGCCAGCAGAAACAGTACCGACCCGATAATCAGGGCCCGATAGACCGTTGTGGAATAGCCTTTCCGTAATGCATACGCACCATACGCCTTGTTACGATCTGCGAACACGATGTCATCGAGTGTTGCAGGATTAGTCGTTACTTCTGCCATGGCGATTAAATAATTATTGGGTTGGCTTTATCAGCCGTTCATTACTTCATTTTATCGGCAATAAGCTTATTCTCATCCGGAGTCAACTGGTCTACCAATGCGTAGCGTTTCGTCTTCGTAATGGCCATCTCGTCCAGCATATCCACCAGATTTTTGTAGGTAGATTCTGCGGTTGGCTTGATCACCACGACGAAGTCTTTCTCTCCGATTTTTTGCTTGTTTTCCTGAAGTGCATTGCGAATTTCGGGACCAAACTGAACCGTTTTCAATTCCGGGTCTTCGTTAGCCGCTTTTCCGAAAATGTAATGGATCTGGTTTTCTTTCCCCAGGAAAATCGTCATTACCTTGGAGGCCTTGATGGGCTCCGTTTCAACTTTCTCGGTCTTGTCTGGCACGTTTAGTGTCATCGAAGACGGTTTACTTAAGGTGGAGGCAAGAATGAAAAACGTAATGAGAAGAAAGCCCAAGTCAACCATCGGGGTCATATCGACCCGGGTAGACCCTTTTTTACTGCGGACTTTCCCACCTTTATGTTTACCACCACCACCCCCACCAGCGTCGATATCTGCCATTGTGTTACGAATCTAAGGCGATGAATCGCGTGAGTTTGTGGTTAATAATTAATCATTTGTCCAGCCGGCCGGCGGAGCTTCAGTCCCGGTAATCAGGTTAAACTTGTTAATGTTCTGCGATTGCAGGGAACTTAACACGTTCTTGAAGTTCGGAAATTTCGCCAGGTTATCACCTTTCACAGCGATACGCAGTTTGTTATTCGCTTTCCGGGCATTGAATACCCATTGCGACAACTGGTTCGTTTGCAGGCTGGCCGTTGAATCGACCGGAACGCCCGGCTGTTTCACCTGCGCCTGCTGATCTGATTTCAGCGATAAAAACGACTTCAATTGGTTGACCGGAATCCCGAAGTTTGGCAGCAGAGAGAACGCTTTCTTTTCCCGATCGGAGAACGAAATCCCGTAGGTTTCTCCAATGTTTTCGAGCATGGCAATCCGATTGGGTTGCCCATCGATACCAAAGAACACTTTCCCCTCTTTGTCCAGACTAATCGTCATGATATCCGTATCGGGAACTTTTATACCGGAAATCGAGGTCGGCGGATTGATTTCAGCAGCCTCCTGTACGCGAATCTGAGCCGTCAAAATAAAGAAGGTCAGAAGAAGGAATGCTACATCACACATCGCCGTCATGTCCATGTGAGGTCTCGACCGTTTAGGCTTAACGATAGGCATAGTTTATTGTTTTTTGTGATGTAAAAACGGTACCGAACCCCAATTAATTGTGTGCGGCAAAGTTTTGCTGAATGCTCAAACCGATTTCATCGATGTTGTAAGTCAATTCATCAATGCGGCTCGTAAAGTAGCTGTACATGATCGTCGCGATGGCGGCCGTACCGATACCCAACGCCGTGTTGACAAGGGCTTCCGAAATACCCGTTGACAAAGCGGCCGTATCCGGCTGACCCGTCGATCCCAATTCGCTAAAGGCGCGGATCATACCCAATACCGTACCCAACAGGGCAACCAGCGTCGATACCGAAGCCAGCGTAGCAATGATGGTCAGGTTTTTCTCCAGCATCGGCAATTCAAGCGTTGTTGCTTCTTCAACTTCTTTCTGAAGCGCAATCAGTTTTTGCTCTTTGGTCAGTTCCGTGTCGGTTCTGAGTTGCTGGTATTTTACCAGTGCCGTTTTGACAACGTTTCCAACCGAACCTTTCTGACGGTCACACTCTTTGATAGCGGCTTCAACTTCATTGCGGTCAAGCTGACCTTTCACTTTCCGAACAAACTCGTCGATTGAACCGGAACCATTGGCACGACCGATCGTAATAAAACGCTCAATTGAGAAAACCAGTACAATTAAGAAACAGGTAAACAGAATAGGTACAATTGAACCACCTTTGTAGATGATCCCAAAATAATCGCCGTCGACCGGTAAGTTTTCGTTATTTCCACCTTGGAAGTGACTACCATCGCCAAATACAAACATGTACGTGCTCAAAGCGATGGCAAACAAAATGGGAATGACAAACACCGGGTTCAGACCGCTCGACTTTTTCTTGGGAGCTGCTGCTTTAGCTGGTGCTGGAGTTGGAGATTGTGTTTTCATTAGACTAACTGTAGGGTTAAATTGAAACTGGTTTTTTGTGTAAAGAAAACGAAAATTTCAAATTGAAACGTTTTGGTAGAATAAAATTTCGGAAGACTTTCCTCGAAGCCTACTACAAAAGTATCAATTTTCTATCTGAATTTATACAAATGGGTAGGTCATTTTTTTGTTAATTCGGGAATTTATTCAACGATTTTTAGATTTTTCCAAGTTTTTACCATTGTATTAAATTTGTAAAAAAATTAGTAACTATTTCTTTTTCACGCCATTATACGAAATATTATTTGTTTGCATATAAAAGCCAGTTTGTACCCATGTGAATGAAAGATTTATGCGAGTAAATCTGCCTGAGTGGTGAAGATCTCTATGCTTTTGGGATTTCTACCTACTAATCAGGACGTTATTCCCGTAAACCCCTTACAAATATACAACTAAAAATATCGTTCAGAAAAATTACGTTTGGGTGACCAGCAGCTTAAAATCCGTTTTTTAGCCCCTGATTCTGCCTTTTTTGCAAAAATCATAGTCGCAAGCCCTTAAAAATTGTTTATTTTTTTTTCGGTTTCCCTAGAAGAAAAAGAAAGGAAACCGATGAAAAGACGGCAATGCTGAAAAAAGCCAGCGGGAACCGATCGGTTTTATTGTCGTAAAGAAAAGCCGAAAGATAAGCGCCCAACCCGATACCGGCCTCCAGTGCAATGTACATGGTTGCCAGCGCCCGCCCCCGATTCTCCGAATGGCTAAGATCAACGGTCCAGGCCTGCGCCGTTGGCGAATACATCCCCATCGAAATGCCAAACACCACGCCTGCGAGCAAAAACGACGTGGTAGAAGTGCTAAGGGCCAATAAAACCATAGCCGCCGTGATGATCAGGGAAGCCAGGCACAATACCGGACGACGCCCGTACTCGTCGGATATCTTACCCGCCAGAAAGCGAATCGCCAGGGAAGAAATGGTGAAAACCGTAAAAAATAACCCTTTATTGCCCACATTCAATGCCTGGCTGAAGTCGGGAGCCAGCGTAATGACCGCACCAAAGCTGAAGGAGTTGAGAAAAGTGACCAGCGATGGGGCAAAAACCGCAGGCTCGAAGACATCCCGACGGGAAATCCGCAATAAACGCCAGCGAAACGGCACGCGGTTGGTCAGCGTCTCCTTCATGTTCACTAAAATGATGATGGAAAGTAACGCCAGCACCGAAGACGTATAAAACAGGGCATTCAGGCCAAAAAGTGACGTCAGCCAACTCCCCAAAGCCGGGCCGAACGCCATGCCGATGCTGCCACTTAAGCCTAAAACGCCCATCGCTTCGCCCCGCCGTGCATCAGGAACAATGTCAGCCACGTAAGCCGAGGTTCCGGTCGGTTTGAATCCGGTCGAAAAACCGTGTACCAGCCGCAACAGCAACAAAGCCGCCACCCCGTTGAACCAGACCAGCGGTACCAAAGGATATAAAAAACCGCATACGAAACAGACCAGCGACCCGAAAGCCATCACCGGCACCCGGCCGATGGTGTCGGTCAACCGGCCGCTGAAAGGCCTTGATAACCCGGCAGTTATGGTGAACAAGCTGATGATATAGCCCTTGTATTCGGCCCCGCCCAGGTCCGTTAGATAACCCGGTAATTCGGGAATCAGCATGTTGAAGCTGGCAAAGAAAAGAAATGAACTCAGGCAGAGAAGAAAAAAAGCAGGAGTATAAATGGTACGCGGCTGTTGCATCCGCAAAATTAATCAGATTTACGGTTTTCGATAAACCCAAAAAAAAGCTACTTCCGAATCAGAAGTAGCTTTCCTGCGCTTTCTTAACCTAAACTAATCCTACAGAATCATTTATTTCATGGAAATCATCCGGGTCGGTTCAACCACCGCGGGTTTTCCAATGTTGACCGTCTTTTTAACACTTCCCTCCGAAGAGATAAACTCCAGCTCATACTGCCCGTCCGCCAAACCGCTGACGTCCAGCTTCGCGGCAAACTTACTTTCGTTTTTGCCAATAAACCGTTTGAAGAAAACGTCATTGTCCTTGTTACGCAAGACCACCGTTACCGGTGTCGACGAGGACTTTTCAACGGCCACCCAAATTTTGTTTTGATTCGTCACAAACGTGCTCGTTTCAAACGAACGGTTTTTGGGCGTGTTCGGAGTGGCCGTTGCGAGGTTGGCGCTCAACAGCGCAGTGCAGATCAAAGTACCAAATAATGCTTTCATGGTTTGTTCGTATTTGTTGTTGTTGTTTCTGTTTCTATTGTTGTTACTGTTCTGATTACTCTATGCCAATTGCCATGCCAACAAATTAACATCCTGATAATCAGCATACGAATTTTCAGTATTATTGAAAGGTGTACGAAGCCGGACACTATTTGTTCGGTTGCGGACAAAGTGGACACGGTTTTGGCACAACCGTCGCCGAATACCGTGTCCGGTAAATTCAATCCGGGCTAAAGGGTAGATGTTTTTGCCATTCGCCTTCTTTCCTTTAATTCCCAAACCAATTAGCTGTTCTTGAATTTCATGATGAAACGGGTATCTCTATTAATCGCATCGCTCGTTCTGTTCGGACTGGCGACGGTGTCGTTCGCGCAACAAATCTCCCGCGAAGAACTGATCTTTCTCACCCCGGAATGGAAAGGGGAACGCTTTCCGGACGGGCGGCCCAAAGTGCCGGATGCCATTCTGAAGCGCATGAAACTGGTGACCCACGAAGAAGCCTGGGCCACCATGAAAGGCGAAAACTACAAGTATCAGTATGCCGGTGGCTGGCAAACCATCAACCCCGACAGCGTGCTGGTGGGTCGTGCGCTCACGGCCACGTTCATGCCCGGACGACCCGATGTGCAGCGGGTTACTGATAAAAAAGGACACGAAAAAGACGGCCGCGTTAAATCCCAAAATTCCTGGCCCATCGATATGCTGGTGAAAGGCGACGTTTATGTGGTCGATCAGTTTGATATGCACGAAGACGGTCCAACCATCGGCGATAACCTTGGCAATTCCATTTACGCCAAAACCGGTAACGGTATCGTTTACGAAGGGGCCGTGCGCGACATCGCCGGTCTGAAGGAAATCGGCGGTTTTACGTCCTACTTCCGTAGCTATCACCCTTCCCACCACCTCAACAACGCCGACGGCGAGTTGAACACGACCTTGGTGGGCATTAACCGCCCGACCCGGATTGGCAAAGTGATGGTGATGCCCGGCGACATTGTGCTGGGCCGCGATGGGGGCGTAAGTTTCATTCCTCCGCACCTAGCCGAAAAAGTGGTCAAAACCTCCGAAATCGTCCGCTTGCGGGATATGTTCGGCCACCAGCGGCTTCGCGAACAGAAATATACGCCCGGCCAGATCGATACCCGCTGGTCGGATGTGATCGAAAAAGACTTTTCCCAATGGCTCAACGCCCACTTGAGCGAATTGCCGGTTCCCAAAGAACAGATTCAGGAATATCTAAAAACCCGTACGTGGTGAAAGAGCTATTACACAGAGTTTATCAAAGGAAATCAGAGTTAATCAAAGAAATCTCTGGTAAACTCTGATGACCTCTGATAAACTCTGTGTAACAACCCCACAAACTCCTTAACTCATGACCTCACGAAGATCTTTCCTGACGAAAAGTGCCATTGCCAGTGTGTTTGCCGCCACCGCCAGCTACGGCAACGGCCTGGAAACCGCCATCGAGCGAACCCCGATGTCCTCCGCGCCGTCGGATCTGAAAATCACCGACATCAAATGCGGTTTCATTCGCGGTGGACACAGCTTATTTGTCAAAATTCACACCAACCAGGGCATCTGGGGCTGCGGAGAAGGCGTCGATGCCACGCCCGGAACCTATCATCTGGTGAAGCTGATGGCCGAGCGCATCAAGGGCAAAAGCCCGCTGAATGTTAACCGACTGTTTGAAGACATCCGCCGATCCGGTTTTTTTGAAGGGGCTCAGGCCGGGATGTTTATTGCGGTTTTGTCCGCCGTCGAAACCGCCCTGTGGGACTTGGCCGGAAAAGCCCTCGGACTGCCCGTTTACCAATTATTAGGCGGTAAATACCGGGACCGAATCCGGGTTTATTGCGACACGGGTACGTACCGGGATACCGACAAAAGCACAAACAATTTCGCCCAAAGTGCCGTCGAAGCCGTCAAAATGGGCTTTAACGCCGTGAAATATGACATCGACGAAGCCGGTGACCCCAATAAATATGACCGTTACAACTGGACCGCCAGCCCGGGCGAACTGGAGCGGATGTATAACCAGATTGCCGCCGTTCGGAAAGCGGTTGGTCCCAAGATCGATATTTGCGTCGATATGCACGGGCGGTATGACATGACAACGGGCAAACGGGTGGCCAAGATGATGGAACCACTGAATCTGATGTTCCTGGAAGAACCGATTCCGGCCGAAAACGTCGACGCCTACAAGATCATTTCCGAATCGACCAGCACGCCCATTTGCGCGGGTGAAAACCACTATCTGGCCCACGGTTTCCGGCGAATGCTGGAAATTGGCGCGGTGGACATTATCATGCCCGATTTGCAGAAAGCCGGTGGATTGGGCGAAGGTCAGCGGATTGCCAATCTGGCCAACCTGTATTATGTGCCGTTTGCGCCCCACATGGTGGCGTCGTATCTGGGCGCGATGGCGTCCAGCCACGTTTGCGCATCGGTGCCGAATTTCATGATTCTGGAATGGCAGATTTATTTCCATGAAGATCCGATGTTCAAGGAAATTGTCACCTTCGACGGGCCCATGGTCAAAGACGGTTTTATTCCGCTGTCCGAAAAACCGGGTATTGGCGTCGAAATCAACGAAGCGGGCATGAAAAAATACGCTCCGAAAGACGTGCCTTTCTTTGTGTAATCCATGAAAAACGCATCCTTAACACCGTAAAAGAGGCTGAAATTCGTCATTTTTAGCCTCTTTTACGGCGTTAAACGTAAAACAAACAATAGTGTAAGGATGGGAATGCTACAAACCATGCGGTGGTTCGGGCCGCACGACCCGGTTTCGCTGATGGACATTCGTCAGGCAGGGTGCAGCGGCATTGTGACGGCTTTGCACCAGATTCCGGTCGGCGATGTCTGGCCGGTGGAAGAAATCGAAAAACGGAAACAGCTTATCGAAGCCGACAACGGGCGGTATTCATCCCTGCATTGGTCGGTGGTAGAGAGTTTACCGGTTCACGAAGACATCAAGAAAGGCCGGCCAAGCCGGGCCCATTTTATCGATACCTATAAACAATCGCTACACAATCTGGCTGCTTGCGGTATCCATACGGTTTGCTACAATTTCATGCCGGTTCTGGATTGGTCACGCACCAATTTGAACTACGAAATGCCCGATGGTTCCTTGGCTTTGCGGTTTGTGTGGGAAGATTTTGCGGTTTTCGACCTGTGCATTCTGAAACGACCGGGTGCCGAAGCGGATTACGAAGCGGACGTGATCCAGAGCGCCCGGGAGAAATTTTCCGGGATGACGCCGGAACAAATCACCGAATTGAGTAATATCGTTCTGCTCGGTTTGCCCGGTTCCGAAGAAGCGTTTACGCTGGCGACATTTCAGGGTTTGCTGGACGAATACACTACGATCGGTGACCGCGAACTACGGGAGAATCTCTACTATTTTATCCGGGAAGTGGCTCCGGTCGCCGAATCGGTCGGCATCAATCTGTGCATTCACCCCGACGATCCGCCGAGACCGTTGCTGGGATTGCCGCGCGTTGTGAGCACCGAAGCCGATCTGGCGGAATTGATGGCGGCTTCCGATGTGACCGCTAACGGCATTACGTTCTGCACCGGTTCGCTGGGAATTCGCCCGGACAACGACCTGCCGGGCATGATCCGGCGGTTTGGCAACCGGATTCATTTTATTCACCTCCGAACGACCAAACGCGAAGACAACCCACGCAATTTTCACGAAGCCGACCATCTGGCGGGCGACGTGGATATGTATGCCGTCGTGAAAGAAATTGTGCTGGAGCAGCAACGGCGGGCAAAAACCGAAGTGGGCGTAACCCAGATTCCGATGCGTCCGGACCACGGCCACCAGATGCTCGACGACCTGCATAAAAAAACCTATCCGGGGTATTCCGCCATTGGCCGACTGCGCGGATTGGCTGAATTGCGGGGTCTTGAGTTGGGAATTGTGCGGTCGTTGGAAGATCAAATTATTTCGCAGAGTTGAGCGGAGTTAAAAAGAGTTTATCAGAGACTCCGCTTAACTCTTTTTAACTCCGCTCAACTCTGCGAAACAACTTTTTCTAAAAAGCATGAATTACAAAATAGTATTCCTGTTTCTATTCTCCACGCTTTGCAGAGCCGACGATGGTTACCGGTTGTGGCTGAAATACGACCCGATTAAAGACGCCGGGCAACGAGCAGCTTATGCCCGTTCCACGCAGTTGATCGTTCTGAACAGCACCAGCCCGGTTTTGAAAACAGCCGCCGAAGAATTGCAAACCGGTTTGCAGGGATTACTGGGAAAAACCGTACCAACTGTCGCCAGTGCCGGAGGCAAAACCGGCAGTATTGTCCTGACAGTCAACCCAAAGCAGCCGCAACTTAACGAAGAAGGGTATCAGATTCTAAACCGCCAGAATACCATCACCATTACCGGAAAAACCGACTCCGGGGTTTTGTACGGCGTTTTTGCCTTGCTGCGTCATTTGCAAACCCGGCAGTCCATCGCCCAACTGTCGTTGACCAGCAGTCCGAAAATCCAGCACCGGATGCTGAATCACTGGGACAATACGGATGCTTCCATCGAACGGGGCTACGCCGGGGAGTCGCTCTGGAAATGGTATGAACTGCCCGAACGCATCGACCCCCGCTACAGGGAATATGCCCGCGCCAATGCTTCGATTGGCATCAATGGAACCGTCGTCAACAACGTCAATGCCAGTTCCCGGTTTCTGACCGCCGAATATTTGCAGAAAGTGGCCGCGCTGGCCAATGTCTTTCGCCCCTACGGTATCAAGATTTACCTCTCCGTTTATTTCCCGGCCCCAAAAACCATCGGGGGCTTAAAAACTGCCGACCCGCTCGATCCCGAAGTGAACCAATGGTGGGCCGATAAAGCGAATGAAATTTATAAATCCATCCCGGATTTTGGCGGTTTTCTGGTTAAGGCAAACTCAGAAGGGCAACCCGGCCCGCAGGATTACGGTCGCAACCACGCCGATGGGGCCAACATGCTCGCCAAGGCCCTGGCTCCGCACAAGGGCATTGTAATCTGGCGGGCATTTGTCTACAAAGCCGACGGAAAGGCCGACCGTTTCAAAGCGGCTTACGACGAGTTCAAACCGCTGGACGGCCAGTTTGAGAAAAACGTGATTGTTCAGGTCAAAAACGGCCCGATTGATTTCCAGCCCCGCGAGCCGTTTTCTCCCATTTTTGGCATGATGCCCAAAACACCACTAGGCATGGAATTTCAGCTTACGCAGGAATACCTCGGTTTTGCGACGCATCTGGTCTACGAAGCCCCGATTTTCAAGGAGTGTCTGGATTCGGATACGTACGTGAGCGGAAAAGGCTCAACCGTTGCGAAGGTTATCGATGGCAGTCTTCACGATTATAAGATGACCGCCATTGCCGGGGTGGCTAATACCGGCTCCGACCGAAACTGGACGGGGCATCCGCTGGCGCAGGCCAACTGGTATGCCTTTGGAAGACTGGCCTGGGACCACACGCTTTCCGCAGAAGCTCTTGCGAATGAATGGGTTACCATGACATTGACGACTGAACCGACATCCGTAAAAACCGTCACGGATCTGCTGCTTAAGTCGCGGGAGATTTACGTCAATTACAACACGCCACTGGGTCTTTCGCGTCCCTGGACGGGCGTTCACTTTGCGCCGGAACCCTGGCAAAACCGCAGTTCGCGCCCCGACTGGACGGCGGTTTATTACCACCGCGCCGATTCGGTTGGGCTGGGCTTTGACCGGACAGCAACCGGCAGCAACGCTTTGGCCCAATACCGCCCCGAAGTGCAACGCCAGTGGAATAATCCGGAAACCTGCCCACTCCCCTATCTGCTCTGGTTTCACCACATTTCGTGGACAAAAAAATTAAGCACCGGCCGGACGCTCTGGGATGAACTTTGCAGCCGGTTTTATACCGGCGCAGATTCCGTCGGCTGGCTGCAAAAACAGTGGGCATCGGTCAAAAAAGACATCGATCCCGAGACGTTTGCCAGTGTTTCGGGGCGGCTGGCGACCCAGCAGAAAGAAGCCATCTGGTGGCGCGATGCCTGGGTGTTGTATCTCCAGGAATTTGCGAAACAACCCATTCCGGCTCCATTCAAAAAACCGGAGCGATCTTTAAAAGAAGTCAAAGAATTGGTGGAGATTTATCAATTGCGGTGACGCCATTTAACTACGAATAATCACGTGCAAACAACAGAAAATCAACCTAATCAAAGTGTATTTTCGTTAGCAGGAAAACTGGCCCTGATTACGGGCGGAGGAACCGGCATCGGTTTTGACATTGCCCGCTGCATGGTGCAGGCCGGAGCCACGGTTGTCATCACCGGACGGCGGGAAGAACCGCTGCGGGAAGCCGTTGAGAAACTGGGCAAAACCGCTCATTATTTCATCAATGACGTATCCGAATTGGCCGCGTTGGATGCGTTGGTCGAACAGATTGAAACCACGCTCGCGCCCATCGATATTCTGGTGAACAATGCGGGCATCAATCTAAAAAAACCGGCGTTGGAAGTGACGGATGAAGATTTTAACCGCATCATTCAAACCAACCTGAACGCGGTTTTTGCGCTCACCCGAGCCTGCGCCCGGCGAATGGTGCCCCGACGCAGCGGGTCCATTCTGATGATTTCGTCCATGGCGGCCTATTATGGCATCGACCGCGTGGTGGCTTATGCGGCTTCCAAATCAGGGGTCGAGGGCATGGTGAAAGTGCTGGCGTCGGAATTTTCACCGCACAACGTTCGGGTCAATGCCATTGCGCCGGGTTTTATTGAAACCGAAATGAGCAAAAAAGCGATGGGCGGTGATCCCGAGCGTCGCGACCGCGCCATGCGCCGGACGCCAATGGGGCATTTTGGCAAACCGGAAGACATCGGTCATGCCGCCGTCTTTCTGTCATCCGAAGCCGCCCGGTACATTACCGGTGCCTCATTGCCCGTCGATGGCGGCAATTCGATTGGGTTTTAATGCCCCAACCCCCTAAAGGGGGCTTTTTGATCCCGCGTTGAAAGTCCCCTTTAGGAGGTTGGGGGTAAATACTAAACTACTTTTCCCATGAAAAAAATAACCCGAAAAACCTTTATAGAGGATCTTTCGCTGTTTGCTGGCGTCGCCCTGCTGCCGGGAACCGCTTTCGCTTCGCCCGACTGGAAAAAATCGAAGATGAAACTCGGGATGGTCACCTATTTGTGGGGGAAAGACTGGGATGTTCCGACCCTGATCAAAAATTGCACAACGGCGGGCATTACCGGGGCCGAATTGCGGGTGGAACACGCCCACGGCGTGATGCCGAACCTGTCGGCGGCTGAGCGGCTGGACGTGAAAAAGAAGTTTGCCGACAGCCCGGTTCAGATCGTGGGTTTAGGGACAAACCAGCAATACGACTATCCGGATCAGAACCAGTTGAAACAATCCATCGAGCGGACGAAGGAGTTCATTCGACTCAGTGCCGATGTGGGCGGTTCGGGTGTCAAAGTAAAACCCAACGCGCTGCACAAAGACGTTCCGACCGAAAAAACACTGGCTCAGATTGGTCAGTCGCTGAACGAACTGGCGAAGTATGCGGCTGACTTCGGGCAACAACTCCGGCTGGAAGTCCACGGCAACGAAACCCAGGAACTACCAAACATCAAAACCATCATGGACCACGCGCCCAACCGCAACGCCACGGTTTGCTGGAACAGTAACAAGCAGGATTTCAACGGGAAAGGCCTGGAATACAACTTCAATCTGGTAAAAGACCGATTCGGCGATACGGTCCACGTCCGCGAGTTCAACGATCCGACGTATCCGTATCAGCAATTGCTGGATTGGTTCGCCAAAATGAATTACAAAGGCTGGATTCTGCTCGAATGCCACACCAATCCGGCGGATAAGGTAGCGTCGCTGATTGAGCAGCGGCAGCTTTTTGAGAAAATGACAGCCTAATCTTGAAGGGAACGCGGATTGAACGGATGCCCATCAAAAATCATACACAGAAAATATGAATCGCCGTGAATTTGTGGGTCATACGGGATCGCTTCTGGCGGTGGGTACGACCGGTTTTTCGAGGAAACTTACTGACATGATGGCTGACCAAAAACCACTGGCGAAGATTCGCATCCGGAACGTCAATTCTAATTTTGAGCGGGAACCGCTGAATCCGTACCGGTTCAAGGGAAGCGCCATTACGGATAGCTGGCAGGCGATCTCGCTGCTGGAATCGGATTCCGGTATTCGCAAAATCGGTCTCGGAACGCAGGGCGTGCTCTGGTCGGATTCCAGCGTGTTTGCGGCCCACTCCGAAAGTGCCGGTAACGCCCTGATGTATGCGATGACCGAACGGGCTTTGCAACTCATCAAAGGCACTTCGTTCACCACGCCAGTCGACTTGCTGGATACCGTTCTGCCCGAAGTCCTGGCCTATGGCAAACAGATCACCCGCAACCCTGATTTGCGCAAAACCTTCGCCCTGAACGCCCTGGTCAGTGTCGACAATGCCGCCTGGCTGTTGTATGCGCAGGAGAACAAAATGGCCCGCTTCGACGACATGATTCCGGCGGCCTACAAACCGGGTTTGTCACACCGGCATACGAAAGTGGCCAGCATTCCGTCGTTCAGCGTGGGCACCACCGCCGAACGGATCAAAACAGCCGCCGACGAAGGTTATTTTATTATGAAGCTGAAAACTGGTTCGGCCGGCACGCAGTCGGAAATGATCGAGAAGGACATTGCCTTTCTGACTGCGGTTCACAAAGCCATCGGGCATTACGAAACACCCTACACCAAAACCGGTAAAATACCGTATTATTTCGACGCCAACGGACGCTACGAAAAGAAGGAAACGCTGCTCCGGTTTCTGGATCACGCCAAAAAAATCGGTGCTTTCGATCAGATTGCGGTGATTGAAGAGCCGTTTGAGGAGAATAATGACGTGTTTGTCGGCGATCTGGGCGTACGGGTTGCCGCCGACGAAAGTGCGCACACGGTAGAAGATGCCGCCCGCCGGATTGAGCAGGGTTATTCGGCCATTGCCGTGAAAGCCATTGCCAAAACGCTCAGTATGACGATGAAAATCACGCAGTTGGCGTATGAAAAGAAGATTCCCTGCTTTTGTGCTGACCTGACTGTTAATCCGATTCTGGTCGACTGGAACAAATCCGTGGCGGCCCGGCTACCGCCTTTTCCCGGCATGACGGTCGGTTTGCAGGAAACCAACGGCCACCAGTATTACAAAAACTGGAACACCATGATGGGGTATCACCCCAAAGCCGCAGCGTCCTGGACCCAGACCCAAAAAGGTATTTACCTCACCGATGCTTCGTTTTACGAACAAAGCGCGGGCATTTTCGATCCTTCGGCACATTATGAAGCGGTTTTTGCCGATAAATAAAGTCCTGCAAATAAAAGAGACGATCTACTTTCTTTTGGTTCATGGTGAATTTCATAAAGGAAAATAAACTCATCCTGTTCTATGGCATTTCGCTGGCTTTGCTGCTGTTTTTCTTAAAATGGCTCGAAATGCGATTGTTAATTATTAACCATACGTTTGAAATTTATATTGGTGCGATTGCTATTTTATTTACAGGCCTGGGAATCTGGCTGGCGTTGAAATTAATTAATCCTAAAATAGAAACCGTCGTTATCGAAAAAGCCGTTTATGTTCAAACTTCCGGGTTTAGTATAAATGAAGCTGAGCTGATGAAAGTTGGTTTGAGTAAACGCGAACTGGAAGTGCTGCAATTGATCGCCGAGGGACTGAGTAACCAGGAAATTGCATCGCGCCTGTTTGTTTCCCTGAATACCGTTAAAACCCACTCTGCGAAAGTACTTGAAAAGCTGGAAGTTAAACGCCGGACGCAGGCGATTGAAAAAGCGAAACGACTCAGCCTGATTCCCTGACCGACCTCCTCCTTTCGTATGAATTTCGTTGCTTTTTCCAGAAAATCACCCGAAAGGATGAGCCTTGAACGGGTAGACTTGTCCAATTTTGCACCGGACAACACTGAACGTAATCGCTATGAAAAAAATCATTCTGGTCTGCGGATTAATCGCCGGTTTGATCATTACCGCCATGATGGTAACGACCACAGCCGTATGCTACCACACAGAGGCTTTTGAAAGCAACATGGTATTGGGGTATGCCTCTATGCTCCTGGCATTTTCCCTTATTTTTGTTGGTGTTAAAAACTTTCGGGATCAGTATAATGGTGGTGTTATTTCGTTTGGAAAAGGCTTTAAAATTGGCTTATATATTACTCTGATTGCCTCGACAATCTATGTTGTGGTGTGGCTAATTGACTACTATGTTTTCATGCCGGATTTCATGGATCGCTACACCGCTCATGTTTTAAAAGAAGCCCGGATTGAAGGTGCCACATCGGCGGAATTAGCGAAGCAGGCTGACGAAATGCAATCCTATAAGGATATGTATAAAAACCCGGTTATGGTTATTTTACTGACCTATTCAGAAGTGATTCCGGTTGGTTTGGTCGTCTCTCTGCTCTGTGCATTATTCCTGAAACGAAACACGTCCAAACAGGTTCAAACCACTTGATGCGGCAGGTTTAACGATTTATTTTCCACTTGATTCAGCTTCTCCATACCATACCCGTCAGGTTTTGAAAACCTGACGGGTGTAGAAAAGCAAATGAGACGGAACCTTATTGCCCGGTCGGTCGGTATATTCATTTAGAAGCAACCATATACTAGAAGAAAGTATGTATGACATTGTCGGTGATGTACACGGCTACGCCGATAAGCTGCACCAACTGCTTGAGCAAATAGGCTATCAGCAAAAGCAGGGGGTTTATTCACATCCTTCGCGAAAAGTAATTTTTGTGGGCGACTGGATTGATCGTGGACCTCAAGTCCGGGAAACCCTGTCACTGGTTCGGGCTATGATTGACGGGAGCCATGCGCTGGCGGTTATGGGCAATCACGAGTATAACGCCATTGCTTTCCACCTTGAAAATCCAATGGGAGGGCATATAAGGCCACATATTATTAAAAATATTCATCAGCACTATCAAACCCTTTACCAGTTTAAAGATGCTGCTGATGAATGGCAGGACTATGTTTCCTGGTTTCTGACCATTCCCCTTTATTTAAATTTACCGGCAATCCGGGTCGCTCATGCCAGTTGGGATGACAGCCATATAGCGTTATTAGACCAGTTGCTGCCGAATGGTAGACTTACCCCCAGCCTGGTGCAAAAAGCAGCCATCAAAAATACCCCTTTCTGGAAAGCGGTTGAAGAAACATTAAAAGGGAAAGAAGCCCGTTTACCACATAATCAAACTTTTCGGGACAAAGACGGCATCATTCGTCAGGACAGCCGCATCCGGTGGTGGACGAACCATTCCGAGACGACGACGTATGCCGATTACTTTTTTGATGCTCCGGCTGCCATTGCTTCGCTGCCCGTTGATTACATGCTCTATCAGACCGGAGTGACATTAGATGAGATGAGTAAACCACTATTCTTCGGACACTACTGGCTTCAGGGATTGCCCTGTCTGGATTCGCCGAGGGCGGCCTGTGTCGATTTCAGCATCGCCAAAGGGGGCGTGTTGGCCGCCTATCAATGGCGGGGTGAAACGGAATTGACAAATGAGCATCTCGTCTGGGTGTAGCTAAGAAAAGGCCGAAAACCGTATTGTCAACCCAAAAAAAAGGCAGTTAGATTGCTCTAACTGCCTTTTGGCCCAACAGTCGGGATGGCGGGATTCGAACCCACGACCCCTTGCACCCCATGCAAGTACACTACCTGGCTGTGCTACATCCCGAATCGGGTGCAAACTTAATGAATAATGAATAATGAACAATGAATCGCCCCGAAAGAATCTCGATTTATCCCCAAATTACTTTGGAGCAAATTCATTGTTCATGATTGTTTTTAATTCTTATTCGCTCCTCCCTGCCGCGCTGGTGGTTGCGTCGTCTGCTGCTGTTGCTGCATCGGATTCGGGCCCTGTGGCGCGAATGGACTCCGTTGCTGCTTGTAAAGCTGGAAACGCGTCGGCTTCGAAACCCTCGGAAATGAGTTATTCTCGCCATCGATGTCGGCGATTTCCTGGAACGGATCGAGCGTCCACTGCGTCACTTTCTTGCTGGTTGCAATCACCTTGTTGATCTGCGCATCGTTGAACCGCCAGATCTCCGCCGGAAACCGTGCCACCGAATCCGTGCCGTCCTCGAACTGCATCCGAATGATCACCGGCATCGGCAAACCGCCCTTGTTTTTCAGCGTTAGCGTATAAAAGTTGTTCTTCGATTCGAGTGTTTTGCGTTCTTCATCGTTGAGCGACGCCAGGTAATCCTGGTATCTCTTTTTGTCGGCATCCGTCACCGCAAACGGGTCGTAGCTGTTGTAAAAATCGCGCATCGTCGAGTCTTTGGCTACGACGGTCTGGTCTTTCGTAGCCGCGTCGCGAATCTTGCTCATGGTTTTGGCTTTCGCTTCGGCTTCGGTGCGGGCCAGAGCTTTTTCGATCTCTGGATTCTGGGTGTTGAGCGTAAACCAGTCGACTTCGACCAGATCCTGATCGACGGGTTCGACGCCGTAGAACCAGCCTTTCCAGAACCAGTCCAGATCGACGCCGGAAGCGTCTTCCATGGTGCGGAAGAAATCGGCCGGGGTGGGGTTTTTGAAGGCCCAGCGGTTGGCATATTCCTTGAAGGCGTAGTCGAACAGTTCGCGGCCCATAACGGTTTCGCGCAGAATGTTCAGGGCCGTAGCCGGTTTGGCGTAGGCATTAGGCCCCAGACTGATCACGTTTTCTGACGAGGTCATGATGGGCGACAGCACCGATTTGTCGGATTTCATATAATCGACAATCTGCTGGGGTTCACCGCGCCGGGTCGGAAATTTGTAATCCCATTCTTTTTCGGCCAGATACTGACAGAACGTGTTTAACCCTTCGTCCATCCACGCCCACTGCCGTTCGTCGGAGTTGACGATCATCGGGAAAAAGTTGTGACCCACTTCATGAATAATCACCCCGATCATCCCGGCTTTTACTGCTTCGGAATACGTTCCATCGGGTTCGGGCCGACCGCCGTTGAAGCTGATCATCGGGTATTCCATGCCACCTCCGGCAGTTCCGTGGCACGAAATGGCGACCGGATACGGGTATTTGAAGGTGCGGTTTCCGTATGATTTCAAGGTATGCTCCACGGCCCGCGTCGAATACTGCTCCCAGAGCGGATTGCCTTCCTTGGGGTAAAACGACATGCTCCAGATCTTTTTCCCATCGCCGTAGACGTCGGTTTGCATGGCATCCCAGATGAATTTGCGTGACGAGGCAAAGGCAAAATCCCGGACGTTGTCGGCTTTGTAAATCCAGGTTTTCTTGCCGGTCGGTTTCGCCTTTTCAGCGGCTACGGCTTCGGCCTGCGTCACAATCACAACGGGTGTTTTGGAGGTCGATGCTTTTTGCAGCCGCTGGCTTTGCGTGGGCGTCAGCACCTGTTTGTAGTTCTGGCACTCACCCGAAGCTGCCACAACGTGGTCGTTCGGAACGGTGATGGCCACTTTGTAATTGCCAAAAATCAGCGTGAACTCGCCCTGACCCAGAAACTGCTTGTGTTGCCAGCCGTTGACATCGTCGTAAGCTGCCAGGCGCGGAAACCAGTGGGCGATGAAGTAATTATAATTGCCGTCTTTCGGAAAATATTCGTACCCGCTCCGGCCGTAATATTCGGTAATGAGGTAATTCCAGTCGACGGCAAACACGAAATTCTGACCCGGTTTCAGCGGAGCTGGCAAGTCGATCCGCATCATCGTCTGGTTGATGGTGTATTTCAGGGGCTTACCGGCTTTGTCTTTCACGGCGGTAATTTTATAGCCAAAATCCCGGTCGGCGGTTGGTCCGCGGCCCCGGCCCGCCGTTGCGGTCAGCGCACCCAGCGAAGCGGCCGACATACCCGTTTCGTTCACACTGCCCGTCCGGGAAATGCCGCCGATCGAGCCTTTTTCGAATAGATTCTGCTCCAGTTGCAGCCAGATGTATTTCAGTTCGTCGGGCGAGTGGTTGAAATACGTCACCACTTCCGATCCGATGATCTTCTGATTGGCATCATCGAGTTCAACTTTGATATCGTAGTCGGCACGGTTCTGGAAGAAATCACGGCCCGGTGAGCCTGAAGCCGTGCGGAAGGTATTGGGCGTGGGTAACATCGAGCCCATTTGTTCAAAACGATCGTTGGCCTTGTAAGTGGGCGAAGGTGGTGCCTGGGCCCCCGCACCAAATACTATTGCAGTCAATCCCGCAACCAACAGGGAGAATCTCAACTTCATAGTTAGGTATCAGAATATAATTTGTAGATGAATATGGCTATGAAGTTACTAAAAACCGCCAAACAATATCTATTGAACGGTTGCCGGGAACCGCAATGCTGACAAAGTTTCTATTTATCCCTGTTATTTTCCTAGTTCCTGTTCGTGTAAAAAGGCTTGGAAACCAACATCTGGCTGAGTTGACGGTCGCAGTGCCGTCAGGAAAAATACGGGTTGTTGATGATCAGGGAGAGTGCCATCCCGGCGACGGTGCCGGAAACAATCAGATTCCAGTCGTGCCGGCGGACTTTGAGGATTTCGATCAGGATAAAGGCAATGGTCAACACGCCAAATACAATAAAAATCTGGCCAAATTCCAGCCCGAGATTAAACGCAAACAAGGGTTTTACGATGCTGGACTGCTGCCCCAGCAAACTTCTGAGGTAATTGGAAAAACCCATGCCGTGAATCAGCCCGAACAGCAGCGCCAGCACATAACGCCCCCGGGGTTGTTTGGGCTGTTCGTTAAACCGGCTTTTGGGGACTTTGAAGAAAAAGTTACTGATGGCCGTAATCAGGATTGTCACCGGAATCAGCAGTTCGATCAACTCCGTGCTGTAGTTGATGAGTTGCAGGGTAGCCAGTGCCAGCGTGAGGGAATGGCCAACGGTAAAAGCCGTCACGAGAATCAGGGCTTGTTTCCACTGGTTCAGGCTGTAAATCGCACACAAAGCCACGACAAACAAAATGTGGTCGTAACCACCCGGATCGGTAATGTGCGCAAAGCCCAATTGGAGATAAGCCCAGAATTCACTCATAAGATCGGTTTCGGTTGGTTAGTTGCCGGTGGGAACCGGGTGGTATTGTGCCGCAAAAATAGAAAGTTTGTTCATTCTGACCTATTCTCCAGTCAGTAACTACCGAATGCATTGTACTTTTGTCGAATAAGTGATATTTCGCACGCCATTGCTTTTGTCGTATCCATGCAGACGGTCAACTTCGCAACCATCGGAAAACCTGCCGACACGCTTCAGGTTATCGATACCTTCCTGCCCGAACCCGGTCCCGGTGAAGTCAGGATCAAAGTCATCGCCAGCCCGATCAACCCCTCGGATCTGATGTTCGTACAGAATCTGTACGGTATTCAGCCCGAATTGCCCTCGGGCGCGGGTTTCGAAGGCGTTGGCATTGTCGATGCGCTGGGGGAGGGCGTTTCGATGCGCACCGGGATTCGGGTGAGTTTCACGGCCATCGGGGCCTGGTCAACGTACGTGCTGGCCAATCAGCGCAGTTTGATTCCGGTGCCGGACGCGCTCTCGGATGAGGTGGCCGCCCAGTTGTTTGTCAATCCGTTTTCGGCCTACGCCATGCTCGAAGAGTCGGGTCTTCAACCGGGGCAGTGGGTGCTCCTGACAGCCGCCGGATCGTCGTTTAGCAAGCTCGTGATTCAATTGTGTAAACTCAAAGGCATTCAAACCATCGGTACGGTTCGGCACAATGAACTTGACGACGAGCTGAAAGCCCTGGGCATCACGGCCATCGTCAATACGGAAAAAGAAAAACTGACCAGCCGGGTGAAAGCCCTCACGGAAGGCAAGGGCGTGACCTGCGTGCTGGAAGCCGTAGGTGGCAACACGGCATCCGACGCGCTGAAATGTCTGGCGAAAGGGGGCACCATGATCCTCTACGGCGTGCTGAGCATGCAAAATCCGTCTTTCAATGTGGGCTTGATGATTTTCCGGGAGCTGACCATCAAAGGCTTCTGGCTCACCGACTGGATGCGCCGGGTCGACAGCCAGACACGGCAGACCGTGGCCCGCAACGTGATTACGCTGCTCGTTGGTGGTCAGATTCAGTTGCCGGTTGAAGCGACGTATCCGCTTTCGGAAATCAAAAAAGCCGTTGAACACAGCGAACAGGCTGGCCGACACGGCAAGATTTTGATTAAGGTCTAGTCAGTAACTTTTCTGACTATTCTGCTTATTGTTTCGTTATATTTGAACAACCGTCGTTAACAATAAATCCGGCGGGGAGGACGTTGAGAACGAAGACGTTTGCCCGGCTCCGGTTCCATTCCAACCAGTAAAACCGATTTATCTGATTCATAGCACATGATTCTATTACAAGTTCCAACGGCTGGTGCTCCGGCCGTCGATTCCACGGCAGTAGCCCCGGCCCAAAGCATGCAGTTGTTCGATCTGGTCGCCAAAGGTGGTTGGGTCATGATTCCGATCTCTCTCCTGTTTTTTTTCGCCTTGTACATGATTATCGAACGCTGGCTGTTCATTCGCAGCAACACGAAGGTCGACGATAATTTTATCGACAACGTGAAAGACATGGTTTTGCAGGGCAACATCAAATCGGCCGAATCATTCTGCAAAAACCAGCGGAATTCCATCGGGCGGATTTTTGAAAAAGCCGTTGGCCGCATCGGTTCGCCGATCCGGGAAATTGAAGGAACACTGGAAACCGTCGGACAAATCGAGTTGTCGCGGCTGGAAAAGAATCTGGGGTACTTGGGAATTATTGCCGGTATTGCGCCGATGCTGGGTTTCATCGGAACCATTTCGGGGATCATCCGGATTTTCTACGATATTTCGCTGTCTGACAACATCAGTGTCGGTATCATCGCCGGTGGTCTGTACGAAAAAATGATCACCTCCGGTGCCGGTTTGATCGTTGGGGTCATAGCCTACACCGGCTACCACCTGCTGAACATGTTCATTGAAAAATTCACGCTGAAGCTGGAAATCAACTCGTTCGAATTTATGGAAGTGTTGCAAAAACCGACTGAAGCCGCGCGGGTACGATAAATTTTATTTAGACCAGAGACGACAGACAAGAGATTAAAGACTGCGCATACCGCTATTTATCTGTCTTTCTTCTCTTGTCTTTTCTCTAGAATCTTCTTCCATGAAATTCCGAAGAAAACATAAGTTTGCCGCCGAGGTGGCTACCTCCTCCCTGAACGACATCATGTTTTTCCTGCTGTTGTTCTTTTTGATCATTTCGACGGTAGCGAACCCCAATGTAATCAAGCTGTTGCTTCCTAAAGCGGCCTCTTCGCAGCAATTGAGCAAAAAACAGGTGACGTTGTCGGTCGATGGTCAGAAGCAGTATTTCATCGATAAAACGCCGATTGCTCCCGAAAACCTGGAGATGGAGCTGAAATCGGTCTTGAAGGATGTTGCAGAACCAACGATTGTGGTGCGGGTTGATAAAACGCTGGCCGTTCAGGATCTGGTCGATGTGCTGCAAACCGGTGCCAAGCTGAACATCAAAATGGTGATGGCGACCTCGAAGTAACCGAACTCCATTTTTTTAACTTTCCTTTTCGTTCTTCCGTCATCCAGACGGTTACGCCCGGAAACCGCTTTATCAGCCGCTTACTTTTCCGAATTCCTGCCACACTGAAGACTTTGGTGAGCGCATCGGCCTGTGTGCCGTCGGGGGCTAAAACCGTCGTCTGGGCGTGGTGAAGCAGGCCGATACCCGTCCGCGGATTCAGCAGATGCGAATACCGCTTGCCGTTGTGTTCGAGATACCGGTGTGTGGCACCTGAAGTCGTGATGCCTACATGGCGGAGAAGCAAGGTCGTCGTGTCGGCAGCAGTCCCGATCAGAATCCGCCAGCCGCGTTCGCCCGGTGGTGGTTCACTTACCAGAATATCGCCCCCAATATCCAGCAAAGCCGATTTGATGCCCAACTGCTGAAGCACTTTCAGCCCTTCGTCATTGGCATAACCTTGTCCAATCCCACCCACATCCAGCCGCATACCCGGTTTTTTCAACCGTACAAAACCCGGTTTTTTCAATTCGATCAACCGGTAATCGACCTGTTGGTGGGCCTTTCGGAGTTCGGGTTTTGTGGGAAAGATTTTGCGTCGAACGGCCCGACGCCAGAGCTGCGACAGCGGCCCAACGGTGGGATCGAACAATCCGTCGGAGGCTTTGGCAATGGCAACTGCCCGGCTGAGGATATCGAACAAATCCGGGGAAACCGCCACCCACTGACCCGAACCCGCCGTGGCCGACAGCCGGTTGATTTCGCTGCCATCCAGGTAATCACTCATGACCACATTGAGCGAATCCATCCGGGCATCGACCACCCGGCGAACCTGCTGCGCAACGCTGTCGTTTGGCGCGTAGAAAATCTGCCGAAATTCGGTTCCGAACAGCCCCCGGTCGAACGTGTACCGCTGGAGAGATTGGGCGATGGTTGCCCAACTGGTTAATGTAAAAAGGATAAAGAATACCGCACAGCGACCCAAATTAGACAACTTCACACTTTCGCGCCTTTGTTCCGCAAATAAAAATCGGCCAGCACCAGCGCGGCCATGGCTTCTACAATCGGAACGGCGCGCGGAACCACACACGGGTCGTGCCGTCCTTTGCCCGAAACCACCACCGGATCGCCGTTGACATCCACGCTGTCCTGGTCCTGCATGATGGTGGCTACGGGTTTGAACGCGACCCGAAAATAAATATCCTCGCCGTTGGAAATCCCACCCTGAATCCCGCCGGAATGGTTCGTTTTGGTCCGAACGCGACCGGTTTCGTCGCCCGGTTCGATGTAGAATTCATCGTTGTGTTCCGAGCCATGCAATTCGACGCCGGCAAAACCGCTGCCGTATTCGAAGCCTTTTACGGCATTGATGCTCAACATCGCTTTGCCCAGTTCGGCGTGCAGTTTATCAAAAACCGGCTCACCCCAGCCCACCGGAGCGCCCGTGATGACGCACGACACGATGCCTCCGATGGAATCGCCCTGCTTGCGGGTTTCGTCGATGTAATCAAACATTTGCTGCGCCAGTTCCGGGTCCGGGCACCGCACCGCATTCTCCTCGGCTTTTGCCAGTTCGAGTTGCTGATACGGCGTTTCGAGCTTCAGTTTCCCGACCTGCGACACATATGCCTGAATGCTGACACCCTGCTGTTTCAACAGCAATTTGGCCAGGGCCCCGGCAGCCACGCGGGCGGCTGTTTCGCGGGCGGAACTGCGCCCACCGCCCCGGTAATCGCGCACACCGTACTTTTCTTGGTACGTATAATCAGCGTGCGAAGGACGGAACTGCTGGGAGATGTGCGAATAATCTTTACTGCGCTGGTCTTCGTTCCAGATGACGAGACTGATGGGCGTTCCTTCGGTCTTGCCTTCAAAGATGCCGGAAAGCACCTGAAATTCGTCCTTTTCGCGCCGTTGCGTCGTAATGCGCGACTGGCCCGGTTTCCGGCGATCCAGCTCCGACTGAATGAAAGCCGTATCTACTTCCAACCCGGCTGGGCAACCGTCGATAATGACCCCGATCGCTGCGCCGTGCGATTCGCCAAATGTGGCTATTTTAAAAATCGTTCCGTATGTACTGCTCATTTCTTTCTAGATGTGAGAGGATAGACAAGAGACGTGAGATTAAAAAACCGTTGCTGACCTTTCTTTATTCTCTTGTCTCATTTCTCTTGTCTACGCCTATTTTCTCCAAAATAAATACATCATTCCCACAATCATGCCGACCAGCAGGATATTTACCAGCAATCGAAGCATTTCCTGGAGATTAACCGGCTGTTGCGAGCTGTCTGTTTGCTCAATTCCGGTATAAATCGAACCCGGCAAACTCACCCGAACGGTATCCCCTTCGGGCAAGGCCGTTCCGCCAACCCGTAACGTAATGGCCGATTGCAGGGTGTCATACCGCTGTCGTTTTAAGTCAAAATAAATCCACTGAAAAAACGACGCCAGCGGGAAATTGCCGTTCTGGCGGGGAATGAGGGCATAGGAAAACGTTTTGTAGCCCGAAACGACACCACCACTCCGGTTGATGACGGTCTTTTCACCGGGTGGAAAAATATCGAACGCCGTAGAGTCAGGCACCACCGGAGCGGGCAGGGATGCGATATTTCCTTCGCCTGTAATTCGGAAATTATACTGGACGCTCTGCCCAACGGCGGGGTTTTTCCGCAGGCTCGTTTCAATCAGCCGGTATTGTCCGACAGCCACCTGATCGCGGAGCGGGTGGGGCGGCAGGGGCATAACACTCACCGAAAGGGGGCGAGTCGTGTAGGCGACAACCTCTTTCCTGCGCTCGACCCCTGGTTTAGCCGCCGGACGGTATTGCAACAAATTTAACCGAACCGACGGAATCTGAATGGATTGCTTGTTGAGCGGAAAAAAGGTAGCCTGATAGATGCGGTATTCGGCGTAACGTTTGCCGTTGAAGAAAACCGTATGCCGCGACAGGTCGGTAATTCCTTCATTTTCTTCCCAGCAATTGGCCGGGCGCACTGTTTTCAGAAGTTGTTGTAACTGCTGATCAAGTTCATAAAACGTTAATTCGAATGGATAGGATTCGGCCACAAAAAAAGACAATTTTAGCGAAAATCCCTCACCGGTATAAACTGAGCTTTTTGAGGTACTCAGCGAGAGAAAAACGTCATTTTTGGCGATGGTCTCCGGAGGAGCAGCCACCGCCCTGACGGTATCGCCGGGAGTGGGTTGCGGTTTAACGGTAATAATGACCTCTTCGGATTGGATCGTCGTTTCGCCCACGATTAGTTCAAACGGAGGCAAGCGGAACTGGCCGGGACGTATAGCGGCATATGATTGGGTAATCACTTGTGAAACAACGGTTTTCCCATTCATTTCGGCGGGTGAAACACTGGTAACCGTTCCTTTTTTAATGAAGCCTTTTATGGGAGGAAAGTTAACGACAGGCCTGGAATCACTGTTTTTGATGACAACTGAAATGGTAAAGGGCCGTTCGATCGAAATGTCCGTTTCACCTAAATCAATGGAAATCGACGGCTCCTGGGCTAACGCTTTCATGCTCAGCAGGCCGTAAAAAAATAATGCAACTAAAAATTGGAATTTTAAAAATTTCATCTCTAAATTTGAGCAACAAAAATACGTAGAATGCGTTACAATTTTAGAGATGCCGACGGATCATTTCCGATTCAGTTGACCATCTTTTGAATGTGGAGTAGCTCCTCAAAACTCTAACCAAAAAACCGTAGTATGTGGTATGGCAACAATGCTGGAGTACATTAAGACTATCCTTCAAAAAGTTAGCTTTGACAAGAAATTGTTTGAGAAGGAATTAAAAAAAGCGATCGGTCTCCTCATCCCCGAGGAGGTAAAACAGTTAAAATCGTGGTGTTACGAGAAGTTTAGTAATCTATACCTGTCTATTCTCAACCGATGTTTTTACCGACGAAGGTTAGCGTAAACAGGCGAAATACATAGTAAAAAAAGGCCGGCCGGAAAGTCGGCCTTTTTTATTACCGGACAAAATGCAACCGTTTCCCCATTACCGTATCGTTAAACAATCCATGAGCATAGGCCAGATGCCCCGAGACAATCGTATGGGTGACGGCCGTCCCGAACGTCGTTCCTTCCAAGGGCGACCAACCACACTGGTACTGGATGTTCTCTTTGGTCACTTCCGTTTTTAGTTTCGGGTCCACCAGCACCAGATCGGCCCAGTAGCCTTCCCGAACATACCCGCGCCGGTCGATCTGAAAACAATCGGCGGGTGCGTGGCACATTTTCTCCACCACTTTTTCCAGCGACAGTTTTCCCTGCTGAACGGCTTCCAGCATGATCAGCAAGGGGTGCTGCACCAGCGGCAAACCGGAGGGTGCCTGCCAGTAGGGTTGCTGTTTTTCGTCCCAGGTGTGGGGGGCGTGGTCGGTGGCAATGATGTCCAGCCGGTTATCGAGCAACGCCTGCCAGAGTTGCGGTTTGTGATGGGGGGCTTTGATGGCCGGGTTGCACTTGATCAGGTTGCCCAGTTGCGCGTAATCGTCGGCATCGAACCACAGGTGGTGGACGCAGACTTCGGCCGTAATCCGCTTTTCTTTTAGCGGAACCGTGTTGTCAAACAGGGCCAGTTCGTCGGCGGTCGAAATGTGCAGGATGTGTAGTCGGGTGTTGTGTTTTTTGGCCAGTTCCACCGCCAGTGACGACGATTTCAGACAGGCTTCCTCGTTTCGCACCAGCGGATGAATTTCGGCCGTGGCGGCATCGCCATACTGCTCTTTGTACCGGGCGGTGTTGGCGCGGATGGTGGCTTCGTCTTCGCAGTGCGTCGCAATTAGCATCGGGCTTTGCCGGAACACCTCTTCCAAGACCGTCACGTTATCGACCAGCATGTTGCCAGTCGAGGAACCCATGAAAATCTTGATCCCGCAGACGGTGGTCGGGTCGGTTTTCAGAACTTCCGCCAGGTTGTCGTTCGAGCCGCCCATAAAAAACGAGTAATTGGCGAGCGATGTCCGCGCGGCAATCTCGTATTTCTGCGCCAGCAACTCCTGCGTCAACACATTCGGAACCGTATTGGGCATTTCCATGAAACTCGTAACCCCCCCGGCCACTGCGGCCCGCGCTTCGGAATGGATGGTGGCTTTGTGGGTCAAACCAGGTTCGCGAAAATGCACCTGATCGTCGATGACACCCGGCAACAGGTAATTACCGTCCGCATCGATGACGGTATCCGCCGACTGGCTCAGACCCGAACCAAGTTGCTCGATAAAACCGTCTTTGCAATACACATCGGTTTCGCGAATGGCACCTTCGTTTACCAGCCGGGCATTTCGTATTAAAATCGTGCTCATGCCTTTTTCCGGAGTTGGGCGACTTCCTTCGCGAAATACGTGAGAATAATTTTGGCTCCCGCCCGTTTCATGGCCGTCAGAATTTCGAGCATGGCGCGTTCACCGTCGAGCCAGCCATTGGCGGCCGCGGCTTTCACCATCGCGTATTCCCCGCTGACGTTGTAGGCAGCAATCGGCAGGTCGAAGTTATCGCTTAATAATTTGATGATATCCAGATACACCATCGCCGGTTTTACCATCAGGAAATCAGCCCCTTCGGCGTAGTCCAGTTCGGCTTCGATGAGGGCTTCGCGGCTGTTGGCGGGATTCATCTGGTACGTTTTCTTGTCGCCAAAACGCGGGGCGGAGTCGAGCGCATCGCGAAACGGGCCATAGAAAGCGCCGGCATATTTGGCGGTATAGGCCATGATGGACACGTTGGTAAATCCCTCTTTGTCAAGCGCTTCGCGGATGTAACCGATACGTCCGTCCATCATGTCCGATGGCCCGATGATGTCGGCACCGGCGCGGGCCTGCGCCACCGCCATTTTGGCCAGCACCACCAGCGTTTCGTCGTTCACCACTTCAAAACCGTTCGCGCTTTCCTCTACAATCCCGTCGTGGCCATCGGAACTGTACGGGTCCATCGCGACATCGGTCATCAGGGCAATATCTGGAAACCGGGTCTTGATGGCTTTTACGGCTTGCAGATACAAGCCTGCGGGATTGTGACTCTCCGTCGCATATTTATCTTTTTTGCTTTCGGGCAAATTGGGAAACAGGGCAAAAGTTCGCAAACCCAGATCGACGCATTCCTGCATTTCTTCGAGCAACAGGTCGAGCGAAAACCGGGCAACCCCCGGCATCGACGTAATTTCGGAGCGGACGCCCTGGCCTTCCATCACAAACATGGGATAAATCAGGTCGGACAACGAAAGAAAGTTTTCCTGGACCAGTTCCCGGATAACGGGCGATTTTCTATTTCTGCGGGGTCTTCGTAGCATAACGCAATTGGTTTCTGACTGCAAAGATAACACACCGAAACTTACGCCATGAGTTTAAATCCTTCGCCGTGCAGGTTGACGATCTGCACCGACTCATCCTCCTTCAGGTATTTTCGGAGCTTGGTGATGTAAACGTCCATGCTGCGGGCGTTGAAATACGAATCGTCACCCCAGATGAGTTTGAGGGCAAAACTCCGGCTGAGCGGCTGGTTTTTATTCTGGGCGAACAATTTGAGCAGGGCGGATTCTTTGCTGGTCAGTTTGACGTCGGTTCCGTTGCGGGTCAGGAGCTGGTGGGCAAAATCGAACGAAAAAGAGCCAATCTGGTAGGTGGCCGGCTGCTGCATCTCGTCGGTTTTGTGATACCGCCGGAGAATGGCCTGAATCCGCAGCAGCAACTCTTCCATGCTGAACGGTTTTGTCATGTAGTCGTCGGCCCCGATCCGGAATCCCTGGATGGTATCTTCCTTCATCGACTTGGCGGTCAGGAAAATAATGGGCACATCCCGGCCCGACATCCGGACTTCTTTCGCCAGTGAAAAACCGTCTTTTTTCGGGAGCATCACATCAAAGAGACACAGATCGTAGGCGTTGTCTACAAACCGCTGCCAGCCCTGATTGCCATCGATAGCCAGATCGGTATCGTATCCTTTCGAGCTCAGGTATTCCTGCAGCAACATTCCCAGATTCGGGTCATCTTCAACCAGTAAGAGCTTAGGCATTGTATATTTCCCCCTGATAACCTCTGATTTCCCCTGATCAACTCTGTGTAATAGCTTTAAATTGTTACACAGAGTTGATCAGAGGAAATCAGAGGTTATCAGAGAATTTAGGTGTGTTGGTATGGCAAAACTAACTCAAAAGAACTTCCTTTTCCCAACTGGCTGTCGACCCGAATGGAACCGTGGTGTTCTTCAACCATTTTCTTGACGTAACTCAGCCCCAGCCCGAAACCTTTGACATCGTGCAGGTTCCCCGTCGGAACGCGGTAAAACTTCTCGAAAATCCGGCTGACCTGGTCTTTCGTCATGCCAATGCCGTGATCGGCGACGGTAATGCTCACGCCATTTTCCACATTCCGCGTCCGAATGGTAATATCCGGTTTTTCGGGCGAATATTTAATGGCATTGTCGAGCAGGTTATACAGAATATTGCTCAGGTGGAGTTCATCGGCTTCCACAATCTCCTCAGCGGCTTCAAAATCCAGGTGAACTTCCCCTTCTTTTTGCTCGATCTGTAACCCGATCGTGTTCAGAACATTGCCGATGGTATCGTGAATATTGACCGACGAAAGTTTCAATTTTACCGCTCCTTTTCCGGCCGTAGCCCGGTCGAGCAGGGCCATTTGCAGTACTTTCTCCACATGTGTCCCCAACCGCCGGGTTTCGTCGCGGATGATGCCCATGTAGCGGGTCAGGCGCGTGGCCGGTTCTTCCGACGTCTCGATCCCGTGGCTGAGTTGTTCCTGCGCCATTTCCACCGCCAGCGAGATGGTCGAAATCGGCGTTTTGAACTCGTGAGTCATGTTATTGATAAAATCATTTTTGATGTCGGCGAGTTTTTTCTGACGCATGATGGTGTTGATGGCAATGTAAAAACAAGCCATAATAACCAGCACCAGCACCGCCGAACCCGCCAGAATTGCGCTCATTTTTCGCAGAATAAACTGCTGCTGATCAGGAAAGTACACATAGACATAATTCCCCTTTTCCAGAAAATTGTTGGGGAACAACACGGCTTTGTAGATCTTCTTTTTCCCTTGCATCTGGTTGTCCGAATGCGACGCAAACAGCAGTTGCGGTTTGGCCAGTCCCATGCCCACGTTCGTACGCACGCCATATTCAAACGGAATGGTGATACCCCGCTCGGCAATGGACTCTTTCAACAGCGAATCCAGCAAGGTTCGGTTGATGCGGCTCTCGATGGGACGATTGGCAAACAGCAAATCCCGCACCACACCCTTAACCATCTCCGATTGTTGTTCCACTTTCTGCAAGCCCACTGTAGAACCGGAAGCCGCCACGGTCGGAGCCGGTGGCACCGGAACCTTCCGTTTGGGACGTAATTTGCGGACAATCTGTTCTTTTTTTAGCGGTTTTTGCACCACCAGCACACTGTCGGGCTGGGCATACATCAACCGCAACTGGCGTTCAAATACCTGATCGACCAGCGTATTGAAATGCCGTTGCTGTTGCAGTTGCAAATCCCAGAGTTCGTCGGGGCCCAAGGCATCCTGCTGCCGAACCAGGTCCTCAAAATGCCGTTGCTGAACTTCCGATAACTTCTGAACATCCGATTGAAAGGCGTCCGATGGCGAAACCTGCGTTTGCTGCCAGACTTTAACCGGAACCGTGCCATTTGTGCTTTCCGGTTCAGAAACCACCGGTTTGGTTTCGGTTGGCTGGTTGACCGCATACGATTCCGGGCGGTTTCTTTTGGAAAACCGGCTGGCAGCTTTGGCCAGTTGGTCGCGGTTGTTCAAGGATTGTGCCGCAACTGTAGGCCGGGAGATGGCGATGAGCTGCCGTTGCTGCTGCTGCTGGTTCATGCGCTGGCGGGCCAGATACAGAATTTCCTTCCGTTCCAATGTCCGCACCACTTCCTGCAACCCGTCGGTCACTTTATAATCAAATTGTTCTTTCTGCAACGACAGCGCATTGTCGATCCAGTAGAGTTGCAGCGAAATCAGGCCCAGCAAACCTACCGTCATCAACACGGCAATCCAGCGGATGCGTTGTTTTGTCATTTTTTATTCCTCCTGTGCAACATTTTCGGTTACCCTCGCATCTATTGATTGGTTAACCCAGCTAAAATTACGAAACCCACGGGCCACCGGCGAAACCGGCCCTGTTGTTTTAACAAACTTTAACAGCGAAACAATTCGATTTGACCTAGGTTTGCCGTGTTTTCTGACTGTAAAAACGAATAACGTACTATGTATATTCCATCTGTTATCCGCTACCGCTCCATCCTGGCTGCTTTGCTGATCTGTGGCTGTTCGGCCACGGTGTTGGCCCAATCCGACCCGAAAACGGATGCTGATAAAAACAGCGTCAACGTAAAAATTATCGAGCGTACCAATGCCGGAGAAGTCCGCGAACTGGAACGCACCTACCGCCTGGACGGTATGAAAGACGATGAGCGGGATGCGCTGGTCAACCGGCTGGTCGATTCGATCCGAACCAAACGGGGAAACAACAAAGGACAGATCACAATTGTGATTGACGACAGCAGCAATAGCAACACTAACAGCGATTCACAGCATCGTCAAAACCGCAATTCCGACCGGATTACGAACCGGGCGCAACGCGAACGTGATCTTACGGCCCGTCGGCCCAATCGCGTCACCAGCCCGAATTCGTCCCACGGACCGAGTGAATTCCGGTATTATAAAGATGGAAAACTGCAAAACCGGTACCGCTTCGATTCCGACTCGCTGGTCGACCGGCTGAAGCGGTTTGAATTCCGGTGGCCGGAAAATTTCGCGGAACGCATGGAAGACTCGTTCCGCAGTTGGAGCTGGTCGCTCGACGACGATGTGAAAGCTCCCACCATCCGCAATTTGCAGGTGTTTCCCAACAATCCGGAAACCAACCAGTTGAACGTTCGTTTTACGGCCCCGTCAAAGGGTGACATCCGAATCCGGGTGACAACGGCCGATGGCAAAGAAGTGGCGAAGAAAGACGTGAAAGACTTCTCGGGAAGCTACTCCGGCCAGATCGATGTTGACAAAAAAGCCAAGGGCGTTTTCTTTGTCAATGTCACCCAAAACGATGACGGAGCGGTGAAGCGGATTGTCATTCCCTAATTTCGTCGTACGGATCAGTTGATTTGTCGGACGCTGACGAAATTTCGTCCTTTCTTTCAGGTGGTTGATCGGTTGTTTTGAGCAGTTCACCTATTTTTACTGGAAAGATGGGAAAAGACCAGCTACCTTCGCGTTACCTTTTTGGAGAACACACGTCTCAAAGTAAATTGGTTGCAGGAGGTTTGGCAAGTCAATACCGTTCATCAAGAAATAGTACCGTTTACGAATTATTTTAGAAAAACAAGGTACTATGTATTGCAAGGTACAATAGAAAACCCATATCTTTGTAAAGAACTTAACAAGGGGCAAGCCCGTGAAGAGTATGAAAACTTTGGTAATTTTTTTCCTGTTGATTGGTGCCAGCCTGAATGCTTCAGCCATGGGTCATCCGCACAACCTGTTCTCTGCTCACCGCAAGGCGAAGCAGTACAAGCCGGTTGTCTGCAAAACGACAACGGTTACCGATAAGCGTACCTTCACAAATTGCGTCAAGGTAGCTGCCCCTTCGGTTCTACAAACGTGGGTTACGATACGCAAGAAATTTCTTTAGGCCAGCATAGTTTACCTTCCTCAAGGGTAGCGGTGCCACGACTTCGGGTCGTGGCACCGCTTTTTTTGTGGCACAGGAATTGCCGGATACACAGCAGTCGTTAACAGCCAAAATCGCTCCTGTCGCCCGGGAATCGCACCATTTCCGGCAAAAATATTTTCATAAAAACCGTCGTTTTATGAATAAATAGGCGAGGGGTTACGCGTTTTTATTAGGCATCTTTTCGTTAATTACTTAACTTTATCGTTTGAATGGAATAAACTGTACAACCTGACGTAACTGTATTTCTTAACCAAAATGCGTACTAAAGTTGTCTCTCGGGTAGTGTTGGCTTTGTTGTTGGCCGGTTTTTTGACAGCTTTTGGATGGGACCGTTCCGGATCGACCCGGCCTGTGTGGCACGGATCAGGCTGGCGGTATGCCTTCTCATCCACGGATCTGCTGGCTTCTTTTTCAAAGAAAGCCCCGGTACGCGCAGCGAAAGCCGAGGTATGGCGTCATAAAATTCATGCGCATCCGGTGGAGGTGTGGGGTTCCGCCCCGCAGCAGTCGCGGTGGGTCGACAGTGTGTTCCGGAACATGACCCAGGAGCAGAAAATCGGGCAGTTCTTCATGGTGGCGACGTTCTCGAACCGGGACGAAGCCCATTATCAATACATCGAAACGCTGGTCCGTCATTATAACATTGGCGGGCTGATTTTCTTTCAGGGCGGTCCCCACCGCCAGGCGGTTTTGACCAACCGCTATCAGTCAGCCGCCAACATTCCGCTTCTCATCGGTATCGACGGCGAATGGGGCCTCGGCATGCGGCTCGACAGCACCATGGATTTCCCGAAGCAAATGACGCTGGGGGCGATCTATGACACGTCGGTGATCTACCGCATGGGCGCCGAAATTGGCCGCCAGTGCAAGCGGCTGGGCATTCACATCAACTTTGCTCCCGTTTCCGACATCAACAGCAACCCCTCCAATCCGGTTATTGGCAACCGCTCGTTCGGCGAATCGAGGGAAAACGTCGCTTTGAAAGCATCGGCGTATATGAAAGGGTTGCAACATACCCGCGTGATTGCCACCGCCAAGCATTTCCCCGGCCACGGCGACGCCAGCAGCGACTCCCACCTGACACTTCCGACCATTAACCGCTCCGTTACGCAATTAAATGACATCGATCTGTATCCGTTCCGCAAACTGATCGCGGATAGTCTGATGGGCGTTGTGACGGGCCACCTGCACGTTCCGGTAGTCGATAACACCCCCCGGCTGGCGGCTACCTTATCCGAAAAAATTGTTACCGACCTCTTAAAGAAAGAGTTAGGATTCCGGGGTCTGGTCTTCACGGACGCGCTCAACATGGGCGGTATTGGTAAACTACCTGCCGAAGAAATCAATCTGCGGGCGTTGATGGCGGGAAATGACGTGTTACTCTACCCCGAAAATGTTCCCGACGCCGTTCACCGCATTGCCGAAGCCGTTGAAAAAGGGCGGATTTCGCAGGAATTGATTGACGAAAAAGTTAAGAAAATTCTACGCGCCAAATACTGGACGGGTTTGAACAAATACCAGCCCATCCAGCTCGAAAACCTCAGCCGCGACCTGAATTCGTCGGAAGCCCAGTTGCTCAAACAGGAGCTGTGCGAACAGGCCGTTACGCTGGTTAAAAATACGAACAACGTCCTGCCGGTTCATTCGCTCGATACGCTGCGGATGGCGTCGATTTCAATCGGTACCGATTATGGCAACGCGTTCCAGAAAATGTTGGGACGGTATGCCCCCTTCAAGCAGGTTACCTACGGCGAAAAACCGTCGGGCGATCACAACGTCGAGGAAATGCTGACCCAGGTGGGCGATGCCAATCTGGTGGTAGTCAGTTTCCACCGGATGAGTCCGTCGGCCAAGTGGAACTACGGCGTCACCAACGCATCCCTGAATCTGATCAGCCGGTTGAAGCAGAAAGGCGTTCGGGTGGTGGTATGTGCCTTTGGGCCGGCCTATGCCCTTCGTCCGTTCATCGGTACAGAAGCCGATGCGGTTTTGTGTGCGTACGAAGACGGTGAAGAAATGCAGCGCGTGGTTCCCCAGATTATTTTTGGGGCGGTTCCGGCCAAAGGCGTGATGCCGGTCACCATCGGCGAATGGCGCATCGGCAACGGGTTGCTGACCGCACCCAGTCAACGGCTGGCCTACAGCCTGCCCGAAAGCGTCGGAATGCGCTCCGGGCAGTTGCGGCACATTGAAACCGTCGTTCAGAAAGCCATCCGCGACCGGGCCTTCCCCGGCTGTCAGGTGCTGGTGGCACGCAAAGGCAAAGTGGTTTTTGACAAAAGCTTCGGTACGCTGGCCTACAACAATGCCGAGCGCGTAACCGACGAAACATTATATGATCTGGCTTCGCTCACGAAAGTGCTGGCGACTCTCCAGGCGGTGATGCTGCTGAATGAACGCGGAGCCATCGACCTAAACCAGAAAGTGGCGTATTATCTGCCCGAATTTCAGAACAACAGCAAACGCAACATGACCGTCAGCGACGTGTTGCTGCACCAGACCGGTTTGCCGGCGGGTTTGTCGCGGGCCATCGAACGGTCGAAGGCGCCGGGCATGTCGAGTTTCCGCTCTACCCGCGACACGCTTTATTCACTACAGGTAGGTCCGAACCTGTTTGCGCCCCCGGCCCTGCGCGATTCGATCTGGCAATGGATTGTCCGGACACCATTGACCAACCGCGTCGATGAAAGCGGGCGTTACAATTACGTTTACAGCGATTTAAGTTTTGTGATCCTGCAAAAACTCGTCGAGCGGGTGGCCCAACAACCGCTGGATGGTTTTCTGGATTTAAACCTGTACAAACCCCTGGGCATTTCAACGCTCTGTTTCAATCCGCTCCAGTGCCACCCGAATTGCCGGATTGCGCCCACCGAGCAGGATACGTATTTCCGCAACTCCCTGCTGCAAGGCACGGTTCACGACCAGCTCGCGGCTTTGCAGGGCGGTTTGTCGGGCCATGCCGGGCTTTTTGGCGATGCCAACGATATTGCCAAAATCCTGCAAATGAACCTGCAAAGGGGTAATTACGGCGGAAAGCGGTTTTTAATGCCCGGCACCGTACCGCTTTTTGTCAAAACGCAAAGCGACCGCAGCCACCGCGTGCTGGGGTGGGATAAACCCGAAGTCGACGGCAACAGTGTATATCATGCCACGCAGGTGTCACCCCGCTCGTTTGGCCATACGGGCTTTACCGGAAATGTGGTCTGGGTAGATCCGGACTATGACCTTGTCTTCATTTTTCTATCCAATCGCGTCAATCCCAGCGCAGGCAATACCCTGATCAATACCCAAAAAATTCGCCGACAAATTCACGAGATTATTTATCAGTCGATGTAATTTGTATTTTTGGGCAAATATTCTGAATAATACGAAGTTAAAAGGCTTCTCCTCTTCTTAATCTGGTTCCGTATGAATAAATCATTACGTTTGTATTGGCTTTTGCTGGTTGTGGTTTTAGGGATTTTTGGGAGGGCATCAGCCCAGACGATTACAACAGGAGCCGTGTCGGTGTCTGCGGTCTGCGCCGGAGGAACCATTTCTGTTCCGTTTACGACCTCAACCGCTTCGGGAACATTTGCGGCCGGGAATCAATTTAAACTCCAGCTTGCTCCGGCAACAGGAAACACCTATACCGACATCGGAACCGGCGCTACCAGCCCGCTGACCGGCACTATTCCAAACGGACTTAACGGGACCGGTTACCGCGTTCGGGTGGTATCGACCAACCCGGCGGTCAATGGAAGCGTCAGTGCCACCCCCTTAACCATTACGGCTATACCAGCGGCACCGGGAACTGCCGACCTGGCCTATTGCGTGGGCGCAACACCGGCCTCCCTGACTGCTACGGCCAGCGCAGGCGCAACCCTGAGATGGTGGGGAACCAGTGCCTCCGGAGGAAGTTCTGCACCAACGGCACCCACGCCTTCTGCGGCTGCCGCTGGAACTACCACCTATTATGTGAGCCAAACGATCAACGGTTGTGAGGGACCGAGGGGAGATATTACCGTTACGGTTAGTGGTGTTCCAGCCGCTCCGACCACCGGAGCCGCACCGGTTTATTGTCAGAGTTCCCCCGCGTCTCCACTAAGTGCGACGGCAACCGGCGGTGCCACGCTGAATTGGTACGGCACCAGTCAAACCGGCGGAACCGCTTCTTCCATTGCTCCGACACCGTCGACGGATGCCGTTGGCACCGTTACATATTACGTCAGCCAGTCCATCGGAACCTGCGAAGGCCCCCGAACCGGCATTGTGGTCACCGTTACGGCCAAACCGGCACCTCCGACCGTCGTCACGCCGGTTTCAGTTTGCCTGGGTACGCCGGTTCCTGCTCTATCCGCCACCCCAAGTGGCAGTAACACGCTGAGTTGGTATGGAACCAATGCAACCGGAGGAGTTGGTTCAACTACGGTTCCAACGCCTTTAACCACAGCCGCCGGTACCACCAATTATTATGTTAGCCAGAAAACCGCTGGTGGTTGCGAAAGCGACCGTGCGGTAATTGCCGTCACGATTAAAGCCGCACCAGCCGCTCCCGGTGTCAGTGCCCTCAGCTTTTGCCAGAACGTTTCCTCATCGGCGTTAACGGCAACCCCATCCAGCGGGGGAACGCTCAATTGGTATGGCACCAGCCAAACCGGCGGAACCGCATCCGACACCGCACCAACCCCACCCACAAGTGCCACAGGCACTACAACGTATTACGTTAGCCAAACCGTCAGCGGCTGTGAAGGCCCCCGAGCCGCCCTGGTTGTGACGGTAAAAAGCATCCCAGCCGCCCCCGGAACCACTACGCCACCCGCTTATTGCCAGGATATTACGGCTGCTGGTTTGGTTGCGACACCCAGTTCCGGTGGCACCTTAAACTGGTACGGAACCAATCAAACCGGCGGTACGGCTTCGGGCGTTGCCAGCGTACCGACGACCACTACGGCCGGTACCACCAATTATTACGTCAGTCAAACCGTCAACGGCTGCGAAGGGCCGCGAGCCGCCATTGCCGTAACCGTTACCCCCAAACCCGCTGCGCCAGCCGTTGCGACTTCCTTTAGCTATTGCCAGGGAATCGTGGCCACACAGCTATCGGCGGTGGTCAGCAGCGGAGGAACCATAAACTGGTATGGCACGAACGCGACCGGAGGAACTGCCAATGCGGTGGCACCGATTCCGGCCACAACGACGCCCGGAACAACGATGTATTACGTCAGTCAAACCGTGGGTGGCTGCGAAAGTAACCGGGCCAGCATTGCCATAACGGTTTATGCCACCCCTACCGCTCCCGGTGTAGCGCCCCTATCGGTTTGTCAAAATCAGCCGGCAACGGCCCTGACGGCAACCGTAACCGGGGTGGGTGCCTTAAAATGGTATGGTACTGCGGCTACCGGCGGAACCGCATCAGACACCGGACCAACACCACCCACGAGTGCAACCGGAACAACCACGTACTACGTCAGCCAGACCATTAATGGGTGCGAAGGGCCGCGGGCGGCATTGGCCGTAACGGTAAAACCACAACCGGCAGCTCCTACGGCGGGTGCGAGTCTCAGCTATTGCCAGGGGTCACCGTCGGTTCCGCTGTCGGCTTCTTTCAGCACGGGCAGCATCGCAAACTGGTACGGAACCAGTGCCACGGGCGGTACGGCTTCGTTGAATGCACCTACGCCATCGACGAATACGGAAGGATCTTTTACCTACTACTTTAGCCAGACCCTGGCCGGATGCGAAAGCGAGCGGGCTAACGTAGTCGTTACCGTCAAAGCAAAACCGGCGGTTCCAACCACGCAGGACATCCGGTATTGCCAAAGCGAACCTTCGGTTCCGTTAACAGCCGTGCCTGAAGCCGGTGGCTCGCTAAAATGGTATGGAACGGCGTCGGGGCCATCTTCATTGACAGCCGCTCCGACTCCCAACACACAATCTCCGGCGGATTTCACCTTTTATGTGAGTCAAAACGGGGCAAACGGTTGTGAAAGCGACCGGGGTCCGATCAAAGTCAAGATTTTCCCGACTCCCGCCGTTCCCGGCGTCCCCACGCTTCCTGAAGTTTGCCAGAACACGGCATCCGTCACGTTAGCGGCTAACGGCCAGAATTTAAAGTGGTATACGGCTCAAACCGGCGGTTCCGCCACGGGCGCAGCTCCGGTCCAAACAACCAATACCCCCGGAACGTTTACATTTTACGTCACACAGACGGTCGATCTCTGCGAAAGCCCCCGGACCCCGGCTAAAGTCGTCGTTAAACCGCAGCCGGCCCTGCCGGGTGTAGAAAATAAAACCGTTTGCCAGGATGCGCCGGAACAAACCCTGGCAGCCACCGGCGAAGCCCTCAAGTGGTTTGATGCCAACGGAAACGGATTGGGAGAAGCCCCGCGACCCACCACCAACGTTGAAGAACAACGCGTCTTTACGTATAGCGTCACACAAACCAGCAACGGTTGTGAAAGTCAGAAAGCACCGGTAACCTACACTGTCAACGTTACCCCCAAGCCAACGGTCGTTACGCCGGTTATTTACTGCCAGAATGCCACCGCCAAACCGCTCGAGGCTACGGGAACGAATCTGAAGTGGACCAATCCCTATAGCACTACATCATCCGCAACGCCGACGCCACCGACCACCAATATTTCGACCAAACCCGAAGGAGACTCCTATTTTGTGACACAAACCGGTGCCAATGGCTGCGAAAGCCGGAAGTCCGAAATCAAACTGATTGTCAACGCACCGCCCACGGCGAAAATTGAAGGCACGACGACGGTCAACCTGGGCAATACGGTTCCGGTGACGATCTCATTCACCAGCGTTCCGCCGTTTAGCTATACGCTGTCGGACGGCACCAGCGGAAAATCCGAGACCAATCAACAGGTAATCAATCTATTGCCAACGAGCAAAACCACCATCTACCGGGTGACCAACATCACCAATTCCTGCGGGGCCGGAACGCCCGTCGGAACGTTTACGGTCAATGCCGTTGTCCCGACCGTTACGACCAGCCCGTTGTCGGTCACCACCATTTGTGTCGGTACGCAAATTCAGGTTCCTTTCACCGCTGTCGGGCAATTTACCAATGGGAATACATTCCGGGTCGAGATGGCCCCCGTTTCGGACACAGCTTTTATCAATAAAACGGAGATTCTGACCGGTGCCCTGCAAAGCCCGATTACGGCCCCCATTCCGACCACACTGGCGCAGGGGCTGTACCGGATACGGGTTACGGCCACCAACCCGCAGGTGCCGGTGCCGGGCAGCAGCAGTCCAACCATTCTGAATATCCGCGCGCTGCCGACGGTTACGCTGACGGGTTCGAAAGACATTTATGACAACGAAGGCACTCCGCTTTCCTTTGCCCTGACGGGCGACGGTCCCTGGACGTTTGCGTATTCAGACAGCCTGAAAACGACCCAAATCACAACCAGCACCAACCCGCATCTGATTACGGTAACGCCGGTTAAATCGACGACCTACAAAGCGGTTTCGGTATCGAACGGTTGTGGCAATGGTACGGCAACGGGAACGGCCATTGTGCGGGTACTGCCCGTGCTGGGTCTGGAGCCGGACCCGCTCATCACCGCCGTCAAGGTGTTCCCGGTTCCGACCGAAACCATCCTGACCATCGACATCGACCTTCCCCTGCAAAAAGACCCTGCGAAACTTCAGTTGTCCGATGAAACCGGCCGCATTTCCAAACAACTGACGACCCGGCAACGCCAAACCAAACTGGATTTGAGCCAGCAGGCGGCCGGCACCTATTTCCTGCAAATCCAGATTGGCAACCGGACCACGGTTCGGAAAATCATGAAACAGTAACTTTTGATCAGGCTACCTCCGTAGCCTGACCAGAAACGTTCCGGCGGATGTTCAACGACGAGTACTTCATGGGAATGGCCCTGCAACAGGCGGAATATGCGTTTGAAGAAGGCGAAATTCCGGTCGGGGCCGTCGTCGTATGCCGAAACCGGGTTATTGCCAAAGGGTATAACCAGACCGAGCGGCTAACCGACGTAACGGCCCACGCCGAACTGCTCGCCCTGACGTCGGCCGAACAATTTCTGGGTTCTAAATACCTGACCGATTGCATCTTGTATGTAACCCTGGAACCGTGTCCAATGTGTGCGGGTGCGTTGTTCTGGGCGCAAATCGGGCGCATCGTTATTGGCGCTCCCGATCCTAAAAGGGGGTATTCCAATGTAAAACCGTCGCTGCTTCATCCCAAAACCCGGCTCACAACGGGCATTTTGGCCGACGAAAGTATGCACTTGCTGAGTAACTTTTTTCGAGGCTTACGAACATAAATGAAAAAGTCGCTGTTATCGCGTTTGACAACTTTCATGTATGTCTAACCTTATAACAAATCATAATATGGCTTTTGAATTAGCTCCCCTGCCTTATCCGAGCAATGCGCTGGAACCCAACATCGACCAACAGACGATGGAAATTCACCACGGCAAGCACCACAATGCGTATGTGACCAACCTCAACAATGCGGTGAAAGGCACCGAATTGGAAGGCAAGTCGATCGAAGAGCTGGTCGCCGACATCAGCAAATATCCGGTGGCAGTTCGGAATAATGGTGGAGGCCATTGGAATCATACGTTTTTCTGGGGCATTCTGTCGCCCGACGGCGGTGGTGAGCCCACCGGCAAACTGGCCGAAGCCATTACGCAGAAATTCGGTTCATTCGATGCGTTCAAAGAAGAATTTACCAAAGCCGCAACCACGCGTTTCGGTTCAGGCTGGGCGTGGCTGATCGTTACGGCCGACGGTGAACTGGCCGTGACCTCAACCCCGAATCAGGATAACCCGCTGATGGACATCGCCGAAGTAAAAGGCACGCCCATCCTCGGTCTGGACGTTTGGGAACACGCCTATTACCTGAAATACCAGAACAAACGCCCCGACTACATTGCCGCCTGGTGGAACCTTGTCGACTGGAAAGGCGCCGACGACCGGTATACGAAAGCGGTTTAAGAAACCCAACGATGAATGATGGATGATGAATGGAACTAGCGAATAAATTTTCATCGTCCATCATTCATCATTCATCATTTTTTATTACTTTTGCGTCATAATACGGAGGATGTAGCTCAGTTGGTTAGAGCGCCAGATTGTGGTTCTGGAGGTCGCGGGTTCGAGACCCGTCTTTCTCCCTCCTGATGGCCCTGTTTTTGACAGGGCCTTTTTTACGTCTTTTCGCTTCGTTTTTTGATCCTTTCACCCAACCACTCCGTCATGCCCGATCGATTTTACCGCCCCGTGCTGACGCTCCTCATCCTGGCCTATACCGCAGGCGTCATCGGGTTGCAAACGCCCTCGCTGGCTCCGCTCTTCCGCAGCCTCGTGCCGTATAACCTGTTGGGCTCTCTCCTGCTGTTGCTGGCGTTTCATACCGACTGGAAACCGTCTTTCCGGTTTTACTGCATTCTGGCCATTTTGTGGGGTTTTCTGATTGAAGTCCTGGGCGTGCATACCGGTTTTGTGTTTGGTAATTACGTCTACGGCGAAACCCTCGGCTGGAAACTCTGGGACGTTCCCGTTGTGATTGGCATTAACTGGCTGATGCTGACCTATTGCTGTGGGGTCATTTGCGATGCCTTGCCGCTCCGGGTGTATCTAAAAACAATGGTGGCGGCCTCACTGATGGTATTGCTCGATCTCCTGATTGAGCCGGTTGCCATCCGTCTCGATTTCTGGAACTGGTTCGAAGCCGATGTCCCGATCCGAAATTACCTGGGCTGGTGGATCGTGTCACTGATCATACTCGGCATCTGGTACGGTTTGCCTTTTCGCAAGCAAAACCGCCTGGCGTTACCCTTGCTAATTCTCCAGTTTCTGTTTTTTGCCGCTATGAATCTGGTATTCTTCCTGACTAAACCATAAACATTTTTAGTCCCAGACGGTTATATATGATTGATTGGCGTTTATTCAATATCCGATTATTACAATTTTTAACCACCTGACATTGTAATATATTAACAATCTTTGGTATCTTGTCCCTGGTTTTATAGGGTCTAATTTGATTGAATTGCACATAATGACGCTTATACGTCGCTTGTTTTTCAAATCAAATGGCTTAGGTCAACTATAATTTGTACAATTCCCATGAGTAATTACTCGATCAAGGATCTGGAGCAGCTATCCGGAATCAAAGCCCACACGCTTCGGATCTGGGAACAACGCTATAATATCATTTCGCCTAAGCGGACTGACACCAACATTCGCACTTACGATGACCTGGATTTGAAACTGGTCCTCAATATTTCGCTCCTGAAAGACCACGGTTTTAAAATCTCCGAGATTTCTAAAATGTCGCTGAGCGAAATGACCAGCGAGGTGATGACGATTTCGGATCGGAAGCTCAATTACCCGGATCAGATTCATGCCCTGACCATTTCGATGATCGATCTGGATGAAGATCGGTTTGAGAAAATAATCAGTACCAACATTCTACAGTTTGGCTTCGAAAACACGATGATCCACATCATCTATCCTTTCCTCAGCCGGATCGGTACGCTCTGGGTAACGGGTTCTATCGGCCCGGCGCAGGAGCATTTCATGTCGAATCTGATTCGCCAGAAAATCATCGTTGCCATCGACGGTCAGGTGAACAAACAACACCCCTTGTCTAAAAAATACCTGCTTTTTTTACCGGAAGGCGAGTTGCACGAAATCGGGTTGCTGTTTGCCAATTATGTGATCCGGGCGCGGAACAACAAAGTGATTTACCTGGGCCAGAGTCTGCCGTTCAGGGAGTTGGAATTTGCCTACAAATTGCATAAACCGGACTGTATCTTCGCGTCCATTACGTCGTCGCCCAGCAACCACGAGGTGCAGCCGTATGTCGATAAATTAGCCAACGCTTTCCCGGACGCTCATCTGCTGTTTACGGGGTATCAGGTGGTTGGTCAGGATATTCGCACCCCGTCCAACACCACGATCGTCAACAACGCGGAAGATTTGATTCGGATCGCCAGCACCTGAAAAGCCGACAGCCCTAACAGGGCCGTCGGCCGGACTTTTACCGGTTCATCAGCTCATCGAACGTCAGCGAAACGTAATACATCCCGCCTACGCCTGGATTACCCCACGCCTGGGTATACAATTTGCCCAGCACATTCGTACCGCCCACTTTCAAAACCGACTTGATCCCCGGAATGCGTTTGCTCACCTGTGCGTCGAGGGAACCGAAGGCCGGAATAACGGTTTGCCGGAGCAGTGTCGCTTCAGGATTGGCAAAACTCGATTCCCACAAAAACGAATCCTGGTGCCGGAAAACAACGTTAAACCCAATACCGCTGTTGCGAATGTTGCGGTTACTCACCGATAGATTGTACCGGTATTTGGGCGAATTAAAGAAGGTTACAAAACCGGTCGGCAGTTTGTCACGATCCGCCAGCGCATTGTAGGCCACATTGCCTCCAACAACGAAATTACCGGGCAGCAAATAATCGGCACTGACGGCCCAGCCGTGGTTTTTCACCTGCACCGGCGCATTGACATAAAAACCGTAGGTGGTTCGCGTGGTGCTGCTCAGAAGCTGAAGCAGCGAAGCCGGGTTGTCGACTGTGGCCGGTTGGGTACCCTGAACGGTAGCCTGAATCCCTTCAAAATTCAGGAAGCGGTTGTAATAATAATAGGCATCAATGAATAACTTATTCTTGACAAGCGCCTTATAACCAATCTCGTAGGTTTCCACCCGCTCCGGATCCCACTGGGCGTCCTGGTAGCGTTGCAGCAGTTGAGACGCCTGTGGCAACGCAGTTCCTTTTTGCAGCGCATCGCCAAAGGCCCGAACCGACTCCAGCGTATAGGCCGGATTGGTTCCAAAATTGTACTTGTCTCTGAACTGCTTCAACCCGCCAATCAAGTGGCTCGTGGGCGTGTTCAGGTCGATGTACTGAGACTGCGTTGTCGGAATCCGGAAACCACGCTGAAACGACGCCCGGATGTTGTGGGACTTCGCCAGCGTCAAAACCGCCGACAACCGGGGACTAAACTGCCCCTTAAAATTGCTGTTTTTATCGTACCGAACCGAACCCGTCAGCTTCAGGATTTCGGCCACGGTTTTGGAAGCCTGCGCGTAGCCGCCAAACTCATTGATTCGATACTCGTTATTGTTTTCGTCGAGCGCAAAAATGGTTCCGCTGGAATTCAGGGCGTACTGGCGGTAATTTCCACCCACCAGAATTTCGACCGTTTTCGGATCGATCAGCCTGGTGAAGTTGTACATAAACTCCCCGTGGTAGAGGTTCGTTTTGTCCATAAATTTCGCCCCGAGGTTGGGCAATGAACCGGGCAGCGGCCGCCCCGTCACCGTCGTCAAAGCCTGGTTGAATGGTTCCGTTCCCGGCAAAAACCGCCCCTGATCGGCGGTGGTGCGGGCGGTAGTGTGCAAGGTGCCGGAAACCGCATTCACGGCGTTGAGCGCGGTTTGATAGGCTGTGGCCGGATTGGTGGCCAGCGCCTGCTGGAGCGCCGTGCTGAAGGTTTGCAAAGCGCCACCGGCGTAGGCAAACGCATACTGCGGGAACCACGACCCCACTAAATTGCTCTGGTCCAGGCTGGGCTTCCAGGCTTCGTTGATGCCCTGCCCCAAAATCCCGATGGCAAACGAATCGCCGGAACGTTCCTGGGTGGTGTAGCCCCGGATGAAAAAGTTGGACCCGCGTAATTCGGCTTTATACTGACCAATGCTGAAACCTTTAATATAATAGCGGTCCTGACCGGTATAGGCAGTTGTCCCGCTTCCCCAGTTGCCTTGCAAAATAGCCTCCAGATTGTCGTTGATGCGGTAATGGAGCGCGCCGTTTAGCTTCAGACTACTGACTTTGTAATTGATCAGATCGCCTTCGTGGTAGCCCGTTCGGGAAACCGTTACGTTGGGCAACAGCACATCGTTGACGATCTGCGTAGCCGGAATGTTGGTGGCCGCCGAAAGTTGGTTGACGCCCCCGATGATGCGGGCCAGGTCCGGCGAAATCAGGGCGATCTGAGCGACGGGAAGCGGCAAAAGCTGCGCCACTGTGCTTTGAAAAGCGTTCAGATTGGCACTGGCATCACCATAAATGTTGATGCCATCGTACCCCGGATTGCTCTGGCGGTTGCCATTCCCCAACGAAAATCCGTTCGCAAAACTCTGGTCGCGGGTGTCGGTTGCCTGCCAGTCGGTTGCGCTGATGTAGGAAGCACTGAGCTTGAAAGCCAGCCGGTTGTTGAATGCTTTGGCGTAGCGAATGCCCGCATCGTAGAAAGGCGTGGTGGCCGTACTGCGGTTGCTGGCCGACATAATACCGGTTTTGGCATACGCGCTCAAGCCCTGGTACTGAAACGGATTTTTGCTCGTCATCAGCAGCAACCCGTTGATCGCGTTCGGACCATAGAGTGCCGAAGCCGCGCCGGGCAACAGTTCGACGCTTTCGACGTCCAGTTCTGACATACCAGCAATGTTGCCAACCGAAAAGTTCAGCCCCGGCGCCTGGTTGTCCATGCCGTCGACCAACTGCACCACCCGCGTGTTGCCGTTGGCACTAAACCCCCGCACGTTCACTGAACGGAACATCAAACTCTGGGTGCTCATGTCGACGCCTTTCAGGTTAAGCAGGGCATCGTAGAAGGTGGCGGCTGGTGCCGACTGAATGGCCCGGATGTCCATTTTCTCGACCGAAACCGGCGATTGCATCACACTTTCTTCCACCCGTGACGCCGACACAATCACTTCCTGCCCCAGCATCACCTGCTCGCTGAGTTCGATTTTCAAGTCCGACTGGTTGCCAACGGCGATCTCCCGGGTTTGAAAACCCACCGATGAAACCACCACGGTCAACGGCCCCGAAGCTGAGGTCGTTAAGGCAAATTGCCCTTTGGCATCGGTAATTGTACCGGCCACCGTTCCCTTTATGGTTATACTCACCCCGATCAGGGGAATTTTGGTGTTGCTTTCAGTTACCGTTCCTGAAACTTTTGTTTGTGCAAAACAACTTATGGTAACCAAGAAATTGAATACAACGGCAAAGGCAAGCTGAGTACTGCTTTTTTTCATAATCACGGCCAGTTAAACAACGGTTCATACGTTCCGGAAAGGGGAACGGGAGAAAATTACAATAAATGCCAAAAATTAGCACAAACCCGTGATTAAATTGTTAAATTATTATTCAAGCAATTGAATATCAATAGATTAACAAATTAAGTTTTTATGTAGACAAGCCGTATTGCCCCTGAATACCAGGCTGATCCATATACGTTCTTCACTGGTTTTTATCCATTGCCCACCCTGCAGTGTTCATTTAACGAAATCAAGACCTCCCTCCGACCGCATTAATTTTGCGATTGCGTATATTTGTCCGATAATTCGATTTGGTGTTTCAATAAGAAAGTCCCCTCTTAACTAACTTTTTAACGCATTCCTTGTAGTTTAGGAACCCCTTCTTCAATTTAGAGGGTTAATCCCATACACAGAATTCTTCACTATGAACCATACCTATGTCGTTATCATGGCTGGCGGAGTCGGAACCCGCTTCTGGCCGTTTAGTCGTACCAACAACCCCAAGCAATTTCACGACGTTCTTGGAACCGGAAAGTCGCTCCTCCAGCAAACCGCCGACCGCTTCGAGGGAATCTGCCCGAAAGAGCATATTTATATTGTGACCAGTGCCGAGTACCAGCAACTAGTGAAAGAACAACTCCCGTATCTCAGCGACGATCAGATTCTGTGTGAACCCGTCCGCCGGAATACCGCTCCCTGCATTGCCTACGCAGCCTACAAAATTGCCCAGCAGGATCCCGAAGCCAACATGGTCGTTGCGCCGGCCGACCATATTATTTTGAAAGAAGAGGAGTTCAGAGACACGATCCGGATTGCGCTGGCAGCCACAGCCACCCAGGATATTCTGGTTACGCTCGGCATCCAGCCCAGCCGCCCCGATACCGGTTATGGCTACATCCAGTATATCCCGGACTCGGACAATCAAGGCAGTAAAAAGGTGAAGACGTTCACCGAAAAACCGCACCTGGAACTGGCCAAACAGTTTGTGGAAAGTGGAGAATTTGTCTGGAATGCCGGTATTTTTGTCTGGAACGTACAGGCCGTTCGCAAAGCCTTCGAGAGCTACATGCCCGAAACGGCGGAGATTTTTGCCGAGGGCGACGAGTGGTATTTCACCGAAAAGGAGCATTCGTTTATCAACAAAGCCTATTCGCTATGCAAAAACATCTCCATCGACAACGGGATTATGGAAAAAGCCGGCAACGTTTATGTCGTGCTGAGTGATTTTGGCTGGTCGGATTTGGGAACGTGGAAGTCGCTGTATGAAGTATCCGAAAAAGACGAGAATGAAAACGTCACGGACGGTACCCACATGCTCTACAATACCAACAACAGCATCATCAAAACACCGAAGGGCAAGCTGGTCGTGATCAGCGGCCTGGAAGGCTACATCGTCGCTGAATTCGACGGTGTTCTGATGATCTGCCCCAAAGATGAAGAACAAAAAGTGAAAGAGTTCGTGGCCGATGCCAAGAATCATGGAATACACTTTGTGTAGTTGAAATGAATAAATATCGAATACTGAATCAGTACTGTACGAAGGATTGTTTTAACTCCTTCGGGCTTGGTGTGCTAAGTATTTTCTGAGTAGCTCAACACCGTTGGGTAAGTCGAGCACTTCCAGAATGACGTTGGCTTGTAGTTCT
>NZ_JBPZHB010000016.1:0-124520 GCF_051857545.1 Larkinella fluvii | reverse complement strand
TGCCAAAATCAAAGCGTTCCGGGCCCAGTTCAGAGGGGTAAGAAATGTGGAATTTTTCCTTTACAGACTAACTCAGTTATATGCTTAAACCAAGATGATCCACAACTTTTGGTATTGATCCCCAAATATACCCCTATAAAGAGCCGTTTTTGAGTCGTCCGGACGACGATGACCTGTCAAAACAGTGGGTGGTCGAATACGGAGCCTGGTCACTAAAAAACCAAAAGATTGTCCGGAAGCGGGTAGTCGTGAAAGGAAATACGATCGATGAACGCCAGGAGCATGCCAAAGCAATTATTAAGGAGCTTCGCAGGGTGTTGAAAAAAGGAACCTACGTCGATGACCTTCCGAAACCCAAACCGCAGAAAGAACCGAAGCCGAAGGTCAAACCAACCACTCCTTCGAAGTCCGCAGATCTGGTAGTAAACCACCTTACCCGGATCGATATTGCCATTTCGGAATTTCTACGCTACAAAGAAAAAACGGTAAGCCACAACTCGTTCAGGACATACCGCACCCACATCCGGACGTTTCAGAAGTACCTGACGGATCAAAAGAAAACTCGAACGCCGATCCGGGCATTCAATGCCGGTGAAGCCCTTAAATTCCTTGATGAAGTCATCCTTACCTACGGCCTCAGCAACCGCACCCGCAATGCGGTAAACGATACCGTCCGGATGTTTTTTACGCACTGGGTCGAGCGGATCAACAAAATGGCCGGTAAGGATATTTTGAAAAATCCGTTCTTGGGCATCAATGACCTGGTCACGAAAACCAATAAGCACACCGCCTACACGTCCGATCAACGTCACGCTTTCAAAGATGCCTGTAACCACACGGAAGAACAGGATTTACTACTATTTGTCAGTTTTATCTATTACACATTTATGCGGCCGCGTCAGGAAATAAGGCTGCTGCGGGTTCGGAGCCTGAAACCAAAGACGATCTTTGTGACGGCTGACGATGCCAAAGACAATGAGGCTGAGCACGTTGAAATTCCCCCAGGACTCGAGCGACTGATCCAGGAAAAAAAGCTACGCTCCTACCCACCCCATTACTATGTTTTTGGAAAAGGTGGTGAGCCCGGACCGGAGCCAGTCGGGCCAGATTATTACTACCACCATCACCGTAAGATTCTGGAACGCCTGGAACTGAAAGGCCAGAACTATGATATGTATGGATGGAAGCATACGGGCGTCATTGCCCTTTGGGAAGCAACCCAAAATATCCGGCTGATCCAGCGCCAGTGCCGTCACTCCAGTGCAGAACAAACAGAGAACTATTTACGAGATCTGGGAATTATAGTTCGGGAGACACAAATGGAATTGTTTCCTGAATTTTAAACCAAAAAACGCCATTATTATGAATCTAGGTAGCCCAATACCAATCTTGGATGAGTCACAGCCTGGACTTTTTTTATCAGGCATTTACTCAATCTTTAAAGCAGTTAAGACCTACTGGAGAGGTAGAGTGTATTCAGCTATTATTCTGCCTTCAGGCAAAGCCATTCCTAACCTGCGTAGAGCATAAATTCACTTATAAGTTAACTATACAATGATAAAACGGCTACCTCTCCTCATACTACTACTGATGCCTACAACTGGCAAGTCTCAACGACCTCAACCAGTCAAATTCGACACCTTACAAATGGTTGCTAAGAATGTTGGAATGCTATTGAGGAAATCAGATAGCCTTCTAACTTTAAACGATTCACTTAATCGTCAAAACCGCAAATTGAATGGGGATCTGTTGAAATATGTAGCGGAAGAGAATTTTTACGCTACCGCCTTGGATCGACAGGCGACTCATTATGAATGGTTATTAGGTATTCTTTTGGCGGCCGCTGGATTGGTCTCTTATAGTTTTATAAATCGAAAATTTCGAGAGTTGCAAGGGTCTTTTACGAGTGAAATGGCGCTTAACGTAAAAAACATAAATGAGAAAATAGCGTCTATGGGGGAAAATATCAAAACAATATCAATAGATCATTTCGTTCAGGTCGGATATAATTTATCGACACGAGCAGCTATTGACGCCCTCGAGAATAATCAATACTATAAAGCCATTCACTTATTTCAAAGAGCTATAGAGGCCTATGTGAAAGCCTTAGTAATTAACCCCTTGGATCAAGCAATAATTTATAAAATTGACCAATGTATTAATATTACAAATGATATACTAGAAGAAATATTATCAAAACCGGAGGAAGAAGAATTTAAACCTATTATATCAATAATAGCAGATGTCGACTTCGTCTTTCTGTCGCCAGAAAATCATTCTGTAATTTTCAATTCTAAATCATTAGATTTGATTAAAAAAATAGTTGAATTAGAGGATTATATCAAAAAAATCAAAAGCCTAACTCCTCAAAAATGAACAATTGAAAAGTAATTTAAAGTCCAGCAATGCCAATCCCAGACCGCTTAAAAGGCAAATGGCCAGTCATTTGATGGCTTCATTCGATTGTGCCCATTAAGTAGTTTTTGAAAAACCTCACTTGAGTAAATTGAAGAAGCGTCAAATCTTCGTTCTCTTCCTGAACCCGCCCCTTGAATCTGGGTCATTGCAAAATACTCGGCAAGCGGATCTAAGCTAGGATGTATAAGCGAGAGCTTATATAATAAACTTGTAAAAAAAGAACCTATCGGTGTACTCCGATCATTTGTATCAACCTGATTTGTCTTATAGCAGGTATAACCTGCCGATGCTGAACCATTCGGACCAAACCATTGAACTAAATCTTTTAAATGATCGGGATGAGCATCAGGAAAATTAAAGAAATGTGGATGCATAAATGTTGATTTACGTGACTCCCAGCTTGCGATATTTGCAACACACACAAATTCTGGCATTTCAATGGGGTGGTTTAAAGTGTTGAAAGCATCCCACAAAATATTATCAATTGTATCTATTGGATCATTTTTAACACTAACCCAAGAATGGTTATGAGCTAGTAAGCCATATAATATAGGGCATTGTAACTCCTTAAAGGGATTACCTGTGCGCCTAGGTGGCAGATTTTTTATAATTCTTGAAGTTTCAAAAAACGACTTAATGTGTTCGGCCTTTAGTGTTGTTTTGCACTCAAATACTGCTAAAATTCCACCAGCTAAGTATAATTTCTTATCTAATAAACTCTTTGGATATTCGGGCTGTAAAACTATTACATCAACTTGTGGGCTGGTAGCACCAAAGGCTCCTAATATTCGTCCCTTAGTAACAATTTGAAAGGTTGGAGGAAGCCAGTCTCTTAGCAGCGTTGCCCAATTTTCTTCCCCTTGATCTCCAGCAGTACCGGGGTCCTCTTTGGCTCTTTTCTTAATCCTCTGATATTCGAATTGTATGTCCCGCGTTGCAGCTTGCATAAACTCGATAAGATCGTTAGATGCGCCAGGGGGGATTGCCTTTCCTGTAAAATACCGTTGCTCTGAAAAACTGTTCTGGTTTGAGTTCTGATCACTCATATAAATGGATGTTAAATAATTATGCAGTTTTCAAATATATAGCATTACTAGTATTTTGCTTGGAAAATTTGATTTCCCTTAAACTAACTTTAAAACATCACTTGGGATATGCCACTTTTTTGATTTTTCAACTTGGGCTTTCTCTGATTTAAAAAACAGCCTGGTCGCAAAACAACCAGGCTGTCACAATTAAACGCAAAGCGGTGTTACCCGCCTACCTCAGTAGAGGTTTTTTTATAAGCTCGGTTTCTGGCTAGCTTCAGGTTGTTCAGTTCTTTGTATTTTTTTCACAAAAATCACCTAGTCTGCCTCCCTCACTTCTTCTCCCCAAACTCCTCCACCCACACCCGAATCTTCCGATCCGGCATTTCGGCGATTTCCATCAGGAACGTGAGTTGGTCGGCTTTCCCTTCGATGGTAATGGTGACATGCATCTCTTGACCGGGCTCCTTGGCAAAAAGTGCCTTGATAACGGTTTTCCCTTCCTTGTACGGAACGCTCCAGGTGCAGGTCGTCGACTGAATGGTGCCGTTCATTTTTTGATCGGCATTGCCCGGTACTATTAAAATGTCTGTTTTCCCGATGTCAATGGTGCTTTGTTCGTCCACCGTCCGCTGAACCACACCGGCGGCATCCAGGTATTCTGTTTTTGAGGTAATTAGTTTCACCTCCTTGGCACATTGGCCAAAGCTGAGGACGGTGCTGAAAAGCAGGGAAAAGGAGAAGAGGAACGTTTTCATCAGGATTTGTTGGTTTAGCGTGAAGGTTCAAAGATAAAAATCTATTTAATTACTGTGCAAAACCCAGTACCTTTTATTGCCATCTATTAGATAAGTGGTAAACCGGTGGGATAAATGGCCTTTCGAAAGGTGAAAACCACCCGAATTTTGACTTTCCCGGTTGGACTGGCTATCTTTCAGGGAAAATCTTCACCGATTTTTCGACCCAAAATCCTAAACCACTTTCGTATGAGTACTTCCCGTCGAGACGTCTTAAAAATGACTGGCATGGCGTTGGCCAGCAGCGTTTTACCCGCCGTCACTATTTTGCACCCCCAGCGTTCATTTGCCGGTATCAACACCGACACCCTCAAAGTCGGCCTGGTCGGCTGTGGGGGCCGGGGTTCGGGCGCAGCCGCCCAGGCGCTGAAAGCCGACCCCAATGTGGTGCTGCACGCCGTTGGCGATATTTTCAAGGATAAACTGGACGACTCGCTGAACAACCTGCGGAAAATCCACGGCGACAAGGTCAAAGTCGACGAAGAACACAAATTCGTGGGGTTCGATGCCTATAAAAAAGTGCTGGAGTCGGGGGTCGATGTGGTGATTCTGGCGACGCCCCCGCATTTCCGTCCCGAACACCTGATGGCCACCGTGCAGGCCGGGAAACACGTCTTCTGCGAAAAACCGATGGCCGTCGATGCTCCCGGCGTCCGCAAGGTGCTGGAAGCGGCTAAAATTGCGAAGGAAAAGAAAATCTCGCTTCTCTCGGGCTTCTGCTGGCGGTTTCATGAACCCAAACGGGCCACGTTTGAGAAAATTCAGGACGGTGCCATTGGCGACGTGCTTACCGTTTACAACACCTACAATACTGGCACCGTCTGGTCGCACCCCCGAAAACCGGGCTGGACCGACGCCGAATATGTGCTCCGGAACTGGTATTATTACACCTGGCTATCGGGCGACCACCTGGTCGAGCAGGCGATTCACAGCGTCGATATGATGTCGTGGGCCTTTGGTGACAAAATGCCGCTTTCGGCAGCCGGAACCGGTGGCCGTCAGGTTCGAACCGAACCGATCTATGGCAACATTTACGACCACTTCGCCATTACCTACGAATACGAAGACGGAGCCAAGGGATTCCATTTCAGCCGCCAGCAGGTCAACTGCGAGGGAAGTTATATGTGCGAAGCCTTAGGAACGAAAGGCCGCGCGGTCGCCAACGTGTCCCGGAACGTACACGAAATCACCGGGCGGAAAAAATGGAAATATTCGGGAGTTGCCAACGACATGTACCAGACGGAACACGACGAGCTGTTTGCGGCCATTCGGAAGGGCGAACCGATCAACCAGGGCGAATACATGGCCAACAGCACGCTGCTCGGCATCATGGGGCGCATGGCGGCCTATACGGGCCGTCGAATCACCTGGGATGAAGCGATGAATTCTACCGAAAAATTAGGCCCGGACACCTATAGTTTTGACATGAAGCCCCCGGTTGCGGAAATCGCCCGACCCGGTATTACCTCTTTCTCCTGAAAACCATGCAACGCAGAGAATTTCTAAAAAACGGCTCGCTGGCCGCTGTAGGCGGTTTTGCCGCTATTGAATCCGCACCTCATGTGATTGCATCGGTTTCCGCCCCGTTTGTCAATCCGGTTTCCAACCCGGTTCTTAAAACGCCGATGGTGAAGAAAAGCCTGAAATGGGGTATGGTGAAAGAGGATTTGTCGGTACTCGATAAATTCAAATTGCTGAAAGACCTGGGCTTCGACGGGGTGGAACTGGACACGCCCAACAACCTCGACCTGAAAGAGGTACTGGACGCCCGCGACAAAACCGGCCTGGAACTGCCCGGCACGGTCAATTCGGCGCACTGGAAATCGCCCCTGTCGGATCCGGACCCGAAGGTTCGGGAAGTGTGCGTGAAAGCAATGGAAAAATCGCTGCAAGACACGAAGCAGTACGGCGGCACAACGGTTTTGCTGGTTCCCGGCGTGGTGAAAGCCGATGTGAGCTACGAAGATGCTTACGAACGCTGCCGCAAGGAAATCAAAAAGCTGCTGCCGATGGCCGAAAAAACCGGCGTCAAGATTGCCTTCGAAAACGTCTGGAACGGTTTTCTGATCAGTCCGCTGGAAGCCGCCCGGTTTGTCGATGAGTTCAAACACCCGCTCGTGGGCTGGTATTTCGACGTGGGCAACATCCTGCGCTACGGCTGGCCGACGCACTGGATTGAAACCCTCGGCAAGCGGATTCTGAAACTGGACGTCAAAGAGTACAGTCTGAAGAAACAGCAGGACGAGGGTCTCTGGAAAGGGTTCGACGTTGAATTCCTGGAAGGCGATTGCAACTGGTCGGCGGTGAACAAAGCCCTTGTAAAGATTGGCTATTCCGGCTGGGCGTCGGCCGAAGTCAACGGTGGCGACCGCACGCGGCTGCTGACCATTCGCGAGAAAATGGACGCTATTTTTACGGCCTAAGGCTCATTCGCCGGAAAACCGCCCGTTTTACAACGTATTCATATCGATCACAAACCGGTAGCGCACGTCGCCTTTCAGCATCCGGTCGTATGCGTTTTGGATGTCTTTGATCGGAATCAGCTCGATATCCGACACGATGTTGTGCTCGGCGCAAAAATCCAGCATCTCCTGCGTTTCGGGTATCCCGCCGATACCCGAACCAGCGATGCTTTTGCGACCGCCGATGAGGCTAAAGCCCATGATTTCGGCCGGTGTCGGGGGGGCACCCACGCAAATGTGTATGCCGTTGGTTCTGAGCAGGGAGAGATACAGGTTGTAGTCGTGCGGTGCCGAAACCGTATCGATGATGAAGTCGAAATACCCTTTCACTTCTTTCACCCGGGCCGGATCGCTGGTCAGCACAAACTTGTGTGCGCCCAACCGTTTGGCATCTTCTTCTTTCGAAGGGGAGGTACTTAGCATGGTTACTTCAGCACCAAAAGCCACGGCAAATTTAACGGCCATGTGTCCCAGACCACCCAGTCCCAACACGGCGACCTTGTGCCCTTTGCCCACTTTCCAGTGCCGCAGGGGCGAGTAGGTGGTAATGCCGGCGCACAGCAACGGAGCCACGGCGGCCAAATCCAGCTTTTCGGAGACGTGCAGCGCAAAATCTTCGTGGACCACAATCAGGTTCGAATACCCGCCGTAGGTCGGCGTTACACCGTCCTGCTCCCGACCGTTGTAGGTTTGGGAGTTCCCCACCAGACAGTATTGCTCCAGACCTTCCCGGCAATTTTCGCACGTGCGGCACGAATCGACCATACAACCAACCCCGGCCAGATCGCCGACCTTGAATTTGGTGACTTCCGCGCCGACCTTGGTCACGCGCCCCACGATTTCGTGGCCCGGCACCATCGGAAAAATCGACCCACCCCATTCGTCCCGAATCTGGTGTAAATCGGAATGACAAACCCCACAGTAGAGAATGTCGAACTGAACGTCGTGGGGTTTCACCTCGCGCCGTTCAAACTGAAACGGAGCCAGTGGTGTTTGCGCATTCTGGGCTGCGTATCCTTTAGCTGCAATCATAATAGGGATGAATAAATAGGGTGTTAAAAGCCGGTTCTTTCGCTGTGTTCAATGAGCCTCCGAATTGAGATCGGTTCTTTCTTTTCAACCTGATTTCCCCAAATTGGTTTAAATACCAATCGGTAATCAACTGGACTGGAAGCCAAGGCTCTATTGCCTGCACAAACTTCAATTCCTATTGTAATTTTTTTAGAAGTGATTATTTGGTTTAGGGCTATTTAGTAAAAGAAAACCACTTTTCATCTTTTTTGCCACTATCTAAGTAACCAATTGTATACGGTAAACTCCTAAAAACAGGGGCGATATCTTGTAATAATTAAATCGATTTATATTTTTTTAAGTAAAAAAAACAGCATTATTAAAATTTTATAAAAAATCCCCCATTGCTTACATTCAGTCTAAATAAGGCAAAATGCATCTATTTTAAAAGCGATATAACCTTTCCAATAAACATGAACGGTCGCTTTTAACGTACTGTTTATCAGACTATTTTCGTATTCCTGATTTTTAATGAAACGTGAACAGAAAGAAGACTGGGCGAAGAATCCGGCACCCTTATGTGGAATAATCGGGTACGCAACCGCAGTCGTCTCATCAATTAAACTGTTGAGAACAATGAAAAACATTAAAGCACTTACCCCGGATGAAATGAAGCAGCTTCGTCAGTTGATATCTACTACTGATAATCTCGTCCTCCGACGACGCTGTCAGTGCATTCTCTACAGTTTTCAGGGGATGCAAGTCAATGAACTCGTAAGCATGTTCCAGGTTGATCGCCGGAGTATCTACAACTGGATGAGTCGGTGGAACCAGGGCGGACTCGAAGCGTTGATCGATAAACCGGGACGTGGTCTGAAACCTAAGCTAAGTGTAGCCCGCCAGGATCATGTAGATGAAGTAAAACAGGCTTTTCAGATGTATCAGGGCAATTACAACCAGGTTTTAGAACACGTCAATAACCGAATAACCAAACCCATCAGTCACGACACCCTGCGTCGCTTTGTAAAAAAACTGATGGCTCCCGGCGTCTAGCCGCCTTTTCCATACCTTTAACGTCTTGCTATCGATAAAACGCTGTACGCTTTGGTAACAAAATAAGCGGCCCCGGTTTGCCCGAACTCCGGCATCAACCGGGGCCGTTCTATCTTTTCTTCCTTATTTCTTATCCCGTGCGGCTTTAAACTCCGAACCGGTTTTCCAGCCGGGAAAAGTGGATTCGTTGCTCAGGCGATACCCCACATTGAACAGCAACTGCATGTCTTCGAGGATGCCGGACAAATCCCAGGACGATGAATATTCGTCCGAGGGCGCGTGGTAGCGGTTCAGGTTGTGGTCTTCCAGTTGGGCTTTTCCCCAGGCTTCGCCGTTTTTCACCGACCGAACACCGGTTTTGAGATACAAGGCCGGCACACCGACTTTGGCAAAATTAAAGTGATCGGACCGGAAATAACTCCCCGCCGACGGATTGAAATCACCCCGGATAAACCGCCCCTGTCTGGCCGCTTCAGCCTCCGCGTAGTCTTCCAGATCGGATTGTCCCTTGCCGACAATCACCACGTCTTTGGTCCGGCCCACCGGAATGAACGCGTCCATGTTGATGTTGGCAACGGTTTTGTCTAACGGAAAAACCGGGTGCGTTGCGTAGTATTCCGACCCCAGCAAACCCTGCTCCTCCGCCGTCACGGCCAGAAACAGGATGGATCGTGACGGTTTCTTTTTCAGTTTGGCAAACGTCTCCGCCAGTTCGAGCAAAGCCGCCGTGCCGGACGCATTGTCGGACGCGCCGTTGTAAATCGAGTCGCCTTTAATGGCTTCGCTTTTGCCCAGATGATCCCAATGCGAAGTGTAAATGATGTATTCGTTCTTTCGATCGGTGCCGGGGAGCAAGGCCAGCACATTTTGGGAGGTCGATTTCGTAATCTGGTTGTTGATCACCAGCGAAGTCGTCAGTCCCAGTTTGACGGGCTTAAAACCCCGAACACCCGCTTCCCGGAACAATTCCGGCGAAACGCCCGCGAGCTTGAACAGACTTTTGGCCGCATCCAGCGTGAGCCAGCCTTCCACCGTCGCCCGCGATCGGTTGTTGTCGGCTGCCTGTAAATACAGTTTTGATTTCGAAAAGCTGCTGCGGACCACCGACCAACCGTAACTGGCGGCTTTGGATTCGTGAACGATCAGAACTCCCGCAGCGCCCTGCCGTGACGCTTCTTCATATTTATAAGTCCAGCGACCGTAGTAGGTCATGATATTGCCCTTGAACAGCGTGCTGTCGATCAAACCCGGATCGTTCACCATCACCACCACGGTTTTGCCCTTGACGTCCACACCCGCGTAGTCGTTCCAGTTGTATTCTGGGGCGACAATACCGTAGCCCACAAATACCAGCTCCGAATCGGTAATCTTCACCTGATTTTCCACATGGGGCGTTGTCGCGACAAAATCGGTCAGGTTCGCCAGCGAAACCGTGCCGTTTTTGCCTTTCAGCACCAGCGGCCCCGCCGGGGTCGAGGCAATGTTTACCATCGGTACATCCTGAAAATAGATCTTGCCATTGCCGGGTTGCAAACCAGCTTTCTGAAACGCGGTTTTCAGGTAGTCGACGGTTTTCTTTTCACCGGCCGTAAACGGTTTTCGCCCTTCGAAGGCATCCGAAGCCAGCACCTGAATGTGTTTGACAAACGCTTTGCCGTCGATCGCAACACTGTCGACAGTGGCGAAAGCATAATTTCCGGCTAAAAGAAAGAAGAGAAAGAGTCGTATCATGCCTAAAGATAACTAAAACTCATTCTCCGTCGGCGTATCATCCCGCTCCTGATCCCGTTCTTTTTCCCGAACCACCTGCCGGCTTAACCGGTAACTAAAGCCAATGAAACCGATGCGGCTTTCGCGTTTGCTGCGCGTAGACGACACAAAGTTGGAGCCAAAACTCTCGTTCTGAAACTGCAGCGTATTGAAGATGTCACTGACGCGCAGGCTCACCGTTCCGCGCCCTTTCAGAATATTTTGTTTGACCCCCAGATCGACGTTAAAGAAGCCTTTGATGGTTCCCTGTGCCACGATAAACGGCGACCGGTAATTCATCGCCACCTGAATATCGGTTCCTTTTTTCGGGTTCATGTTGGAGGTGACCCGGGCCGTCCAACTCCGGTTCGTGCGGGTCAGAATGCCCGGAACATCGGCACTGGCCTGGATGTTTCGCTGGAAAAACGAGAAATTACCATTCACCTTCCACCAGCGCGTAAGATCCTGCGTCACGACCACTTCCAGCCCGTAATTCTGCGAACGGTTCAGGTTCAGCGACGTTTGCTCGGTAATACCGTCGGGTCGCAGCGTCCGGTAATTTGTAATTTCGTTATTTGTCTGGCGGTAAAACAGCGAAGACGTCAACGTTGTGCTTTTGCCATACAGCAAATGGCTTATTTCAAACGAATTGATTAACTCCGGGTTCAGGTTCGGATTCCCGTACCGGATGTTCAGCGGATCGGACAAGTCGATGAAGGGGTTGAGCGACCAGGTCGACGGCCGATTGATCCGGCGGCTGTAGTTGATCTGCATCTTCTGCGATTCGCTGGCGTTATAGTTCAGGAAAACACTGGGAAACAGGTAGATATAATCCCGCTGGGTTTTCACGTTGGTGGTCCGCTGATCCGTTGTGATGTTGGTATATTCGGTACGCAACCCCACCTGATAGCTAAACTTTCTGATCTCGTTGCCGAAATTGACATAAGCCGCACTGGTTCGTTCATCGTAAATGAAATTGTTGCTGATGGCGGGGTTTATCGTCCAGATGCCGTCCAGCAGGTTCTCAAACGTATAGTCGGAAGCCAGCCGCCGGTAGGTGTGTTTCAAGCCGGTTTCGAGTTTCTTCTTGTCTTTGAGCGGTTCCACAAAATCCAGTTGCAACACCGCCACCCGGTTTTCCCGGCCATTGTCGGCGCGCTGCTGGCCAATCAGGAAATTGGGCGTCAACAACGTTTCGGGCAAGGTCGTGGTGTTGCTGAAGTTCTGGTATTCCGTGCTTTTGTTAGTCGATGTAGTGGCATCAAAGGTGAGTTCCCGCCCCTGTTTGTCGAACGTCCGGCGATACCCGAAAACGTAATCCAGTCCTCTTTCAGGTTCGGTTTCTTCGGTAATCCGCAGGGTTCGTCCCAGCGACACCCGGTTAGCATCCAGTGTATTGAAATTCTCCTCTTCCGAATCGCGGCTGTATTCAGGCCGGTAGAGAATCGAAGCGGTAATGTTGTCGCGGGGCGACAGTGTGTAATCGAAACCGACGCGAAGGTTGTTGTTCACGCTCCTTCGGATGGCGTCGTTGCGTTGCGCCAGATAACTGATCGAGTCTTCAAAAATATTCTGCCGTTCCGAGATCCGGTATTGAAACCGCCGGTTTGCCCGAAAATTATAGCTGCTGAACAGGTTGAGTTTCTTAAACCGTGTGTTCAGATTGACCGACGCGTTGTATTTATCCCGCGTACCGACGTTCAGTTGCACATTCCCATTGAAACCTGCGGCCCTTTCTTTTTTCAGAATGATGTTGATAATCCCGGCGGCACCGTCGGCATCGAACCGCGACGACGGATTGGTAATCATCTCGATTCGTTCGATGTTGCTGGCCGGAATCTGATCCAGAACGGCCTGCCGATCCAGCCCTGTCAGACCCGACGGTTTTCCGTCAACCAGGACAATGATGTTGCTGCTGCCGCGCAAACTCAGCGTACCGTCGACATCGACTGTTACCGAAGGAACGTTCTGTAAAATGTCGATGGCCGAACCACCCTGCGCGATGGGCAACTGGTCGACGTTCACAATTTTGCGGTCGAGGGAATATTCATACGCCTGTCTTTGCCCCTGAACCACCACTTCCTGAAGCTGTTTGGCGGTTTCGGTCATCAAAACATTTCCCAGATCGACAATCGGTTTATCCATACTGATCACGATACGCGGCACCCGTTTGGCTGCAAAACCCAGGCTTTGAATGAGCAGGTAATAGGCGTCTGGTGCGAGATTAGTCATCTGGAAAAACCCTTTCTCGTCCGTCAACGCGCCCGTCACCGAACTCGAATCCCGCGAGCGGAACAGGCCGATGCTGGCAAATTCGACGGGCTGGTTTTTCCCGGCTTGCGGAGTCAGGAGTTTTCCACTGATTTTTCCGGAGCCGACAACGGATTCCGGCGCATCCGCCGTGGTTCGACGGCCTGCTGTTCCCGTTCCAACGGGTTGGGTCGTCGATGTGGGCGAATTCGTGGCCGGGAGGGCGGGTTGCAAAACTGGCTGTGTCGACGTAGAACGAACCGTATCAGGACGGTCGGCCGAATTATACTGCGTGGTGTCCGGGCGGGTCGGGGGGGCGGGTTGCGTCGTATCCGCTTCCAGTCCGATGGCCTGCACCATCGAATTGGAAACCGGTGCTGGTTGTTGTGCCTGAACGGTTCCCATCAATAGCCCAACGGTACAAATCACGAAAAAAACAACCGAATCGATCTTCATAAAACGTTTAAATAAATTGTATCTATTTAATAAAGCAGGTCTGTCTCCCCGAATTTTCCACGTCAACCATTCTTTACCGGACAGGGCCAGTTTGAACGGTTTTTAGCAGGTAAACCGGTGCGTAATTCCCGGAATTCATCAAAAATGAACGGGATTTGACGTATAGACTTGAGTAGATGGGGCTATAAAGAAAAAAGCCTGTCAGCCTAAGGCCGACAGGCTTGTATGTATATAACGGGATGTTATACTAAATTGTTTTCAGCTAAATATTCCGCAATCTGAACGGCATTGGTAGCCGCGCCTTTCCGCAGGTTATCGGCCACAATCCACAGATTGAGGGTATTTGGCTGGCTTTCGTCGCGCCGAATCCGGCCCACAAACACCTCATCTTTTCCGTGTGCCGTCAGCGGCATTGGATACAGGTAGTTTTTCGGATCATCCTGAACGATGACGCCTTCCGCTTCTTCCAGAATTTTAACGACATCACCCACTTCGTAGTCATTCTCAAACTCGATGTTCACGGCTTCGGAGTGCCCGCCGATGGTCGGAATCCGCACGGTCGTAGCCGTCACCTGAATGGTGTCGTCGCCCATGATCTTCTTGGTTTCGTTCACCATCTTCATTTCTTCCTTCGTGTAGCCGTTGTCCAGGAAAACATCGATGTGCGGCAACACGTTGAGGTCGATGGGGTGCGGGTATACTTTCGGATTGGAATAATCGCCCGAACGCTCGGAAAACAACTGATCGACGGCGGCTTTCCCGGTTCCGGTCACGGATTGGTAGGTCGAAACCACCACGCGTTTCACACCGTATTTCTTATGCAGCGGGTCCAGTACCACCACCATCTGGATGGTCGAGCAGTTGGGGTTGGCGATGATTTTATCTTCCGGCGTCAGCGTGTGGGCGTTGATTTCGGGAACGACCAGTTTTTTGGTCGGGTCCATGCGCCAGGCCGAGGAGTTATCGACGACCGTAATCCCGGCTTCCGCGAACAACGGAGCCAGTTTGAGCGACGTGCTGCCCCCGGCCGAAAAAATCGCAATAGCCGGTTTTGCCGCGATGGCATCCTCAAAGCTCACGATCGTAACCTGTTTACCCTTAAACGTAATCTGTTTACCCACCGAGCGTTCTGACGCGACAGGAATCAGTTCCGTTACCGGGAAGTTACGTTCTTCGAGCACTTTCAGGATTTCGCCACCGACAAGGCCGGTTGCACCTACTACTGCAATTTTCATTTCCGTACCAATCAATTAAGTGAAACAAGTCTTAAAAATTGGGTGCAAAAATACGGAGAAATGCTGAGAGAACCGGGAAAGATTCAAAAAAATCCGGATAAATCGCTCAGTGTCAAAACCGCGCAACCAAACCCATTCCGGTATTGGTGTAGTCAATGTGTGGTTCCAGCCGGAAAGAGACGTCTTTCGTCCGCAATGCTTTATTATAATACTGAATGGAACGCCGGAAATGAAAACCGGGAATGCGGATTAACGAGCCCACCAGAAACAGACTAAGGCCAGTTGTCATGGTAACGAGTCCACCTTTTCTGACTTCTTTTTTCGTTTCTGTATTCGCGTATGGATTACCCAGGTAGACCAGCCCATTTCCGTACCAGGCACCATTGTAATACGTCAACCCTTTGGGAACCCCGTTTTGACTTTGTACCTCTTTGGGATTGGCAGTAACAATTATTCCTACCAGCGACGCAACTCCGCCGACGAGCATCAGGCTGGTACCCAATTCACGCCCACTTTTGAACTGCCGGTATTCACGAATGGCATTCGGATCGCCGGAAGCCAGGATGTACTGGCCTAAATCCGTCGCCCGGCGGACTTCAATGCCGTCGTAGAGATACTGCGAAGAAGATTGGGTTCGGTAACCGTATTGGGTATAAATCGGTGTAGAGGAGGTAACCGTTTCAATCGGTTTCAAGGGTTCAGACTGCGCCCACGCTCCCACGGGCCAGGCCAGCAACAAGACGTACAGTGTTTTCATCGTCGAGATTTTTTTTAAGAAATCTACGAAAAAACGATGTTTATATGATTAAAGTTTGATTATATTTTCAGTAGAATGGTTTTGATTATATCGTGAATTGGATAAGCAAACTCGATTAACTTGATCCAAACTATGTCTGAGTCTCGGAGATATGACTGGGAGACTGCTCGTGCACGATGGCGAAAACAAGGCTGTAACCTTTATCCTTATTAAGAAATTCGTGCTTTGTAATTGAAATACTGTTATAAAATTGTTTAATATTTTTATTCCTCCTTTTTACTATTGAATGAGTAATTGAGGCTGGTAAATTTTTATCTAAAGCTGCTTTATACAAAGCCTTAACATGTTCATTAAATTTCATTAATGATAATTCTTCTTCTTTCTTCGAGTTTATATTTAATATTAATTTTAATTTCGTAGCGACTCTATTGTCACCTGAAACATAGTAAGCCACGTTATCGGCAAGATAGTATTTCCCATCCACAATTAAATCAGTATTAAGCTCTATATATGGAGAACTTGCTTGCCATTCCTTCTCAAAACAATTAGTATAAAATCTAGTCTCTATTCCGTTAGCTTTTAGGAAATCTTTTGCCTTATAGGGTGACCACCCTTCGCTATTACTTATAACAGGCGGATTTGCTTCAATAGATTTTATAGTTTTAAATTTTAGAATAGATTCTTGAATATCTTCTTTTGTTTTTGGTTCATCTAAATGCAATGTATTAACCCAGCGGCTTAGCGATTCAATATCAGTCTTGAATGTTATTATTGACTTTCTCTTTGCATATGATAAAATATAGTTATTTTCTATGCTAAACTTCATTATAGTAAATCTAGAATCATAATTCATATATAAGTATAATGAATAAAAGAAAGGAGTAAACAATACAGTAAGTAAAATAGGCAAAGAAAACTCGCTAAGTTTTTCAATCATATTAAAATTATCAAAATGCTGAATAACTTGATAAAGTGAAAAATACAGCATCAATCCTCCTAAAATAATAGCAAATATATTTAGCAACTTTCTTACATCTTTATGTTCATTTCCTTTCGAATACACCATTAAACCTCCAATTAAAAATGAAACGATCACAATAAATATCTCTACAATTAAATTGAATGTGTATATTCCAATAATAAATTCAATTACAGCCGATATCTTAAAGTTTTCTAAAATAATATCTTTAAAATAATCTTTTTTCGCTTCATTTATCCTAAATATAGTAATTGATGCAGAAAATATTAGCCATATAATCGCATTTTTAAAGAAAGACAATTTCCAAAATCCAGTAACATCAAATATTAAAACGATAAAAGTTAAGTACAGAACAGCTAACAGACATACTATAATTATAGGTTTAACAAAAAAAGCTTTTAGAACTTCTCTTAATTGAATCAGAATACTATTAGATTTAAAACACAAAATGAATATTGGGATAATCAAGCAAATGAATATTGCGATTTCTCTTGTATTAAATATCCAAATTTCTCGAAAATCAAGTATGTCTAGGATAGAGACCTTGTGAAGTAGAACGGAAACGATAATATACAAAATGACAGCAAGTCCAATGAAAATTGCCTTGATTGTAGCTAAGTCTGGAAAAGTATATATTTCTAGCATCGGTATTTTATAACTGTTTATCAATATAAGCACTTATTAGGATATAAGTATCCCTAATTTAATAAACAACTGACTTATATGCATAACAAATTGATATATGGACTTTTAACCCCATATATGGCAAAAAACCGATACTCATCAAGAAATGGTAACGAATCACCAGAAATTGGCATACAAAACCACCAGAATTCCCAGAATCAGCGCCGAACCGGCGATAAACGACGGCGTTACCTTGAACATTTGCCGGTCGATTTCCAGGCCTTTCTCGTTGTGGTGACTGGCCGGATCGGTCAGCGAAACGATGAACATGATGGCGATGTCGATGCAGAAAACCCACATCGTCCGGTGCAGAAACGGAATGTCAGCCGCCTGAACTCCGAACGTCTCCATCACTTCTGCCCAGAATTTGAGCAGCGTCGACAACGGAATGGTGACGATGGCCACCGTCAATGCCGCCCGCGTGGTGGCGCGTTTCCAGAAAAAGCCCAGCAGGAAAATGGCGAAAACGCCCGGCGTAATGAAATTGGTGTATTCCTGAATATACTGATACACCTGATCGAACGACCGCAGCATGGGCGCAATGATGATGGCGATGATGAACGCCACCACCACCGCATACCGCCCCACCCGCACCAGTTTCTGCTCCGACGCGTCTTTGTCGAAGAATTTCTTGTAAATATCGAGCGTAAAAATCGTCGAGATGCTGTTGCATTTCCCCGCCAGCGAAGCCACCACGGCGGCCGTCAAAGCGGCAAACGCCAGGCCTTTCATGCCCGTTGGTAACAAGTTCATCAAAACCGGGTAGGCATTGTCGGGCCGGACCGCACCGTTGCTGGTCATTTCGGTTTGAAACGTGCCATTTTTGAACAGGACATAAGCCGCGATGCCCGGAATCACGACAATGAGTGGAATCATCAGTTTCAGAAAAGCCGCGAAGAGAATGCCGCTCCGGGCGGTTTTCAGGTCGGCTCCCAGCGCCCGTTGCACAATGTACTGATTACAGCCCCAGTACGACAGATTGTTTACCCACATGCCGCCCGTTACCAGCGCCATGCCGGGCAACACGCTGTAGTGCGGATGGCCTTCCGGAAAATACATGTGAAAATGCGAATCGGCTTCGGTGCGGAGCGACAGCAACCCGTTCCAGACGCCGGAAATACCCAGTTTGTCGGACACCAGTTGCAAAGCCAGATACGTCACCACCAAACCGCCCGTAATCAGCACCACCACCTGAATGACATCCGTATAGCCGATGACTTTCATGCCGCCCAACGTGATAAAAATGGCGAAAAGAGCCAGCCCGATGGTGCAGGTCGTAAACGAAATACCAGCCAGCGACTCGATGGCAATGGCTCCCAGGTACAGAATCGACGTCAGGTTGACGAGTACATAAACGACAAGCCAGAAAATGGCCAGAATCGTACTGACCGTATCATTGTACCGTTGCGCCAGAAACTGCGGCATGGTGTAGATGCGGTTTTTCAGGTAAATCGGGATGAAATAAACCGCCACGATGATCAGCACGGCAGCCGCAATCCACTCGTACGACGAAATGGCCAGCCCCATGGCAAACCCCGACCCGGCCATGCCGATGAAGTGTTCGGCGGAGATGTTCGACGCAATCAGCGAGGCTCCGATGGCCCACCAGGTCAGCGATCCTTCGGCCAGAAAAAAATCTTTGGTATTGGTTTCAGCGGATTTTCGACGGCGGTAGATCCAATAACCGTAGCCGGATACTATGACAAAATACAGCAGGAACACCGCGTAATCGGCGGGTTGAAGGTGGTTCATTCCAAGGTAGTTTTAGGCTTAAAGAACGGCAAAATAGAACTATTTCCATTCCCGTTCAACTTCCCACCTTTTCGGATGCCGTAAAATTCATGCAGACCAGTCCCTGACAGGGTCTGCGACCGCTGTCAAGGATTCGGAGTTGCCGTTTGCACTTGTTGAGTAACCGGTTGAAGCTCCACCTCACACGGATAGCCAAACAGGCAGTTGTCTTTGATGATCTTGGCAACGCCCTCGGGTACCATCGCTTCCCAGCCATCTTCCCCGGCTTTGACCATTTGCAGCACGCGGTCGGTCGAAATGTGCAGGTTTTCTTCGTTGTAATCGGTAATATCTTCGATTTTGTCGTTGGCAATGAGGTATTGGTACAACGGTTGCAGGTTGGGCGGCAACTGAAAATCCTGACACCGGTAAATCACGCCGTCGGAGAGCAGCGTTGGATAGACAAAAAGTTTCACTTTCCGGCTGAACAGCGTGGCAAATGACTCCAGAATACCCCCCGGCAGGTTTTTGTAATGCTGCTCTTCAAATATGTATTCCAGGTTGGGAATGCCCAGGATCAGGCCCACTTTCAGGCGGGTCAGTCGCGAGAGGTACGAAACCAGCCGGTAATATTCCAGAAAACTCGAAATCATCACCGTTTGCCCAAGCGAGCACAGAATGTCGACGCGATCGAGAAAATCCTTCTCGTCGATCCCGTGATCAACGTTGGCTGCCAGGTTGTGAAGCGTTAACTCCGCGACAGTCACCACCCGGTTGGGGTCAATTTCGGGTTCTTCCAGAAACTGCTTCAGTCCGTTGCTGAGCATATCGACGTGAACATTGGTGACAGGCCGCAATCGTCCGCGCAACAACACAATATGACGTTTGTAGAGTGCTTCCGAGGGTTGCAGCACCCGACCGTCCGGCCCGAACAAAGCCGCGTTGGTAAAACCGTTTCGCACCAGATACAGGCTCATCAATCGGTTATCGACGTTGGGAAAATCCGGCCCATCGAAGCGGATCATATCAATTTCAATGCGCTCCGGCGACAGATCGTCCATGAGCGACAACAGCAGGGTTTCCGGTGATTTATGGTAATAATAACAACCGTAGATCAGGTTGACGCCAATCACACCCAGCGCCTGCTGTTGCAACACATTCTCGTTGTCGAGCATCCGGACGTGGATGATCACGTCGTTATAAGGCCCTTTGGGTTCAAGTTGAAACCGCAGGCCAATCCAGCCGTGTGATTCGTTGGTTTTCTGATAGTTAAGCGCAACAACGGTATTGGCAAATGCAAAAAATGTAGTCGTTTCTCCGCGTTGTTCGGCCAGCCGTTTTTCCATCAGGCTGTACTCTTTGCTGAGCATTTTGATCAGCCGTGATTCGACCACGTAGCGCCCGCTTTCTTCCGGGCCATAAATCGCATCGCTGAAGGTCATATCATACGCCGACATGGTTTTGGCAATGGTTCCCGACGCGCCCCCGGCTTTAAAAAACATGGCTGCGGTTTCCTGCCCGGCCCCGATTTCGGCAAAAGAGCCGTAGATCCGCCGGTCAAGGTTGATTCGCAGCCCTTTTTGTTTGGTTCCAATGGTTTTATCGTACATAGGTTGGCGAGTAGACGAGTTCACATGCGACGGGCAAGCTAACTTTTGGTTTAAATTTACAAATATCCTGGTGAATACCGCCTATCGCATGTCTACTTCTACAACGTCTTTTATCCATCTTTTTGTTTACGGAACCCTGCTGAGTGCGTCAAAACACCCAATGGCGCAGGATTTGCGTCAAAAAGCCCAGCTTCTCGGACCGGCTTTTTTCCCCGGCCGGTTATACGATCTTGGCACGTACCCCGGAGCGGTTTATGACCCGATTGCCCAAACGAATGTGTATGGGGAAGTCTATTCGTTCACAGAATCGGTGTGGAAAAGGGAGCAGGAAACGCTTGATGACTACGAAGGAAATGAGTATGTCCGGGCTATTGTGCCGGTCCAAACCGACGATGGTTTGGTCGATTGCTGGATGTACCTTTTCAAACCGCCAACGGATTCGTTACCGCTTATCGCGTCGGGGCGGTATTTTGGGCAAAAAGGAAATCAAAAATAATAAATGATGAATTTTAAATGTAAAAGTGTGCGAAGAGCGCGTCTTTACTTTTACATTTAAAATTCATCATTTTACATTTATGATTCACTGTATTTGAAGTCCAAATCCATCACCGATTCAACGGACTCCGGTCGTCGAACATATTGCTGCCACCAGCCCGGCGTTCAACTGAGGAGCCGATGGCGGGCAATTGTGGCCCCTGATCGGCGGAAATGCGGGCCGTTCCGTTGCCGACAATCTGGGCCACGGCCGCGTTCAGGTACTCTTCTTCCAAATCTCCCAATGGTTTCAAGGCCAGCGGTTCGTTTTTTATGATTGTTGGCGTAAATCCCGTCGAATAATCCGACTGATTCAGGGCATTAAAGGACTTGAAAACAATGGGTTGCATCCCCCATTTTATTTTGCCGGTTTTGTCCGAGACCGTAATGGAACCCACATTCTTGCCGTAGGTGGTTTCGCCGATGGTGATAACCGGCATAAAAGGCTTCAAGCCATTGATGATCAATTCACTGGCCGAAGCGGTTCCACCCGTTGTCAGCACAAACACCCGCGACAGGTTGCCGCCAATGTTTTGCGCCTTGGTCTGAAAACGGGTTGTTAACTGAGCCGTTTGGTTCTGGCTCTGGAGTTCCGCCATCACATCCTTGTTGTATTCCGTGCGGTAAAACGTCTTCGTATTATCGACCCCCTTGGCAATCATACTCGCCAGTTTGACCGACGACGACACGTAACCGCCCGGATTGTAGCGCAAATCCAACACCAATTCATTGACACCCCGCGCCTTGAACTTACTGAAAATCTGCTCCAGTTTCTGGTCGTAGGTGGGCGTTGTGCTGCCATTCGGGCCAGGGATAAACTGATTATAGACGAGATAGCCAATCGTTTTTCCACCAATCGCGTAAATTGAATCCAGAAAAACCGGGTTTTGCTGAAAAACCTCCGCCGTAACCGTTTTCACGACTTCGGTATCCACGATTTTGCCGCTTTCCAATTTGGCCATACCGTAGTTGAAAGTCGTAGGATTATTAGCCAAAGAAGCATAATTGCTGGTCGTCAGTTTCTGACCGTTGATCGTCGAAATAAAATCGCCCCGTTTCAGACCGGCTTTGTAAGCGGGCGAACCGGGCAAAACATAGAGCACCTTGATAATCACATCCGTCGAACCCGCCGTCCGCAGAAAATACTTAACCTCAAGACCCGTTGTTTTTTGTTCTCCGCTCAGTGACGACCTCAGTTCGTCAGCACTTTCCTGAATCCACGAAAACCGGTCGCGCTCCGGGTTGGCTCTGTTGTTATAATCGTAAAGCAGGGAATAAAAAAAGGGAGCAGTTGTCAGCATCGTATCCGGATTAGCCGGCATTTTGTCATTCCAGTAATACACCGCCCGCATGTTCTCCAGAATCCAGTTATTCACTGATTGGTCGGCTTTTGCAGGCGTGCCACTCACCGGCGACTGCGGGGTAACCGACGGGTCTTTCGTACAGGCAGTCATCCAAAAACCAAGCACTGCCATCACTATCCAGGCAGACTGCCGTACGTTCACAGAAATTTTCATCAGGTTCGTTTCGTTGATGCGAATTGAAAAAGTGTGTAAATCTAACGCATGACTCGTTGCAATATTTTAACGCTACGGCAGTCCATTTGTTCTACTAAACCCAGTGGTTAATTGTATTTTAATCAGAATTAACAACCGTTGGTGGTTTTCCTTGTAACGCTTACAGGTCATAAAAACGCCCACCGGGTATTCGCGCTGACGAATATCCGGTGGGCGTAACCGTTTGGTGGGTCTTATTTGTCCTTTTTAGCCGAATCCTTGCCCCAGCTCACCTTAAACTTGCCTTCGGTGATCGAGATTTCACCGCTGCCTTCAGTGCGTTTGGTGTTGTCGTGGTCGTGCGGCCCCGACTTCGTTAACATCCCGCCACCGGCCGCCGTGATGGCTTTGTCTTCCAGGTTCTGCCGGATTCCAAAACCGGAAATGGTAGCCAGTGCGCGTTTTTTATACGTTACTTCTTTTAACGTGGCTTCAAACGTCCCTTCAATGCTGTTATCCGTCACACTGGTGATCGTCACTGTACCTTTCCACGACTCCCCATCGCGGAACGCGTGGCCCAATCCTTTCGATTCCTCCGTGTAATCGACCAGCGCCCAAATCACGTTGCCGTTCGATTCCTTGTATTTCTTTTCCATCTCCCGGTCGTTTTCCGCAATAACCGGGTAGGTGCCCGGTTTCAGTTGGTCGACATACACAAAACGAATCCAGGTCTGCACATCCGGGCTCACATTCATGCCGGCAATGGCGAGGTATTTGACACCGGTAAAGGGCAGATTGAGCCGCTGGGCTTTGGCTTGCCACTCTTTCCCGTTAATTTTGGCAGAAACCACATTCTCCGGCGCTTGTGCATACGTCTGTATACTCCAGCCGAAGGCTACGATAAGGGCGAAAATCTTTTTCATAAGGTATTCTGTTCGTTGTTGTTAGCAGTATTTCGGAACAAACATACGTGAATCGGCACCAATCCGGTTACCATTCACGAAAAGCCGTTTACAAAAATAAACTACCTTGCCGGTTCTGGTTTTTAAAACCGGTCTGTATTGCTATTTAATCCTGTTAAAACCGCTCTTTTCCCGTATGAAACTGCTTTTGTTCCTGCTACTTCCTTCCCTTGTTTGTGCGCAATGGCAACCCCAAATCAGTGGCACCGACGCCAACTTTCGGGCCGTCAGCGCGGTGAGCCGGAAGGTGGTCTGGGTAGGCGGCAGTAAAGGCACCTTCGTCCACACGGCCGACGGCGGAAAAACCTGGAAAACCGGAACCGTGCCGGGGGCCGAAAGCTGCGACTTTCGCGATGTCCAGGCTTTCAGTGCCAAAGAAGCCATTCTAATGGCCGCCGGCCCCGCCGAAAAAGGCCAGGCCCGACTGTATCGCACCAACGACGGCGGTAAAAAATGGCAGCTCATTTACCAGACCAAACAGCCCGGCGTATTTTTCGACTCGATGGATTTCTGGAACCGCTGGGAAGGCATGGTGTTCAGCGATCCGATCAACGGAACCTGGTATGTGATGACCACGACGAACGGCGGCAAAAACTGGAAGCGGGTTCCGGCGGAGAACCTGCCGCTGCTTCCCACAGGTGAAGCCGCCTTTGCCGCCAGCGGAACCAGCCTGATCACGCGGGGGTATAAATGGCGCATGAATAGTTACCAGCGGGCCTGGATTGCATCGGGGGGCGTTGGCAACGGGCGATTGTATACGGCGGCAACACCCGAGTCGGCTTGGCAAGTGATCGAAACGCCCATCCCGGCGGGTCCAACGGCTGGCATCTTTGGGCTTTGGTTCGATGCGCAGGGCCAAAATGGCATGGCCGTTGGGGGCGATTATAAAAATGAAAAAGGCGTCTGGCAGAATGTGGCCGTAACCACCGATGGCGGCAAAACCTGGAAAGCAGGCACCCCCACCGATCCGCCGGGGTTGAAAGAAGCCGTCGGGCGGTTGTCGGGCAAGCGGTTCATTGCAGTGGGGCCGTCGGGAACGGGTTATACCGACGATTTCGGAAAAACCTGGACCAAAATTGACGATTCGGCTTTTCATTCCATTGACTGTTCGGGCGGCCAATGCTGGGCGGTGGGTGCCAAAGGAGCGATTGCGGTGATCAGGGAGGTGAAGTAGCGGTTTTGTGCGCTCTTTGTCGTCCGGTTTTATCCCAATTTTATCTTCATTTCTTCAATAGTATGCTTGCATAATACCTCGTCTATATTGTAGCTTTACAGTCGATGGCCCCTAACGAGCAACGAGAACTGAAGATGAAGAAAGAGAAAACCGTCGATTATCACATTAAAACGGGTTGGCACGCCATTTCGCGCATGTACAATGCTTACGCAATCCGCTATGATATGACGATGGCAATCGGCTATGTGTTGCTAAACATCGACACCGAACAAGGCACGCCCGCTACCAAAATCGGGCCGTTGCTGGGCATGGAGCCGCGCAGCCTCGTCCGGATGCTGAAAAGCCTGGAAGAACGTGGCTGGATTCGGCGGGTCATCGACGAAAACGACAAACGGTTTGTCCGTATCGTGCTGACGGATGCCGGGAAAGAGAAACGCGAAGTAGCCCGCGAAGGCGTTATCCAGTTCAATAACCTGATCCGGGACAATATTCCGCTGGAAAAACTGGTGATTTTCTTCGACGTGATGAAGGACATCAACCGGTTGGTGGAAGACGAAAATGCCAAAATGAAAGCGAGCGGAATTACCGAATTCGTAATGAAGTGAAGGAGAGTAAAGAAATGAGACAAGAGAGATGAGACCAGAGAGGTAAGACAATTCGTCGGACGACCCAGTCTTTCTTCTCTGGTCTCATCTCTCTACGCTTCAATAAAGATCCAGACCCTATTTCAATACCATGGAAGCAACCCTTGCAAAACCACAATCAGAAGGCCGGACGCCGACCGCCAAAAACCGCAGCATTCGCCGGGTAGCCGTCCTGGGCTCCGGCATTATGGGCTCACGCATTGCCGCTCACTTTGCCAACATCGGCGTGGATGTGCTGCTGCTCGACATCGTCCCTAACACACTGACACCCGCCGAGGAAGCCAAAGGATTGACGCTCGATAAACCCGCCGTCCGCAACCGGATTGTGAACGATGCGTTTCAGAATCTGCTGAAAGCCAGCCCGGCCGCGCTCTACAGTCCGAAATTCGCCCAACGGATTACGCTGGGAAATTTCGACGATAATCTGCCCGAAATCGGCAAATACGACTGGATTATGGAAGTGGTGGTCGAGCGGCTGGATATTAAAAAATCGTTGTACGAGCGCGTCGAGCAATACCGCAAACCGGGCACGCTGATCACCTCGAACACCTCCGGGATTCCGATGCACCTGCTGACCGAAGGCCGGAGCGAGGATTTCCGGCGGCATTTCTGCGGAACCCACTTCTTCAATCCGCCCCGGTATCTGCGCCTGCTCGAAATCATTCCCGGCCCCGACACCGACCCGACGATCATCGATTTTCTGATGAAATACGGCGATTTGTATCTGGGAAAAACCACGGTTCTGTGCAAAGACACGCCCGCGTTCATTGCCAACCGTTTGGGCATCTACGCCATGATCCAGACCATTCGCGTGGCCGAAGACATGGGGCTGACCGTTGAGGAAGTCGATAAACTGACCGGCCCGGTGGTGGGTCGCCCGAAATCGGGAACATTCCGGCTCTCGGATGTCGTCGGTTTGGACACGACGGCGAATGTGGCCAGCAACCTGCTGAACGTGCTAACCAACGACGAGTCGAAAGACACCTTCCAGTTGCCGCCCGTCATGCAGAAGCTGATGGAAAACAAGTGGCTGGGCGATAAAACCGGTCAGGGGTTTTACAAGAAAATCAAGGACGAAAAAGGACAGTCGGTTATTCTGGCGCTCGACCCGAAAACGTTCGAGTACAAACCGTCGCAGAAAGTGAAATTCGCGACGCTGGAAGGCACCAAAAGCATCGACAACCTCAAAAAGCGGTTTTCGGTTCTGCTGGCTGGTCAGGACAAAGCCGGGGAGTTTTACCGCAAAACCTTCGCCGACCAGTTCCGGTACGCCAGTCTCCGCATTCCCGAAATCGCCGATGAACTCTACCGGATCGATGCCGCCATCACCGCCGGTTTTGGCTGGCAACTGGGCCTGTTCGAAACCTGGGATGCCATCGGCATTCGCAAGGGAATCGAACTGATCGAGTCGCAGGGGTCAAAACCGGCGCAGTGGGTCTACGATCTGCTCGATGCCGGTTTTGACAGCTTTTACAAAGTGGAAGGCGGAGGAGTACGGAAATACTACGACATTCCAACGAAGAGCTACAAAGCCATTCCGGGAACGGAGCAGTTCATTTTGCTGGAAAGTTTGTCGAACAATGTGGTTTGGAAAAATGCCGGTTCGGTCATCTACGACCTGGGCGACGGGATTCTGAACCTGGAATTTCGCAGCAAAATGAACACGATGGGTGCCGAAGTGATCGAAGGCATCCACAAAGCCATCAGTCTGGCGGAAAAGGATTTCCGTGGCCTGGTGATCGGCAACGACTCGTCGGAGGCCTATTCGGCGGGAGCCAATCTGGCGACGCTGTTCATGTTTGCCATTGAGCAGGAATTTGACGAGATCAACCTCATGATTGCGCAGTTCCAGCAGACGATGATGCGGGCGCGGTATTCGTCCATTCCGGTCGTGGGCGCTCCGCATTCCCTGGCCCTCGGCGGGGGCTGCGAGCTGAATCTGCACGTCGACCGGGTGGTGGCCCATTCCGAATTGTACATGGGTCTGGTGGAAGTGGGCGTCGGCCTGATTCCGGCGGGGGGTGGCACCAAAGAAATGGCCGCCCGCGCCAGCGATCTCTACCAAACCGGCGACCCGGAACTGAACATCCTGCAAAGTATCTTTATGAACATTGCCACCGCCAAGGTCTCGACTTCGGCGCAGGAAGCCCGCGAAATGAATTACCTGTTGCCCTCGGCGCAAATTGTGCTGAACCGCAGCCGCCTGATTGCCGAAGCCAAGCAGGTCGCCATCGAACTGGCTGAAAACGGCTACACGCAACCCAAACCGCGCAAGGACATCAAGGTGCAGGGAAAAACCGGGATTGCGCTCTTCAAAGCCGGGATTACCGCCATGCGCATGGGCCGCTACATCTCCGACCACGACCAGAAAATTGCCGAAAAGCTGGCCTATGTCATTTGCGGTGGTGATCTGAGTTCGCCACAAAACGTCAGCGAGCAATATTTGATCGATCTGGAACGCGAAGCTTTTCTTTCGTTAACCGGCGAGAAAAAGACGCTGGAGCGGATTCAGGGGTTATTGAATGGGGGGAAACCGCCTAGGAATTGATTTTTTAGATGCGAGATGTGAGACAAGAGAATAAAGACCTTTCATTATAATCTCACATTTAGAAGATGGAAACACACAATTTTAGAAATTTAAAAGTATGGCAGTTATCGGTAGATTTTGTGACAGCTATTTACCAATTAACTACCCTGTTTCCAAATGACGAGAAATTCGGTTTGTCTTCACAAATTAAACGCTCGGCAGTTTCCATTCCTTCCAATATCGCGGAAGGATCTGGACGGGGTAGTAATAAGGAATTCGCCCGTTTCTTATCTATATCGCTGGCTTCATCCTACGAATTAGAAACACAACTAATCGTTGCAAATCGTCTAAATTTCCTGGCAGAAACTATTGTTCAAGAAATAATCCGGAAACTACATGAGATACAGAAAATGATATTCTCACTTCACAAAAAGTTTGAAAGTCAAATTTCTTCCTAAACTTAAGAGTTTCTCTTGTCTCATGTCTAACCTCTTTAATCTCAATAAAAAATGGACGCATACATCGTAGCTGGCTATAGAACCGCCGTCGGGAAAGCTCCCCGGGGCGGATTGCGGCTCACCCGCCCCGACGACCTGGCGGCTGAAGTCATCAAACACCTGCTCGCACAGATTCCGAACTTCGACCCTGCGCGCGTCGAAGACCTGATCGTCGGCAATGCCGTGCCGGAAGCCGAGCAGGGCATGCAGATTGCCCGGTATATTGCCCTGCTGTCGCTGCCCAACAGCGTGCCGGGCATGACCATCAACCGGTATTGCGGATCGGGACTAGAAGCCATTGCCATCGCGTCGGCCAAAATCCACGCCGGACTGGCCGACTGCATCATTGCGGGTGGTACCGAGTCAATGTCGCTGGTGCCGGTGATGGGTTGGAAAACCGCCCTGAACTTTGAAATCGCGCAGAAACACCCGGACTACTACATCGGCATGGGACTAACCGCCGAGCAGGTGGCCGAGCAATTTAAAATTGGCCGCGAAGACCAGGATCAATTTGCCTTCGAATCACACCAGAAAGCGTTGGCGGCTCAGGCAGCCGGGAAGTTCGACGGTGAAATTGTGCCGATTGCCGTAAAAGAAACGTATTTCGATGCCGATTCGGGCAAAAAGAAAACCCGAGAATGGACCGTTGGCAAAGACGAAGGCCCACGCGCCGACACCAGTTTTGAAGCCCTGAACAAGCTGAAACCGGTTTTTGCGGCTGGCGGCTCGGTCACGGCAGGAAATTCATCGCAAACATCCGACGGTGCCGCGTTTGTCATCGTGATGTCTGAAAAGCTCGTCAACGAACTGGGGTTGAAACCGAAAGCCCGGATGGTGTCTTACGCAGCCGCTGGCGTAGAACCGCGCATCATGGGCATCGGGCCGGTGAACGCCATTCCGTTAGCCCTGAAAAAAGCCGGGTTGAAACAGGATGATATCGATCAAATTGAACTGAATGAAGCCTTTGCGGCCCAATCGCTGGCGGTTATTCAGGAACTTGGGCTGGATCGCAGCAAAATCAACCCGAACGGTGGGGCCATTGCGCTCGGCCACGCGCTGGGTTCGACGGGTGCTCGGCTGTCGGTGCAGTTATTGAATGAAATGGAGCGTCAGAACCAGAAGTACGGCATGGTTTCGGCCTGTGTCGGTGGCGGTCAGGGCGTCGCCGGGATTTTTGAGCGGCTTTGACAACCGCCCGATACCCCTAAATCCCCTAAAGGGGACTTGGACACAGCTTACTCCAAATGCAGAAAGTCCCCTTTAGGGGATTTAGGGGTATCATCAAATACAGGGGCTTCGGCCCCTTTTATTTTTTCCGGATCACCAATCGTGCCCCCACAACCGCCGTCAAATCCGGCAAATGATTCCATTGGCGAACCTGCTCCGGTTTTACGTTGTAGCGCAACCCAATCCGGTACATATTTTCGCCGGGTTTCACCACATGAATCAGTTCACCCGTTGAATTGACCGGTACAGTGGCCAGCGCTGCCGGTTTTGCCACAGGTGGTCGAGCCATTGCGGGTTTGGTGGGTTTCGCGGCCAGCGGAACTAAACCGGTTTTCGTGGGCGACTTCGATTGATCGATCAACAATGCCTGACCGGGCCGGAGCGGTTTTTGGGCCGACAAATTATTCCAGAGATACAATTGGGAAACCGTCACGTTGTATTTCCGGGCTACCGTTGCATAGGTATCACTTTTTTCCGCCACGTGCATAATCAGCGGACCACTCACCTCTTCCGGCTCTTCTTCGGCTTCCTTCACCGGAACCGCTTTCTCTGTTACGCGAACGGGCTGAATGGTTTTGGCGGCACTAGAACGGAACTGCGGGGCTTCCGGTTCGTTCAATGCCGCAATCATACTGTCCAGCGTCGACAGGGTGCTTCGGCTCGGAACGGTGGTCAGGGGCTTTTCGGCAACCGCCAGCCGCTCGGGCTGCTCAGTCGGCTCCGGTTTCAAAACGACGGGTTTCTGATCGGCGGAGTCCGGTTTGGTAACGGCCAGGACGGGTTCGGTTTTAGGTGTCAAAGGCGGTTCGGCGGGTGCCCGGTAATATTCCACCGGCAGGTTGGAAGGTCGCTTTTTCTGCAACCATAAAATCCGGTTCACCGCGGGTTGCTGCTCGGGATTGATCCCATTGTACGCAATCAGTTTGTGAAGTTTAATCCCGTATTGCTGGGCAATGGCCCACAGCGACTGCCCGCGTCTGACAATGTGAAACGGCACGTTGGCCCGTTTCCTTTTTTTTCGCAGGTAATAAATTTCACCCGCAACAATCGGCTGGTCGCTCCGCAGGTCGTTATACCGCTGAAACTTTTCCACCTTTATTTTGCCCTCATAAGCCAGCGTAATCCGGTTGTCGAATAACTGCGCCTGAATTCCTTTTTTTCCGTTGATCTGGTAGAATATCCCACCCCGTTTACCGGGTTCCGCCGTACTTTTTTGTAATACCGGAAAACCAGCATCCTGGAGAGCCGCCTGACGCTCGCCCGACGAACCAGTTTGCTGTTTCAACCCGGCATACTGTTCCGGCGTTGTCGGGACATAAACTGTATAATCCTCATTTTCCGGTATGCGGGGTGCTTTTAGCCAGGTATTGTATTGACTGACCAGGGCTTCACTAACCCGACACGTTTCCGCAATTTGCGAAAGGCTTCTCCCCCGGGTCTCTTCATACGGAAACAAAACCGTTTGTTTCTGCGGATGATAAACCGACAAGGCGCGTTCCAAAACCATTTTAGACGCCAGCAGCCGGATCAGAAACACATCCTGCGGGTCATTGAGGGCGTAAGTTTTTCCATCTACGGGTTCCTGTGTTAAAAGCTGGGTCGAGTCTCCGCGCAACAGTTGATCGTACCGGTGGATGACCGACACCCAGTTCGGCTTTCGATTATACAGTTGTTTTAACCGGGTCAAAACGGCCCGCGTCGACCGGATGGGATGCCGCCGTTCATCCACAAAAACATCAGTTCGCAGATCGTGCAGGGTCGTCTTGTCCAAAGCCCAAAAACCGGAGGATGCTTCATCAGAAGCCGATATCGAATGATGAAGGGCCAGAAATAAAAAATCGTCGGATAGGGAATGTTGAGCCAGAAGAGGCCGGATAATCGGAAAGTACGCATTCATTCGCTCCAATCGGGCCGTCACCAATGCCCGATTGACATACAATAATTCTGCTTCCTGTTGAACGGAATGCTGCGTGGCCGGGGTCAACAGAATCGTTACCCCGGCAAATTCCAGCCGGTTATCAATCCGGGGAACACCCTGAGCATGAACGGCTCCACCCTGAAGCAGAAGACCTAAACTCAATCCAAACAGTCGTCTGATGAACGACGGATTCAGGCCGTTCCGCAACAACGCTGGTCTGAATGTATTTTCCTGGATCATACCTACGCAATAGTCGTACCCAATAATAGACGAAATATACAGTTAAATCATACATGTACAAGCAAAAATGGCATTAATTTATACTTTATGGCTACCAAATGACCTATTTCATTAACAGACGGAAGGCACATTCTCCCGCTAAAAACCGTTATCAAATTAAACCCGTATGCTTGCATACTATTTCTACTTTTTTTACTTTTGCACGGCAACGGTATGCCTGCATACCAACCTATAAACCCCTATTCGACCTACATCATGATTGCAACGGACCATAAAGCATCGCTGAAAGGCGGAGAGTTTCTGATCAAAGAAACCGATGCCGCCCAGGTGTTCATTCCGGAGGAATTTTCGGAAGAGCAACAAATGATTGCCGCGACTTGCCGCGAGTTTCTGGAGCGCGAAATCTGGACTCGTCTGGACGAAATCGACCAGGCCAAATCGCCGGACCTGATTGCTTCATTGATGGACAAAGCCGGTGAACTGGGTCTGCTCGGTACGTCGGTTCCGGAAGAATACGGCGGTTTTGGCATGAATTTCAATACGTCGATGCTGGTAACGGAAGTAACCGGTGCCGGGCATTCGTTCTCCGTGGCGCTGTCGGCCCACACCGGTATCGGAACCCTACCGATTGTATACTACGGCAACGACGACCAAAAATCGAAATATCTGCCCAAACTGGCGACCGGCGAATGGAAAGCCGCTTACTGCCTGACTGAGCCAGATTCGGGTTCGGACGCCAACTCTGGCAAAACGAAAGCTAAATTGACCGAAGATGGTAAGCACTACATCATCGACGGTCAGAAAATGTGGATTACGAACGGCGGTTTTGCCGATCTGTTCATTGTTTTTGCCAAAATCGATGAGGACAAGAACCTGAGTGCCTTCATCATCGAAAAGGATTTTGGTGGCATTACGATGAATGAGCCGGAGCATAAAATGGGCATCAAAGGCTCCGACACCCGCCAGATTTTCTTCAACGATTGCAAAGTGCCGGTCGAAAATCTGCTTTCGACGCGGGGCAACGGTTTCAAAATTGCCGTCAATATTCTCAACATTGGCCGGATTAAACTAGGCGTGGCCGCCGTCGGCGGGTCGAAAGAAGTGATCAATAACGCCATCCGGTATGCCAACGAACGCAAGCAGTTCAACACACTGATTTCGAGCTTTGGCGCGATCAAGCACAAGCTGGCCGAAATGGCGGTGAAAGTTTACGCCTGTGAAACCGCCTGTTACCGCGCCGGACAGAACATCGACGACCTGATCGAAAACTTGAAAGCCAACGGCCTGGGGGACTCCGAAGCCAAGTTGAAAGCCCTGGAGCAGTTCGCCATCGAATGCGCCATGATGAAAGTTCACGGTTCCGAAGCACTGGATTACGTGGTCGATGAAGGCGTTCAGGTGTACGGCGGCATGGGGTATTCGGCCGACGCGCCAATGGACCGTGCTTACCGCGACGCCCGCATCAACCGGATTTTTGAAGGCACGAACGAAATCAACCGGATGCTGACCGTCGACATGATCCTGAAGCGAACCATGAAGGGCGAACTCGATCTGATGGGTCCGGCGATGGCGGTTTCCAAAGAAATCATGTCGATCCCGGATTTCAGTGCCGACGAAGAGGAAGTGCTGTTTGCTGCCGAGAAAAAAGTGCTGCGGAACCTAAAAAAAGCCATTCTGATGGTAGCGGGTGCGGCTGTTCAGAAACTGATGATGAAACTGTCGGATGAGCAGGAAATACTGATGAATCTTGCCGATATGGTCATTGAACTGTACGTGGCCGAGTCGGTTTTGCTGCGGGTTGAAAAACTGACGGGCATCAAGGGCGAATCCTCGGTCGCGTTGCAGAAAGACCTCGCACTGGTCTACTTGCACGAAGCCGTCGAGAAAATCAACAACGCCGGTCGGGCCGCCATCTCGTCGTTTGCCGAGGGCGACGAACTCCGCGTGATGCTGATGGGCCTGAAACGCTTTACCAAAATTGAACCGCTGAACCTGAAAGACACCCGCCGTCGCATTGCCGATGCGATGATTGCGGAGAATAAATATATTTTCTAAGAAACTCAGGTCTACCGGTTTACGTAAACCGGTAGACCGACTGATTAACTTCACAACTAAAAACCAAAACTGTATAAGCCGACTGCGGATTCGCGGTCGGCTTTATTGTTGATTTGCTTTTGGCAAATGAATCAGACCTTCAGTTCACCTTCCACGCCGTCATCCATCGTTTTGCCGGTCACCAGCGAAGCCGCCATCTTGATGAACGACACCGCGCGGTTGTTCTTCGTATCCCAGTAGCGGCAACTTTCGGGCTGCACACGAATCACCGTCAGATCCGGATCGTCCTTGCCGCCCTGAAACCAGATTTTCGCGAAAGGTGTCCAGTATTCTTCAATTTTTTGGCGGTCTTGCGAAATGGTAGCCGTGCCATACAAACTGAGGTATTCGGAGGGGCCTTCTTTGCAGAAGAAAAGCTGCACTGCCGGGTCGGTGGCCAGTTCCTTGTTTTTATTTGATGAAGCCGCACTGAGGAAATAGAGTGCGCCATCGTCGTCTACGCCCTGCAATGCCATCGGGCGGCTGGGGGCCGGGCGGCTGTCGGTGAAGGTCGTAAACATACACATGCCTTCGGCGAGGTCTTTTAATTTTTCGAGGGCTTCTGCTCCGGCGAGATTCTGGATATGGCCGTCTTCGTCGTGTCGGGGATCTTGCATGACTCCGTTGAGATAAGGGTGAGTCGGCAAAACGGCTTGTGCGTGCTTTATGTTTTTGCGGACTGGACGGATCGATTGTGTGGCCCCTCATTCCGTAGAACCGATCCGGGTTTCCCTTCCTGCCATCTGTGATATAGCGGTGATTACCAGCCTGAAACCGCCATTTATTCATTCGTATTGCAAAATGCCAACTATTTTTAAGACCTTTCGCCGTTCTTCTCCGTAACAATTCCAAACCATGAAGACGTACCTGCGTTCGTTAACGGCCCTTAGTGTCCTGTTTTTTTTAAGCACCTGTTCCCACCTCAGTAATTCCGTCCGGCTGATCAATCAAAACTTTGAAGAGGAAGTGGGTCGGAACCAGAATCTGGTCTTTACGTTCAGCAAAGACCTCGTGCCGGAAGGCCGACTCAACGAATGGGATTCGACGCAGTACGTGGTTTTTGAACCGGCGGTTGCGGGCAATTTCAAGTGGACTGCCCCCAACGAACTGGTGTTTTCGCCAGCGGTTGCTTTCAAACCAGCCACAGAATACAAAGCCGAACTGAACAATGCGCTGGTTCGTCAGCAGAAAGACGCGCAACTCTCTCTTGATAATGAAACCATTGCTTTCCACACGGCGTATCTCCAGCTCGCCGACACCGAATTCTGGTGGACGCGGGGCGAGAACGGTCGACCGATTGCCAAAGCGAAACTGAATTTCAACTACCCAGTGAGCGGAGCCGAACTGGCCGGTTTACTGAAAATTGAAGCCGAAGCGGAAAAACCGCTGACGACGCAGGTTCTGCAAACGTCGCTGAACGAAACCATCCCGGTTACGCTCGCCAACGCCCCCGCTTCCCGCAGCGAAACCCCGTTGAAAATTCAGATCGGGCAAGGCCTGAAAGTGCCGAATACCGCTTTCAGCACCAAAGAAGCGTTTGAACAAACGACCGCGCTCCCCTCGCAATACAGCCTGGAGGTGGTGGATGTAAAAACCGGCTTTGAAAACAACGAAGGCGTTATCCGGATCATCACGACGCAGGAATTGCAGGCCAGCCAGTTGAGCAGTTATTATACCCTGACACCGGAAGCCGAAAGCCGTGCCGAACTCACTGAGAACGGTTTTGTCATTCGCGGCAATTTCAACGAAACCGAGACGTACGTTCTGACGCTCACCGATCAGCTAAAGGGCGTTTTGGGTGCAAAACTGGAAGAAGCGGTTTCGAAAGACGTGTTTTTTGGAAAAATGCCCGCCGGTATTTCGTTCGTCAACAAACGGGCGGTTTATCTTTCGTCGAAAGGCGCAAAGAACGTGGGCGTCAACATCGTCAACGTGCCGAAGGTGGACGTGAAGATTGCGAAGGTGTACGAAAATAACATTCTGCATTACCTGCGCTCGGGTCGCTACGAAGAAAGTGGCGAAATCGACGGCGAATGGAAACCGCTGGGAACGCACTATTATTACGACGATGAACAACAGAATTACAGCGATATCATCGTTCAGAAAACCGTCGAAACAACCAATTTACCCAAAGCCAAAGGCGTTTCGGCCTTAAACCTGTCCCTCCCCGACCAAACCGCTTCCAGTCCGAATCCGCCCCGGGGAATTTACCTCGTTACGGTTAGTTCGAAAGACGATGCGTTCATCAGCGCGACCAAACTGATTTCGGTGTCGGACATTGGTCTGATCACCAAACAGGGCAACGACGAAGTCTGGGTGTTTGCCAACTCCATCAAAACCGCCGAGCCGCTGGCGAACGTCGATATCACGCTGATCAGCAGCAACAACCAGGTTATTGCCACGGTGCAAACCAACGGCAAAGGCGTCGCCCATTTCGAAAAAATAGCGGAGAAAAATCCCGGTTCCAAACTGGCGATGGTGCTGTCCAAAACCGAAGACGATTTCAATTACCTGTTGTTGCAGGACGCAAAAGTCGAGACGTCGCGGTTTGAGGTGGAAGGCAAACGCGACAACCCGACCGGGTTTGACGCGTTTGTGTATGGCGACCGCAATATTTACCGCCCCGGCGAAACGATTCACTTCAACACCATCATTCGAAACCCGGTTTGGGAAAGCGTCGGCGAGATTCCGCTGAAGATTAAAGTCCTGTCGCCCAACGGCAAAGAATACCGGGTGCTCCGCCAATCGACCAACGAGCAGGGCGCCGTGGCCACTGATGTACCCATCGATCCGGCGGCCATCACGGGAACGTATGTCACCGAGATTTATAACGCCAACGACGTATTGCTGGCATCGCGGAACATCAGCATCGAGGAATTTATTCCCGACCGCATCCGGGTGGAAGCCCGCACCGAACGCGACGCCTACAAAACCGGCGAAACCGTCACAATGACCGCTACGGCTACGAACCTGTTTGGCCCGCCAGCCACCGGGCGAACCTACGAAATGGACCTGCAACTGAAGCAGCGGGCGTTTACGGCCAAACAGTTTCCAGACTACACCTTTGCCATCGAGAGCAACACCTCGTTTGAAAAAAATCTGCGCCAGGGCGTGACCAACGCCAGCGGTCAGGCCGTTGAACGGTTTCCGATTTCGACCAGTTACCGCGACATCGGCGTGTTGGAAGGCAAACTGTTCGTCACGGTTTTTGACGAAAACAGCCGCCCGGTCAATCGTTTGAAACAACTCGATGTATTCACGCAGGAAACGTTTTACGGCATTCGGCTGGCGGATTCGTACGTCGGCACCAACGTTCCGCTGCCCGTCGATGTGGTGGCTGTTGACCGAAACGGTAATCTGCAAAAAGGTGCTACGGCGCAGGCCGAGGTGGTGCGGTTTGATTACCAGACGGTCGTTGAAAAACAGTACGACCAGTTGCGGTATGTCTCAAAAAAACGCGAGAAGGTCGTTTATACCAATAACCTGACGTTCGGCGACGGCCGGGCGAAATTCAGTTATGTGCCGACGGTTTCGGGCGAATACGAGGTGCGCATCCGACGGACGGGCAAATCCGGCGACGTGGCTGCGGCTTACACAGCGGTTTCGTATTATGCTTACGGTTTTGGCACCACGCAAAGTTCATCGTTCGAAGTCAGCACCGAAGGGCAGGTGTTGATGGAGTTCGACAAGGAAAAGTATCAGGTGGGCGACAAAGCGAAAGTGCTGTTCAAAACGCCGTTTGCCGGAAAACTGCTGGTGACGCTGGAGCGCAATAAAGTCCTGGAAACGCATGTGCTGGAAACCGACCAGAAATCCGCCGAACTGACCTTTAGTTTGTCCAATGAACACCTGCCAACGGTGTACGTGACGGCTACGCTCATTCGGCCCGTCGATGGATCGAACCTGCCGCTGATGGTTGCCCACGGTTTTGCCCCGATTTCGGTAGAAGACCCGGAAACAAAATTGCCGGTAGAAATTACGGCGGTGACCCAATCCCGTTCCAAAACGAAGCAGCATATTTCGGTTAAAACCAGCCCGAATGCCGAACTGACCGTGGCCGTGGTCGATGAAGGCATTCTGCAATTGAAAAATTTCCAGACGCCCGACATCCACGGTTATTTTTACCAGAAACGAGCTTTGGAAGTTAACAGCCACGATTTGTATGCCTTCCTGTTTCCGGAATTAGCCCTTTCCGGCCGTTCGTCGTTTGGTGGTGACGGCTATAATCTGGGCAAACGCATCAATCCGTTGAGCAACGGACGCGTTAAACTGGTGGCCTTGTGGAGTGGTGTTTTGAAAGCCAACGGCAGCGGAGAAGCCAGTTTCGACGTGGCGATTCCGCAGTTTTCGGGCGATTTGCGGGTCATGGCCGTTGCGTATAAAGACAAGGCGTTCGGTTCGGCGATGAAAAACATGAAAGTGGCCGATCCGCTCGTGATCAGCACCGGAGCATCCCGGTTTTTGAGTCCGGACGACGAACTGAGTCTGCCCGTTACGATCAGCAATACCACCAAAAAACCGGCTACTGTGACGGCTTCGCTGAAACTGAGCGGTGCTTTACTGGCCAACGGTGCAACTACGCAGCAACTCACCATCGGGCCGGGACAGGAAGTCCGCGCGACCTTTGCCGTGAAAGCGAAAACCGCCATTGGCACGGGCCACATGACGGTTTTGGTGAAAGGTCTGAACGAAACATTCAGCGAAAGTCTCGACCTCACCGTCCGGCCGGTGACGTCTTTGCTGAAAACCGCCCAATCAGGTGTCGTGGCCGCCAATCAATCCCAAACCATCGATCTGACCAATTCATACATTCCCGGTACGGTGCGGAGTCAGTTGACCGTCAGCCGGTCGCCGATGATTCAATTGAGCAAGGAGTTGTCGTATCTGCTCGGTTATCCGTACGGGTGCATGGAGCAGACGATTTCTAAAGCATTTCCGCAGTTGTATTTTGCCGAAGTGCTCAAAACGATGGGAAAACCGGGGACGTATTTTGTGCGTTCGGGCGACAGCGATCTGAATCCGAACTACACGGTTCAGGAAGCCATCCGGCGCGTGGAATCGATGCAACTGGCCGACGGCGGTTTTAGTATGTGGCCCGGTTTGCCAACGGAAGACGGCTGGGCGTCGGCTTACGCGGTTCATTTCCTGACCGAAGCCCGACGCGCCGGTTTTGAAGTGAGTCCGTCGGTGTATAGCAAAGCACTGGACCGGCTGAATGTTCGCACGAGCAGCCCCGCGCTGGAGGATGAAATTGTTCGTGATGAAACCGGCAACACGGTTCGTAAAGTGGTGAGTCGGCAGAATCTGTACGGATTATACGCCCTGGCGTTGGGCGGGCAACCCAATCGTCCGGCGATGAATTATTACAAAACCGCAGCTCTACGGCCAAACGAAAATTCACTGACGTCGGACAGCCGGTATTTGCTGGCGGCTGCGTTCTACCTCACCGGCGATACACGCAGTTATAGTGCCTTATTACCCAAAAAATTCAACAATACGACCAACCAGCGGCAATCGGGCGGCAGCTATGCTTCGCCGATCCGGAATCTGGCGCTGGTGCTGAACACCTTGCTGGAAACCGATCCGGACAATTTGCAGATTCCGACCCTGGCCCGGCAATTGTCGCAGGCCTTGAATACCAGCTCTTATCTGAACACGCAGGAGTCGGTTTTTGCGGTTTTGGCACTGGGCAAGATTGCCAAAAAAGCCGCTACTTCGACGGCCACCGCCACGCTGTCGGCGGAGGGGAAAACCGTTGGACAGTTTACCGGCAAAAACCTGAATCTGATGACCGGAATTGCCAACCGGAAATTGAATCTGACGACGCAGGGCAGCGGCAGCCTATACTGGTTCGCCCAAACGGAAGGGCTAAGTGCGACGGGAAACTACACCGAAGAAGATGCCGGTTTGCGGGTTCGGCGGGAATTTCTGGACCGCGACGGTGCGCCGATGTCGTCGTTTAAGCAGAATGATCTGGTGGTGGTCCGGATTTCACTGGCGAGCGACAACGGAATTGCGGTTAACAACGTGGTGGTGACGGATATGCTGCCCGCTGGTTTTGAGATCGAAAATCCGCGCCTGACCGAACCGCGTGAAATGCCCTGGATCAAAGGGGCTTCGACGCCGGAACACTTCGATGTACGCGACGACCGGATTCATTTTTTCACCTCCGCCGGAACAACCGTTAAAACCTTTTATTACCTCGTCCGGGTAGTGTCCAAAGGTCGGTTTGCGCTGGGGCCGGTCTCTGCCGACGCGATGTATGACGGCAGTTTGCGGAGCTATTCGGGGGGCGGAATCCTAACCACATACTAACAAAAAAAAATCGAAAAGTGACTTTTGAGACTAAGTTGCGTCTATTAAGTATATCCCACCATTTTATCCGGTGGGACGAGTTCATTCCAAGTCGGTTAAACCATTCGTTTTCCCCTGATTAGAAGCAGGTTGATTCGAATAAACTGTTTTAACGGGTTGGAGAAAGGCGTTTTGTAGTCTACCTTTGTGTCACCGAAAAGATTAAGTAATCGTATGCAATACAATCGCTATTACCTCTTATCCAGCATGATGGGCGATGAATTATATCGTCAGCATTCATCTAAAAAAGATCAACCTATTGAGGAGAGTCTGGAAAAGCGGTTTAATCTCCTTTCGGAGATCCCGCTGGATCAATTTATACGCAGTGGCATGCCGTGGCTGCGTATTCTCGAAATGCTCGAACGGCGCTACTAAATCGTATTGGTAGTTTATCTTTATACTATATCCATCCATAAACCCATTCCTGACGACTTTTAGCCAAAGTCGGGAATGGGTTTATTTCATTTAACCGGAGTTTCCTCTGCAACCGGTAAAAGTTGTAACTTGCCTATCGATGAGGAAATTATTTTTGCTGATTGGTTTTATTGCTTGGCTTTTTGCTTTCAAATCCACCGTTGACGAACAGGCCTGGATCCGAATCAATTCCCTCGGCTACCGGCCCGCCAGTACGAAAGTAGCCATCTGGGTCGGGAAAACGGAGGAAGCCGTCACACAGCCTTTTCAGGTCATTGACGCTCAAACCGGAAAAGTCGTTTATGAAAAACCGGTTGGGAAAGACTTCGGTGCGTATGGCCCTTTCGTTCAAACCCACCGCCTGGATTTTTCCAACGTTCACAAACCGGGTACCTACTACCTCAAAACCGGAACGATCCAATCGCCGGAATTTCGGATTGCTGACGACGTATACAACGGGGCGGCTGATTTTTGCCTGCGCTACATGCGCCAGCAACGCAGCGGTTACAATCCTTTCCTGAAAGATTCGTGCCATACCCACGACGGTTACACGATGTATGGCCCCATGCCCGACAGCACCCACATCGATGTGTCGGGCGGCTGGCACGATGCTTCGGACTATCTGCAATACGTTCCGACCTCCGCCAACGCCACCTACCACCTGCTGGCCGCTTTCCGCGATTTTCCGAAAGTTTTCGGTGATCAGCACCTGGCCAACGGGCTGGAAGGAACGAACAACCAGGCCGATGTGCTGGACGAAGCGCGCTGGGGCCTCGACTGGCTGTTGAAAATGCACCCCAAAGACGACTGGATGTTCAACCAACTGGCCGACGACCGGGATCATTCCGGGTTGCGCATTCCCAAACTGGACTCGGCGTATGGAAAGGGCTATGAGCGGCCCGTGTATTTTGCGACCGGAAAACCACAGGGACTTTTTAAACACAAAAACCGCGCAACGGGCGTTGCCTCTACGGCCGGCAAATTCAGCAGCGCGTTTGCATTGGGTTACCAGGTATTGCGCAAACGGGATCTGGATTATGCCGACAAATTGTGGGAACGGGCGCAAAGTGCTTACATGCTGGGCCTGCAAAAACCGGGGGTTTGCCAGACCGCGCCGGGTCGGGCACCCTATTTTTACGAAGAAGACAATTACGTCGATGACATGGAACTGGCGGCTGTCGAGATGTACAATGCTGCCCGGGTTCAGGGCTATAAAGCCGCCGACTACCTCAACAGTGCCTACGCCTACGGCTTGATCGAACCGGTAACGCCCTGGCTGGGAGCCGATACGGCCCGGCATTACCAGTGGTATCCGTTCATTAACATCGGCCATTTCGAGGTTGCCAAGCGGGTTGTCGATACCCGTCGGCAACACATGGTCGGTTTTTACCGGGATGGGATTGAAAAAGTCTGGCAGAAGGCACAGAGCAACGCGTTTTACCGGGGCGTTCCGTTCATCTGGTGCAGCAACAACCTGACGACGTCTTTTGCCATTCAGTGTTACTGGTACCGCAAACTAACCGGCGATACCCGCTATCTGCAACTTGAGCAGGCCTGTTTCGACTGGCTGTTTGGCTGCAATCCGTGGGGAACCAGTTTTGTGTACGGTTTACCGGCCGGCGCCGATACCCCCGCCGATCCACACTCGGCTTTCACCCACCTCAAAAACTACCCCATCGATGGCGGTCTGGTCGACGGGCCGGTGTATGGCCGGATTTACAAAAATCTGATCGGGATCGAATTGAAAGAACCGGATGAATACGCGGAGTTTCAGAGCGATCTGGTGGTTTATCACGACGATTACGGCGACTATAGCACGAATGAACCGACGATGGACGGCACGGCTTCGCTGATTTACCTGCTGGCTGCCAAACAAGGCGAAACAACAGCGGCAGCCACGGTTGCTGCTCCGGCAAAAGCGAAGGTGGTTAAAAAGAAGACCTCATCCCGCAAAAAGACGGTTCGCAAAAAGTCCTCCGGACGAAAAAAGGCCCCGGCCAAACGTTCGTCGGGGAAAAAGAAGAAACGGAGACGGTAAGCGGTTTTTGTTTCTTTTTATCGGATTCGAATCACGCCCAACTTTTTTAGCAGATCGGAAGCGATTGCCAACAAAACCGCCATCCGGAATGCTTCGGACAACATGGCGCTCGGGCATTAAAATTCGAGGTAACTGGTGTAGAAGAAGGCAAAGCAGGCAATGAATCAAAGGCCGATTTCAGGATATTTTTCGCTTCGTGTTACCAAAGGCACTTCAAACGGAATAAAGCGACAAGTGTATTAATCTTTGGGTGTGCACGTACTACTCACTCCCCAGCTCGACATTCAGTAGCTGGGGAGCTGTTTCTTTAAGCAAAGACCCAAGATCGGTATTTTTCGTTTCGATCTTTCAAAACACCACTTCTATTCCAAAATCATTAATTTGCACCATCGACGGGGCCTGCTGGTTGCGCAGTTCGGTGGCAATGCGCTGAATGATTTCGGTTCGGCGTGGGGTGGCAACTTTGGCGCCCGCGCTCCGGCAATAGGCCGGCCATTGTTCGTTGCCCGGTACGAAAACGTAGATGGAGGTCAGCATGCGTTCGTACGAAAACCGCAACGTCAGCATGGATTCACGGTAGCTGATCCACCCGGATAAACCGGTGTGTTCCATTTCAACGGTGTAATTGGTCAATGGAGTGGCCATAGGGGTCCGGGTAGCCCAAGAGTTCATCAAATTCATGATACGGTGTTTTTGGAAGTAATGGTGTCCCGCTATGCTGATCGTTTGGTTGTGTTTACTGTATTGGGCTATCGCTCCTGGGATCGATAATTGGGTAAAAGATGCAGCCCGGGTCGCCGACGTTGCACGCAACGACACAAACCCCGAAAAATATATTTCGCGGCATCAGGGCGCCATCATTCGGGGCGACACAACCGCCCGGCGGCTGGCGATCGTCTTTACGGGGGACGAATACGCCGATGGCGGGGAACAAATCCGGCAAACGTTAGCTCACCACCGGGTTGTTGCATCATTTTTCCTGACAGGCCGCTTTTATCGCAATCCGGTTTTTCAACCCCTGATTCGCAGCCTGAAAAAAGACGGCCATTACCTCGGTGCTCATTCCGACGCCCATTTGTTGTACTGCGACTGGCGGAAGCGCGACAGTCTGCTGGTAAACCTAACGCAGTTTCGCAGCGATCTGGAGCGGAATTACGCAGCCATGCAACTCTACGGTATCTTGAAAAAAGACGCCCGGTATTTTCTGCCGCCATACGAATGGTATAACGACACGATTGCCGCCTGGACTAAAACGGCGGGTTTTCAACTCATCTCGTATACGCCCGGCACCCTCAGCCACGCTGATTATACGACACCCGATCTAAAAAATTACCGCAGCAGCCGGGCCATTTTAGAATCCATCTATACGTATGAGCAGCGGCATCCGGCCGGCTTGAACGGTTTTATTCTCTTGCTTCATGTTGGGACACACCCCGCCCGAACCGATAAACTGTATGCGCACCTGGAAGAACTTCTTGAGTATTTACAGCATAAAAAATACCGGCTGGTGCGGGTCAATGAATTAATTTGATAAGGAACATATAACAAAGTATATTTTTTCCGTTTCTCTGTTGATTCATGCAACAGTCCGCTGTGAATCAATGTCTTTCCCTTGATTTTTAGACTTACCCTGCCTGTTTGCTAACCCGGCATTGCTCCTATAAAAATATTTTTTAACTACAACTGTAGTTGTAACTATTAAAATTTGTTAACTTTCAGCAACGGATGTTAATTCTTTCCAATTTGCCGGTGCGTATTGCAAACTGAATCCTGTTCCCTATGAAAAAATTTTTCCTGCTGCTGTTACTAACAGTATGTTGTCAGGCGGCTTTTGCCCAACAGTCGAACCGGATCACCATCCGGGGTTCCATTACCGATACGTCCAAAGCCATCATGCCCGGAGCAACGGTGATGCTCCTGACCCCGAAAGACTCCGCACTGGTCAATTTCGGCCGAACCAACGACAAAGGGGCGTTTGAATTCCGGAATGTAAAGCGGGCTCCCTACATTCTGAAAGTATCGTACGTCGGTTTTTTGCCCTTGCAGGTGGAAGTGAATCCTGACAACAGCGAGGTAACCGACCTGGGTGCCTTGCCCATCAAGCCCATTCAGAAAGAATTACTGGAAGTAGTTATTAAAGCGGCCAAAGCACCGCTGAGCATTCGGGGCGATACCATCGAGTACAATGCCGCTTCGTTCAAGGTACCGCCCGGATCGACGGTAGAAGAATTGCTCCGCAAGCTGCCGGGGATGCAGGTCGATCAGGAAGGAAACATCAAAGCCCAGGGCGAAAACGTCACGAAAGTTACCGTTGACGGAAAAACGTTCTTTGGCTCAGACCCCAAATTAGCCACCAAAAACCTCCCCGCCGACGCCATTTCAAAGGTGCAGGTGTTCAACGATAAAACAGAAGCGGCTAAGACGACGGGTATCGACGACGGAAAACGGGAAAAGGCTGTTAACCTGGAACTGAAGGAAAGCCACCGCAAAGGCGGTTTCGGGAAAGTGACCGCGGGCGCCGGTACAAAAGACCGGTTTCAGCTCCGGGGAAATTACAACCGCTTCAATACCAAAGAACAAATGTCGGTGATTGGTCTCGGCAATAACATCAACCAGACCGGTTTATCGTTCGATGATTACCAGGATTTTCGGGGAAGCCAATCCTTTAATTGGGAAGATCAGGGTGATTTCGGGTTCTACAGCGGAGGGGTCTACTTCTTCGGGGGCGATGATGGCATCGGGGTTCCCATCACGGGCGGGGGGAGCAACAGCCGGGGCTTTTCCCGCAACTATGCCGGTGGTGCGAATTATAATTACGATACAAAAAAAACCAAACTTAGCTCCAATTATTTCTACAACCAGAGCGGTCTGACGCTCAACTCGGATTTAGAAAAAGAGACCTTTCTACCCAATAGTTCATTTTTGAATACGGACCACAAGAGCCAGGGTAGCCTGACCCGAAACCACCGGGGCAGTGCCCGGTTCGAGCAAAAAATCGATTCGCTCAATACCCTGGTGATCATCGGCAACCTGCGCGCCAACAATGGCAACACCAACCTGTTCAGCGATCAGAACTTTTTTGAAGGGCCCAATCAGGAAACGCGCACCAGCCAGACCAATTTTGCCAACTACAACCAGTTCAACGGTTTTCAGCTTGCGACAACGGCGATTTACCGGCACACCTTCCGAAAGAAAGGGCGCAACTTTGCCGCCAGCCTGGCCTATAACGTGAACGATACCGATGGTTCGGCCCAGCAACGCTCGACCAACACCTATTTTAATGACACCACCGCCACCGGCCCGATGGTTTTCCGCATCAACCAGGACAACGTCACCAGCAGTTTGCGAACCGAAATCAAGTCCAGTCTGGATTATACCGAACCCTTATCAAAAACAACATTCTGGGAAACGTTTTACAACTTCAGCCGACGCAACGACAAGGTCGATCGTGACGTGTTCGATGTCGGTGACCAGATTTCCGTTCGGAATGAAACGCTGAGCCGGTATTACACCAACGATTTTACCTACAACCGGATTGGCTCTCTGATCCGTTATTCCGACAAAGGATTTAATGTGTCGGGCGGTTTGGCGGGGATGTGGTTTCATCAGGCCGGGCAATTTGCCTCGAATCAGGGGTCCTCGAATTTTACGAAAGTCGACCGCAATTATTTCTCGGTTGTTCCCAATGTCAGCGTAAACTACAACAAGAAGAACAAACGGTTTAACGCCGGTTACAATGTCAACGTCAACCAGCCACAAACGAGTGATTTGCAACCGGTTATCGACAATAGTAATCCCCGCTTTATTCGGGAAGGAAATCCCGATTTATTACCCTCGCTTACGCACCGGGTCAGTGGCGGATTTGGCGTCTTCAATCCCGGTAGCTTTGTCAACGTGTTCGTCAATGTCAACTACGGCTACAACATCAATCAAATCGTTTATAATCAAACGGTTAATGAGTTACTGGTAACGACAACCCGCCCGGAGAACATCAGCGGTGGAACCACCAAAGGCGGAAGCGTTTATTTTAGTTTCCCGATAAAAAAGACGAAAGCGGTATTGAATACGAATTTTTACACCAACCTTAACAAATTCCCGACGTTCATCAATGGCGTACCGAACCAAACCAACAACAACAACTACAACGCCTACATGAGCCTGGATTTGACGCCGAGCGAAAAATTTACGTTTTATCCAACGTTTAACTTCAGCATCACGGATACGAAGTATTCCGTCAATACGGCGCAAAACCTGACCATTTATAATTACAATTACGGCGGTAACATGAACGTCCAGTTGCCTAAGGGGATTTTCTTCAACGGACGGATGAATTACCAGATTTACAAAAACCCCAAGTTTGATTTTAGACAGGAGTTGCCGATTTTGAACCTGGCCGTCTACAAACTCTTCCTGAAAGACAACAAAGCGGAGGTGCGGCTGACGGCCTATGATGTATTCAACAAAAACCGGGGCATTACGCAACAGGCTTACCAGAATTACGTTCAAACCGAGCGGGTTCAAACGCTGGCGCGGTATTTCATGCTCTCCTTTTCGTATAACCTACGGGGCCTGAAGTCGCAAATGCGTCAAAATAACTACATTTATTAATCAGCAGGAACCGCAAATGATAATGAAAAAGCTTCTGATTCTTCTTCTCGTAATGATCGGGGCGCCGTCAATGGCCCAAAAAATGGAAGGTGTCGTTACGTATGACCGCACGCAGGATTACGTTAAAATCATGTCCCGGATGACGTTTCTGAGCCTGGATCAGAAAGAACGCATGAAGGCCACCAACAAAAATTACAGCAGCCGCCCCACCCAAATGGTGCTGTATTTCAACGAAGATCAAAGTCTGTATACGAACGAAAGTGAATACTGGCGGAGCGAAAACGGTCAGTGGTCTTACCGAAACAGCGATTACATCATCCGTCGTGATTTCAAACAGGAAACCAAGTCGGACGTGATCGAAATGCTGGGAAGAACCTACCTCATCGACGATTCCCTGAAAACGCCCCAATGGAAGATTCTGAACCAGTTGAAAGACATCGCTGGCCACATCTGCATGAAGGCCGAAACCGAAGACCCCATCAAGCAACAGAAAGTCGTCGCCTGGTTTGCCCAGGACATTCCGGTTTCGGCCGGACCCGAGCAGTATTTCGGCTTACCGGGCCTGATTCTGGAACTGGATTTGAACGACGGTGACGCGGTCATTACCGCCAGCAAGATTGAGATGCGGGATGTCTCGAAGGAATTGACCGCTACCAAAAAGATCAAAGGCAAGAAAATCAAAACCGCCGACTACGATAAATTGATCAAAGACCATATCCAGACCAGCACCAAAGCCCAGGAAAACCCATATTGGACAATCCGGTATTGAACTTAATGATGAGTTATGAACGATGAACGATGAATGGGGCTGACGCATTCATCGTTCATCGTTCATAACTCATCATTAAGTTTACAGCTTCCCTTTCTTCAACTCCGCAGCCGCGTAATTGGCCGCTCGTGCCGTCAGGGCCATAAACGTAATGGACGGGTTTTGGTTGCCAACCGATGTCATACAGGCCCCATCGGTGACGAAAACATTTTTGACGTTGTGAAACTGATTCCACTTGTTCAGCAGCGACGTTTTGGGGTCTTTTCCCATCCTGACACCGCCCATTTCGTGAATGTCCAGACCCGGATTGCGGTTATCGTCATAAGACGCGATGTTTTTACACCCTGATTTGTCGAGCATCTCGGCCCCCTGCACCAGAAAGTCTTTCAAGATTTTTACGTCATTGTCGTCGTACCCCACCGACGTAATCAGTTGCGGAATGCCCCAGGGATCTTTCTGATCGGCACTCAATCGAACGTGGTTTTCGTATTTCGGAACGGTTTCGGCCTGCATCATCATATACACGCTCCAGTCGCCCGGTGTCAGCAGACTTTCTTTAAATTCCGCCCCGAATCCTTCCTGCCCATTGCCACGTCCCCAACCGGCGCGGCTGGCGCTAAAGGCCACCATGTAGCCCCGCTGAAAGTCCGTTTCCTGTTTTTTCACATTGCGGAAGGAAGGCATAAAAGCCGTGGTCGGTCGACGTCCGTAGAAATACTGGTCCTTATAACCCTCGAACGAAGCCGTCAGACTGCCCCGGTAATTATGGAAGGCCACGTAACGGCCCAGCAGCCCGTTGTCGTTGCCCAGGCCATTCGGAAAGCGTTTTGAGGTCGAATTCAATAACACCAGGTTGGAATTCAGACAGGCCGCATTCACAAAGATGATTTTGGCAAAATACTCGGTCGTTGCCTTCGTATGGGCGTCGATCACCCGCACCCCCGTTGCCTTGCCTTTCTGTTCATCGTAAATGATGGAGTGAACGACGGAGTCGGGCCGAATCGTCAGATTACCGGTTTTGGCCGCCCACGGCAAGGTCGCGGAGTTGGAACTGAAATACCCGCCAAACGGACAGCCCCGGTAGCACAAATGCCGCGCCTGGCATTGCCCTCTGCCCTGCTGCAAATGAATGGGCTGCGGTTTGGTCAGGTGGGCGCATCGGCCAATGATCACGTGCCGGTCGGTATAGTTGGTTTTAACCGCCGTCTGGATGTGTTTTTCGACGCAGTTCAGTTCAAAAGGCGGCAAAAACTCGCCGTCGGGCAGGCTGTCGATCCCGTCTTTGTTGCCACTGATGCCGACAAACTTCTCGACCCGGCTATACCAGGGGGCAAGGTCGGCGTAGCGAATGGGCCAGTCGACGGCGAAACCGTCGCGGGCCGGGGCGACAAATTCATAGTCGCTCCATCGCTGGGTCTGCCGCGCCCAGATCAGCGATTTTCCGCCCACCTGATAGCCCCGAATCCAGTCGAACGGTTTTTCCTGAATGTAGGGATGCTCGGCATCTTTCACGAAATACTGCTGCGTGGCCTCGTCCAGCGCGTAACATTTGGTGGCTACGGGATTGGCCACTTCAAACGTGTCGGGCATCCGGTTGCGGTGGGGCAGGTCCCACGGATTGGCCATAGCAGTCGGATAATCCGTGATGTGTTTTACCATGCGGCCCCGTTCCAGCACGAGAGTTTTCAGACCCTTTTCACACAGTTCTTTGGCGGCCCAGCCCCCGCTGATTCCCGAGCCGATGACGATGGCATCGTAGCTCATTTGTTCTTTGGCCTTTCCGTTGAGATTCATCAAATAGAAGCGGTTAAATCCTTTCGCAAGTTAAACAAAAACACCTGTCAGGCTTTGGAAACCTGACAGGTGTTTTTACGTCTAAACAGATAAAACTTCCACTATGTCAGTTAGTCCCCTTCCCCTGCTGCCTGATCAGTATTATCACATCTATAACCATGCAAACGCATCTGACTTATTGTTTCGGGAAATCCCTAACTACCAGTATTTTCTGAAAAAATACGCAGAACACTGCGCGCCTGTAGTCGATACGTTCGCCTATTGTTTGATGCCTAACCATTTTCATTTATTCGTTCGCATAAAATCCAAAAGCGAGTTGGCATCTTATTTTGAAATGCCTGAAAAACTGAGTTCTCTGGAATTGCAGGATAAAATAACCTTTCAACTCAGTCAAGTATTTTCGAATTTCTTCAACGCATACGCCAAAGCCTATAACCGGCGATTTGGGCGAAAAGGAGCCTTATTCCTAAATCCTTTCAAAAGAAAAGAAGTAAGCGATGAACGATATTACAACCAACTTATTTATTATATCCACCATAATCCCGTCAAACACGGTTTTTGCAGGAAATTGGCTAAATGGCCGCATTCTTCTTTTCAATCGTTGATTTCCGAAAAACCAACCTTATTGTGTCGCGATGAAGTTTTGAGTTGGTTTGGTGGGCGAGCTGCCTTTATTGATTTTCACGATACTATGGATATTTAATCTAAAATGGGAGACCCGCACACCTGTCAGGTTTTGAAAACCTGACAGGTGTGCGGGTCTCCCATTTTAGCTGTTCTTAAACGAAAATGCGTTTTTCTCCCATACATTATTCCACCGGCGAGTCAATAACCCGCACAATTTTCCAAATTCCGCGTATGTCTTTCAACGGAACCGTAACGCTGCCGCCGTTTGGGTTATCGGAATGCAACGTGAGCCGCTGTTTGGTCAATAATTCGTTGTCTTTGATGCGTTTAACAACGAAGAAATCTCGGTAAATTACCGCAAAGATGCCGCCTGACTGGTATTCCCAATTATTAGGGTCCACCAGAATCGCCAGCACTTTCGCTCCGTTTGCCAGTTGTGGCGTCATGCTGTTGCCCGAAACCTCGATAACAACCGGGTCCTTGTGATTGCCCACCAGATGAACCGGAACGCGGTACGTTTCCATCTGTGCCATACTGATTCCTTCAATGTAGGTCTCGATGAAGCTCGCGTAGAAACGCGTCGGCACAAAAGGAAGGTCGGTATACCGTACTTCCAGTTCAATAATTTTTCCGTTCTGCTCCGGCTCGTCCAACACGGGTTTCTGCCCCCGCAACAGAAAGTCGGCCCGTACCTGCGGATATTGCTCCAACAACCGCATGATGGTATCATACGATGGTTTAGCACGGCCGTTCAGGATGTTATAAAACTTTGATGAGTTCTCACCCAGGTCTTTGGCAGCCTGGTAGATACTGATTTCCAGCGCGTCAAATACTTGCCGCAACCGCTCCTGAATCGGCTCTAAACCCTCCTCAAAAGATTTTCCGGGTTCGTTAAACATAATATAGTTGTTGACTTTTATAATATAAGTATTATATATTGTGATCAAATTTACTAAATAAAACAACAAATCCGATGAAAACTACCAGAATAATATTATACGATAGCTAAAAAAAGGATGAAGCGGCTGGGGGAATACACGAAACCGACGGTTCTGTTCGTCGATATGAACAGTTTTTTTGCCAGTTGCGAGCAACAGGTGAATTATTACCTGCGCGACCGCCCGATTGCGGTGTGCGTCTATACCGGAAAACAGGGCTGCGTAATTGCGCCTTCCATCGAAGCCAAACGTCTGGGGATCAGGCTCGGGATGCGACTGGACGAAGCCGTAAAGATTTGCCCGGATCTGGTTCCGGTTGAAACGAATTCCAAGCGTTACCGTGAATTTCACGTTGCCATCATCGATGTGCTCCGCCAGTTTACGCCCGATGTGCTGCCGAAAAGTATCGACGAAGCGGTGGTCGACCTCACGCGCTGTCAGTTGATGTACAAGGACGTGCGGGAGGTCGCTCAGCAGATCAAACGGGACATTCGCGAAAAGGTCGGCGATTATTTACGCTGCTCCATCGGGATTGCACCCAATGCGTTTCTGGCCAAATTAGGATCGGATCTTCAGAAGCCCGACGGTCTGGTGATGATCACGCCCGAAACCATCGACGACGTTTTACGAGATCTGAAACTGACGGATTTGCCCGGTATTGGAACCCGAATGGCAAAACGACTCGAAGACAAAGGCATTCTGACGCCCCTGAATCTGCGGTATGCCTCCCCCGAACGACTGCGGGCGGTTTGTCAAAGCGTCATCGGCTGGCACTGGCATTTGCGGCTGAACTTCGGGGGCGAAGTGGATCTGGAAACCAGCGCCTACAAAAGCATGCAGGCCATGCGAACCATTTCATCGGCCCAACGACGATCCGAGGAGCAACTGGATGAGCTGCTCCAGTCGCTTTGCCTGACGCTCGAGCGCCGGATGGTGCGCCAGGATGTCTTTTGCCAGATCGTGACGTTCTATTGCCGGTATCATGACGGCCGAAACTACAGCGACGAAGTCCGGCTGCCCGAACCGAAGCAGGACAGCATGGAACTCTACCACCTGATCCGGCAACGCTTCGAGCGGTTTCAGAAACTCAACCAGTGTGAACCAATTTTGAACCACTCGATCCGGAGCATGAGCGTCAGTGTGTTCCGGTTTATCCCTGCCCAACTGGTTCCTTTCAGCTTGTTTGAAGACAATACCCGCAAAAACACGCTTCGGAAAACGGTTTATGAAGTGAAAGCGAAGTTCGGGAGCGATAAGCTGATGCGTGCCACCGAACTCCGCGATAACCCGGTATTCCGGGATGTCATCGGTTTTGGATCGATCAAGGACTTGCACGATGACCAAAATCCGTTTTGAATGACGAAACCGATACATCCAATAGTTTTTTAGCGAAAACGCGTTACTCTTCCTCCTTTTTGAAGTCAAAACAAGGAGCACGAACTTCGCGTTGTGCCACACGGTTTCCTTCGTATCTTTCGTTATCTAATTTGGTACAGCAACCCGGAAGCGGTTTTGCCTAAATCATCAGACTTATGAATAAATTATTCACCGTTATTGTAACCATGCTGCTTATGGCAGTGACACTGGTTTCGTTTCGGCCCCGCCCGGAAGCCACCAAAGAAGAGGCCAAAATCAAGTGGCTCACGATTGAGGAAGCCTTTGCGCTGAATCAGAAAACGCCGAAGAAGGTTTTCATCGACGTGTATACCGATTGGTGCGGCTGGTGCAAGGTTATGGATCGCGAAACCTTCACCAACCCTTCCGTTGTCGACTACATCAATAAAAACTACTATGCCGTCAAGTTGAACGCCGAACAGAAGGCCGACATCGTGCTGGGAACCGATAAATTTGTGTACGTTGCGCAGGGTGGTCGGGGCTATCATCAACTGGCGGCTGCGTTGTTGCGCAACCAGTTAAGCTACCCGACTGTCGTATTTCTGAACGAGAAATTCCAGCCGATTCAACCCATCCCCGGGTACATAAAAGCACCGGAATTTCACCAGATCATCACCTTTATCGGGGGCGACCATTACAGCAAAGAGCCCTTCGATCAGTTCAAAACAAAGACCTATCAGCAGAAATATTCCGTGAAGATTTAACGGATTGACCATCCTCCAACGCAAAAACGACCCCGGTTTTAGAGCGGGGTCGTTTTTGCGTTCAACCGTACAGAAAATAATTCGTTTACTCCTGAAAAACGAAGAACAATTTCACAGAAATTGAAGTTAGGAAAGCTTGAGCAATTTAAAACCGACGCTCGCATCCTGATAATTTATGAAACTTTTCGCCGGCTGTGAACTCCTCTACGAAGTTCCGGCTCCAGCACCTGTTGTGCTTATGTTACGCCCCCGCTCCGGTGCCGGGCAGTGGGTAATTTCCGAGGAATACCAGATCGAACCGAGCATTCCGGTGATCGAATACACCGACCCGTACGGCAATCTGTGCCAGCGGCTGATGGCCCCAGAGGGCCAGTTTAAGATCCAAATATCGCTGGTGATCGAAACCGCCGACGAAATCGATACAGCTCCCGGCGCGCCCTTTGTGCCCGTGCAGGATTTACCCGACGACACCCTGCAGTTTTTACTACCCAGCCGCTACTGCCAGTCGGACCGGCTGGGAGCCCTGGCGGCCGAAATTACGGAAACCGCCCTCCCCGGCTACGACCAGGTTGAAGCGATCCGGAGCTGGATTCAGACCCGCGTGACGTACCAGTATGGCACCAGCGATGCCAGCACGTCGGCCGTTGAAACCGCCGAAAAGCGCATTGGCGTCTGCCGGGATTTTGCGCACCTGGGCATTTCGCTCTGCCGCAGCATCAACATTCCGGCCCGCATGGTGGTAGGCTACCTGCACCTGCTGGAACCGATGGATCTGCACGCCTGGTTCGAAGCGTTCATCGATGGCCGTTGGTATACGTTCGACGCCACCCAAAAAGAACCCCGTGGCAATCGGATCGTGGTCGCTTATGGCCGGGATGCGGCCGATGTGGCCCTGGCAACACAGTATGGCGCCATGACTTTAGAAGAAATGCGGGTGTGGGTGGAAGAAAAGAAAACCGACGCATAAGTTGCCAGACAGGCGAAATAAGACCGGTTTTTCTTTTTTTGTAAATAAATTTGACAAAACGGTTACATTTCATAACTTCCTGCCAATCAACTTAACCACTCAATCCATGCTGAAAGAATTTAAAACCTTCATTGCTCAGGGCAACGTACTGGATTTGGCCGTGGGTGTCATTATTGGTGCGGCTTTCGGAAAAATAACCACCTCTCTGGTTGAAGATATTATCAACCCGATCCTGGGGCTCTTAACGGGCGGTGTCGATTTCAGTAATTTGAAAGTTGTTCTGAAGGAAGCCGTCGGTGAAACGCCGGAAGTCGCCATTCGGTACGGCAATTTCCTCAACATTGTCATTCAGTTCTTGATCATTGCCTGGGTGGTGTTTCTCATTGTTAAGGCGGCCAACCGTTTTAGGTCGCAGGAAAAGAAAGAGTAACCTTTCCACTGTACCCACTCCATCGACCCCGCTCCAGAGCGGGGTTTCTTTTTTAGAAACAAAAAGATTGGTGAAGGGGCGAACAGACTACGGTGAAACCTCTATTTTTGTCTCCGGTTTGCACATGAATCTATGAAAGGTACTAGGGAATTGATGGTTGTTTTGGGCGGAGGAGAAAGCGGAGTGGGTGCGGCTTTGCTGGCAAAAGCAAAAGGATACACGATTTTTTTGTCGGACAAAAGTCTCTTACAGGAATCCTATCGTCAGATTCTCCAGCAAGAGGGCATCCCGTTTGAAGAAGGACATCATACCGAAGAAACTATTTTTCAGGCCGACGAAGTGGTGAAAAGCCCCGGCATTCCCGAAAAAGCGCCCATTATTCAGAAACTCCGGGAAAAGAAAATCCCGATTATCTCGGAAATCGAACTGGCTTCGCGCTACACGAAGGCCCAACTGATCGGCATTACGGGCAGCAACGGAAAAACCACTACGACGCTCCTAACCTATCATCTGCTCAAAACCGCCGGCTTCAACGTCGGTCTGGCGGGGAACATCGGTGACAGTTTCGCGCAACAGGTTCTCGACCATTCATTTGACTATTATGTTCTGGAACTGAGTAGTTTCCAGTTGGACGATATGATTCAGGCCCGAATGAATGTCGCCATCCTGCTCAACATCACGCCCGATCACCTCGACCGCTACGAGTACCAGTTTTCAAAATACGTCGACTCGAAATTCCGTATTTTGCAAAACATGACCCCCGACGACACGTTTATCTACTACCAGGAAAGTCCGGTGATCAGCGAAGCCCTGCCCGTTAAAAAACCGGTGCCCCGGCTGTTGCCCGTGTCGCTGGTCGATGCGCCCAAACCGGGCGCATATCTGAAAGACGGTTTGCTGGTAATCGACAATGGTTCTCACTCCCTTGAGATTCCACTGGCTGATCTGCCATTGAAAGGCCAGCATAACGCCATCAACATGCTGGCGGCAACGCTGGCGGCTCTGGCGGTCGGCGTCAAACCGGACGCACTGCGGGAAGGATTGCTGACATTCCAAAATGCTGCTCACCGGCTCGAACCGGCGGGCGAAATCAGGGGCGTGCGATTCATCAACGACTCAAAAGCGACGAACGTCGATTCGGTTTACTACGCGCTGGAAAGCCTACCAACGCCGGTGGTGTGGATTGCGGGCGGGTTAGACAAAGGAAATGACTACGACCAGCTTGAGCCGTTGGTTCGGGAAAAAGTAAAAGCGTTAATTTGTCTGGGAAAAGATAACCGGAAACTGGTGAGCTATTTTGCGGACCGCGTTCCGACTTTGTTCGAGACGCAGGACGTCAACGAAGCCGTTGCCAAAGGACTGGAGCTGGCCAATCCGGGCGATACGGTTCTGTTATCCCCCGCCTGCGCCAGTTTCGACCTGTTCCGTAATTACGAAGACCGGGGTAATCAGTTTAAAGAAGCCGTAAAAAGAATTATGAATGATGAGTGAAGAGTGAAGAGTTAACGTGTGCGTCAGCCATTTTAACTCTTCACTCTTCACTCTTAACTCTTCACTCAGATATGACGATCTCTCCAACAGACTGGTTGAAAAGCAACATCAAGGGCGACTACCACATTTGGGGGGTAGTGCTTTTTCTATCGATTATGAGCGTTGCGGTGGTGTATAGTGCCACGGGGACGATGGCCTATCAGAAACTGCAATCAACGGAACATTACCTCTTTAAACACGGCGCGCTGGTGGTGCTGGGGCTGGCCTGCATGTGGGTGGCTCACCGGTTCAACTACGTCTACTACGCCCGGTTGTCGCGCTTTGGCATGTGGCTGTCCGTTCCCCTGTTGCTGTGGGCTTATTTCAAAGGGACAAATCTGAACGAAGCTTCACGCTGGATCACCATTCCGTTGATCAACCAGACTTTTCAGCCCTCGGATTTGGCCAAACTGGCGCTGATCTCCAATCTGGCCGCCATGCTGGCCAAACGGCAGCACATTAAAAAGGAACAGTATGACCCCAGCGTTCTGGTCAACATGATTGGCTGGATCGGGATTATTTGTGCCTGTATCGTTTTGAGTAACGCATCGACAGCGGCTTTGCTGGCCGCCACCTGCTTTCTGCTGATGTTCATCGGACGCGTACCCAGCAAGTATTTGCTCATCATGGTGGTGGTTTGCATGATCATGGGTAGCTTTGCTCTTTTGATCGGGCAGCGGGCTAAAACATCGGGCAGTCGTCTGACCAATTACTGGGAGACCTTCAACGGAAGGCGACCGCCCGAATTTCAGGTTGAACAATCGTACATCGCGCTGGCACACGGCGGAATTTACGGACAAGGACCGGGCAACAGCCACCAGCGAAATTTCCTGCCCCACTCCTATTCCGACTTTATTTTCGCCATGATCGTGGAAGAATACGGGCTGATCGGCGGCATTGTCATCATTGCGGCCTATCTCTATCTGCTCTGGCGCGGGATGCGGGCCATTCGAAAGGCCAACCGGGCGTACGGCGGTTTGCTGTCGGCCGGTCTAACGTTCAGCATCGTGATTCAGGCGATGATCAACATGGCGGTTTCGGTCGGATTGGTTCCCGTGACGGGCCAGCCGTTGCCTTTGCTGAGTATGGGCGGTACGTCGCTGCTCTTCACCGGCACGGCCATCGGCATTATCATCAGTGTGAGCCGGGGAGAAGCCGACGAAAGTAAAATATAACGTAAACCAACTGATTACGAACGGTTTTTAACACATTCGTAATTTCAATTTGGAGTCAACCCACTATGCCAAAACGCATCATCATCAGCGGTGGAGGAACCGGCGGACACATTTATCCGGCGATTGCCATTGCCAATGAGCTGAAAACCATCGATCCAACCACCGAAATTTTGTTCGTGGGAGCGGAAGGAAAGATGGAAATGGAAAAAGTGCCACGGGCAGGCTACCGGATCATCGGCTTGCCGGTGGTCGGGATTAAACGGGAGTTGACGCTGGAGAATCTGGCTTTCCCGTTCAAACTGGGGCGGAGTTTTTTGAAGGCGCAACAGGTCGTCCGCGACTTCGGTCCGGATGTGGCCGTGGGCGTGGGGGGCTACGCCAGCGGCCCGGTTTTGCTGGCGGCTTCGCTGAAGGGCATTCCGACACTGATTCAGGAGCAGAATTCATACGCCGGGTTAACCAACAAGCTGTTGTCGCGCGGGGCTAAGACCATCTGCGTGGCTTATCCCGGCATGGAAGCGTTTTTTCCCGTTCAAAAAATCAAGCTGACGGGCAATCCCGTCCGGACCGACATTATGCAGGCCAAAGGGAAACGCCCGGAAGGCCTGGCTTTTTTTAAGCTGGAACCCGATCGCAAAACGTTGCTAATCATTGGGGGCAGTCAGGGAGCGCGTACCATCAACGAAAGCATCGAAAAAGACCTTCGGCTGCTGGTCGATTCCGGCCATCAGGTTGTCTGGCAAACCGGGCCGCTGTTCATCGAACGCGCCCGCAAAGCCATTGCCGATGCCGGGGCCAGCCGGGTCAAAGCGTTTGATTTTATTTACGAGATGGATCTGGCCTACGCAGCCGCCGACGTGGTGGTGTCGCGGGCGGGAGCCTTGTCGGTTTCCGAGCTTTGCCTGGTCGAAAAACCGGCGATTCTGGTGCCGTTTCCGGCGGCTTCGGAAGACCACCAGACCAAGAATGCGATGAGTCTGGTGAACCGGCAGGCGGCTTTGCTGGTCAACGACCGTGCAGCCCCCACCGATCTGGTTCCGGCGGCTCTGCGGCTTTTGGCCGATCCCGGGCAGCAGCAAACACTCAGTCAACAGATTCGCGAACTGGCCCGGCCCAAAGCCGCGCGGGAAATTGCGGAGGAAGTTTTAAACTTGATAAAATAGATGGGTAGAAATGGTTTTGATGGTTTAAATGGCTGCATGGTTGAATGGTTAAAAATGGTTGGATGGTTTATTAGACCTGTAACATTTTTAACCATTTAACCATCGAAACCATTTTTAACCATTCAAATCATCATAGCCATTTAACCATCGTAGACCATTAAAAATGAATAACATCCGTTACGTTTATTTTCTGGGAATTGGCGGTATTGGCATGAGTGCCCTGGCGCGGTGGTTTCTGGTCAACGGGTATGAAGTGGCAGGTTACGACCGCACCGCCACCGCCCTGACCAACGCCCTGCAACAGGAAGGCATGGCAATCCACTTTGAGGAGGATGTCGAACAGATTCCGGCGCATTTTCGGGAAAACCGGGACGAAACCCTGGTCATTTACACGCCTGCCGTACCCAAAACCCATCAGGAATACATTTACCTGACCGAACACGGTTTTACGTTGCAGAAGCGGTCGCAGGTGTTGGGTTTGCTGGCCGGGCGGATGACCACCGTGGCCATTGCCGGCACCCACGGCAAGACGACGACGTCGTCGATGGTGGCCCATATTCTGAAAGATTCGGGCGTGAACTGCGCGGCTTTTCTGGGCGGCATTACCCAAAATTACGGCACCAATTTTCTACTGAACGAACCCACCGACGATCTGTCGAAGGTCATTTGCGTGGTGGAAGCCGATGAATTTGACCGGTCGTTTCTAACCCTGTTTCCTCAGGTGGCCATCGTCACCTCGACCGACGCCGACCACCTGGATATTTATGGCGACCACAACGCGGTTCTGGATTCGTTCAGCGCTTTCGTCAGCCAGATTAAACCGGATGGCACGCTGTTTATGAAACGGGGACTGGCATTGGCCGACCGCACCCCGGCAACCGTTTATGAGTACGCGTTAGACGAAGGCTCGTTCTACAGTAAGAATTTGCGCATCGAAAATGCCTGCTTCGTTTTCGACATCGTTTATCCTCAGGGCGTTATCGAAAATATAGCCTTGCAGATGCCCGGTTTTCATAACGTCGAGAATGCCGTGGCTGCCGCGGCTGCCGCTTTGCAGGTGGGTGTCGCACCGGAACAGATCCGGCAGGCACTCGGAAATTATAAGGGGGTAAAACGTCGATTCGAGTATATACTCAAATCAAAAAACGTTATATTTATCGATGATTACGCCCATCACCCCGCCGAAGTATTTGCCTTTTTATCGTCGCTGAAAGCGTTGTATCCGGAGCGAAAGGTAACGGCCATCTTTCAGCCGCACCTCTTTAGCCGGACCCGTGATTTCGCCGAGGAATTTGCAAAGAGCCTTTCACTGGCCGATCGGGTTATTTTGCTCGATATTTACCCCGCCCGTGAATTGCCCATTGAAGGGGTGAGTGCCGACCTGATTTTTAAATCGATATTGTCTGAAAATAAAGTCCAATGCACCAAAGCAGAACTGACCGATCTACTGCGAAACGAACCACCGGAATTGGTGGCCACCATCGGCGCAGGCGACATTGATCAGATGATTCCGGTGTTGCGAAACCTATTTGAGACCAATCAATAAAAATTCATCTCTTTTAAAGTTAATAAACACGGATGTTTTCTATTTTTCCCTTAAATAGAACTTTCATTCTGACCGTCGCCGGTTTGGCCATTCTGGTAGGGCTGATCGCCTTTACCGAACACCGCCAAAACCACCGCCAGTGTGAAGGCATCGACATCCGGATGGACGAAGTTGATGGCCACCGGTTTTTAAACCGGAACGATGTACTGAAAACGCTGACCAACGAAGGCGCCGATCCACTCCTGGGCGACGACTATGCCGACCTGGATTTGAAGCTTTTGGAAAGAAGGCTGAAACAGAATGGGTTGATAAAAAGTTGTCAGTTGTATCGGGACCTTAAAGGCATTCTGATCGCTGATATCAAGCAGCAACGACCGTTGGCGCGGTTGGTTCCGGATGGCGATGAGGACAAATCAGCGTATGCCGGTTATTATCTGACGGAGGAAGGGCGCTGGTTTCCACTGTCCATGAATTACACGGCACGGGTTGTTCTGGTGTCCGGTTCGTATTTTAGCGAACGGAAATCGCTGACGACGGAGCAAAACCAACCGTTGATTGAGTTACTGAAGCAGATTGAAAAAGACCCGTTCTGGAAAGCGCAAGTGGCCCAGGTGGTAGTCGACAGAAATCGCGAGGTTACGCTGATTCCGCAGGTGGGCGACTGTCTGATCGAAATCGGGCAACCCGTCGAACTGGAGTCTAAATTTGAAAAGATTAAATTGTTTTACAAGCATATTCTGCCCCTGAAAGGGTGGGAACGATACCGGAGGGTTAGTGTGCAGTACCGTAACCAGATTGTGTGCGAATGATACCTAAGCAGGAAGAAATTATAGTTGGACTGGACATCGGCAGCACCAAAGTGTGCGCCGTGGCCGGTCGCCTTATCCGCAGTAACGATCACGCTCGCCTGGATGTCCTGGGCGTGGGAAAAGCTATTTCCAAAGGAGTCACCAAAGGCTCCGTCGTCAATATTGGGCAAACCGTCGAAGCCATCAACCGGGCGGTTGAAGAAGCCGCCGGGCAAGCCAACATCGATATTCACGTCGTGAATGTCAGTTTTTCCGGGCAAAACGTAACCGCCCGCCGACAACACGGCAGCATTACGCGCACGTCGCCCGGTGACGAGGTGGTGGCCGACGACATCGACCACCTGGTGGGCGATATGTACCGTTCGGTTCTGCCGGCCGGTGCAGAAATTGTCCACGTCCTGCCAATGGATTTCACGGTCGACAGTGAATCGAACATCGACTACCCCGTTGGGCGGATCGGCGTCAAGCTGGAAGCTGATTTCCAGGTTATTACGGCACAAACGAGTTCTGCTTCCTACACCCGGAAATGTATTCAGCGCGCCCGTTCGGTATCTCCGCAGAAAGAACCGCTGGAAAACGATAAATTCCTGCTGGCGCCCCTCGCGTCGGCTTTGGCGGTTTTGACCGATGAGGAAAAACACGCCGGTGTCGCCCTGGTCGATATTGGCGGTGGAACCACTGAAATTGCGATTTATCACAAAAATGTGCTGCGGCATGTCGCCGTGGTTCCTTATGCGGGAAATAGCCTGACGGCCGACTTGGAAGTCGGTTGCCGGGTGTTGCCAACCCAGGCTGAACTGCTGAAAACGAAGTTTGGCAGTGCCGACCCTACCGATTTCCGACTGAATGAAGTGGTGGCGGTTCCGAACCTGAGCGGTCGGCCGCCTAAAGATATTCTGCTGAAAAATGTGGCCCTCGTCATTGAGGCCCGTCTGAAAGAAATCGCAGCGATGGTACAGGCCGAAATTATACGCTCCGGCTACCGCGACAAACTGGTCGGCGGTGTGGTTTTGACCGGCGGAACGGCTTCGATCTCAGGCATTGAGCGGATTTTTGAGCGCGTTACGGGCCTGGACGTCCGGATCGGTTTTCCAGATCAACTGGAACACAATGTCAAGGCGGACCTGGTCAGCGACCCGGCGTTTGCCACGGCAGTGGGTCTGGTGTGGGCCGGGTTCAAACGGTTGGACGACCGCATTCCCTTGCAGCACATGGTTTTGAATCCGGTGATTGGTTCCGGCACAAACGGACATGGTCACGGTCATGGACATGGTACAAACGGACAGACATCCGGGAAGAATACGAAGGACACGGGCAAAGGAGAAGAAAAAGGGGGTGGAGGATTTATGACCTGGGTTCGGAAGTTTCTGACCGATGACATCGGCAAAGACCTCGGCCCCGACGACCGGTACAATCAGTAGTACTCAATTTTGACGGCAAAACGTACTGGCCATCCAGCGTTACCAAATATATATTTATAGCAACAAACATTAGCAGGTATGCCAGAGGCATTGGAGTACGGCATGAGGTTTGAATTCCCCGACGAGGAGGATGACCCAATCATTAAAGTAATAGGCGTCGGTGGCGGTGGCAGCAATGCCGTCAACCACATGTTTAGAATGGGCGTGAAGGATGTGGATTTTATCGTCTGCAACACCGACCGCCAGTCCCTGACCAATAGCCCGGTAAAGACCAAAATCCAATTGGGTGCGCTTCTGACTTCCGGACTGGGAGCCGGAACAAACCCCGAAGTGGGCCGTCAGGCCGCGCTGGAAAACACGGACGATATCCGGCAGTTACTGGGCGAACCCACCAAGATGGTTTTCATCACGGCGGGGATGGGGGGAGGCACCGGCACCGGAGCCGCACCGGTTATCGCACAGATTGCCCGGGAAATGGGCCTGCTGACAATTGCGGTTGTTACGGCACCGTTCGACTTCGAAGGCATCGAGAAGCTGGATCAGGCCATGCGCGGTATCGAAGAGTTGAAGGAATACTGCGACACGGTTCTGGTCATTCTGAACGACAAACTGGCGGAAATCTTCGAGGATTTCCCGATGGATCAGGCGTTTGCCAAGGCCGATGACGTGCTGGCGAATGCCGTTAAAAGTATCGCTGAAATCATTACCGTTCAGGGCGAAATCAACGTCGACTTCATGGATGTGAAGCGCGTGCTGGAAGGTGCCGGTCAAGCCGTAATGGGATCCGCCGATGCTGAAGGCGAAACTCGCGCACTGACCGCCATTCAGGATGCGCTAAACTCGCCGTTGCTCAACGACCGCGACATTCGGGGTGCCAAACGGATTCTGCTCACGATGGCGTCGGGTCCGGATGCCCGTACGACCATGCGGGAGTTGCAGATCATTACCGGTTATATCAAGGAAAAAATCGGCAAGGACAAGCAGGCGCATCTCTTCAAATACGGTACGATCAAAGACAAGTCGCTGGGCAAAAATCTCCGCGTTACGGTGATTGCTGCCGGTTTTGATTTGCCCGCCGAACGGCCGGATTTTCCGCCAACGAACTGGAAACAGCCGGAGCCGGAGCTGAAAAAAGAGGAAGTAACCGACGAATTACCCGTTGACGAAGAAGAAGATACGGAACTGGTAACGGAGGATCAACCCCAGGGAGCAGACACCCTGACACGGGGCGGTGGGAACGTTGAAGTAGCGCCGATACCCGATCCGGTAACGCGCCCGCATCTGACCAGCATTGACGACATTCTGATCGACGAGAAGCGGGAAGACGATTTGCTGCTGATCCAGAAAATGGTCGAAGGATTTTCGCAGGGGCGGTATTCGGAGCGGGAACGGGAATTGGAAACACCGGCTTTTGCCCGCCAGAAAGTGAATTTATACGAAATACCGCTTCTCGATGAGCGGGATATTATTCGTACCCGACTGAATGATTGAATTGTCATTGAGTGAGTTAGTGATTGAGTGAATTAGAAAACCGAGTATTCACTCAATCACTAACTCACTCAATCACTCAAAAATCAATCAACTGCTGCGCCTGTTGTTGCAGGAGCAGGTTGTAAAGCTCGTTGTGTAGAGCGCCTTCTTTCCAGTAATTTCGGATCTGCGCCAGCTTCACGCGCAACGCCAGGGTATTCGTCCCGAGGTAGCTAAAAATATCATTCAAATGGCTGAGAGCCAGGGCGCCACCCTGGTGATTGGCGGATAGGCCCACCAGCGCTACTTTCTTGTTTGATAAACCGCTGGGATAGCTCATTCCGTCGATAAACGCTTTCAGGACGCCGGGGTACGAATTGTTGTATTCCGGAACGATAAACACCATTTTCTTCGCCCGCTCGACCACCTCCTTATACTGGTTGAATTCAGGATTTTTTCCCGTATTTTCGTACAAAGCCGTCGTCATAAAATCGGGGGGAAGTCCGCTTAAATCCAGAATATCACTCGGTTTACCCAGTTGCTGCAAAATGAGGTGGTAATAATCGGCAATATGGCGCGACATGGAGTCTTTCCGATTGGTTCCGACGATGATGATGATGGGATTTTCACGTACCGGTTCGGTAGGATTTGTATTCATATCCTTGTTTTCGTTCTGCTGAATAGACACTCAGTTGCAGCAATAACAACCCGTTCGGGTTTTAGTTCAAGTACAGAAATGACTCACCAGGACGTTAAGGATGAGCTGTTGGCTCTGGCGGTTCCCGAAAAAGCCGTCTTTTTCAAACGATTTTTTAAAACCGGGCCGGGTCAGTACGGCGAAGGCGATGAATTTCTGGGCCTGACGGTTCCGCAACAGCGCATCATCGCCCAAACTTACCGGCTGCTGCCGCCGGAGGAGACGGAAAAACTCGTGCGGGATCCGTTTCACGAATGCCGTCTGACGGGTCTAATCATCTGGACCAACCAGGCCAAACGGCCCGGCGAAGAAAACCGGCGACTGATTTTCGACTACTACCTCCGGAATAAAAACTTTGTCAACAACTGGGACCTGGTGGATACGAGCTGCCCCGGAATCGTTGGCAATTACTTGTTAAACAAAGACCGCAGCATTTTATACGAACTGGCTCGGGAAAACCACCTGTGGTCGCAGCGGATCGCGATGGTGTCTACGCTGGCTTTTATTCGTAAAAACCAGTTTCAGGACACTTTTCAGATTGCCGAACTGTTGCTCAGTCACCGGCACGACCTCATTCACAAAGCCGTTGGCTGGATGCTGCGGGAAGTAGGAAAGAAAAATCCGGACGCGCTCGAAGAGTTCCTGCACGACCATGCGGGGCGGTTTCCGCGGACGGCTTTGCGGTATGCCATCGAGCGGTTTGACCCCGCCCGGCGAAAGTACTACCTTGATCTATGAGCAGCCCTGCCGTTTTCTTACTATCTTTGCCCCCTGCCTGAAAAGCAAAGTTATTGATTGCGAACTGTTAACTGGAGACTGACCCCCTATGTCGTGGTTTATCCGTAAAGAAAAAGGTATCAACACGCCAACCAAAGAGAAGCGCGAAGCGCCGGACGGCTTGTGGTACCAATGCCCGAATTGCAAGAAAATTATGCATTCGCGGGAACATAAGCTGAACGCCTATACCTGCGTACACTGCAACTACCACGAGAAAATCGGTTCGGATGCCTATTTCTCCATCCTGTTCGACGACGGTGTGTTCACGGAACTGGATGCGAACATGACCTCGGGTGATCCGCTGAAGTTTGTCGACACGAAGCCGTATCCGGAACGCGTGAAAGCGACCATCAACAAAACGCAGCTAAAAGATGCCGTTCGGTCAGCCTACGGGCAGATGAACGAACTGGAGGTTACGGTGGCCTGTATGGACTTTAATTTCATCGGTGGTTCGATGGGATCGGTGGTGGGCGAAAAAATTGCCCGGGCCATCGACCATTCGATCAAAACCCGGACACCGTTCGTCATGATTTCGAAATCGGGCGGAGCGCGGATGATGGAAGCCGGTTATTCGCTGATGCAAATGGCCAAAACCTCGGCCAAACTGGCGCTGTTGTCGAACGAGAAAATACCGTACGTTTCCCTGCTGACCGACCCAACCACCGGCGGTGTGACGGCGTCCTTTGCAATGCTGGGCGATTTCAACATTGCCGAACCGGGAGCACTGATCGGTTTTGCCGGGCCACGTGTCATTCGCGAAACCATCGGAAAAAACCTGCCCGAAGGGTTCCAGAGTGCCGAGTTCGTGCTGGATCACGGTTTTCTGGATTTCATCGTCGATCGGAAAGATTTGAAAGACAAGCTGACCGGGTTGTTTAAAATGTTGCAGTAACACCATGAAAAACTATCATTTTACGGTCATTGTGCAACAGGATGAAGAGGGTAACTATTTGGCAATCTGTCCGGCATTACAGGGCTGTTACGCCGAAGGAGAAACCCCAGAGGAAGCACTTGAATCTTTAAAAGATGCCATTCATTTGCATATCGAAGACCGGATTGAACGTGGAGAGACGATCTACGAGGAAATTATTTCAGAGCGTCTCAACATTGCTGCATGAGTCATAAGCATCGGAAAGTTAACGCTCACGAGCTTATCCGTCTCCTTGAACAAAAAGGATTTCGATTTTCACGCCAAAGCGGCAGTCACGCTATCTACATAAACAGCGAAGGCAAACGTACGACGGTGCCCATTCATGGTAAGAAAGAACTGGGGATTGGTTTGTTGAAACAGATTATGAAAGATACCGGTTTGACCGTCGAAGATTTGGAAAATAGATAAGTATACATGCGCCTGGTTTCTCACCCCGTTCTCTGCAATTACTACATTACCTATCGCTGCAACGCGACCTGTAGTTTCTGCGACATTTGGGAGCGTCCCTCGCCCTACGTGACGCAGGAGAACGTGCGCGACAACTTGCGGGATTTGAAACGGCTGGGCGTCCGGGTGATCGATTTTACGGGGGGTGAACCCCTGCTGCACCGCCAACTGGACGACCTGCTCCGCGAAGCCAAAAACCTGGGGCTCATTACAACCATTACGACCAACGGTCTGCTCTACCCCAAATATGCCGAACGGCTGCACGGACTGGTCGATATGCTGCATTTTTCGCTGGATTCGCCGATTGCGGAAGAACACGACAAATCGCGGGGCGTCAAGTGTTTCGACAAAGTGATGGAATCCATCGCCATTGCAAAACAACTGGGCGAACGTCCGGATATTCTGTTTACGGTTTTTGAACACAACGTTCACCAGATCAAGCAGCTACACGAAGAAATTTGTCTCCCCAATGATCTGGTGCTAATTCTGAACCCGGTTTTTGAATATAACGACGTTGAAACCGGGGGCGGTTTTTCGGAGAAAACCTTGCAGGAAATGACGTGGTGGGGCAAGCAGAAAAATGTGTACCTCAACGATGCCTTTATTCAACTCCGGCGCGATGGCGGCAACCACGTCGACGATCCGATTTGTCTGGCCGGCAGCACCACCCTGGTGATTTCCCCCGAAAACAAACTGGTTCTACCCTGCTACCACCTCGGCTTGAAAGACCTGCCCATCGACGGCAAGCTGTATGATCTCTATCGCTCTGATGAAGTGCAGAAACTGATTGCACTGGAAGGTCGGCTGCCGGGTTGTGAAGGCTGTGCCATCAATTGCTACATGCAGCCTTCGTTTGCCGTTGAAATGAACCGGTACTGGTGGAAAGCCCTCCCAAGCACCTTGAAATACAACCGCATCAAGGGCACCTGGAAGCAGTTGTTCTAAGATCACAGAATTGGCTTCTCGGTAGAGTCACCGAAGTTTTGCTCCTTACTCCGATTCAGCCCTCGCCGATAGAACGGGTAAGTGAATCTCTACCTTCGTACCGGTTGGCTTCTGTTCGGCATCCACTTTATCAATGATGACGACCTGGCTTGGTTGACCGGTTTGCTGGTGAATTAGTTGCAACCGTTCTTCAGTTACCTTTAGTCCCACACTCGTATGCGAGGAAACGGTTTTGCTCTTCAGTTCAGCCGCCTTCTGACGGCCCACCCCATCATCTTCGACGCTGCAATCCAGTCCATGCTTGTTGGGCTGAATGTAAACGGTGATGTTGCCCCGATCTTTCTTATAAGCAATGCCGTGCAGAATAGCATTCTCGATGTAGGGCTGGATAATCATCGGCGGAATTGACACTGCATCTTGAAACAGGGCAGGGTCGGTCCTAATAGAAAAGTCAAATTTATTACTGAAGCGGAGCTGCTCTAATTCTAAATACAATTGCAACTGTTCGAGTTCGCTGGCTAAGGTCACCCACTCCTGCCGGGAATTCTCCAGAATAAGCCGCATGAGCCGGGAGAACTTCACCAAAAACTTATCGGCGTTGTCGCTGTCATTCTGGAGAACAAATAACCGGATAGCGTTCAGTGAGTTATAAAAAAAATGCGGGTTCATTTGTGACCGCAACGCCTTTATCTGAACAGCCGAAATCTGCTGCTGTAATTTTTCGGCCACCAACTCAGCTTCGATCTGTTCACGTTGGTGCCGCTCGCGTTCGCGGGCAAGTTCCTGTTCGACAATGGCACTCTTGATGGCTCCCTGTCGCTGGCTATATCCCAACAATAAGGTAAAACAGGTTAACTCCCCAATAATCCCAAACTCCAGATAGGTGAGCGGAGCGAACAAAAACGAGTTGGGATTTATTTTATAAACCTGTCCCGTTGACATGATCATGGAGGCAACGGCACCCGCCAGCAACAGACCGGAACCCAAAGCCAGGTAGCGCGGTACAACGCCCTTCAACCGACTGATTTGTGGAATGGCGTATGCTGCTAACCCGATGATAATCAGACGTATCAGGACATGAGCCAGGGTATAGAGCGGTTCGTTCCAATACGCAAAACACACCATACCAATCAGCACAACGTAGCCCAGAATGAGGAATCGGGTCCAGTCAAACAGCCACAACAAGCGTGGAATAGTACGGCGGAGTTGAAGCAGAGAATCAATAAAACTGAAGTACACCACATACGCCAGCATAGGGACCGTGGCACGAACAAAATTTTGGGCATTCGTCGAAAGGGATGCACTTAAGCCATCTACCCGCAGGCTGAAGTAAACCAGCCAGGCCAGCATGTATAAGGCATAAAAACCGTAGATACGCTCCCGGTAGATATTCCACTGCACCAGGTTTAGCAGGAGTATCGAACTGACCATACCCGTAAACAGCAGGTTCCAGGTAGTGAAATGCATGAAGTGAAAATAAGTTGGTAAAGCTACGGATCGAAATAAAGTGTAATATATAGCCTACCTACTCAAAAGTGCAATTTTCCTGCGGTTGCTGGACAAACTCTTTGCCGGACAACGCCTATCCCGGTAAAAAAAGAACCCACAATCACCTTATTGCAAGTATATAGAAAATCAGGCTGCCAAAGACATCGCCGGAGCCTGATCACGGACCTGGACTTGTGCAATCCTGTCTACGACTTCCTGTAACGCTTGATTGCGCTCTTCGACTGATTTGTACCTAATTGTTCCAATTAGAAGGTTATCGTTGCCGTAAAACAGGTTGAAACGGATGTTACCTACCAAATCCCACAAGGGATAATTGGCCATTTCAATACCGGCGCACCGGGCGGCAATCACTGCCCGCTGGCAATCAACTTTTGTGTCGAACAATTCGCTGCTCAGGATGGATTCCCGGCTATTTTTCATCAAATGGAACTGGTAGCGATTGTTGAGATGAGGAAGATTTTCAATGAAGAAATACATGATTTGCACCGTTTACAGAATGAATCCCAAGGTTTTTAAAAGGTGTTCCCCGCCGGATAAACATGGTTAGCCGATCAAGTCACCGACCCACTTCTTAAAAAGACGCCTGTATTGCAGTTGCAATACAGATTAAGCCTTATCGCCAATTATTATAACACAAATATATTATAAAAATAATACAATGGTATGATGTCAGTAAAAATAATGTTACCTTTGAGAACACAATCTAAGTTAACAGAGTTGAATCACCCCGGTTTCGATGGAGCCGGGGTATTTTGTTCTGCCATACATTCGTTTTCCTATGCTTATCATCTCTGGCAAACACCTGGCCGCTATGATTCCCGGCCATACCTACACCGTGGTAGCCAATTCTGCCATGAAAGGCAACGAAGCTTTACTATTTTGTCAGAAACTTAACGTATCCTGGCCGGTTGCCGCACTGCTGGCCGATGCCGATGTTCGGGATCAGGTATTCCGGGAACTGCGAATTGCCATTCCCGAGCAGGCACCGAGTGTGTAGGTTTATTGGTCAGTTCCTTAAAATTCCGACCTTATATGAGTGGAGAAAGAAGGGGCAGGCAGCATCCCGGACAAGGCGGTTATCGCTTGATCACCTTGCTGGTATAAACCCGTCCGCGAGCCGATGTTCGGATCAAATACAACCCCGGGGCGAGTTGCTCGTTGCCAATGGCCTGCCGGTGTTCCAAAACCGCCTTATTTTCAGCAATTTCCTGAATGATTCTTCCCTGACTGTCCAGCAACTGAAACGTTGCCGTGGTCGGTTTATGACTTTTCAGGACGATCTGAAAACGGTTTTGTGAGGGGCTTGGGTAAACCGTAATGGATAGATTCCGGTCGTCGATGCGGTCTTCCAAAGACGTCAGTAAACCGCGTTCCAAAACCGGTTCGTAGGGCGGAATAATGCCGGGATTGCCGCCGGTTTGGTCGATGACCCGGGTCACCAAATCGAAGAGTGTGGTACTGATCCGCTGGCCGTTACGCCACTCTTCGGCCACAATGGCAAAATCGTAAGTCCCAACCTGCGTGGGCGAATCCCAGGTTACCTGTCCGGCTTTCACATCAACTTTAAAGGTTCCTTTTCGGGTTATATCGTTGGGAAAGCTGTAGTCGGGAAGCGCCTGACTGCTTTTGCCACAATCACCGTTTCGAACCCGAACCAAATAATGCGCAATACTGTCGCCATCAGCGTCTTTTGCCTGAAAATTGTATACGGCCTTTTGGTTAACCGGAACCGTCAGACTACTGAGGGCGGGTCCCTGAAAAACCGGAAGCGTATTGACGACCGCTGCCGAAAACGTAGTTTCCAGATAGAGTGGTACAGTAAGCGCATTGGGCAGATTGCTGAGTTCAGAACGATTGCGAAGTTGCGTGGAAACCGTATACGTTCCCGAGCCAGTTCCACTGTACGTATGCGTAACTTTATAGACATTTAAACTAATCCCGTTCTCGAGTATTGTTCTGGAATACCGCGGAATTTCCAAATCGCCGGAACCGTCGCCGGTACAAAACGAAATCGGATTACTTTGATCAACAGCCGTTTTGCCATATACCTCATCCATATACACCTGAACCGAAAACTCGAAGGTGAGCGAAGCCGAAACCCGTTTAACCTGAATATAACCCCCGATCAGGTGGGTACCGAATACGGGTAATGCACTCAAAATCAGCAAAAGCGTAGTGATCTTTTTCATACGGGCAGGGAAAAGGAAGGATAGGATGATACCAGCAGTTGATCATTTATTTTGAAACGGAGAAGGCAATTTTGTAGTATTACAACCGGCAACTATTCACGATCTTTTACGATTGATATACAATGCTTTACACCCCCGAGCAAACCGCCGGTTTTTCAGCCCATTCGTTTCAGCATTTGCTGACGAATCTGGACGATCATGTGCTGACCCTGACGCTCAATCGCGCTGAAAAGAAAAATGCGCTGAACCCCACGCTGCTGAACGAGCTAGCATTTGCACTGGCTTATGCTCACTACGAAAAAGACGTTTGGCTGGTGGTGCTGGCGGCTACGGGCGATGTTTTCTGCGCGGGCATGGATCTGAAAAGCCTGTCGTCCAGCGAGCCAAACGCGCAAACCGTTCCTCTGCCCTCCGGCCCGGTGCGGCTGGGTGAGTTGCTGGCGGGTCTGCATAAACCGTGTATTGCCAGGGTGCAGGGAGCGGTGTATGCCGGCGGTTTTCTGCTGGTGGGCGGCAGTACGCACGTTGTGGCCGTCGATACCGCTGCGTTCAGCTTACCGGAAGTAAAACGCGGTCTGTTTCCGTTTCAGGTCATGGCGGTTCTGCTCGACATCATGCCCGTCCGAACGGCTCTGGATCTGTGTCTGCGCGCCCGAACGTTGTCGGCAGCCGAAGCCCGGGCAGTGGGTTTGATAACGGAAGTGGTTTCGATGGCACAACTGGACGAAACCGTTCAAAAAGTAGTAAACGAATTGAAACAGTGTTCCCCAACAGCGATGCAGTTTGGTTTACGGGCTTATCAACAGCTAAAAAATATCCCTCAAGATCAGCAGCAGGCATTTCTGCACGAGCAATTTCAGCAAATTCAGCAAACAGCCGATGCGAAAGAAGGCATGGCGGCTTTTTTGGAGAAGCGATTGCCAAAGTGGGGGAAAGAAAAGTAATTTCAAATGAAAAATGAGTAATGAAAAATGTAAAAGTTGCCAAGCACTTTTGAAATACTTTTACATTTAATATTTATCATTTATCATTTGACATTGCCTTTTTACAAATCCGGACAGCCTTCCCGTCGTCGGGTATCGGTAATGGCCTGAATCTTCCAGCCGCCGTTCAGTTTTACCAGCGTAAAAACATTGACGCCACAGTGGCTTTTCTGGCCGTTGAAGTAGAAAACATACGGCGTCCAGGCGATGGCCAGGTCGGCGTCGATCCTGACGTCATAGGCCGAAAGCCGCTCGTCGAGTGCCCCCGGTTTCTGTTTGCCAACCGACGCAATAAAGTTGGGAATCGATTCACTCCGCACACTGACCGCCCCCTCTTTGTTTTTAGCAATACTTTGAAGCGATGCTGTGGGCGCAAAAACCGCTTTGAAGAGGGTCGTGTCGGCCTTCCGCATTCCGTCGAATAGCTGGGAGATGGCGGCACGGACGGCTTTTTCGTCGTCGGACTGCGCCAAAGCGGATAATGAAACCAGGCTGCATACAATCAGTAGTGCTTTTCTCATCGGATAAAGTAGCTGCATTTAACCTAAATATACTGATTCCGAATCATTTCATACAACACACGCGAATCCGCTCACCGCTGTTGTGAAACAAATCCGGTTCAAAGTCCGCTTTTCGAAAGAGATGCCAGGAACTGACAGGTATTATTCGGCAAAATAGCCTCTGGGGAATGAGGTAACGGATCATAAAAAAGCCGGAAGTTGTCTCCAACTTCCGGCCTATACACCCACGGATTTGAGTCCGAAGATAATTATAACGTACTAAAATCAAATCCTTCCAAGAACGAAGTCGTAAACTGACCCGACTGGAACTTGGGGTCGTCCATCAGCTTGATGTGGAACGGAATGGTGGTTTTGATACCTTCGATCACCACTTCCTGCAACGCCCGTTTCATGCGGGTGATGACCTCCTCGCGCGATTGGCCTGACACGATCAGCTTGGCAATCATCGAGTCGTAGTTTGGCGGAATGGTGTATCCGCTGTAGACGTGGCTGTCGATCCGAATCCCGTGTCCACCCGGAAAGTGCAGGTTCGTGATCTTGCCCGGTGAAGGCCGAAAACCGTTGGCGGGATCTTCCGCGTTGATGCGACATTCCATCGCGTAAATTTTCGGCGTATAGTTTTTCCCGGAAATCGGCGTGCCGGCAGCGACTTTAATTTGCTCCTTGATCAGGTCAAAATCAGTCACTTCTTCCGTTATGGGGTGTTCCACCTGAATCCGGGTGTTCATCTCCATAAAGTAGAAATCGCCGTGCTTGTCGACCAGAAACTCAACGGTTCCGGCGCCTTCATAACCGATGGCCGATGCGCCTTTGATGGCGGCTTCCCCCATCCGCTCCCGCAGTTCGGAACTGACCACCGGCGAAGGCGTTTCTTCGACCAGCTTCTGGTGCCGGCGCTGAATGGAACAATCGCGCTCCGAGAGGTGGCAGACTTTGCCATATTGATCCCCAACAATCTGGATTTCAATGTGGCGGGGTTCTTCCACGAATTTCTCCAGATACAGACCGTCGTTGCCAAAGGCCGCACCGGATTCCATCTTGGCGTCGAGCCAGGCTTTTTCGAATTCCAGCTCGCTTTTGATAATCCGCATCCCGCGGCCACCGCCCCCGGCCGTTGCCTTCACAATGACCGGATAGCCGATTCCGGCCGCCAGCAGTTTGCCTTCTTCCACCGATTCCAGCAGCCCTTCCGAACCCGGAATAACCGGGACACCGGCGGCTCTCATCGTGGCTTTGGCTGTCGCCTTATCGCCCATTGCGTTGATTTGTTCGGCCGTTGCTCCAATGAACTTGATACCGTAATCGGCGCAGATTTGCGAAAATTCCGCATTTTCAGACAGAAAACCGTAGCCCGGATGAATGGCATCGGCACTGGTCACTTCAGCGGCAGAAATAATACTGGGAATATTCAGATAGGATTGGCGGCTCGGTGGAGGACCGATGCAAACGGCCTCGTCGGCAAACCGCACATGCAGGCTGTCGCGGTCGGCGGTCGAATAAACCGCCACCGTCTTGATGCCCATCTCGCGGCACGTCCGGATGATCCGCAACGCAATTTCGCCCCGATTGGCGATTAGGATTTTCTTGAACATATATTTTTGAATGAGTGAATGAGCGAATGAGTGAATGAGTGAATAGCTTCGCCAATTACCTGCATTCTGCGAAGCTATTCACTCATTCACTCATTCGCTCATTCACTCATTGATTAAATAGGTTCGACTAGGAACAACGGTTGATCGTATTCGACCGGCGTAGCGTTTTCGACCAGGACTTTGACAATCCGGCCCGCTACTTCGGACTCGATTTCGTTGAAGAGCTTCATGGCTTCGATGATGCAAACCGTTTTTCCCGGTTTCACCTCGTCGCCTATTTCTACAAACGATGCAGCCTCAGGCCCCGCCGACCGGTAGAAGGTGCCGATCATGGGCGATTTGATGGTCAGGTAGTTGCTCGTTTCTGCTTTGGGAGCCGGCGCGGGCGCAGGAGTCGAAACCGCCGATGGAGCGGCCGGGGCCGGTTGTTGCGGAGCCGGTTGTGCAACCGGCGGTACCGAAGAAACCGGTGTCTGACCGTAGCGTTTTACGTTCAGCTTCAGTTCGTTGGTTTCAATACTAACTTCATCCAGTCCCGACTGGGCGATGAAATCAATAAGGTTCTGAATGTCTTTCGTGTCCATGTTTTTCTAAATGATGAATGGTGAACGATGAGCGATGAATGAAAAGACTGGAAACCATTCATCGTTCATCGTTCATCATTCATCATTCTTTTTATTTAACTCGTTCTACGTAATCGCGGGTACGGGTATCGACCCGGATTTTATCACCCTGTTCGATAAACAGCGGTACCATGATGGTAGCACCAGTCGAGACGTCTACTTTCTTTTTGGCGCTGTTGGCCGTATCGCCCCGGATTCCCGGTTCAGAATACGTCACTTCCAATTCCACAAAAGGCGGTAATTCGCACGTCAACGGCGTATCGGTTTCGGCGTTGATCAAAATTTCAACTTCCTGCCCTTCTTTCATCAAATCAGCTCCTTCTACAATTTTATCCGTCAGATTGATCTGATCGAACGTTTCATTGTCCATGAAATTGTATCCAGCTTCGTCTTTGTACAGGAACTGAAATTTCCGGCGTTCTACCCGCACCGGATAAATCGTTACGCCGGCGTTGAACGTATTGTCGAGAACTTTACCCGATGTTAAACTTTTCAGTTTTGTACGGACGAAAGCCCCGCCTTTACCGGGCTTAACATGTTGAAATTCAGTAATCTGAAACAGATCGTGGTTAAATTGAATAACGAGTCCGTTCCGAATGTCTGCGGTCGTTGCCATGGTTTTGAACTATGATTATACTGATTAACCTGATTAACCTGAACCGGACTATGCTAATTTTAATGATTACGCGATTTTTAAATCAGAGTTAATCAGTGTAATCCGGGTTCAGACAATCAGAGTGCCCACTTTAGATATATCGCTCCCCAGGTAAACCCGCCACCAAAAGCGGCCAGAATCAGGTTATCGCCTTTTTTCAACTGCGACTCGTAGTCGAACAGGCAGAGCGGGATGGTTGCTGCGGTGGTATTGCCGTATTTATGAATATTGAGCATGACCCGATCCATACCCAGGCCCATGCGGTTTGCGGTGGCTTCAATGATGCGTTTGTTAGCCTGATGTGGTACGAGCCAGGCGACATCGCTGCCTTTCAGGTGGTTGCGCTCCATAATTTCGGCAGAGACGTCGGCCATATTCTTGACCGCAAACTTAAACACCGACGGACCGTCCTGGTAGACGTAGTGCCAGCGTTTGTCGATCGTCTCGTGCGTAGGCGGGTAACGGCTTCCACCGGCTTTCTGAACCAGATGATTCTGGCCGGAACCGTCGGAGCGAATGATGGAGTCGATGATGCCGTTGTCTTCCGTTGTGGGTTCCAGCAAAACCGCACCAGCACCGTCGCCAAACAACACGCAGGTGGTTCGGTCGGTATAGTCGACGATGGCCGACATTTTATCGGCACCCACCACGATCACTTTCTTGTATTTTCCGGTTTCAATGAACTGAGAACCAATCGTTAGCGCATACAGAAAACCCGAACAGGCGGCCTGAATGTCGAAGCTCCCGACGGCCCGGATGCCAGTCATATCACAAATGAGGTTGGCCGTCGACGGAAAAACGTAATCCGGTGTAGTGGTGGCACAGATCAGCAGTTCAATGTCTGCCGGTTCTGTACCGGTTTTGGCCAGCAGGCCTTCCACAGCTTTGGCCGCCATGTGCGACGTGCCCAGGCCTTCACCTTTCAAGATATGCCGTTCTTTGATACCGGTGCGGCTGGTGATCCATTCGTCACTGGTATCCACCATTTTCTCCAACTCCGCGTTGGTCAGGATGTAGTCCGGTACATAGCCGTATACGCCCGTAATTGCCGCTTTACTGTTCATACTCGGGGGTGCAATCAATTTTACAGACTAGAGAATAGAGACAGGGAACAAGAGAGTCGATCGGTCGCAAGGTTGCTGATGTCTTTTGTCTCATGGCTTTACTCTTCGGTCTTATTTCAACTTAAAGCCTGTGCGATTTTCGTATAAGCGTTGGATTCTACCTGCTTTTTTGCCAGACTAAGCATATTTTTAATGGCCAACGGCGACGAGATCCCGTGGGCAATAATGACATTTCCATTAACACCCACAATCGGACTACCACCCACCGATTCATAGTTGGTTTTGTCCGTAAACTCGTGGCTCAGGCCCAGTTCTTTGGTCATTTCATAAATCGACTCGCCCATTTTGAACAGGATGTTGCCCGTAAAACCGTCCGTTACGATCACGTCCGCTTTATCGCGGAAAAAATCGCCCCCTTCCATATTACCGACAAAATTGATTTTCCGGCTGTCTTTCAGCAACTGATAGGCGGCCTGGGCAATCAGCGATCCTTTTTGCTCTTCCTCACCGATGTTCATCAATGCCACGCGGGGTTTATCGATCCCGAACGTGTACTGGGCGTAGATGGAGCCAATTTCGCCAAATTGCAGCAGCATTTCCGGTTTGCAGTCGGCGTTGGCACCAATATCGACAATAACGGCAAAACCGCCACTAAGCTGGGGAACAAAACCGGCAATGGCGGGGCGCATAACCCCTTCGATCGCTTTGATGCTGAACAGGGCTCCCACGTGCATGGCACCGGTATTGCCCGCACTGCAAAAGGCGTCGACCAACTTGTCACGTAAAAGTTTAAACCCAACTCCGATGCTGGAATTGGGTTTTTGCGAGAGTGCCTTGGTGGGGTGCTCTCCCATTTCAACCACATCTTCTGCATGGACAATTTCCACGCTGGAACCTGCGTAATTATATTTTTGAAGAAGGTCTTCAATTACCCGTTGCTTGCCCACCAATACGATGGTAACGTCACTCGGTAATTCTTTAGCGGCCATCACGACTCCTTCCACAATTGCGTCCGGAGCGAAATCGCCACCCATAGCGTCGACTGCGATTCTCATTGAACCAGGTTTGGGTGCGCTGAATTGGTAAACGAACGTGTAAAAATAGTAGTTGCCCGGCAATAAAAAAGTATTTCACGTTCATCCGGTGCAGATTCCTGTGAAATACTTTTTACCCCCAACCCCGCAAAAGAGGTTTTCGATACGCTGAAAAAAGCCCCTGCGTGGGGTTGGGGGCTAGAATGTCAGGCGGTTGGTGCGTAATTCTCAATCATCACCTTGCCTTTGTAATACAGGTTGCCTTCGAATACATGCGCTTTGTGACGAATGTGAATCTCGCCCGTCGTCGCATCGAAAGATAGCGCCTTCGGGGTCAGTTTATCGTGCGTTCTGCGCTTGTCCCGCCGGGTGGTTGAATGTCTGCGTTTGGGATGTGCCATAATTGTATCTTGTCAATTGTCAGTAAGTCTTGCCATTCTCCCACCGCCGGAACGGTTGCTGGAGTGATAACAAATTGTATTAATTATTATTCAGTTTTCGCAATGCTTCCCAACGGGGGTCGACGGGCGGTTCAGGGGTTTCGTCATCGGGCCCCGGAGCGTCAGACCGGTACACCACCTTGCCTTCCTGCTCCTCATCCTCGTCGTTTTCTTCCTGCCGGAACCGGGGATGCAGTTTTTTCATCGGCAACGACAGCACGATAAAATCGAAAAGGTAACGCGCAATGTTAATTTGCTGCGTCTCCCAAAGAATCAGTTCGATTTCGTCGGTCAGTTCCTCCACGCGATCCGAAAACTTCAGAAACAATTGTTCCTCAATAGCAATCGGCTCGTCGAACGGATCCAGGCTGCGGTCACAGATAAGACCCACCGTTCCCTGGATATGGAAATTCAAATGAATCATCGACGACGACTTGGTCAGAACCAAATGCGTCTTGAATGACCCGCTCTGAATCAGTTCCTGATCCATGGCCTCGAAAAACGCATCGCCGGATTCAAAGTCAAACTCGTACGATTTGTCTTCAAGACTGTTAATGGGGATGGTGTATTTTTGTAACTCCTTCACTATCGTCTCAAAATAGTCCGCAAAGTTACGAACTATTTCTGAATCCTAAAAGACTAACTATCAATTTACAGTCTCTTTGTTGAGAGGGGTGGGGCCGGCCGGTGGTAGAGGACGTAACTTTTCATCGAAACCGCAACGGGCTGGTAGCCGGCAGCGGTCAATTGCTGCTGCTGGGCGTCACGGCACGTCGCATCAGCCAGGAAATAGGCCGGTTTTTTCGCCAGCGTCGTCATTTCAAGGCGGTGGTAGCGTTGCAGATATGAATGGAGCAAGACACTGGCCATCATTTCCGGGCAAACCCCCAGCCTAGTGTTCGACGGAACGACCGATCCGATGGTGTGAACATCGGCCAGAATGGCCCGGTGGCTGTGGTAGGGCGTTCCGGCAATGCTGATGCCGTAGAGTCCGGAGCCGAGGCACGCCATCCATCCCAGCCCCAGGAAGATCCGCAAACTGGTTTTCGGCAACCGAAACGTGAGTTTTACCAGTTGTGGCCCTATCCAGGCCCCCAATCCCAGGGCCATATATGGAAGCGCGGGAACGATGTAATATTCGATCTGTTTGGTGGTAGCCATAATGGGTAGCGTAGAAGCCAGCCCCAGGGCCATATAAAACCGAATCATTCCCGAAAGCGGACGAATCGCGTCCCTTGATTTCAACCAGAACCGGTTCAAAAGCCACAAAATCGCCAGAAGCACCAGCGCAGGAGCCAGGTTGGTCAGCAACACCTTCACAATGAATGTTCGGCCCAGCGAGCCTGAAGTATCACCGTAGACCTCGCGTTTTCCGTTCAGGGCCGCCCACACCTGCTGGTTAAAGTAGGTATGCAGGAAAATCCGGGCCGGTTCATACAGCAACAGGAGCGACAGCAGCAGCGCAAAACCACCGATCAGCAAAAATGTCCAGCGGGTCGCCTTCGCAAGCTGCGGGGTTGGGCAGCCAAACAGGCCGTATAGCCCCGGAATCGCCAGCACGTGCAGACTTACCGGGCCTTTGGTCAGAAAAGCCGCCAGCAAGGCCAAAACCGCCAGCAAGGCCATTAGAAACCATTTTTTGGGATTTTGCCAGCCCTCAATCGTATATTTGACGGTCAGGAGGCAGAACAGGCTCATCGTTACGTCCAGGTAATTTTGCGCATAGGTCCACTCTGTAAGCGGAAACGTGAACAGCAGAAAAACCGGTAACCATTCCCAGCGGTACAAGGGATGGTCGGTCGGAACGAGTTGCCGCCACAACTGAACCATCAGAAGAAGGATCAGAAGAAGCACGACGAAACAATAGACCCGTTCGGTAACGTAGGTATCGTCAAGGAGCTTGAAAAACCAGGACTGGATGTAAAACAACAGGGGAGGATGTTCGTAAAACGTTTCGGTCCGGTTGAACGGCAGCCAGAACGAACTGGCAAAAACCGGTGACCAGAATGACCCTTTTCCGATGGCCATATTGCGGGAAAGGGCCGCGTAGGTGAGGCCATCGGCCCACATGCCTTCGCGCAGCAAACGGCGAAAAACAATAAAAGCCCCCCAGGCAACCGTAAAAAGCCAGCCAATCCGGCGATAGGTGCCTGTCGTGGGCAGTATGGAAACAAAACCAGGCAATGAAACAGGACTCATATAACGCCGAGTGTAAAACCGCATCAAGATACTTTCTAATTCATCTTTTTTCACACCATTCCCTTATTTCTGCCCGTTAATACTGCTATTTATGGAAATTGTATCCAGAAATCGTTCTTTTTTCATCGTCTACCTCCTTTGCCTGGCAACGGTCAGTGTGTTGATGCTGCTCTACAACAAGACTGAGCTTATGCAATGGGTGAATGGGCACCACGCGCCCCTGGCCGATCTTTTTTTTCAGAATGTCACGTACCTGGGCGATGGCGCCTTCTCCGTTCTGGTCATCATCATTCTCCTGTTCCGGTCGTTCCGGTTTGCCCTGATGGGGGCGGTCTCGTTTCTGCTGTCGACCCTGATTACCCGCGCACTGAAGCAGCTCGTTTTCTCGGATTCGTTGCGCCCGTTGAAATATTTCGAACATTCGCCCTGGCAATACCGGATCATCGACGGCCTCGACATTCACAGTTACAACAGTTTTCCGTCGGGCCACTCGACCACCGCTTTTGCGGTTTTTTGTCTGTTAGCCCTGCTCGACGATCGCAAAAGCCGGGGCTGGTTTTTTGCCGTGCTAGCGGTCATCACCGCCTATTCTCGGGTATACCTCTTTCAACATTTTGTGGAAGATGTCTACGTTGGCTCGCTGATCGGCACGGTTTCCTCCATTTTCGTTTTCTGGCTCCTGAGCCGCCACTGGGACCGAAATCCACAAAGCTGGCACGATCGGCGGTTGCGGCTTTAATCAAAAAAATTGCACATACAAAAATAGTCTCGAAATAATCACATCAAATCGGTAAATAGTTCGATTGTTTTTCTTTTACGTATATACCTGCCTATCCAGATTTCTGAAATGCTCTGCACATCCAGGTTTCCGATTTGGCAAAACAACCTATTTCCCAAAAAATAGGTTGCCTAAATGGGTTTATATCAATAATTATTTGGCATTTATCAAAATTTCAGTTTAAAAATAATCTCAGTTATCGACAAAACGTATCTCTTTTCGTAATTTCAGCTTGAAATCCAAGGTTCTCCATTATTATGCTTCAAACGCCATCCATTGCTGATCCAACCACTACAGCCTTAGGTCGGGGTATTCAGCACATTGGTTTCGGCAAGTTGGGCCGCCGACCCCTCCCCCCTGCTTTAATGGAAGAATGCCGACAGGAGTTGGTGTCGGGCCACGCCGATCCATTGCAAAAGGGTGCTTTTCTGGGGGCTCTGCTGGCGAAAGGCCCGATGCCGGAAGAGCGCTCACTGGAGCAGATTTTCGGGAAAGGGGCTTTTTTGAATCCGACCTTTTTTATCAATAAAGTATGTCCTGATTTGCCCACAAACCTCTTTCCCATTGCCACCAAACTTCTGAAAGGCCATATTCTCCGCGCCAGCGAAGCCCATCAGTTGGGAAACTTTCTGTTTTTGAACGACGATTGTGAAACGTTCAAAGGCATGGCTATCAACATTTTGCGCATCCGCATCGAATCCAACGACGAATACAAGGGCTTCTATAATGCCGCCATGGAAACCATCACGCCCGGTTTTCGGCAACTGAGCTGTGTCGACCGTCCGCTGGTTCAACTGGCCGAACCGTTCGATGGCGTGGAGCATACGTACCTGATTACTCCGCTGCTGGCCCATTTTTTCGAACAGCGCGGCTACGGCGCGTTGTCGGTCGTTGGCCGAACACCGGGGCCGAAATATACCCTCAATGCCCTCGATCTGTATCTCTACCTGGGGTGTCAGATGTTGCAAAGCAACCACGAAATCAACACACCACCAGAACCGTTTGGCTGGGTGCTCGATCAGAAAGCCCTCTCGCCTGCCTTGAACCGCTGGGTCGACCGCCGTCGGCTTATGCTCAAACGACCGTTTTTAGCGACGCTCGAAAAAATCATGAACCCGTGCAGCGCCCGGATTCTGGTAACACCGGTTTTTCAGGTTCCCTTTCAGATGAAAATGGCGGAACTGGCACTCATGGCCGGTTTTGATGCCGTCATTGTGATGAAACGTGGTTTGGAAGGCAGTCTTTCGCCGTCGACCAGCCGGAGCAGCGGCATTCTGTGTGCCGTCCGAACCGCCCGCGGTCACCTGTTCTACCAGCATTTCGACGCCGACTTGCCCGCCTTTGCCGAATACCGCACGGCCAGTGACGAAATCGTGATGAACCTGCAGGTCAACGACAACGCCCGGCTCATCCGCGATTTCATGAACGAAGGCGAAAGCGCCAACGACGACTTCGACAACCGCGTCCGCTTTACCCAGGCCTTGCTAAGCCGGGGCATGGACTGGATCGAAGGGCAACTGGATGGGCGGACCATGAAAGACGTTCGATTGAGCTAATCAGGCCGATTTGGGCCGAAACACCTTCATAACGTCCGGGTTGGTCGTCAGAAACGGGCCGCCAATCAGGTCGATGCAATACGGAATGGCCGGAAAAACCACCGACAGACATTGCTCGATGGCCGTCGGTTTTCCGGGCAAGTTCAGCATCAGCGTCTGGTTGCGAATCCCGGCGGTCTGGCGCGACAGAATGGCCGTCGGCACGTATTTCAGACTTTCCTGCCGCATCAGCTCACCAAATCCCGGCATCATTTTCTGACAAACCGCTTCGGTTGCTTCCGGTGTTACGTCGCGCAACGCCGGGCCGGTGCCGCCCGTCGTCACCACCAGACAGCAGCCTTCCACATCGGCGAGTTCGATCATCGTGGCTTCCAGTTGGGGTTGCTCATCGGGAATGACCCGATACACCGGCTCCCAGTCACAACTCAGGTATTTTGTCAACAGACTCACCACGGCTTTGCCGGGAATGTCTTCGTAAATGCCCGCGCTGGCCCGGTCAGACACATTGATTACACCGATACGAATTGGAGTTGCCATGGAAAGCCTTTTAGAATGATGGCGCAAAGATACACGCAAGCGCGCGACGGAACGGCTAGTTTCTGTACTTTTGCGAAATCAATCCCAACGCTATGCCCCGAATTCCGTCCCGTTTTATTCCCGTATTGCTGGTTCTGGCCGGAGCGTTGTTCTATTTCCCGTTTCTGGGCCGCGTTCACCTCTTCGACTGGGATGAGATCAATTTTGCCGAGTCGGCGCGGGAAATGATCGTGACGGGCAACTACACCCGGGTTCAGATCAACTTTCAGCCGTTTTGGGAAAAACCGCCCCTGTTTTTCTGGCTGCAGGTGCTGGCCATGAAGGCATTCGGAATCAACGAGTTTGCCGCCCGGTTTCCCAATGCCGTCATGGGCATTGTCACGCTGCTGGTTCTGTATTTCGTGGGAAAAAAGAGTGTCGATGAGCGGTTTGGTCTGCTGTGGGCGCTGGCCTATTTCGGTTCCTTAACGCCCCATCTGTATTTCAAATCCGGTATTATCGACCCGACGTTTAACCTGTTTATCTTCCTAAGTGTCTGGTTCATCGCGCAGGCGGTTTCGGCATACGGCACGCCCAAAGCCACTCGGCTGGCGGCTTTTTCGGGGCTGTTCGTCGGGTTGGCGGTGTTGACCAAAGGCCCCGTAGGCGGTTTGCTGGTCGGCCTGACGTTTCTGGTCTACTGGGCCATTCAGCGGTTTCGTCCGATCCTCAGCTTTCTGAACGGTTTGTTGTTCTTTGGTTGCGGGCTGGCCGTGGCGTCGGTCTGGTTTGGTCTGGAACTGGTCAAGAACGGTTTCTGGTTTTTCGAAGAATTTTTCCGCTACCAGATCCGGCTGTTCTCCACGCCCGACGCGGGCCACCAACAACCGTTTTACTATCATTTTGTGGTGGTTTTGCTGGGCTGTTTTCCAATGTCACTGCTGGCGATTCGCGGTTTTTTTGCGGATTCTCGTTCGGATTTGCAATCCGCAGTTCCAATACCAGAATCCATTGCGGATTACAAATCCGCGACAGAAAACCGTTCAGACCGAAACACCGGACCGTTAAAATCTGAACGAGCGGTTTCATTTCGGCGCTGGATGATCATTCTGTTTTGGGTCGTGATGATTTTATTCTCCATCGTTAAAACCAAAATCGTCCACTATTCGTCGATGGCGTGGTTTCCGGTTTCCTACCTGGCCGCTACGGTTTTGTACCAATATCTGAATGGGGCTTTGAAATGGAACCGCTGGCTAACCATCGGTATTGCCGTCATTGGTGGCGTATTGGCCCTCCTGATTACGGCCTTGCCGCTGGTCGGAATGAATGCCGCCGAACTGATCCCGTACATCAAAGACCGGTTTGCGGCCGCCAACCTGACCGCCCCCGTCGAATGGCAGGGCTGGGAATGGATCATCGGAACGGTTTATGGGCTGATCATTTTGGGTTTGTTAGTACTCCGGCAAAAACGGCCCGTCGGCAGTGTGGTGACGTTGTTCCTAGCGACCCCGGTTTTATTGTGGTTTGTGTTACCGGCGATTGTTCCCAAAATTGAACGGTATACGCAGGGCGCGGTCATTGATTTTTACGAAGCCAAACAGGGACAGGATGTGTACATTGAACCCATCGGTTACAAAAGCTACGCCCACCTGTTTTATTTTCGGAAACAACCGCCGACCAACCCCAACAGCTACCGGGAGGACTGGCTGATCAACGGCTCGGTCGATAAACCGGCTTTTTTCGTCACCCGCAACATCAACATTGATCAGTACCGCTATCATCCGAATCTGGAAATTATTCGGGAGGAAGCCGGTTTTGTTTTCCTGCGGAGAAAACCGGCGTTTAAGTGACTGAAGGCTGTATTCCGTTTTACCAACGGGTCAGTTTATTACTGCGAAGCGAAAAACGATCAGGTGGTTTGATACCGATCTTTCAGGTATTCCACCGAATTCTGCACCATTTGGCCCAGGACACCCGTGTCAATGTCCTCCAGTTTTTGGATGTAAATACAGCCTTTCCCGGTTTTGTGCTTGCCAAACTGTTGTAACAATAGCTCTTTCTCATCGAAATCGGAAGCCATGTACAGGGTAATGGCATTGGCACGGGAAGCGAGCCCAATCAGCGGAGCGTCACCTTCATGTCCGCTCTCGTATTTGTAATGGTAACTGCCGAAGCCGACAATCCCCGCGCCCCACATTTTAGGTTCAAGCCCGGTTTGTGCGGTGAATAAGGCAACCAGTTCCGTGCAATCGCTGCGTCGCTTCTCATTCGCAATTGCATTCAGATAAGCGGATACGCTATGCTCGGTTTCCGTTGTTTTATTTTTTGCCATGATCGTCGGTTTATCGCAGTCAGCGACCTTCTAAAAATAGTTAAAACGGCTCATATCGTGCCAGAAAATTGAACGACAGGTTGAATTTATAGTAGCTAAAAGACAGATTCAGCCAGAAATTTTAAAGATGGGCGAAATGATTTAACTTGTAACTATGAAACAACTCTTCTTCGTGGCAGTTTGGCTTTTGGTGGCTCAGGCCACATTTGCCCAACCGACCAACAGCACTGGTGCGCCGAAGTTACCCCGCATCGCCATCGCCGGACTAGGCATCGAATCCAGCACCTTTTCCCCGGCCGTTACGCACGAAGAAGCTTTTCACGCCCGCTACGGTGGGGAGATCTACAACGCCTACCCGTTTATGATGCCGATTTCGCCCCTGCGCAAACAAGCGGTTTGGGTTCCCACCATCGTCGGAAAATCGCTGCCGGGCGGAGCCGTGACGCGGGAAGCCTACGAATCGCTGGTCAGCAAAACGCTGGATTCGCTCAAAAAATACGGCCCCTACGACGGGTTGTATTTTGATATTCACGGAGCCATGAGCGTCAAGGGGCTGGACGACCCGGAAGGCGATTTCATTACCCGAATCCGCCAAGTAATCGGCTATAAAACGCTCATTTCCACCTCCATGGATTTGCACGGCAACGTGTCGTGGCGGCTGGCCCAAAACACCGACCTGATGACTTGCTACCGGATGGCTCCGCACGAGGATGCCATGCAAACCAAAGAACGGGCCGTCGTCAACCTGTTGGAGCGCATCAAAAGCGGCAAGGGAAAACCGGCCTACAAAGCCTGGATTCCGATCCCGATTCTGTTGCCGGGCGAAAAAACGAGTACGCGTATCGAACCCGGCAAAAGTCTGTATCAACAGGTGGCTCCCCTGGCCGACCACCAGACTGGCATTGTCGATGCGGCCATCTGGATCGGTTACGCCTGGGCGGATGAACCCCGCAACCATGCCGTGGTGATGGCGGTCGGTGATGATAAAACCAAAGTCATTCAAACGGCCGAAAAACTGGCGCAGGCGTTCTGGAAGGTCCGGAACGAATTCGATTTCGTTGCCCCGACGGGCAAACTGGAAGACGTTCTGGCAAAAGCTTTAGTCAGCCAGAAGCATCCTTTTTTCATCAGCGATACCGGCGACAACCCGACGGCGGGTGGTGCCGGTGACGTCACCTGGACGCTTACACAGATTCTGGCGCGTCCGGAATTTCATCGGGCGGATGGCCCGTCCTTGATCTACGCTTCGATTCCCGATCCGGAACTGGTGAAAAAGGCGATGGCTGCGGGCATTGGTGGACAGGTGGAAGGCGTTGCGGGTGCGCGGGTCGATGCCCGGTTTGCTCCGCCGGTTCCGCTGAAGGGCACCGTCGAAGCCATTGTAAAGGGCGATATCAACGCAGAAGTTGAGGTGGTCGTGAAAGTAGGGAGCGTGCATGTCATTGTCACCCAAAAACGAAAACCGTATCACAAGGAAATCGACTTCACCCGCTTGGGCCTGAATCCCCGTAAATCGGACATTGTCGTCGTCAAAATCGGCTATCTTGAGCCGGAACTGTACGCCATGCAGGCCGACTGGATCATGGCGCTGACACCCGGGGGCGTTGATCAGGATTTGGCGCGATTACCGTACAAACGGATCAAACGACCGATGTTTCCCTTCGATGCCGCGATGAAAACCCCGGATCTGTCGGCGAAGCTGGTGCCGTTGTCGGGGGAAGGGAAGTAGTTGAAACTGAAGAAATTCAACACCCCCGGAAGCTTGTAAATAGTAAAAAGAACGCCAACTATGAGACGATGCGCATGCCTGACAGTTGTTTAAGTGCCAGCGGCACGTAATGTTAATAGCAAATCGGTATTTTAAGAACTCCAGGCGTGCCGGAGGTACGCAACTAAGCCTATATCGCGTACCTCCGGCACGCCTGGAGCTCTTGAAATACCGATTTGCTATTAACATCTGACCCCTCCGGGGTCAATAATCTCACAGTTTGCGTTAAAAAGAGACTATTTATCGGCAGAAAACTTCTGCTGAACACCTTTTACAAATTCGACCGGTACTCTCGCAATGTCGGCTATTTGTTCAAGACTGTAATCGAGTTTCTTTAAAAGGCTGGCAACCACCTTTTCTTCTCCTTTGTCAAAACCGATCAGATAAGCTGCGTCCCTTTCGATACTTACAAATTTGGCAATGCGATCCATAGCGAGGTCTCGGAGTGGTTGTCCTAAATTACACAACTGACTGAAATGCCTTTTTAATGCAAAATCCCCGACAGCCATTTCTTCAATCGTGTTGAAAAACTTTGCCTACCGTTTCATTCAAATCTCCTCAAAATAAGGATCCAGATGATCCAGATCACATTCCGACGTGATGGCTGCGACGGACGGACGGGCGATGGTCAGACGGGACGTTTGCTCTGGCTCACAACGGCCATTGGTCCCCACAGCACGAATCGCCAGGGCCACGCAATCACCCAGTTGCCAGCTTTCGCTCTCCAGAACCAGGCGCTTCGCGTCGCTCTGGTCGCACAAGGCAAGGTGCTTGGTCGGTCTCTTTTGGCCTTTGCCATGTTGGGCAACGAAAGCCGTTTGGAGCGGTTCAGCGAACTCGCAGGTAATCCGATACAAGCGGTTTCCGTGAAAGACCAGGAATAATGGCGCAATCAGAATACCTTGAACCTCAACAGAATCGGCTTTAAAAACGCGAATACTCGTGCAGGGCAAGGCGAGCGTTCCCTTGACAACCACCAGCTCCTGTTCCTGAAAACCGGCCTGCTGCAAAGCGTCAGGCGTCGTGATCCCAATTCGAAACGGCCCCAATCCGACCCCATTCGACTGGCTGTAGAGCGGATACGGGAGTAGAAACAGGAACAGAAGAAGAAATTTCATGGATCGCAATTTCGTGGAAATGGGCCAAATCGCAAGAAACCGGGCTTATTTCCCCAACCCCAACTGCAAAAAAGCCGTCAGTTCCATGAGCCAGGCCACGCCCAGGTGAATGATAATGCCGCCCCAGATGCTGCGGGTTTGGAGCGCAATAACGCCCAGAATGTAGCCGCCAAAAATGGAGCTGATCGTTTCGCCGGGCGGTTTTCCGAAGTGAATGAAAGCATAGGTGATAACCATTGGGAAAACCGTGCCCCGGCCCAGAATCCGCGCCATGCCGATCACCAGAAAACCGCGAAACATCAACTCCGTCGGCACAAAATCCCAGCCGTAGGCCAGTTCATACACCAAAGCTGTTACCCATTCCGGCACGTTGAAAAACTCGTTGGCGTTGGTGTCGCGGTAGGTTGGATACGACTCCAGAAAAGACGGCTGGAAAGACGCGTACGTAATCAGCGGCACCATGCACAGCAGCAGCACAAAATAGATTTGCAGTCCTTTCCATTTCGGCCGCATGCCGTAAAAACCGTTCGATTCTTTTTCGACAAACCAGTAAAAGAGTAGCAACGGCAGCAAAACCGTCAGCAGCGACTGCCAGTTGCGCAGACAATAGAACGCAAACTGGTAAATCTGACCGTCAAAAACCGCGTGACTCCAGTCATTGAATCCGTAAAAACCGGCGTACCAACTGTAGATCGCCAGACCCGCCAGACTATACACCCAAAAATCCCGCCGTCGCCAGATGTCCAGCCGCTGGTGAAAGCGTGTCCATAACCACATCCCGGAATAATAGGCAAAAGCATACAGCAGAAAATAGAACAGAATCCGGACGTTTTCGCCCCGATAAGCGTCGATGTAACTATCCTCAAAATCAAGGTAATAATTGATGCTGATGCAAACCGCCAGAAACACAGCGGCTGCGGCATATAAGTCGGCGCGAAAGTCGGCTTTCAGGTGTTCGCGGAGGTAGCGGATCAGGGTACGCATGGTGGTTCAAAGTTGGTGGAAAGCCGCCAGCAAAACAAAGCTGTTTTGGTGGTAAAGGCAGTATGTCCGGATGAATCGGAACTTATAGACATTGAATTGTCCCACAACGCTTTTTGACCAAAAAAGCCCGAAGGGCTGACTCATGGATAACCCCGGATGCAATCCGGGAATAGGATCGAACAATGGCCAACTTTTCGAATCAGGTTGCATTCATCACCGGAGCCGGTTCCGGCATCGGGCGGGCGACGGCCTTGGCGTTCGCACAGGCCGGGGCGCAGGTCATGGTGGCGGACATCGACGAAACCGGTGGACAACAAACCGTGGCGGAAATTACCGAATTCAAAGGCGCGGAAGCCCGGTTTATAGCCTGCAACGTGGCAAATCCGGAAGATGTCGAAGCGGCTGTTCGGCAAACCGTCGAACAGTTCGGGCGACTGGACATCGGCATCAACAACGCCGGAATCGGTGGTGCCTACGCCCGGCTGGCCGACCAGACCTTCGACGACTGGAACCGGATGCTGTCCGTCAACCTGAGTGGCGTTTTCTACTGCATGCAGTTTGAAATCCGGCAAATGCTGGTGCAGGGTGGCGGGAAAATCGTCAACCTCTCATCGATTGCGGGCGTTCGGGGCATGATCAAAGGCGGCCCCTACAGCGCGGCCAAACACGGTGTTCTGGGTCTGACCAAAACGGCGGCTCTGGAATACGCCCGGCAGCATATTCGCGTCAATGCGGTTTGCCCGGTTTATACGCATTCGGCAATGGTCGATGAACTCATCAGCCGGTCGCCCGAAATGGAGAAGCGGATGCGCCAGGTGATTCCCCTCGGTCGTTTCGGCCAACCGGAGGAAATTGCGCAGGCGATTTTGTGGCTCTGTTCGGACGAAAACGCGTTTTGTACCGGGCAGGCACTGCAGATGGATGGTGGATTGACGGCGGGTTGACGAATCCGCTACTTTTCTTCGGCCCATTTGGCCACCATCGCCGGGACCTCGGGTTCACCTTTGAAAAACGCGCCTTTTTTGCCCTGCGTCAGCGCCCAGCGGTGCATCCACGAAATACCGCCTTTGCCAATGTAACCATCTTTCGAGCGGTAGGCTTCGTCGTTCAGGGCTTCATCCATCGGAATAAAGGTGTAACCGCTTTTCGCAAGCCGTGTTAACAACTCGCCCATGTAAACCGCATTGATCGTATTGGCGTGCGTCAACAGCGTCTGCGGAATGGGTCGGCCAAAAAGCGAATCCGACTGCGCTTCGTAGTAGCGAACGTAGGCTGTCATGTAGTCCAGATACTGCCGACCGACCTCGGCGGCCGACGCGGTATCGCCTTTCAGCAGTGCGTTGTCGTAGGCGTGGGAAAACAGAAAATCATAATTATCGACCGTTACAGGGGCTTCACGGTATTTATGTTGCACGAGAAACTGCTCCAGGGAATCTTTTTTAGCGGGCGTTTCTCCTTTGCGAAGGAACGGATGCCGGAAAAACCGGAACGGTTTTCCGCGTTGTTCCACCAGGGGTTTGACTATTTTCTCCCCGCCCATTACTTCGTCCAGGTAGTCCGGGATCGTAATAACCGTATAGTCTTTGTGCGAAAACGTATGATTTCCCAGTTCCAGCCCGGCATCGAGCCACAATTTTAGTACATTGACCTGATTTGGATCGGGAGCGCCATCACGGTATAACCACTGCGAAACCACAAATCCGATAGCCGGAACGCGGTGCGTCTGAAAATGCCGGACCAGTTTTTGATTCATGATCAGCCGACCTTCGGGGGTTCGGTAGTAACTGGTAACACCCGGCAGATCATCGACGGTGATCACGATCTTTTTCTGCGCCCAGAGTTGGGAAGTCAGTAACCAAAAACCGATAAAAAGCAGGAAGCGCATCCTGAAAGCCTGATTTGTAGACCCGATTATGATGTTGTTATTTGCCCTAACCCTAACCACCGTTGCCATTCTTGTTCGCATTGTATCGAGCCCTTTATCGAATGTTTTCCAGAAACAACTTACCCAACGCGCTGCCGAGCCCCTGTTTGTCTCCTCCGCAACCTATGGCTTTTTATGCATATTAACAATCCCGTTCTGGTCTGACCTGGCCCTGGCCAATCTGCCCCCGGCATTCTGGTGGGATGTGCTCGTTTTCAACCTGATCGGCGTCCTGGGAAATGTCCTCCTGATCAAAGCCATCCGAACCGGCGAATTGTCCGTTCTCGGCCCGGTCAATGCCTACAAATCCGTCGTCAGCCTGGTGCTGGGCATTCTGTTACTCAACGAAATACCCAGTTGGATGGGTGTGGTGGGCGTCCTGCTGATTGTGGCCGGGAGTTACGTGGTTTTGGGTTCCGGCCAGCGCGGGCGCGGTTTCTCGCTGGACATTCTGAAAAAACCGGAAATTCAGTTTCGTCTGATCGCGCTGGTTTGCTCGGCCATCGAAGCGATTTTCATCAAACGCGCCATGCTCTTGTCCACGCTCATGACCACCTTTGTGCTCTGGTGCGTGCTGGGTTTTCTGTTCTCCTTCAGTTGGGTATTGCTGACGCTGCGCAGTCGCTGGAACGAACAGATCCGGGTCTTTTCTGCCCACAAAGGGACCTATGCCGCGCTGTTTGTAGCAACGGGATTGATGCAGTTTTCGACCAATACGGCCTTTGGCGGTATGCAGGTGGGCTATGTACTCGCCTTGTTCCAAACCTCGGCCCTGCTCAACGTCCTGTTCGGCTATCAGTTTTTTAAAGAGCAGAACATTGTTCAAAAACTCATCGGCGCGGTTATTATGGTAACCGGCGCGGTTTTGATTGTCGTTTTTAACTAAAAGCATGGAAGATCTTTTCGCCACCGACCGAACCCGCGACCTCGTGCCCCGCATTCGGGCCTTTATTGAAACCGAAATCATCCCGCTCGAAACCGCCGGGCACCTGACCGGGCCTTTTTCCAAAGTCGCTACGGTTCTGGATCAAAAACGGGATCTGGTCAAAAAAGCCGGTTTGTGGGGCTTGCAACACGGTGTGGACGAAGGAGGTTTGGGCCTGACGTTGTGTGAATTCGGGCAAGTTAGCGAGGTACTAGCCACCAGTCCGTTCGGGCATTATACCTTCAATTGCCAGGCTCCGGACATTGGGAACATGGAACTGCTGCACAAACACGCGTCCGATGAACTGAAACAGCGGTTTCTGAAACCGCTCCGGGAAGGCCGGATTCGTTCCTGTTTTTCGATGACCGAACCGGAATTTGCCGGCTCCAACCCCACGCAACTCGGAACAACCGCTATCCTGGACGGCAACGCGTATGTCATCAACGGTCACAAATGGTTTACGTCCTCCGCCGACGGCGCGGCTTTTGCCATCGTCATGGCCGTCACAACGCCCGATGCCGCGCCCCACCGCCGGGCCAGTATGATTCTGGTGCCCACCGACGCACCCGGTTTTCGGCTCGTCCGCAACATTTCCATCATGGGTGATTCGGGCGACCACTGGGGCAGTCATTCGGAAGTGGTTTACGAAAACGTGCGGGTACCGGTCGAAAACCGCATCGGGGGCGAAGGACTGGGCTTTGTGCTGGCGCAGGAACGGCTGGGGCCGGGCCGGATTCACCACTGCATGCGCTGGATCGGCATCAGTGAACGCTGTTTCGATCTGATGTGCCGCCGGGCCGCCACGCGCGAAATCGAACCGGGCGTTCGGTTGGGCGAAAAGCAGTTTATTCAGGGATTCATTGCCGAAAGCCGCGCCGAAATCGATGCCGCCCGGCTGATGGTGTTACGAACGGCCCACAACATCGACCGTTTCGGAGCCGCCAGCGTGCGCAATGAGATTTCGGCCATCAAATTTTTTGTCGCCAATACCATGCTGAAAGTGGTCGACCGAGCCATTCAGACGTTTGGTGCCATGGGCATTACAGATGACCTTCTGCTGGCGTGGTATTACCGGCACGAACGCGGGGCGCGGATTTACGACGGCGCCGACGAAGTGCATAAATCGGCCCTGGCGCGGAGCATTTTGAAAGAGTACGGTTTAGACACGAAAAAGAAAAATGGCTGAGCTGAAACCCGATTCTGCTACAACGATACGGCCCGGTGAAGAACTCGATCTGGCCGCGTTGACGGCTTATTTAAACGATACGGTTCCCGGTTTCGGAACCATTACGGCTTGCGAGCAATTCCCCGGCGGGTATTCCAACCTGACGTATCTGCTCAAAACCGACCCGCAGGCGTATGTCCTCCGTCGACCGCCATTTGGCGCAACGATCAAAGGCGGTCACGATATGGGTCGGGAGTTTCGGGTTTTGTCGTTACTCCAGTCGGCGGGTTACCCGAAAATTCCGGAACCGGTGGTATTCTGCGACGCTGAAGCGGTTTTGGGTTGCCCGTTTTACGTCATGAAGCGGGTTTCCGGCATCATTCTGCGGGCACATACCGCGCCGAAACTGAATCTTCCAGCCGAAACATGGCGTCGCGCGTCCGAATCACTGGTCGACAACTTGGTTCAATTGCACGCACTCGATATTCAGAAAACCGGTCTGATTCAGTTGGGAAAACCGGAAGGTTACGTTCGTCGGCAGGTGGAAGGCTGGCACCGTCGCTACGTAAATTCCCAAACCGATGATTTGCCCGACATGGACGCTTTGGCCCGTTGGCTGATGGCTCATCTGCCGCCCGAAAATCCGCCGACCTTACTGCATAACGACTACAAATACGACAACGTCGTTCTGAATCCGGATGACCTGACCGACCTTCGGGCGGTTTTGGATTGGGAAATGTGTACCGTGGGCGACCCGCTCATGGATGTCGGAACCGCCCTCTCCTATTGGGCAGAAAGCAACGACGGCCCGTTTGAGAAGTCGTTTAATCTGACGTGGTTGCCCGGCAATCTGACCCGTCAGGAATTCGCCGATCGCTATGCCGCAGGCAGTGGCCGCGACTTGTCAGGCATTCTGTACTACTATATCTTTGGGTTATTCAAAAACTCGGTGGTGATGCAGCAAATTTACACCCGCTACCAAAAGGGTTTGACCCAAGACCACCGGTTTGCGGGCTTGCTGGCGGGCGTTCAGGCGCTGGCCCGAAAAGGCATACAATCCATTGAACACCAAAAAATGATGTAACCCATGAAAGCCGTCCTCTGCCATCAGTATGGCCCGCCCGAAACCCTGACCGTGGAAGAAACCGCTTCGCCGAAAGCAGCCCCGGGCAAGCTGGTGATTCAGGTGAAAGCCTGCGGGGTGAATTTTCCCGACACGCTGATGATTCAGGGGAAATACCAGTTCAAACCGCCGTTTCCGTTCTCGCCCGGTGGTGAGGTGGCCGGTGTGGTCAAAGAAGTGGGCGAAGGCATCCCGCACCTGAAACCGGGTGATAACGTCTTTGCCCTCACCGGCTGGGGCGGTTTTGCCGAAGAGGTGCTGGCCGACGGTTTCAAGACTTTTCCAATTCCGCCGGGCATGGATTTTGTCACCGCAGCCTCGCTCATGTACACCTACGGCACGTCATACCACGCGTTGAAAGACCGCGCCCATCTGCAACCCGGCGAAACCCTGCTGGTGTTGGGTGCCGCCGGGGGCGTTGGCCTGGCCGCCGTTGAACTGGGCCGGATTATGGGCGCGAAAGTCATTGCAGCCGCTTCGACCGACGAAAAGCTGGAACTCTGCCGACAAACCGGAGCTAGTGATACGATTAATTACAGCCGCGAAGACCTGCGCGAACGACTGAAGGAAATGACCGGCGGGCAGGGTGTCGATGTGGTGTACGATCCCGTTGGTGGTAGCCTCACCGAAGCGGCTTTGCGCTCCGTCAGTTGGCGCGGGCGGTATTTGGTCGTAGGCTTTGCGGCTGGTCAGATTCCGGCGATTCCGCTCAATTTGCCCCTGCTAAAAGGCTGTTCGGTCGTTGGCGTGTTCTGGGGCGCGTTTGCCGAAAAACAACCGAAAGACAATTTTAAAAATGTTCGGGAGTTATTGACGTTTTATGAAAGGGGGCAGATGAAACCGCACATTCAGGCGGAATATCCACTTGAGAAAGTTGCGCAGGCCCTCACTGAAATGATGAACCGACAGGTGATGGGAAAATTAGTCATTATGCCCTGAGCCGCTATTTTTGCGTATTCTATTCCCAATTTAACCACTTCACAACATGCCATCCTCCACACTCGACCTATCCGGACTGAATTTTAACCTGACTGAAGAACACCTGGCCGTGCAGGAAGCCGCGCGGGATTTTGCGCAAACCGAACTGCTGCCCGGCGTCATCGAGCGCGATACGTCCGCCAAATTCCCCACCGAGCAGGTTCGGCGCATGGGCGAGCTGGGATTTCTGGGCATGATGGTGTCGCCAGACTACGGCGGTGGCGGGATGGATACGGTTTCGTACGTGATCGCAATGGAAGAAATTTCCAAAGTCGATGCCTCGTGTTCCGTCGTCATGTCGGTCAATAATTCGCTGGTTTGCTGGGGTCTGGAAGCCTTCGGAACGGAAGATCAAAAACAGAAATACCTGACGAGACTGGCTACGGGCGAAATTATTGGGGCCTTTTGCCTTTCGGAACCGGAAGCGGGGTCGGATGCAACGTCGCAACACACCACGGCGATCGACCACGGTGATCATTATGTTTTGAACGGTACAAAAAACTGGATTACGAACGGTGGCTCATCGGAAGTTTGCCTCGTGATGGCACAAACTGATGTAGAAAAAAAACACCGGGGTATTAACTGCCTGATTGTCGAAAAAGGGCTGGACGGTTTCGTCGTCGGGAAAAAAGAAGACAAAATGGGCATCCGGGCGTCGGACACGCACTCGCTCATGTTTACGGATGTACACGTGCCGAAAGAAAACCGGATTGGCGACGACGGTTTTGGTTTCAAATTTGCCATGTCAACCCTGAACGGCGGCCGCATCGGCATTGCCGCCCAGGCCCTCGGCATTGCGTCCGGTGCCTACGAGCTGGCGTTGGCGTATGCGCAGGAACGGCAGTCGTTTGGAAAGAAAATCTTTGATCATCAGGCCATTCAGTTTAAACTCGCCGAAATGGCGACGAAAATTGAAGCCGCCCGCTTGCTGGTTTACAAAGCCGCCCGCCTGAAGGACGAACACAAGGATTATGTGCAGGCAGCCGCTATGGCCAAACTGTTTGCGTCGGATGTTGCGATGTGGGCCACCACCGAAGCCGTTCAGATTCATGGCGGCTATGGCTACGTAAAAGAGTATCACGTAGAGCGGTTGATGCGCGATGCCAAGATCACCCAGATTTATGAAGGTACGTCCGAAATCCAAAAATTAGTGATCGCCCGGGAGCTGCTTAAATAGAACTTTTTTACCGCTAGCACAATTTTTTCAAAAAACACGCGCGATACTTTATTGGTATCGCGCTATTTTTTTTATCTTTTCGCAAGAACGAATGTTGTATTAGATTTGTACAATTTATTAGTTTTGTGCAACTTTGCAATTATTATCATGTAGATACATCACTTTCCCCATATGGAAGACTATAATAAGATTATCGAATCGCTGGGTGTGAAGTTCATCAAGGCCAGAAACATCCGCATTTTACAGCCCATAACCATCAAAAACTATTACGATGTCGAAAATACGTTGACCGTTCTGTATAACGGCGAGGTATCGTTCGGCGAAGAAAAAGTGAAGGTGGAAACCGGCGACATGCTGTTTATTCCGGGCGGTAAGCACATTACCGTCACGTACGGCGACGCTTCTCACCCAAAAACCGTCTCCAACGAAGAATTCATGATTCATCGGGAGCTGTATTTTGAAGCCAACCGCGATCCGCAGAAAATCGCCAACATGCCGAACTCGTTCGGTTACGTGTCGTTCGAAGCCAAGGTATTCGACTCGGTGAACTTCTTCAACTCGCTGGATGTGCCGCCGTTTATCATCAAACGGGAAGATGCGCTGGTTCAGACCATCAACCAGATTCTGGCTGAAGAAATGCTGGATACGGCGGGTAAAGGCAGGATCATCAAGATCAAGACCGAAGAAATTGTTATCGAAGTCATTCGGTACATTCTGAAAAACCGCCTGTTCGTCGAGCAGTTGGTGACCAACAGCACGTATTTCAAAGATCCGCGCCTGATCGACATCTTCGCCTACATCAAAGACAATTTGGGCGGTGATTTGTCGAACAAGGTGCTGGCCAACGTCGCCAACGTGTCGGAAGATTACGTTGGGCAGTATTTTAAAATGCTGACTGGGATCAATCCGCAGGATTACATCGAATACCAACGGATGGAAGCCGCCGTCGGGCTGCTCCGGACGTCGAAGAAAAGCATCCGGGCCATCGGCGCCGAAGTGGGTTACAAAGACACGGCTTATTTCTGCCGCCGGTTCAAGATGATGTTCGGGATTCCGGCCGGGAAGATGCGCCGTCGGGAGTCGCTGATGAATGTGTAACGAATAGACGAAATACTAAAAAGCGGGGCGCAAAGACTGAAGGAGTTAATTCCTTCCGGTCTTTGCGCCCCGCTTTTTAGTATTTGTTAGGCCAACTGCCGGTTTACATCCTGAACCGCGGCTGCGATTTCCGGCAACAGTTCCGGATTTTTCTCAATGCCATTGCCTACCACAATGACGTCCGCACCGGCTTGCAGAGCCGCCTGGGCCCGTTCTACGGAGTTGATACCTCCCCCGACAATAATGGGCGTATCGACACAACTGCGTACGGCAGCAATCATTTCTGGCGAAACCGGGCGACGGGCGCCACTGCCCGCGTCCATGTAAATCAACTTCAGGCCGAGCATTTCGCCCGCCATCGCCGTACAGGCCGCAACGCCGGGTTTGTCGTAGGGCAAAGGCGTGGTGTTGCTGATGTATGACACCGTGGTTTGCACCCCGCTATCGACCAGCATGTAGCCCGTGGGCAGGATTTCCAAACCGCTTCTTTTTAAAAGAGGAGCCGCAATGACGTGCTGGCCGATCAAAAACTCCGGATTTCGGCCCGAGATCAGCGAAAGCAGCAAAATGGCATCGGCGCTGGGTTCAATATGAAGGCTATTGCCGGGGAAGAGAATCGCCGGAATAGGGGTATACGTACGAATGGTTTCAATGACTTCGCGCAGAATGAAGTTGGTAATCAGACTACCACCCACAAAAAAGAAGTCAACCCGGTTTTCAACACTCCGAATCAGCAGGTCCTTAAACGAATCTTGCTCGATCTTATCCGGGTCGAGCAAGACAGCAAATGACTTTTGCCCTGTTTCCTTGCGGCTGTACAGGGTGTTTAATACGTTACGGGTACTGGCCTGGTTCTGGTTGTGTGGTTGCATTATTCTGACGTAAACGCGAAATAAAATCAGTAACCTGCTGCCGGGCGAGATTCGTCAGAATAGACGTTACGATCCCGGTAATAGCACCACCGATTGCCGATCGGGCAGGAGCTTCCTCTGCGGCTTTAGCGGCCCGTCGCACATGCGCCCGGGTGCTGCCACCGGCATAGTCATCGGCCTCCTCGTAGTCGTCGTCATCGTATTCCAGATCCGGTTTATCAGACTTTGGCAACACAATGCTGGCAACCACATAGACGGCCAGACAAACTCCAGCCACCAACGCCACGGTTTTGCCGACTTCTGCGGCATCCTCTTTTAGTGCCTTGACGTTGGACTCAATCGAACTTTTATACTGCTCGGTGGCTTCCATCAACTCAGCCCGACGGGCCGAGGTATCTGAAAAGGGCACATTCGTATCCATAAAAAAGAGCGTTCTAAAATTAGTAAAAAAATGGATTGACTTATGATAAAGCTCACTACTTAGTTAGTATTCGAGGGCAAATAAACGTTTTATTCCTTTATCGGGCCGCTCTCGTTGAGCGATTCCCGCGTTTGATCCATCAAATCCTGGATGGTTTCGGCCCGTTCCTCGGCTTTTTTCTCCTGGGCATTTTTAAGCATATTGTAGGTCATCTTCCGCAGCATCCCCTCTACCGGTCCCTTGGCAAAGGCCCAGATCAGCGTCAGCAGCAGAAAAAAACCGGCCACAATTAGAAATCCCTGATAGCGACTATCCAGTACTTCATTGAGATAAGCCGCTAAGAGGGAGAATAGAAAGATGGTCGTGATAGTCGCTAAAAACCCCAGTACAATTCCGTGTACCGCTTTCAGGGCAATGTTTTCAACCTGATTGCGCGTTTCCAGTTTGAATAACTCAATCCGCGCTTCTAGGTATTTAAAGATGCCTTCCCTGATTTCTTCTAATTTCTCTAACATGGCGGTTTGGTAGTAATGACTGCTCTAGTAGTTACCAATTATAGCCTATTTTGTTTGGAATTTTTTTTAGCAGAACCGGTTTTTTAGGCAGTGTCTGTTTGTTGGACGAAAAAATACGAAATAGTCATCATGAGTGTACAAAAAAAATCCCGCTTCATTCGTGAAGCGGGTGATGTATGAGGAATTCTGTCCTGACGTAGGTTGAGCAGAACTACGTCCGTTTCAGTTTTGCTTCGATCGTCTGTTGGGTATGTGGAACGGCGCGCAACCGTTCTTTCGGAATCAGCCGGCCGGTATCGATGCAAATGCCATAGGTTCCGTTTTTGATCCGCACCAAAGCTGATTCCAGTTGCTGAATAAATTTCTGCTGACGGGCCGCCAGTTGGCTCAGGTTTTCGCGCTCACTGGTGTCGGCACCATCTTCCAGTAATTTGGATGTACCTGATGTATTATCCGTTCCACTGTCGTTGCGTTTACTAAGCGTTTCCTTGATGTAATTCAGCTCGTTTCGGGATGCTTCTAACTTCTGGCTAATCAGCACCTCAAACTCTTTTAGCTCCTCCTCCGAGTACCTTTTCTTGTCTTCCTGAACCATAGTACTGATCAGCTAGTTAAGTGGGTGAAAATTTTTCCGTCGATGAAATAACAAAATTACAACTCTATTGATTCTTTTTCAATCAATAGAGCCTACCGTTTAAAAAAAAGTTCAAAAAATAGTCATCGGTAAATACCCGAAAACACCAAGTAATATTTGGTTATCGAACGGCTTGTTTATGCCGATGTTTGGTATAAAACAGGTGGCGTAATACATGATTTCGAAAGGAGAAATTAGATTAAATCACGAAAAAATAGTTCTTAAGATGCATCGTTATGTTTTTTGGTAAGTTTGCTGTGGCACCACATCAGAATTGCCAACTAAAAAAATAGGAATATGGCTTACATAGAACCAGCCCCCATAAAAGATAAAGAAAACCCGCTCGAATCCATGATGTCGCGATTCGATGCCGCAGCGCAAATGCTGGGTATTACGGAAGAAATGTACTACATCCTGAAGGTTCCGGCGCGTCAGGTCATGGTGGGTTTGCCCATTACGATGGACAACGGATCGATCAAGGTATTTGAAGGTCACCGCGTCATTCACTCCACCATCCTCGGCCCGTCGAAAGGCGGTATTCGGCTCGATCCGGGTGTCACGCTCGACGAAGTGCGCGCCCTGGCCGCCTGGATGACCTGGAAATGCGCCGTGGTCGATATTCCCTACGGTGGCGCCAAAGGCGGTATTGCCTGCAACCCGCGCGAAATGTCGGCGGGTGAAATTGAACGTTTGATTCGCGCCTATACCGTCGCCATGCTCGACGTTTTTGGCCCCGACCGCGACATTCCGGCCCCCGACATGGGAACCGGTCCGCGCGAAATGGCGTGGCTCATGGACGAATATTCGAAATCCCGTGGTATGACCGTCAATGCTGTCGTCACCGGAAAACCGCTCGTCCTGGGCGGTTCGCTGGGCCGGACGGAAGCCACCGGACGCGGGGTGACCGTAGCCGCGCTGTCGGCGATGGACAAACTCCGGATGAACCCCTACCGGTCTTCGGCGGCCATTCAGGGTTTTGGCAACGTCGGATCGTTTGCGGCTGAGTTGCTGCACGAACGGGGCGTAACGGTGATGGCAATCAGCGATGTGACGGGCGGGTATTACAACAACCGGGGCATCGACATCAGCGCGGCCCTCGCCTACCGCAACGCCAACAAAGGCACCCTCGAAGGGTTCAACGGCGCCGAACGCATCACGAACGAAGAACTGCTGGCGTTGCCGGTCGATGTGCTGGTGCCGGCGGCCAAGGAAGACGTCATTACGGCCGAAAACGCGGATTCGATTCAGGCAAAAATGATCGTGGAAGGCGCCAACGGACCGACCTCAGCGAGTGCCGACGACATCATCAACGAAAAAGGCATCATGGTGGTGCCCGATATTCTGGCCAATGCCGGGGGGGTTACGGTTTCGTATTTTGAGTGGGTGCAAAACCGCATCGGCTACAAATGGACGCTCGACCGGATCAACCGCCGGGCCGACCGCAACATGAAAGACGCCTTCGACCGCGTGTTTGAAACGTCGCAGAAGTACAAAGTGTCGATGCGGCTGGCGGCTTACATCGTCGCCATCGACAAGGTAGCCAGCACCTACAAATTCCGGGGCGGCTATTGATTGGCAGGCAGATACGGTTTTCGGATTACGTTTGGTGGCGGCCTCCAATCCCCTCAAATGTAGTCTGAAAACCGTATTGGTATATGGATTGAATGTCGCCAACAAATTGGAGCCAATGCGGTTTGTTTCGTACCTTCACCGCTCTAGCCCATCTTTTTAGACGCAACTGATTTTCCAATCGTATGACCATCCACAAGGAAGGATATCAAATTTTGTTCTGGACAGCCCTGATTCTGTTAGGAGTCAACATTTTATCCATCTTCTACTTGTTTACCGGCAACCAAACCGCCAGCACACTGATTCTGATTGTGAGTCTGGTGTTGTTCTTTCTGGTGTTGCAATTTTTCCGGAAACCACGCCGAACCACGCCCCTGAACGACAAGCACGTCATTTCACCCTGCGACGGCACGGTGGTGGTGATCGAGGAGGTGAACGAACCGGAATACTTTAAAGGACAGCGTCGGCAGGTCTCCATCTTCATGTCGCCGTTGAATGTGCATATTAACTTCCACCCCGTCACCGGCACCGTCAAATACGTCAAATATTACCCCGGGAAATATTTAGTTGCCTGGCATCCGAAATCGAGCACCGAAAACGAGCGGACTTCCGTCGTCATCAAGGCGAAAAACGGGGCCGAAATTCTCCTTCGCCAGATTGCCGGGGCCTTGGCCCGGCGGATTGTCTGGTATGCCAAAGAAGGGCAGCAGGTTGAACAGGGCCACGAACTCGGTTTCATCAAGTTCGGTTCCCGCGTCGATTTGTTCCTGCCGCTGGATGCGGAGGTAAAAGTGAAGATTGGCGAGAAGACGAAAGGCGGGGTAACGGTGGTGGCGGATTTGTAGAAATTAACTGGAATGAATACCGTACTGGAAGCCAAACGATACCTCGATAACGCCAGAGAAATCTTGCGGGAGAAAGCCAACAAAGATGATGGCTATTATTGGGATACAAAATACGTTAAAATGGCTGGGAATACCGCTTACATGGGAGTGCTAATCGCTTTGGACGGTTTTCTAGGGAATAAAAGCAAAGGACGAAAGGATGTGGATTGGTACAACCAGCAACTCGCTCCTTTCGATAAGAAGCTGCGGAATGCGTTCGTCGGAGCTTATTATACGTTGAATTTGTCTATGTCTTATGATGGCAATCCTAGCGTTAGTATAGCAGAAGCTGGTTTAGCAGAGGCTGAAAACGTTATCAACTGGGTTGAAAGCTGGATGGCTGGAGAGTTAAAGATCTCTTGATAGTCTTTTTTAAAGCTTGAAAAAAACATTTTCACTTTATAATTTTTTTTAATACCTCTTGATGAAGCTTCTTTAAATGAGGGGAAATCTGTTTGTTTATTTTATCTTCTTTCATAGATTTTGCAGCCTTTTGAGCATATGTGACAAAGTTCGCAGTTAAATAGTTGATCTTTGAAGCCTTATTACTACCCTGTTGAATTTTAAATATATAATCGCTATTCCTTATTAAAAGCTTCTTTTTAAATACAATTTTATTTAACGCTGTAGTTCTCTCAGCTCTCTTCTTTGCCATTCTAACCCTCATCTTCATTCTACGATAATAGCGAGCTAGAGAAGATGATCGAATGAAGCAATTCTTACCATTGAATTCAAAACCTAAATATTGAGCGTTTCTACGTATATTCCCTTCAAAATCTTTAAATGCCCTTAAAGAGCCATCATCCGACAGCTTGATATAAGTAACTTCTGTTTTATCAGTATTAATTTCTAACTTAAGTTGATTAGAAATTTCGCACTTTATCCAATTTTCAATTTCTCTCTGCTGGTGAGTTGAACAGACAACTATTATATCATCACTATAGCGCCTATACAAACCATTTTGCTTTTCGCAAATTTCTTGATATGCCATTTTATCAAAATTTAGCATATATAAATTTGAAAGAAGACCGCTCATTGGTGCACCTTGTGGTATACCTTTACCTTCTTTATTAGGTACTATAAACCTTTTTTTTCTAACTACATCTCTAAATTGCTCAGCCGTACAAAATCTCTTTATTTTTTCTTGCTTATCTTCAATTTTAAACTCTTCATATAAGATATTTCTTGATACTTTAGAATAGCGGGTAATAGATTTAAAAACGTTATAATGATCTTCCGGCAAATTATCTACACCTAAAATATTCTTCCAAGATTTTAACAATAATTTATGATCTAAATTCGTATAAAAATTACTAATATCAAATGCCAGTATTACGCACTCACCTTTTTCTTTAACTGCTTCAAATAACTCATGAGCAAAATGGATATTACATTTACCTTTTCCAGATTCATCTTTGAATTTACGATAAGCGAGAATAAATTTTGAGTAGAATTCTTCTTTTATTTTTTTCTCATAAGCAAGCTCTAAGAGAATATTGTAATAGGAATAAATATGAGCGTCCATGTGTGATGCATACATTACTGATCGTTCCTTCATATCCTTTTTTCTCTCACCGGAATCTTTATCCTTTTTATAACGAGGGGTAAGAATTATTTTTTCAATGAAAGGATAAAAGTGATGGTCCGCAATCTCTTGTGGATTACTTACTACTTTACATACATTTACTAAGTTAGGTTTTTGGTCAAAATGGATGTAACCACGTTTCTTATCAACGCGAAGCTGCTGAGCTTTTTCAGACCAAATTTTTATAGCTTGATTTAACATACACAGTTAAAGGGTTGGGCCTGGTCGGCGGAACCATTAGCCCTCCCCGCACAACTAATTTTAGAGAAATACTTCACAGTATTTCTCAGACCGCCTTAGATTTAACTTAATAACCACAACTACAATGAAATGGGAATCAATTGTAACTGCTTTAGTGTTCTCTGTCCGGCTCAGCCTTTGTTTCGGCGAACTGAATGAGCTTCTGAACATAGTTCTGGGTGCTGGTAACGTTACCGGCACCAGAACGGTTGTCCCGATTCTAAACACTCTCCCTTCCAGCCTAAATCTAGAAGCAATGCAAATGTATCTTTTAAATTTACTTCACCAAAAATGATTGAGTATTTTTTCTAGTAAAAATACTCAATCATTTATCTCTCTATTTATTACTTAGTTTTCAAGACCCAAAAATCTGAGCAAAAAACAAAAAGCCCCCGCCTGACACCAGACGAGGGCTTTCTCATTTCTTTAATTTAAAAACTTACGACGCCGTTTCTGTTTCCACCGCTTCCTGCGCATATTCCTCCACCGGCAAACACGCACAGACCAGATTCCGGTCGCCATACGCGTTGTCGATCCGGCTGACACTCGGCCAGAATTTGCGGGCTTTCACGTACGGCAACGGGAAGGCCGCTTTTTCGCGGCTGTACGGGCGGTTCCAATCATCGGCGATGAACACGTTGACGGTATGCGGGGCGTTTTTGAGAACGTTGTTGGCTTTGTCGGCTTTGCCTTCTTCCACCTCCCGGATTTCGGCCCGAATGCTGATCAGGGCCTCGCAAAACCGGTCGAGTTCGTCTTTTGATTCGGATTCCGTCGGCTCGATCATCATCGTACCCGGTACCGGAAACGAAACCGTTGGCGCGTGAAAACCGTAGTCCATCAGTCGCTTCGCAATGTCTTCCACCTCGACACCCGCAGCTTTGAACGGCCGGCAATCGACGATCATTTCGTGGGCGCAACGACCATTTTTCCCAGTATACAAAATCGGATAATGTTCTTCCAGCTTCGCTTTTAGGTAGTTGGCGTTCAAAATAGCGGTTTTGGTCGCATTCGTCAAACCCTCCGCGCCCATCATCGCAATGTACGCGTACGAAATCGTCAGGATGCTGGCCGAACCGTACGGAGCCGCCGAAACCGCGTGAATCGCTTGCTTGCCGCCCGTTTCCACCACGGCATGACCCGGCAGGAATGGCATCAAATGCTCAACGACCCCAATTGGCCCCATGCCCGGCCCACCACCGCCGTGCGGAATGCAGAACGTCTTGTGTAGGTTCAGGTGACAAACATCGGCGCCAATGGTTGCCGGACTCGTCAGGCCCACCTGTGCGTTCATGTTCGCGCCGTCCATGTACACCTGACCGCCGTGTTCGTGGATAATATCACAGATTTCTTTGATCGTTTCTTCAAAAACGCCGTGCGTCGATGGATAGGTCACCATCAGACACGACAGGTCGCTGCTGTACTGCTCGGCTTTCGCCCGCAGATCGGCCACGTCGATGTTGCCGCGCTCGTCACACTTCACAATCACGACTTTCATCCCGGCCATCACCGCGCTGGCGGGGTTGGTGCCGTGGGCCGACGACGGAATCAGCGACACATTGCGGTGACCATCGTTGCGGCTTTCGTGATACGCCCGAATCACCATCAAACCGGCGTATTCGCCCTGCGCCCCGGAGTTGGGTTGCAGTGAGATTCCGGCAAAACCGGTTATTTCGCTCAGCCATTTACTCAGATCATCGACCAGTTTTTGGTAGCCCATCACCTGATCTTTCGGCGCAAACGGGTGTAAACCACCGAATTCGGGCCAGGTGACCGGAATCATTTCAGCGGTTGCGTTCAATTTCATCGTGCAACTGCCGAGTGAAATCATCGAATGCACCAGCGAAAGGTCTTTTTCTTCCAGTGACTTCAAATACCGCAGCATTTGGTGCTCGGTGTGGTGTGTGTTGAACACCGGATGCGTCAGATACGCCGATTGACGGATCAGTCGCTCCGGCCAGTTGATGGCCAGGGTTTCGATGGCGGCATCCATGTCGGCGCAGATCCCGAAGACATCCAGCAACTGAACCACATCATCGACGGTTTTCACTTCATCGAAGGAAACGCAGACCCGTTCGTCGTCCAGATACCGCAGGTTGATTCCCGCCGTCCGCGCCGATTTCCGCAACGATTCCACATCATCCACCTCGACCGTAACGGTATCGAAGTAATTCTGCGTCTGAATTTTATACCCGTTCCAGCGTAAAACCGTCACAAAAAGCTTGGTCATGCCGTGGATGCGTTCGGCAATGGCCCGAAGCCGTTGCGGACCGTGGTAAACCGCGTAACTGCCCGCCATAACCGCCAGCAGCACTTGTGCCGTACAGATATTGGACGTCGCTTTTTCCCGGCGAATGTGTTGTTCGCGGGTTTGCAAGGCCATCCGCAGAGCTGGATTTCCTTCGGCATCGATGGAAACGCCAATAATCCGACCCGGAATCTGCCGTTTGAAAGCGTCTTTGGTCGCGAAAAAAGCCGCGTGCGGCCCACCGTAACCCATCGGAACGCCAAACCGTTGTGAAGAACCCACCACGATATCCGCCCCCATTTCGCCTGGAGGAGTCAACAGCGTAAGGCTCAGGAGATCAGCGGCAACGGCCACAAAGATATTCTGTTCGTGGGCCGCCGTAATGAGATCGGTATAATCGAACACCTCGCCGTCGGACGCCGGGTATTGCAGCAACATACCGAATAAATCGTCGGACGTGATGTTTACTTTCCGGTGATCGCCCACCTGAACGGCGATGTTCAGGGGCGTGGCACGGGTTTTGATGACGTCAATGGTCTGCGGATGGCAGCTTTCCGACACGAAAAACGTCGTGGCATTCTTTTTGGCGGCCGGGCGCTGGGCATACAGCACGTGCATGGCTTCAGCCGCAGCCGTGGCTTCATCGAGCAGCGACGCATTGGCGATTTCCATGCCGGTCAAATCGATGACGACGGTTTGGAAATTCAGCAGGGCTTCCAGCCGACCCTGGGCAATTTCGGCCTGATACGGTGTGTAGGCAGTATACCAGGCCGGATTTTCCAGTATATTGCGCAGAATGACATTCGGCGTAATGGTATCGTAGTAGCCCGTACCGATGTAGGATTTATTCAGTTTGTTAAGCTGAGCGAGTTTTTTAAAATCGGCCAGAAACTGGTACTCGGATTTGGCTTCGGGCAGATCGAGCGGTTTTTCGAGCCGGATCAGGGCAGGAACCGTCTGGTCGATGAGTTCATCCACCGAATCGACTCCGATGGTTTTCAAAATGGCATTCGTTTGTGAAACATCCGAGCCGTTGTGACGGTCTTCGAAACGTTCCTGATAGTGTAGGTCGAGCTTCATTACCAGTGAAGTGTGATTGAAAGCGATTGAGATAACCGGGTTAAAGTGCGGTTGCCGAAAGCAATGATATAAATACAAAAATACAAAGAATAAATGAACCCGATTGGTTCCCACCGCCGAATCCGGCCACGATTTGATTTTATCCGGTAAATGTGTAAATTTTTAATTCTCCGGCACAAAAAAATTACGATCAACAAACAAAGCAATCTTATATTACCATCAATTTTTTCAACGAAACCCAATAGTTGTTTGTCAACAAAACCAAACTATATGAAAGTCGTTATTTTGGCGGGTGGTTTAGGAACGCGCCTGAGTGAAGAAACCGTTGTGAAACCCAAACCCATGGTGGAAATCGGCGGTATGCCCATCCTGTGGCACATCATGAAGATTTATTCCTCACACGGTTATAACGACTTTATCATTTGCCTGGGCTATAAAGGGTATCTGATTAAGGAATACTTTGCCAATTATTTTCTTCATCAGTCCGATATTACCATCGATCTGGCTACCAATTCATTGCAAGTGCATGATTCAGCCGCCGAGCCCTGGAAAATCACGCTGGTGGATACGGGGAAAGACAGTATGACCGGCGGACGCATCAAACGGGTCCAGCGACACATTGGCAACGAGCCTTTCCTGATGACGTACGGCGATGGCGTTGGCGATGTAGACATCACGGCTTTGGTCGCCTTTCATCACCAGCATGGCAAACTATGCACCCTGACGGCGGTTCAGCCATCGGCACGGTTTGGGGCGCTGGATGTGGGCGACGACCAAACCGTCCAATCGTTTCTGGAAAAACCGAAAGGCGATGGCGCGTGGATCAACGGCGGTTTTTTTGTCTGCGAACCGGCGGTTTTCAACTACATTGAGGGCGACGATACGGTCTGGGAACGAAAACCGATGGAAACCCTGGCGGCCGAAAGACAAATGATGGCTTTTAAACACGATAGTTTCTGGAAACCAATGGACACCCTCCGCGACAAACTGGAACTGGAAACCGCCTGGAACACCGGGCAGGCAGAGTGGAAAAGCTGGTAATTTTAGCAGAATAATGACAACACTTTTTGCGGGTATCTATCAGAATAAAACCGTCCTGATTACCGGAAACACCGGTTTTAAGGGCTCGTGGCTGGCATACTGGCTGCACCAATTGGGTGCCAAAGTGGTTGGCTATGCCTTACCGGCGCCAACCACGCCGAATCATTGGGGCTTGCTCGAGCTACCCGTTCCGCACCAAACCGGCGACATCCGGCATCTGGACAGCCTGCGACACACGTTTGACCTGTATCAACCGGACGTAGTGTTTCATCTGGCGGCTCAGTCATTGGTGCGGTATTCGTATCAGCATCCGCTCGAAACCATCGAAACAAACATCGTCGGCACGGCCCATGTGCTGGAATGCGCCCGGCAAACGGCTTCGGTGCGGGCCGTCGTTGTCGTCACCAGCGATAAATGCTACGACAATCCGGAAGATGGAAAACCGCTCGTTGAAACTGGTCCCATGGGGGGCTACGATCCGTATAGCATGTCGAAAGGTTGCGCAGAGCTGGTGACTGCCAGTTACCGGAATTCCTTTTTCAACGTCCGTCAGTATGGCAAAACGCATCAGGTACTCGTGGCAAGCGCGCGGGCCGGTAACGTCATCGGCGGGGGCGACTGGGCCGACGACCGTCTGATCCCGGATTTGATCAAAACGACCCAAAGCGGGCAACCAGTCGTGATTCGAAACCCGGAAGCTGTTCGACCCTGGCAGCACGTTCTGGAACCCCTTTCCGGCTATCTGCTTCTCGGTCAACAGCTCCTTGAAGGAAATACATCAGCGGCTGAAGGCTGGAATTTCGGTCCGTTGCTGTCGGACGTTTTGCCCGTTCGGGAGATGGTTCGTCAGGCGCGAGAACAATGGGATCCGATTTCGTATCAGGAACTACCGGCCGAAACCAATCCGCACGAAGCGCATTTTCTGAGCCTTGATTGCACGAAAGCAGCGCAGCAACTGGCCTGGCGACCGGTTTGGGATACGGAAACCGCCCTGCTATACACCATAAACTGGTACAAAACGTATACAAAAAGCCAACAGATCAGTACATATTCCGACCTCGCGGCTTATGTACAACGGGCAACAGAGGCAAATTCAATCTGGGCAGTATGATTTTTACAGAAACGGCATTAACCGGTGCGTATCTCATTTCTCTGAAACCGTTTCGGGATAATCGGGGCTGGTTTGCCCGCACCTATTGCCGCCGGGATTTCGAAGCCGTCGGTCTGGCGGCCGACTGGGTGCAGATGAACCACTCGATGACGCAGCAAACCGGGGCCATTCGCGGGATGCATTACCAGAATCCGCCCCACGCCGAAATCAAGCTCGTGCGCTGCATTGCCGGTCGGGTCTTTGACGTCATCATCGATTTACGGGCCGGCTCTTCAACTTTTGGGCGATGGTTTGGAACGGAATTATCCGCCGAAAATCAGCAGATGGTGTATATTCCGAAAGGGTTTGCCCACGGTTTTCAAACGCTGACGGAGCATTGCGAACTGATTTATTGCCACAGCGACTATTACACGCCCGGCAGCGAAGGGGCAGTTCGTTACAACGATCCGCAGATAGGCATCGAATGGCCGCTGCCAGCCGCCGACCTGTCGGCCCGGGATGCGGCCCATCCCCTTTTAGACACTTCTTTTCACGGTTTAACTTTCTAATTCATGGAGTGCCGCTTCTGTAAAACTCCGCTGCAACACGTCTTTATCGATCTGGTGAATTCACCGGCATCCAATTCGTTCCTGACCGCCGAACAGCTCAATGAACCGGAAACGTTTTATCCGTTGAAGGTTTTTACGTGCCATTCCTGTTTTCTGGTGCAGATTGACGAATACAAAAAATCCGACGCCATTTTTGATAGCGACTACGTTTATTTCTCCTCATTTTCAACCAGTTGGCTAAACCACGCCCGGCAGTATGTCGACCGGATGACCGAACGGTTCGGGCTGGGCCGCGATTCCCAGGTGATCGAAATTGCCTCGAACGACGGTTATTTGCTCCAGTATTTTGTCGAAAAAAAGATACCGGTTTTGGGTATCGAGCCCACAACCAATACGGCGGCTGTTGCCCTCGAAAAAAATATACCGACCATCACCCGTTTTTTTGGTGCTGAACTGGCACGTGAGTTGATTGCACAAGGAACGAAAGCCGACTTATTGCTCGGCAATAACGTTCTGGCGCACGTTCCCGATATTGTGGATTTTGTAGCCGGTATGAAAATCATTCTGAAACCGACGGGCGTGATCACGATGGAGTTTCCGCATTTGCTGCAACTGGTCGAAAACAACCAGTTCGATACGATTTACCACGAGCATTTCTCGTACTTGTCGTTTGGAACCGTCAAACAGATTTTCGAATCGCAGGGGCTGGTGTTGTTCGATGTGGAGGAGTTGCCAACGCACGGCGGCTCGTTGCGGGTTTATGCCCGGCACCGGGAAGATGCCAGCAAACCGGTTTCGGCCAGCGTGACGGCTCTGCTGCAAAAGGAAACCGACACCGGCCTGACCAACCTCCGCTATTACGAGAACTTCCAGCAGAAAGCCCTTCGGGTCAAACTGGAACTCACTGATTTTCTGACCCAACAGAAGCGAGCGGGCAAAACCGTTGTGGCCTACGGAGCAGCCGCGAAAGGCAATACGCTGCTGAATTATTGCGGTGTCAAAAACGACCTGATCGAGTTTGTGGTCGATGCAAACCCGGCAAAACAGAACAAGTTTCTGCCCGCCAGCCACATTCCGGTGGTGCAGGAAACCGCTCTTCGCGAGCGAAAACCGCATTTTGTCCTGATCTTGCCCTGGAATCTGCGTGATGAGATTACCCAGCAACTATCCTACATCCGGGAATGGGGGGGGCAGTGTGTTGTACCGATTCCAACCCTGACAACGCTATGACGATTCTAGTCACCGGCGCCACTGGTTTTGTTGGCCAACACGTTGTGGAACACCTGCTTGCGACAGACAGCATCCGGGTGATCGCGACGGCCCGAACCGAACCGCCAGCCGGAAAAACCGCCGGGCTTTCAAAGGTTGAGTTTGTCCCGTTCGACATCGGTGCCGACTGGGGCGACACAGACCTTTTTACGTATTTCGGAAAACCGGATGCCGTTATCCACCTCGCCTGGCCCGGTTTGCCCGACTACAAATCGCTGGCACACATCGACACTTACTGGCTGCAACATTACCGGTTTTTGACCAACCTGCTCAGCAACGGCCTGACCAACCTGACTGTAACCGGAACCTGTCTGGAATACGGTTTGCAAAGCGGTTGTTTGTCGGAAGACTTGCCAGCCCTGCCCACGACAGCCTACGGTTTGGCAAAGGATAATTTGCGAAAAGCCCTCGAACTGTTTATAAAAAACCGCACCGTTTCGTTCAAATGGGTTCGGTTATTTTACATGTTCGGAAAAGGCCAGAACCCGAAGTCGCTGCTGGCCCAGGTTGAAGCAGCCGCGCTGCGGAATGAGCCGGTTTTCAACATGTCGAAAGGGGAACAGTTGCGTGACTATTTACCGGTAACGGACGTCGCCAAGATCCTTATCCAAACGTCTCTCCAGCAGCGCATTACCGGCATCGTCAATTGTTGCAGCGGCCAGCCGATTTCCGTACGGGCGCTGGTGGAACGGTTTATGCGGGAGAATCGCTATACCATGACGCTCAATCTGGGCTATTATCCGTATCCCGACTACGAGCCGCTGGCTTTCTGGGGCGATCATCGAAAACTATTAAATCTACTGTCCAATCATGACTGATCCAATTGAGGAGTTTAAAAAAGAACGTACCGAGCGCATCGCTGCCTATCCCACCCAACCTGACTTACTGGCTGCCGCTGCGGCTTTTAATCTGACCTCTAACCGGGATAAATATTCATACAATTTCACCTGGATGGGCCGCCCTATTATTCAGTATCCGCAGGATATGATCGCCATGCAGGAATTGATCTGGCAGCTCAAACCAGATCTGATCATTGAAACCGGCATCGCCCACGGTGGTTCGCTGATTTTTTATGCGTCGATCCTCGAACTCATCGGCAACGGTGAAGTGCTGGGTATCGACATCGACATTCGGGCTCACAACCGCCGGGAAATCGAAAACCACCCCATGTTTAAGCGGATCACGATGCTGGAAGGCTCGGCCATCGACGAAACACTGGCCGCTGAGGTAGCCCGGAAAGCCGAAGACAAACAAACCGTGATGGTTTGCCTCGATTCGAATCATACGCACGATCACGTCTTGCGGGAACTGGAATTATATGCCCCGCTGGTAACGGTCGGGTCGTATCTGGTTGTTTTTGATACGATTGTGGAAGACCTGCCCGCCAACTCCTACGACCGGCCCTGGGACAAAGGCAACAACCCAAAAACCGCCGTTTGGGAGTTTTTGAAGCACCATTCAGATTTTGAAATCAATCACGAAATCGACCATAAACTCCTGATTTCGGTGGCACCGGAAGGGTATCTGAAACGGGTTCGGTAGCGGTTAAAAACGATCCGTTCATGAAAGAACATAAATACACCGTCGTTGTTCCTACCCGCGAACGCGCGGATACCTTACTGCACACGCTGCGAACCTGCGTGACCCAAAACTACGATAACCTGACGATTCTGGTTTCGGACAACTGTAGCCAGGATACGACGGAAGAAGTCGTTCGGTCGTTCAACGACCCGCGCATTCAGTATGTCAACACGGGCAAACGGCTCAGCATGTCGCACAATTGGGAATTTGCCTTGTCGCATGTTCGGGAAGGGTATGTCACCTTTCTGGGGGATGACGACGGCCTGCTGCCCGACGCCGTGCAGGACGTCAATGCGCTCTTTAACGAAACCGGTTTGCAGGCCGTCAACATGAATCCCGCGCCGGATTTCTATTTCTGGCCTTCTTATTTTAACAAGAAACAGGCTAACATGCTGAAAGTTAGCTTTCAGAGCGGTTTTGTAATTAAAGAGGGAAAGGCAGTTTTGCGGAAAGTTCTCCAATGCCGGGAAGACTATTTGCCATTGCCTTTTGTCTATAGTTCCTTCGTTAACATGACGGCAATCGAGCCGATTCAACGAAAAACCGGTGCGTTTTTCCGGTCGCAAATACCGGACGTTTATTCCGGTATCGCCCTGGCCAATCAGGTGGGTGCGTACGTTTATTCGAAAAAACGGTTGCGGATCTCCGGGGCGTCGTCGCACAGCACGGGCATGTCACAGTTTAACTACGACGCCAACAAAAAGGCGATGGACAAATTTGCCAGCGAACCCAATATTCCGTTTCATCCGGCCCTGCACTATTGCCCGTCCTACACCTATCTGATCGCCGAGAGTTTTCTGCAATCCTTTGACGCCGGGCTGAATCCGGACGAAAAAGCGGTTTTTAACTGGATGCCTTTTATCGAAACCGCCATCAAGGAAGCCAATACGAAGTTTCATAACCAGCGCGACAACATTCTGAACGTCACGCGGTATATCGCCGAAACCAATCACCTTGACCGTGAACGGGTTGAGAAGATCATCCATGGCTCGACCAGCCGCCTGAACAATATCATTCCTTACGATCTGAAACGCTATTCGTATCCGTTTTTGCTGATCAATGCCGCCACCTACGGCGTGGAAAACATTTTCGATGCCTGCCAGCTTCATCGCACCATCACCGACAATCCGAGCCGGTTTTGGTTGAAAAGTACCACCTGGAAAGATATGTCCCGGATGGTTTTTGGCGAACTTGCCGACCGCTATGCCTCAGCCTGACCGATTCTGCCTATGAAAGTACTGTTCATTCTGGACAACTATTATCCGCACATTGGCGGAGCAGAGTTGTTGTTTCAGCGCCTGGCCGAAGGGCTGGTCCGGCGGGGCATGACGGTGACGGTTCTGGTGCCTAAAAATTACCCGGACTATCTGGATCAAGAAACCCACAATGGCGTTCAGATTATCCGGCAAAAGGTGCCTTCCTTCGCGCAGCGTTATTTTTTTATGGTCCTGGCTATTTTCCGGGCCATTCGTCTGGCCAAACACCACGACATTATCCAGACGGCAACGTATAACGCCATTGTACCCGCCTGGATTGCCAGTAAACTAAGCGGTAAAAAAGCGATTCTGACGGTTTACGAAGTGTGGGACACCAAATGGTATACGCTGAGCGGCCAATCGCGCTGGAAAGCCAGCCTGTTCCGCCTGTTCGAACGGATGCTTTTGACCTTTCCGTTTAATCGCGTGGTCTGTATTTCGGATAGTACGCTGCGGGATTACGTTCGTCTGTTTCCGTCGGCTCCCGTATCCCGGATTTACCCCGGCGTCGATTATGACGATTTTGAGAAAAACCGGCTCAGTGACGAGCAACGGGCGGTTTTTCGCGCTGAAAAAGGCTATAGCTCCGACGATTTTCTGGTGGTTGGATTCGGTCGGCCCGGCATTTCCAAAGGGTTCGATTATTTGGTCAATGCGGTTCCGCAGGTGCTGAAGACACAAGCCAACGTCCGGTTTTTGTTCATCTGGCCGTCAGCACCTAATTTTATTTCCCTGCGCGACTCGCTCGTCCAACGGCTCGACAGCTTTCAGACTGGCAAATCGGTGCGGATTCTCGACAAACAATCACGGACCGATTTGCTGCATTACATCCAGGCCGCCGACTGTGTGGTGGTTCCGTCGCTGGCCGAAGGATTTGGGTATGCCGCCGTGGAAGCTTGCATGCTGAGCCGCAGCGTAGTGTCTACCACGGCCGGTTCCATTCCGGAAGTCATCAGCGGGCATTACCGGCTGGTTCCTCCGGCCGACAGCAACGCGCTGGCTGAAGCCATTACCGACATGGTTCATCACCGCAGCAACTACGCGCCACCCCGCTATTTTGAAAACGAAACGATGATCGACCGGTATGAGGCCTTGCTCCGGACCGAAACCGGCCCAACCAATCGCTAATCCGTCTCCTCACTCATTGATCCGGTAAATTTCAACCGAGCCTAATTTATCGACGAGTTTAAGGCAACGCGTTTCGACAGCTTGTGGCGTCCGGTCAAAAACAAAGTATTTGGTGTTCAGCTTCTTAAGTCGTGGTGAACACGGATCGAGCGCGACCTGATACCCATCTTCAAAGGTATTTCGGATCACAATGGAATCACGCCCGTCGATGTAGGTGCTGTAAACCGTGTGTGCATACCGATTATAGGCGGAATCACGCTTCGCCGTCGGGTCCAGCACCCGCATGGTTTTAAAATCCGGCAGGTATTTAATCCCACTCAACTGATTGACACCGGTTGCGGTAACCAGATACGTGATGTGCTGGCTCCCCAAAACCACCCAGCGAGCCGTAGGGTCCTGCTCGTGAATGGCCCGAATTTTCTGGTAGAGAACGTGTTGCGTTAGGGGCGCGGTTCCTTTGGAAATCGGATTGATGCCCAGATTAGGGAGCGAAAACAGAACCAGAACCAGCCCGATCACCACTTCTTTATACCGGAAGGTGCTGACGGGCAACATCAGAAAGTTTAAGGCCAGAAAGAAGGCCGTTGGCAAAAAGAGCTGGTGTGCTTTGTAGAAACCGTCGGAATCGTTCAGGTTAAGCCAGGCGGCATACACCATGAATGCAACGACGCCCACCACCAGCAAACCGCTGATTACCGGTTTTAAAGCAATCTTTTTGTCTTGAATGTACCCCAGATACAGCACCGCCAACACTACATTTCCGATACCAAACGGGATTTGCGTGCGTCGGGTCGGGCTCATGTCCATCAGCGTTAGTTTGGCGAGTCCTGCCGGATAACCCACCTCAATCCAGAGCCAGAGCAACACGACGTAGAGCAGAACCAGCGTCAAAAGCGGGTCGATTTTGCGGAATGTTACAAAATAGAAACCCATACAAACCGCAATAACCGGTGTGAAAGTTACAAAGTGGGAAAGTTCACAAATGTTCAGCCAGCCCTTCGGAAACCGCTGATCATCCAGCAGCCAGCCGGCATAATATTCGGAAAACCAGTTGGCAATGAAGCCCGTTCCGCCGGTTTCGCTCCTTTTCCCGGGATAAACCGTCTGCGACATCACGTCGATGGTGGCTTTCGCTTCCACATAATACTGGTACAAAACGAAGCCAATCAGCGCGAATGCAATGGCAAACGTGACGGCTTTACTGCCCAGTTGGGAGAACAGTTGCTCCCGGCGAAAATTACTGGCGACAAATCCGATGAGAATAAAAACCAGCAGGTAACCAATCGATACCTGGTAGGGCGGATACAAATTGAGCGCGTAGGCAACCAAGGACCAGGCAAACAGCAAACCGGCCCAAAGCAGCGTACTTCGTTTTTGAGCATAAAACAGATAAAGCGACGAAATTAACAGCAATCCGCCGGATATCATGCTGGTTAGCAGAGAGAACGACCACCAGGCAAAGCCCGGTGAAAGCAAAAGCCAGATGGCGCCACAGACCGAAACCCAGAAATTATTGCGGGTAAGAATCAGGAAAAGCAAAGTTGTTACGATCAGGCTCCCCAGCAACATAAAATTCCAGCGCCAGGACAGGCCAAAATCCGTGCTGATGAAAAAGCCCCAGTAGTCGGGCCGAAAGAGCATGATAAAATGCTTAACCGGCAGATACAAAACCAGGGCCGGTTTTTCGCCCCCGATTGCCATGTTCTCAACCGGATAGTTCTGATTAGCCTGCGAGAGTGTAAACGGCACCATGGCCGCCCATTCGTCCATGCGAATGGGGCGGGGCTTGCCGGAAATCAAACCCCGTTTGGGATCAGACCCATCCGGAATAACCTGATTCCAATACGGCAAGGAGGAGTAATGAATTTTAGCCAGCGTCAGCAGCAGAAAGAGACCGATACAAACACCGATAAACCATTTTAACCGCTTGTTAAAATCGATGAGCTGACCGGTTTTTTCAGGGCGTACCGGAGACGGTTTTTCGGCCGAAACCGCCGATCGGCTGACCGGTGAATCGGGCTTTGCCGGTTGGGAGATACTTTTGGGTGGGGTAGGTTGTACTGATGCCGGTATTTTTTTCTTTTTTGACATAACTGCCGTTCTATTTTTTTAAGCGCTGCAAATACAAATGGATCTAAAAACTCGGGATCGATTCGACAATTACGGCAAATTTGTTTGGCTTTCGTTCGCCATCACCAATTTATCCGGGACTTGTAAATCCGTTACTTCTTTTTTTAAAATGGCCACTTCCTGCGTTAATTCTTTGATGGAATTTTGCAGTTTGGAGTTAACCACCGACAAGTGTACCAGGAAACAGATGATGGCAAAAATAGCCGTTAAAAAAATAAGAGAGGGTGGATAAAAAACCCCTAACAACCGGGAAATCTGGGTCAACCCATCCCGCCAGGCTGCAAAGACAAGCAAGATGATTGCGCAAACAATCCAGATGAAGGAATATTCTTCGCGCAATTTTCCTCTAACGATAAGCCGGGCGATGAAGGCCAGGAAGATTAAGGTGCCAATCAGACTGAAAACCTGAATAGTGATGGGTAAGGATTCCATAATTGAAAACTATATTTTCCGTAAACGAATGTAAACAAACAGGGTACCCAACGTCACTTTGAACAGATAATAGACCGATTGAACCCATCCAATGGACGAGGTTCCCCCCTGCCGTTCTTCCATCAAAACAGGCACTTCCAGCAGCCGCAGTTTATGCAATCCAAACTGCACGATGGCTTCCGGTTCCGGGTATTCGTCGGGATAATAGCGGTTGACAATCTCGATCGTTTTGCGGTTGAAGGCCCGGAAACCCGACGTACTGTCGTGGACGGTTTTACGGATCAGCAACTGGTTGAGCCAGCGAAAATACCGAATCCCGATGCGCCGGACAAACGACGACTGAAACCCCTGGCGCTCCAGAAACCGGGAGCCGATGACGACGTCAGCCTGATCGTCGAACAGCGGTCGCAGCAGCTTTATCAGCCCTTCGGCGGGATGCTGCCCGTCGCCATCGATCTGAACCGCAATGTCATACCCCTTGCGGTACGCATACTTGTAACCAGCCTGCATGCAGCCACCAATACCGAGGTTCACGGGTAGGTCGAGGTGCAGGCAGTCCAGCGTGCGGACAACGGCCATCGTGTTATCGGTTGAACAATCGTTGACCACCAGCGTATCCAGCGACAGGCCAAACCGGGTTTTTACCCAGTGAATATCATTCACAACCGCAGCAACCGAACGCTGCTCGTTGTAGCACGGAACCACCACCAGCACCCGAAGTGACTTCATTTTCTTTCTTAGGTAGAACGTTGGACGAGTTAAAGCCGGAATCCGCTTCGCGATTTTCAAAGGTAGCAGGACGCACGATTTGGGTCAAATTATGTGCCATAAATTATCCGATGTTTCCCTATCTTACAGCCGATTAGTCAAACTGAATGAAGCAACTTCTCAAAACCGCCCTTCCCTTTGTCCTGGCCATTTCCTTGCTGGCGTATGCGCTGAAGGACATTTCGTTCGCCGACATCGGGCGGCAGTTTCAGCAGGCTCACTATGGCTGGATTGCGCTGGTGGCACTGCTGACGGTTTTGATCTATCTGGTGCGGGGAAAACGCTGGCAGCAGCCTTTACTCGCCCTCGGGTTTTTTCCGACGGCTTTCCGGGCCACGGTTGCCACACTGGCGGGTGTCATTGCCAGTATGATTGTGCCGGGCTCCGGCGAACTAACCCGCTGCGCCACGCTACAACGGACCGACCATGTGCCGTTTTCACAGGGCGTTGGCTCGGTCGTGGCCGAGCGAATCATCGACTTGATCATGCTGGGTCTGGTGCTTTTGTTGACCTTCCTGCTCGAAATAAACCGCGTTAGTAACTATGTGTCCGGCCTGTCTTTCCGGGTACCAGACAAAACCGCCTGGTTTCTGGCGGGCGGACTTTTGGTCTTTCTGGTTTTGGCAGGCGTTGGCATTTGGCGTATGTTACTGATTTTCAATATAAAACAACATCCGGTCGTTCTGAAAATAGCTAACAGTGTTAAGGGCCTCTGGAAAGGCTTTAATGCCATTCGGCAGCTCCCCAGCCATTACTTGTTTGTACTTCTAACAGTGTTAAGTCAGTTTTTTTCCTGGCTGAGTACCTATTGGCTCCTGATGGCACTGGACAGCACCCGGTCTCTACCGCCCACCGCAGCCCTAACGATTCTGGCCGTTAGCTCACTCGGCGGACTGGCAGTGCCCACGCAGGGCGGCATCGGAACCTATCATTTTCTGGTCAGCCGGGTGTTGGTGCTCTACGGTTTTACGCCCGCCGAGGGAGCCGTTGTCGCCACGTTCCTGCACGCCGTGGGCTTTGGAATCAATCTCGTTTTGAGCAGCCTGAGTTTCCTGATCGTTCCGTTTATTCTAGCCAAAAACCGGCTGAAAGGAGCCTGACGAATCGGATATGAACGGTGAACCGACGTTAACATAATTAACCCACAATTTCGTTTTATCTTTGCACAAGCAGGGAGGACGATTGTCTATTCCTGCTTTTTTGATTTGTCATTTTCTTCACAACAACCCGATGAAATATTTGAAGTATAGTGCCGGTTTGCTGCTGATTACGCACTTAGCGACGGCCCAAACCGCCACCGATTATGCCAACACCATTTCGGCGGCTGATCTCGAAAAACACCTGCGCGTACTGGCTGCCGACGATATGCAGGGCCGGGAAACCGGTACCGAAGGACAGCGGAAAGCCGCCGATTACATTGCCAAACAGTTTGCGGCTGAAAAGCTGCAAGCGATCGTCAAAACCGACGACGGGAAAACCGGCTATTTTCAACCGTTCAAGCTGTACCAGAAAACCTGGGGCGATTTCTACGTCAAGGCCGACGGAAAAACGTACACCTACCCCAAAGATTTCATTGTCAACGGCTTGTTTGGCGTGATGCAGGAAGCGTCGGTAGAAACCGTGTTTGCGGGCTACGGCATTCTGACCGACAAATACAACGACTACGCGAAAATCAATATTCAGGGAAAAGCCGTCGTCATTCTGGAAGGTGAACCCAAAAAGGCCAACGGAAATTACGTGATTTCCAATTCGGACAAAGCCTCGGACTGGAGCAACGACGAGAGTCTGCGGAAAAAAGTCACGATTGCCAAGGACAAGGGTGCCGAGCAAATCTTCATCGTTTCGGCCGAATCGCCGGAAGCCTACCGCCGGTTGGTGGCCGAACGGAGTGCGCTCATGGGCCGATTCAATCGCCTGAGCCTCCGCCCGGCTATGGAAAAAATCGGAGCCGTTGGAACGTTCCTGATCACGCAGGACATGGCCGCGGCTGTTCTCAACACGACGACGGCCAAATTGCAGAGCGCGGTGGCCAAAATCAACAAAACCGGCAAGACCAATTCCGGCGCGTTGAAAGGAAAAATAAGCCTGAAAGCCGAGCGGAAAGACGTGCAGTTGGAAAGCAGCAACGTGCTTGGGTTTCTGGAAGGATCCGACAAAAAAGACGAAATTGTGGTGATTTCGTCGCATTACGACCACATCGGCGTCAATCCGGACGGGCAAGTGAACAACGGTGCCAACGACGACGGTTCGGGAACAGTTTCGGTGATTGAAATTGCGCAGGCCTTCGCCAAAGCCAAAGCCGAAGGGCATGGCCCCCGCCGGAGCATGCTGTTTCTGACGGTTTCGGGCGAAGAAAAAGGCTTGCTGGGATCAGAATATTACACCGACATGAGTCCGGTTTTGCCGCTGGAAAAAACCGTCTGCGATCTGAACATCGACATGGTGGGCCGCGTCGACGATCTGCACGAAGGCAAATCCGACAACTACATCTATGTCATCGGTTCCGACAAATTATCGTCTGAATTGCACCAGATCAGCGAAGATGCCAACCGGAAGTACACCATGATGGAGCTGGATTACAAGTACAACGAGCCCAGCGATCCGCAACGAATTTACTACCGCTCCGACCATTACAATTTTGCCAAGCACAAAATCCCCATTATTTTTTACTTCAACGGCCTCCACGCCGACTACCACCGCCCCGGCGACGACGTCGAGAAAATCAACTTCACACTGGCCGAAAAATCCGCCCGGCTGGTGTTTTATACCGCCTGGGAAATTGTGAACCGGGAGAATAAACTGGTGGTAGACAGCAACAAACCGTAACGGTTTTGGACTGAGACTTTCCCAATCGGGAATAACGTAAAAAAAGTTGGCTATCGCAGGATGATCTCTGCCGGTAGCCAACTTTTTAGGTTTCTGATTCACTTTGCCTGCATCTGATTACTTCTTAGCGGAAGCAATCAGATCGTTGGCCATTTTCACATAATCCGCGTTTTTAGCTTCGCTTGCCAGGGCAACGGTTTTCTCGGCGCTGGCAATGGCATTGGCTTTTTCGTTTAATTTCAGTTGAATGCGGGCCTTGAGTAACATCACCCAAAACGCCTTGGGGTTTTGTTCAGTGGCCTTGGTTACCCAGGTAAGCGCCTGTTTTAAATCCCGATTGGTATCATAATAATAGCTGGCGGCCTCAAAATAGGACGGCTTATCAGAAGCCAACGAAGTCTCGATGTTCTTGACAATGATCTGGTCAACATCGGCCGTAATGGCTACCGGAACCCGGGTTTTATCCCAAATGATTTCCAAAACCGCCGAACTGGGCAAAATATCGGCTATATTGATGGTAAAGTTTTCTACTTTGTTAGTCAATGCAGTCGGTTTTACCGACACCCGCAGTACTTCGTTTTCTTGTTTATAGTCGCCCACGTTAGCCCCCAGGTTTAGGTCTTTGGAAAGCATGACTTGCCAGGTGGTTTTACCGGGAATGGTGAATAATCCATACGTACCTGCTTTCACGTCTTTGCCTTCGAGTTTGACATCCGATGAAAAGGTAATTTTAGAAGTGGCATTGGCACCGGTCCGCCACACCTTGTCGTAGGGAACCAGATCACCAAAGATGGTCCGTCCTTTCATGGCTGGTCGGGAGTATTCCAGCGTAATGTCGCCCAGGGCAAAACTTTGTTTAGTGAGTTGGGCGGGGCTGGCGGCCGGTATTTTCAGTTGGGCCTGAGCGGTTCCGCCTACCGTCAGAAAAATAGCAAGAACGGTTGTGAGAAACTTAAGTGACTTCATGCGAGTGGAATGATGAATGAATATGGGTACGTTTTTATCTTAAAACGCAAAGGTACAAAATATTGGCCCGGTATTCTGGTCATTGGTTTTTGGTCCAACTGGCCGATTTTTTTATCGAGGCTCTATTGACTGCGTGCTGATGAATAACTGGCAACCGCTTTTAATTTTTCTACCCGATGCCGTATAAGGGAAAACGCGAAAAACAAACACAATCCTGCTCAACAAAACCGTTAACCAAGCGAGTCTAGGCTATTCGCTTGTATTTGTACCAAAAACCCTTAGCCACCCCAGTATGCCAATAACCTGCGTACCTGCCTAACTAATTGGTTTACCACCTAGGTGCAAGACCCGGAAACCTCTACTAATTCCGTAGATTTTAATGCCAATGCAAGGTTATATGCGCTCATGGATTCCTGCCTTGGGCAGGTTAATGTACAGCTTGAATCGAGCGAGGAGGATTCGGAGAGATAAAAGGCATAGTTAGAGATCAAAATGATTCTTTTGCCTATGAACGGGTATAGCTCTAATGCCATGTGGCGTTATACCTGCTAAATAGGTATCGGCACTTAAAATTTTCCCCTTGAAAGCATACTCTATAGTATCCAAGGTTCTGTATCCTTCACATTTCCAGTGATTTATGAAGAAGTATCATTCTAGAGGTTATTATCTAAGTTGGCAAACTATGAATAAGATTAATTTTACATTGGTTTTTGTATAGTTTTGTAATAATGATACTCGACTCCGCAGCCGAAATAACGAAAGAAGAAAAAGCCGAAAATACCCACTTTGAAGGCACAAGCAAAAACGGCAATACTTGGCAAATATTTAATCAAGATGCCCTCGCAGCCCTAAAAAGGCTACCTAAAAACCACTTTGATTGTGTAATTACGTCTCCCCCCTACTTTTGGCTTCGAGACTACGGATACAAAGGGCAGATTGGCTTAGAGGATTCAGTAGAAGATTTCATATCCCGTTTATGTGAAATTATGGATGAAATCCAGCGAGTCTTAAAACCTTCTGGGTTACTTTTTTTAAATATTGGCGATACTTACTACTCGGGTAAGGGCGAATCAAAAGGAGTTGATAAAAAAAGCAGCAAACGTCGATTTGGATTAAGAGCAGTAGATAAAAGTGGAGGGCTTGGGCTTGGCTTAAAAGCTAAAACACTTATAGGCATTCCTTGGCGAGTAGTAATGGAAATGATTACTCGAGACTGGATACTCCGAAGCTCAATTATTTGGTACAGAAAACACGCCTTACCAGAATCTGTCAAAGATAGACCACGGAGAAGTTATGAGTTTGTATTCATGTTATCAAAACAAAAAGAATACTTTTTTAACAGGATACCGTTAAAAGAGGCCGAGCAGGAGGACATGTGGACTATTACGGCACGCCCTAGGGCACAGGGGATAGGCACCGCACCGTATCCCGATGAGTTGGTTGAGCGTTGTATTAATATTGGTTGTCCTAACGGTGGAACTATTCTTGATCCATTCGTCGGAAGTGGAACAACGGCTAGGGTTGCTCTGTCAATGGGACGCAATGTAGTAGGTATAGATCTAAGAAGTTGTTGGGGATTTTATAACTGGCTGAAAAAAGTGGGTGTCTGCTTACCTTTATGTTGCAACACAATGAAGGTATGGTTACTCAATTTAATGAGCTTACAGACACCCAATGGCAATT